>CAVZHG010000011.1:0-35375 GCA_963775035.1 uncultured Alphaproteobacteria bacterium | reverse complement strand
GCGCATTCTAACACGGTTCTTATTTGCATCACGCAAGCTGGCTGCCGCAGGCGTTGTATCCGCGCGGGAATTTCCTTGCGTAGCCACTGGTGCAGCCGCTAAGTCAGGGCCGGTCATTTGGCGTCGCAGTCAGGAGCAGCGATCGATGCAGTACGAAACCCTCAATCACTACATTGACGGCACCTGGGTCGAGCCGACGTCGGGCAAGTCCCAGGATGTCATGAACCCGGCCAAGAATACGCCGCTGGCGACGCTCGGCTACGCGGGCCGCCCGATCTCGATAAGGCGCTGAAGGCGGCCGAGAAGGGCTTCGCCACCTGGCGCAAGGTGTCGGCGTTCGAGCGCTCCAAGATCCTGCGCAAGGCCGCCGATATCTGCGCGCGCGCGCCGACGAGATCGCCCGCGTGCTGACGCAGGAGCAGGGCAAGGTCCTGGCCGAGGCCAAGATGGAGCTGGTCGGCGCGGCCGACGTCATCGACTGGTTCGCCGAGGAGGGCCGCCGCGCCTACGGCCGCATCATCCCGGCCCGCGCCGACGGCGTGCGCAACATGGTGATCCGGAGCCGGTCGGCGCCGTCGCCGGCTTCTGCCCGTGGAACTTCCCCGTCACCCAGGCGGTGCGCAAGATCGCGGCGTCGCTGGCGGCCGGCTGCTCGATCATCCTCAAGTGCCCGGAAGAGACGCCGGGCTCGCCGATCGGCCTCGTGAGCTGCTTCCATGATGCGGGCGTGCCGGCGGGCGTCCTCAACCTCGTCTACGGCGCGCCGGCTGAAATCTCCGAGTACCTGATCCCGCATCCGATCATGCGCAAGGTCTCGTTCACCGGCTCGGTGCCGGTCGGCAAGCATCTCGCGGCGCTCGCCGGCCTGCACATGAAGCGCGTGACGATGGAGCTCGGCGGCCATGCGCCGGTGCTGGTCTTCGACGACGTCGACACCGACGACGTCGCCAAGCTGATCAGCGCCATGAAGTACCGCAACGCCGGCCAGGTCTGCATCTCGCCGACGCGCTTCTTCGTGCACGAGAAGGTCTACGACAAGTTCGTCGGCAAGTTCACCGACCATCGCCAAGGGCATCAAGGTCGGCGACGGCCTCGAGCCCGACGACCAAGATGGGCCCGCTCGCCAACCCGCGCCGCGTCAATGCCATGCGAAGCTTCGTCCGCGACGCGCAGGAGAAGGGCGCCAAGGTCGCGACCGGCGGCAAGCGGATCGGCAACCAGGGCAACTTCTTCGAGCCGACGGTGCTGACCGACGTGCCGGCGAACGCGCGCATCATGACCGAGGAGCCGTTCGGCCCGGTCGCCATCATGCTGCGCTTCAAGGACACGGACGACGATGCTGAAGCAGGCCAACAAGCTGCCGTTCGGCCTCGCGAGCTATGCCTTCACCAAGGACGCCAAGACCGCGGCCAAGGTCGCCGACGCGCTCGACCACGGCATGGTGACGATCAACCACCACGGCCTCGCGCTGCCCGAGATGCCGTTCGGCGGCGTCAAGGATTCGGGCTACGGCCACGAGGGCGGCTCGAGGGCCTCCAGGTCTACATCGCGCGAAGTTCGTCAGCCAGCTCGGCTGATCGACGGCGAACGACTACGATTTCGGGGTCGGGCTGGTCAGCCCGGCCCGTTTCTTTTGGGCTCGTGCGTTGGGCCCGAAGATCAGCCGCCGAGACCGCGAGAAGAAATCGCGCCGCATCAGGATCACGAGCACCCACAGCGTTGCGGCCATGAACGCGAGCGGGTGATAGAACCACGCCGAGCGCCGCGATCGCGTAGTAGAAGGCGCGCAAACCGCCGTTGGAATGCTCGGCGGCGATGCCGACGAGTTGCGCCGTGCGCGAAGCGTGATCGTCGCATTCGATGCGATTGCTGCCGTCGGCGATCGGCGTCGCGCCGATCATGATCGCGGCGTAGTGCGACAGGCGGAATGCCCATGCGAACTTGAAGAACGCGTAGATGAAGATCGTGATCAGCAGCACGAGTTTCAGCTCCCAGACGACGACCGTCGCCTGCGCGGCATAGGGCAGCCGCTCGAACAGGCCCTGCACCTTGTCGCCGGAGCCGATCATCGCGGCGAGACCACCGATGCCGATCGCGGAGGTCGAGGCAAAGAACGCATTGCCCTGCGTCAGCGAGGCGAGAAGCTGCGCGTCGACGATGCGCACGTCGCGCTCGGCCATATAGCGCATCCAGGCGACGCGCTGCGCCTGGACCGCGCCGACGATGCTGCGGTCGACCAGTGACCGGTAGCCGGAGATGTGGTGATAGCCGCCGAACAGGACGGCGAACGTCGGAAGGCAATGAGGTCGAGCGACAGCATGGGGCCTCAGGGAATGAGCGGAACGCCGATGAGGAGCGCGTGGCCCCACTTCAGCATGAACGCGTAGGCGACGAGGCCGATCACCAAGGCGATGATATCGTTGCGCGGCGGGCCGCTCTTGATCGCCGCGCCGCGGCGCTTGAGCGAGATGCGATCGAACACGGCCCAGGCGAGCAGCCCGCCGAACAGCAGGAGCTGCGCGAGACGCCCCGAGATGAGGAGATGCGCGAAGGCCCACAGCTTCACCGACAGCAGCATTGGATGTTTTTCCGCCGCGTGATGCGCGCCCGGCAGGTAGGCGGCAGCGAGCAGGATGAACACCGGCAGCATCAGCGTCATCGTCGCGTGGCGCGTCCAGGCCGGCGGGATCCAGAGCTGGGGATTGCCGGACGCTGAAAGCGCGCCTGCCCGAAGCCATAGATGATGAGGATAAGGCCGACGAAAGCTGCGAGCGTGAAAATCCCCTTGTAGCCGCCCTCGCCAAAGCGCGCGACGCCGCCCGCGCGGACATGCGCCTGGGTCGGCACGAGGTGGATGGCGATGAAGATGGCGAGGCCGAGGATCAGCAGGCTCATGTGCATGTCTCCTTGAGGTCGACCCACAGCGCCTGCGGGCCGCGAAAGGCAATCGTGCGGATCATGTCGAGGGGCAAATCCGGCGCGAGGCGCATGGCCGGAAAACGGCGCGTCAGCTCTTCGAGGATCACTCGGAGCTCGAGACGCGCGAGCGGCGCGCCGAGACAGAAATGCAGCCCGTGCCCGAACGAGACGTGTTCGCGGGCATTGCCCCGCGTGATGTCGAGCGTCTCGGGCGCCGCGAAGTGCGCCTCGTCGTGATTGGCTGACCCGAGCGCCAGCAGGATGTTCGATCCTTGCGGGATCGCGATATCGCCGATCTCAACATCGACCAGCGCGCGACGCCGCCAGCACACGACGGACGAGGCAAAGCGCAGCGTTTCTTCCACCGCATTGGGGATGAGCGCGGGCTCGCGCACGAGGCGCTCCCACTGGTCACGCTGCGCGAGCAGCGCATGGAGCGTATTCGCGGTCATGTTCGTCGTCGTCTCGTGGCCCGCGAGCAGGAGGCCGAACACGAGGCTCGCGATCTCGTTCCCGGTGAGGCGAGCGTCGTCGCCATCGCGCATGGCGAGAAGCTGCGAGGCGTAGTCGTCGCCCGGCGCGCGGCGGCGATCCTCGACGAGGGCTAAGCAGTAGCGCCAGTAGTCGACCATGCGCGCGGCGGCGCGGAGCTGGCCCGCCTCGTCGAGCGCGCCGAACGTGAACAGCAGCCGGTCGTCGGCCCACGCCTTGATCTTTGGCGTATCGGCGTCGGGAATCCCGAGGAGCTGGAAAACCACCAGCGCCGGTAATTCGTAGGCGAAGTCGGCGACCATGTCGACGCGGCCGCGGCCTTCGAGGCGATTGCAGAACCGCGCGACGATCGTCCGCACCGCCGGCTCTAACGCCAGCAACCGCTTCTGCGACAACAACTGGCCGGCAAAATTCCGGATGCGCGTGTGCTTGGGTGGATCGCAGCTCACCTGCGTCGCCTCGACGCCGTAGCCTTCGCGCTGGAAGTAGGCGAGCACGGCCGGCGGTAGCGGCTGCACCGGCGCCATGGCGATCGCCGCTGAATAGTTCACGGCATCACGCAGGATCGGCAGGACGTCGGCGCGGCGCGTGACCACCCAGTAGTTGATCTCCGGGCAGAAGAACACCGGCGCCTGTGCGCGCGCCCCGGCCAGAAACTCGTACATGCCGGCGTGATCGAACGGCCGATAGCCGCGCCCGATCGGATCCGCCGGGCAGGTCGGCGCCGGCGCATCGGCGGTCGAGGTGAGCTGTGTCATCGGTCAACCCCCGGGCTTCGGCCGCGCGGCCGGCGCACCATCGAGCAGATCGGGTCGGCGCTCGCGTGTCAAACGCTCCGCTTCCGCCCGCCGCCACGCCGCGATGCGCTTGTGATCTCCGGACAGCAGCACCTCGGGGATCGCGTGATCCTCCCACTCGCGCGGCCGCGTGTATTGCGGATACTCCAGCAGTCCGCTCTCGAAACTTTCCTCATCGAGCGACGCGTTGGCGCCGAGCACGCCCGGCAGCAGCCGCACGCACGCGTCAATCAGCACCATCGCCGCCATTTCGCCGCCCGACAGCACGTAGTCGCCGATTGAAATCTCCTCGAGCCCGCGGCCATCGATCACGCGCTGGTCGACGCCTTCGAAGCGGCCCGCCAGCAGGATCGCGCCCGGCCCCGCGGAAAGCTCCCGCACCCGCGCCTGCGTCAATGGCCGGCCGCGCGGGCTCAGATAGATCAGCGGCACGCCCGCCATGTCCTCGCGTGCATTATCGATCGCGGCCGCGAGCACGTCGGCACGCATCACCATGCCGGCGCCGCCGCCGGCCGGCGTATCGTCGACGGTGCGGTGCTTGGTCAGGCCGAAGTCGCGGATGTCGACGCAATCGAGCTGCCAGATCTCGTCCTCCAGCGCCTGCCCGACCAGCGACACACCGAGCGGACCCGGGAACATGTCCGGGAAGATCGTGAGCACGCGCGCATGCCACGGAGCGCGGGCCGCGCCGGTCTCGGAGGTCGCCTCGTCGCTCATGTCTCGCCCCGGTCGCTGCTGCGCTGCGCCGTATCACCAAGCGTCGCGCCATTGGCGTGCCGCTCCTCAATGATACGCGATATACCGACCGAACCCGACGACGGAGAGCCAGGTCAGCATTGAGAGCGCCCCGGCAAAGCGGGCGAAACCCGGCATCGGCGCCTGCGGGCCGAGGCCGTCGAGCGCGCGTACCGCGCGGCCGCCCATGAACAGCGCGTGTGCGAGGCCGAACGCGATGAGGGCCATCTTGATCTGGAACACCGGGTTGAGCGCGACATGGCTCGCTTCGGCCGTGAACAGGACTGCGCCGGAGAGCAGTACGGCGATCAGTGCAACGACCACCGCGCGCCGGGCGCCACGCACGACGCGGGCCGGATCGGAACCGGCCATTCCGCCCATCATGCGGACATCCATCACCGCGATGGCGCCTGCAAACAGTGCGATGGCGACGACGTGCGCGATGTTCGCGATCGGGTAGATCCAGATCGACTGGCGGATAAGTACCCCAATCTCGGAAGTCTCCAGCGCGATGAGAAACCCCGGCGCGGCGGCATTCATCAGCGCATCTCGATCGTTTTGCCGCCTGCGGTGACGCGCTCGGCCCGCATCTCGTCCTTCTCGGTAGTCGATGGATACCCGAATGCGGTGATCTCGTTGCCGACCTGGATCATCTCAGGGATCGCGCCGCGATTGCGCATCCGCGACGTCGGCGCCAGCGTGACAGTCCACACCCTGTCGGCGCCCTGCACCGTGAGCGTCGCGTGCGGGTTCTCGTAGACCGACGTCAGGATCTTGCCGGTGACGGTGACGGGGTTCTTGGAATCGTAGCTGCCCCAGCCGTGATGGGCCTGCAGCAGCGCCGGCCACGCGGCCAGCAGCAAGGCGGCTACGCCAAAGCGCTTCAGC
Source organism: uncultured Alphaproteobacteria bacterium (assembly GCA_963775035.1). Lineage (GTDB taxonomy): Bacteria > Pseudomonadota > Alphaproteobacteria > Rhizobiales > Hyphomicrobiaceae. Next base: position 29,544 of record CAVZHG010000011.1, on the reverse strand, counting down.
ATGTTGTGCCTCCTGTGGTGAGTTTGCTTGGAGGTACTCTACACGCGTTATGTGCCGCGGTCCGCTTCGCTTTTTCTTGCCGCGGTCCGCAACGCCTTCGGCTACTGCGGCCGCGGGTCTGCCTCGCCGGTTGGAGATTTTACCTCGCGGCCTTCGGCCGCCACCGAATGATGCGGAGTCGCTTTTTAGGTAGCGGCCGAAGGCCGCTGGTACGAATGCAACCATGAGGCAGCCCCGCGGCGCCAGTAGGCGAAGCCGTTGGCGACCGCGGCAAGAAACTCTATTCCCCGCCGACGAGGTTCTCCTCGCGCACGGCGAAGCTCGAGCGGGCGTGCGCCTCGGTCGCGCGATTGCGGTCACGGGTGTAGAAATTGCCGAGCGCGAGCGCGTCCATTTCGGTGCGCAGGTAGCACGAGATTGCTTCGCGCGCGGTGGCGACGATCGGCTCCTGGCGGTTGAAGCTCGTGTTGATGAGGACCGGCACGCCGGTGCGGCGCATGAACGCTTCGATGACGGCGTAGTAGCGCGGATTGGCGCTGCGCTCGACGGTCTGGATGCGCCCGGTGCCATCGACGTGCACGGCGGCCGGAATGACGTCGAGCTTGTCCTTGCGCACGCGCGGCGCCATCGTCATGAACGGATCGTCTTGCGTGATTTCGAAATAGTCGCGCGCGTGCTCGACGAGGACAGCCGGCGCGAACGGGCGGAAGCTCTCGCGATACTTGATGCGCGTGTTGATGCGGTCCTTGGTCTTGAGATGGCGCGGGTCGGCGAGAATGGAGCGGTTGCCGAGGGCGCGCGGGCCCATTTCGAAGCGGCCCTGGAACCAGCCGACGATGTGTCCGTCGGCGAGATCTCGCGCGACCTGATCGAACAGCGCGGCGTCATCGAGCCGCTGATACTCGAGGCCGGCCGCGTCGAGCGCCGCCCGGATCGCGTCGTCGCTCTCCTCGAGCCCGTAGAAGGGGTGCGTGATCGTGAACGTGCGCGGGTACTTCAAGCGATGATGGTAGTGCCACAGCGCCGCGCCGAGCGGGGCGCCGGTGTCGGAGGCGCACGGGGGCACCCAGACGTTCTCGTAGTCCGTCTCGGCGAGGACGCGGGCGTTGGCGACGCAATTGAGCGCGACGCCACCGGTGAGCACGAGATTGCGCGATGGATTGGCCGCCTGGGCGCCGCGCGCGATGTGCAGCACGGTTTCCTCGATCCGCACCTGGAGCGCGCGGGCGAGCGCCATGTGTCGGTCGCCGAGCGGCTCGTCGGGCTGTCGCGCCGGCCCGAAGGTGGCGATGAATTTGTCGCTGAAGGGTTTGAGCAGCCCGTACCGGTCGTGCGTGAAGTAGTCCATGTTGATCCGGTAGCGGCCGTCGTCTTCGAGCCGGATCGTATCGCGGAAGCGCGCGACGTAGGTGTCGTCGCCGTGGGCGGCAAGCGCCATCACGGTGCCTTCCTCGAACGGCTGGAAACCGAGGTGGGCGGTGACGAAGGTGTAGACCATGCCGAGCGAGTTGAAGAAGTCGCCGTGCCAGGAGCGCTTCATCTGGTTGCCGGTGCCGACGTAGGAGGACGTCGCGGCGTCGTCGCCGTAGCCGTCCATGACCAGCACGTTGGCTTCCTCGAAGGGCGAGGCGAAATAGATCGCAGCGTGCGCGTGGTGATGCGGCACGCTGATCAGCGGCGGCAGGCGGCGCTGCTTGAACTGGCGCTTGAGGCCGTACTTCAGCCAGAAGTTCAAGATGACGATGCTGTTGGCCTGCGTCGAATGGGCGTTCGCGCGCAGGAGATTGAAGCTCGACGGGGGATGCGCCAGGATCGCCTTGAGGAACGTCTTGCGTAGTCGCGATGCCTTCCACGGGGTGACGATGAGATCGATCTCATCCGGCCGCAGGAGACCGCTTTCGAGGGCCGCCGCCACCGAGGCCCGCGGGAAATCCTGCGAATGCTTGACGCGGCTCAGCCGTTCCTCTTCGAGGACGAGGACGGGCCTTCCATCCTCGATGAGGGCAAGGCCGCTGTCGTGGGTCTCGCTGACAATCCCTAGGATACGCATGGAGAACGGTTATCTTCGCGTGCTTGGGCAAAGGTCCTGGTTAGCGATCGATCCGTCGTCATCCGCAATTCACGCCTACTCGCTCGATCCATTGGGTCCGCCCGCGTGGTGTGCAAGCCGCACACATCGGGAATGCCCGCCAAGATGCTGAAATACCAGACAACGAAGGCAACTGGCCATAGTATTTCCGTGGAGCCGGCCAGCATGGTAACCAGGCCGGCGAGGCGGAATGGATGGTGCGCGGATGTGCGCCTCATCCCGCCAGCAGATTTGGGAGCGACGTGTGATGAGACTGGGCAGTCTAAGTGCGATCCTCGGCATAAGCGTGGCGATCGCGGGCAACGCGGTCGCCCAATCGCCGATCAAAGTCGGTGAACTCAACAGTTACAAGGCTATTCCGGCGTTTCTGGAACCCTATCGCAAGGGTTGGGAGCTCGCCGTCGAAGAGGTTAACAAGGCCGGCGGCATCAACGGCCGGCCGCTGGAAGTCGTCTCGCGCGACGACAACGGCACGCCCGGCGACGCCGTGCGCACGGCCGAGGAACTCGTGAGCCGCGAGGGCGTGGTTCTGCTGACGGGCACCTTCCTGTCGCACGTCGGGCTCGCGGTTGCCGATTTTGCCAAGCAGCGCCAGCTCCCCTTCATCGCCGCCGAACCGCTGACCGACAAGATCGTCTGGGAAGGCGGCAACAAGTACACGTTCCGGTTGCGCGCCTCGACCTACATGCAGACCTCGATGCTGGTCGAGGAGGCGGTCAAGCTCGGCAAGAAGCGCTGGGCGCTGGTCTATCCGAACTACGAGTACGGCCAGTCCGCCATCGCCTCGTTCAAGCAGCTCATGACGGCGCGCCAGCCGGGCGTGGAGTTCGTCGTCGAGCAGGCAGCGCCGCTCAACAAGATCGACGCCGGCAGCGTTGCCCAGGCCGTTGCCGACGCCAAGCCCGACGCAATCTTCAACGTCACGTTCGGCGCTGATCTGCAGAAATTCGTACGCGAGGGGACGACGCGCGGCCTCTTCAAGGACCGCCCGGTGTTCAGCGTGCTCGGCGGCGAGCCCGAGTATCTCGATCCGCTCCGCGACGAGGCGCCGGTCGGCTGGGTCGTCACCGGCTATCCCTGGTATGCGATCGACACCCCCGAGCACAAAGCGTTCCTCGACGCCTACCGCGCCAAATTCAACGACTATCCCCGTCTCGGTTCGGTGGTCGGCTATTCGGCGCTGATGTCGGTCGCCGAGGGCCTGCGCAAGGCGAAGTCGACCGAGCCCGAAGCGATCGTCGCGGCGATGAAGGGCCTCGAACACATGACGCCGTTCGGCAAGATCACCTACCGCGCGCTCGATCACCAGTCGACGATGGGCGCCTACGTCGGCCGCGTTGCGGTGAAGGACGGCAAGGGCGTGATGGCCGATTGGCGCTACGAGCCCGGCGAGAAGCATCTGCCGCCGGATGACGTGGTGAAAAAGCTGCGGCCGCAATAATCGTGTAGGCTTTGCTTAAGCAACGCGCCGTGACCGTCCCCGGTCACGGCCGTCGCGCTCTAAGAGCCCGGCCGCCATGATCGCCTCGATCCTGATCCAGACTCTGAACGGGCTCGCGAGCGCGTCGCTGCTGTTTCTCGTCGCCCTCGGGCTCACGCTCATTTTCGGCGTCACCCGCGTCGTCAACTTCGCGCACGGTTCGTTCTTCATGGTCGGCGCCTATCTGGCGGTGACTGTTTATCACCGGCTCGGCGGCGGCTTCCTCGGCTTCTGGGGCGGCGCGATCCTTGCCGCACTCGTCGTCGGCATCCTCGGCGCGCTCATCGAGATCGTAATCCTGCGCCGCATCTACCGCGCGCCCGAGCTTCTGCAACTCATCACCACCTTCGGCGTCGTGCTCGTCATCAAGGACGCGGTGCTCTACCTGTGGGGCCCGGAGGACATCCTGGGACCGCGCGCGCCGGGGTTGACGGGCGCGGTCTCGATCCTCGGCAAGCCATTTCCCGAGTACGATCTGCTGCTGCTGGTGCTCGGTCCGCTGGTCGGCCTCGGCGTCTGGCTGCTGCTCAAGCGGACCGATTGGGGCACGCGCGTACGCGCCGCCACCGAGGACCGCGACATGGCCGCCGCCCTCGGCATCAACCAGGCGCTGATGTTCACCGGCGTGTTCGCGCTGGGCTCGCTGCTCGCCGGCCTCGCCGGTGCGCTGGCGCTGCCGCGTGAGCCCGCCAACCACGCGATGGACCTCACCATCATTGCCGACGTGTTCGTCGTCACCGTCGTCGGCGGGCTCGGCAGTCTGCCCGGCGCCTATGTCGCAGCCGTCATCATCAGCGTCGTCAAGGCGTGGTGCATCGGCCTCGGCGAGACACATATTCTTGGCGTCGCGTTCTCCTTCTCCAAAATGACGCTGGTCGCCGAATTCATCGTCATGGCGGTCGTACTCGTGATCCGGCCGTGGGGCCTGTTCGGCACGCCGCAGGCCCCGCAGCGCATCGCCGCCGCGTCGATCTTGCCGCTCCCCACGCCGGATCTCCGCCGCGCGTGGCCGCTCGCGTCGGTTGCGCTCATTTTGATCGCACTGCCGCTGATCGCCGACCGCTACACGGTCGTGCTGGCGACCGACATTGTCATCTTCGCGCTGTTTGCCGCGAGCCTCGGCCTGATCATGGGCGCGGGCGGCATGGCGTCGTTCGGCCATGCCGCCTACTTCGGCGCCGGCGCCTATGCGGCGGCGGTTGCCGCGAAATCCGGCGCGCCGTTCCTGATCGCGGTGCCGGCGGGCGTCGCGTTCGCTGCCGGGCTCGCGGTCGTGTTCGGCTGGTTCTGCGTGCGGCTCTCCGGCGTCTCGCTCGCCATGCTGACGCTGGCGTTTGCACAGATCACCTGGGCCGTCGCCTATCAGTGGAACGCCGTCACCGGCGGCAGCAACGGTCTCATTGGCGTGTGGCCGCCGGCCGTGCTCTCCGGCAAGACCGCCTATTACTTTGCGACGCTCGTCCTGGCCGGCCTCGCGATCCTGTTCGTCTGGCGCACGGTCCACGCGCCGCTCGGCTACCTGCTGCGGGCGGCGCGCGATTCCCGCGTCCGCGCCGAGGCAGTCGGCGTCGATGTGCGCCTCGTCCAATGGCGCGCCATCGTTGCGGCCGGCGCCGCGGCGGGACTAGCTGGCGCCCTCTACGTCTTCTCAAAAGGCTCGCTGTCGCCGGACTCACTTGCCATCCCGCGCTCGGTCGACGCGCTCGCGATGGTTCTGATCGGCGGCGTGCAGACGCTGGTCGGCCCCGTCGTCGGCGCATTCGTGTTCGTCACGCTGCAGGACTGGATCATGCGCGTGACGCCCTATTGGCACGCCGTCCTCGGCGCGACGCTGATCCTCATCACCGTCCTTTTCCCGCAAGGCATCGTCGGCACGCTGCGCCAGTGGCGCGCATGGCAGGAGGACGCGCCATGAGTGCAGCCATCCTCGCGGTCGACGGCATCGGCAAATCGTTCAAGGGCTTCCGCGCCGTCGATCGCATCGGTTTCAGCGTCTACGCCGGCGAACTTCTCGCACTCATCGGCCCCAACGGCGCCGGCAAGACCACGACGTTCAATATGATCAATGGCCAGCTCGCGCCCGACCACGGCCGCGTCCTCCTCGAAGGCCGCGACGTCACCGGCTGGCCACCGCGCACGCTGTGGCGATCGGGCGTTGCCCGCACCTTCCAGATCACTCAGACGTTTGCCTCGATGACGGTTGCGGAAAACCTCCTCGTCGCGATCCTCTCGCGCGAACGCGCCAGCGGCCTCTTCGCCGAAGCCGCCGACGCTCACGCCGACGAGTTCCGCATCCGCCTCGCCGATGTCGCCGCCGCCCACGCCGACGAGATCCGCCTCCGCCTCGCCGAGGTAGACATGGGACACGCGACCGAGACACTCTGCTCGGTTCTCGCCTATGGCGACCTGAAGCGCGTCGAACTCGCGATCGCCCTCGTCAACGACCCGCTTCTCCTGCTGATGGACGAACCGACCGCCGGCATGGCCGCCCGCGAGCGCGGCGCCCTCATGCGCCTCGTCGCCGAGCGGGCGCGCCAGCGCCGCACCGCCGTCCTCTTCACCGAGCACGACATGGACATCGTCTTCGGCCACGCCGATCGCGTCGTCGTCATGAACCGCGGCCGCCTCATAGCCGAGGGCGCCCCCGCCGACGTGCGCGCCGATCCGCTCGTGCGCGAGGTCTATCTCGGCGGCGACACGCTGTCGGCCGCCGGCAGGAAAGGGTGAGGGCGGAAAAATGACGCTGCTCGACATCCGCTTCCTCGATGCCTGGTACGGCCGCGCCCAGATCCTGTTCGAGGTCTCGCTCGCGGTCGAGGCCGGCGAGGCCGCCGTTCTCATCGGTCGCAACGGCGCCGGAAAATCGACGCTGATGAAATCGATCATGGGACTCGACGCCGAGCGCCGCGGCATCATCCGCCTCGATGGCGTCGAACTCGTCGGCGCACCGACGCACCACATCGCCCGCGCCGGCATCGGCTACGTCCCCGAGGACCGCCGCGTCTTCATGGATCTCACGGTCGCGGAAAACCTTGCCGTCGGCCGCCTGCCGCCGCGCCCCGGCGAAACCGCAACCTGGACGCTCGATGCAGCGTTCGAACTCTTCCCGCCGCTCGCCGCCATGCGCGACCGCAAGGGCGGCCAGATGTCCGGCGGCGAACAGCAGATGCTCACCATCGCCCGCGCCCTCATGGGCAACCCGCGCTTCCTGCTCCTCGACGAGCCCTCCGAAGGCCTCGCCCCCGTCATCGTCGAGGTCATCGCCGGCGCCATCCGCACGCTCAAGGCGCGCGGCGTCGGGCTCCTGCTCTCCGAGCAGAACCTCCACTTCGCCCGCGCCGTCGCCGATCGCGCCTTCGTCGTCGATCGCGGCCATATCCGCTTCGCCGGCAGCCTCGCGGCCCTCGACGCCGACGCGGCGTTGAAGGAGCAGTATTTAAGTGTTTAGGTTTTTTTTCGCGGTCGCCAACGGCCCGCGCCGGAGGCGCGCCTTTGGCGCGACGCCTACTGGCGCCGCGGGTCGTATCCCTCCCGGTCGAATTCTCGCCTCGCGGCCTTCGGCCGCCTCTATGCATGAGGCGCGCTCTGATAAATGGGAGTGGCGATCGAAGATCGCGCGGTAGGAACTCCTACCGGCGAGGCAGCCCCGCGGCGGCAGTAGCCGCAGGCGTTGGCGACCGCGGTAAAAAAGCAGCTACTTCAGCGCCGCCCTAATCAATTCCTTCCCTTCAGCCGTATCCCACTCGGCGGGGCCGACCATGCGCCCGATTTCGCGGCCTTCGGTGTCGAGGAGGAGGGTGGCGGGCATACCGATGGCGCGCAGCGTCGTGCCCATGCGGGCGGTCGGGTCGGCGAGCACGGCGAGTTTCCCGACGTTGATCTGATCGAGGAATTTCTTGGCGCCGGCGGTGCCGGTGCGGTCGACACTGACGGCGACGACCTCGAATTTGTCGGAGCCGAGTTCGCCCTGGAGGCGGTCGAGGCCGGGCATTTCCTTGCGGCAGGGCGCGCACCAGGTCGCCCACAGGTTGAGGAGGACGACCTTGCCTTTCCAGTCGTCGAGGGTGCGTTCCTTGCCGGCGGCATCGACGAAGGTGACCTTGGGGAGAGGCTCGGGGGTCGGCTTGAAGACGAACGCTGCCATCTCGCCGACGCTGAGCGGATTGCGGCCCGGTCCAGTGGGGAGCCCGGACGGGAGCGGGGCGGCCGACGGCGCAGCGACCTGCGCAACCACTGCCGGCTGGCCGCTTTCCACCGTGGTCTCGCGGCTTGCGGGCAGGGGCGCCGCGGCCGTCGTCGCGGCGGGCGCCTCGCCTTTGCGATTGTCAGTGCCCCCCGCGGCAACGTATACCGCGCCAAATCCGATCACGGCGAAGAAGGCGCCGACTGCCGCATACACCTTGAGGGGCAACCCCGGGGTCGCGGCCGTGCCGGCTCGATTGTCGCTGCGCTTGCTGGTCATGCGTGTCCTTCAGGCGTGTCGGATATCATGTAAATGCCATGGAAGAGGCCCGCCGTGACCCGTTCCAATTCGAATAAGATGTGGGGTGGCCGCTTCGCAGCTGTCACCCGCCGAGATCATGGACGAGATAAACGCCTCGATCGGCTTCGACAAGGCCATGGCGCCGCAGGATATCGCGCGGCTCCAAGGCGCACGCCGAGATGCTGGCGCGCCAGGGCATCATCTCCAAGGCCGATGCGCGCGAGATCCTGAAGGGCCTCGAGCAGGTGCGCGGTCGAGATCGAGCGCGGCGACGTTCAAGTTCTCCGCGAAGCTCGAAGACATCCACATGAACGTCGAGAGCCGGCTCAGCGGAGCTGATCGGCGCAGCCGCCGGCCGCCTGCACACGGCGCGCTCGCGCAACGATCAGGTGGCGCTCGATTTCCGGCTCTACGTGCGCGACCGCTCGACGCAGTTCGACCGGCTGCTGCAGGCAGCTGCAGCTGGGCGCTCGCCGCGCAAGGCCGAGGCGCACGCCGGATGTCGTGATGCCGGGCTTCACCCATCTGCAGCCGGCCCAGCCGGTGACCTTCGGCCATCATCTGCTCGCCTACGTCGAGATGCTCGGCCGCGACCGCGGCGGCTTCGCCGACGCCCGCCGCCGGCTCAACGAGTGCCCGCTCGGGTCGGCGGCGCTGGCCGGCACCTCGTTCCCGATCGATCGCGCATGCGACGGCCACGGCGCTCGGCTTCGACCGGCCGACGGCCAACTCGCTCGATGGCGTCTCGGACCGCGATTTCGCGCTGGAGACGCTGGCTGCCGCCTCGATCTCGGCCATGCACCTCTCCCGCCTCGCCGAGGAGATCGTGATCTGGATGACGCCGCAGTTCGGCTTCGTCCGGCTGTCCGACCGCTTCACGACCGGCTCCTCGATCATGCCGCAGAAGCGCAACCCGGACGCCGCCGAGCTGTGCCGCGCCAAGGTCGGGCGTATCGCCGGCGCCTTCCAGGGCCTGCTGATCGTCATGAAGGGCCTGCCGCTGACCTATTCGAAGGACATGCAGGAGGACAAGGAGGTCGACCTTCGACGCGCTCGACGCCTTCGCCGTCGCCGTCGCGGCCATGACCGGCATGGTCGAGGACCTGGAGCCGGTGCCGGAGGCGCATGCGGGCGGCGGCCGGGCGGGGCTATTCGACGGCGACCGATCTCGCCGACTGGCTGGTGCGCGACGCTCGGGCTGCCGTTCCGCGAGGCGCACCACGTCACCGGGCACGATCGTCAAGGCTGCCGAGACCAGGGGCGTCGAGCTCGAGGAGCTGCCGCTGGCCGATGATGCAGGCGGTCGAGCCGCGCATCACCGCCGAGGTTTTCAGCGTCTTATCCGTCGACAGCTCGGTCACGAGCCGCACCAGCTATGGGGGAACCGCGCCACAGAACGTGCGCAAAATGGCGCGGGGCTGGATCAAGCGGCTGGAAAAGGATGCCGGGAAGGCCTAAATAGGCGGCGCGCCAAGGTTTCCCGAGCGTTTCAGGCGCGCTTTTGCCCCCGGCCGTGGCTGCGGCGGCACGAACGGATGGGTATGATCGGACGTCGATACGGTTTGGCGCGGTGGCGGTCCTGCTGGCGATGACGCTGGCGGGATGTGGCGTGCGTGGCGCGCTCGACAGCCCCGGGGCCAAGAAGGCCGCCGGCTCCGGCGCGGTGTCCACGGCGACCAAGGCGCCGGGTGAGCCGGCCGAGAAACCCAAACACCGCGATTTCGTCCTGGACGGCCTGATCCGCTAACGGCATACCCTCCGATCTGCAGTCGCGTGCGCCGTCCGGCCGGACGCAGCGCGCGTTTTCGTATGACGGATAGCCTCCGACAGCCGCAGAACCTCAGCCGGGTCGCCCATGCACCACTTCACCTACCGCGATGGCCGGCTCCATGCCGAGGACGTCGACGTCTCGACCCGTCGCCGACGAGGTCGGCACGCCCTTCTACTGCTATTCGACCGCGACGCTCGAGCGCCACTACACGCTGTTCGCCAAGGCCGTCGGTGCGCCCGAAGCCCCGCGTCTTCTTCGCTATGAAGGCGAACAGCAACCTAGCGGTCCTGCAGACGCTGGCGCGGCTCGGTGCCGGCGCCGACACGGTCTCGGAAGGCGAAATCCGCAAGGCGCTGGCCGCCGGCATTCCCGCCGGCTGCGATCGTGTTCTCCGGCGTCGGCAAGTCGCGACCCGGAGCTCGCCTTCGCGGTCGACGCCGGCATCTACCAGGTCAACATCGAGACCGAGGGCGAACTGCACGCGCTGTCGCGGATCGCAGCCGCCAAGGGCAGGCGCCAGGCCGCGGTTTTCCGCATCAATCCGGATGTCGGCGCCGGCGGCCACGCCAAGATCACGACCGGCTCCGACGCCAACAAGTTCGGCGTCAGCCTCGAGCGAGGCGGAGCGCGCTCTACGCCGTTGCGGCCAACCTCCCGGGCATCCGCATGATGGGCCTCGCGGTCCACATCGGCAGCCAGATCCGCGAGCTCGACGAGCTGCAGGCGGCGTTCACGCGGCTGCGCGAACTGGCGGAGCGGCTGGGCGGCCAAGGCCACCGCGTCGAGCGGCTCGATCTCGGCGGCGGCCTCGGCATTCCCTATGAGATGGAGGAGGCGGTCGACCACGGCCCCGATCTCATCGAAGCCTATGCCGCGATGGTCGGGCGCGACCTTCGCCGGGCTCGACGTCGAGCTCGCCTTCGAGCCCGGCCGCCTGATCGTCGGCAACGCCGGCATCCTCGTCACCCGCGTGCTGACGCTCAATCCGCGGCCGCCAAGACCGTCCTCGTCGTCGATGCCGCCATGAACGACCTGATCCGGCCAGCCATGTACGACGCCTTCCACGACATCTGGCCGGTTGCGGCGCCGGCTGCGGGGGCTGGAAAGCACCTCTACGACGTGGTCGGCCCGATCTGCGAGAGCGGCGATACCTTTGCGACGGGCCGGTTGCTGGCGGAGACCCGACCCGGCGACCTCGTTGCGTTCATGACTGCCGGCGCCTACGGGGCGGTCATGTCATCGACCTACAACTCGCGGCTACTGGTGCCCGAGGTCCTGGTCCGGGGTGCAGAGTGGGCGGTCGTGCGCCCGCGGCCGACATTCGAGGACCTGATCGGCCTCGACCGGACGCCGGCATGGCTGACCCCGCCCGGTTGAGCGGCCACGAAGCCGCCGCACTGTCCCCGCAGCCTAAAGCGTCGGACCTTAAATGCGACCCACGCTTGGGTCGATCTCAAAGTCGCATTTAAGGTCCAAAGACGCTTTAGAATTCATAGCGTTCTAAAGCAACTTTGGACTTGAAATTCACTCCCCGCCTAGCCTCGAGGTGAGGCGAATTTAAAGTCCGTTGCTTTAGCGGTTGACCGCAAATTGATCGGGATGCCCTGTCGTTTTGCACCGCCGTAAACTCGAAGCGTGGTACGACTCTCGGGTGGGCCGTGGAATATTGAACTGCGCCCGCCCGTTATGTGAGAGCGCCAATCGCGGCTCCAGGCCGGCAGACCCCGAGGTTTGCCCCGGTACCGCAAGGTTCAAGGTGCGCCAATGGCTGATGTGACGACCCCGCTGGCATCCAACGTCGGCGCGATGTTCGAACGTAAGATCCGGCTCAGCCGCTGGGCCCAGCTCTTCGAGCGACTGTGGCCGCGGACATGGGCGCTGCTTGGCGTCACCGCGCTGTTCCTGATCGTGTCGCTGGCCGGGATTTGGCCGCGCCTCCCCGAAGTCGCCCATATCGGCCTGCTCGGCGTGTTCGCGGCCGCCGCGCTCGCGGCCCTCGTGTGGATGATCCGCACGCCCTTCCCGACCCGCGACGAGGCGCTGCGCCGCATCGAACGCCGCTCCGCAGTGCCCCATCGCCCGGCGTCGTCCTACGAGGACACGCTCACCGCGCCCGATACAGCCGGTCCGACACACGCGCTGTGGCAGGCCCATCGCGCGCGCCTCGCCACGACACTCGCCCGCCTCCGTGTCGGCTCTCCTTCGCCGCGCGCCGACCGCGCCGACCCCTGGGCGATGCGCGCTGTTCTGCTGATCAGCGTCGGTGTGCTTGCCGCCGCCGCCGGCGACAGCATCTCCGACCGGCTCGGTCAGGCGTTCCGTTTCGGCGTCCCGCCGACCGCCTTCAACACTGCCCGGCTCGATGCCTGGGTGACTCCGCCCGCCTATACCGCGCGCCCGCCGATCATGCTCGTCGACGGCTCGCGCGCCAGTGCGCCGACACCGGTCGGCGAAGTCCCAACCATCGAAGCGCCGGTCCGCAGCGCCCTGATTGTGCGCTCGAGCGGCGAGCGTGCGTCCGCCATGACGCTCGAAGTCAAGGACGACGCCGGCAAGGTCGAGATACTGACGCCGAAGAAGCCGCAGCTGCCGCCCGGTCTCACCACCGCAAGCGAGGTTGCCGAGATCCGCTTGGAGCTGATGCGCCCGGTCACGGTGCGCGCGCGCGGCGTTTCCGGTGAGCCGCAGTGGGTGTTCCGTATCATCCCCGACGAGATCCCGAAAATCAGCCTGCTCAAGGACCCCGAGCGGATGCCGCGCGGCGCCCTGAAACTGACGTTCAAGGTCGAGGACGACTACGGGATCGCGAGCGCCGACGCTCGCATCACCCGCGTCCCGCCGAAAGCGGGCGATCCGGCGACAAGCTGGGCGCGTCCGAAAAAGAAGGGCGCACGGCCGCCGCTCGAGAAGCCGCCGGTGCTGACGCTGCGGCTGCCCCGCGTCAACGCCAAGCAAGCCGAGGGCGTGAGCTATCATGAGCTTTCCGGCCATCCCTGGGCCGGATTGCGCGTGCGCATGGTGCTCTCCGCCAAGGATCAGGCCGGGCAGATCGGCAAGAGTACGCCGGTTGAGTTCGTCCTGCCGCAGCGCCGCTTCGAGAACCCGATCGCGCGGGCAGTCGTCGAACAGCGCCGTAACCTGATCGAGGATCCGCGCAACCGCGACCAGGTGATCGTCGGGCTCGAGGCGCTGTCGGTTGAGCCCGATGGCTTCTTCCCCGATCGCCACGCCTATCTCAACCTGCGCTCAGCCTACTGGCGGCTCGTGCGCGATCGCACGCGCGCCGGCATGAAGAGCGTCGTCGATCAGCTCTGGCATGTCGCGCTGCGCCTCGAGGACGGCAATCTGTCTGAAGCCGAGCGGCGCCTGCGCGAAGCCCAGGAGAACCTTGCAAAGGCCCTCCAGGACGGCGCCACCGACGAAGAGGTCAAGCGGCTCATGGATGAGCTGCGCCAGGCGCTCAACGAGTTCATGGAGCAGCTCAGCCGCCAGGCCGAAGGCCAACAGCCCCAGCAGATGCCGCCGGGCATGTCGCCCGACAAGATGCTGAGCCAGCGCGACCTCGAGCGCATGATGCGCGACATCGAGAACATGGCGCGCCAGGGCTCGCGCGAGAACGCCCAGCAGATGCTGAGCCAGCTCCGCGATCTACTCGAGCAACTCCAGTCGGGCCGCATGGCCCGCCAGCAGGGCCAGCAGAACCAGCAGATGATGCAGATGATGGACCAGTTCGGGGACCTCATCCGCCGTCAGCAGCAGCTCCTCGACGACACCTTCAACGAGCAGCGCCAGGCTGGTGACGAAGGCGAAGAAGGCCAGGAAGGACAGCAGGGTCAACAAGGCCAGCAAGGGCAGCAGGGTCAACAAGGGCAGCAGGGCCAGCAAGGCCAGGGCCAGCGCGGGCAGCGCGGTCGTGGTCAGCGCGGGCAGCAGGGCCAGCGCGGCCAGCAGCCGGGCGAAGGCCGCGGCCAACTCAGCCGTCGGCAGGGTCAGCTCCGCGACCAGCTCGGCCAGCTCGGCCAGGGCATGCAGCAGTTCGGCATGAAGCCGCCGTCCCAGTTCGGCGGCGCCGAGCAATCCATGGAAGAAGCCGAGCGCGCCCTTCGCGAAGGTAACCTCGACGGCGCCGCCCGCGCCGAGCAACGCGCGCTCGAGCAACTCCGCCAGGGCGCCCAGCAGATGGCCCAGCAAATGCTGCGGCAAATGCCCGGCCAGTTCGGCCGCTCTGCCGACGTGCCGCTCGATCCAATGGGTCGCCCGCAACGCACCGAAGGCCCCGATCTCGGAACTTCCGTCAAAGTGCCAGACGAGATCGACATCCAGCGCGCGCGCGAAATCCTCGAGGAACTACGCCGTCGCGCCGGCCAGCAAACCCGCCCGCTGCTCGAACTCGATTACATCGATCGGCTGCTGCGGCGGTTCTGAACGACGCCACTACGTCTCCGCGTGTTTGTTGCGGTAGGGGTGCGGGGCGAAAGCCTCGCGTCGCGAAGCGACCCAGAGTGCATTTAACGCACGACTTTGAGGATCCCGCGCGTTTCAAGGTCCACAATTTCAGCGTCGCCGTAGCCGGCATCCTTCAGCACATCCGGGCCGTCCGCGCCGAGGAAGCCGGCGTGGCTGCGGAATTCCGTGGGCGTTTCGGAGAAGCCGAGCGGACTTGCGACGACGCGGACGGGGCCTTCGGTCGGATGGTCGCGGATGGTGAAGAAGCCGGTTGCCTTCAAGTGCGGATCGTCGAGCAGGTCGCCGAGATCGTTGACCGGCATCGCGGGGATGTCGTGGGCGTCGCAGAAGGCGAGCCATTCGGTGGTCGTTCGGCTCGGCGCGAGTTCGTTGACGATCTGCTGGACGACCGGCTGGTTGTTGGCGCGCGCGGCAATGGTCGAGAGGCGTGGATCGTTGCGCAGATCCTCGCGCCCGAGGTTGCTGCAGAAGGCATTCCAGTGGCGATCGGTGACGATGAGCATACACACATAGCCGTCCTTCGAGCGCGACGGCCGGCGGTGCGGATTGAGCAGACGCGCGTAGCCGATCTGGCCGCGCGGTGGATCGTACGTCGCGTCATAGAGGTGCTCGGTGAGCCAGAACGCGGTGATCGTCTCCAGCATCGGCACTTCGACGAGCTGGCCCTGGCCGGTGCGGGCGCGATGCAGGAGCGCGCCGAGGATGCCCATCGCGAGGTGGGTGCCGGTGGTCTTGTCGACAATAAGGCTCGGCATGAAGGCGGGTTCGCCGCCGGACGCGCGCGCTGTCAGCATGGCGGCACCGCTGGCGCCCTGGACGAGGTCGTCATAGGCGGGCTTGGCGCCGTAGGGGCCCGAGCGCTTGTATCCGAGGCAGTAGGCGTAGACGATCCCGGGGTTGACGGCGCGGATGTCGTCGTAGCCGAGGCCGAGGCGCTCGATCGCCTGCGGGCGGTTGTTGTGGACGAATACGTCGGCGGTGGCCGCGAGCCGCTTCACGACGTCGACGGCTTCGGGGCGTTTCAGGTCGAGGCAGATCGATTTCTTGTTGCGGTTGGCGGCGAGAAATATGGGACCCATGCCCTTGGTCGGCGGCGTGCCGGGATTTCGCATCACGTCGCCTTCCGGCGGCTCGACCTTGATCACGTCAGCGCCCATGTCCGCGAGATGGAGCGTCGCGTACGGGCCGGAGACTACGCCGGTTAGGTCGACGATGCGGATGCCGTCCAGCGGGCCGGGCATGAGGTGTCGTACTCCGTCTTCAAAGAGTTGCCGCCGCGGTACGCCGCGGTCTCAGCGATTGCCCCGCCGTGCTTTCTCGGCGAAGCGGACGGCCTCGTCGGCGGCGCGGAACAGCGCGCGGGCCTTGTAAACGCATTCCATCTGCTCGGCTTCGGGGACACTATCGGCGACGACGCCGGCGCCGGCCTGCACGTACATCCGGCCATCCTTCACAATCGCCGTTCGCAGCACGATGCAGGTGTCCATATTGCCGTCCGCCGAGAAGTAGCCGACGCAGCCCGCATAAGGCCCGCGCTTTTCCTTCTCGAGTTCGTCGATGATTTCCATCGCGCGGACTTTCGGCGCGCCGGAGAGCGTGCCGGCCGGAAAGCCCGCCATCAGCGCGTCGATCGCGTCGTGCTTGGGGTCGAGATCGCCGTGGACGGTCGAGGAGAGATGCATGACCTGGCTGTAGCGCTCGATGTCGAAGCTGGAGGCGACGGCGACCGAGCCGATCTTGGCGACGCGGCCGACGTCGTTGCGGCCGAGATCGAGCAGCATCAGGTGCTCGGCGCGTTCCTTCGGGTCGTTGACGAGTTCGCGCTCCAACGCCGCATCCTCCTCGGGCGTGGTGCCACGGCGCCGCGTGCCGGCGAGCGGGCGCAGCGTCACGCGGCCATCGCGCACGCGCACGAGGATCTCGGGCGACGAGCCGACGAGGGCGAAATCGCCGAATTCGAGATGGAACAGGAAAGGCGACGGATTGGTGCGCCGGAGCGCCCGATACAACGCGAGCGGCGGCAGCGTGAAGGGCGCGGAAAACCGCTGCGAGACGACGATCTGGAAGGCGTCACCGGCGGCGATGTACTCCTTGCAGCGCTCGACCATGGCTTGGTACTCGGCTGGCGTCGTGTTGGAGACCGGCTCGGGCGCCGCCAGCGGATCAAAGATGGTCCGCGCGTGGTGCGGCAGCGGCGCATCGAGACCGGCGACGACGCCTGAAAGCCGCGCGTGCGCCGCCTCGTAGGCTACTGCCGGATCGCTGCCGGCCTGCGGATAGACCGGCGTGACGAGCGTCATCTCGTCCTTGACCGCATCGAAGATCACCATGACGGTCGGGCGGACCAGGATCGCGTCGGGAACGCCGAGGCGGTCCGGCGGCGTATTCGGCAGGCGTTCGATCAGCCGGATGTTGTCGTAGCCGAAATAGCCGAATACGCCGGCCGCCATCGGCGGGAGATCCGGCGGCGTTTCGATGCGCGAGGCATCGAGCAGCGCCCGCAGCGACGCGAGCGTCGGTTGCGCTTCGGGCGTGAACGTGTCCGGCGTCTCGCGCGGCGCCCGGTTGATTTCGGCGCGATTGCCGAAGGCGCGCCAGATGATGTCCGGTTCGAGACCGATGATCGAATAGCGTCCGCGCACCTCGCCGCCCTCGACGGATTCGAGCAGGAAGCTCATCGGCCGGTCTTCGGAGAGTTTTAGCATCGCCGAAACCGGCGTCTCCAAGTCGGCGACCAGCCGCGTCCACACGACCTGCGCGCGCCCCTGACGTTGGGTGGCGGCGAAGCGGTCGAAGCTCGGCTCGACCTCGACGAGGGGGGCGGGTGGGCGCGTCATTGACGGGTCGTCCTGGGTTGGCGGCGTAGTCGCGCGAAACTAGTGGGTGTTCGCTCGGGAGGGAAGTGTTTGAAGGGGAGGGATAGAGGATGGTTAGTTTCAAGCTTCTTACTTGGACCTCGCTGCCGTCGCGCCAGCGGCGCGAGCGAGGCCGCGGCCTCGCGCTCCGCCCACGCTGGAGGCGTGTCTTCGACACGCCACGCTGGAGGCGTGTCTTCGACACGACGGACACCCCCGGAGCCCCCGCCTTCTTGAGATTTGGAGTTGGCGGCTGCTGTAGCGATCGAAGATCGCGAGGTTGGAACGCCGACCGGCGAGGCAGCCCCGCGACCGCAGTAGCCGAAGGCGTTGCGGATCGCGGCAAGAAAAAGAGCCGTACGCGACCGCGCCATGAAGCTACGGAGTACTCTCGATCCCCATCGCGCGGCGGTAGACGGCTTCGTTGACGCTGAAGCCGAGGCGCGTCTGGAGCGCGTTGACGTAGGCCCCCATCATATCGCTCTGGAGCTGGCGCTCGAGATCCTTGCGGAGCGCATCCCGCTGTTCGTCGGTTGGCGGCGGCGGATCGACGACCGCGCGCAGGACGATGATGGTGCGGGATTTCCCGTCGGCGCTTTCGACGGCCGCGGCCCCGCCACGCGCGAGCGAGAAGGCGCGCTGGATGGCAGCACGGGAGAGGCCGTCGGTCTGCTGGTTGCGCGTCACCGGCTGGGCGAGCTTGACCTCGAGGCTGAGTTCCTTGGCGATGTCCTCGAGCGCCGCCCCTTTGGTGATGCGGTCGACAATGGCCTGGGCGGCGGTGTTGAGCGCGGTCCGCCGCTCCGTCTCGATCCACGCCGCCTTGACCGCGTCCTGCACCTCCTCGAAGGGCTTCTGGCGCTCGGCGGTGACGCCCGCGACATCGACCCAGGCGTAGCCGCCAGAATCGAGTTCCACCGCCTCGCGATCGAGGCCGGCGCCGCCGACGAAGGCGGACGCGAGAACTTTCGCCGCGTCGGGATGCTCGAGCGCCGGTTTGCCGTCGGGCGCGCGGCCCTGCTTGTCGGTCGCTTCGATCTCCATGAACGGCACTTTTAGCCGCTCGGCGATTTCCTTGAGGCTGCCGCCACCGGCGCGGGCGTCGTCGACGCGGTCGTGGAGATCCTGGAGCGCGCGACCGGCCCGCTCGCCGGCGAGGCGGTCGCGGAGCTGGCCCTTGACCTCATCGAACGTGCTCTGCTTGCCCGCCGTGATCTCGGTCACGCGCAGGATGACGTTGGAGTACGTCCCCTTGACGACCTCCGAGAGCTGGTTGGCCGGGAGCTTGAAGGCGGCGTCGGCGATCGCTGCATCGATCATGTCGCGCTTCGCAAGCGTGCCGAGTTCGATGTCGGTGTCCTTGATGCCGAGCGCCTTGAGGCCCTCTTCGAAGGAGGTTGCGGCCTTCAGATCGGCGAGCGCCTTGTCGGCGGCGGTGCGCTCAGGGAAAGAGAGTTGCTGGATCTTGCGCCGCTCGGGCGTGGCGAAAGTGTCCTTCTCCTGTTCGAACAGCGCCTTCATGTCGGCGTCGCTGATGTCGATGCGCTTGCGCATCTCGGCGTCGGTTATGAGGATCAGCGGCACCTTGCGGAATTCGGGCGCGAGGAACTGGCGCTTGTTCTGCTCGTAGTAGGTTTTGAGCTTGGTCTCGTCGGGATCGGCGACCTTGCTGGAGACGTCGGGATCGAGGGTGATGAGGGCGACAGTGCGCGTCTCGCCGCGGAAGCGGTGCAGCGTGTCGATCATCACGGCCGGCGGTATGTTGCCAGCGGTCAGCGTCCCGGTGATCTGCTGGCGGATTTCGTCGGAACGCCGATCGGCGAAATAGCGCTGCTCGTTGAGGCCGTTCTGGCGCAGGATCTCGACGAAAGCTTCACGGTTGAAGGTGCCACCGGCGCCCTGGAAGCCGGGATCGGTGCGGATCGTGTCCGCGATCGCCGCGTCGGAAAGGTAGAGGCCGAGCTCGTGGGCATGGGTATCGATCGCGGCGGTACCGACAAGACGCGAGATCACGCGCTGGTCGATGCCGAGGGCGCGGGCCTGCTCGACGGTCAGCCGCTGGCCGAACTGGCGCGAGAGATTGCTGATCTCGGTCTGGAGCGCCTGCTGGAAGGCATCGGTCGAGATCTCGGTCTTGCCGATTTTGGCGAGCGCGCCCTGCCCGTAGCCACGAAACACGTCGGTGATGCCCCACAGCGCGAAGCTCACGACCAGCAGCCCCAGTAGAATCTGGACGACTATGCCTTTGACGCCGCGCCTCAGTGATTCCAGCATTTCGGTATGGATCCTCGTGATTGACGCGGGCGCACACGGACCGGCCTCGCGGCGGCGGACCGTTGTCGGCGCACTTTTCCCGCTGATATAGGCGGTATGCGCCAGTGCGTCCACTTCGCAGCATCAATTCCGTCGCATGAGTGGACATCGCAAGGCGAGGATTGCAAGCGCTGGGGGCTCGCAATAGGAATGGCGACATCGACGGCTGTCGGACCGGGGAAACCGCCGAGCGGCCTCGGCGGGTCGCGGCAACGGCGAGGATGGGCGATGACGGCAACCGAGATCAGGCCGCTGGTGGCCGGAAACTGGAAGATGAACGGCCTCTCGGCGGCGCTCGCGGAGGCCGAGGCGATGGCAAAGGGGCTGGCTGCGGCGCCCGACAAGGTTGACGTCCTGATCTGCCCGCCGGCGACGCTGGTCGCAAAACTCGCCTGGGCGGTCCGCGGCTCGCGGGTCGGCGTCGGCGGCCAGGACTGCCACGCCAAGGCGAGCGGGGCCCATACCGGCGACACCTCGGCCGAGATGCTCAGGGATGTCGGCGCCGGCGCCGTGATCGTCGGCCACTCCGAGCGTCGCGCCGACCACGGCGAGGATGATGCCGTCGTCAAGTCCAAGTGTCAGGCGGCGCACCGCGCCGGCCTCACCGCCATTGTCTGCGTCGGCGAGACCGCAGCCCAGCGCCAGGCGGGCCAGACCCTCGCCATCGTCGGCGGGCAGCTTGCCGGATCGTTGCCGGACGCCTGCCGCGCCGCCGACACGATCATCGCCTACGAGCCGGTGTGGGCGATCGGCACCGGACTGACGCCGACGGCGGGCGATGTCTCGGAGGTCCACGCCGCGATCCGGGCGGCGCTGGCGCAGCGTTTCGGGGTGGATGGCCAGCAGATGCGCATCCTCTACGGCGGGTCTGTGAAGGCGTCGAACGCCCGCGAGCTGATGGCCGTCGCCAACGTCAACGGGGCGCTGGTCGGCGGCGCCAGCTTGAAGGCGGACGACTTCCTCGGGATCATCGCGGCCTATGCGTGAGAGCAGGCAACGCAGGGGTAAGAGCAGGGCTATGAGCGGTTTGCGGTTTCTATCCGGTTTGGCGGTGGCGCTGGCCTGCGGGTTCACGTCCATGGTCGCCGATCCGGCCCACGCGGCCCCGCTCGATCCGCAAGCCTGCGAGCAGCTACAACTCAAGCTCGACGATCTCCGCAAATTCGGCGTCGAGACGGACATGGCGCTCGGCGCCGAGGCGGCGCGCACGACGCTCCCGGCCGAGCGCTTCAACCGCATCGGGGTGTATATCGAGACCGATGAGCAGCTCAATTTCCGCTGCGGGCTCGCCAAGCAGCGCATCGTCCTGCCGACGACGATCGAGGGCGGCGAGGAGGAGATCCCGGCTCCCGGCGAGAAGAGCGCCGCGGGATCCCCGGGCGCGCCTCCGGTGCCGCAACGCGCTCCACGGCCGACCACGGATGCAGCGGCGACGCTGACCGTCGTGCCCAAGACGCCGGCCGCTGCCTCCAAGGCGCCCGACGCCGCCCCCAAACGCCGTCCCGCCGCCGCCAAGGCGAAGGAGGCGTCGACGGCCCCTGGTGGCGCCACCAAGGCCTCGACCTCGGCCCCACGCGCGACACCCACGCCGAAACCGGCCGCAACCGACGGTGATCCGCCCAAGGCGGCGAAAAAGAAGTCTGCGAGGAAGTCCGATGACGCCTACCGCCCGACGGCCAAGCCGCCCGTGCGCGAGGAGCAGACGCCGCCGGCCGCCAAGCAATAGGCCGCAGGTGAGGTGTTGGCGATCGCGGTCGACATGGTGTAGACCACGCTCCAACAGGGCCGGCCCGACCGGCGGCGATCGGGCTCTCGCCGCCGCTGCTACCGGCGCGACACGTCAACGAGGCATGGAATGGCAACCGTTCTGCTGGTCATACACCTGATGATTGCGTCGGCGCTGGTCGCCGTGGTGCTGCTGCAGCGCTCCGAGGGCGGGGCGCTCGGGATCGGCAGCGGCGGCGGTGGCGCGGGTGGCTTCATGACGGGTCGCGGCACGGCCAACATGCTGACGCGGGTAACGGCAGGTCTCGCCGCGGCGTTCTTCCTGACGTCGATCTGCCTGACGCTGCTCGCCCAGCAGAACCGTCGTGCGCCCTCGCCGCTGGATCGCCCCGCTGCCGGTGCCCCCGCGGTGCCGGGAGCGGCCACCAAATCCGACGAGCCGGCAAGCGCACCCGCCGCACCCAGCGGCGGACTGCTCGATAGTCTGCAGAAGGGCCGCGAGGCACTGCCGCAGGTGCCGGCCGGCCGCTAATTCAGATTGTATCCGCCCCAACGGCGATCAACCGGAGATCGCACGGGGCCGGTGTGTGAGCTGTGGATGGCGCGTGTGACGGTGCGCGACGCTGCCGCAAATCGTGTGGAACAGGAGTAGGGTAGAAGCCCATGGCGCGGTACATCTTCATTACCGGCGGCGTGGTCTCCTCGCTCGGCAAAGGGCTGGCTTCTGCGGCCCTTGGAGCACTTCTGCAGGCCCGTGGCTACAGGGTGCGGCTGAGAAAGCTCGACCCCTATCTCAACGTCGATCCTGGTACGATGAGCCCGTACCAGCACGGCGAGGTATTCGTCACCGACGATGGGGCGGAAACCGACCTCGACCTCGGCCACTACGAGCGCTTCACCGGCGTTCCCGCGAAAAAATCGGATAACGTCACCACCGGCCGCATCTACCAGGATATCCTCAATCGGGAGCGGCGCGGCGACTATCTCGGCGGCACCGTCCAGGTGATCCCGCACGTCACCGACGCGATCAAGAATTTCGTCCTCGCCGGCAATGAGGAAGTCGATTTCGTGCTGGTCGAGATCGGCGGCACGGTCGGCGACATCGAGGGCCTGCCGTTCTTCGAGGCGATCCGCCAGCTCGGCAACGAACTCCCGCGCGGGCACTCCGTCTACATCCACCTGACGCTGATCCCGTTCATCCCTTCGGCCGGCGAGCTGAAAACCAAGCCGACGCAGCACTCGGTCAAGGAGCTGCGCTCGATCGGCATTCAGCCCGACATCCTGCTGTGCCGCTGCGAGCGCGAAGTGCCGGCCTCCGAGCGCCGCAAGATCGCACTGTTCTGCAACGTCCGCGATGGCGCCGTGATCCAGGCGCTCGACGTCGCCTCGATTTACGACGTGCCGCTCGCCTACCATCGCGAGGGCCTCGACCGCGAGGTGCTCGCCGCGTTCGGCATCGAGGGCGCGCCGGCGCCGCGGCTCGATACCTGGGAAGGCATTTCGCGCACGATCGCCAACCCGGAAGGCGACGTCACGATCGCGATCGTCGGCAAGTACACCGGCCTCAAGGACGCCTACAAATCGCTGATCGAGGCGCTGGTTCATGGCGGCCTCGCGCACAAGGCGCGCGTCCGCCTCGAGTGGATCGAGAGCGAGGTTTTCGAGAACCGCGACCCCGCGCCCTACCTCGAAGGCGTGCACGGTATTCTGGTGCCGGGCGGCTTCGGCGAGCGCGGCGCGGAAGGCAAGATCCTCGCGGCGAAATTCGCTCGTGAGCGCCGCGTCCCGTATTTCGGCATCTGCTTCGGGATGCAGATGGCGTGCATCGAGGCGGCCCGCAGCCTGTGCGGCATCAAGGGCGCCAGCTCCACCGAGTTCGGCGCCACCGACGAGCCCGTCGTCGGCCTGATGACCGAGTGGATGCGCGGCAACGAGCTCGAGCAGCGCCGCACCGGCGGCGATCTCGGCGGCACCATGCGGCTCGGCGCGTATGAGGCGAGCCTCGCTGAAGGCAGCCGTATCGCCCGGATCTATGGCTCGAACACGATCCACGAGCGCCACCGTCACCGCTACGAGGTCAACACGCGCTACCGCGAAGCTCTCGAGGGCGCGGGCCTGCGCTTTGCTGGCATGTCGCCGGACGGCCTGCTGCCCGAGACCGTCGAAATCCCCGGCCACCCCTGGTTCGTCGGCGTCCAGTATCACCCCGAGCTGAAGTCCCGCCCGTTCGAGCCCCACCCACTGTTTGCAAGTTTCGTCGGCGCCGCGATCGAGCAGAGCAGGCTTGTCTAGTTTGCCGCCGGCTGCCGGCGTGATCACCATGATCGGTCGCTGACGCTCTCCCACCACAGCTCACGATCACACCACGAGGCGACCAACGATGCTCGCCGATCTGACGCTGGCTGAACTTGCGATCGTCGCCGTGACGGCGTTCGTCGCCCAGATCGTCGGCGGCATGGCCGGCTACGGCACGGGATTGCTAATGCCGCTGGTGCTGGTGCCGATGGTCGGCGCGCCCGCCGTGGTGCCGATCATCGCCCTCAGCGCCATCCTCACCAACGTGACGCGCGTCGCTGCGTTTCGCGAGTCCCTCGACCTGCGCAAAGCGCTGATCGCCGCTACCTTCGCGCTCCCCTTCGCCGTGTTCAGCGCCTGGGGCTACACGCTGCTGACCGGAAAAGGCGCTGCCCTCCTGATCGGGCTGATGCTGATCGTTCTCATTCCTCTGCGGCGCTTCTTCGAGCACCTCAAATTGCATCTCGACGAAAAAGGGCTCGCGATCGGCGCCACCGGCTACGGCCTGATCTCCGGCGGTACCTCCGGCACCGGCGTGATCCTGCTGTCGCTGCTGATGGCAACCGGACTCACCGGCACCCAGGTCATCGCCACCGACGCCGCCGTCACTGTCGTGCTCTGCATCGTCAGGTCGATTGTCTTTGCCGGCTTCGGTGCGCTCAATCCGAAACTCGTCGTCCTCGCACTGCTGATCGGCGTCATGGCGACGCCCGGCACGCTCACCGCCAAATGGATCGTCCGCCGGTTCTCGACCCGTGTTCACACCCTCATCCTCGAAGCCGCCATCCTTCTCGGCGGCAGCATGATCATCTGGAGAGCTCTATAATCTCCGCGGTCCGCGACGCCTTCGGCTACCGCGGCCGCGGGTCGTACCCCTCCCGGTTGAATTCTCACCTCGCCGCCTTCGGCCGCCACTCAAGAATTTAAAAAGAGGGGGTCCGGGGTCTCCCCGGTTGGGTGCGGGGCGAACGCCCCGCGTCGCGCAGCGACCCCGCTACGCTTCCGGTTTCAGGAAGTCGAAGTCGCAGCCTTCCGGCGCCTGCAACACGCGCTCGCGGAAGAGGCGGTCGTAGCCGCGCGCGGCGGTCGGCTGTTTTTCCTGCTCCCAGGCTTTGCGGCGCTTGGCGAGTTCGGCGGCATCGACGAGGAGGTCGATCGAGCGGTTCTTGACCGAGAGTTTTATTTTGTCGCCGGTGCGCACGAGGGCGAGCGGCCCGCCGGCTGCCGCTTCTGGCGCGACATGCAGCACGATGGTGCCGTAGGCGGTGCCGGACATGCGGGCGTCCGAAATGCGGACCATGTCCTTGACGCCGGCGGCAAGCAGCTTCTTCGGGATCGGCAGGAAGCCGGCTTCGGGCATGCCCGCGGGCGAACTGGGGCCGGCGTTCTGGAGGATCATGAAATCATCCGCCGTGACGTCGAGGTCGGGGAAGTCGACGCGCTCCGAGAGATCGGCGAGCGAGGTGAAGACGACGGCGCGGCCGGTGCGCTCGAAGAGTTCCGGCGTTGCAGCCGAGCGTTTTAAGATGGCGCCGTTGGGGGCGAGCGAGCCGAACAGCGCGACGAGGCCGCCCTGCGGCTCGATCGGATCGCTGATCGGCTTGATGACGCGGCGGTCGACCCAGATGCCTTCTTCGCCAGCGAGCCGTTCACCCAGCGTCTCGCCGGTGATCGTCATGCAGTCGAGATTCAAGAGTCCTTTCAGTTCGCGCAGGATGGCGCCGATACCGCCGGCGGCGAAAAAGTCCTCCATATAGTGCTCGTTGCCGACCGGTTTGACCGCGGCGAGGACGGGCGTCGTGTCGGACAATTCGTTGAAGCGCGCGAGGTCGAGCTTGGCGCCGACACGGCCGGCGATTGCCGCGAGATGGACGACGCCGTTGGTCGAGCCGCCGAGCGCGAGCAGCACGCGAGCGGCGTTGTCGATCGATTTTTGCGTGATGATTTTGCTCGGCGTCAAGTCGCCGCGCGCGAGTGCGACGGCGCGGACGCCGGTCGCTTCGGCGGCGCGGATGCGGTCGGCGTGGACGGCGGGAATCGCGGCGGTGCCGGGGAGCGTCATGCCGAGCGCTTCGGCGATCGCGGCCATCGTTGATGCGGTGCCCATGACGGCGCAGGTGCCGGCGGTGGTGACGAGGCGGCCCTCGGCTTCCTCGATGTCGGCCTTGCCCATGCGGCCGGCGCGATACTCGACCCAGAACTTGCGGCAATCGGTGCACGCGCCGACGCGGTGCTCGCGCCAGCGGCCCGTCATCTGCGGTCCGCCGATGAGCTGGATCGCCGGCTTGTTGGCGCTCGCCGCGCCCATGAGCTGCGCCGGCACGGTCTTGTCGCAGCCGCCCATCAGCACGACGGAATCCATCGGCTGGGCGCGGATCATCTCCTCGGTGTCCATCGCCATGAGGTTGCGGAACTTCATCGAGTTCGGCGTCAGCGTCGATTCATGGAGCGAGATCGTCGGGAACTCGAGCGCGAGGCCGCCGGCGGTCGCAACGCCGCGCTTGATCGCTTCGATCAACTCGGGGAAGTGGCGATGGCACGGATTGAAGCGGCTGTAGGTGTTGGCGATGCCGACCACGGGACGCGACAGCTCGTCGAGCGAGAAGCCCTGCGAGCGGGCGAAGGCGCGGCGCATGTAGATCGAGAAGTCGGCATCGCCGTAGTTCGCGAGACCCTGGAGAAAACCCTTTTGCGGCACGCTCGTCTTGGCGCTGCCGCCGACCTTGACGGCGGTCTTCGCTCCCGACTTCGACCCCGTTTTGCCTTTGCCTGCCATAGTGACCGTTTCCCGTTCTTGGGGAAGCGCCCCCGCGCCCCGCGTTAAGACTTTGTTAGCTTCTTGGGTGGAAAGATTCTGTTAACCATCCTGCTGTTTATCGCGGACCGCGTGACCATGACCGCCTCACACCTGACCACGAGCCTCAACGAGGTCAAGAACGACACCGGTCGCGTCGCGTTTTGCGGGCCCTATGTGCTCGCCGCCATCACCGGCTTTCCCGTAAGCCGCATGGAAGACGAGATCCGGACCTTCCGCGAGATTCCGGCGCACCGCAAGCCGATCGTGAAAGGCACCGACAACGAGGAGGTCGCCGCCGCGCTCGCCCACTTCGGCTACCGCATGACCCTCAGCGAAAGCTACATGCACCTCGAGCGCAAAGAACGTCCCAGCATCTGGACCTGGATGCAGAAGCCGCGCAGTGCCTGGACGCACTATATCCTCGCCGTCCACAAGGGCCGCGAAGGCCACTGGGTGCTGATCAAGGGCGTCAAACTCTGCGACACCTACTCGCAAGGCCGCTGGCAGTTCGTCTGTGACGGCCCGCACAAAGGCGCGCGGATCATGGAAGTGTTCACGGTGCGCAAGGATCTGGAGGTTTAGTTTTTTGTTTTTTGCCGCGGTCGCCCGCTTCGCTTTTTTTGCCGCGGTCGCCAACGCCTACGGCTACTGGCGCCGCGGGGCTGCCCCGCCGGCTGGAGATTTCACCGCGCGATCTTCGATCGCTACAGATGTAGCGGACTCCAAATATCAAAAAGGCGGGGGTTTGGGGGTGTCCCCCAAGCGGGTTATGTCCAGACCGGGTACATGGTGGACAGGTGTACGAGGACATAGCTGACAGATCAGGGTTTCCCGAGCGGCAATTGATTCGGGGGCTCTCATGGGTTGGCAGGAGGTGTCCGTCGTGCAGTCGCGTCGCGAGTTCGTGAAGCTTTCAAGCCAGGACGGGGCCAACGTGGCCGAGCTGTGCAGGCGTTTCGAGATCAGCCGGACGACGGGCTACAAATGGCTCGAGCGGGGGCGCTCGGAGGCTGCGCCGTCGTTCGAGGATCGCTCGCGGCGGCCGCATTCCTCGCCCGCGCGGACGCGTGACGCGATGGAAGCGGCGGTCGTCGACCTTCGCCGCCGGCATCCGGCCTGGGGCGGCCGCAAGATCCACCATAGCCTGCTGCGCGCCCGGCACCGCAACGTGCCGGCGCCCTCGACCATCACCGGCATCCTCGCCCGCCACGGGCTGATCGAGCCGGAGGCCAGTGCCGCCCGCGTGCCGGCGACGCGCTTCGAGCACGAAGCGCCGAACCGTCTCTGGCAGATGGATTTCAAAGGCCACTTCGCGCTCGCCGAGACGACCGCGCGCTGCCATCCGCTGACCGTCGTCGATGACCACTCGCGCTTCGCCCTCGAACTCGGCGCCTGTGCCAACGAACGCGGCGAGACCGTGCGCAGCAGGCTTTCCGCCGCCTTTCGCCGCTACGGCCTGCCCGAGCGCGTACTGACCGACAACGGCGCACCCTGGGGATCGGGCGGGGAGGTGGCGCACAAGCTCACGCCGTTGAATGTCTGGCTCATCCGGCACGGCATCGCGATCTCGCATTCGCGGCCCCGCCACCCCCAGACGCATGGCAAGAACGAGCGTTTCAACGGCACGCTGAAGATCGAGCTGATGCGCGATCATGCCTGGCGCGATCTCGATCAGGCTCAGGCTGGGTTCGATGGCTGGCGCGACATCTACAATCACGAGCGCCCCCACGAAGGCATCGGCTTTGCCGTGCCGGCCGACCGCTACCGCGCGAGCACGCGCAGCTTCCGCGAGACGCTGCCGCCGATCGACTACCCCGCCGGCACGATCGTGCGCAGCGTGCACCAGCACGGGTTCGTCAAGTTCCGCGGCCGCATGTGGCGCCTGCCGAAGGCGCTCGTCGGTCATCGGGTCGGCATCGATCCCACCGCGATCGACGGCGTGTTCGAGGTCCGCTTTCTCCACCATCTCGTCGTCGAGATCGATGTGCGTGAACCCGAAGACGAGGCTTGAAATGTGTCAACCATGTCCCCGCACGACTGTCAGCTATGTCTCCGGTCTGGACACCCCAACCGGGGGACACCCCCGGACCCCCGCCTTTTTGAGATTTGGAGGTCGGGGCTGTTGTAGCGGCCGAAGGCCGCGAGGTAAGGATGCGACCGAGAGGCAGCCCCGCGGCGCGTGTAGGCGTCGCACCGAAGGCGCGCCTCTGGCGCGGGCCGTTGCCGTCCGCGACAAACAAAAACTAAAACAGCGCCCCGCGCGCCGCGACGGGCCATACGCTCTCGACGACGGGAGCGGACCCGGCCATGCCGCGGATGCCGACGTACCAGTCGTGCAGGTTGACGGTCGGGTCGCAGTGGCCGGGGATCAGGCGGATCTTGTCGCCGAGACCGGGCCGCGCGTTGGACTGGGCGAGATTGAGGTTGCCGTGCTCGTCGGAGGGGCGTTCGTAGACGGCGCCGGCGAAGCCGACGGGTTCGGGCGGACCGCTGTCGAAGGCGAACGCCTTCAGGCCGGCGTCGACGACGGCGCGATCGGACTGCGTCATGCTCATCACAGTCGCGTAGACGAACAGAGCGTGCTCGAAGGTATCGTAGGCGCCCGCCGTCGGCGCGTTTGTTGCGGGCGTAGTCGGCGTCCATGAAGATGTATGAGCCGGCCTGGAGCTCATTGTAGACGCCGCTCGCGGCTTCGAGTTCGAAGGTGCCGGTGCCGGCGCCGCCGACGATATCGCAGGTGAGGCCGGCGGCCTTGAGGGCGCGGACGGTCATCGCGGTGCGCTCGATGGCTTCGTCGATGGCCGCGCGGCGTTCCCCGATGGTGCGGAAGTGCTGGGCGCGGCCCTGGTAGGCTTGCAGGCCGGCGAAGCGGAGATGTTTTTCGCGCGCAACCGCTTGGGCGAGGGCGACGGCCGGCGCGCCGGGATCGATGCCGCAGCGGCTGGCGCCGACGTTGATCTCGACCACGACATCGACGCGGGCGCCGTGGCGCGCGGCGGCCGCCGCCATCTCGGAGACGCCGAGCGGATCATCGACGCAGCCGATGACGCGCGCTTGGCGGGAGAGGGCCGCGAGACGGTCGAGCTTGCGCGCACCGATCACCTCGTTGGAGACGAGGACGTCGCGGATACCGCCCTCGACCATGATCGCGGCCTCCGACACCTTCTGGCAGCAGACGCCGACGGCACCCAGCGCCACCTGCTTTTGCGCGATGATCGGCGACTTGTGCGTCTTGGCGTGGGGGCGGACGCGGACGCCGGCGGCTGCCG
>CAVZHG010000010.1:0-72227 GCA_963775035.1 uncultured Alphaproteobacteria bacterium | reverse complement strand
TTCGGCGCCCTGCCGCTCGCACTCGAAAGCGGTACGGGCTCGGAGCTGCGCTATCCGCTCGGCGTGACCATCATCGGCGGCCTCCTGCTGAGCCAGCTGCTGACGCTCTACACGACGCCCGTCATCTACCTGACGCTCGAGGACTGGAAGCGCCGTCTCACCGGGCGCCATTCCGTCACGCCGCTGCAGACAGTAGCCGGCGAGCCCCGAAGCAGCCGGCGGAGTAGGCCCGATGAACTTCTCGCGGCCCTTCATCCTCCGGCCGATCGGCACCGCGCTGCTGGCGATCGGCCTGTTCCTGGTCGGGCTCGTCGCCTACCGCTTCCTGCCGGTCGCGAGCCTGCCGACGGTCGAGTTCCCGACCATCCGCGTCACCGCCAGCCGCCCGGCGCCGATCCCGAGACCATGGCGGCGACCGTCGCCGCGCCGCTCGAGCGGCGCCTCGGCGAGATCGCCGGCGTCACCGAGATGACCTCGACGAGCTCGCTCGGCACGCACGCGCATCGCCATCCAGTTCGACCTCAACCGCAACATCGAGGGCGCCGCCCGCGACGTGCAGGCGGCCATCAACGCCGCCGCGGCCGACCTGCCGGCCGACCTGCCGACGCTGCCGACCTTCCGCAAGGTCAACCCGACCGCCGCGCCCGTGCTGATCCTGGCGCTGACGTCCAAGACGCTGCCGCCGAGCGCCATCTACGACGCCGCCGACACCGTCGTCGCCCAGCGCATCTCGCAGGTCGACGGCGTCGCCGACGTGACGGTCAGCGGCGCCGAGCAGCCGGCCATCCGCGTCCGCGTCAACCCGTCGCAGCTCGCCGTCGATGGGCCTCAGCATGGACCAGGTGCGCGCGGCCATCGCCAACGCCAACGCCGTCGCGCCGCTCGGCATCATCGACGGCGACCGGCAGCGTATCGCCATCGCGACCAACGACCAGTTGCGCACGCGTCGAGGACTACCAGGCGCTCGTCGTCAAGACGGTCGAACGGCACGTCGTGCGCCTCGGCGACGTCGCGACCGTCGAGCAGGGCACGCGCAACTCGCGCTCGGCCGCGCATGTTCAACGGCAAGCCGGCGGTCCTGCTGATCATCACCAAGCAGGCGCGACGCCAACGTCATCGAGACCGTCGACCGCGTCAAGGCGCTGATCCCCGAGATCAAGCGCTGGGTGCCCGCCGGCATCGACATCCAGGTCCTGTCCGACCGCACCGACACGATCCGCGCCAGCGTCGCCGACATGCAGTTCACGCTGGCGCTGTCGATCGTGCTGGTGATGCTGGTCGTCTTCGTGTTCCTGCGCCGGCCGACCGCCGACGCTCGCCGCCGGCATCACCGTGCCGCTGTCGCTCGCCGGCACCTGCGCTGCCATGTGGGTCGCCGGCTTCTCGCATCGACAACCTGTCGCTGATGGCGCTCGCCGTCTCGGTCGGCTTCGTCGTCGACGACGCCATCGTCATGATCGAGAACATCTTCCGCAACCTCGAGGCGGGGCATGACGCCGATGCAGGCGGCGATCGACGGCGCGCGGCAGATCGGCTTCACGGTCCTCTCGATCAGCGTCTCGCTGGTCGCCGCGTTCATCCCGCTGCTGTTCATGGGCGGCGTCGTCGGCCGCCTGCTGCGCGAGTTCTCCGTGACGCTGGCGTTCGCCATCGTCGTCTCGACGATCGTGTCGCTGACGGTGACGCCGATGATCTGCGCGCATTTCGTCAAGCCGGCGCCGAGCCCGGATGCGACCCGGCTCGACCGCATCGTCGAGGGCAGCTGCGGCCGATGATGCGCGGTCTACGCGCGCACGCTCGACGATCGCGCTGCGCACCGGTGCTGATGCTGCTCGTTCATGCTGGCGACCATCGCTGCTGACCGTCTATCTCTACGTGAAGATCCCCAAGGGTTATCTTCCCGCGGACGACACCGGCCTGATCTTCGGCCGGCACGGAGGCCGCGCCCGACATCTCGTTCGAGGCGATGGTCAAGCTGCAGCAGCAGGCGCTCGAGATCGTGCAGGCCGATCCGGCCGTCGCCGGCGTCGGCTCCTCGGTCGGCGCCTCGGGCTTCATCGCCTCGGTCAACCAGCGGCCGCATGTTCATCAGCCTGAAGCCGCTTGCCGAGCGCGGCGACTGCCGACGCAGCCAGCGTCATCGACCGCCTGCGCCGCGAGCTCGGTCGCATCCACGGGCTGCAGCGTGTGCATGTTCGCCGTCGCAGGACATCCGCGTCGGCGCGCGCCAGTCGCAACTCCGAATACCAGTGCACGCTGTGGAGCCCCGACATCGAAGAGCTGCTACGCCTGGGCGCCGAAGGTGCTCGAGCGCGATGCGGCGTGCCCGGGCTCGACCGACGTCAGCACCGACCGCGAGCAGGGCGGCCTGCAGGCGAACGTCACCATCGACCGGCACGCCGCCGCGCGGCTCGGCGTCAGCATCCAGGACATCAACAACGCGCTCAACAACGCCTTCTCGCAGCGCCAGATCTCGATCATCTACACGCGCGCAACCAGTATCGCGTCGTGCTGGAGGTCGATCCGCACTTCCAGCGCGATCCCGCCGACCTCGAGCCGTCTTCGTGCCGGGCCGCGGCGGCGCGCAGGTGCCGCTGATCGAGCGTGGTCACGATCGAGCGCGGCCTGCGCCGCTGTCGGTCAACCACCAGGGCCAGTTCCCGGCCGTGACTTTCAGCTACAACCTCACGCCCGACATGCCGCTCGACGAGGCCGCGCAGGCCGCATCCAGCAAGGCGATCGCCGAGCTGCAGCATGCCCGACACGATCCGCGCCGAGCCGGCCGGCGACGCCAAGGCCTTCGCCCAGCAGGCGGGCAGCGCAGCCGCTGCTGATCCTGGCCGCGCTGGTCGCGGTCTACATCGTGCTCGGCGTGCTCTACGAGAGCCTGGCGCATCCGCTGACCATCATCTCGACGCTGCCGTCGGCGGGCCTCGGCGCGCTGCTCGCCCTGCAGCGTCGCCGGACATGGAGCTGTCGATCGTCGCCTTCATCGGCATCATCCTGCTGATCGGCATCGTCAAGAAGAACGGCATCATGCTGGTCGACTTCGCGCTCGAGGCCGAGCGCACGCGCGGCCTCTCGCCGAGCGAGGCCATCCACGAAGCCTGCGCGCGAGCGCTTCCGGCCGATCCTGATGACGACGCTGGCCGCCCTGCTCGGCGCCGTGCCGCTGGCCCTCGCCGTCGGGCCCGGGCTCGGAGCTGCGCCGCCCGCTCGGCATCGCCGATCATCGGCGGGCTGATCGTCTCGCAGATGCTGACGCTCTACACGACGCCGGCCATCTACCTGCTGCTCGACAAGCTGCATCGCCGCCTTCGCGGCGCGGCGCCAGACCGGAATTGCCGCCGATCTCGGCACCTCGTCATCGATCAGCCCCAAGATCCGGTTGAGGCACACGGCCGCAATTTCAGCGCCGTGCTCCAAATCGACGCGACGGCGCGAACCTTGACGCGCCGCGTCCATCTTGGTTGGGCCCTGATCTAGCGCGGCACGCACCATCTGCTCTCGGCCGCGACGCCGCGTCCCTTTTTCCCGCAAGGGGCGGGGATGGGGATGCTCGAGCGTCAGAGCGTGAGCCCCTTCGCGATTTCCTCCGCGACGTTGCGGCGGGCGGCGATTTCGGCGTCGAGAGCCTGCTCGCTGCGACCGATCACGCTGAGGCGTTCCTCCTGCGTTTTCAGCGTATCGAGATAGCGCCGCCCGAGATCGGAGCTCGATCCGACCGAGCCGAGGTTGCGGCGGATGCGCTCCTGGTCCTCGCCGATACTTTTCCGCTCCGCTACGAGCTGGTTGCGCTGCGACTGTGCCCGATTGATCTCGCCGATCGTTTCGCCGAGGCGCGCGATCGCCGTTTTCAGAGCCGGGCTCTCGTTTTCGAGCCCCTTGATGGTCGCCATGATCTGCTCGGGCGCCAGCGTCGTCAGGCGGACGAGACGGTGATCGATGCGCTCGAGCACGAGCGTCGACTTGGTCGTGCGCCCTTTCGGCGCGTCGATCTTGAAGCGGAAGCGTGTCGGCGTCTCCTCGATCTCCTGCTGGTCGGCGGAGGGCGTCCAGCCGGCCGCCCGCGGCTCTTCGACGATGACCTCGCGATCCTCCTCGACGGGTGGCGTGACCTCGTAGGCGACGGTGCGGCGCGAGCGCGTCGTGACGGTGAGTTCGCCGTTGATCGACTTGCCGAGCGTGGTGCGCTGGACGCCCTTGTCCTCGCGGCGGACGTCGGTCTTGGTGTCGAGGGCGAGCGTGACGAACTTGAAGGTGCCCTTGGGCAGCAGGGGAAGTTGCGCGTCGCCGACGAAGTTCGACGCGCCATCACCACTCGATTCAAACGTCGTGACGATGCCGGCCGGCAGCGTCGCGTCGCCGTCGTTGCGCAGGCGGACGGCGGCGAGCGGCCGGCGCGCGTGCGTGTCGGGCTGATAGAGCCAGGTGCGGGTGCCGGCGATCTCGCGGTCGATGAACGGCACCATCATGGTGTGGCCGGTCGCCAGCGAGACTCGGGCGGGGAAGCGGTAGAGGAGCTGGGTCGGGGCTTCCTCGGCCTCGGCGGCAAGCGCTGCCGAGCCGAGCGTATCGGGGGGCGGCGGTGGCGCGGCGGCGGCAGGTGCGACGGCCTCGAACGAGCGGCCGGACCGGGCGCGCTGCGCTTCCTGCTGCGGCTGCATGAAACCGAGACTTGCCGCGGACTTCGCCCTGCCTCGGGACGCCGGGGCGCTGTCTGCGATGCCGTCGCTGTCGTCCTGCTTCGGCAGCAGCTTCTGGCCCGCCGTCACCGGCACTTCGATGCGGTCCGAGAAGAAGGCGGTGTAGAGCGCCTGGCGCAGCGCCACGGGATTGCCGGAGACCAGCGTCAGCTCGACGTCCTTCCAGTCGCCGCCGGTCAGGTTCTCGACCACCGCCCAGCCCTGCAGACGGGCCTTGGCGCCATCCTTCGGCAGCACGAGCCGATAGGAGGTTTTCCAAACGGGCGCGGCGACGACGTAGCTGATCGCGATGGGGCGCTCGCCTTCCCCGAGTATGTCGAGCGAGAGTTTGCGGCGCTCCTTGGCGCGGTTTTCAGAAAGCCCGAGCAGCGCCCGGTCGATCTGGGCTTTGGCTTGCGGATCGGTGAACTGGAGTGCCGTCACGTCCTCGAGGACCGCCTGGACGAGGCCGGCGTCGGTCATCAGGCTGAGGCGGTGGCGGGTCAGCGTGCCGCCATCACCGGGGAGGCGCACCTCGAAGGGTTCGACGCGGAAGACGCGGCCCTTGGCGGTGACCTGACCGCCGATCTCGATCTCGCTGCCGACGAGGGCGTTCAAGAGCGCGCTCGGCGAATTGAGTGCCTCGGGGCCGAACGGGAGATCGCGGAACAGTTCGGTGAGCGGGGCTTTGCCCGGCAGGCTGACGGCGCCGATGCCGCCCGCGCGATCGAACACGGTGAGAATTCTTCAAGAGGTCGTCGACCTGGTCGAGGCGCACCGCGAGATCGATGCTGGTGCCGCCGGCAACTGGCCCGGAATGGGTGAATTGCGCGAGGCCGATGCTGGCGAGGACGACGCGGCGCAGCGGCAACTCGGCGGCACCGGCGGGCCCCACGCCAAGTCCCGGGCCGAGGCTCGCGAGCAGCAGCGCCGCGGCGATCCGGCGGGCGCGGCGGCGGCTGAGGGATGGAGACGTCGATCTGCAATTCAACATGGGGGTTCCTGAAATTGGGGCCGGACCGGCGCGGGGCCGGCGGCGGAATCACCAGACAAGGGGCGCGTGCGGGGCAAAGCCGGGACGCCGCTCGCGGCTCGGCCCCGGCTTCTTCGCCACGCGCTTTTCGCGAGGAGGGGCCGACTGAAGCAAAGCTTATGGTCGGAATTGCAGCAACCGCGACTAAAGCGTCGGACCTTAAATGCGACCCACGCCCGGGTCGGTCTCAAAGTCGCATTTAAGGTCCAAAGACGCTTTAGAGTCATAGCGTTCTAAAGCAACTTTGGACTTGAAATTCACTCCCCGCCTAGTGTCCCGATTCCGAAGTTCGCCTGAGTGCAATTCCGGTCTCCGGAGCGAACTTCGGAATCCAAAGGGACACTAGAATCATGGAGTTGCTCGTGTGATTCAGATCGAGAAATTCGCGCGATACCGTGCCGCGAACACCGGCGAATTTCTCGATCATCACACGAGCCTCGAGTCGAGGTGAATTTCAAGTCCGTTGCTTTAGCTCGGGGCGGCCGAGAAACCGACCCTACTGCGAGAAGTTGTCGGCGAATGGATTGAAGGGCCGTTTGGGCTTGGTCGCACGCGCCGCCGGTTTGATCGGCGGTGGCGGCGCAAGCTGCGGGTCGCCGGTAGCCGGGGCCGGTGCCGCGGCGCCCTCTTTGGTTTCACCGGCGGACGGGGTGCTTTCCGCCGCGCTGCCGCCAGGAGTGGCCGGCTGGGCGCCCGGCTGCGCGGGTGGCGGAGGAATGGTCGGGGATGGCGGTGGCTGAACGGCGGTGCTCGGCGTCGGGACCGCCTGCCACGGCGCGGGGGCAGCCGATTGGCCGGCTGGCGGCTGACCGGTTTCGCGCAGGCGCTGGGCTTCGAGCGCGCGCTCGGCGTCGCGGGCCCGCTCGGTTTCGATCAGGCGCTGGCGCTCGGCCTCCAGGCGGACGCGTGCCTCGTCGAGCCGGCGCACGCGTTCGAGTTCGTCGACCTCGCCTTCCATGCGCCGCACGCTCAATTCGCGTTCCAGCGCGTCGAACTGGAGCTGCGGCTCGATCGAGGCCAGCCGCGCCAACGGGCCGGCCCACACGATCGTCACGCCGGGGAGCGCGCCGCGTGGTTTTGCGCCCTTGCGCGCCGCCACTGTTGCGCCGTCGAGCTTCCATTCGCTGTCGATGCGCTGGCTGTCGAGATCGATGATGGTCGTCCCCGAGATCCGTCCCGACCGGGTTTCGGCGACGAGCGGCGCGGTGCGGACGTGGCCGTCGGCGACCGTGATCGCAATCCGCCGTCGCCCAAGCGCAATCGGGTCGGCGCTCAGCCGGGCCCGCAGCAGTTTTTCGAGCTGGCCCGGCTCAAGCGATCCGCCCGGGGCGAGAACGGCATCGCTCGCATCCACGATCGCGGTCGGCGAGAGGTGATTGAGCACCGCATCCGACAGCCGTATCTCGCCGCTGCCGGTCAGCGCCGCAACGAGGCCGCGCGCGGTCAGCGCTGTCCCCGTGACGTCGAGAATGACCTGGAGCCGACCGCCGACCGGAGGCGCGCGCGCACCCGCCGCCGCCGTGCTCGCGATCTCCGCGCCATCGATGCGCAGTGCGCCCTTGAGCGTGACGCCGGCCGGCGCCTTGGCGAGCGCGAAGCGGCCGGAGGCCTTGCCGCCGCTCGCATTGGCTTCGACCAGGCGAACGTCGAGCGCGCCTTGCCGGATCGTGGTTTCGAGGCGCGCATTGCGCAACGCGACGCCGTTCCCGATCAGGAACTCCGCGGCATCGATCGCGATGGTGCCTTCGATGCCGGCGAGGCGTTCGAGATCGAAGGGCGCTTCCGGCCACCAGGAGGCGGGTTCGATCCGCGTCGGCGCCTGGACGGCCGAGCCGAGGCGTTCGTCGAGGATCGGCACCAGGACCCGGCTGAGATCGACGCGGCTCGATCCGATCCGCGCCTCGATGCGTCTCGTTGCCTTGGAGAAGTCGAGATCGACCGTGCCGCGCACGCGCGTCTCGGCGAGCGCCAGATCATCGGTTTCGAGTTTGAGGCGCTGGTTTGAAAAATTGAGCGCGACGCGGCCGGCAACCGGCAGGCCCGCGAGCCGTTCGCTGCGCCCGAGCGCCGTTGCCGCGAGCAGGTGCGCGAGATCATCGGCGCGGAGCAGGAGCGTGCCCGCAAGCTCGGGATTGGTGCCCTGGGGCGCGCGCAGGCGACCGCGCAGTTCGCCACGCAGGCCGGCGCTCTCGAAGGCTGCGAGCGTTTGGAAGCCGTCGCCGAGTTGCCCGACAGCCGTGAAGGTCAGTCGTGCCGGCATCGCGATGCGGGCGGAGGGCGGCGCCGTCCAGCCATCCGGCGCGATCTGGGCGAGCAGGGTGGTGAGTGCGGGAACATCGGCGCGGAGATCGATCTCGAGCGGCTGGTCGTGCAGGGCCCCGGCGCGCCGCGGTGTCGCGATCGTGGCTGCGACCCGGCTCTCGCCGACCGTGCCGTCGAGGGTCAGTCGGGCGCCGCCGGGTTGAGTGCCGGCTTTCGGCGACAACTGCAGGCGGCCGGCGAGGCGTAACGGCGAGATGCGTCCGAGACGCTGCGGATCGAGGACGCCGGTTGCGGGGATCTCGAGCAAGGCGAGGAAGTCGGCGAGTGCCGCACTGTCGGGGCTGACGATGAGGCCGGCAATGGTGCCGGCGGTGTTGGCGCCGTCGATGCCGGCGATGTCACCTTCGAGTTCGATCCGCCATCCCGCGGCTCCGCCGGCGCGCAACCGTGGCACGTGCCAGCTCTTGCCGTCCCAGCGCAGCTCGGCGTCGACATCGTTATAGACCGCCGATCGGGTGGCGAGGCGCCCGAAGCGTAGCTTTATGTCCGCCGACGGCCACGGTGATGGCGCCAGCATCTTGGCGTCGGCCGGCTTGGCGCCACTCGCCGGTCGGTCGGCGGTCGGTTGCGCGATGAGCGCGATCATGTCGCGTACGAGCGCGCCGGGGCGGGGTTCGCTCGGCAGCAGCGCGCCGACATCGAGCGACGGGCCGTCGAGCGCGAGCACCACCGCCGGCGCCGTCGTGGCCTGGGGCGTGCTGGCGCTGCCGGGTCCCGTTCCAGACCACGTCCAGCTCGCGTCGCCGCCGAGCCGTCCGCCGGGCAATTCGAGACGGATGTCCTGGCCGCCGATGCGCGTCGGCCCGACCGCGAGCTGGGTGTCGAGCGCGAAGGGGCCGTCCTGGGAAATCTCGGGCGGCTGCAGGCCGCGACCGGCCCAGGCGACGAACCGGTTGAACGAGGCGCCGCGCAATGTCACCGGCCCCTCGAACCGTGTATCGGCGCCGCCCGGAATGAGTTTGCCGCTGAGGATCAGCCGCGCACTTCCCGGCAGGTTTCCGGAAAGCTCGCGAACCTCGTAGCCGCCGGCGCCCTTCTGGATGTCCGCCTTGAGGCCGCTGATGACGTCGCCGTTGAGCGTCGCCTGATCGAGCAGCATGAGCGCGCGGAGCTGCTCGGTATCGGGGAGCGCGTCGCCGAGGCCGGCAATGATGCGGGCGAGCGTCGCGGTCGATGCCGTGGTCGCCTCGGTGCCGATGATGCGGTCGACGTCGATCCAGCGCGCTTTCAGGAGGATCTCGGCGCTGGTCTGGCCGCGCCAGGAGAATTTTGCAGCCCCGGTCGCGAGCTGCGGTTTGTTGTCGGCGTCGATCGTCAGAGTGAGATCGGGGAGCTCCATGCTTTCAGTCGTCGCCCGCAGCGTCGACTTCACTTCGACCACCGTCTGCGGCGGCGTCGACCAGCCGCGCGCCGGGGCAGGCTCGCTCTTGACGAACGGCATCCGCGCGGTCACGGCGCCGTCGACCCTGATGCGGCCGAGGAGGTCGTACGCCGTGCCGTCGACGGCCCAGCTCGCGCCGCCGGTCAGGGCCTTGACGGTGCCTTTGAAGCGCACCCCGCCGTCGGCGTCCTGGCGCGCCGTCGACAGGCGAAATTCGCGCCGGCCGCCATCGCCGCTCTTGGCGTCGGGGGCCTTGGCGTCGCGCGCGCGTGGCTTGGGGTCGGGCTGCGCGTAGGTGAGGTTGACGCGGTAGGGGCCCTCGAGCGCGGTTGCCGAAATGGAGCCGGCGATTTCCGTGAATTGGGCCCTGACGGCGCCGCCCGGCGCCCGCACGACGAGCGCGCCGCTGGTGATGTTGACGTCGTCGAAGGCGATGCTGCCCGGGATCGCCGCGCCACCGCCGCCAATGCCGAGGCGGGCGAGGCTTGCCCAGTTGCCGCTGCCGCTGTCGTCGACCACGAGGTTGACGACAGGGCCGGTCAATTCGACGCGGCGGGCTTCGATCGTGCCGCCGATCAGCGGCGACAGGGCGAGCCACACGGTCAACGAGTTCGGCCTTGAACAGCGGCTCGCCGATCGCCGCCGTGGTGTCGGCAACGCGCAGGCGGCCGATATGGATGTAAGGCACGGGCAGCAGGCGAACGTTGATCTTGCCGCCAATCCGCACTTCGCGCCCCGCGAGCCGCGAGGCTTCCTCCTCGATCGCGCCCCGGTAGCGGTCCCAATCGATCACGATCGGGGCGATGAACATCGTCGCGAGCGCCGCAACGACCAGGACGCCGAGGATGATCAGACCGCGCCTCATGATCGGCTTATCGTCTCCTTGTGCGCCGAAGCGCGGCCGGGATTGCGATTTGAGCGCCTGACCGTTGCGCGCCGATCATTGCGCATCGCAGCCGCCTCATGGCAAATGACGCCGCGAGTATACGACGTTTGGCGGTCGACGTGCAGGCTTCGTTCAAGCGGCGGCATTGGATTTCGTCATAATTCGGCGAACCGGTGACGGCACTGCGCGCCTTCGAGCGCGGCGGATGCCCGGGCCTGACGCCGAACACATGGACGCCGGGCAAGGGGGGCGCACATACGATGCCGACGTGGCAAGTCATCCTGCTCGGCCTGATCGAGGGCCTGACGGAATTCATTCCGGTCTCGTCGACCGGTCACATCCTGCTCGCCGGCCATTTCCTCGGCTTCGAGTTCGCCGGAGAAGACCTTCGAAGTTCTCATTCAGCTCGGCGCGATCCTGGCCATTCTGACCGTCTATGCGGCGCGGCTGTGGCGGCTGGCGCTGGACCTGCCGAGCGAGCCGCGCGCGCGCCGGTTCGTCGTCGGCGTCCTGCTGGCGTTCCTGCCCGCAGCGGTCGATCGGGGTGGCGCTGCATTCGGTCATCAAGCAGGTGCTGTTTGCCTCGCCGCTGCTGATCTGCTCGATGCTGATCCTCGGTGGAATCGTGCTGCTGGCGGTCGACCGGATGCGGCTCGATGTCCGCTACGACGACGTCATGGAGATCACGCCCTGGCTCGCGCTGCGGATCGGTTTCTGCCAATGCCTTGCGATGGTCCCGGGCGTGTCCCGCTCCGGCGCCACCATCGTCGGCGCGATGCTGATGGGCACGTCGAAGCGCGCGGCCGCCGAGTTCTCCTTCTTTCTCGCCATGCCGACCATGGCCGGCGCGTTCGCCTACGACCTCTACAAGACGTATGCGCTGCTCGACGCTGCAACCGTGCGCGGGATCGCGCTGGGCTTCGCGGTGTCGTTCGTTGCGGGTGTGATCGTCGTCCGCTACCTGCTCGACTTCGTCAGCCGGCACGGCTTCGCGCTGTTCGCCTGGTGGCGGATCATTGTCGGCGGTCTCGGTCTCGGCGCGCTGCTCGTGCTGGGTTAATCTCGCGCAGGTGTTAGGCCGCGTGCGAGGCCGCCGGTTCGGTCAGCACCGAGTGGAGGGCCGTGCGGTCGCGAGAGCCCTTGAGCTTTTCGATCGCCAGCGGATCGCGCAGCAGGCGCGAGATGCGCGCAAGTGCCTTCAGATGATCGGCGCCGGCGTCCTCGGGCGCGAGCAGCAGGAACACCAGTTCGACGGGTTCGCCGTCGGTGGCATCGAAGTCGATCGGCGTTTCGAGCCGCGCGAACAGGCAGGTGATCCGGTCGAGGCCGGCGGGCTTGCCATGCGGGATCGCGATGCCGCGCCCGAGCCCGGTCGAGCCGAGACGCTCGCGCTGGAGCAGGGTCTCGAAGATCACGCGGTCGTCGAGCCCGGTCAGTTCGCCGGCCTTCTGCGACAGGTCGTGAAGAACCTGCTTTTTGCTTTTGGCCTTCAGGGAGGCGATGACGCCTTCCGGCCTGATGAGGTCACCGAGGTCCATTTTTCTTTTCGTTCCCCTCAGGTTGCTTTCGGACCGGCCCGTCGGGCGCAGGTCCAGTGCGGGGTCCAGTTAAATCTTTCAGTCCGTCGGCGCGTCGAGGCCGCCGGTCGATCGCAGTGTCCGTACCACCCCCCGTGGTCATGCATGGCCGATGCCAACTGCCGGCCTTGTCACGTCCGCGGTACGAAATCATGGCGTCATTGGCCGATTAACCAATTCCGCTGCTTCAACGCGCCATCACTCGGCATCGATGCAGCGATCCCCCGAAATACCCATTTCGGGCACAGAGCTAGTCCACGACCCGGTCATACACAACGCCTTTGAGGGCCAGCGGTACGCGGACCCGTCCCGATTCCATTTGATTGGCCAAACGCGGTGCCGGCAACCCAGCCGGTCACTCAACCCCCGGTCGCGGTTCTCTCCGGATACGCCGCGGGACCTCCCTGGGTCTCCCGCGCGTGCCATAGGATCCGGCTCATTTCGATACGATCCCAGTGCCACCCCGCGAAATCCTCGCAGGTTATGGCGCCGAGTTCGAACAGGCGCCCATTTAGATCAGTGCGGATCGGCCTGTCAATTGATCGTCATGCAAGATGTTTGGGCGCCAATCGGCCTCAGATCCGGATCGGGTAGTAGCCGCCGTGGTCGATGATCTGGCCGGCGCCTCCGGATTGGAGCCGGGCGCGTTCGTCGGTCGTCATGGCCCGCTTTTGCCAGGTCTCGCCGTCGACGACGACATAGACCAGTTCCGCGGTGACGATGGCATCGGGCGTGCCCGCAACCCGCATGTCGAACGCGACCGTGAACGAGGTCGTCCCCAAGCGTGCGACCCGCACCGCGATCTCGAGCACCTCGTTGAAACGCGCCGGCGCCTTCCACTCGATGAGCTGGCGGACGACCTGGACCTCGAGTGAACCGTCGAAGGGATCGCGGCCAGGGAAGGAGGCGCGCAGGAACTCGGTGACGGCGAGATCGACATAGTCGCCATAGCGGGCGTTGAAGACGACGTTCTGGGCGTCGCAGTCCTGGTAGCGAACGCGGGTGTAGTAGCGGAACGGCGCTGTCATGCGTTGCCCCGGCGGAAGGTGTGGAGGGTGTCGGGGCCGACCGCGCGGCGCCCGATCGGGACCAGGCCATAGGCCGCGAAATGCGCCTCGAGATCCCCGCCGGCAACGGCCCGCGTGCTGCCGGTGCTGGCTAGCGGGCTGACGGCGACGATGAGTTCATCGACGAGGCCGGCAGCGAGGAACGCCGCCCACATCGTCGGCCCGCCCTCGACGAGGAGACGGGTGACCCCGTTCGCCGCGAGACGCGACAGCAGCGGGCGTAGGGCAACCCGGCCGTCGGCACTCGCGTGCACGTCGAGCGTCATGCGCGCCCGGTTGGCTGCGTGCGGGGACGCCATCACGCGGGCTTCGTCGACGGCGGTCGCGAGCCAGATTTGCGGGTAGCGGGCGCCGGGCCGCGTGTCGTGGGCGGAGTAGACCTTGTTGGTCGCTGACGTGCGCAGCGAGGAATCCAGGATGACGCGGCGTGGCGAGCGGTCGGTGAGACCCGGCAGGCGGCAGGTCAGTTCGGGGTCGTCGGCGAGGACCGTGCCGGCGCCGACCAGGATCGCGTCGGCCTCGCGCGCGCAGAAGGTGCGCGTAGGCGCGCGCCTCGGGGCTCGTCACCCACACCGGCGCGCCGTCGCCGAGTGCGACCCGGCTGCCCGGCATCGAGCGCCATCTTGATCTGCACGAACGGCCGGCGCTCGGTCTGGCGCAGGATGTGGCCGGCGGTCACCCAGCGGGCCTCCTCGGCGCCGACGCCGACCTCGACCTCGATCCCGGCGGCGCGCAACTGCTCGAAGCCGCGCCCGGAGATCGACCGGGTTGGGGTCGGCGATGGCGCACACCACGCGCGTGACGCCGGCCGCGTGCATGGCGTCGGCGCAGGTCGGCGTGCGGCCGGTGATGCGCGCACGGTTCGAGCGTCAGGTACATGGTGCGGCCGCGCGCGCGCGGCGCCGGCGCGGCGCAGCGCCTCCTTCTCGGCGTGCGGCCGCCCGCCGGGCTGCGTCCAGCCGCGCGCGATGATCTCGCCGGTCGTCTCGTCGACGATGACGGCGCCCACGGATGGATTGGGCGCGGTGATGCCGAGGCCGCGGCGCGCCATGCGCAGCGCCATGTCCATCATGCGTCGGTCGAGATTCGAGCGCCGTGCCGTCATCTCATGCACTGCTTGTAGTCCACCGCCGTTTTCGCGGCCGGGCCTTCGTTCTGGTCGTCGTCGTCGCTCAGCCGAGCGAGCCGGTGGCCCGGCGATCTCGCCGAGCACCTCGTGGAAATCGGCCGCCTCGCGGAAGTCGCGGTAGACCGAGGCGAAGCGCACATAGGCCACCGGATCGAGGCCATC
Organism: uncultured Alphaproteobacteria bacterium; assembly: GCA_963775035.1. GTDB lineage: Bacteria > Pseudomonadota > Alphaproteobacteria > Rhizobiales > Hyphomicrobiaceae. The sequence goes on along the minus strand of CAVZHG010000010.1, from coordinate 57,985 downwards.
GCAACGCCCTCCATCACCAGCTCGCCGATCGCCGAGGAGGCGATCTCGCTCTCGCCCATGCTCTCGAGCTGGCGGACGATGCCGGAGACCATGCGCTCGACCCGCTCGGGCTCGACCGGCCGCTTGCGCAGCGCGATCTCGACCGAGCGGGCGAGCTTGTCGCGGTCGAACGGCACCCGCCGGCCGGAGCGCTTGACGACGATCAGCTCGCGCAGCTGCACGCGCTCGAAGGTGGTGAAGCGGCCGCCGCAGTCCGGGCAGACGCGCCGCCGGCGGATGGCGGCGCTCTCCTCGGTCGGCCGGCTGTCCTTGACCTGGGTGTTCTCGCTCGCGCAGTAGGGGCAGCGCATCGAGGGCCTCCATGTGGCGGTATCGATGCGGCCGCTGGTCAATCGGTGCCGACGCTACTGTCAGGCCGCCGGCTCGCCCTCAGGCGTAGATCGGGAAGCGCTCGCACAGCGCGATCGCCTGCTCCTTGACGCGGTGCTCGACCTGGGCGTCGCCGGCGTCGCCGTTGCGTGGCGAGGCCGTCGAGCACCTCGACGATCATGCGGCCGACCTCGCGGAACTCGGCCGCGCCGAAGCCGCGCGTGGTGCCGGCCGGCGTGCCGAGGCGGACGCCCGAGGTGACGAACGGCTTTTCCGGATCGAACGGGACGCCGTTCTTGTTGCAGGTGATGTGGGCGCGGCCGAGCGCCGATCTCGGCGGCCTTGCCGGTCAGCTTCTTCGGGCGCAGGTCGACCAGCATCAGGTGGTTGTCGGTGCCGCCGGTGACGATGTCGTAGCCGCCGGCCTTGATCGTCTCGGCCAGCACCTTGGCGTTGTCGACGACGGCCTGTGGCGTAGGTCTTGAACTCGGGCTGCAGCGCCTCCCCGAAGGCCACCGCCTTGGCGGCGATGATGTGCATCAGCGGGCCGCCCTGCAGGCCCGGGAACACCGCCGAGTTGATCTTCTTGGCGATGTCCTCGTCGTTGGTCAGGATCAGGCCGCCGCGCGGGCCCGCGCAGCGACTTGTGCGTGGTCGAGGTGACGACATGGGCGTGCGGGATCGGCGAGGGATGCGCGCCGCCGGCGACGAGGCCGGCGATGTGCGCCATGTCGACCATCAGATAGGCGCCGACCTCGTCGGCGATGCGCGCGGAAGCGCGCCCAGTCCCAGAACGCGCGAATAGGCGGTGCCGCCGGCGATGATCAGCTTCGGCTTGGCTCGCGCGCGCGATGCGCGCGACCTCGTCCATGTCGATGCGCTGGTCGTCGCGGCGCACGCCGTAGGGCACGACCTTGAACCACTTGCCGCTCATGTTGACGGGCGAGCCGTGCGTCAGATGGCCGCCGGCGTTGAGATCGAGGCCCATGAAGGTGTCGCCGGGCTTCAGCAGCGCCAGGAACACGGCCTGGTTCATCTGGCTGCCGGAGTTCGGCTGCACGTTGGCGAACTTGGCAGCCGAACAGCTTCTTGGCCCGCTCGATGGCCAGCGTCTCGGCCTCGTCGACGAACTGGCAGCCGCCGTAGTAGCGCTTGCCCGGATAGCCCTCGGCGTACTTGTTGGTCAGCACCGAGCCGGCCGCCTCGAGCACGGCGCGCGAGACGATGTTCTCCGACGCGATCAGCTCGATCTCGTGTCTGCTGGCGGCCGAGTTCGCGCTCGATGGTGCCGAAAAGCTCGGGGTCGGCCTCGGCGAGGGACTGGGCGAAGAAGGGGTTTTGCGCTTCGCGTGCGCGCGCGGCGGCGGTCGGCATGGGCGGATCCCGGAGCGTTGGAGGGTCGCTATGTGCTGTTGCGGCCCTCTTAGCAGCGTTTCCCGGTGGCGCCAATGGTTCGGGGTCGACCATCCCGTGGCCGGATCGACGCGGGCGACTGGCGGTCAGGCTGCGATCGCTTTTGCCCAGAGCGCAGGGTACGACATGCCCATGGGGTGTACAAAATCGAACAGCAATGTCGCTTCGACTTCGTAGTCGCCGCAATCCTCCTCCCAGAGTATGACCTTGTCGCCATTGCGGAGGCCAAGGGCCGTAAGCTGCTCCTCGAGGGGACGGCCATTGTATTGCAGTACAAAGAAATGGACCCGGTCAGGTGTGTCTTGAAAGCTTGTCTCGACACGAAGCATCTTTGGAAATCTCTCTCTATTTTTGATCTAAACCGTCACCACACCACCTTCTCGGACCAATTTCAAACCGAACCGCTGCCATGCACCGGTTCCGGTTGCCCGGGCGACCGCGAGCCCCTAATCTGCCGCGGCTTTTCTCCCCCATCTGCGAGGCTCCATGAAGTTCACGGGCACCAAGACCTACGTCGCCACCGACGACCTCAAGGTTGCGGTCAACGCCGCGATCACGCTCGAGCGGCCGCTGCTGATCAAGGGCGAGCCGGGCACCGGCAAGACCGTGCTGGCGCATGGAAGTGGCCAAGGCGCTCGGGCGCGCCGCTGATCGAGTGGCACATCAAGTCGACGACCAAGGCCCAGCAGGGCCTCTACGAGTATGACGCCGTCTCGCGCCTGCGCGACAGCCAGCTCGGCGACGAGCGCGTCAAGGACATCGCCAACTACATCAAGCGCGGCAAGCTGTGGGAGGCGTTCACGCAGCCCCGTGCGCCCGGTGCTGCTGATCGACGAGATCGACAAGGCCGACATCGAGTTCCCGAACGACCTCCTGCAGGAACTCGATCGGATGGAGTTCTTCGTCTACGAGACCGGCGAGACGATCAAGGCGAGCCAGCGGCCGATCGTCATGATCACGTCGAACAACGAGAAGGAGCTGCCGGACGCGTTCCTGCGCCGCTGCTTCTTCCACTACATCAAGTTCCCCGATCGCCGAGACGATGCGGGCAGATCGTCGAGGTGCATTTCCCCGACCTCAAGGGCCGCCTGGTCGCGGAGGCGCTCGAAGATCTTCTACGACATGCGCGAGGTGCCGGGCCTCAAGAAGAAGCCGTCGACGTCGGAGCTGCTCGACTGGCTCAAGCTGCTGCTCAACGAGGACATCGGCCCCGAGACGCTGCGCGAGACCGATCCGAGGAAGCTCATTCCGCCGCTCCATGGCGCGCTCCTCAAGAACGAGCAGGACGTGCACCTGTTCGAGCGTCTGGCGTTCATGTCGCGGCGCAAGGAAAGCCAGAGTTAGGCTGGAATCGGGTAGCCGCGAGACCGGGAGCGCGCGAGGCCACATACGCCGCACATTTTTCCGGCGGCGGGCCGAAAACATTCGCGCGCCAGTTACGGCGGCCACGCTATAAGCAGCCGATGGTCCGGCAGCGGATCACGTCGATATTTCTGTGCAGGCAACGACCATGAGTGACGCAAGGCAACCGACCCCACTGGCGACGCTGCGCGCGGGCCCGCTCACCGGCCGCGTGCGCGTGCCGGGCGACAAGTCGATCTCGCACCGGGCGCTGATGTTCGGTGCGCTGGCGACCGGGCGGACGCGGGTGCGCGGCCTGCTCGAAGCCGAGGACGTGATCAATACGGCGCATGCGGTCACGGCGCTCGGCGCGCCAGCCACCAAGAACGGCGACGTCTGGGAGATTGTCGGGCGCGGCGCCGGCGGGCTGTCGCAGCCGGCGGGTCCGCTCGATTTCGGCAACTCGGGCACCGGCACGCGGCTGATGATCGGGCTGATCGCCGGCCACCCGATCGAGGTCCGCATGATCGGCGACGCCTCGCTGTCGCGCCGGCCGATGGGACGCGTGCTGCGAGCCGCTGCGCCAGATGGGCCTCGAGGTCGTCGACAATCAAGAGACGCTGCCGCTGACGGTGCGCGGCACCGATCAGCTCATGCCGATGGACTACACGCTCCCCGTCCCGAGCGCGCAGGTCAAGAGCGCGATCCTGCTGGCGGGGCTTCACGCGATGGGCGAGACGACCGTCATCGAGAAAGAGGCGACCCGCGATCACACCGAGCGGATGCTGCGCTATTTCGGAGCCGAGGTCCGCACCGAAGCCGGCGCGGGCGTCACGCGCATCACCGTCAAGGGCGACGCCGAGCTCGAAGGCCGCGACGTCACCGTGCCGGGCGATCCGTCGTCGGCGGCGTTCCTGATCGCGGCGGCGGTGCTCGTGCCGGGCTCCGACGTGACCGTCGAGGGCATCCTGGTCAACCCGACCCGCACCGGCTTCTATACAACCTTGCAGGAGATGGGCGCCGACATCGCCTTCCTCAACCCGCGCGAGGAGGGCGGCGAGCCGATTGCGGACATTCGCGCCCGCGGCTCCAAGCTGAAGGGCGTGACGGTGCCGCCCGAGCGCGCGCCGTCGATGATCGACGAGTATCCGGTGCTGGCCGCGATGGCGGCGACTCGCCGACGGCGTGACGCGCATGGAGGGCTCTGGCCGAACTGAAGGTCAAGGAGAGCGACCGGCTCGCTGCGACCGCGGCCGGCCTCGTCGCCAACGGCGTCGACGCGCGCGTCGAGGGCGACACGCTGATCGTCAAGGGCGCCAGCACGCGTGAAGGGCGGCGGCACCGTTGCAACCCACCTCGACCACCGCATCGCGATGGCGTTCCTGACGCTGGGGCTGATCAGCGATCGGCCGGTGACGGTCGACGACAGCAGCGTGATCGCGACGAGTTTTCCCGAATTCCGGGGCCTGATGGAGCGCCTCGGCGCGCGCTACGAAAATTCTTGAGGGACTGAATTGATGAGGTTGCACGCATGATCATAGCCATCGACGGTCCCGCGGCGTCGGGCAAGGGGACGATCGCCGCCCTGATCGCCGAGCATCTGGGCTATGACTGCCTGGACACCGGTCTCCTCTACCGCGCAGTGGCGCGCGACGTGCGGGCACGGGGCGGCGAACTTACCGATGAGGCCGCGGCGGCCCGCGCCGCGACGGCGCTCGACACGACGACGCTCGATGACGCAAACCTCCGGACGGCGGCGATGGGCGAAGCGGCGTCCATGGTCGCGGGGCATCCGGCGGTGCGGGCAGCCCTCCTCGAGCTGCAGCGGGAGTTTGCGCGCCGGCCGCCCGGCGTCGTCATCGACGGGCGCGACATCGGCACCGTCGTGTGCCCCGATGCCGACGTGAAAATCTTCGTGACGGCCGACCTCGAGGTCCGGGCGCGGCGGCGCTTCGATGAACTGGTGCACCGCGGCGAGGCGGTCACCTTCGAGGGCGTGCTCGACGTGATCAGGCGGCGCGACGGGCGGGATCAGGCGCGCACGGCCGCCCCCCTGCGCCCGGCGCCTGACGCCGTCGTCCTCGATACGACGGGAATAACGGTCATTGCGGCCTTCGAGGCGGCGCTGGCCATCGTCGCCAAAGCGGGTGCCAAGTAGGCGTCAGCACCACCCATCCGGCCCGGCGCTCTGGCCCCTTTGTTCGCGAGCGCAACGGGGGCCCCCTTGTTCGCGATCGCGAAGGGCCCCCTTGCGCTCGCGCGGCCGAAGGTCTATCTCAGCGCTGTTCGAAGCCGCCTCGGACTGATCAAGAGGAAGATCAGCCAGGGGGCCTGCTGAAACAGCGGGCCAAATCCCACCCTGCGGGCCATGCCCTCCGGCGACGGTGCCAGAACGAATAGCCAGAACAACCGGCGCTAGCTTCGGGGGTGTGGCGTGCGGGCCGATGGGCCGGCACGGGGCATTCCGTCAGCGGCGTTCCGCTTCCGACATCAGGCGCCCGGCATCAGGCCGGCTGCGTCCTATCCCCTTAGATGAACCGATGGAGCATTGATGAGCACGACAACCGCACCGCAATCCGGCGAAATGAACCCCTCGCGGGCCGACTTCGAAGCCCTGCTGAACGAAAGCCTCTCAGGGAACGGCGCCTTCGAGGGCCAGGTCGTCAAGGGCAAGATCACGGCGATCGAGAAGGATCTCGCCGTCATCGACGTCGGCCTCAAGATGGAAGGGCGCGTGGCGCTCAAGGAATTCGGCCTCAACGGTAGCAAAAGCGAGCTCAAGGTCGGCGACGAGGTCGAGGTTTACCTGGAGCGCGTCGAGAATGCGCTCGGTGAAGCGGTGCTATCGCGCGACAAGGCTCGCCGCGAAGAAAGCTGGACCCGGCTCGAGAAGAAGTTCGAAGCCAACGAAAAGGTCGAAGGCGTCATCTTCAACAAGGTCAAGGGCGGCTTCACGGTCGATCTCGACGGCGCGGTGGCGTTCCTGCCGGGTTCGCAGGTCGACATCCGTCCGGTCCGCGACATCGGACCGCTGATGAACATTCCCCAGCAGTTCCAGATCCTCAAGATGGACCGCCGGCGCGGCAACATCGTCGTCTCCCGCCGTTCGGTGCTCGAAGAGACGCGGGCCGAGCAGCGCACCGAGATCGTCGCCCGTCTCGGCGAAGGCCAGGTCATCGATGGCGTGGTCAAGAACATCACCGACTACGGCGCGTTCATCGACCTCGGCGGCATCGACGGCCTGCTCCATGTCACCGACATGGCGTGGCGCCGCGTCAACCACCCGAGCGACGTCGTCAACGTCGGCGACACGGTGAAGGTGCAGATCATCCGCATCAATCCGGACACGCAGCGCATCAGCCTCGGCATGAAGCAGCTCCAGTCCGATCCGTGGCAGGGCATCGAGGCCAAGTATCCGGTCGGCACGCGCTTCTCCGGCACCATCACCAACATCGCCGACTACGGCGCCTTCGTTGAGCTGGAGCCCGGCGTCGAGGGCCTGATCCACGTCTCCGAGATGAGCTGGACCAAGAAGAACACGCACCCTGGCAAGATCGTCTCGACCAGCCAGCAGGTCGACGTGCAGGTGCTCGAAGTCGACCCCAACAAGCGCCGCATCAGCCTCGGTCTCAAGCAGACCCAGGACAATCCGTGGGACGGCTTCCTGACGACGCACCCGAAGGGCACGATCGTCGAAGGGCCGATCCGCAACATCACCGAGTTCGGCCTGTTCATCGGGCTCGACGGCGGTGTCGACGGCATGGTCCATCTCTCCGACCTCGACTGGAACAAGTCGGGCGACGAGGCGATCAAGGATTACAAGAAGGGCGACACGGTCAAGGCCGTGGTGCTCGATGTCGACAGCGCCAAGGAGCGCATCTCGCTCGGCATCAAGCAGGTCGCCGGCGACCCGCTCGACACGCTCGCCAAGTTCAAGAAGGGCGACCCCGTGACGTGCGAAGTCATCGTCGTCGAGGCGAACGGCATCCAGGTCAAGATCGCGGATACCGAGATCACGAGCTACATCAAGCGCTCGGATCTGTCGCGCGACCGTTCCGAGCAGCGGCCTGAGCGGTTCAACGTCGGCGACAAGGTCGACGGCGCCGTCATCAGCGTCGACAAGACCACGCGTCGCATTTCGGTGTCGATCAAGGCGCTGGAGATCGCCGAGGAGAAGCAGGCGGTCGCCCAGTACGGTTCGACCGACTCGGGCGCCTCGCTCGGCGATATCTTCAAGGCAGCCTTGAAGCGTCGTGAGGGTGGCGAAGAAGTCGAGAAGTAATAATATCCTGCTGAAGGCGGCGCCGCGGACGTGCCACGTTCGCGGCGTCGTGCTGTCTGATGGTCCGGCCGAAGGCCAGGCCGATGATGTGTCGGATCGGAGCAGGGAGCCGAGGGATGCCGGTGAGCGGCGAGCCGAATGTTCGAGTGCATCCGGCGATCAGTGGCATCGATGCCGCGACCTGGGATCGCCTTGCGGCCCCGGACGACACCCCGCTCAATCCATTTGTGACGCACGCCTTCCTTGCCGCGCTGGAGCGATCTGGCAGCGTCGGCGGCCGCACCGGCTGGCGGCCGTGTCACCTGGCGCTCGAACAGGACGGCGCGATCACCGGCGCCGCGCCCTGCTACCTCAAGACCCACAGCAAGGGCGAGTATATCTTCGACTACGGCTGGGCCGAAGCCTACGAGCGGGCCGGCGGCCAGTATTATCCCAAGCTGCAGATCGCCGTGCCGTTCACGCCCGTGCCTGGGCCCCGGCTGCTGGTCGGATCGGGCGACGGCGCGGAGGCACGCGAGCAGATGCTGCTGGCCGGCGCGATCGCACTTGCCGGCGAACTCGACGCGTCATCGGTGCACGCGACGTTCGTCACGGACGGGGAATGGTCGCGCGCCGGCGCCGGCCGCGGCTGGCTCCAGCGCACCGACCAGCAGTTCCACTGGCAGAACGCCGGCTACGCGACCTTCGACGATTTCCTCGCCACCCTCGCGTCGCGCAAACGCAAGGTGGTGCGCCGCGAACGCGCCGAGGCGATGAGCGCCGGCTTGGTGATCGAGCACATCACGGGGAGCGACATCACCGAGGCGCACTGGGACGCGTTTTTCACATTCTACATGGAGACCGGCAGCCGCAAATGGGGCCGGCCCTACCTCAACCGCAAATTCTTCTCGATGCTCGGCGAGGCGATGGCCGACCGCTGCCTGCTGGTGATGGCGCGGCGCGATGGCACCTACGTCGCCGGCGCGCTCAACCTGATCGGCGGCGATTGCCTCTATGGCCGCTACTGGGGATGCACCGAGCATCACCCGTTCCTGCATTTCGAGATCTGCTACTATCAGGCGATCGAGATCGCGATCGCGCGCAAGCTCGCGCGTGTCGAGGCCGGCGCCCAGGGCGAGCACAAGCTCGCACGCGGCTACATGCCGACGCCGACCTACTCGGTGCACTGGATCGCGGACGCCGGCTTTCGCAAGGCTGTCGCGCGCTATCTGGTGGAGGAGCGCCAATTCATGGACCGGCAGCGCGTCGCGCTCGCCGACTATGGTCCCTACAAGAAATCAGAGGGTGCGGTCGATCACGACTGATCGCGCCGCGAATTCGAGCATGACAGGAGAGGTCACCCCATGACGATTTCAACGATCGGATTTATCGGCCTTGGCGTCATGGGCGAAGCGATGTGCCGGAATCTCGCCGGCAAAGGCGCCTGGAAGGTCGTGGCCTTCGACCAGAAAATGGAACCGCTCGAGCGGCTGCGCGCGGACGGCGTCGGCGTCGCGACGTCATTGCGCAGCCTCGCGCAGGCCGCCGACGTGATCATCCTGTGCCTGCCGGGCGGACGCGAGGTCGAGATCGTGACGCTCGGCGCGAGCGGCCTCGTCTCGATGATGCGGCCCGGCCAGACGCTCATCGACATGTCCACGGCGCCGCCGGCGCTGATGCGCAAGATCGCCGCTGAAGTCGCGGCCAAAGGCGCCGACTTCGCCGACGCGCCGATCGCGCGCACGCGCCGCGCCGCGGTCGACGGGACGCTCTCGATCATGGTCGGCGGCCCGCCCGATATTTTTGCGCGGATCAAGCCGATCCTCGAAACCATGGGCAACGAAATCACCCACTGCGGCGAGGTCGGCGCCGGTCAGGTCGTCAAGATCATGAACAACATGGTGGTGTTCGAGACGACGATGGCGGTCGCCGAAGCCATCTCGATCGCCGAAGCCTCGGGCGTCGACGGTAAGCTGCTACTCGAGACCATGTCCAAAGGATCCGCCGACAGCTTCGTCCTCCGCAACCACGGCATGAAGCATCTGCTGCCGCAGGACTATCCCGAGGGCGCGTTCTCGGTGCGCTACGCCCAGAAGGATCTCTCCTACGCCCGCGATCTCGCCAAGGCCGCCGGCATCAAGGCGCGCGGCGCCGATCTCGTCGCGACACTGTTCGACGAGGCGATCGCATCAGGCGACGGCGACCGTTACACGCCCGTCATCCGCAAGCTCATGAAGGACTGAGGGAGTTGATTTTTTGCCGCGGACGCGTACGGCTCCGCCTACACGCGCCGCGGGGCTGCCTCGCCAGTCGCGTTCTTGCCTCGCGCTCTTCGATCGCCACCTAATACTCAAAAACAAAAATGGGTTCGGAGCTTCCGTAGCGGCCGAAGGCCGCCAGGTGAGAATGCGACCGGGAAGGGTACGATCCGCGGCGCCGGTAGGCGAAGCCGTCGGCGACCGAGGTATAAAAAAGGAGGGGGTTCGGGGTCTCCCCGATTGGGGCGTGGGGCGAAAGCCCCACCCGCGTAGCGGCTTCTCGATGCGTGCTCAAGCGCTCGCATCTTGCACGATCAAGCTCTATGGTCGGCGGCCGAAGCGAAGCGGCGGGCGTTTGCGGACCCGCACCGGCGATGGAACGATGTCATGACGCAGCATTTTGCTTCCGACAACAATGCCGGGATCTGCCCCGAGGCGATGGCGGCGTTGAAGAGGGCCAACGCCACCGGCCACGAGCTGTCCTACGGTGAGGACCGCTGGACGGCGGCGGCCTGCGACGGGCTCCGGGCGCTGTTCCAGACGGATTGCGACGTTTTCTTCGTCTTCAACGGCACAGCGGCGAATTCGGTGGCGCTGTCGGCGATGTGCCAGCCCTACCACGCCGTGATCTGCCATGAGCAGAGCCACATCGAGACAGACGAGTGCGGCGCGCCGGAATTTTTCTCAGCGGGCTCCAAGCTGCTCGCCGTCGAGGGGCCGCTCGGCAAGCTGACGCCCGACATCATCGAGCTGACGGCGACCAAGCGCACCGATCTCCACTTCCCGAAGTCGAAGGCGGTTTCGCTGACGCAGTCGACCGAGGTCGGCACGGTCTATACGGTGGAGGAACTGCGCGCGATTGCCGCGATCGCCAAGCGGCATGGGCTCAAGGTGCACATGGACGGCGCGCGCTTCGCCAATGCGGTGGCGACGCTCGGCTGCCATCCGTCAGAGATCACGTGGCGGGCGGGCATTGATGTTTTGTGTTTCGGCGGCACAAAAAATGGCCTGCCGGTCGGCGAAGCGGTGATCTTCTTCAAGCGCGAGCTTGCCGAGGACTTCGCCTGGCGCGCCAAGCAGGCGGGACAGCTCGCCTCGAAGATGCGCTACGTCTCGGCGCCGTGGCTCGGTCTGCTCGAGGGCGACGTCTGGTTGCGCAACGCGCGGCATGCCAATGCGATGGCGAAGCGGCTTGGGGAGCAGATCGGCGGGCTCGACGGCGTCCGGCTGATGTTTCCGGTCGAGGCCAACGCGGTGTTCGCCGAGATCGCGCCAGCGGCACAGCTCAAGCTGCGCGAAAAGGGCTGGCGGTTTTACACATTCATCGGCGCCGGCGGTTGCCGGTTCATGTGCGCGTGGGATACATCCCCCGATACGGTCGACCGGTTTGCCGCCGATATCGCCGAGGCCGTGCGCGGCGCCGCGCCGGCTCGCGAGGGTGCACCGGCACCGCGCAGTCGCGGCCGGCGCTAGAGCCTGATCGTCTGAGATGCGGGCGCTGGCGCGCGCATCGAGATCGTGAATCAGACCCTAAAGCTGACCGACAAGCGCTCCAGGAAGGTTCGAGCATGAAGGGCAGGATCGCAGGGCCGGAGATCGAGCGCCTGATCCAGCTCCTGGCGCGTCTGCCGGGGCTCGGCTCGCGCTCGGCCCGCAAGGCGGCGCTGGCGCTGCTGAAGCGGCGCCATGAGCTGCTCGAGCCGCTCGCCGCGGCGATGCAGGAGGCGGCGCGCAATCTCGTCGCGTGCGAGGTGTGCGCCAATCTCGACACCGTGACGCCGTGCACGATCTGCGCCGATATCAGGCGCGACCGCTCGCTGATCGTCGTGGTCGAGGAGATCGGCGACCTGTGGGCGCTCGAGCGGGCGGGCGTCGTCAACGGCGTCTATCATGTGCTCGGCGGGCACCTCTCGCCGCTCGACGGCGTCGGCCCCGATCAGCTCAACATCACCCGCCTCGTCGAACGCGCGCACGCGCCGGAGACCGGCGAAGTGCTCCTTGCGCTCAACGCCACCGTTGAAGGCCAGTCGACGGCGCATTACGTGCGCGAGCAATTGAACGCCGCCAACGTCAAGGTCTCGGGCCTCCAGCATGGCGTGCCGGTCGGCGGTGAACTCGACTACCTCGACGAGGGCACGCTCTCCGCCGCCATCCGCGCGCGGCGCACATTGTAGAGGTCGCGGTTCCCATGTCGAACGATCGCGCGGCCCGGTTCGTGACCGGCTCCATACCCGCTCACGTCCTGCGCATGACCGGCACCGCGGCCGTCGGGCTGATGGCAATTTTTGTCGGCGAACTCGCCAACATCCTGTTCCTCAGCATGCTCGGCGATGTCGATATCGTTGCCGCGGTCGGCTACGCCTCGACGGTGCTGTTCCTGCTGCTGTCGGTCGGTATCGGCACGGCCATCGCGGCGAGCGCGCTGATCGCACCCGCCATCGGCGCCGGCGATCTCGCCTACGCGAAGCGCTTGAGCGCCAGCACGCACGTATTCGCGGTGGTCTTTGCCGCCGTCGCCGGCGCCATCGTGTGGATCCTCGTCCCCCAGATGATCGCGCTGCTCGGGGCGACGGGGCGTACGCACGCGCTCGCGACCGGCTACCTGCGCATCCTTATTCCGTTCATGACGCTGATGTCGCTCGGCATGTGCGCTTCCGCCGTGCTGCGCTCCCAGGGCGACGCGCGGCGCTCGATGAACGTCACGCTAACGGGCGCATTCGTCAACGTCGCGCTCGATCCGCTGTTCATCTTCGTCTTCAACCTTGGCATCAACGGCGCTGCATGGGCGACCAACATCTCGCGCATCGCGGTCGCCGGTTCCGGCCTCTACTGGCTGATCCGCGTGCACGACCTGATCACCTGGCCGCGCATGGCGGACGTGATCGCGGACTCGCGCACGATCCTGCGCTTTGCGCTCCCCGCGACGATTACCAACCTCGCGACGCCCGTCGCCAACGCCTACGTCACCTATTCGATCGCCACCCACGGCAACGGCGCCGTCGCCGCCTGGGCACTGATCGGGCGCATCTCGCCGGTCGCCTTCGGTTCGATCTTTGCGCTCTCGGGCGCGGTCGCGCCGGTGCTCGGCCAGAACCTCGGCGCGCGGCAGTGGGACCGCGTCCGTCACGGCTTCGACGTCTCGATCCTCGCCGCACTCGGCTTCACCGCCGTCGCATGGTTTGCGCTCACGCTCGCGATCGAGCCGCTGATCCGCCTGTTCCACGCGACCGGCGAGACCGCCGATCTGCTCCGCGTCTACTGCGTGTATCTCTCGCCGATGTTTGCCTTCCTCGGCATACTCTTTGTTGCCAACGCCGCCCTCAACGCGCTCGGCCATCCGCACTGGCCGACCGTCTTCAACTGGGGCCGCGCCACCCTCGGCACGGTGCCGTTCGTTACCCTCGGCAGCATGATGTACGGCCCCGCCGGCGTCATCGGCGCCAATCTCGCCGGCGCCAGCATTTTTGCGCTGGCCGCCGCATGGCTGTGTCGAAAACTGATACGCGAGAAATCAGCAAAGTTTGCGGAGTGATGTCCTGTCGCGCCTGCGGCGCGCGAGCGGGGCTTTCGCTCCACACCCCAACCGGGGAGACCCCGGACCCCCTCTTTTTTGAAATTTGGATTCCGGCTCTGCTGTAGCGATCGAAGATCGCGAGGTGAGAATGCGACCGGGAGGGATACGACCCGCGGCGGCAGTAGCCGTCGCGGCAAGGCGGCCTCTGGCGCGGGCCGTTGCCGACCGCGGCAAAAAAAGATCAACAGCCTCTACGTCTCGCGTTTCTCCGAACCATCTCCCGCGGGCCGCGCCTTGCCCGAGAGGTCGTGGCTGTGGTCGTGCTGGTGGTGGTAGAGGGCGAAGGAGCGCGCGGCTTCGGCGCCAAACAGGCGGGTGTACTCGGGGTGTTGGGCGACGGCGTCGGGCACACCCGAGCAGCAGATATGGCGGTTGATGCAGATGACGCGATCACTCTGCGCCATGACGACGTGGAGGTCGTGGCTGACGAGCAGGATGCCGACGCCGCGGACGTCACGGATGCGCCCGATGAGATCGTACAACTCCGCTTCGCCGGCGTAGTCGACGCCGCGCACGGGTTCGTCGAGCACGAGGAGATCGGGTTTCCTCAGCAGCGCGCGGGCGAGGACGACGCGCTGGAGTTCGCCGCCGGAGAGCTGTGAAAGTTGCTGGCCGATGACGCGGGCGGCTCCCACCTCGGTGAGCGCTTCCGTTGCTTCGGCGGGCGTGTGCTTGCTGCCGATGGCGAGGAAGCGCGCAACCGTCATGGGTATGACGGGATCGCGGTCGAAGCGCTGGGGCGCATAGCCGACTTCGGAGACCCGACCGGCGCGTGATGGCGCCGCCGTCCGGGCGTTCGAGGCCGAGAAGGACGCGCACGAGCGTTGTCTTGCCGGCGCCGTTGGGGCCGATCAGCGTGACGATCTCGCGCGGCGCGAGGTCGAGGTCGATGTCTTCGAGGATAACGCGGCCGGCGCGCGCGAAGCGGAGGCCACGCGCCGCGAGGAGTATGTCGGTGCGGCCCGGGAGCGTGCCGGCGTGTGAATGGTGATGGTGGGCGTGATCATGCCCATGCCCGTGATGATGCCGTGCCCGTGATCGTGGCCGTGGTGCGCGTGGCCGGCGTGGGTGTCGCTCATGTGGCGCTCACGCCGCCGACGCGCAGGCGGTGCACAGGCCCGCGACTTCGACCAGCGCCCGCGTCGAGCGGAAGCCGGCGTCGCTCGCGGCGCCATCGATGGCGTCGAAGGCGACGGGGGCCGCGACCTCGGCGACGGTGGCGCAGCGCTCGCAGGCGAGCACGATCCGGCGGGCGCCGTTGCGGTCGTGGCTGGTGTGGCAGGCGAAGTAGGCGTTGCGGCTTTCGAGGCGGTGGACGACGCCCATGTCGAGCAGCGCCTCCAGCGCCCGATAGACCGAGATCGGCGCCAGCCGCGTCGTTTCCTTGCGCGCCAGCCGCTCGAGAATTTCGTAAGCACCGATCGCGTGGTGCGAAGCCGCGACCTCCTCCAGCACCCGGCGGCGCAGCGGCGTCAGCTTGAGCCCGCGCGCGTCGAAAGCTTCGGCGGCGCGGCGGAGCGTATCGGACGCGCAGGGCCCATGGTCGTGGCCAGGAGCCGGAAACAGGGGGGCGGTCTTGGGGCGTCGCATGGGGGTCTCGTCATTGGTCGATCAGATAGGATACATTGTAACACTGTTCGTCCCTTGGTGCATCCCGAAGGCAGCGTGTCACTTTCCCGCGAGGTCCGTTGTGAGGGAAGGGGCGATCGTGCTGATGTAGGCGCGAAAAGCCGGCCGTCGCCGTACAAGCGAGGATCACCCGAGGATCACCCATGAACGACACCGCAAAACCCATCCATGCCGGCACGCGCATCGGGCACGTGCACCTGAAAGTCGCCGACATCGAGCGCGCGCTCGGCTTCTGGCGCGACGTCCTCGGCTTCGAGGTCATGCAGCGGCGCGAGGCGGCGGTGTTCCTGTCGGCGGGCGGCTATCACCACCACATCGCGCTCAACACCTGGGAGAGCAAGGGCGGGTCGCCGCCCGCCCAGGGGACGACCGGGCTCTACCACGTCGCGATCGTCTATCCCGATCGCACCCAACTCGCCGATGCGCTGCGCCGCGTGGTCAAGGCCGGCATCAAGATCGATGGCGCCAGCGACCATGGCGTCAGCGAGGCGCATCTACCTTCGCGATCCCGATGGCAACGGCGTCGAACTCTATCGTGACAAGCCCGCAGGAGCAATGGCCGCGGACGGCGGACGGCACGCTCTCCATGACGCGGGACCGGCTGGATCTGGACGCGCTGCTGGCCGAGGCGCCGTAGAGCGATTCAAAGCTGCGCGCCGCACTTGATGGCGCCGCCATCGGGGTCTAGCTTGAGCCCGAATTCGTGATGCGCGGGCACCTTAGACGGCCGCGCGCGACCTCCGGGAGAGAAGCATGCAGGACCGCCCGACGACACTGAAGCGTTACCAGACCTACATCGACGGCAAGTGGACCGATGCGGCATCGGGAAAAGCGTTCGAGACCAGCGATCCCTACACCGGCGAGCCCTGGGCGCTGATCCCCGAGTGCGACGCGCGCGACGCCGAACTTGCCTGCAACGCCGCAGCGCGGGCCTTCGAGAGCGGTCCCTGGCCGGCGATGACGGCGACGGCGCGCGGCCGCCTGCTGCGCAAGATGGGCGAGCTGATCGCCAAGCACGCCAAGCATCTCGCCGAGATCGAGGTGCGCGACAACGGCAAGTTGATCTCGGAAATGTACGCGCAGACGCAGTATCTGCCGGAGTGGTTCTATTATTACGGCGGTCTCGCCGACAAGATCACCGGCCAGACCATTCCCGTCGATAAGCCCGACCACTTCTGCTACACGCTCAAGGAGCCGGTCGGCCCCTGCGTGTTCATCACGCCGTGGAATTCGCCGCTGATGCTGGTCGGCTGGAAGCTGGCGCCGGCGCTGGCCGCGGGCTGCACCGTCGTCATCAAGCCGAGCGAGTTTACCTCCGCCTCGCTGCTCGAATTCATCAAGCTGGTGGTCGAGGAAGCCGGCGTGCCGCCGGGCGTGATCAATGTCGTGACGGGCTATGGCGCCGTGGTCGGCGAGCCGCTGGTCACGCATCCCAAGATCGCAAAGGTCGCCTTCACCGGCGGCACCGCGACGGGGGCACGGGTCAACGAACTGGCCGCGCGCAGTTTCAAAAAAGTGTCGCTGGAGCTTGGCGGCAAGTCGCCCAACATCATGTTCGACGACTGCATTCTCGATGATGCGGTGAACGGCGCCATTTCGGGGATTTTTGCCGCGACCGGCCAGACGTGCATCGCCGGGTCGCGCCTGCTGGTGCAGGAGAGCATCCACGATGCCTTCGTCGAGAAGCTGATCGCGGTCGCAAAGACGGCGAAGCTCGGCGACCCCCAGCAATTCGAGACCCAGGTCGGTCCGGTGACGACGCCGCCGCAGTACGCCAAAATCCTCGGCTACATCGACATCGCCAAGGGTGAGGGGGCCAAATGCGTGCTTGGGGGCGGGCCGGCGACTGCGGCCGAAGGCGGCGGCAAGTATTTCGTCAAGCCGACGATTTTTACGGGCGTCCACAACCAGATGCGGATCGCGCAGGAAGAGGTGTTCGGCCCCGTCCTCTCGGTCATCAAATTCAAGGACGAGGCGGAAGCGATCGCCATTGCCAACGACATCGCGTATGGCCTGGGATCCGGCGTGTGGACCCAGTCGATCCGCCGCGCGACCATGATGGCGCAGAAGATCAAGGCCGGGACGGTGTGGGTGAACACCTACCGCGCGGTGTCGTTCACGATGCCGTTCGGGGGCTACAAGGCATCAGGTCTCGGCCGCGAGAACGGCGCCGATGCCATCGAGGGCTACCTGCAGACGAAGAGCGTGTGGATCAACAACGCCGTCGGCGGCGGCGGCAACCCCTTCGTCATGAAGACGGCGGCGAACAGCTAGGCGAGCAGGTGGGGCAGGGCGTCATTTTCATGCCCTGCGCTGCGATCGTCAGATGCAGTTGTCGAGCCCGTGCGCGTAGACCGTACACACTTGGCCGGTCGACAGACGGCAGCGCGTGCCGGCCCACATCAGGCCGGTGCAGACCGGATAGTTGCCGACGATGGGCTCATAGACACGGCGCTTGCCCTTGCGGGCGTTGGGAACCGGCCCCGGCGGCCGATCGGCGCCTTCCGGGTCGAAACGCCGGTACCCATCGAAGGGCTGCGCGCTGGTCTGCACGGGAACCATCAGCGCGGTGAGCGCTACGGCCGCGATGGTAAACCTGAGTGCGTTCATGGTCATGACCTCCACAATCACCAGTGGAGAATTTGGGGCGCAGAGCGCAATTTCAAGCGCGAAGTACGATCGAAACGAGAACATCGGGCAAGAAAAAAGCCCGCGGTCGGGGGGAGACCGCGGGCTATCACGTGACGCCACTATGGGGGGGATAGGTGGGACGGCGCCACGATTTCAGTGTTGCACTATGTACTCATCTCAACGAAAATCGCAAGGGCCAACGCGAAAAATTGTTTACAAAAAATGAATTCTGAGGCAGCGAATTTATCAATTAAAAGTTGCATTCACGCATTTAGACAACTTAACGCGACCCCGCGCGGTTTGCCCGCCTGTTTCTCATGCATCGTACCGTGATGCTTAGTAACCCGGCGGTGGCGCCATCGTTCCTCCTCCGCGCGCCGAGGATTGTCGGCTCAACGCCACGGGCCCGGCCGATCCGTCGTGCCAACCTAGCGAATTTCGCGATTGCCTGCACGGCCCTGCGCGCTAACGTGGGCCGACGCAAAAAACACTCATCGACATCAAAAGACGTTTCGGGGAGGCGACGCATGGGCGCTGAGGGCACCTATGACTACATCATCGTCGGCGCGGGTACCGCCGGCTGCCTGCTCGCCAATCGGCTGTCCGCCGATCCGACCCAGCGCGTGCTTCTGCTCGAAGCCGGTGGCAGCGACAACTACCACTGGATCCACATCCCCGTCGGCTACCTCTACCTGATGGGCAATCCGCGCGCCGACTGGGGCTACACGACGGCTGCCGAACCCGGTCTCAACGGTCGCGCGCTGAATTATCCGCGCGGCAAAGTGCTCGGCGGCTGCTCGTCGATCAACGGCATGATCTACATGCGCGGCCAGGCGCGCGACTACGACGGCTGGCGGCAGATGGGCAATCCCGGCTGGGCGTGGGATGACGTGCTCCCCTACTTCCGCCGCCATGAGGACCAGTGGGCGCTCGAGCCCGATGCGTTCGACGCCCTGCACGAGCGCGGCGGCGAATGGCGGATCGAGAACCCGCGTATTTCCTGGGAGATCCTCGACGCGTTTCGCGAAGCCGCCGCCGAGGCCGGCATCCCCAAGACCGACGACTTCAATCGCGGCGACAACGAGGGCTGCGGCTACTTCCACGTCAACCAGCGCTCGGGCGTCCGCTGGAACACCGCGAAGGGTTTCCTGCGCCCGGCGAAGGGCCGCGCCAACCTGACGATCGCGACGCACGCGACGGTGCACCGCCTCGAACTTGCCGGCCGCCGCGTGACCGGCGTTGCCTTCGACCAGTACGGTGCCATGCGGCAGGCGACGGCGCGCCGCGAGGTCATCATGGCGGCGGGATCGATCGGCACGCCGCAGATTCTCCAGCTCTCAGGCATCGGGCCGGGCGATCTTCTGCAGCGGCACGGGATCGCCACGCGTCACGAGCTCAAGGGCGTTGGCGGGAACCTGCAGGACCATCTCCAGATCCGCTGCGCCTACAAGGTGCAGGGCGTCAAGACCATGAACGAGCGCTACCAGAGCCTCCTGCAGCGGGCGAGCTTCGCGCTCGAGTATGCGCTGTTCCGGCGCGGCCCGATGACGATGGCGCCGTCGCAGCTCGGCGCCTTCACGCGCTCCGACCCCTCGCGCGAGACGCCGAACATCCAGTATCACGTGCAGCCGCTGACGCTGCCGAAGTTCGGCGAGCCGCTCGACCCGTTCCCGGCCTTCACCGCGAGCGTGTGCAACGTGCGCCCGACCAGCCGCGGGCATGTCCGCATCACGTCGCCGGACCCGACCGCGCATCCCGAGATCCGGCCGAACTACCTCGCCACCGAGGACGATCGCCGCGTCGCCGCCGACAGCGTGCGCGTGACCCGGCGCATCGTCTCGATGCCGGCGCTGGCCAAGTATCGCCCCGAGGAATTCCGCCCGGGACCCGATATCTCCAGCGACGAAGCGCTGGCCAAGGCGGCGGGCGAGATCTCGACGACGATCTTCCATCCCGTCTCGACGTGCCGCATGGGGACCGACGAACTGGCCGTCGTTTCGCCGCGGCTCAGCGTTCACGGTATCGAGGGTCTGCGCATCGCCGACGCCTCGGTGATGCCGACGATCACGTCGGGGAACACCAACTCGCCGACGCTGATGATCGCCGAGAAGGCCGCCGCGATGATCGCGGAGGATTGGAAAGCTGCCGCTGCACGGGAGCGGCCGGCCGCGTAGCGGCGGAAAAAGGGCGGCAGAACACTTCAGCTATCACAAGGAGAACCGCATGGCGGCGAAGGATCAGGTTAAGGCCCTCGTGTTCGACGTATTCGGCACGGTGGTCGACTGGCGCGGCAGTACGATCCGCGAGTTGACCGCATTCGGGCAAGCGCGCGGGCTCAGCCACGACTGGGCGCAGTTCGCCGACGACTGGCGCGGGCTCTACCAGCCAGCGATGAACGAAGTGCGCACCGGCCGGCGCGAATTCACGATCCTCGACACGCTGCACCGCGAGAGCCTGCTCAAGCTCCTCGACAAGTACGACGTCAAGGGCCTGGCAGAGCACGAGATCGAGCATCTCAACACGATCTGGCATCGCCTCGACCCGTGGCCCGATGTCATCGAAGGACTGACGCGCCTGAAACGCCGCTACATCATCGGCACGATGTCGAACGCCAACATCGGTCTCGCCGTGCGGATGGCCAAGCGGGCGGGTCTGCCGTGGGATGTGATCCTCGGCGCCGAGGTCGCGCGCTCGTTCAAGCCGACGCCCGAGACCTACACGCGCGGGGCCACCGCGCTCAATCTGCAGCCCCACGAGATGATGCTGGTCGCGGCCCACAACAGCGATCTCGCTGCCGCGGCCAAGACGGGATTCCGCACCGCGTTCGTCGTCCGCCCCGACGAATACGGCTCGCGCCGGGCCGCCGATGTCGCCACCAACCACACCTGGGACATCTCGACCGACAGTTTCAATGGCGTCGCCGACGCCATGGGCTGCCCACGGCGGTGAGGTCGCGCAATGCACAACGGCGGGACACTGTGTGTCCCGCCGTTGTGGTCGTCGGGTATCTGCGTGCGTCTCAGTCCGCGCAGTAGTCGTCGGAGCGATAGACGACGCGGGGACGATAGACGGGGCGGATCTGCGCGTGCTGCTGGCGCACGACCACGCCGGGGCCCGAGGTCATGATCTGACGGCCCTGGGGCACGGCGATCGGGGTCTGTGTGATCGGAGCCTGTGTGATCGGAGCCTGGGCTACCGGCGCCTGTCCTACAGGAGCCTGCGCCACCGGCCCCTGAGCGGCGGGGTCGCGAACCGCGGGACCGCGGAGGGCGGGCGACTGGGCCACACGCCCTGGAGCGCTGGTGGTCCGGGCCGCGGGAGCTTGAGCAACCGGCGCCGGGGCGGCGGGTGCGGAGGCGATCGGTGCAGGCGTCGGGGCGTCTGTCAGCGTCGTCGAGGGCGTCGTGATCGGCGCCTGGGCGATCTGGTCGAAAGGAAGCTGCGCGAAGACGTCGTTGTTGGTGTCGGGCGCAATGAGCTGGGCTGTCACGTTCGGGACGAAACGGCTGAGGCCGAGGTCGGAGGGGGCGAGGACGGCGGCGGCGCCGGTCGCGCCGGTCACGGCCAGCACCACGGCGGTGCCAAGGATCACTCTGCGTGAAAACATCCGGTAGTGGAACTTCATGGCACTCTCCTGTGGTCGGCGTGGGCGAGAATTGTTGAACGATATTTAATGATACCAAAACGTCGTTCAAT
Source organism: uncultured Alphaproteobacteria bacterium (assembly GCA_963775035.1). Lineage (GTDB taxonomy): Bacteria > Pseudomonadota > Alphaproteobacteria > Rhizobiales > Hyphomicrobiaceae. Next base: position 36,813 of record CAVZHG010000010.1, on the reverse strand, counting down.
AGCCTGACCGAAAAACGTTGTTCACAAACGCGTGAGCACCGTTGCCCCGGAATGACGCGAGGGGAGCGGCTGCAACTTGGCCACTACGGCGCGAGGCCACGGAACGCTTCGCAGGCCGCAATTCCCGCGCTGGGCGGGCGGCGACAAAACGGCATTGGCACGGCGCGGGGCGCGCGTTAATCTTGCGCCTGTCCGGACGAGCAGGGCCGCCGCCACGGCTCGCGCCTGTCTCTACCCGGCGCCTGGGCATTCCCGCTCATATGTGACGTGCCATGGACCGGTCCGCGCCCGCGCGCCCTCCGGGACGGGCCCGCGAGGAGACCGACCGTCCGATGCCGCACATTGCCCTGACCGTGAATGGGACAGCGCACGCCCTCGACGTTCCGCCCCACGCGCTGCTCGTCGACGTGCTCCGCGAGACGCTGGCGCTGACCGGCACGCACATCGGCTGCGACACCAGCCAGTGCGGCGCCTGTACGGTCCATGTCGACGGCCGGTCGGTGAAAAGCTGCACGATGCTGGCGGTCCAGGCCGACGGCGCGGCGATCACGACCATCGAAGGGCTCGCCGAGCGGCGACACGCTGCATCCGATGCAGGCGGCGTTCCGCCAGCCACCACGGCCTGCAGTGCGGCTTCTGCACGCCGGGCATGATCATGGCGGCGGTGGCGCTTCGCCGAGGCTTCGCCGCAGCCGACGAGGCCGCCGTCCGCCACGGCCTCGAGGGCAACCTGTGCCGCTGCACGGGCTACCAGAACATCGTCGACGCGGTGCTCGATGGCGCGCCAGGCGCAGGTGCCGACGCGAAGGCGGGGAGCTAGGCGACATGGCGCTTGCGACATTCGACTACATTCGCCGCGCCCGATCCTCGCCGACGCGCCCGCGACGCCTACGCCGAGGCGAGCGACGCGCGCTATCTCGCCGGCGGCCAGACGCTCATTCCGGTGATGAAGCAGCGGCTCGCGCAGCCTGCGGCGATCATCGATCTCGGCGGGGTTCCGGACCTCAGGGCATCGGCGTTGCGGCGCGGCGCGGTCACGATCGGCGCCATGACGCGTCACGCCGAGGTCGCCGGCTCCGCGCTGCGCAGGCGCATTCCAGCGCTCGCCGAATCTCGCCGGCAGCATCGGCGATCCGCATGTGCGCAACCGCGGGACGCTCGGCGGCTCGCTCGCCAACAACGACCCCTCGGCCGACTACCCGGCCGCCGTCCTTGGACTCGGCGCAACCGTCCACACCGACCGCCGAACGATTTCGGCCGATGATTTCTTTGACGGGCTGTTCACGACATCGCTCGCCGACGGCGAGATCATCACGCCGCGTCGAGTTTCCGGTGCCCGAACGCGCCGGCTACGTCAAATTCCGCGCATCCCGCGTCGCGCTTCGCACTCGTCGGCGTGATGGTGAGCCAGGGCCCGGCCGGCGTGCGCGTCGCGGTGACCGGGGCCGGCGCGAGCGGCGTCTTCCGCGTGACGGAGATGGAAGCGGCACTCGCCAGGAGTTTTACGGCCGCGGCGCTCGACGGCCTCACCGTTCCGACCGACGACATGATCGTCGACATGCACGCGACCGCCGCCTACCGCGCGCACCTCGTCAGCCGTACTCGCCCGCCGCGCCGTCGCCGAGGCGCTGGGGTAAATCACACCATCGCGTGACGCGCCGCCGTCTCCGCTACTTCGTGTAGCGCCAGTAGGCGCCGCTGTCGCCTTGAATGAGGCGGAACTCGGACCCGCGCGTGCTCGGCGGCCGGATACCGCTGCTGATCAGGCGGCGGATGTCGCCAAGCAGCGCCTCGCGGTCGGCGAACGTCGAATGATTGACGGCGAAGAAGCTCGTGTCGAGGCTGGAAATGTCGATGGTATCGGCAGCACCTGGCACAACGACGGGGCCGCCGACAGGCACGTATCCCGCAGGCGACTCGCCGAGCCGCGTGAAGCGGGACGCCGCGAGCGCCCGGTCGTTCGATGAGGCGTAGAGCGTCATGCCGCGCCGGAGGCCGGTGATCTGCGACGCGATGAGTTCGAAGCTCTCGCGCGTGACGTCGGGGGCGGCCAGAATGATCTCGCCGAAGCGGGGCCTGCCGCTGCGCGCGATCTGCGGCTCGCTGCGCGAGATGTCGCGCAGCACTTCGAGCAGCGGGTCGGCCCCCATGCTGTGCGCGATGAGGTGGACTTCCTTGGCACCGCTATCCTTGGCGACGGCGTCGACGAAATTGCGCAGGTGATCGCGGGCATCCCGCGCGCGGCCACGGTCGAGGACGTAGCCGGTCAGGCCCGCGACCGACGGCCAGCTATAGACGAACGGGACGCCGTCGAAGTCGAGATCGTAGGTGATCTGCGCGGCGCGGAACAGCGCGTCGTCGAAGGTGACGAAGTAGCCGTGGACGAAGATGAAGGCCTGGTCCTTGAACCGCGTCGATTTGCGCACCTTGTCGCGCGCCTGCTGGATAAACGCTTCGCGCGAGAGGACATCGACGCCGAGCAATGTGAAATCGCGCTCGGGGTTCTCCTCCCGGAACGAGAACCGCGCGATGACGATGTCCCATTCCGGGCGCGGGATAGAGCCCTTTTCGCGGCCTTCCTTGGGGACGGTGACGACCGCCTTGCCGAGCACGAGCTGGTTGGATTTTGCGGTCCCGAACGCGGCGACGGCGCGGCCGAACTTCGAGCGGTCCGCTTCCCGCTTGCGATCGGTGCCAAAGAAGATATCGATCTCGGTGTAGGGCTTGTTGGATTGCTGGGTGGCGCCGCCACCCGCGGGCTCCGGCGCCCGCGACGTGGCAGTTCGCTCATCGGTCGGGGGGGGCGACGTCAGGCCCCGCGTGCGCGATCGCGGTTCGACGGAACGTTCGGCTTCACGCGACGCGTCGACGGATCTGGGTGGCGCGCCCACGGTCGGCGGCGGTGGTTGCGCGGGGCTCGTTGATGGGGGTGGCAGAGGCTGGGGCGCCTCGAGCCGCGCGGCCGGCCGGCGCTCGGATCGCTCGGATCGCTCGGTGGTGCGCGGCTGCGTCGGCTGCTCGGCCGGGCCCTGCGACGACTTCGGCTGCTCCAACTTGAACTGCCGTTGTTGCACCGTGCGCTCACCGGCAGCGGGTCCGGGCTGAAGCCCCCAGACCTCGATGGTGGCGGCGCGCGCCGATTTGTCCACGCGCGAAAAGCGGATCGTGACGATGCGGATGGGGCGAGAAGTCGCTGGTCGGCGCGAAGACCCGGCTTTGCGCACCCGGCGCGAGCCGAAGCGGTGGCGACAGGGTTTCGCTATGGACGCGGCCGGCCACATAGACGATCGAGATCTGCTCGATCGCGATCGTCCCATCGGTGACTGCAATGCGGATGCCCTTGCAGCCTTGGGACCAGGCGGACGTATCGACGATCACCTGGTGCGCGCCAGCGGCTGCGACGGCGCTGTTGATGCGCGCCCAATGATCCTGAGCGCTGGCACTGCCGGCACCCGCAATCGAAAAGGCCGCCCACAGGAATGCGACAATCCACTTCGTCATGTTCTCAACCCCGCCCACGCGCCGAAGCCGACCGCCACAGTCAGGTCGGCGCTGAAAGCCATTGCTGTCAATTCGCGGCAGTTTCCCATTCGATTGCGACAACTTGGGGACGCAATCCAATTCCACGCGGGCCAAAACCACGCGGGACGGATTCATCTGTGGCGACACGCCTGCGCCCCGTTCTACGCCATCCCGAGCTCGCGCGCCAATTCGACGTCCCAGAACGCCGCCTCGATCTTGTTTCCGTCGGGATCGCGCAGGAAACAGCCGTAGTAGGGCGCGCCATAGTCCGTGCGTGGGCCCGGCTTGCCGTCGTCGATCGCGCCGGCCGCGATCCCAGCTGCGTGGAAGGCGTCGACTTCGGCCTTGGAGGTGGCGACGAACCCGAAGTGCGAGCCGTTCCCGACGCTTGCAGGTGCGCAGTCGATTGGCGCCTGGACCCAGAATTCGGGATAGGCGCGCCCATAGGCGACGGCGCCCGGGTGCTCCATGACGCGCCGCCCGCCGATCGCAGCGATCACCGCATCGTAGAAGCGGAGCGCCCGCTCGACATCGTTGGTGCCGATCGAGACGTGGGAAATGATCGACGGATTGGGATGGCCGTCAGGTTCGGCCATGACCATGGGCTCCTCGGGAACGGCGATCGATGGGTCGCCGCACGCAGCATAGAGCGGCTACAGCTTCAGCGCGATGCCGCGGCGGGCGGCGGCGGCCGCGACGGTGTTGCGCAGCAGGCAGGCGATGGTCATCGGCCCGACGCCGCCCGGCACCGGCGTGATCGCACCGGCGACCCGGCGCGCCTCGTCGAAGTGCACGTCGCCGACGAGCCGGTGGCGGCCGCCCTCGGCCGGCACGCGGTTGATGCCGACGTCGATCACCGTGGCGCCGGGCTTGATCCAGTGGCCGCGCACGACCTCCGGCCGGCCAACCGCGACGATCAGCAGATCGGCGCGGCGCGCGATGCCGGCGAGGTCGCGGCTGCGCGAATGCGCGATCGTCACCGTGCAGTTCTCGGCGAGCAGCAACTGCGCCACCGGCTTGCCGACGATATTGGAGCGGCCGATAACCACCGCCTCCATGCCCGCCAGATCGGCGTGCACGGATTTCGCCAGCATGACGCAGCCGAGCGGCGTGCAGGGGACGAGTGCCGTTTGGCCGGTCGCCAGCCGCCCGGCGTTGATCGGATGGAAGCCGTCGACGTCCTTGGCGGGGTCGATGGCGTCGATGACGCGGCCGGCATCGATGTGCGGCGGCAGCGGCAGCTGGACGAGGATGCCGTCGACGTCATCGCGGACGTTGAGGGCGCGCACGACATCGAGGAGGTCGGCCTCGTTCGTCGTCCCCGGAACTTTGACATCGAACGATGCCATGCCCGCAGCGGTCGTCCGGCGCCCCTTGCTGCGCACGTAGACTTCGCTCGCCGGATCTTCGCCGACCAGAACCACCGCAAGGCCCGGCGTCAGGCCATGATCGCGGACGAGGCCGGCAACGGCGGTGCCGACATCGGCGCAGAGCCGGGCGGCCATGGCCTTGCCGTCGATGATCGTGGCGCCGCTCATTGAATTCCCCCGCATCGGCTCCGATTTCGCGACGTTCAGGCGGCCTCGCCCAGAGACTGCCCGAGACGCCGCTGCAGCCGCGCACGCAGCTCCTCGCCGTCGCCCGCGATCGCGAGGCTCTTGATCCGCGCCGTCGCGCCCGACACCAGGGTGACGGTGCTCTTTGGAACCCCGAGCCAGTCAGCCAGCGTCGCGGTCACGGCCGTGTTGGCCGCTCCCTTGTCGGGCACCGCGCGGACGCGGATTTTCAGCGCCGTACCTAGCGCGGTCGTCGCGATCCCCTCGACTTCGTCGCGCGACGACTTCGGCGTCACCCGCACCCGTACCGTCACGCCATCCGCCTGAACGGACCACGGTTGGGCGTTGGCGGACGTCATCTCACGACGTCGGCAATGCTGGGAATGACGACGGAGCGCACGAAGTAGCAGCCGAGCAGCAGAATGAGCGGTGACAGATCAATGCCGCCGAGATCGGGCAGCATCCGCCGGATCGGCCGCAGCAGCGGCTCGGTGACGGCATTGAGCGCCCCCCACAGCGAGCGCACGAAGGGGTTGTAGGCGTTGACGACGTTGAAGGCCATGAGCCAGCTCAGCACGACGCTGGCGAAGATCACGATCATGTAGAGATAGACGAGGTAGTCGATGAAGACGAGCAGTCGGATGGCCATGGGAGCTTTGTCCGCCCTTTGATTTCTCGGCGTCACATCTAAAGCGTCGGACCTTAAATGCGACCCACGCCTAGTCGATCTCAGAGTCGTATTTAAGGTCCAAAGACGCTTTAGTGTCATAGCGTTCTAAAGCAGCTTTGGACTTGAATTCACTCCCTGCCCAGCCTCGAGTCGAGGTGAATTTCAAGTCCGCTGCTTTAGCCGGAGGCGCGTTCAGCGACAAGCCGTCGGCGTCGGTTGTAGCGTTTCAGGCGGCTTTATCCCCGATAGTGCGAGTATTGGCCTTTGACGCGGTAGGACTCGAGGTAGCCCGGCACGATCGTGTCGATGGCACGGGGACCGGCAATGCCGAGGCCCTGGATCGAACGGCCCTGCTCGGCTGCTGCGGCGCTGACGACGTTGTCCGATTGCAGCATCCGCACCTGGTCGACGGTGAGGGGGCGGAGCGCATTCGGCAGCGGCGCGGTGAGGGCGGCGGCGAACTTTGCCAGCCAGAACGGCAGCGGCAGATAGCGGCGGTTGCGGCCGGCGTGCTGCTGGACGCGGTCGAGAAGGGCGCGGAACGACAGGACCTCGGGGCCGCCGAGTTCATAGACCGTGCCGGGGGTGGCGCGGCCCTCGCAGGCAGTGGCGATGGCGGTCGCGACGTCGCCGACATAGATCGGCTGGAAGCGGGTGCGCCCGCCACCGATCAGCGGCAGCACCGGCGACATCCGCGCCATCGCCGCGAAACGATTGAAGAGGCTATCCTCGGGCCCGAAGATCAGCGAGGGCCGCAGGATCACGGCCTCGGGGATGGCTTCGATGACGGCGGCCTCGCCGGCAGCCTTGGTCCGCCCGTACTGGCCGGCCGAGGTCGGGCTGCAGCCGAGCGCGGAGACGTGCACGAGGCGCCGGGCATCGGCAGCCCGCGCCGCCTGCGCAACCGTGCGGGCGCCAGCGGTATGGATGGCGTCGAAGGTCTGCGCGCCGGATTTAGCGAGGATGCCGACCAGGTTGACGACGACGTCGGCGCCTTCAAGGGCCCGGGCGATCGAGTTCGGGATAGCGCACATTGCCCTGCACGGCGTGGATCTGGCCGACGCTGCCCATCGGCTGGAGGTGGCCGGCGAGATCGGGCCGGCGCACCACCGCGCGCACCCGGAAGCCGCGCTGGGCGAGCGCCCGCACCGTGTGCCGCCCGACGAAGCCGGAGCCGCCGACGACCGCGACCAGCTGCCCTTCCTCGCGCTTCACCATCCCCGCATCCCCGCATTCCATTACGCCGGCGCGCCGGCACACCCGAACGTCAAGCACCGGCGCGAGCAATACATGGCTCCGCGGCCGGCCTCAAGGGCGCGACCTGACGCGGTGTGCCGGAGCACCGGCAGTCGGTCGGCGGCGGCGCCCGCGCCGAGCCTGTCGGCCAAGCGGTTTCTTCGAGGTTTTTCAGAGAACTTTCGATCGTAGTTAAGCCGCCAACAACGGCGCTGCTGCCATTTCCCCAACCGATGTGCCGGATTGGGCCGGAATGTACCGCCGCCAGCCGGTCCTTGAGGATGCGCTAACGATGGGCGGAAGGAACAGTTCAATCGAAACTATCTCGAATTTACGTCTTTCTCACCGAACCCCGGACATGGTGCGTTTATGCCCGCCCATGGTGTCGCGTGGCAGCATTCGCGATCAGTGACGGAATAGGAGTTGCGTTCGTCATGGCCAGATTTGATGTGTCGTTTCAAGAGTTGCCCGATATCGCCGCCCAGGGTGGCGCCGCCGACGCGCTGTTCGAACTCGGACTCGCCTACTGCAGCGGGCGCGATGGCGAGGTCGATCTCGTCGAGGCCCACAAGTGGTTCAACCTCGCAGCACTGCGCGGCAATGGCGACGCCAAGCGCTACCGCAGCGAACTCGCCAGCGAGATGTCGCGCGACCAGATCGGCCAGGCGCAGCGCCGCGCCCGTGAGTGGCTGTCGCGGCACTGAGAGCGGCTACGGCGTCCCGTTGCGACCGTAGAGCCGGTACCCCGGCCGTTCGCTGAGCCGCTCATAGTAGCGCGCCACCGCCGGCAGCTCCGGCCTTTCGATGGCGAGGCCGAACCACCGGTTGACGACGAGGCCGATCGGGACGTCGGCAATCGTGAAGCGATCGCCCGTGACATAGGGTGCGCCAGTTGCCGCGAAGTCGGCATCGAGGTTGCGCATCTGCCGGGTCCAGGCGTCGAGTGCCCAGTCGATGATGTCGGTACGGCCGACGAACTCGGGCGTCTTGACATGCAACCCGAGAAACACCGGCCGCAGGCCGCTGAAGACGTCGGTTGCCGCCCAATCCATCCATGCGTCGATCGTCGCGCGTGCCTGCAGGTCGTCGGGATAGAGACCGCCGTGGCCGTTAGGTGGGCCATACTTGGCAGCCAGATAGCGGACGATCGCGTTGCTTTCCCTCAGCACGAAACCGTCGTCGTCGATCACCGGGACGAGGCCGAAATGGCTCAGGCGCTGGAACTCGGCGGCGCTCGTTGGCTGATAGCCGCGGCCCCAGTCCTCCTGCTCGAACGGGAGCCCGATCTCCTCGCACAGCCACAGCACCTTGCGGACGTTGATCGAGTTGGCGCGTCCGTAGATCTTCAGCATGAGCGTGTCCTGAGGGTGCGGGAAGCCGGTCGCCGAAAACCATGACAATAAACTGAACGGGTCTTTTCACCGGTTGCGGGCGACACCATATCCGCCAGCACAACTGTCGCCAATCCAGGCACGGCAATCATTTTTGCGGGCATGGCTTTTTGCGTTGGCATGGACAGGCTATTGTCGGCGCGGTGCCGGACGTGGATGAAGGTGAGGGTTCCCATGAAGATCCATCTGACATTCGGGCGTGCACTTCCTGCACTCGTGGCCCCAGCACTTCTGGCCGCCGCCATGGCAGGGGTCGCGGGCGGGGCGCTCGCGCAATCGTCGTCGTCCGGCCAGGCGCCACCCCAGGCCGCCCCCCAAGGCAGTTCGCGCGATCTGCTGGGTCGCGCCCGTTCGACCAACGAAGGGCAGATGGTCGAGGATCTGATCAAGCGCCTCCAGGGACCGGCCGATGCCGGCGCACCGGCGCCGGCTACTCCCTCGCCGACGACCGTTGGCCCGGCACCGACATCGCCAGCGGCCCCGGCAACGCCCGGCGCCGCGCCACCATCGCGCGTTGCGACGCCGCCGCGGGGGGAACCGCCGGCACCACCGTCCGCGACCGCTCGCACACCCGATATGCCACCCGCTGTCCCGCAGGCCGCGCCCTCCGGCGGCGTTTCCGTCGGCGTCGGCTCGGCGCCGGTTCCGGGCGCGCCGCAACCGGCCGCTGGACCCGCAACGGCCCCGGGTATTGCGCGGCCCACCGCGCCCGCGACGCAGCCGGTCGCCGCGCCACCACCGTCGGCGCTACCGCCAACCCAACAGGCACAGCCACGCCGCGTCCCGCGCCCTGGCGCGCCGCCGACGGCTTCAGCTCCCGACGCCACCGTAACACCGACGCCAACCGCTGCCGCGCCGACGGCGGGTCCGGGTTCAACTCCTGGCGCTGGCGCACCCCTCCAGGCGCCGCTGCCGGATAGCGTCGCCGCACCAGCGCCAGCCACCGGCGAGCCGTCTCCGCCGTCCGGCCCGGGCCAGCGGCGTCCACCGCCGCGCCGCGCCGCGAACCAGCCCGTCGTCGGGGCTCCGACGGCTGCGGCACCGGGTCTGCCGGGTCAGCTGCCGCTGTCCGAAGCACAGGTCGAGCGCATGGACGTGCTGCCGAACATCGATGTCGAAGTGCTGTTCTTTATCGAGTCGGCGCAGCTCACGAACCGCGCCTTCGCGACCCTCGCCATCCTCGGCCGCGCCCTTGCCGATGAGCGCCTCGGCAGCCAGGTGTTCCTGATCGCCGGCCATACCGATGCGAACTGGCGCTCCGGACTACAATCTCGCGCTCTCGGAGCGCCGGGCCCAGGCCGTGCGCGACTTCCTGATCAAGAATTTCGGGATCGCCGAGGATCGTCTGCTCGCACGTGGTTTTGGCCCGACGCGGTTGAAAGTCCCGCAGCACCCGGGCTCGCGCCTGAACCGTCGCGTGCAGGTCGTGAACTGGACCAGCGAGGCGGATCCGAGTGCGGCCGCGCCGCCACCGCAGTCCGAGCCGCCGCAAGCACAGCCGGCGCCACAGCGTCGTCGCTGACGACGACGTTCCGCGCCCCTTTGTGCGCGTGACGGCAAACTGCTATTCGAGATGCAAGAGGCGTCATCAAAGCCTCGTGCACTCGAATGGCGGAAACTCCCATGGTCTACGACTACATCATCGTCGGCGGCGGCTCGGCGGGCTCGGTGCTGGCGAACCGGCTGTCGGCGAAAAGTGCCAATCAAGTGCTGCTGCTCGAAGCCGGACAGGACACGCCGCATGGCGCGGTGCCGCCCGAAATCCTCGACAGCTACTCGGGCACCGCCTATTTCGACCCGCGCTTCCATTGGACCGATCTGAAGGTCCGCACCGAGGTCGTCTCGCACAACAACCCGAGCGAGGCGCCGCCGCCGTTCCGCAAATACGAGCAGGCGCGCGTGCTCGGTGGTGGTTCTTCCATCAACGGCCAGCTCGCCAATCGCGGCGCCCCGACCGACTACGCCGAATGGGAAGCGCGCGGCGCCAAGGGCTGGGGCTGGGACCACGTGCTCCCCTATTTCCGCAAGGTCGAGCGCGACATGGATTTCGATGGCGCGTTCCACGGCAAGGAAGGCCGCATCCCCGTTCGCCGTATTTTTCCCGATCAGTGGACCGGCCAGTCGAAAGCGGCGGCCAAGGCGTTCGAGGCCGAAGGCTGGGGCTACATCGACGATCAGAACGGCGAGTTTCGCGACGGCTATTTCCCGCTCACGCACTCCAATGCCTACGAGCGCCGCGTCTCCGCTGCGATCGGCTATCTCGATCCCGCGACGCGCCAGCGCAAAAACCTCACGCTCTCGACCGGCACGCAGGTGAGCGAGTTGCTGTTCGAGGGCACACGCTGCGTCGGCGTGCGCGCCCACGTCCAGGGTCGGCCCCAGGAATTCCGCGCCAATGAGGTGATCTTGAGCTGCGGTGCGATCCATTCGCCAGCCCATCTTCTCCGCGCCGGTATCGGTCCCGTCGGTCATCTGAGGGATCTCGGCATCGACGTTCGCGCGGGGCTCGCGGGCGTCGGCCAGCGCCTGACCGATCACCCGTCGATCGCCGTTTCGTCCTATCTGCGCCCGTCCGCGCGCATGAACGACTTCACGCGCCGCCACATGACCATGGGGCTGCGTTACTCCTCGGGCCTCGACGGCATTTCCAAGGGCGATATGTTCGTCTGCTGCGTCACGAAATCCGCCTGGCACGCGGTCGGCCAGCGCATCGGCTCGATGCTCATCTTCGTCAATCGAACCTGCTCGGAGCGCGGCGAGGTCAAGCTCACCTCGCGCAGTTGGCGCGAAGAGCCGCTGGTCGAATTCAATCTCCTCTCCGATCGCCGCGACCTCGACCGGCTGATGGACGGTTTCCGGCGCATGGGGCGGGTCTACGCGCACCCCGACATGCTGGCGGTCGCGACCAATCCGTTTCCCGCGAGCTACTCCGACCGCGTGCGTAAGCTCGGTGTCGTCAATCTCAAGAACAAGGTCGTCACTGGCGTCGCCGCGCGCCTGCTCGACGGGCCGGCTGCATTGCGCAACTACCTCGTCGACAACGTCATCGTCGAAGGCTTCACATTCAAGCAAGTGATGGAGGACGACGAGGCGCTCGAAGCCTTCGTGCGCAAGTACACGATCGGCGTGTGGCACGCCTCGTGCTCGTGCCGCATGGGCGCGGACGGCGATCCGATGGCGGTTACCGACCCGCAGGGCCGTGTACGCGGCGGGATCAGCGGCCTGCGCATCGTCGATGCCTCGATCTTCCCGCTCGTCCCCTGCGCCAATACCAACTTCCCAACGCTCATGACGGCCGAAAAAATCGCCGACGGGATGGTGGCTTGATATCCGCGGTCGCGTAGGGCTTCATATTTCTTGCCGCGGTCCGCAACGCCTTCGGCTACTGCGTCCGCGGGGCTGCCTCGCCGGTTGCATCTCACCTCGCGGCCTTCGGCCGCTACCAGCCTCCGCACGTCTTCTGCGCTAGTCGATTTTAGCGATCGAAGATCGTGAGGCGAAAGCGCAACCGGAAGGGATACGACCCGCGGCGGCAGTAGCCGAAGGCGTTGCCGACCGCGGCAATCAAGGAGCCATCGTCAAATCCACTATCGCCCGCCAGCGGCCGTCGATGCCGTGGGCGGTGTGGAGGTGCGTGCCGAGCAGCGTCAGCAGGGTGCGCGCGACAGCAATCTGGAGCGCGGCGGGGCTGCGGTCGGAGCCGGTGTCGATCTGGGCGGCGAGACCGCGGGTGTCGTGATGAAAACGCGCCTCCGGCGCGTCGCCGTGGGTGAGGGTGAGCATCAGCTCGACGGTGCCGCGGCCGGGCGTGAGTTCGACGTGGATGCCGGCGCCGGCGGTGGCGTGGGCCAGCGCCCCGTCGATGATGCGCGCGATGGCGTGGCTGAGGGCGCCTTCCTCCGAGAGCACGGCGCGGTCGGTGGCCGACTGCCAGCTCAGCTCGATGCCTTTCGATTTGGCGGCGTCGGCGGCCTGGCGGAGCGCGTCGCGCACCGTGTCCGTGAGATTGACGGGCTGGTGGGGGGCAAAGGTCGCGGTGGCGACGGCGCCGGTCAGCGCCAGCATGTCCTCGGTGGCGCGGAGGAGGAGCTGGCCGCCCTCGCGGATGTGGGCTGCGCACTCGCGATAGCGGGCAGCGCCCACGGGGCCGAGAGCTTCGTAGCGGATCGCGTCGGCGTTGCCGATGATGGCGTTGAGGGGTGTGCGCAACTCGTGGCTCATCATGGCGAGCAGGCCGGAGAGGTCGCGCTGGGCGCCGTCGGCGGTTCCGGTGTCGGCGCGAGTATGTTTGCGCGGGGCTTGCGTTGCGTGGGTGCGGGCGAGGCTGTCGGTGCCGCTCGGTCGGACAGCCGGGGCGTCGGGTTCAGCGGCACGGAACATCAGCATGACGGCGACACCGGCGGCGCTGAGGCAGAGGCCGGCGCCGGCGACGGGGCCGATGACGTCGCTCATGGCGGCGGTGAAGGCGACGGCCAGCGTCAGGTGGGCGAGCGCCACGGCCGCGTGCAGGGTGCGGTCCATAGCGAGGCGGCGGAGGTCGATGCGGTGGAGATCGATGCGGCGGACTAGGGCGGCGGCATTCCAAGTCATGGCCGGAACAACTCTCCGGCCCATCGATATCGCCCGCGTCATCTCGGCCCCCGCCATGCGCATGTTGCAGATGAACTCGGGCCCCCAACAACCCGAATCACATGAACATTATCGCTGCAAGATCTGCGAGCTGTCGAGTTTAATGTTTTGGTAATACTTGAAGAACCCGGAAAGTATTAGTCCAATATCTTGCTGACGATCTCTTGGACGTCGTTTGAGAGGTCAGGCGTAGATGCAATCTGTTGTAGTGCCCGCAACGCCATGCGACGTCTACCGATTTCTAGCGTCCGAAAACTGCGAAACGCGCCCAGCATCCGCGCGGCGACCTGTGGGTTGAACTTGTCAAGTTCGAGTATCTTGGTCGCGACGAAGTCATAACCCTTGCCGTCGGGGCGGTTGAACTGCAGCGGATTGGAGCCGGCGAAGGTGCCGATGAGGGAATAGACGTTATTCGGGTTGCGCATCGAGAACAGCGGATGCGTCGTGAGCTGCTTCACGGTGCGCAGCGTCGTCGAGAGCGGCGCCGCGGCCTGGAAGCCGAACCAACTGTTCATGACGAGATGATCGTCCTTCCAGCGCGCGTAGAAGCGATCGAAGGCATCGCCGCGCTCGGGTCCGGTCAAGGTCGAGAGGATCGCGAGCGCGCCGATCTCGTCGGTGGCGTTGCGGGCGTCGCGGAAGTGGCGGGCCGTGCGCTCGATGTCGGCGGGCAGGCCGCGCGCTGCAAGGAGGCCGAGTGCTGCGATGCGCAGCGAGCGTTCGCCGGCGCTGGCCGCGTCGGGCGAGTAGCGGCGCGCGCCGCCGCCGCGTTCGTAGATTTCGGCGAGGTCGGTGCCGAGATGGGTGCCGATCGCTTTCCTCAACCAGCGCCGCGCGCGATGGATGAGGGCCGGATCGACATCGCGGGCCATGACGCGGGCGACATCGGATTTGCTCGGCACTGCGAGCGCCTGCGCGAGGTAGGCGGGTTCGAGATCGGTCTCGTTGAGCATCGCTGCGAGCGCGCCGAGGAAACCGTCCGGCCGGCCGGGACGCTGCCCCTTGCGGAGCGCGCGCACGGCGCCGATCAGGATCCGCATCGCGTAGTCCTGCGCCGCCTGCCAGCGATTGAACTCGTCGCTGTCGTGCATCATCAGGAATTCGAGCTGGCGCTCCGAGTGATCGACCGTGAGGTTCGCCGGTGCCGAAAAGCCGCGCAGCAGCGAGGCGACCGGTCGCGACGGCACATCGCGGAACGTAGCGTCTCCGTCCGCTTGGTCATTTCGAGCACGCCGTCGGGCACCTCGCGCCCGTTCGCGAGGCGCAGCGGGATGTCGTGCCCATTGGCGCCGATCAGGCCCATTTTCAGCGGATGGGCAGTGGCTTCTTCTTCGGCTAGCCCGGCGTCGGCCGCAGGATCTGCTCGACATCGAGTGTCGCGGTCTTGGTGCGCGCATCATACTGCAGCGAACAGACGAGCTCCGGCGTGCCGGCCTGAGTGTACCAGTGTCATGAATGTTCGAGATCGCGACCGCTGACGTCCGCGAAGCAGGCGAGGAACTCCTCGACGGTTGCGGCTTCGCCATCGTGGCGCTCGAAATAGAGATCCATGCCGCGGCGGAAATCGTCGCGGCCGAGCAGCGTTGCGATCATGCGGACGAGTTCGGCGCCTTTCTCGTAGACGGTCGCGGTATAGAAATTGTTGATCTCGATGTAGCTCTCCGGGCCGCACGGGTGCGCCAGCGGGCCCGCGTCCTCGGGGAACTGGCGCGCCTTGAGCTGGCGCACTTGCTGATGCGCTGCACGGCGCGCGAGCGCATGTCGGCTGAAAATTCCTGGTCGCGGATAGACCGTCAGGCCTTCCTTCAGGCAGAGCTGGAACCAGTCGCGGCAGGTGATGCGGTTGCCGGTCCAGTTGTGGAAATATTCGTGCGCGATGACGCGCTCGATGTCGGCGTAGTTGCCATCCGTCGCGGTCTCGGGATCGGCCAGCACGAGGCGGTCGTTGAAGATGTTGAGGCCCTTGTTCTCCATCGCGCCCATGTTGAAATCGGACACGGCGACGATGTTGAAGACGTCGAGATCGTACTCGCGGCCGAAGCGCTCTTCGTCCCACGGCATCGACCGCTTGAGCGCGTCCATCGCCCACTCGCAGCGGTCCTCCTTGCCCGGCTCGACATAGATCGCGAGATCGACCTTGCGGCCCGACATGGTCTTGAAGGTGTCGCGATGGGCGGCGAGCTCGCCGCCGACGAGCGCGAAGAGGTAGGCGGGCTTCGGGATGCGGGTCATGCCATACGGCAAAATGCCGCCCGCGCGCGAGGCGTGCCACGCTTCACGAGGTTGCCGTTGGCGAGCAGCACCGGCGCCGTGTCGACATCGGCCTCGATGCGCGTGGTGAACGTCGCCAATACATCGGGGCGGTCGAGGAAATAGGTGATCCGCCGGAAACCTTCCGCCTCGCACTGCGTGCAATAGATCTGGCGCGAGCGATAGAGCCCGCTGAGCGCGGTGTTCGCCTCCGGGTTGCAGAACGCCTCGATCGTCAGCGTGAACGGGCGATCGGGCACGCGCGGCAGGGTCAGCTTGTCCGCGGTCAGCGTGTACGTTGCGGGATCGACCGCGGCGCCATCGAGGTGCACGGCGCCAAGCTCCAGCATCTCGCCGTCGAGAACCAGGGGCGCGCCGGGCTTCTTCGCGATTGGATTGGGCCGCATCTTCAGCGTCGAGGTCACGCGCGAATTGGTCGGATGCAGCGCGACGTCGAGCTCCACCGTGTCGATGAGGTAGGGCGGTGGCGTATAGTTCTTGAGCAGAATGGCTTTCGGCGTCGCGGGCTTCATGGGATGTCCATTGTCTCGGGGCGGCCGGCATCATCGGCGCTGTCGCGGCCATTGTGCGGTCTTCGCGCGCTCCGGCCAACCGCTTTTCGCAGACCGCCGCCGCTGCTACAGCTAAAAGCCCTGCTGGCCGGAAGGAAGCGCCCGATGACCGAACGTTACGCCCATTACAAGGCACTGAAATTTGCCCGTCCGCGCCCGCGCGTGCTCGAAGTGGTGATGTCCAATCCCGGCAAGCTCAACGCGCTCGACCAGGACGGCCACCGCGAGATTCCCGAGGTCTGGCGCGACATCGACCGCGACCCCGACACCTCGAGTCGCGGTGCTGCGCGGCGAGGGCGGCGCGTTCTCGGCCGGCGGCGATCTCTCGATGATCAAGGAGCATGCACGAGAGACTGGAACTGCGCACGCGCGTGTGGCGCGAGGCGAGCGACCTCGTCTACAACGTCATCAATTGCTCGAAGCCGATCGTGTCGCGCGATCGAAGGCCCTTGCGTCGGCGCCGGGCTCGCGGCTGCCATGATCCCCGACATCACCGTCGCCGGCCGCAAGGCGCGGATCATCGACGGTCACACGCGGCTCGGCGTCGCCGCCGGCGATCACGCCGCGATCATCTGGCCGCTGCTCGTCGGCATGGCGAAGGCGAAATACTACCTGATGCTGTGCGATACGCTGACCGGCGAGGAAGCCGAGCGCATCGGGCTCGTGTCGCTGGTCGCCGACGACGACAAGGTTGTCGAAACCGCGCTCGGAATTGCGCGAGCGGCTGGCGCGGGCCCACTCGGCGATCCGCTGGACGAAATGTCGCTCAACAATTGGCTGCGCCAGGCCGGGCCGACGTTCGACGCCTCGCTGGCGATGGAGTTCATGGGTTTCTCCGGCCCCGAGGTGAAAGAAGGGCATGACGGCGCTGATGGAGAAGCGGCGACCGAAATTCGACCCCAAGGACCCGTTCTGATAAAAGTGTGAAGTGTCTGCAGCCTTGTCAGCGCGCGAACGCTCATCCATCTGAAAGCCACTGGCGGCGTGCGTCGCTTTGACCGATATCAGGGGAGCCGTGCCATGAAATCCGTCTTGCGTGCCCTGCTTCTGCTCTCGGCGCTTCACCTTGGGACGGGCGTGGGAAGTGCGCTCGCCCAATCGGCGGAGGTGCAGGAACCGGCGGGCAAAAAGGCTGCGGAAGCTTACAAGTCCAAGGAGATCTACCAGTCGTCGGCGACGCTGCTCGGCAAAAAACTTGCCGTCGGCGGCTACGACGCGGTGGCGTATCACAAAGAGAGCAAGCCGGTGGCCGGCGCCGACGAGTTCACGCACGACTGGAAAGGCGCGACGTGGCGGTTCTCGTCGAAGGACAATCTCGACGCGTTCGTCAAGGAGCCAGAGAAGTACGCGCCGCAGTACGGTGGCTACTGCGCCTTCGCGGTAGGTCACGGCTCGCTGGCGTCGGGCGATCCGAAAATCTGGAAGATCGTCGATGGCAAGCTCTATCTCAATCTCGACAAGTCGGTGCAGAAGAGCTGGGAGAAGGACATGGCCAGCCTGATCAAGCGCGGAGACGCGAACTGGCCGAAGGTGCTGAAGTAGCCGGCCGCGGCCGCGCGCGTCAGAACTGATACCGCCGGAGGCCGCCGTCGACCGGGATCACGGTGCCGGTGATGTAGGACCCGCGCGGCGACACCAGGAACGCGACGAGATTGGCGATATCCTCGGGCTCGCCGTAGCGGCCGACGGGGATCTCGTTGTCGGCCTGCCACTGGCGATACTCGGGTGTGTAGTTGCGGCGGATCTGCTCGCTCATGATGCGGCCCGGCGGGATCGAGTTCACGGTAATCCCGGCCTTGCCGACCTCGCGCGAGAGGCCCTTGGCCCAGGCGTGCATCGCAGCCTTGGCGGCAGAACGCGCCATTGACGCCGTCCGGCTCCGATTTTCCCGTGATGTTGACGATGCGGCCCCACTTTTTTGCGATCATCTGCTCGAGCAGACGATGCGTGAGCTGGCGCTGGCGCGTGAAGTTGAGCGTCATCGCCTCGACCCATTGCGCCTCGTCCGCGTCCTTGCCGAAGTGGCGGCTGCCGCCGGCGTTGTTGATGAGAATGTCGACCGAGCCGAGCCCGGCGAGCGCCTTGGTCGCGATCTGCTCGGGCGCATCGTCGGCCATGAAATCCTGCTGGATCAGCACCGGCGCGGTGCCGCCCGCCGCGGTGATCTCGCCCGCGACCTCCTCGAGCAGATTGATCCGCCGCGCCACCAGCGCGAGGCGCACGCCCTCCGCCCCGAGTGCCTTGGCGATGCCGCGGCCGATGCCCATGCTGGCCCCCGTCACCAGCGCCGTCTTGCCTGTAAGCCCGAGATCCATCGTCGTCTCTCCCGTCGTTACTTGAGCACGATGAGCGCGTCGGCGGCGGCGCAACCTTCGCCCTTGACCGCCACGAACACCGGGTTGATATCCATTTCCGCGACGCGGCTCCCCAGCGCCGCTGCCATCGTCGACACCGCGACCAGCATTTCCGCGAGCGCCTCCTTGTCGGCCGGCGGGCTTGCCGCGATAGCCGTCGAACAGCTTGGCGCCGCGCAGATCCGCGATCATGTCGCGCGCGGTCTCGATGTCGAACGGCGCGATGCGATAGGTGATGTCCTGCAGCACTTCGGTCAGCACGCCGCCGAGGCCGAGCGCCACGGTCGGCCCGAACCCCTCGTCGTTGATGACGCCGATCAGGGCTTCGACGCCCGACGCCATCTCGCTCACCAGCACGCCGTCGATCGCCGCGCCGGGCTTGTAGCGCTTGGCGCTGGCGACGATCTCGGCGGCGGCGGTCGCGAGGTCGGCGCTCGCAACCTTCAGTCGGACGCCGCCGGCTTCGGTCTTGTGCGCGATGTCGCGCGAGACGATCTTGACCGCGAACGGCGGTTTCAGCCCAGTCGTCAACTTTGCGAAGTCGCCGCCGGGCGGCACCAGCACCTCGCGCGTCACCGGCACGCCGAAACGCTGGAGGACCGCTTTGCTCTCGACCTCGGACAGCGTCGCCGCGCCCGCGGGGATGGCGAGTCCGTGGGGAATCGTGACGGCGGGCGCGACGCGCGGTAGCAGCCGGCGCCGATCCTCGGCGAAGCGGGCGAGGACGGCGGCCGCGTGCGCGAGCCGGATGGGAGACGCCATGTGCGGAATTCCGGCATCGTAAAACACCTGCCAGGCTTCTTCGGATTTGTCGCGACGGCCCGACCAGGAGACGTGCACGGGCTTGTCGGTCTTTGCCGCCGCAGCAGCGATCGCATTGGCTGCAAGATGCGCCGGCTCGCCGCCGGCCGACGCGAGCAGGATCGAAAGCTGATCGATTGCCGGATCTTCGAGCACGATGTCGAGCGCCTTGGTGAAAAGGCCGGGATCGTTGAACACGGCAGCGGTCGTGTCGGCGGGATTATCGGCGGCACCGAAACTCGGAATGATCGCCTTCAGCGCATCGACCGAGCGCTTCGAAAAGCTCGGCAGCACCAGTCCATCCTTCACCGCGCGGTCGGCGAACACGATGCCCGAGCCGCCGGATATCGAGAGCACGCCGATGTTGCGGCCCTTCGGCAGCCGGCCCTGCAGCGCCAGCTTGGCGACGTCGACGATCTCCTCGACATCCTGCACTTCGATCAGGCCCGACTGGCGGAACGCGGCGCGATAGAGATCGTAGTTTCCGGTCATGTTGGCGGTGTGGGAGGCGGCGGCCTTGGTGCCGCTCTCGGTCTGGGCGCCCTTCCAGATCAGCACCGGCTTGGCGGTCTCGAGCGACTTGCGGCCGACATCGAGCAGGCGGCGGGCGTCCGGCGTCCCTTCCATGTAGGCGAAGGCGAGTTTCGTGCCGGCGTCGTCGAGGAAGGCGCCGAGCAGCTCCGGCATGGCGATGTCGGTCTCGTTGCCCGACGACACCACGTGGCGGAAGCCGAGCCCCTGCGCCTCGGCCAGGTTGACGACGGCGTAGCCGAACCCGCCGGACTGGAACGCGCACGACACCGGCCCCTCACGCAAAGCCGTCTCCTGGCTGACGCTGCCGAACACGCACCACATGCGCGACGGCACCGACAGCGCGCCCTGGCAGTTGGGACCGATGACGCGGACGCGGCTCTCGCGCGCGGCCTGCGCGAGATCGTCCTCGAGCTTGCGGCCTTCGGGGCCGCCCTCGCGGAAGCCCGCCGTCAGGACGATCGCGAAGGGAATGCCGGCCGCGCCGCAGTCGCGGATGGCGTCCGCGACGCCCTTCGCCGGCACCGCGATCAGCGCGAGATCGACCGGCTGTCCGATTGCCGCGACGCTTGGATAGCACTTCAGGCCATGCAACTCGTTGTACTTCGGGTTGACGAGGTAGATCGGCCGTTTGAAGCCGGCGCCCTTGAGCGCGGTGATCGGCTGGCCGCTGATGCGCGACAGGTCGGCGGATGCGCCGATCACGGCGATGGCGTTGGGATCGAAGAGACGGTCGAACGACATCGTCAATGTTTCCTGAAAAAATTTGTGGCTGGGTTGGGCGGATGCGTGCCGGCGGGTGCCTGTCAGATCATGCTGCTGGTGACGCTCATGCCGCCGCACACGAACAGCGTTTGCCCTGTGATATAGCTCGCGTCGGGCCCGAGCAGGAAGGCGATGGCCCCGGCGACGTCATCGGGCGTGCCGAGCCGCTTGAGCGGCGTCGCGGCGGCGAAGTTCTCGACATACTCCTTGGTGTTGTTGCGCTCGAACAACTCGGTGACGATGCCGCCCGGCGCGATCGCATTGACGTTGATGCCATCCTTGCCGACTTCGAGCGCCCACGTGCGCGTGAGGCCGATGATACCGGCCTTGGCGATCGCGTACGCCGACCGCTCGGCCTTGCCGAGTGCGGCCCGGCTGGAGATGTTGACGATGCGGCCGTAGCGCTGGCCCCGCATGCCCGGGAGGCACGCCTGCATCGCCTGCAGCGAGGCGCGCACGTTGACCGCCATCACCTGCTCGTAGCCTTCGAGCGTCACCTCGCCGGCGCGATCAGGCACCGGCACACCGGCGTTGTTGACGAGGTTCGAGATCGTGCGCCGTTGTGTGATCTCCTTCAGCGCCGCATCGGTCGCGGCTGCGTTCGCGAGATCCACGGCCACGAAGGTGCACGGCGTCCCTGGCGGCGGCGCAGAACGGGAGAGGCCGATCACCTCGTGGCCGTCCCGCGCCAGGCGGTGGACAGCGGCAAGCCCGATGCCCCGGGAGACACCGGTGACGAGCGAGACCGGCTTGGTCATGACGCGGCTTTCAGCTTGCCTTCCGGGGCCGAGAGCGGCAGGCCGAGCATGACGCGGCGCTTGAGCCAGGGCGACGGCCGGTAGCGCGGATCCTTGTAGTATTCAAACAGCCGTTCGAGGATGAAGAGCACGCGCCCTGGTCCGATGCGGTCGCCCCACTCGATGGGACCGAAGGGATAGCCGAGGCCGAGCTTGGCGCCCTTGTCGATGTCGGCGGGGACGCCGATCGCGCGCTGGGCGACGTTGCAGCCGACGTTGACGAGGGCCGCAACCGCGCGCTGGGCGACGAAGCCGGGGCTGTCGTTGATGACGATCGCGGCCTGGCCGTCGTGACCCATCAGCCCGTGCGCCTGGTCGCGGTATTTCGGATCGATCGCCGGCGACACCATCACCGTGCGCGGGCCCTTGAGCCCGAACAACAGGTCTACCGCCACGGTGCGCGCGCCGTCCAGTTTCAGTTCCGCGACGGCCGTCGTCACGTCGTAGCCGACCGGCGTGATGATGATCAGCGCATCCTTGCTCGGCACGGGGCCAAGCTCGATCTCGACGCCGGTGCTCTTGAGGTACTCGATGAACGGCGCCTGGAGATCCTGGTTGTGCTCGCTCGGGCGCAGCCACACCGAACTCGGCCGCACCGATGGCGTCGGCTTGCCTTCCGGCTCGATCTTCTTGCCGCCCTCGTAGGTGTACCAGCCTTGGCCGGTCTTCTGGCCGAACAGGCCACCGGCGGCGCGCAGCGCGGTGAGCGGCGAGGGCGCATAGGCGGGCTCGTGATAGAACTGGGCGTACATCGATTCCATCGCTGCCGCCGCCGACGTCGATGCCGACGAGATCGCCGAGCGTGAACGGCCCCATGCGGAAGCCCGGCGCGCCGGTGATGATGCGGTCGATCTCGTCGAATGTCGCGATGTCCTCGACGAGGATGCGCTGGCATTCCGGGCCCATGCCGCGGCCGATGTGGTTGACGAGGAAGCCGGGGCTGTCGACGCAGAGGACGGGCTCGCGCGTCATGCGCCGGCCGATCATCATCAGCGCGTCGGTCACCCACGGCTCGGTCTTGAGGCCGGGAATGACCTCGACCAGCTTCATCAGCGGCACGGGATTGAAGAAGTGCATGCCCCCGATGCGGCTCGGGATGCTTCGACTTGGCGGCGATTGCCGTCACCGGCAGCGACGACGTGTTGGAGGCGATGATCGTCTCGGGGCCCGCAGATCTCGTCGAGGCGGGCAAACATCTCCTGCTTGATGTCGAGGCGCTCGAAGATCGCTTCGACGACGCAGTGCGCCCGGGCCATGTCGCGCAAGTCGCTCGAGACGGTGATGCGTCCGAGTGCGGCTTCGGCGTCGGCCGGCGCGAGACGCCCCTTCTCGACCTGCGAGCCGAGCAGCTTGGCGATGAAATCCTTCGCCGCCTGGGCGGCGCCCGGCTTCTCGTCGTAGGCGATGACGCTCATGCCGCCTTGCGCCGAGACCTGGACGATGCCGCGTCCCATCGTTCCCGTGCCGACGACGCCGATGATCATGTCTTGGCGGTTGGGATCGAATGGCATGGCAGTCCTCCCTGGCGGCCGGCGTTCTGCGGCCGGCATGTCCTTGATTTACTTGATCGGGGTTCACCCTAAGCGGCGCCTGCCTGCTCGACAATAGTTCTGCACGCGGCGAGTTCTGATTGCCATGCAGCACGCCATGCGAAAAGGCCGCTCGCGCGCAATGACGCTGCCCCGGTGGCTGGCCACCGCGTGCCGGATTGGATATGATTTCGTTACGCGTTCACTGGGGAAGAGCGGGGATGCCATGAGGCGATCATTCTGGATCATCATTGCGCTGGGTCTGGCGTGCAGTTCCATCGCGGCCCCGGCCGGTGCACAGTTCATCATCGATCATGAAGTTATCGGGCAAGCGCCTCCGGGGCCTGCATGGCCCAGCGTCGCCCGCGATCAAGCGGAGCTTTGAATCCGACCGCGAGGCCGCCGCGACCTTCCGCGAGATCCTCGCCGCCACCGGCATTCCCGGCGTCGCCGATCGGATTCAGGTCCGGGCCAGCGCCGAGACCGCCAACGCCGAGGCCCAGCTCGGCGAGGATGGCCAGCGCTACATCTTCTACAACTCGACGTTCATGCGCGAGCTCGGCACCAAGACCCGCCAGTTCTGGTCGCAGGTCTTCGTCATCGCCCACGAAGTCGGCCATCACATCGCCGGACATCTCGATTTCGCCGGCCAGAACCACCGCGTCGAGTTGGAGGCTGACCGTTACGCCGGCTTCATCCTCGGCCGCATGGGCGCGACCCACGAGGAGGCAATCGCCGCGGTCGATGGCATCGGCGCCGGCGCGGCCTCAGCCACGCATCCCCCGCGCGACCAGCGGATCCAGATCGTTTCGCTTGGCTGGAACGACGGGGCCGGCGGCGCTCAGTCGCGGCGTCCGGTCGACCAGCCGATCGTCGCGCCGCCACCTCCGCCGGTAACGGTGGCCCCATCCGGCCGTCCGTCGCGCGTGAGCTACGCCTATCGCGTCGGCACCCGCCTCGAGGGCAGCACCATCACGATCATGCCGCAGGCCAATGTCGAAGCCTGCCGGCAGTCGTGCGACGAGACGACCGGCTGCATCGGCTACCAGTATGGCGGACCACCGCCGCTCTCGCGGTCATGCCAGCTCTTCGACGCCGTGACCGGGCGCGCGTTCGATCAGAACTGGCGGTCGGGCCTGCGTGAAGACGTTGCCAAGACCGTCGCGGTGCTGCCGGCGGGACCGCCTGCTTCGGCGCCCGATACCACACTCAAGACGGGTCCGCTGTCGATCACCAAATCGGCGCCGCTGTCGGTCCTTGCCCCGCCGCCGCAGGTCGCGCCGCCGCCGGCACCGCCGCCGCCAAAGTCGGTCGATGCGGCGTTGCGGTTCGGCTACAAGACCCGCACGCACGCAGCGGTCGACGGCGATCTGATCAAGGAAAACAAGGTGGATTCGCCGCTTGCCTGCCTGCTCGTGTGCATGAACACGTCGCAGTGCACGGTCGCGACGTTCGTCACGCCCGCGTCGGGGCAGGGACCATGCAAGGTCTTTCGCGATCCCGTGAAGATCAAGTCCGACCAGCCGGGCGACATGACCGTGATCCACAAGCAGTGATCGTCACTCGACGACGATCGGCTCGGGCGGCGGGTTGCGCGCGGATGAGGTCGGCGGCCTTGGCCGCGATCATCATGCGTTGCGGCATTGAGGTTCGCCGACAGCATGGTCGGCATGATCGACGCGTCGATGACGCGCAGGCCTTCGAGACCGTGCACGCGCAGCTGATCATCGACGACGGCCAGCGGATCGGTTGCCGGGCCCATGCGGCAGGTGCCGGCGGGATGGAAGGTCGTCGTGCCGCGCTCCTTGGCGACAGCGAGCAGTTCGTCGTCGCTCTGGACATTCGGGCCCGGATAGTCCTCGCGCTCGAAGTAGGGCTCGAGCGGCCGCGTCCGCAGCAGACGACGGGCGAGCTTCATGGCAGCCAGCAGTACCCGCCGGTCGGTCTCCTCGGCGAGATAGTTCGGATTGATCAGCGGCGGCGCGAAGGGATCGGCCGACGCGCCCGCACGGTGCCGCGGCTCTATGGCCGCTGCTGCCACGATGCGACGGTCATGCCGGGCTCGCGCTCGAGCTGTCCCTGCACGCCCTCCATGTAGCTCGCCGGCGTGAATGTAAGCTGGATATCGGAGCTTTCCGCCGTCTCGCCCGAGTGCCAGAAGGCGTAAACGAGCGTCGGGCTCAGCGCCAGGATGCCCTTGCGCGTGAAGGCCCATTTCGCGATTTCGGCGGCGAGCTTCAGCCCGCGCGTTCGCTCGTTGATCGTCTCGATGTTCTTCACTCGCGCGTTGAAGCGCGGCGCGTAGTGATCCCTCAGGTTCTCGCCGACGCCGGCGAGCGCGTGGCGCACCTTGATGCCGAGCGGCCCGAGCACGCAGGTGGGCCGATCCCGGATTGCTGCAGCACTTGCGGCGAATTGTAGGCGCCGCCGCTGAGGATCACTTCGCTGCCGACCAGCAGCGCCTCGCTCGGGGCCGCCGCGACCGCCCTTGCGGTAGCCACGCCGGTCGCGCGCCGCCCGTCGAGCACGATGCCGGTGACGTGCACGCCGGTGCGGACGACGAGGTTCGGCCGCTTCATCGCGGGATGCGAGGAAAGCGGTCGCTGCGCTGACCCGGCGTCCCCGGTGGATCGTGCGCTGGGCGTAGGAGACGCCCTCCTGGATGCGGCCGTTGTAGTCGGGATTGCGCGGGATTCCGGCTTCGACGCCGCCCTGCGATGAAGGCTTCGCAGAGTGGATGGCGCCAGTCGATGTCGGTGACCGTCAGGCTGCCGTCGCGGCCGCGGAACGTCGCGTCGCCGTCGCCGATCCGGCGCTCGAGCGCCTGAAGTAGGGGAGCACGTCGGCATAGCCCCAGCCGCGATTGCCGAACTGCGCCCAGGTATCGAAGTCGCCTGCGCTGGCCGCGATTGTAGACGTGGCCGTTGATCGAACTCGAGCCGCCGAGCGTCTTGCCGCGCGGTGCGTGGATGCGCCGCCCGCCGGTCCAGTCGCCAGGCTCCATGTCGTAGAGCCAGTTCACCCGCTGGTCATAGAAAGTCTTGATGAAGCCGGCGGGGATATGGATGTAGGGATGCCAATCGCGAGGGCCGGCCTCGAGCACGCAGACGTGGATCGATGCCGATCCTCGCTGAGGCGGTTGGCGAGCACGCAGCCGGCCGAGCCGGCGCCGACGATGACGTAGTCGAACGTCTCCAAGAGTGCCCTCCGCGTGTTGGGTCGCAATGCGAGGTGCACGTGGCGCCGCGAAATCGTCAAGAGGAAGATCGCGGCTCGGAGCTGCAGCGGTGGGGATGTCGGGTATGCATCAACCGGATGAGTGCGTGTGCTCGCGACGGCGGTCGATACGTCGATGGACGGATCGCGGCGGACCGCAACGTACGTCGTGGCATCCGAGCAACATTTGTGTTCCGCGCCGCAACATTCATGCAACTCGATCGTCAGGGAATATGGCCGCTCGTGGTCTGCGAGGCCCTGAATCCGGGCATTACCCGGCTCGGTTGCGCCGTTGTTTGCTGTCGCGATGAACACGGAATTGCCAAAGTTATGGCGAACTTGCCTTGTTTCAATACGGCGCGCGCCCGCTTTCTGCGCCACGCGATCATTGGTCTGGGGCGCGTCTTGATTGCCGGGCGGCGTAGCTCGTCGGAGCGGGCGAGCGCGGCGACAGGCGTTGCGACGGAAGTGAGCGCGAAGGCGGGGAATTAAGCCATTTCCGCGGGTCCGGCCTACGATACAATGCCGCTCAACGCAGCCGCCGATGCGACTGAATTGCCATCCGAAAAACGAACGGGCACATCGTGGAATGAGGCTGTCGTTCGATTCTGTGTGCCAGATTCGCCACAAGTCTTGTTGAAACCGCTTCGATTTCGGCCTTTGGCTATTTACCGAGCAGCGGGCGCTGGGCTAATCGTTAAACACCGGCAAGGGTCGATGGCCGTATCAGGCAATCACAAGGCTCGATCGGCCAACGGCGGTCTCCAGTCGATGGTGGCGTGGAGTAGCGTTAGCAAAGTGGAGTGGTGTCATATGTATGGGGGACTGTTGAAGTCGGCTAGCGCGTTGGCGATCGTCGCTGCTGCTGGCCTTTTTGGTATCAGTTCTGCGAAAGCGGCCGACCTCGGCGGTGATTGCTGTGCTGACCTCGAGGAGCGGGTCGCCGAACTCGAGGCGACAACGGCTCGCAAGGGCAACCGCAAAGTTTCGCTCGTGATCTCCGGCCAGATCTCGACGCAGCTCATGTTCTGGGACGATGGCATCAAGAGCGATGTCTACGTCTCGGGTCCGACCCAGTCGAACTCACGCTGGCGCATGACCGGTACGGCGAAGATCTCGCCCGAAGTCACTGCCGGCTTCCTCTACGAGTTCGAGGCGTTCGCCAGCCAGTCGTCGAGCCAGAACCAGCTCATCGGCAACGGCATGACCGTCAACGGGACGTCCGGTGACGACAACGGCGGCTCGGGCCACAGCCTGCGTGAAATGATGGCCTGGGTCGAGCATAGCCGTCTCGGCCGCGTCTCGATGGGTCATGGTTCGACCGCAGCGAACAACGCCATCCTCGTCGACCTCTCCGGCAAGGGCATGGCGGCCTCCAACGACGTCCGCCTGCATTCGTCGGGCATGTACATCGCGTTTGGTGTCGGCGGTGGCGTCCATTCGAACCTGACCTGGGGCAACCTGTTCAACGGCGCCTCCGGTGACTGGCTCAATGAGCGCAACGAGCACATCCAGTACCGCACCCCGACGGTCGCCGGCTTCTCGTTCGGTGCCTCGGTCGGTGACGCGTGGGTTTTTCCCGGCGGCGTCGTCGATGCCGGCGACCGCCAACTGGCCGTGGCCTGCCGCGGTGATGATGCGAACGGCGACGCGGCCTACGCCATCACCGCGACCGGCGAACGTTTCGAGGAGTGCGGCTCGCCGTACGCCACCGACGCGCAGGGCCGTGCGCTTGACGCATGGACGTTGGCTCCGTGGCAGTCTCGCGCCAGCCGCTGAATCGCGGCGAGCGCACGATGGAACAGTTGCTGCAAGCGTCAGCTCGGCATGAGGTTGAAAGTACGTCAAGCAGGAGCGCCCGGCGGCCGCAACTGGTACCTCGGCCTGGAGCTCGGCGGCTTCGTCGACCCTGCCGGACGGCAACCGCGGCGCCCTGGTCGCCTGGGACCCGGTGGCCGCCAAGCCGGCTGGACGGTGGCAACAAGTCGCCGTTCTGGGCCGGCGTGCTCTCCACCGCCTCGGGCGTCGTGTTCACCGGCTCGCAGACCGGGCAGTTCCTCGCCTTCGACGCGAAGACGGGCAAGAAGCTGTGGTCGTTCCAGACCGGCTCGGGCATCTCCGGCCTGCCGATCGCCTGGGAGAAGAACGGCCGCGAATACATCACCGTGCTGAGCGGCGCGGCGCAGGTGTACGGCGCGCTGGCCGGCGACCCCGACCTGGCCAACGTGCCGGCTGGCGGCTCGGTGTGGACCTTCGCGCTGCCTTCGAGGAAATGAGCGTTCGACGGCATCTCGCCCTCGGCCTGGCACTCGCCGCCGCCTGGCCGGCGGCGGGCGCGCAGGAGGGCGCCGAGGCCCGACCCGGCCGAGGCCGGCCGGAAGATCTATGTCTTCTCGTGCCAGCGTTGCCATGGCCTGAACCTGGCCACCAACGGCATCGGCTTCGACCTGCGCACTTTCCCGCAACACGACAAGCAGCGTTTCGTGCGCTCGGTGACCCTCGGCAAGAACGCCATGCCGGCCTGGGGCGGCACGCTCAAGCCCGAGCATGGACCTGCTGTGGGCCTACATCGGCTCGGTCAACGGCTGGAAGACGGCGGCGTCGGCACCGCAGTGATAGCCTGCGGCCCGTCGAGCCAGCGCCACTGGCCCGGCGCCAGGTCGGCCGGCAGCGCGAGCGCGCCGAAGCGTGCTGCGGTGCAGCGTCTCGACCCGGTTGCCGGCCGCGGCCACCATGCGCTTGACCTGGTGGTACTTGCCTTCGGTGCAGCGTGAGCCGCAGCCGTGCGTGCCGATGGCCTCGCAGGCCGCCGCGCGCACCGGCTTCGGGTCGTCGTGCAGCACGACGCCGGCCAGCAGTCGCTGCGACCTGCGCCGGCGTCGACCGGGTGCTTGCAGCCCACCTCGTAGACCTTGGGCACGTGGTGCTTGGGCGAGGTGAGCCGGTGGATCAGCGCGCCGTCGTCGGTCAGCAGCAGCAGGCCGGTCGTGTCTTCGTCGAGCCGGCCGACCGGCTGCACGTCGCGCCGGCGCAGCGGCGCGGGCAGCAGGCTGTAGACGCTGGGGTGGTGCTTGGGCTTTTGCGAGCACTCGTAGCCGGCCGGCTTGTTCAGCACCACCAGCGCCTTCGCGGTACGGCCAGTGCTCGCCTCGCACGCCGAACACGAGGCCCTCGGTGTCGAACTGCTGCCACGGGTCTTCGCAGACCAGGCCCTGCACGCTCACGAGACCGGCGGCCACCAGCGACTCGCACTCGCGGCGTGTGCCGAAGCCCTGGAAAAAGAGCACTTGTGAAATCTGCATCTCAGTGGCTCCACCGCGCTTCGCACGACCCGCGACGCATGAAACTCTCGGGCGTCGGCAGGCGGCTTGCGGCCCGTTGCTGAAGTTCGCCGTCTGCTGTGCGGGTTCCCGTCGGCGCGGCAAAGGCGCACCCGGGCAGGCTGCGGCGCTTCGCCTCGGCGGTCGGCGCTGCGCACCGACTCCCCTGCGATGCTCGGTCTCATGGCCCCGTCGCCGAACTCACTGCGTTCGCTGCGCTCACTTCGTTCAGACAACCGCGACGAGTCAGACAACGATGCGCGCTGCGCGCGCGGCCACGAGACCTGCGCTTCTCGGCGCCTCCGAGGCGCGCCTCCGCCTGCCCGGGCGCGCCTTTGCTGAACCAGCGGTGGCGTTCGCCCGCAGAGCACCACTGGTGGTCTTCGCGGCAGGCGCTGCCCGCTGGGGGCGATTTCTGGGGCGACGAGAAGCGCAGCGCCGGGGTCGGCGCGCGTGAGCGCGCTTCGTGAACTGACTTGCCGCAGCTGTCTGAACGCAGCGACCGCAGGGAGCGTAGTGAGTTCTGCGGCACGACCCCGGTGCGAGCATCGCAGTGCAGTCGGCCTGCAAGGCCGACCGCCCCAGCATGAGCCGCCTGCGGGCAGCGCCTGCCGCGACGCGCTAACGAGGCACGAAAGCAGACGCCTGCGAACTTCGGCAAAGGGCCGCAAGAAGCCACTGAGCGCCCCTCGGGGGTGGCGAGCGAACGCGAGTTTGGGGGTGTCATGTCAATCGTTCAATTCGAGCAGCACGACGTGGTTGCCTGCCGTCGGCCAGCTGCGCCCGACGATGCGTTCGCCGTTGAACGCCGCGGCCACGCTGCGCGAGGCGGCGTCGGCCAGCCTCGCCTTCACCAGCGAGACGCCCGCCACCCCCGGCGCGATGCCGGCCGGCGGGCTCTTGCCGTCGAGCATGATCTCGTCGCGCGGGATGCCGAAGTAGCCGCGCGGGCGCGTCAGGGCCACCACCGCCGGCGCGTCCTTGTCAGCGTCGGCGATGCGCTCGGCACGAAGGTTGACCAGCGCCGACGATCGCGCGAAAGGTGCTCGGTACACATGCGCGGTCGCGTAGCCATCGGCGCTGACGACGAACTCCAGCGCCGTCTTGCTGGTCACGGCCAGCGGGCCCCAGCGGCCGTCGGCGCCCACCGTCTTGCGGTGCAGCGCCGGGCCGATCCGCTCGCCGCTGGCGGCATCGGTCGCGTAGACCTCCACCGTGGCGCCGGCCAGCGCCAGGTTGTTCGCGCCGTTGCCGGTGCCCGGTTTGTTGTCCACCCCCAGGCCGCTGAGCTTGCCGTCGAGCACCACGCGCGGCTCGATGGCGGCGGCAATGACCACCGGCGCGCGGCCGGTCAGGAAGCGGTAGGCGGCGGCGAAACCCAGCGGGCCGCAGGCCGTCTCGCGGTGGTCGATGCCGGCGATCACCACGTTCTCGGCGCCCTTGAGCTCGGGCCCGTCGAAGCCCACGTGGGTCGGCGTGCCCTTGGCACCGATCCACTCGCCGTCGGGCTGCGCGTACTTGTCGTTGTTGTCGGAGCGGATCGTCAGCCACTTCGGGCCGGGGGTGAGCTCGATGCCCGGGCCGCCCTGGCTGTTCAGCCGCGTCAGGAAGGGGCCGCTGCCGTTGAACTCGCTGTTCGGCAGGAACTTCGGGTTGGACCACACGCCGTGGTTGGGCGTGCCGGCCAGGATGGCGTGCGACACCTTGGCCGCGCCGCCGCCGTGGGCGATGTAGTGGCGGATCGTGGCGCCGCCGCGCGAGGCGCCCATCAGCACCACCTTCGAGGCACCGGTGCGTGCGAGCACCTGGTCGACCTCGCCGGCGAGGAACTTCATCTGCTCGTCGGCGGAACTGCGGCCGGGCTGGGGCTTGTCGTCGGCATCGCGCGCCAGCGGGTAGGGCATGTCCACCGCATGCAGCCGTTCGCGCGGCCAGCCGTTGGACTCGAAGCGCCACATGGTGGTCAGCCACATCGAGGCGCTGTCGCCGTTGCCGTGCACGAACACGATGGGCGGCGGCTGCGTGTCGGCCGGCTTGAGCTGGAGTGCGCAGGCCGACAGCAATGCGGCGGCCAGCAGCAGCGCCGCGCGGCGGGTCAGGGTCGTCGGCGTCATGGGGTCACAGGTCCTGAAGCGAAGGGAGGTCGGGCAGGCCAGCGCCGACCAGGCGACGGGCGGCGCGCACGGCATTGACGACCGCGCGCGCAGTCACCTCGGCGGCCAGTGCGCCGAGCAGCGTGGTGTTGGCCTCGCGCCCCGAGGTGCCGGTGCCCAGTGCGAACAGCACGTCGCCATCGCCCATGGTGTGTACCGGGTTGATGCAACGCGCCAGGCCGTCGTGCGCCATCTGCGCGATCTTGTTGGCCTGCGCCTTGGTGAGCGTGGCATCGGTGGCGATCACGCCGAGCGTGGTGGCGCCGCCGGGCTGGAAGGGCGCGGGCAGTTCGCCGCGCAGCAGTGTGGCCATCGTGCCCTGCAGCGAGCGGCCATCGGCCGTGCGCGCACCGGCGATCGGCCGGCCGGTGGCCGGGTCGATGACGTCGCCGAGCGCATTGACCGCGACCAGCGCGCCGACAGTGACGCCGCCCACCGTGACCGAGGCGCTGCCGATGCCGCCCTTCATGGCGCGCTCGATGCCGAACAGCTTGCCCACGCTCGCCCCGGCACCGGCTCCGACATTGCCCTGCGCGGGCGTTTCGCGCGATGCCGCTTCGCAGGCTGAGTGGCCCGAAGCGGCATCGGGGCGGATGCGCGAATCGCCCACCCACAGGTCGAACAGGATCGCCGCCGGCACGATGGGAACGCGGGCCGGGCCGACCTGCACGCCGATGCCACGCTCCTCGAGCCAGCGCATCACGCCGCCGGCCGCGTCCAGGCCGAAGGCGCTGCCGCCAGCCAGCAACACCGCATGCACCTGCTCGACGGCATTCAGCGGCGACAGCAGTTCGGTCTCGCGCGTGCCCGGCGCGGCGCCGCGCACGTCGACGCCGCACACCGCGCCCTCGGGCACCAGCACCACGCTGCAGCCGGTGGGGCGGCGGGTGTCGGTGAAGTGGCCGACACTACGCCGGCCACGTCGCAGATCGAATCGGTCATGCCGGCATCGTAGCCGGCACGGCGGTCACTCCGCGCTCAGGCAAACACCCCCGCCGTGTCCTGCATGCGCGCCGACACCTCGCCGAGCTGGTGCAGGCTGTCGCCGAAGGCCATCTCCAGCATCGTGAGGCGCTTGAAGTAGTGGCTGCCGATGTACTCGTCGGTCACGCCGATGCCGCCGTGCAGCTGGATGCACTGCTGGCCGACGTAGCGCACCGAGTTGCACAGCTGGTACTTGGCCTGCGCCAGGGCGCGGCGGCGCGCCGCGGCCGGCTCGCCCAGTTTCAGGCTGGCGTAGTAGCTCATCGAGCGGCCGAGCTCGAGCTGCATCTTCACGTCGGCGATGCGGTGGCGCAGCGCCTGGAAGCTGGCGATCGCCACGCCGAACTGCTTGCGCGTGTTCATGTACTCGGCCGTGACGGCAACGAGCTTGTCCATCACGCCGACGGCCTCGGCGCACACCGCGGCGATGCCGGCGTCGACCGCATGCTCCAGCACCGGCAGCGCGTCGCTGGCGATCAGCGTGGCCGGCGTGTCCTTCAGCGTGAGCTCGGCGGCGCGGCGCGCCGTCCTGCGTCGGGTAGCCGCGCACGGCCAGGCCCGCCGTGCCCTTGGCGACGATGAACAGCGCGATGCCCTGCGCATCACCGTCGGCGCCGGCGGTGCGCGCCGGCACGACGAAGGCATCGGCCTCGTCGCCGGCCGGCACGATGCTCTTCGCGCCCGTCAGCGTCCAGCCGTTGCCGGACTTCGTCGCCTTGCGTGGTGACGTGGTTCAGCCGGTAGCGTGCGGCGCGCTCCTGGTGCGCGAGCACGACCAGCGCGGAGGCGTCGGCGATCTTCGGCAGCCACTGCGCCTGCACCTCGGCCGGCGCGGCCGACAGCAGCACCGGCGCGACCAGCGCGCCCTGCGCATAGGGCGCGTTGACCAGGCCGCGGCCGAGTTCCTCGCACACCACCATCGCCTCGATGGCGCCGAAGCCCATGCCGCCGTGCGCCTCGGGCACGGCCAGGCCGGTCAGGCCCAGTTCGGCCAGTTCGGCGTAGACCTCGCGCGTGCGCGCCGCCGGCCTTGGCGATGCCGTGGCGGCGCTCGAAGCGAGAAGCCCTTGTCGACCCAGCGGCGCACCGCGTCGCGCAGCGATTCCTGGTCGTCGGAAAAATCGAAGTCCATGTTCAGCTCCCGAGCACGGTGGCGGAGACGATGTTGCGCTGGACCTCGTTGGACCCACCGTAGATCGTCGTCTTGCGCATGTTGAAGTAGGTCGCGGCCAGCGGCGCGCAGTGCGCCGCGCCGACCTGGTCGCCCTGCCAGCCGGCTTCCATCGCCTCCTTGCACGAAGGGCACGGCGTACGGGCCCGGCGGCCAGCATCATCAGCTCGGTGTAGCGCTGCTGGATCTCGCTGCCGCGGATCTTCAGCAGGCCGGCGACGTCGAGCGCTGCCTTGCCGCTCTTCTCGGCCGACAGCACGCGCAGCACCATCATCTCGAGCGCGACGATGTCGACCTCGAGCTTGGCGATCTCGTCGCGGAAGCGCCCGTCCTCGTAGACGCCCTCGGCCTTGGCGATGCGCTTGACGCGCTCGAGCTCGCGCTTGGCGCGGTTGACGTCGGCGATGTTGGTGCGCTCGTGGGCGAGCAGGTGCTTGGCGTAGGTCCAGCCCTTGTTCTCCTCGCCCACCAGGTTGTCGGCCGGCACCTCGACGTTGTCGAACCAGACCTCGTTCACCTCGTGGCCGCCGTCGAGCATGATGATCGGCCGCACGCGTGATGCCCGGGCTCTTCATGTCGATGAGCAGGAAGCTGATGCCGGTCTGCGGCTTGCCCTCGCTGCTGGTGCGCACCAGGCAGAAGATCCAGTCGCCGTACTGGCCCAGCGTGGTCCAGGTCTTCTGGCCGTTGACGATGTAGTAGTCGCCGCGCCGCTCGGCCTTGCACTTCAGCGAGGCGAGGTCGGAGCCCGAGCCCGGCTCGCTGTAGCCCTGGCTCCACCACACCTCGCCGCTCATGATGCCGGGCAGGTGGCGCTGCCTGCTGCTCGGGCGAAGCCGAAGGCCATGATCACCGGCGCCACCATCACCGGGCCGAAGGGCACGACGCGCGGCGCGCCGGCCAGCGCGCATTCCTCCTCGAACAGGTGGCGCTGGATGACGTTCCAGCCCGGGCCGCCGAACTGCTTGGGCCAGGCCCAGCCGTGCCAGCCCTGCTTGCCCAGGATCTTCGCCCAGCGCTGCATGTCCTCGCGCGTCAGGTGCAGGGCGTTGTGCACCTTGTGGCTGATGTCCTTGGGCAGGTTGGCCGCCACCCAGGCGCGGATCTCGGCCGCGGAAGGCTTGTTCCTCGGGCGTGAAATTCAGGTCCATGTCTCGGTCTCCGTTGAGGGCCCGCGGGCCACCGAGGGTTTTAGCACGATCGTGCCATTTTTCCTTGTCCCTGCCGTGACAAGGCCGCCGGGAATAATCGCCGCCGGTGAACCCACCGAGCTTTCGCGCCACCGTCGCGGCCCTCGCGGCAGGCCAGTTGCTCTGCTGGGCCGCGCTGTACTACGGCTTCTCGTCCTTCGTGCTGCCCATGCAGCGCGCGATGGGCTGGAGCAAGCCCGACATGATGGGCGCCTTCACCGTCGGCCTGGCGCTGTGGGGCGCGGCCACCTATGCCGCCGGCGCCGCCATCGACCATGGCCGCGGCCGCGCGCTGATGACGCTGGGCGCGGCGCTGGCCGGCATCGGCTTCCTCGCTCTGGTCGCGCGCCGAATCGCTGCCGCTGCTCTACGCGCGCCTGGGTGCTGCTCGGCGCATCGATGGCGATGACGCTGTACGAGCCGGCCTTCAACGTGCTGACCAAGCGATTCCCGGCGCAGTACCGCGAGGGCATCACCTCGCTGACGCTGGTGGGCGGCTTCGCCAGCACGCTGTCCTTCCCGGCCGTGGCCTGGCTGCTCGCGCTGTTCGACTGGCGCGGCGCGCTGGCGGTCATCGGCGCGGTGCTGCTGCTGGTGTCGCACCGCTGCACGCCTGGGCGCTGCGCGGCACGCCGACGCAGGACGCGCCGCCGCGCGCCCACGACGCCGCCGACGACGCCACGCTGCACGAAGCGCTGCGCGAACCGCTCGTTCTGGCTGCTCACCGCGACCTTCACGCTCTATTCCTTCGCGCGCCGCGGCGCTGTGGGCGCACATCATGCCGGCGCTGGCGGCCAAGGGCCTGAGCGACGCGCGCGCGCTGGCGGTGGTGGTGTGGTTCGGCCCCGCGCAGGTGGCCGGGCGTTTGGCCTACCTGGCCTTCGGGCGCTGGGTGTCGTCGCGCACGCTCGGCCTGGTCGTGCTCGGCGGCCTGCCGGTGTCGCTGGCGATCTTCGCGCTGGCCGACGGCACGTTCGCGCTGCTGCTGTTCGCGCTGCTGTTCGGCCTGGCCAACGGCCTGGTGACGATCGTGCGCGGCAGCCTGGTGCCGGAGTATTTCGGCCGCGAGCACGTCGGCCGCATCAGCGGCGCGATGAGCGGCGATCGCGCTGCTCTCGCGCGCCGCGGCGCCACTGGCCACCGCCTGGCTGCTGCTCGCGCTGCCCGGCTACCGCGAGCTGCTGCTGGGGCTGGCGGCGCTCGGCGCCGTGGCCGTGCTGGCGTTCGCGCTGGCGCGGCCGCCCGCTCGTTAGCGTGCCGCTTTCAGCTCGGCCAGCATCTGTGCGGCCAGGTATCCACCGACTCGGCCAGCGTGGCCCGCAGCGACGCGCCCGCGTCGCTGCGCCAGTCCTCCATGCGCCGCGAAGCCGAGGCGAACACCGCGCAGCCTCGACGAACAGCGGTTCGCCACCGGCGGCGGGACGCAGCGCGAGGCGCCCCACCAGGCGCAGGCGGAACGGCCGGTCCTGGCCGCTGCCGACGCTGGTAGTCGACGAGGCGAACCTCGGCGTGCCACGCTGCCGCGGGCGCCACGGCTGCATCGGACCGGGCGCCTTCGCGCAACGCGTTACCAGCTT
Organism: uncultured Alphaproteobacteria bacterium; assembly: GCA_963775035.1. Taxonomy (GTDB): domain Bacteria; phylum Pseudomonadota; class Alphaproteobacteria; order Rhizobiales; family Hyphomicrobiaceae. The sequence continues at coordinate 599 of CAVZHG010000010.1, read as the reverse complement.
CTCGGCAAGGTCCGCTGGCGACGCTCCCGGCCAGGAGGCCTGCTTCGCCTGCATCTCGGCGGCGGATTCGGCCGTCACGGCGCCGGCCACCGCGCCGGTGGCCGGCTGACGGCCGCGACGCCGAGCGCGGGCCCGGCGCAAAACGCCGCGAAAGGACCCGCTGCGAGGCACAGCACGCCGCCGAGCAGCACACCCACGCCGGCCCCGGCGGCGGCACCGCTGCGCGCGCCGTGTGCCTTGCTGCCCGGGCCGTCGACGAACACCGGTACGGGCTCGTCGACCGCCCCGAAGTCGATCGCCGCCACGTCCACGCCCCGCGGGGCCTGCGGTCCGGCGCAGCCCGTGGCAGCGACACGAACAGCCAGCGGGCGAGTCGCCACGGTCTCATCGTGTCGCCATTGATCCACAGCCCGGACGGCGCACGACTGCGCCAGCGCAAGCGCGCGTCATGGGCGGGACGAGCACGGCGCCCGACAGCGGTGGCAGGGACATGCTCAGCCGGCCTTCGCGGGATCGCAGCGCGGAAGAGCCGTTCAGGCGTTCCTGCTCGATGTCGTTGCGGCGGGCGCGCATGCAGGTCGATGGTTCTGGGCCACGTC
>CAVZHG010000009.1:0-129667 GCA_963775035.1 uncultured Alphaproteobacteria bacterium | reverse complement strand
CCGATGCGCTCATCCACTTCGGAGACGCGGCTGTAGAGCACCTCGGGCAGCCGGATATGGAGATCGAACAGGCGCGGGCGGTTCTGGTAGCCGATGCGCAAGAGATCGGCGAAGCCCTTGGTGATCAGCAGCAGCGTCGGGTCGCCCTTGCGCTCCAGCAGCGCGTTGGTTGCGACCGTCGTGCCCATGCGCACGGTATCGATGAGGCCGGGCGGGATCGCTTCGCCCGGCGCCAGACCGAGCAGATCGCGGATGCCTTGCACGGCGGCGTCGCGGTAGCGCTCCGGGTTCTCCGAGAGCACCTTGTGGCAGAGGATTTCGCCGTCCGGCCGGCGTGCGACGATGTCGGTGAACGTGCCACCGCGATCGATCCAGAACTGCCACATGTGCGCCTGTCTTTAACCCATCACCACCTTCGGCAACCACAGCGCGATGTCTGGGAACGCCATCAGCAGCCCGACGAGCGCGAGCATGGCGAACACGAACGGCAGCGCGCCCCAGATGACGTCGTTGACCGGACCTCGCTCGCGCATGCCCTGGACCACGTAGAGGTTCAGCCCCACCGGCGGCGTGATCAGCGCGACCTCGATCATCACGGTCAGCACGATGCCCCACCAGATCGGGTCCCAGCCCAGCGCGAAGACGATCGGGGCGATGAACGGCGTCGTCAGGATCATCATGGAGATCGTCTCCATGAAGCAGCCGAGGACCAGATAGAAGAAGATGATCAGCAGCATCGTGCCGTACTTGCCGAGGCCCAGGCCCTCGATCAACTTGCCGAGCCCATCGGTGAGGCCGATCGCTGCGAGAACGAAATTGAGGAACTGCGCCGCCATGATGATGAGCATGATCATCGCCGTGGTGCGCATCGTCCCCTCGGCGACGGCGCGCAGCATCGGCAGCGTTGAGCCGGCGTTCCCAGGCCGCGAGGATCAGTGCCGCGACCACGCCGAGCGAGGCCGCTTCCGTCGGCGTTGCGACGCCCATGTAGATCGAGCCGACCACCACCAGGAAGATGAAGAGCGGCGGAAGCAGCGCCGGCAGCACGGCAATACGCTGAGCCCAGGTCGTCTCGATCGGCGTCGCCGCCCTTGCGGCGGTCGCACGAGGCAGACGATCAGAATGATCACCATGAAAAGGCCGGCGAGGATCGAAGCCCGGAATGAAACCGGCGAGATAGAGCCTCGGCACCGAGGTGTTGGTCAGCAGGCCGTACAGGATGAAGTTGATCGATGGCGGAATGAGAATGCCGAGCGTGCCGCCGGCGGCGATGCGTGCCGAGGAACAGACGGCTCGTCGTAGCCGCGCTTCTTGATCTGCGGGATCGCCACCGTGCCGATCGTGGCCGCCGTCGCGACGCTCGAACCGGACGTGGCGGCAAACATGGCGGACGCGCCGATGTTGGCGTGCATCAGCCCGCCGGGCAGCCACGACAGCCACTGCGCCGACGGCGTTGTAGACGCGCTCGGCGATGCCGGCCCGCAGCAGGATCTCGCCCAGCATCACGAACAGCGGGATCGCGATCAGGATGTACTCGCTCGAGGCGTTCCAGATGATCTCGCCCATCGCGCGCTGGAGCGGCATCGACGGCAAAGAACTCGTTGAGCGCCAGGCCGAGGACGCCCATCACGGCGGCGACCGGCACGCTGATCGCGAGCAGGACGAGCAGCAGCAGAAGTGTAATGCAAGCATCGCTCTATGCCTCCCGCGGCCGGCGTTTTGGCGCGCACGTCGAGGCCCTTGAGCTCGCTTCGATCTCCTCCTCCTGTCGTCGCCACGCCGGCAATGTCGTCTGCGGCGGCCTAATCGCCGCTCGCGATGGCGACAACGGAGCGGATCAGGGCGACGAGGATGGCGCAGATAGAACAACCCGATGCCGAATGCCCAGGGTATCTGCGACCAGGCGAGCGGAATGCGCAACGGCGTGTTCGAGCGGATCTGCTCGACGTAGCTCGTCGACGCGACGTCCGATCGCCCGCTCGAGCAGCGCCGCGACGAAGATCGCCATGACGATCAGCGCGATGAGATCCATGCATCGCGCGCGTCGGGGCGCTGAACTGGACGTAGAGCACGTCGATGCGGACGTGGCCTTTCGTCACCATCACATAGGCCAGCGAAAGGCTGGTCCCGACGGCGAAGAGATAGCCGAGATATCTCGTCCGAGCCGGAGAACAGGAAGCTGGTGCCGAGCAAGGCGCCCGCCCCTTTGCGGAGCAAGACTTCCGCCGTGACGATCAATGCGGCAGCAAACAGCAGCGCCCCGCCAACCCAGATCCCGAGTTGCGCGATCGTGGCGACGACGCGCCATGCGACGTCTCGAAACAGGATCAACAGCAGCAGAAACAACGCCACGACTGCGAACTGCCAGAATGGCGCCGCAGCCACCATCGTGCGAATCATATCGATCATTGCAAAACAAAGGCCCGGGATCGATGTCCCGGGCCTTCCCCCTCGCGTTGCCGTCCGTCAGTTCGCCTTGGCCGTCAGACCGTACTTCTTGCCGACGATCTCGGTCCACTTGGCGGCGCATTCGTCGCCGCAGCGCTTCGCCCACCGGGCCAGCACGACCTCGTTCAGCGCCTTGTCGCGCGCCTTGAAGTCTTCTGCTGACGGCATGCACGAGTTTCAGCTTGCCCGGCGGGCCGACCGAGCACGTGCCGCCGGTGTTGCAGGCGACGCCCTCCTCCGTCTCGGCCTCGATCACCTGCCACGACTTGTCCTCGAGCTTCTTCACCTGCGCCTGAATCGACGTCCTTGGTCGGCTGCGAGAGCTTGTTCCAGGTATTGAGGTTCACAGCCCAGATGCCGATCGTGTAGCCGACCGGCAGGCGGAACAGGGTATCCACGACCTCGCCCCACTTCGCCTTGTAGCCGGGCATCGTGCCGGTGATGCCGCAATCGGCCACGCCCTTCTCGAGGGCGGGCACGACCTCGCCGAACGCGATCGTCACGCCGACGCCACCGAGGCCGCGACGAAATCGGCCTGCGACGTGCCCTGGACGCGAACCTTCTTGCCCTTCAGATCGGCGATGCTCTTGATGTCACCCTTGCAATAGAAGACCTGCTCAGGGAACGGGAATGTGCCAAGGATCAGGGCGCCGTTGCGCGCCATCGCCTTCTGCATTTCGGGCAGCCAGGCGTCGACGATTTCGCGACCCATCTTGAAGTCGCGGGCGACGCCGGCGATGTCCGACGCTTCGATGATCGCGCCGCCGTCCTCGACGTAGATCGGCAAGGCCGCCGCGAAATCGAACACGCCCTGCTTCAGCAGGCGAATGACTTCCGTGCCCTTCAGGTTGACCTCGGTGATCGACTTGATGTTGCCCTTCAGGTTGCCACCGGTCGCCTCCGGCAGATCCTTGGTCCAGAACGGCTGCTCGAGCTTCTGCCAGTTGGTCAGGAAGTTCCACGTGCCGACCACGTTGAACTCGCGCTTCTCGACCTGCTGGGCCAGAACCGGAATGAGACGCCGCAGCTGCGAGAGTTGCCGCAACGCAAGCGATGGGTAGCGTCAGTTTCATTAGTACTTCCTCCCTTTGAAACACTCAGAAGAACAGGCTTAGGTGCGGCTCACAAAGCAGCGAGCCGGTTGTTGAGCCGATCGGTGATGAGCATCGAGCCCGGCTTGTGGGTGATGCAGAGCGGCGGACGCGGCATTGAGAACGACGGACTGAGGCGTCACCCCGCAGGCCCAGAATACGGGGAGCAACCCCTTCTCGACAACCGGCGGCGGGTCGCCGTAGTCCGGCTTCATCATGTCCTCGACGCCGATCGCCTCGGGCATCCCGATATGGACGGGCGCGCCATGCACGGACGGGAAACGCGAGGTGATCTGGATCGCGCGGATCGCGTCGGCCGGCGTCATCATGCGCATCGAAACGACCATCTTGCCGCGAAACGGCCCCGCCGGAACGCAATCGATCGAGGTGCGGTACATCGAGACGACCGTATCGCGGCCGATGTGATAGAGCGGAATGCCTTCCTCGATCAGCGGCTGCTCGAACGAGAACGAACAGCCGAGCACGAACGTGACGAGATCGTCGGTCCAGTAGCGGAGAATGTCGGTCGGCTCGTCGACGCATTCGCCGTCGCGGAACACGCGATAGCGCGGGATATCGGTGCGGATGTCGATGTCGCCGAGATCGGGGAGCGTCGGGATCCCCGACCGCACCCATGCCGATCACCGGGCAGGGCTTGGGATTGCGCTGGCAGAACGCGGCGAAATCGATGGCGAAGGCCTTCGGCAGGATGCACAGGTTGCCCTGGACGTAGCCTGGCGCGTGGCCGGCGGTATGACCGGTCGTCTCGCCGTTGCGGCACGCAAGCCGCGCGGCCACCGACGACGCCACGCCGCTCCCTCCCGATCTGTTCGGCTGGTCCAGCATGTCGCCCCTCCCAAGGCCGCCACGTCCCGCGCACGCTTGCCTGCCGAACCGACCGGCACGACGGTCGTCGACGGGTATCCAGCGCGCGGCCACAAAGTTGCATTGGTACGGACAAACGTCAAACTGAGAATCGCGGATTTCAGTGACTTGCCAGTAGATTGGGCGGGGGCATTGGGGAAATGCAACTCGCAAGCAGCCGATCCCGATCGTCTCCGACGCGATCCCGAACGGTGGTGCGTATGCCGATCAGGTCGTGCGGTTGACGTCGGCGGCGGCGCGACCGATGCTCGCCCAGCCGCCTGCCCGGCGACTCATCCGTGATCCGTTCGAAAGGCACTCCGATGAGCGCGCATCGTTCCCGCCAATTCGCAGCCGTCCTTCTCGGCGCACTCCTCCTGCTCATCGCCGCGCACCACAAGCGAACGCGGCCGAGCCGATCGAGATCTTCGACGCGCATCTTCACTACAACTGGGAGCCCAAGCCCGCGCTGCCGCTCAAGGACGTGCTGGCGCTCTTTCGCCAGCACCGCGTCACCGGCATTCTCGCGACCAGCCGGCCGAACATCGGCACCCACGCGCTCGTCGCCGCGAAAGCGGAAGGGCTGTGGGTTGTGCCATTCATCCGGCCGTACCGCAATACGCGCCGACATCGGCAGCTGGTTCAACGATCCCTCGATCTATGATCTCGTGCTCGAGGAGCACAAGCGCGGCGGCTATCGAGGCGTCGGCGAATTCCATCTCACCGGGCGCGACGCCGCGACCGATTGGGTGCGCAAGGTCGTCGACTTCACCGTCGCCAACGATCTCTATCTGCACGCCCATGCCGACGCGGAAGCCGTCGAGATCCTCATCGGGCACAACCCCAGGAGCCGGATCATCTGGGCGCACACCGGGTTCTCGCTTGCCCCCGAGCGGGTCGCGGCGCTCCTCGACAAGCACGCGGCGCTGTGGGGCGAACTCTCCTATCGCGGCGGCATCACCGACGACGGCGGCAAACTGACGCCGGAGTGGCGCGCGCTGTTCGAGCGCTATCCCGATCGCTTCCTGATCGGCTCGGACACCTGGACGAACGACCGGTGGGCGAGCTACGGCGACATCATTGCCGCGCTATCGGCGCTGGCTCGCGCAGCTGCCGCCCGAGATCGCCGCAAAAATCGCGCATGGCAACGCCAAGAGCCTGTTCGGCGGCGCAGCGCCGGCGGTGCGGTAACGGGCAATCCTTCCGCTATCCCGCGAAGCTTGACCGCAATTGCGCCGCCCAGCGCCCGGCGAGCCGCGTGACCACCCAGATCGAACGATAGCTGCCGATCGCCGAGCCGTCCGCGCGGTAGCGCGTGAACTGGACGTCGAGATGCACTTTGTCGGGCGACGCCGCGATCAGATTGCGGAAATCCCAGGCGCTGTGATGCCAGTCGCTTCCGGCCCGCTCGCGGAAGTCGGCGAAGTAGCGCTCCGGCCCGTCCCAGATCCGCATCCCGGACCCGGCCAGGCGATAGTGCGGAAAATGCAGCGTCGCGGCGAGGGCATCGGGATCACGCGCGTTGAGCGCGGCGATGTGCCGGTCGAGCACCGCGAGGGCCGCCGCCTCGGGGTCCAGGTCCGCGTCCGCCATTATTTGTGCTCCCCGCTCTTGCACTCCCGGGCCTTGCACTCCCGGTCCGATCGGCGCTGTTGACGCCGGCCCAGCCGCCCGCGCACTTTCGTTCGATCACAACACGCAGGAGCCGCCAATGAAACCCGTCGACCCCAAAACCGCAAGCGCGGAAGTACGCGCCGTCTTCGAGGACATCAAGGCGTCGCGAAAGGTGAAGACCGTCAACAACTTCTGGCGCTACCTCGCGCACGAGCCGCGTATGCTCAAGCACACCTGGGAAAGCCTGAAATCGATCATGGGGCCGGGCCATCTCGACCCGCTGACCAAGGAACTCGTCTACGTCGCCATTTCGATCACCAACAACTGCGAGTACTGCATGGCCTCCCACACCGCGGCGGCGCGCGCCAAGGGGGCCACCGACGCCCAGATCAATGAGCTTTACGCCGTGGTCGGCCTCGCCAACATGACCAATCGGCTCGCCAACGCCTACAAAGTGCCGGTGGACGATCAATTCAAGGATGCAACCTGACGTTTCTGCCACCTGATTGCCGTTGTTGTGCTCTAGCGGGTAGTTGGGGTGTGGCAGGGCCGGCACGCGAGCGTCGCGGCTGGTCGGCCATCGCAATGTTGCGCCAATGGGCTACGATGTCCTGGGAATGGGCGTCAGGTGTGGTATTTAAGTGCACGCGGATCCGCGCAATCCACGCGGGTCAGGGACGGGCCGCCAACCCTGCCATGACCGGCCATCAGCCACTACAGAACGACGGTTACCATGTCGCAAGCCGATCAATCCGCTGAATGGTTCCTGGCACGCGACGGCCAGCAGCACGGCCCGATCAACGCTGCCGAGATGAACAAAATCATCGAGTTGGGCTATCTGATGCCCAACGATCTGGTCTGGCGCCAGGGGTTTTCGGACTGGCAGCCGGCGGAGTCCGTCTTCCCGCCAAAGTCGACACCGCAACCGCCGCTGGCTGCGTCCCCCGCGGCGTCGGTGCCAACGCCGGCCAGCGCGGCTCGCACCGCCGCACCATCGGGTACGAGCAAGGACAGCGACGCGAAGGCCCAGCCCGTGATCGATCGCGGCGCCGCGGCGGGTCGCGCCCAGGCGCCGGCGGCCAAGGCGTCAGACCCGCGCGAGATCATCGCGCAGGAAGCGGCACGGCGCGAGGAAAGCGCCCGCCGCGCGCGCGAGGAGTTCCAGCCCGGCGGACCACGCCAGTCGATTTCGCCGACGGCACAACGGAGCGAACCGCAACGCGCCGATCCGATGTCGGCAGCCCGCGACGCCGGCACCCGCGATCCTGCCGGTCGGCGCATCGATCCGATCGCGCGCGGCCGCAGCCCGGAAGCTGCAAACCAGAGAGGCGGCCCCGAGGCCGAAAATCAGCGAAGCAGTCCCACCGACGCGAGCGAGGACGACTGGACGGACGATGCGCCGCGCCGCCGCTTGCCGCGCCTCGCGATCGCGTCCGTTCTGATGATCGTCCTGCTCGGCGGTGGCGCGTTTGCCCTGCACACGACGGGTCATCTGGATTCGCTGCTCACCCGTCTCTCGTTCAACGGCAGCCAGCAGAAATCGGCGACGCCCGTCGTCGTCGCCAAGCCCGACGCGCGCAAGCAGCCCCAGGCTGACTTTTCCGACAACCCCGCGGTCGTCGACCAGTCACTCCAACGCTCAGAACTGTGGCGGTTGTTGAAGACGGAATTCCCCGACTGGTATCAGGAGCGCGTGCGCGAAACGGCGCGCCAGAAGTCCGAGGGCAAGTCCGACAAGGACATCGCGCAGCAGTTGGCGGAACAGCTCGTCGCATTGCGCCGCAAGCACGTCGCGGATGCCCTGGCGGCAAGCCCACAGCACCTGAAATCGGTCGCAAGCTCGTTCCTCGACAACCTCGAGCGCCTGTCCAAGCATAGCACCGACGCCTGCTACGGTTTCATCTCGCAGGGCGAGACCAGTCCGCTGATCGTCGAGCTGACCCGAGCATCCGAACATCGGCCAGCGCTCCAGCATCAGTCGGCCGCGATTTTTGCCGCGATCGCCGAGGGCCGCCGCACGCCGGCCGCGCACAAGCCGCCGACACGCGACGACTACGACAAGCTCGCGATCCAGCTCGCCAAGCGCGGCTGGAGCCCGATCGATCTCCAACTCTTCTCCGACGCCCGCTCGCTCGCGCGCGCTACGCCGGAGCGGGTCTGCAAGATGGTCCAGGACTGGTTCGCCGCTCAGCTCGCCGTCGGCGACGAGGAAGTCCAGGTTCGCCTGCTGATCGAAGCGCTGAAGCCGGTCGTGGCCGGCTGATCGGGCTTTCCTTCGCTGTCCCGGCGCGCATCCAACCGACGCCCCAATTGCCGCAGACGCTTGCTGGCCAACGCAACAGCATCTAGATCGACAACATGCAGACGACCGCCCAAAACCTCGCCAATCCGACCCGGTTCATGTCGTTGAGCGGCACCCTGCTGCCGTGGACCGGTGGCGCCGCCGTCGCGGTCCTCGCCTATGGCCTCTATCTCGCGTTCTTCTCCGCGCCGCCCGACTACCAGCAGGGCCAGACCGTCAAGATCATGTTCGTCCACGTGCCGTCGGCGTGGCTGGCGATGGGCGTCTACCTGCTGGTCGCCATCTCGAGCTTCGGCCTTCTCGTGTTTCGCCATCCGCTGGCCGACGTCTCGGCCAAGGCCGCCGTGCCGATCGGCGCCGCCTTCACATTCCTGGCGCTGGTCACCGGTGCGCTGTGGGGGCGGCCGATGTGGGGCGCCTACTGGGTGTGGGACGCGCGGCTGACGTCGGTGCTGATCCTGTTCTTCCTCTATCTCGGGCTGATGGCGCTGCGCTCATCGCTCGACGATGAAGCCCTCGCCGCCAAGCTGACCGCGATCCTGGCACTGGTCGGCGTTGTGCTGCTGCCGATCATCAAATTCTCGGTCGAATGGTGGAATACGCTGCATCAGCCGGGGAGCGTGCTGAAGATCGGCGGCCCGGCCATCCATTCGTCGATCCTGACGCCTCTGCTGGTCATGGCGGCGGGCTTCGGCCTCGCATTCCTCGCAATGCACCTGATGGCCATGCGCAACGAGATCCTGCGCCGGCGCGCAAAGGCGCTGACGCTTTCGCATGTGAGCCGTGCCGACGCCGGCGCACCGGCCGCGGCGAAGGGCTGACGCAATGGATCTTGGACCGCACGCGGCATTCATCATCGCCTCCTACGCCATCGTCGCGATCGTCATGATCGGTCTGGTGGCGTGGCTGATCTTCGACGGCCGCCGCCAGCAGCGCATTCTCGACGATCTCGAAGCGCGCGGCGTGCGCCGACGCTCGCGGGGCGCGGAGGCCGCCCGATGACCGACCAAACTTCCGACGTCGCGATTTCCGGCCCGCCGCCCGCGCGCCAGCGACGCCTCATCGTGCTGGCGCCGCTCCTGGTGTTCGGTGCCATGGCCGCCATGTTCGCTTTCGCGCTGACCAAAGGCGATCCTTCAAAACTGCCGTCAGCGCTGATCGGCAAGCCGGCGCCCGCCCTCGCGCTGACCGCGATCGAGGGGCTGCAGGATGGCGCGCGCGCGGTGCCGCCGCTGACGCAGCAAGGGCTGGTCGGGCACGACGCGACCATCGTCAATTTCTGGGCGTCGTGGTGCGGGCCCTGCGTCGAGGAGCACCCCTACCTGATCGAACTCGCGCGGGTGCCGGGCGTCCACGTCGTCGGCGTCAACTACAAGGATCTCGGCGCCAATGCGCGGCGCTTTCTCGGCCGCTACGGCAATCCGTTTGCCGCCATCGGTGCCGATACGACAGGCCGCACCGCGATCGAGTGGGGCGTCTATGGGATGCCCGAGACGTTCATTCTCGACCGCAAGGGCCAGATCGTCTTCAAGCACGTCGGCCAGATCACGCCGGAGGCGCTGCGCAGCAAGCTGCTCCCACAGATCCAGGCGCTCCGCGGCAAGTAGCCGCTCACTTGCAGTTCGTCGCCACCGCCGCCAGCGCCTGCGAAATGCCGGCGAGGGAATAGGTATCGGTCGTCGTCGTGCCGCGCTCCGAGACACCCTGCACCGTCATCGTGCTGCCCTTGCGCATGGTTTCGAGCAGCTTCAACTCCTCAGTCGCATCCGCGACGTAGGCGCGGTCGCCGCTGATGAACAGCTTGAAGTTCGACGACCCGACCGCCAGCGTCACGTCGCTCCCCTTGCGCAGCGCATAGCCGATCTTGACGCTGATCTCCGCCTTGACGCCGTCCTTCGGCCAGCTCGACACGTAGATGAACGCCGGATCGCGCTTGGCGGTCGCCGGCTCCTGCTTGGATGGCTGGGACGCAGCGAAGCACAGCAGGCTCGCCGCCTCGCCGTGCGTGAAGGTCGTCCAGCTCGAAAAGGTCCCGATCGTCTTGACGGATTGCGCCATGCCGGTGCTGCTCGCCAGCACCAGTCCGGCAACGACCGCGACCGCGCGCGCCGCGCCAGCGAACATCCATCCTTGAGCACACATGAGACTGCGGATTCTCCCTGCATCTGCGGGGCTGTCGCACCCGTCTATTCCTTCTTGCTGCGCACAATGCGCCCGCCTTGCACATGCGGCTCGGGGGCGACGATGGGGCCGCCCTCGCCGACCGGCCGCGCCGCGAAGCGACCGAGCGACCGCACGCGATCATACATCACGATCGCGCCCGCCATCGCGACGTTGATACAGAACGTCGTCGGTATTTTGACCGTATAGTCGCATCGCGCAAGCATCTCCGGCGACAGCGACCCCCGCTCTGGCCCGAGCACGTAGGCCGCGCGCAGCGGATGGCGGAAGCTCGGCAGCTCGATCGCATCGTCGATCAGCTCGATGCCGACCAGCCGGCAGCCCTGCGGGAGGACCATGTCGTCGATGCCGGACCAGCTATAGTGTGGCAGGTGTTGGATGCCCTTCGACGTATCGGCGGCGGCTTCCCGCGCCTGGTACATGGCACCGACGGTGAAGGTGAAACTCGCGCCGAAGCCGTGCGCCGACCGCATGAGGTTGCCGACGTTGAGGCTTTTCGATATGCGCTCGGCACCGATGGCGAAATAGCCGCGGTTGACGGGGGAATGAGGGTATCGGGCTCATGGTTCGGGCGCTCCCGGACAGATGCGATCGTAGGAGGTGTCACATGAAGGCCGCCCTGTGCAAGTCGCTGGATGGGCCCGGCGCGATCGTGATCGAGGAGATCGCGGAGCCCGTGGCGGCGCCCGGCGAGGTCGTGGTCCGGGTCGGGGCGGCGGCCCTCAACTTTCTCGATACGCTGATCACGCGCGGCAAATACCAGTTCAAGCCGGAGCTGCCGTTTTCGCCGGCGGCCGAGATCGCGGGCGTGATCGAGGCGGTCGGCGACGGGGTCACGGAGCTTGAAAGTCGGCCAGCGCGTCTGCGGCTACATCGGCTGGAACGGCGCGCGCGAACGGGTCGCGGTGCCGGCGAAGCTGATGATCCCGATCCCCGATGGTGTCACCGATGCCGCAGCCGCCGGCGTCAGCGTTACCTATGGCACGGCGATGCACGGGCTCAAGGACCGCGGCGGCCTGAAAGCGGGCGAGAGCGTCGCCGTGCTCGGCGCGTCGGGTGGCGCGGGACTGGCGGCCGTCGAAATCGCCAAGCTGATGGGCGCGCGCGTGATCGCGGTCGCGTCGAGCCCGGAGAAACTCGCCGTCTGCCGCGACCATGGCGCCGACGACCTGCTCGACTATGCCGCGACCGACCTCAAGGCCGGCCTGCGCGAGCTGACCGGCGGCAAGGGTGTCGACGTCGTCTACGATTGCGTTGGCGGCGATCACTCCGAGGCGGCGCTGCGCTCGATCGCCTGGGGCGGGCGGCTCCTGGTGATCGGCTTCGCGGCCGGCGCCATCCCGAAGATCCCGCTCAACCTGTATCTGCTCAAGAATGCCGCGGCGATCGGCGTCTTCTGGGGCGAGATGATCATGCGCGAACCCGCACAGCACCGCGCCAACATGATCGAAGTTCTGGACTGGGTGGCGCAAGGCCGGCTCAAACCGCACGTCCATGCGACCTATCCGCTGGCGCGCATCGGCGAAGCGATCGACGCGCTCGACAAGCGCCGCGTCACCGGTAAGCTGATCGTCGAGATCTGAGTACCTTCGCCGGCGTGGGTCGCATTAAGGTCCGCGTTCGGCGATCGCGCCTGCACGCACGCCGGTCCCGACACACATCGCACATCCCCAACCCGCCACGCGGCGGGCTCCTCCCATGACTGCGGAACAATGACTGCGGAACAACTGCTGATCGTCGCCGGCGCCTTTGCCGGCGGATTCGTCAACGGCCTCACCGGCTTCGGCACCGGCATGATGGCGCTCGTGCTGTGGCTGCACGCGCTCCCCGTGACGGTCGCGGCGACGCTGGTGCTGGTGTGCTCGGTTGCAGCCCAGATCCAGTCGCTGCCGTCGATCTGGCACGCGCTCGACGTGAAGCGCCTCACACCATTCCTGATCGGTGGGCTCGCCGGCATTCCGCTCGGCACCTGGCTGCTGGTGCAGGTCTCGGTCGGCACGGTGAAATTCTGGGTCGGCCTAGTGGTCATCGATCTACTGCTCGGTGATGCTGCTCGGGAGCTACCGGCCGACGGTGCGTTGGGGCGGACGCATCGCCGACGGCGTCATCGGCCTGATCGGCGGCATTCTCGGCGGCCTCGCCGGCCTCTCCGGTCCCTCGACGACGATGTGGGCGAGCCTGCGCGGCTGGAGCAAGGACGAGCGCCGCGCCGTCTTCCAGGGCTTCAACCTGACCGTCCTGACCGCATCGCTGATGGCGCATGCCATCGGCCGGGCTCTATGACCGCCGAGCTTGGGCGCGCAGCCCTTTTCGCGCTCCCAGGCACGTTCGCGGGCGCCTTCATCGGCCAGCGCATCTATCGTCGCCTCGACGATCGCAGCTTCGATCGGCTGGTACTGGCGATCCTGCTCGTCGCTGGCATCATGCTGCTCTGGTCGGCGCTGTAGATTGCCGCGTCACCGCCCCTGCTTCAGCAATCGCATCGCGTCGCGCAGGATCAGCGCGTGATCGAAGGCCAACGGCTCCTTGCGCCAGTCCTCGACCCACTCGGCGGCCGCCGCGTCATCGCCCGCCACCGCTTTCGGCGATCGCACGCGGGTCAGGTAGGCGACCGCCGCGGTATGGAATCGCGAGTCGCGCTTGGGATCCGAATAGACACCGACAAGTTGCAGCGCGCCGGCCTTGACGCCGGTCTCTTCCATCAGCTCGCGCCGGCACGCGTCCTCGACCGTCTCGCCGACATCGACGAAACCGCCGGGCAGCGCGTAGTGGCCGACGAACGGCGGATGCTTGCGGCGGATGAGAAGCACGCGTCCCTTGGCGTCGACCGCCACGCAGTCGGCCGTCAGCCGTGGGGTCACAGGTTTCGGCATCAACCGGTCATCTCCCTCTCCCCATTGTCTTCAATGGGGAGAGGGTCGGGGTGAGGGGCGGCAGCACAATCAACGTCGGCGTATGCCGCCGCCCCTCACCCTAACCCTCTCCCCGTACGGCGGGGAGAGGGGACTCCCGCATCGCATGTCGTTCGCATCGGCGACCGTATCGCTTCAGTGCCCGTGCGGCTTTGTTTTCTCGAATGCCGCCTTCTGCGCGGGCGAGGCATCCTTCTGGAACTTCGCCTGCCACTCCTTGTAGGGCATCCCGTAGACGATCTCGCGCGCCTCGTCCTTGCCGATGCGTTGTGGCCCGCGGCGCCCGCCGCCTCCTGATACCAGTTCGAGAGGCAGTTGCGGCAGAAGCCCGCGAGGTTCATCAGGTCGATGTTCTGCACGTCGTTGCGCTCGCGCAGATGCTCGACGAGCCGGCGGAACGCGGCCGCCTCGAGCTCGGTCGTTGTCGCGGAGTCGAGTTTCGTCATCGCTCGCTTCTCCTTCATTCACGCGGCGCGCGGGGATCGCCGCCAAGTCGGCTCGAGATGCAGTTCGGGCCGACCCTTCAGGGCATGGACCAATGCGACGACGCGATCGGCCCAGGCCTGCTGGCCCGCTGCGTCGCGGATCAGATCCTGGCGGATCTCGATCAGGGCATTGGCGAGGCCGCGCGCGGTCGCGTGCTGCCACAGGCAGTCGCCTTCGAGGCTGCCCTTGTAGGGCTCGTTGTCGCCGACAATGAGACCGCCGTCGGCGTTGAAATAGTCGAGCATCGGCTGCGCCAGACGCGCATCGCGATCCCAGAGAATGCCGACGTGCCAAGGCCGCGGCACGCCTTTCCAGCTTTCCGTGAAACTGTGGATCGAGATGATCGCCGGCGGCACGCCGGTCGCGACGCAGCGGTCGAGCACGACGTCGATCGCGGTGTGATAGGGGCGGTAGTAAGCGCTCGACGCGACGCTCGCGCTCGGCCGCATCGAGATGGCGGTTGCCGGGGATCACGGCGCCATCCGAGAGCCGCATGATCAGCGTCGGATCGTCGGCGCCGCGATTGGGGTCGATCAGCAGGCGCGAGAATCGCGTCAGCACGGCGGGCACGCCGAGCGCGGCCGCGACCGCGCGCGTCACCGCCGCCGCGCCGATGTCATAGGCGATGTGGCGCTTCAACTGCGCCTCCGGCAAGACCGAGCGTGCCGTAGCCCGGCGGAAACGCATTGCCGGCGTGGTCGCACAGCAGGATCAGTCCGCCGTCCGCGCGCCCCGGCACGACGGCGAAGCTCTCGGCCTCGATCGGCTCGATCGATGGCAGGCATCCCTCGCTGGTTCGGACGCGTCGCGCATGGCTCCGCATTCTAGCGGCAACGCGCGACAATGGCCAATCGACACGCGCATCAGCGCCGCCTCACGCGCAGCCCGCGAAGCCGTCGGCCGTCATCTTGGCCTCGTAGGGCGCCGTGACGTTGGCGCCGAGCGTCAGTCCGGGCTTCACATCGTCCCAGTTCGTCGGCTTGAGGATGATGAACCAGCCCTTGTCGTAGGGGTCGGTGTTGGCGATCGCGGGATTGGCGACGAGGTCGTCGTTGACCGCGACCACCTCGCCCGCCGCCGCCGATTTCGCCGGGCCGACCCACTTGCCGCTCTCGACCGTCGCGCAGCTTTTTCCCGCGTCGACCTTGCGGCCCGCCTTCTTCGGCGTGAACGCGACGAGCTGGCCGGCCATCGCGGTCGCAACCGTGGTCATGCCGACCTTCACCGTGCCGTCGCCCTGCTCCTGGAACCAGATGTGGTTGTCCACGTCGTAGAGGAGATGGTCGGGAAGATTGCAGCCTTTGACGACGGGCATCCACTTGTCTCCAGTACGATGCATTCCAGATCTGGGGTCGAGGTCGCGGCGGATCGATCGCTCAATGCCCGGTTGCGCCGCAGCGGCTTTGCCGAACAGCAGAACTCGCCGAGGCCCGAGACGGCGATCTTGCCGCCAATGAACAGACACGAGATGCCGCGCGACCATGCCGGCAAGCGTGATGCGGTGGCCGGTATCGGGATGATCGGGCTCGTCGGTGATCAGGTTGTAGTGGTAGGCGAGTTCGCGGCAGGTCTCGCGGCAGGCGTTGAACGACGGCTCGCCGCGCGCGCCCTGGCGATGGAGCGCCAGCAGCCGGAACCCCTCCTTGCGCTCCCGCGTCGGCACTTGCCCGCGCGCGCAGACCCACGCTTCCAGCACCGTCTCGCCGATCGCGAGCAGCTCGGCCGCCGATTCCTCCGGCGCACGCGCAGGCTCGACGACGATCGCATCGATGCGATCCTCGATCTCGGCAAACGAGAGGCTCGCGACGTCAACGCTCATTGCGCCCTCCGCAACACCAGCCGCACCACGGCACGCCCGGCCCGCATGCCGGCTGCCTTCGTCCAGCGCCACATCGGCCTCTTCGATCAACTCGAAGGTGGCGCCGGTGAAATCGTCGCGCAGCATGGCCTCCGTGTAAAGCATCTCCGGTGGCGGACCGCCGCGACTACCGGCGGCGCGCTTCTCGACATGCTTCGGCGTGAATGCTTCGAGCACCAGAATACCGCCGGGTTTCAGCGCGTTCAGCATCCGGCGATGGAGCACGCGGCGCGCCTGCGGCACGAAATGCACGAAAATCGACGCGACGCCGTCGAACGCGCCGGCCGGCCACGCCCACGCTTCGAGGTTGCAGTGCTGGATATCGGGCTGCACGCCGCGCGACGCGGCCAGCGCGCGCGCCTTCTCGACGCCGACGGCCGACGCTTCGACAGACACGACGTCGAACCCTTGTCCGGACAGCCAAACGCCGTTGCGGCCCTCGCCGTCGCCGGGCACGAGGATGCGGCCGCGCGGAACGAAGCGGTGCGGCCTGCGACTGCCAGGAACGCGTTAGGCTCGGTGCCGAAGATGTAGTCCGGCCCGGCATAGTTGCGGTCCCATTTAGGGCCCGGTCACGAGATCCGGCGGGATCACGTCGTCGAGCCGTCATGTCAGCCGCTTCTCGATGATGAGATCCATCGAATCCGAGATGTTGGTGTGGATGCCGAGCGCGCGCGGTCCGATGCCGAGCGCAAGCCCGAGGAGCTGCGTGAAGTAGAGCACCTTCACGCTCGTCTTCTTGCCGAAGCGCTTCTCGGCCCGCACTTGATGCATCTCGAGGCCCGTGTGGCAGGTCGGGCATTCCGTCGCGATCACCTCGGCGCCGGACGCTTCCGCCGCCTGCAGGATGTTGAGCACGAGCTTCGTCGACGTATCGCTGTCGGAGAGCGTATGCGCGCCGCCGCAGCAGGCGGTCTTCAGCGGGAAGCTCGACGTTCTCGGCGCCGGCCGCGGCGAGCAGGTCGTCCATGAAATGCGGCTGGCTGGTCGATTTCGGTGCCCGGCCCCTTGTCCTTCTCGGGAAAGATGTGGCGCGGGCGCACGTACATGCAGCCGTAGTAGTTGGCGACCTTGAGCCCCGCGAGCTTGCCGTGCGTGCGCTCGCGCAAGCCGTCCTCGCCGATCGTCGCCTTGAGCCAGTCGAGCGCGTGGATCGTCTCGGCCTGCCCGCCTTGTAGGTCGTGTGGCCGGCTTTGGTGCTGAGCTTGTCGACGACCTCGATCGACTTTTGATCGTGCGACAGGTCGTACTCGGCCTTCTTCAGGTTGTGGTAGCAGCCGTTGCACGGCGCCATCACGACGTCCATGCCGTCCTCGTTGACGGCCTGCGAGAGCACGCGCGCCGACAGGTACGTCTGGATCTTGGGATCGACGTTCTTGACCTCCATGGCGCCGCAGCAGTTCCAGTTGGTCACGTCCTTGAGTTTCGAGGTCGAGCTTCTTCGCGATCGCGCGCGTCGAGACGTCGTAGCCGTTGCCGGTGCCTTCGAGCGCGCAGCCCGGATAGTACGCGACGCTCCTGTATTTCTTCGCCTTGTCGGTGACGTCGACCATGTCTCTACTCCGGATCGTCGAGCTTGCTCTCGACAAGCGCGCGCGTTTCCTTGGACGGCACGACCGGCACGATCTCGAAGTCGGCGAGATCGCCCCAATGCAGGATCCATTCCTGCAGCAGCCGCGCGTCGTCGCATTCCATCAGCTGAAAGCAGCGGTCGAAGTTGGGCTCGATCCAGCTGTCGATGTACTTCAGGCCCTCGGGCAAGCCCGCGGCCCTTGTCGCGCAGGTGGCGATAGATCGGCTTCGGGTCGCAGTCCTTGAAGCGCTCGATGATCATGAACAGCATCGGCCGTCACTCCGCCGCGTCGCGCATCGGCACGCGCGTCTGCGGTGCGATGCCCTTGCCGGCGATCACCGCCTTCTGCTCCGCCTCGACCTCGTGGATGTAATCCTCGAGCGCGGCGCTTTCGCCTTGCCCCAGCCGCGCGTCTTCGGCTTGAACACCTGCTGCCACGCCATCTTCAGCCCCCACTTCACGGGGAGCCGCTTGCCGATGTGCGACGCGATCGCGACCAGCCAGTCCTGCATCAGCGGCTGGCCGGTCTTGCGCAGGAACTTGTGCAGGACCTCGGTGTCCTCGATGCGCCCGCGCTGGACGACCTGGCGCGTGAACTCCTCGTCGAAGATGTGCGAGGGCGAGGCCGGCGTATAGCCCTTCAGCGTCAGCCAGTGCGCCGTCGCCTTCATCACGCCTTCGGGCTCGACGTCGCGCGGGCAGATGTGCGTGCATTTGTGGCACGAGACGCACTGCCAGATGATGTCCTTGTCGCGCAGCAGCTCGGCTTCCATGCCGGTGCGGATCAGGTAGATCCAGTAGCGCGGATTGAAGCGCGGCTCGATCGCGTTGATCGTGCAGGCGTTGGTGCACGAGCCGCACTGCCAGCAGCGGTGGATCTTGTCGCCGCCGGGCATCGCGGCGATCTCGTCCTCGAGGCGCTCGTTGTAGTCGGTGATGACGCGCGATTCGATGAAGGTCGACCAGTGGCCGGAGACGTCGACGCCCTCGATCACGAGGTTGTCGTGGGTCTTGAGGTCCTCGGGCCGGATCAGCGATTTTTCGTGGATGGGCATCGGTCCGGTCCTCAGCTCAGCCGCTTGATCGCGTCGACCGACAGCGCGTCACCTCGATGGCGACTGCTCGCGCCCGCGCCGGCGCGCGATGCGGTCGAGCCCGAGAATGCGGCGCGTGTGCTCGAGCGGATCGGCACTCGGCGGAGAAATCGGTCTTCAGGTAGGCGCCGCCCTGGGCGTTGATGTAGTCGCCGTAGATCTGCGCCTGCAGCAGATCGACGTACCACAGCATGTCGCGGAAGATGCCGTTGTCGGAGAGGAACTGCGACAGCTCCTCGCGCAGCACCAGGAATGTCTCGTGGCCTCCGGAATGTCGATGACGAGGCTGTCGACGTCGTCGCCGGCGACCGGATCGTGCCAGATCTCGCGGATCACGCCGGTGTTGGCGCGCGCGTCCCACACCCAGCGGTGCATCAGCGGATAGTGCTCGGGATAGACGCCGTGCAGCAGCTCCGAGGCGAGATCGCGCACGAAGCGATTGGCCTTGTCGTCGGGAAAGGCACTTCTCGAATGCGGCGATGCGCGCGTCGCCGCTGCCGGGCGTGTGCGCGTCATGCAGCAGCTCGACGATCGCCGCGCGCACACGTGCCCAGCCGACCGTTCGATCAGGCCCGAATCCGGCGCCGCACGGTCGCCATCAGGATCGTCACTTCCTCGAAGACGTCGCGCTCGATCGTGCGCCGCCTTGCCGTCGCCGAGGCGATCCTGCAGCACCTCCGACTTGAGCTTCACCGCCGCCGCGAACCGCTCGATGCCGCCGATCGGCTCGGCCGCACGGATCAGCGCTTCGAGCGCGAGGCGCAACTTGGCGCCGGAGAGGTGCAGCACCGGGCGCGACCGGCGACGGCACGCCGCCCGCATTCAGATGTCGATTGCTGGCGGCGCCCATCAAGACCTCATTCCGCCGCCTGCGAGTGCGCCCCTGCGCGGCCGCGAGCGCCGAGAGCGCCGCCGCGTTGGCCTGCGCGATGGAATTGTCGATCGTCTCCGGCCCGATCGCGGCGCCGGCGACGAACACGCCCGGCCGCGACGTCGCGCCCATGACGCCGTAGGTATCCTTCCGCGCGATGTAGCCGTGCTTGTGCAGTTCGACGTCGAACACGGCCGAGATCGTCATGTTGTCGACGTTCGGATCCATGCCGATCGCATGCACGACCATGTCGAAGGGGATCGTGATCGGCCGCTTCACCAGCGTGTCCTCGCCCTTGACGATCAGTTGGCGGCCGTCGCCTGTCACCTCGGCGATGCGCGCCTTGATGTACTTGACCTTGAACTCCTCCTGGCTGCGCCAGTAGTAGTCGCTCTCGTAGTGGCCGTAGGTGCGGATATCCATGTAGTAGATGTAGACGTGGCAGTCGGGCAGCTCCTCGCGGATCTCCATCGCGATGTTGGCCGACACCGTGCAGCAGATCTTGGAACACCACTCGCGGCCGATCTGGCGGTCGCGCGAGCCGACGCAGAGCAGGATCGCGACGCGCTTCGGCTTGCGCCCGTCGGACGGGCATCTGACGCCCTGGCCGGACGAGATCATCTGCTCGACCTGCGTCGTCGTCACGACATCGGGAAAGAGTGCCGAAGCCCCACTCCGGCTTGTTGACGCTGTCGAAGTGCGTGAAGCCGGTCGTCAGGATCGCCGCGCCGACCTCGTGGCGGCTGCCGTCCGAAAGCTCCGCGACGAAGTTGCCGGGCTCGCCCGAAAAGCGCGTCACCGTCGCGCCGAGCTTGCGCGTGACGGCGGCGTCGCTCTCGACGCGCGCGACCATGCCGCCGATCGCGTCCTTGGCCCACAGGCCCGACGGCACCAGCTTGGCGTAGCCCGACTGGATCGGCGCGCCGCCGAGGATCGCGGTCTTCTCGACCAGCACCGACGCGCGGCCGACGCTCGACAGCGCATGCGCCGCCGCGAGACCCGCCGGCCCGCCGCCGACAATGAGAATGGGCTTGGTCATGCTCACTCCCCTGGCGGCGGCGGAGGGATGACCTCGCGCTTGATCGGCTTGAAACCGGGACCCGACGTGATGCGCAGGCGCGGATCGTAGAGCTGATCGGCGGGCGCGGTCTTGATCTGCTCGAGATAGGCCTCGAACTCGACCTTCTTCTCCTGCCAGTCGATGCCGAGCTTCTCCATCAGCCGCTCGATCGGGCTCGCGTGCCAGTGCGTCTGGACGATCTTGTAGGGATGCGCGCCGCACACGAGCGCCGCGAACTGGCAGTCGGCGAGCACGGGCAGCTCGTACGGCTTTGCCGGCCGCGCGGCCGATCCACTGGTTCTTGTCGAGCGTGGTGATGCAGCCGGTGTCGTGGCCGATCATGACGTCGGCCTGCGCCTCCTCGACCGCGACCTTGATCTTGCGGTCGATGGCGAACGAGCGCGTGAACTCGCGCTCGGAGATGATGTGGCGGAAGCCGAAGCCGCAGCAGTCGTACCAGGTCTTGTAGTCGATCACCTGGGCGCCGAGCGATTGGATCAGTCCGGTCGAGACGGCGACGCGGTTCCCTTCGAGGACATCGTCGTCGTAGATCGCGTCCTCCGGCACCATCTTGTAGACGTGGCAGGCGGGATGGATCGTCGCGCGCACGGCTGACGCGTCGATCGTCTGGTGATTGGCGATGCGGCGGCGCATGACATGCAGCCACTCGGAGTAGTGCACGACCTCCTCGGGGATCAGCAGCTTGCCGTCGACGAGGCGGCCGAGCTTGCCGAGGATCTTCGTCACGCTCTCGCGCAGCTTCGCCGAGTGCATGAGATAGCGCGCGCACTTCCTTGTAGTTGCCGAACGACGTGCCGCAGTGGACGAGCGGATAGAAATAGCCCTCCGGCAGCCCCTGCGCCTTGGCCGAGACGTAGGCCTGATGGAAGTTGCGCAGGAACACCGCGGCGAGGCTCTCGAGATTGCCGATGCCGGAGCCGTGGTAGTTCCACGCCGTGCACGAGGTCTGGTCGGTCTCGTCGAGATAGCGCGTGCCGAGCTTGTTCTGCAGCCACAGCAGCGAGACGGGATAGCCGGGAATGTTGCCGCACTGGCCGCAGCTCTTGTGGTGCCAGAGCTGCGTCGTCGGGATGCGCTTGGTCCAGCCGTAGAGCGTCTTGACGTCGACCGGCTCGTGCTGGTCGGTGACGCGGTGGACGACGATCTGGCCGTCCTTTTCGAGCTGCCACATGATATCGCGCACGTCCTCGACGCGATCCTTGTTGGTCAGCATCGAGCGGCGGTCGATGCGCTGCTCGACCCAGGCGGTGGCGGTCGCGGCTTCGCCGGCGGAGAGGTTCGCGGACTTCCATTCGGCGCCGTGGCCGGTGAAGCGCTCGCCGGGTTGCGCCGGGCGGTTGGTCGGATCGCTCATTTCTTGCTCCTGCGGCGCGAGGATTTCGCGGGCGATTTTTCGCGATTTCTGCGGGCTGGGCGGGTGCAGCGCGGCGGCTGCGCCATCATCGCATCGAGCCGCTTCTGCATCTTCTTCGGCGAGACGTCCTCGATGCGGGTCTGGATCATCCAGACGTGACCGAACGGATCTTCGACCTGGCCGGTGCGGTAGCCATAGAACTCGTCCTGGACCGGCCGCTTGACCGTCGCGCCGGCCGCAACCGCGCGCGCGACGACCGCATCGGCGTCGGCGACGCCCAGGCACATCGTCACCGTCGTGCCGCCGAGCGCCTTCGGGCCGACGATGCCCATCTCGGGAAACTCGTCCGACAGCATCACGCAGGTGTCGCCGAAATCGAGTTCGGCGTGGCCGATGCGATCGCCCATCGTCAGGCGGTAGCGCTCCTTGGCGCCGAACGCCGCGCCATAGAACTCGATCGCCGCCTGCGCATTGGCGACGCGGAGGTAGGCCATGGCGTCGCCGTAGCCCTTGGGCGCCTTGTACTTGACCTTGGCCATGCGCTCGTCTCCCGCGCCGAACCCGACGAACTCACTCGTCGTCGTCGGCGTCCTCCTGGTCCTCTAGAAAGTCGCTCCAGTCCTCGCGCTTCTCTTCCATGATGTCGGTGATGACGTCGAACAGGTTCTCGTCGATGCCCTCGAGCTGGTCGAGGACGCCGGTCATCTCCCAGATCGTATAGAGCTCGACCGAGGTCTTGAGGTTGACCTCCCAGGCCGTCTCGGTGGTGTTGAGCGTCGCCATCGGGATCGCCTTGCGCAGCAGTTTCAGCGGCGCGTCGACCTTGGTCAGGTTCGGGCCCCAGTCGGCGAAGTGCTGGGGGTTGATCATGTCGGGGGCGAGCTGGTTGCCGGTCGAAATGAGCTTCAGCATGACGCGGCTGAAGGGGCGCAGCACGTCCTTCGCCGACTGCATCTGGTGCTTGATCGCGACTTCGCGCATCAGCATGACGAGGCCGCCCGGCGAGTTGCGGAACGGGCAGCGGGCGGCGCAGGTGTAGCACTGCGCGCAGGACCAGATCTTCTCCTGCATCGCGTCGTAGATGCCTTCGAGGTTCTCGGTCCACAGCAGCTGCACGATCTCGCGCGGGGAAAAGTCGTAGTAGTGCGCGGCCGGGCAGGTGGCGGTGCAGATGCCGCAGTTGAGGCAGCCGTGCAGCTCGTGGTCGAACCGCATGTCCTCCTGCAGATCGCGGAAGATCGCCTCGAGCTTGGCGCGCGGCACCACCGGCGCTCCGAGATCGGATCGCCGATGAAATCCTGCACGCGCGTCGTGGCGCCTTCCGACATGCGTCCGCCTCAGAGATGGAGCGTCAGTAGCTCAGGACACTTGCGTTTCATCGCTCTCCATGATCTCCTCGATCAGGTAGGCGCCGCCGACGATGCCGGAGCACTCGGGGATCAGGTCTTCCTGCTTCATGTCGAAGAGATCGAGGTTCGGCGAGCAGCACATGAACTTCACGCCGGCCTCGTGCGCGTCCTTGATGAAATCGTAGACGGTCTTGGGGCTGCCCGGCTTGACGACGAGACTCTGCGCGACGCCCTTCTTCATCAGGCGGCCGGAGGTCGCGGTGCAGATCACCTCGACCTCGTAGTCCATCGCCGCCGCGACCGAGGCCTGGAAGATCGGCGCGCCCAGTTCCTCGCCGTTGCGCGGGTCCGTATTCGCCATGATGATCACGAGCTTCTTGGCCATGCCGTTCCTCCGCGCTCGCGACGGCTTCGGGATGATTTCCCGCGCCCTCTCGCTTGTTCTGGTTTGCTGCCCCGGTCGACCGGGCCGCGATGCATGGCAGCCCGGCGAGATCGCGGCGCCATGCCGGCGCTTCCTTGTAGGAGCAGCCTGGAATCCTTATACAGTGGCCGCCGCAAAGCGGCAACCGAACATTCGCATGTGTGAATATGCGCGATCGATCGGCTGTGGTGGCGCCGCCAAGGCCGTCGATCAGACGGCGCGTACAAAAAATGACCGCCCCTGCGCCGACACGCGGCGCGGCGGTCCACGGGAAGGAATGCCGCAATGTCGGTCGAGGCCAAGGCGCCGCCGGATGAGCGCGGGCGCATCGCCTGGGCCGTCATTTGGATGATCGGCGCGCTCGTCTCGTTCACCCTGGTTGCGATCGCCGGCCGAGGGGCGGGCGCGCGCGGCGTCGACGCGCTGCAAATCGCCGTTTGGCGCACCCTCATCGGATTTTCGATCCTGCTCGTGATCGTGATGGTCCAGGGCATTCCGCTCGGCAGCCTCCGCTCGCAGCAGCCCGGCCTGCAGGTCGTGCGCAATCTCATCCACTTCATGGCGCAGTTCAGCTGGCTCTACGCGCTGACCCGGATGACGCTGGCCGAACTGACCGCGATCGAGTTCACGGCCCCGATCTGGGTCGCCCTGCTCGCCCCATTCCTCATCGGCGAGCGGCTGACCATGATCCGGCTGGCGACGGCGGTGTTCGGCTTTGTCGGCGTGTTGATCGTCGTGCGGCCGGGCGCGATCCCGCTCACCGAAGGGACGCCGTTTGCCATGGTGGCGGCGATCGGCTTCGCGCTATCGATGATTACGACCAAGCGCCTGCTGCGCAGCGACAACGCCTTCACGATCCTGTTCTGGATGCAGGGCCTTCAGATCATCATCGGTCTCGCGGTGCTGCATGGCAGCCTCGCGCTCGGATTTGGCCGGGGTCTCGTCCTCCCCGACCTCGTCACGCTCGGATGGCTCGCCGGCGTCGGCGTGTTCGGGCTCACGGCGCACTACTCGCTCGCCAAGGCATTCACTCATGCCGACGCCATTATCGTCGCGCCGATGGACTTTCTCCGCCTGCCCCTCATTGCGGCGGTCGGGCTGCTGGTCTACGCCGAGCCGCTCGATCCTTTGGGTGCTGGTCGGAGGCATTGTCGTCGTGGTTGCCAACCTCCTGAACATCCGCGGCGCGCGGCGAGGCGCCAGCCGGACGCTGATCCTCCATGAGCCCGAAACTGCAGTCCCAGAGACCAGCGACCGCCGAAACCCCGCCGCCCCTGCGCGCCGGGCACGCCGCCATGCTGGCGGCGCTATGGATGGCCGGCACGCTCGCCATGATCTCGCTGCTGGCGGTGGCGGGGCGCGAGGCCATGCGCGCACTGCCGACGATGGACATGATCTTCTACCGCAGCTGGATGTCGCTGCCGGTCGTCGTGCTGATCGTGCTTGCCACCGGCCGCAAGCTCGGATCGCTCGCGACCCAGCGGCTCGGCATGCACGCCTGGCGCAACGCCGCCCACCTCGCGGGCCAATTCACCTGGTTCTGGGCCATCACGCAGATCCCGCTCGCGGAAGTTTTCGCGCTCGAGTTCACGACGCCGCTGTGGGTAGCGCTGCTGGCGCCGCTCATTCTGCGCGAGCGCATGACGCTGCCGCGCCTCGCCGCCGTGGTCCTCGGCTTCATCGGCGCGCTGATCGTGATCCGCCCGACCGGGGTCGCGATCGGCCTCGGCACGGCGTCGGCGCTGACCTGCGCGTTCGCCTATGCGTTCTCCTATATCGCGATGAAGCAGCTCACGCGGACCGAGGCGCCGCTGACCATCCTGTTCTGGCTGTCGCTGTTCCAAGGGCTCTATGCGACCGTGCTGACGTTCGGCCGGATCGCGTGGCCCGATCCGGCGACCTGGGGCTGGCTCGTCGTCGTGTCGCTCAGCGGGCTCGCCGCCCACTACTGCATCGCGCGCGCCTTTGCCTTGGCGGACGCAACGATCGTGACGCCGATGGACTACCTCCGCGTGCCGCTGATCGCGCTCGTCGGCTGGCTCGTGTATCTGGAGCCGCTCGATCCGCTGGTCCTGGTCGGCGGCGCCGTCATCGCTGCGGCCAACATCGTCAACCTCGTCGCCGAGCGGCGGGCGAACACCGGCCTGACCGGCGCGTTTCAGCTCTTTCCGCCCAGGCAGCATTATGAATGCTATAACGCGCTCGATCGTCCGCCCCCGGAGCCCCGCGCATGTTCGCCACCTTCTTCCACGAGCTCAAGGCCGCCAAGGTCCCGGTCACGCTCAAGGAATACCTGACGCTGATGGAGGCGCTGCAGGCCGACCTCGCCGACCAGCGGGTCGAGCACTTCTATTACCTCTCGCGGGCGACGCTGGTGAAGGACGAGCGCCACCTCGACAAGTTCGACCAGGTCTTCGGCCACGTCTTCAAGGGCCTCGAGCTGATGAGCGACGCGGTCGATGCCGCGATCCCCGAGGAATGGCTGCGCGCCGTCACGAGCCTCTACCTCTCCGAGGAGGACAAGAAGAAGATCGAGGCGCTCGGCGGCTGGGACAAGATCATGGAGGAGCTGAAGAAGCGCCTCGCCGAGCAGAAGGGCCGCCACCAGGGCGGCAGCAAGTGGATCGGCACCGGCGGCACGTCGCCCTACGGCGCCGAGGGCTACAACCCGGCGGGCGTGCGCATCGGGCAGAAAGAGAACCGCAATTTCCGCGCGCTGAAAGTGTGGGACAAGCGCGAGTTCAAGGATCTCGACGACAAGGTCGAACTCGGCACGCGCAACATCAAGGTGGCGCTGCGGCGGCTGCGCAAATTCGCGCGCGAGGGCGCGGCGGATGAGTTCGATCTCGACGGCACGGTGCGGGGCACGGCGCGCAAGGGCTACCTCGACATCCAGATGCGGCCCGAGCGGCGCAACGCCATCAAAGTCCTGATGTTCTTCGATATCGGCGGCTCGATGGACTATCACATCAAGCTCGCCGAGGAGCTGTTCTCGGCCGCGCGCGCCGAGATGAAGCACATGGAGTATTTCTACTTCCACAACTGCCTCTACGAGTTCCTGTGGAAGGACAACAAGCGGCGCTGGACGGAACGGACGCCGACCTTCGACGTGCTGCACAAGTTCCCGTCCGACTACAAGGTCGTGTTCGTCGGCGACGCCTCGATGAGCCCCTACGAGATCACGGTGCCCGGCGGATCGGTCGAGCACATGAACGAGGAGCCGGGTTCGGCCTGGATCAAGCGCGTCACCGGCATCTATGAGAATGCCGTGTGGCTCAATCCGGTGCCCGAGGCGCACTGGAGCTGGACGCCGTCGATCCAGCTCGTCAGCGATCTCATGGAAGGCCGCATGTTCCCGCTGACCCTCGACGGCCTCGACAAGGCGATGAAGGCGCTGATGCGGTAGACGCTCCCCCTTGAAGACATGCCGGCGAGACTACACATCTGCCAGAATCAACGCGTTCGATTGACCCACACCCGATGGACCTGAACGGGCCCTTCCTCTGATGGATTACCTGCTCACGCTTGCCGCCGATCCAGCCGCATGGGCAGCGCTCGTGACGCTGATCGTGATGGAGGTCGTGCTCGGCATCGACAATCTCATCTTCATCGCGATCCTGACCAACAAGCTCCCCGAGGAGCACCGCGCCTCGGCACGCCGCATCGGCATCGGCGGCGCGCTGATCCTGCGCCTGCTGCTGCTCGGCACGATCGCCATCATCGTCACGCTGACGGCGCCGATCTTCACGATACTCGGCAACGGCTTTTCCTGGCGCGACCTGATCCTGATCGCCGGTGGCGTGTTCCTCGTCTGGAAGGCGACCAAGGAGATCCATCACCGCGTCGATCCGGATCCCGACCCGGACGCGTTCGGCAAGGTCGTCGGGCTGTCGTTCGGCGCCGCGATCATCCAGATCCTGATGCTCGATCTGGTGTTCTCGATCGACAGCATCATCACCGCTGTCGGCATGACGCCGCATGTGCCGATCATGGTCATCGCGGTCAGTCGTCGCCGTGCTCGACGATGATGCTTGCCGCGACGCCGCTCTCGAACTTCATCGGCAACAACCCGACGATCGTGATGCTGGCGCTCGGCTTCCTGCTGATGATCGGCACGATCCTGGTCGCCGAGGGCTTCGGCGCGCACGTGCCCAAGGGCTACATCTATGCGGCGATGGCGTTCTCGGCGGTCGTCGAGAGCCTGAACATGCTCGATCGCCGCGCCCGCAAGCGGCGGCGCGAAGACGGCGACCAAGGAGACCAAGCATTAGGGCCGCGGCTGCTTGATCCCGAGCGCCTTCATGCCGAGGATGGCGACATCGTTGCGCAGCTTCGAGCCGGAGCGCGGCTTCGAAGTCGGCCCGGGCCTTGTCGATCGTCGCCATGCGGCGGTGGACGTCGCCGCGATACGCATAGAGGTCGGCGGACGCGCCATCGAGGGCGATCGCGCGATCGTAGTCCGACAACGCCTTGTCGAACTGATCCTTCGCCTTGTGCGCTTCGCCGCGATAGGCGTGCGCCGCCGGATATTCGGGATTGAAGGCGATCGCCTGCTCGAAATCCGCCAAGGCGAGCTTCGGCTTGCGCTCCTCGAGATGGACGATCCCGCGATTGATCAGCGCCTCGGCCCGCAGATCCTCGGGCAGGCTCACGTCGTCGATGATGCGGGTGCAGATCTGGGCGCGCTCGTCGTTGTCGATCTCGTCGTCCTGGCAATCGCCGAGCCGTTCGGAGACGTCATCGGCGGCGGCGCGCGCGCCGCCCGGCGGCACGACCACACCCGCCAGCAGGGCGCACAGCAACCCCGCCGCAACCACCAACACCGGGCGCCGCATACCGTTGTCCCTCGTCAACCGCCGCACTCAACTTGGCCATCGCCTCGCATCCCGAGTTCGACAGCCCCGCAGACCCCCATCTGCCGTGCGCAGGCGACAAGCTCTAGTCCGCGCGCCGCCCTGTGGACAAGTGCGGTCGGCGCGCCGGCTCAAGGACGCCGCGCGAGTGTGGCCGGGAAGAATCACTTTGTTCGTTTACGGCGCTCGCGCCGGCGCGCGGTCGCGCGCTCGGCCTGCGGCCGAAGAGAGCGCGCGCTGGCGTCTGCGGCGCGGCGCCACCAGAACCACTTATCCACAGTGTTGCAGAGGCCACATTCCCGAAGTCCCAGCGATCCGCCATGGTCGCCGCTGATTCCTGGGGGACCACTATGGCGGGCTCGGACGACGACGTCCGCGTGGATATCGATCTGGGCGAAGCCGAGCGCGAGGCGGACCGCATCCGCACGTGGCTGATCGCGCTGCGCCGCCGCCACGATCTCGCGCGCTTCGAATTCACGCGCCACGTCCGCATCGTCCCCGCCGGGCCGACCTACAGCCACCCGATCCTGACGCTCGGCACCCGCTTCACCGAGACCGAGGACCTGCTGCTCTCGACCTACCTGCACGAGCAGATGCACTGGTATCTGTGGCTGCTCGGCGGCCCCGACCACGACCCCGTCGCGCCGTTCTTCGACGAACTCGTCCGCCGCTATCCGCAGGCGCCGATCTGGCTGCCTGAGGGCGCGCGCAGCTACGAGCAGACCTACATGCACCTCGTCGTCTGCTGGCTCGAGATCGAGGCCACCGCCGAACTGATCGGCCGGGCGCGCGCCAACCGCATGGCCGACACGACATATGGGCTATCGCTGGATCTATCGCACCGTCATCGCCGACCGCGAGCCGCTGGGCGACGCTCTTCACCGAGCACGGCCTCTATCCGATGCGGCCGGCGCCGGAGCTGATCGCGGAGGAGAAAGCGCGCCGCCGCGCCGAGCTGGATGCCGAGGACGACGCCGGCGCTAGCCCTCGCGGAGCGCGGCAAAAAACGCCTCGAGCAGCGCCCGGCTCTCGGCCTCGGCGAGGCCGGGGTAGACCTCCGGCGCGTGATGGCAGGTCGGGTGGCTGAAGACGCGCGGGCCGCTCTCGACGCCGCCGCTTTTCGGGTCCGCGGCGCCATAATAGAGCCGGCGCAGCCGCGCGAACGAGATCGCGGCCGCACACATCGGGCAGGGCTCGAGCGTCACGTAGAGATCGCACCCCGTGAGCCGCTCGCTATCGAGCGCCCGCGCCGCCTGCTGGATCGCCAGGATTTCGGCGTGCGCTGTCGGGTCCTTGCGGGCGCGCGTCAGGTTGTGCGCCTCTGCAATGACGGCGCCGTCCGGCCCGACGATGACCGCTCCAACCGGGACTTCGCCGAGGTCGGCGGCGGCGCGCGCGAGCGCCAGCGCCCGATCCATATGGCTTGTGGCGGGTTGTGATGTCATAAGCGGGCGATCCAGTACATAAACGCGGCGATACAGCCAACGCGATCCGCCCACAAGCCCGGAGTTCTTGAATGCGCACGCCACGACCCGGCTCCCGCCCGCCCGGCAGGCGCGGCAGTGCGCCCGACCGGCCGCGAGGGGAGCGAACGCGACGAGCCGCACCAGCGCAGAGGCGCCAAAGGCGGCGCGCGGCCCGACGCCACGGCCCGGTCGACCAAGACGCTCGAACGCGGCGTCGCGACGAGCCGCAGCAGGCGCCGCACATCGCAGGCGCATCGCGGCGGCCCACGCTACACGCCGGAAGCGTCCGGCCGGCCGACCGCCGAGATGCGCATCGCCAAGGCGCTGGCGCGCGCGGGTCTCTGCTCGCGGCGCGACGCGGAACGGTGGATCGTCGAAGGCCGCGTCAGGGTCAACGGCAAGACGATCGCGAGCCCGGCGCTCGACGTCGGCCCCGATGACCGGATCGAGGTCGACGGCCGGCCGCTCCCCGATGCCGAGCCGATCCGGCTGTGGCGCTATCACAAGCCGCGCGGCCTCGTGACGACGCACCGCGACACCGATGGCCGACCGACCGTGTTCGAGAAGCTGCCGCCGGAGATGCCGCGCGTCGTCTCGATCGGCCGGCTCGATCTCAACACCGAGGGCCTGCTGCTGCTGACCAACGACGGCGCGCTGGCGCGGCACCTTGAACTCCCCGCAACCGGCTGGCTGCGTCGCTATCGCGTGCGCGCGCACGGCCGCATCGATCAAGCCGCGCTCGACAAGCTGAAGAACGGCGTCACCATCGACGGCGTGCGCTACGGCCCCGTCGAGGCGACAGTCGACAAGACGCAGGGCGCCAACATCTGGCTGACGGTCGCGCTGCGCGAAGGCAAGAACCGCGAGGTGCGCAAGATCCTGACGCCGCTCGGGCTCGACGTGAACCGGCTGATCCGCATCTCCTACGGGCCGTTCCAGCTCCTCGATCTCGAGCCCGGCGCGGTCGAAGCGGTGCGCCGCCGCGTGATTGCCGACCAGCTCGGCCATGATGTCGCAACGGAACTCGGGCTGATCGATCGCGAGGCGCAGGCGGAAGCGCGCGGCGCGCGCGCGCGCGCCGACCACGCGCGAAGGACACGGACGCGACATGAGGATCGTCAGCGGCACATTGCGCGGCCGAACGCTGGCGACGCCGAGCGACGACGCGCATCCGCCCGACATCCGACCGCGTGCGCGAGGCGATCTTCAACTGGCTGCTGCATGGCGAACCGGTGGCGCGCATCGACGGCGGGCGCGTCATCGACCTGTTCGCGGGCACTGGCGCGATGGGCATCGAGGCGCTGTCGCGCGGCGCGACGTTCTGTTTGCTGGTCGACGATTCCGCGACGGCGCGCGGGCTCATCCGGCGCAACATCGAGGCGTTCGGATTGACCGGCGTGACCAAGGTCTGGCGGCGCGACGCGACCGATCTCGGCGATGCCACGACCATGACGCCGTTCGATGTCGCGTTCCTCGATCCGCCCTATGGCAAGGGCCTCGGCGAGAAGGCGCTGGCGGCGCTGGCGGCGGGTGGATGGCTGGTGCCGGATGCGCTATGCGTGCTCGAAGAGCGCAAGGGCGTCGCGATCGACGTACCGGATCGCTACGAGGTGATCGATCAGCGCGACTGGGGCGACACGCAGGCGGTGCTGTGGGTTCAAGTATTCCACGCCCCCGTCCTTCGACAGGTAGGGGCGGCAGCATACTCAACGCGTGGGCAGTCGTGCTGAAAGCACGCCTGCGGACCTCTCCCATAAGGCGATGAGGTGAGATCAGCTACCGCCGCCCGAACAAGCGCTCGATGTCGGCGCGGGAGAGCGAGACGTAGGTCGGGCGTCCGTGGTTGCATTGGCCGGCGCGCGGCGTCGTCTCCATCTCGCGCAGCAGCGCATTCATCTCGGGGCCGGTGAGACGGCGGCCGGCGCGGACGCTGCCATGGCAGGCGATGGTGCCGCAGATCGCATCGAGGCGCGCTTCGAGCAGGCCGGTCGTCCCCTCGGTCAGCACCTCGCGCGCGAGATCCTTGACCAGCGCCGCGACGTCGCATTGGCCGAGCAGCGCCGGGGTCTCGCGCACCAGCACGGCCGAGACGCCGAACGGCTCCAGCACGAGGCCGAGTTCGCCGAGTTGATCCACCGCTTCGGCGAGTGCGGCGACCTCGTCGGGATCGAGGTCGACGACCGCCGGGATCAGCAGACCCTGGCGCTTGACGCCGCCGTTGGCGAGCATCGCCTTCATGCGCTCCAGCACCAGCCGCTCGTGCGCCGCGTGCTGGTCGACGATGACGACGCCGTCGCTGGTCTCGGCGACGATGTAGGTGCCGTGGAGCTGCGCGCGGGCGGCGCCGAGCGGATAGTCCTCCGCATCTCCGTCCGTCGTACGGCATGGGCTGGCGTCGTCAGGCGCGACCTCGGCGCTTGGCGCATCGAGGCCCGCGAGCGGCGCCTGCATCGCCTCGCCGAAACCGGCGGCATAGCCGCTTTGTCCTGAAGGCGGCGACCACGCGCGCGACGGCGGCGGCGCTTCGGCCCGTCGCGCCAGCACGTCGAGCATCCGCGCGCCACCTTCCGCGCTGGCGCGATGACCGGCGCGCTCCAGCACTTCGCGGATGCCACCGACGAGAAGTGAGCGCACCGCGCCTGAATCGCGAAACCGCACCTCGGCCTTGGCGGGATGCACGTTGACGTCGACCGTGCGCGGGTCGAGTTCGACGAACAGCGCGACGAGCGGGTGGCGGCCCTTCGGCACGAGATCGCCGTAAGCGCCGCGCAGCGCGCCGAGCAGCAGCCGATCGCGCACCGGGCGGCCGTTGACGAACAGGAATTGCAGCCCGGTATCGGGCCGGTTGAGCGTCGGCAATCCGACGAAGCCGTGGAGGCGCACGCCCTCGCGCGTGCCGTCGAGCGGCACCGCGTCGGCGAGGAACTCGCGGCCCATGATGCGGCCGAGGCGGGCGAGCAATCCATCCGGATCGGGCGCGCAGGCGGGGAGCCGCAGGCCGACCCGCTCGCCGGTCGTCAGCGAGAAGCCGATCGCGGGATGCGCCATGGCGAGCCGCTTGACGATTTCGGAGATCGCGAGATTTTCGGCGCGCTCCGATTTCATGAACTTGAGCCGCGCCGGCGTCGCGGAAAAGAGATCGCGCACCTCGACGATGGTACCGGGGTTGAGTGCGGCGGGGCGCACCTCGCCCTTGCGGCCGCGATCGACTGATATCGCGATGCCATGATCGCGCGTCACGCGGGCGCGTGCGGATTTCGAGGTGCGCGATCGACCCGATCGAGGGCAGCGCCTCGCCGCGAAAGCCGAGCGTCGTGATGTTGAACAGATCCTCGTCGCGGAGCTTCGAGGTCGCGTGGCGCTCGACCGCGAGCGCGAGATCGCGCGCGTCCATGCCGGCGCCGTCGTCGGTGATGCGGATGAGGGCGAGGCCGCTTCCCGCCGCGACGATGTCGATCTCGCGGGCGCCGGCGTCGATGGCGTTCTCGACGAGTTCCTTGACGACGCTCGCCGGGCCGCTCGACGACCTCGCCGGCCGCGATCCGGTTGATCGTCTCGGGTGTCAGTTGGCGGACAGCCATCAGAGCCACAATCCCCGGCCGCGGTGGACGTCGCGGCCCGCGGTTGGGCGACGGCGCGCTATTTGGCGAGGCGCTCGCGCGTGAGCACCTTGGCGAGTTCGACCGCCGGCTGGTCGAATGGATCGACGCCCATCAACCTGCCGGCGAGAATCGTCTCGAGCATGAAATGCATCATCAAGCCGCCGAGCGTGGCTTCGTCAAGCCGCTCGATGTCGATTGTCCGCACCGGTCTGCCGGCGCGGGCGAGCGCCTCGGGGACGGCGTGCGACTGAGCAGCGACCAGTTCCCCGACGGTGCGGCCGGCCATCACATCGAGGCCGGCAATTTTGGCGAGCTTGGGATCGATGACCGGGCCGGGATCGGCGTTGGCCACTCGCAGCACGGTCAGCGCGTGCTCGCGCGGGCCGTCCATGAAGAGCTGGAGCTGGCTGTGCTGGTCGAGCGGGCCGAGACAGCCGAGCGGCGTCGTCCCCTGGCCGCCCTTGCCGAGGCTTTCCGCCCACAGCTGCACGTACCAGGCGCCGAGCCGCTGGAGCCGATCGGCGTAGGACATGAACACCATGACGCGGGTCGATTTCTCGCGCGCGAGAGCGACCGCGAGTGCCGCACCGACTGCCGGCGCGCACGCCGAGGGATGGGTCGCGGACAGCATCTGGTCGATCGCCGCCTGGGCGCCGGCACGGAGCGCGCGGGGATCGAGGCCGCGCGCCATCGCCGGCAGCAGGCCGACCACGGTCAGCGCCGAGTAGCGCCCGCCGATCGCCGTGGGATGATCGAGGATCGGGATGCCGCGCGCTTCGAGAAGATCGCGCAGGCCGTTGCGGACGCCGGCGCGCGCCGGCTCGGTGATGCCGAGGAACAGCTCGGCGGAGCGCGCGCCGAGCCCGGCCGCATCGACCGCCTGCAGCGCCGCGATCGCCTGCGCCAGCGTCTCCGGCGTGCCGCCCGATTTGGAGGTGATGATGAAGCGCGTCGTCGCGAGGTCGACGCTCTTGAAGGCGAGCGCCAGCGTGCCGGCGTCGAGATTGTCGTAGAAGCGGGTGCGCGGGCGGGTACGCTGCTCGGCGTCGGCGGCGCCGGGAATGTTCCAGCCGCCGAGCTGGGCGAGTCGCCTGCCCGCCGAGGCTCGATCCGCCCATGCCGAGGAACACGATCATCCTGGCGCCGGACGACAGCCGCGCCAGCGCCTGCTCGGCGGCGGCGATGTCGGCCGCCTCGAGGGGCAGACGCAGCAGCGGCAGGCTGCCGCTCGCGTGCGCCTGCCTTGAGATCGGCGAGCGGGCCGGCGAGCTTGCTCGAGCCAGGCCGACAACGTGCCGGCGTCGAGGCCGTGCGCGCCGATACGGCCGTCGAGGCATCCGGCGATGTTCTGGCGGTAGAGCCGAGTGGCGGCGCGCGCCCCGCGGGACGGCATCGCAAGATCCAGCTCGACCGCGTCAGACATCGTTCCCGCTCCGCTGTCGCCGCGCTTGTCGCGCTGCCTTTACCGCGCAACGCTTATCGCGTCAAGCCCTGGGGCTTGCCGACGACCGTGACGATCAGATCGTCGGCCTTGAGCAGCCGCCGGGCGACGCGCTTGACGTCGTCGAGCGTGACGGCGCTGACCAGCGCATTGCGCTTGTCGATGTAGTCGATGCCATAGCCCTCGAACAGGAAGCCCAGGAGCTGGGTCGCGATCTTGGCGTTGGTGTCGAAGCGCAGCGCGAACGAACCGGTGAGATAGCTCTTGGCGTTTTCGAGTTCCGTCGGCCGTCGGCCCGTCGTCCGCCATGCGCTTGAGCTCGGCGCGGATCACGTCGAGCGAGCGGCCGACCTCCTCGTTCTTGGTCGCGACGCCGCCGGCGAAGATCGACGTGCGCCGTAGGGCTGGAGATAGCTGTAGACCGAATAGGCGAGGCCGCGCTTCTCGCGCACCTCCTCGGTCAGCCGCGAGGCAAAGCCGCCGCCGCCGAGGATCTGGTTGAGCACGAAGGCCGGCATGAACTCCTTGTCGTCGCGCGCGACGCCCGCGCATCCCGAACTGGACGACCGATTGCGGCACGTCCATCTCGATCACCTGGAGCCGGTCCTTGGCCATCGGCGTGGTGGCGGCGACGGGCGTCAGGCTCGGCCTTGGCCGGCAGATCGCCGAACACCCGGTCGAGGAGTGCGCCGAGCTGTGCGGCGTCGATGTCGCCGACCGCGACGACCTTCAGGTTCTCGCGGGCGAAGTTGCGCTTGCGGATAGCCTTCGAGATCGGCCTTGGTGATGCCGGCAATGGTCTCGGGCGTACCGTCGGCGGGACGGCCATAGGGATGGCCGGCGAACGCGAGCGCGCTCCAGGCGTTGCCGGCGACGCGGTTGGGATTCTTGGCCGCGAACGCGAGGCCGGACAGGAGCTGCTTGCGCACCCGCTCGATGGCGTCGGCGTCGAAGCGCGGCTGGTTGACGGCGAGGCGCAGCATCTCGATCGACGGCTCGCGGTTCGTGGTCAGCGTCTCGAAGCTGCCGTAGAAGCCGTCGCGCGCGTCTTCGAAGCTCATGCGGAACGCGAGTTCCTCCATCCGCTCCTGGTACTTCGTCGAATCGAGGTCGCCCGCGCCCTCGTCCAGCATGGCGCTGAGGAAGTTGGCGAGGCCCTCCTTGCCGACCGGATTCTGGCTGTTGCCGCCGTCGAAGGCGAAGCGCAGCGCCAGCAGCGGCACGGCGTGTTCCTGGACCAGCCAGGCGTCGATGCCGCCCGGGCTCTTGACCGACTGGATCTTCATGGCGTGGGCCTTGGCGGTGAGGAGGGGAGCGGCCAGGCAGAGGAGCATGGCGGAGGCAACGACCGGGAGGCGGCGCGGGCGGACGAAAAGTCGGCCGCGGAGAAGTGCTGAACTGGACATGATACTGAGCCTCGCTGTGTCGTCTCGTTGAAGCGTTTCGAAGTGTCGGCGCGCGGCGGCTTCGGAATTGGCCGCGCGATCAGTGCGTTCGAGGTGTCCTTTCGCGTGTACTTTTCGATGTCACCTGAACCGTTCCGTTCCTGTCAGGAGCGCGAGCCTGGCCGCGGCCGGGCTTGGGCGCGATGCCCGGCACGCCGTCAGGTGCCACCGGCAGCAGCGTGCCGGTGACCGAGCGGCGGATGTCGAGATGGCGGACGGCGGCCTTGACCTCGTCGGCAGTGACCTTCGCAAGCCGCTCGGGCCATTCCTCGATGTCCTTGATCGTCGAGCCGACGGTCAGCGCCCAGCCATAGCGGCGCGCGAGCGACGCCTGGTTGTCGGTCTGGTAGACATACTCGGCGAGATAGGCCTTCTTTGCCCGGTCGAGTTCGGCCTCGGTGACGCCGTTCTTGGCGATCTCGGCGATCTCGCCATCGATCAGGCTGCTCGATCTTCTCGAATTCGACGCCGTCGTTCGGCACCGCCGAGAAGCGCGATCTTGCCGCTGTCGCGCGACGATCCGGAAAACCACCCGCCGGCGCTCGAGACGATCTTCTCGTCGACCACGAGCTTCTTGTAGATGCGGCTGGTCGGCCCGGAGGCGAGGATCTTCATGAGCAGATCGAGGGCTTCCGCCTCGCCCGGCGCGGCCTTGGTGTAGGCCGGCGCGATGTAGTAGCGGCTGCCAGGTGCGCCGCCCGGCGCGCGGATCCTTGAGCTCGACGCGCCGCGCGGCGCGCTGCGGCGGCTCCGACGGCCGCTCCCGCGCCATCACGTCGGGATTGCGGGGAATCTGCGCCGTAGGTCGCGGTGGCGAGCTTGCGCACCTCGTCGGGCGTGACGTCGCCGGTGACGACCAGGATGGCGTTGTTGGGCGCATAGAAGCGCTTGTAGAAGGTGAGCGCGTCGGTGCGCGAGAGCTTCGCCATCTCGTGCTCCCAGCCGATCACCGGGATGCGGTAGGGGTGGCGCGAGGTAGAGGGCCGCGTCCATCTGCTCGATCGAGGATGGCGCTCGGGTTGTTCTCGACCCGGCTGCGGCGCTCCTCGAGGATGACGTCGCGCTCGGTGAGCACTTCCTTCTCGTCGAGCCTGAGGTTGACCATGCGGTCCGCCTCCATCTCCATGACCTCGGGAGGCGATCCTTCGAGACGCGCTGGAAATAGGCGGTCACGTCCTGGGCGGTGAAGGCGTTGTCCTGCCCGCCGAGCCGCGACACGATCTTGGAGAACTCGCCGTTGGGGATCTTGTCGGTCGACTTGAACATCAGGTGTTCGAGGAAATGCGCGATCCCCGAGACGCCCGGCGGCTCGTCGGCCCCGCCGACCCGATACCAGACCATGTGCGTGACGACCGGCGCCCGATGGTCGGGGACGACCACGACCTCCAGGCCGTTCGGCAGGGTGAACTGGGTGGCGCGCGGACCGGATTGGGCGAGCGCGGCAGCAGGGGCGAGGGAGAGCATGGCTGTTCCGATGATGAGGGGGCGAACAGAAGACAGGGCTCGCATGAGCATGATCAGTTCCTACGCACAGGGATGCGGGCGCCCGCACCACGTTTCGCTCACGGCGTGCCCAACATCGCACACCAGGGTCGCACACCAGTTCCCGACGCCGCGTGCCCGAGCTTTGGGCGAGCGACACACGGCGATGCGCGACCACGAGCGCCAACAGCCAACCGGCAATCCGTTCGACCCGCTACAGTGCCATTATATTGCGCCGGGCGCTCGCAATTGCGTCCGATCGCAGGACATGGCTGACATCGCGGTCGCTCGGGTGCCTCTGCTGCACAGTCCATCAAGGCATTGCAGCAAGAGCGTGGCGAGATTGACACGAATTTGCGCTTTGTTGTGTCCGGGTTGCATCTCGAACAGTAGATCATCAGATACTCGTCATTGTTATTGCTGTATTTTTTCTGAACGCGCGCCACCGCGACACGCGCAGAAGGTGGCATGTCCGACACACAACCCGGCTCAGCACGGTGAATTTTGGCCGCGCGGGGGCCGTTGTCAAATGACAAGGTGTTCATGTTTCGGCGGCGACGCCGCCTTATTTGCCGTCGGGTTGTAGCCGCTATTGGGCCTCTTCCAGCGCCGCCGAGGCGGCGAGCCAGGCTTCCTCCGCGGCCGCCATCCGGCGACTGAGGTCGGCGCGCTCGATCGACAGCCGCTGCGCCTAGGCCGGGTCTTCGTAGGCGCGCGGATCGGCGAGCGCCGCATCGATTTTGGCGCGCTCGGCCGTCAGCGACTTCGAGCTGCTTTTCCGCCGTCTGCACGGCACGCCGCAGCGGCGCCGTCTCCGCGCGCCGCGCCGCCGCCTCGCGACGCTGATCGGAGCGCGCGACTTTCGGCGCGCCGCCCGCACCAGTTCTCGCTCGCTCCCGCGTCGCGCCGCGATCGCGTCCGCTGGCCACGCTCGGCGAGCAGCTCGGTGCGGTAGCCTTCGAGATCGCCGTCGAAGGCGCGCACCGTGCCGCTCTTCACGATCCACAGCCGGTCGACGCACGCCTCGATCAGGTGGCGGTCATGGCTGATCAGGATGACGGCGCCGGGAAAATCGTTGAGCGCCTGGATCAGCGCCTCGCGGCTGTCGACGTCGAGATGGTTGGTCGGTTCGTCGAGGATCAGCAGGTGCGGCGCGTGGAACGCCGTCAGCGCCAGCAGCAGCCGCGCCTTCTCGCCGCCGGAGAGCCGCGACGCCTTGGTATCCGCCTTGTCGTGCGAGAAGCCCCAGGTGCCGAGCCGGGTGCGCTTCTGCGCTTCCGTCGCATCCGGCATCAGCGCCGCGATCTGGTCGTAGGGCGACCAGCCGGGGTTGAGATCCTCGAGCTGATGCTGGGCGAAATAGCCGACGTTGACGCGCTGCGCGCCAAAGACCGCGCCCGCGATCGGCGCCAGCCGGCCGGCGATCAGCTTGGCGAATGTGCTCTTCCCGTTGCCGTTCTGGCCGAGCAGCGCGATGCGGTCGTCCTGGTCGACGTTGAGATTGAGCCCGGTCAGCACCGGCGCGTCGGGCGCGTAGCCGACGGCGGCGCTTTCGAGCCTCAGCAGCGGGCTCGCGAGCAGTTTCTGCGGCGCCGGCAAGCGGAACGGCACGACGCTCTCGTCGACCTGGGCCGCGATCGGTTTCATCCGCGCCAGCGCCTTGACGCGGCTCTGGGCCTGGGTCGCTTTCGACGCCTTGGCCTTGAAGCGGATGATGAACGCCTCGATGCGCTTCCGCTCCTCGTCCTGGCGCTTGGCGAGCTTCGTTTCGAGCCGCTGGGTCTCGCGCCGTGCCTCCTCGAAGTCGTCGTAGCCGCCGGCGTAGAGCGTCAGCCGGCCGCGTTCGAGGTGGAGGACGTGACTGACGGCGCGATTGAGGAGGTCGCGGTCGTGGCTGATGATCACGACGGTATGGGGATAGGTGCGCAGGTAAGTTTCGAGCCACAGCGTGCCCTCGAGGTCGAGGTAGTTGGTCGGCTCGTCGAGCAGCAGGATGTCCGGCTCGAGAAACAGCACCGCCGCCAGCGCGACGCGCATCCGCCAGCCGCCGGAGAACTCGCGGCAGGCGCGGCGCTGCGCGTCCTCGTCGAAGCCGAGACCGGCGAGGATCTGCGCCGCGCGCGCCGGCGCGGCGTGGGCATCGATATCGCCGAGCCGCTCGTGGATCTCGGCGATGCGGTGGGCGTCCTCGGCCGTTTCCGCCTCGGCGAGCAGGCTCGCGCGCTCGCGTATCCTCCGCCAGCACCCACTCGATCAGCGACTTCGGATCCCCCCGGCGCCTCCTGCGCCACATGGCCGACGCGCAAGCCGCGCTGGATCGTGATCGATCCGTCGTCGGGCGCGAGATCGCCGATGATGAGCTTGAACAGCGTCGTCTTGCCGGCGCCGTTGCGGCCGACCAGCCCGACCTTGTGGCCGGTCGGGATCGCGCACGTGGCGCCCGCCAGGATCGGCCGCCCCTCGATGCGGAAGCTCAGGTCGTTGATGTGCAGCATGGCGCCGCACTTAGCCCATCCGCGGCCCGCTTGTCACCCCGAGTCATCCGCGACGTCATCCGAGCTGGGCGCGGAGCGCCGCCGCCGCCGCAATCGGCCCGAGCACCAGCGAGGCGAGCGAGAGCGCTGCGAGGATCAGCAGCGAGGCGCCGCCGCCCGACGGCCCGAGCAGCAGGGCATCGATGGCGCCGATGCCGAAAATCGAGGGTCGGGATGTAGAGCGGCAGCACGAGCAGCGCGATGAGCAGCCCGCCGCGCCGGCTGCGCAGCGTCAGCGCCGCGCCGATGGTGCCGATGAAGCTGATCGCCGGCGTGCCGATCAGCATGGTCGCGACGAGCGGCGGGACGGCGGCGAGGTCCAGGTTGAGCATCAGCCCGAGGACCGGCGCCAGCAGCGCCAGCGGCACCGCCGTCGACAGCCAGTGGGCGAGCCCCTTCGCCGCCACCACCGCTTCGAGCGGCAGCGGCGCCGTCGCCATGATGTCGAGCGAGCCGTCCTCGAAATCGGTCTCGAACAGGCGCCCAAGCGACAGCAGCGCGGACAGCAGCAGCGCCAGCCACAGCAGCCCCGGCGCGATGCGCGCGAGCAGTGCCATGTCCGGCCCGAGGCCGAGCGGCAACATCGCGACGACGATCAGGTAGAAGCCGAGCGCCGCGCCGACGGCGCTGCCTTCATGGACGGCAAGGCGCAGGTCGCGCCCGAGGAGGGCGAGGAAGGCGCTCATGACGCCACGTCCTCGGCGCGTTCGGACGCCGCGAGCGCCAGCGTTCGCTGGGTGGCGAGCCCGAGCGGCGCGTGCGTCGCCGCGACCAGGATGCCGCCACCGTCGAGGTGGTCCTGCATCAACCGCGCGAGCCACGCCTGCGACGCCGGCATCGAGCGACACCGTCGGCTCGTCGAGCAGCCACAGCGGCCGCTCGGCCAGCAGCAGGCGCGCGAGACCGAGCCGGCGCTTCTGCCCTGCCGAGAGGTAGCCGGCCGGCACCGACGCAATATCGGAGAGGCCGACCGCGTCCAGTGCGTCCTCGACGTTCGCCTTGCCGTCACCGAGGAAGCGCGCCCAGAAATGGGCATTCTCGTGCACCGTCAGGCCCGCCTTCACGGCATTGGCGTGGCTGACGTAGTGGGCGCGTTCGCCGACGGTTGCGTCATCCGGCGCGCCTTCGAGCCGGATGGTGCCGGCCGCGGGCGTGATCAGGCCGGCGAGCGCCCGCAGCAGCGTCGTCTTGCCGACGCCGTTCGGGCCGGTCAGCACCAGCGCTTCGCCCGCGCCGACAGTGAACGATAGGCCTTCGATCAACCGCCGTCCGCCGCGCGCGACAGCGAGGTTGTCGGCGGTAAGCCGCATCAAGGGAACCTGCACGTGTAAGACCCGGGATTGGATCGGGGGCGATTGTGCCCCCGACGGTTCCCGTCAGTCTAGCATGCCCCACCGCCTCGGCAGGTAGAAGATGATTTCCGGGAACGCCATGCAGAGGATCACGGCGAAGCACCTGCAGGCACACGAAGGGGATGATGCCGCGATAGATGTGCCCCATGGTTACCGAGGGCGGCACGGTTCCCTTCATGTAGAACAGCGCAAATCCGAACGGTGGCGTCAGGAATGCCGATTGGAGGTTCACCGCCAGCAGCATCGCGTACCACAGCAGGATGTACTTCGGACCCTGGATGAAGGTGCCGAAATCGGCCTTGGCGAGGATCGGCGAGAACACCGGCACCACGACGAGGCAGATCTCGAGGAAATCGAAGAAGAACCCCATGATGAAGACGAGGGTCATGACGAACGCGAGCGTCTCCCAGCCCGTGTCGATGCCGAGTTTCTTGAGAATCTCTATTACGACGTCGTCACCGCCGAGAGCGCGGAAGACGTACGAGAACAGGGTGGCGCCGAAGACGATGAAGAACACCAGCCCGTTCGTCAGGCCGGCGCTCATGATCATATCGTTCATCGACTTGAAGTTGAGCTTGCCGGCGCGCGCGGCGAGCACGAGGGCACCGACGCACCCGACGCCGGCCGCTTCCGTCGGCGTCGCCCAGCCGCCAAATATCGAACCCAGTACGAGCACGATCAGGAACGCCGGTGGCGCGAAGCTGAACAGCACCATCCTCATCAGTTCGGACTATTCTGCGGTCCCTGGTCGGCACCCAGCGGCGGCGCGGCCTTGGGATTGAGGTACGAATAGACGATGACGTAGACGACGTAGAGGCCCGACAGCATTAGACCCGGGAGTACGGCGGCCGCAAACAGCAGGCCGACCGAGATCTGCATGAGGTCGCCGAGGATCACGAGCATGATCGACGGCGGAATGAGGATTCCGAGTGTACCCGAGGCGGCAATTGTGCCGACGGACAACTCCTTCGAATACCCTCGCTCGAGCATGATCGGCAAAGCAATCAACGTCAGCATGACGACCGAGGCGCCGACGATGCCGGTCGTCGCCGCCATGATCGTGCCGAGCAGGACAACCGCCAGAGCCAAGCCGCCGGGGATGTTTCGAAACAGGATCTGGAGGCAGCTCAACAGCTCCTCTGCGACGCCGACTTCGTTCGAGTATGACCCCCATGAATATGAACATGGGAACCGCCACGAGAACCTGGTTTGACACGGCCGAGCCGTAGATTCGAGGCAGCAGATTGGCAAATTGGACCGGATGGAACAGGCCGAAGTGGATGCCGAGCCATCCAAAGAAGATGCCAACCGCACCAAGTACGAATGCGACCGGATAGCCCACGAACATGATGACTGTAAGCACCATGAACATGATGATGGGAAGGTGATCACCAATCCATTCCACAGCGTGTCTCCTCAGTGTGCCGCTTTGGCGGTATCAGGCATTGCGGCTGCGGCGTCATCCGATGAGCCGAAGAGAAACACGAAGCGTCGGATGAAGACGGAGACTATGGCTGCCAGGATCGTGGCGAAGCCGAACCAGAGAAAGAACTTGATTATGTAGCGCGCAGGGAGGCCGTTGGGAGCGGCTGACGACTTACCCTGCCGATACGAATCGCGGAAGAAATCCCAGGCATAGGGAAGCGCGACGATGACATAGGGGAACGCAAAAACAATGCAGCCGATCAATTCCAGCCACGCCTGGTTGCGCTGCGTCATTGTTCCCGTGAAGACGTCGATACGGACGTGAGCGTTGCGCACGTAGCAGAAGCCGATCCAAGTCAGGAACAGCGCCGCGTGCAAGTGCCATTCCAGTTCCTGCAACCGCGTCGATCCGAGATCGATGCCGAACAGTTCGAGCTGGAACCCGAACTTCCGAGTGATGACGTCGAAACAAATGACGATCGCCATCAGCGAGGAAGAGCCAACCGAACACCTTGGCGATGAAAGTGAGCACGGCGTCGATGCCATTGCTGATTGAAAGTAGTGCGCGCACTGTCCCTCCTGGCCCGTTCGGGCGTCCCGTGGCTCTCTCGGCAAGCGGCAGCGGCAGCTTGTCCGCCGTTGCACTCCGACAATGATTTCGCATTGTTCCGCTGGATGCTTCGATGCATCCGATCATCGAAGCCATGCGCCCGACGAGAAGGCCCCGGGAATTTGCTCCCGGGGCCCCTTGACGATGCGTCGGCTACTTCAGGTATCCG
This sequence comes from uncultured Alphaproteobacteria bacterium, assembly GCA_963775035.1. GTDB lineage: Bacteria > Pseudomonadota > Alphaproteobacteria > Rhizobiales > Hyphomicrobiaceae. Next base: position 85,786 of record CAVZHG010000009.1, on the reverse strand, counting down.
CGCTCGCGCCAGACCTTATAGCCCTCGCGGTAGGCAGAATAGCTCGCCCAGATCTTGGCGAACTCGGGGCTCTTCGCCTTCTGCTCGGCGACGACCTCTCCCCACTTGTCCTCGAACGCCTTCAGGATCTCAGGCGACCAGGTGTGAAGCGTCACGCCCTTTTTCTGCAGCTCGGCCATGGCGCCGAACTGCGCTGATTCCGACTCGGCGAACTCCTGATAGGTCTGCGCTTTACAGGAGTTTTCGACGATTGCCTTTTGCGTCTCCGAGAGCTCCGCCCACTTCGTCTTGGAGATGTAGAGATGGGCGGTCGATGCCTGCTGATGCCAGCCTGGGAAGTAGTAGTGCTTGGCGACCTGATGGAAACCGAGCGTCAGGTCCATCGACGGCATCGAGAACTCGGTCGCGTCGATGGTGCCGAGCTGCAGGGCCTGGAAGATTTCGCCGGCCTGCAGAAGCTGCGTCGCAACGCCCATCTTCTGCATGACGTTGGCGCCGAGGCCATAGAAGCGCATCTTCAGGCCTTTGAAGTCGTCGACGGTCTTGATTTCCTTGCGGAACCAGCCGGACGCCTCGGGTGCGATGATGCCGCAGAGCTTCGCAATGATGTTGTACTTGCCGTGGAGTTCGTCCGAGAGCTGGTTGCCGCCGCCGTACTCGAACCAGGAAATATACTCGCCGACGCCCGGCCCGAACGGCACGGCGCCGAGCAGTGCGAACGCAATATCTTTTCCGGTGAAGTAGCCGGCCGCCGTGTAGGCCATGTCCATCGAGCCATTCGAAATGGCGTCGAAGTACTGGTCGCCAGGCACGAGCGCACCGGGCTCGAAGAACTTGATGTCGATCGATCCGCCCGAGGAATCCCGCATCATCTTGACGAGCCGGAGCTCGGCAGTTCCGAGAATGGCGGTCGTCGAGGGGAACGCGCCACCCATCTGGACGCGCACCTTCTTGTCCTGCGCCTGTGCGCCAGACGCAAGCAACACCGCCGCGGACGCAGCCGCGGCGACCCAAACCTTAAGCTTCATGTAGTCCTCCCTTTGGTGCCTTCCCAGTTCAGTGGCTGATGCGGCTTGTAGTGACGGACCGCTTTTTTCCAGCTCTGTTTACCCATTCGCGAAGGACGGCATCGTATCGATGCCACCCTCTTCGCGTCGGCGAGCAGGTTACACGCAACGCGTCGGTTGTCAAAAGGGAGAATTTAGGCAACGCCTTCCAGCGTCATGCTTAACTTGCGATCAGCGCACTTGGCGACCGAGCGGCTGCATTTCGACAATGACCAGCGGTCAACCCGTCTCGTTGAATAGCTCGCGGCCGATCAGCATCCGGCGGATCTCGCTCGTGCCGGCGCCGATCTCGTAGAGCTTGGCGTCGCGCAACAGGCGGCCGGCCGACAAGTCGTTGATGTAGCCGTTGCCGCCGAGGAGCTGGATCGCGTCGAGGGCGATCTTGGTCGCGCGCTCCGCGGCAAAGAGGATTGCGCCGGCAGCATCCTTGCGCGTCGTCTGCCCACGGTCGCAGGCCTTGGCGACGGCGTAGACGTAGGCCCGCGCCGCGTTCATCTCGGTGTACATATCCGCGATCTTGCCCTGCACGAGCTGGAAGGTGCCGATCGGACTGCCGAACTGCTTGCGCTCGTGGATATAGGGGAGCACGACGTCCAGCGCCGCCTGCATGATCCCGATCGGCCCGCCCGCGAGCACGGCGCGCTCGTAGTCGAGGCCGCTCATGAGGACGTTGACGCCCTTGCCGATCCCGCCGAGCACGTTCTCGGCCGGCACTTCGCAATCCTCGAAGACGAGTTCGCCCGTCGAAGAGCCGCGCATGCCGAGCTTGTCGAGTTTCTGGGCGACCTTGAATCCCGGGCGTGCCGGTCTCGACGATGAAGGCCGTGATGCCGCGGGCGCCGGCGGTCGTATCCGTCTTGGCGTAGACGACGATGAGCTGGGCGTCGGGCGAATTGGTGATCCACATCTTGGTGCCGTTGAGGACGTAGCGGTCGCCCTTCTTGTCGGCGCGCAACTGCATGGAGACGACGTCCGAGCCGGCGCCCGCTTCGCTCATGGCGAGCGACCCGACATGCTCGCCCGAGATCAGCTTCGGCAGATACGCGCGCTTCTGCGCCTCGGTGCCGTTGCGCCGGAGCTGGTTGACGCAGAGGTTCGAATGCGCGCCGTAGGAGAGGCCGACCGAGGCCGAGCCGCGCGATACTTCCTCCATCGCGACGACGTGCTCGAGATAGCCGAGCCCGGCGCCGCCGAATTCCTCCTCGACCGTGATCCCGTGCAGCCCCAGCGCACCCATGCGCGGCCACAGCTCGCGCGGAAACCTGTCGTCGCGGTCGATCTCGGCGGCGATCGGCGCGATCTCGTCGGCGGTGAACGAGCGCACGGTGTCGCGGAGTTGGTCGGCGGTCTCGCCGAGGTCGAAGTCGAGCGTCGGATACTGGTTTGAAATCGACATGGTGGGCCCTCGTCTTGACTCTCGTGTCTGGCGCCATCGCCCTCCGTCGGTATCCGGGACCCGGGAGAAGCGCAAGTGCAGTCGCCAATGCCCGCGGACGCCTGCCTGCAAGAGCGCAAACCCGGTGCGTGCTGCATCGCATGCGCTTGCCGCCCGGATCTGGCCGTCATTCTGGCCGTCAGTTCTGGCCGTCGTGGCTGGCGGCCATCGCCGCGCCCGCGACGGCGTTGCGCAAAGGCCAACGCGCATCTGGATAATGCCGATTTCGAGATAATTGGGGCTGGACCCCATTGAACAGGCTTTTAAATAGGATCGATCGGGGAATCCGGGTCCTTTGCGCAGACGGGCCATCGGAATCGAAGGGAGATCGCGCCATGTTCCGCTATGTGCTTCCGGGTGTGGCGATGCTGGTCCTTGGCGCCGCGTTGGTGCCGATAGCGGCCAACACCGGCAATCGCCCAGGCCGGCTCGGCCAGCGAAGCCGACGATACGGCACACTGGGATAGGGTGAAGCAGTCGAAGAACCCCGACGACATTCGCGGCTACTTGGACAAGTTTCCGAGCGGGCTCTATGCGGCGCTGGCGCGCATCCGCCTGAGAAATATGGACGGCGCCGGCGGCGCGCCCAAGCCGCCAGTCGAATCTCGCCGTCCGCCATCGCCGCCCCCACCGCCGCCGGCGTCATTGACGCCGCCACCGCCGCGCATCGTCCTCGCCGCCGTATCGGCGCCGCGCCCCGTCGTCAACGGCCTCGGCGCTGACCAACCCCACCACGATCCGCGAAGTGCAGGATCTGCTGTACAACCTCAACTATCAGATCGGCCCGCGCAGCGGACGGCTGACGTCAGAGACGCGCGAAGCCATCAGAAAGTGGCAGGAGAACATCAAGCAGCCCATCAGCGGGGACATGACCGAAACGCAGCTCGGCCTGTTGCGCCGGGCCCGGTTGCCGACCGTCTGGGGGGCGCTCGCCTACCACACGAAGGGCGCCACGGCGACGACATGGAATCGTCCGAGCTCGCGAAAATGCGGAAAGCGAAGCCCTGGCCGAGTGCCGAAAGAGAGCCAACGACGACGTGCTCGGTGCTTACCGTCGCGAGCAATATTTGTGGTGCCCTCGGCTTCTACAATGCCGTTGTCGGTGGCCGCCAGCACTGGGGCGTCTATGCCTCGGTTCGTCCGACCCTTGGGCAGGCGACCGACAACGCACTCTCCGAGTGCCGCAGGCAGGCCAAGCAACCGAACGCCTGCGGCGTCCGCACCACGGTCTGCGCCGACGGCGGGCACAGCCGGTAGCGCTGAGATCGCTGAGGCCGCCGCGCGCCGACGCCTTATCGCCTGTTGGACGAGTCGCCGGTCGATTGATCGGTGACCGGCAGGACATTGACGTGGATCGAGATCAGCTTCCAATCGCCTTCGGCCGGCAGCAGCTTGATGTCGAAGATGACCCGGCTGGGTCGCGTTTCGAAGACACCCTTGAGCACCAGCGCGCCTTCGTGATCGATCCGCGCCGGCTCCGACAAGTTGGGCGCCTGCGCCAGCACCGGCGCGATGTCGATCTGCTGATCATGAAAAGCCTTGAAGGCGGTCTTCAAACGCTCCGGCGTGAACTGCTGGCGAAACGGGCGCGACAGCGTCGCGTGCCAGACCTCGTAGTTGCCGGTGATATTGGCATCGTTGAATGACGCCAGATGCCGCTTGATCGTGATTTCGATGACATTATCCGGAGGGGACCCGCTGGGCCGCCGCGGGCGTCGGCGCGGACGACGCGGCAAGCGCCACGATCAGCACCAGGGCAAGCGCACGCATGGCGGCGGACAGCTTCGTCACGGACAAGCACATACCGCGGGACCTCCGGTTCGCTGACATTCGGGCTCGCCTTCGCCGCACGGTCGACGTGTGCAGAGGCGGCCGCCGGGTCCAGGCACAACCGGCCGAACCCGCGCGGCGGCCCTGAGGATCGGCGAGAAATGCCGTCGGCGCAATCGCGGGCGAGCCAGCCGCGGCAGGAATTTCTTTCGTTGAGCCTAACGACCGCCGGTGAGGGACACCGATCGCCGAACGCCGTGATTGCTACGCGGCGGGCGCGTTAACCACGCCCGGCGCAGAATGGAGAAGCGCTGCGCGTTCAGGCGACGCGGCGCGCCGGGCGGGCGCAGAGCGCTTCGGCGATCATCTCAACCGCACGGCTCCAGTCGATCCGGCCATCGGGCTTGATGCCGAAGGTGGTCACGGCTTCGGCGGGGCTGCCGCCATCGCGGAACACGCGGGCGCAGGCCTGCCGCGCGTAGCCGACCGACTGGTGCCAATGCGCGGGATCGATGTTGCGCGGCGCGCTGGCGGAGAGGTCGACGGTCGTGGTGCCGGTCATCATCATCGCAGTGGCCTCCGTAATGCAGTTGGCCTCGGATCGAGGCCGGTTACTGATCAGCCCAACGCCGTGGGCCGGTGGATGTTTCAGCCCGTTCGAAGTGGGCTGTGGATAAAGGCCGGCGAGCGCACCAGAACGGTGTGCGGCGCAACGCACAACTTTGATACGCGCCACGGTCAGGGACCTCGGGGTCCGAGTTCCAGAACGCTCGCCGGTTCATTGGAGCCCTTCGGGGGGAAAGGCTCCAAATCGAATTCAGTTGGAGGTCGGGGCCGCGGTGGTCGGAACGGACCGCTGCGCCTCGTTTGGACTCGACGCTGGACAGGATCGCAAGGAACGCTTCACCGATCGGTCGCCAGTCGGCGGCGGCTACACAATACGTACTTCGATCGGTGGTGGTGGTGACGCGCGTTGACACGATGAGCATCCTTTAGGAACTCACCGCCTGGCCGGAGCGAAGACGCACGCGATCCGATCAGGCAGGACTACGACAGGAAACGGGGACGCTTAAGCAACGCTACAGGACGCAACTCGACGAACGACGGCACCTTCAAGGCGGCGAGCCGCGACGCAATACTGATGAATAACTCCGCACGTGCGGCTCGCCTTGCCTTTAAGAGCGCCAGACTGATGACGCTCTTTGGAGTGCTCGGCCGACCGGTAAAGGTGGCCGTGGAAGGGAACGCTACGGAACGCAACTGATACTGGGACTGAGTACTGGGACGCGGACACAACACGACGCAACGCAACTTACATCACTGGAACGCTTCGGCAGCTTCGTTTCCGTCGGGCCGCTCCGGACGCTTACGCTGGCGGCCTTGCCGGCGGATCGAAACTCCCGTGACGCAACGCTACGACTGAAAATCACCGAACCGGGCGAAACGGCGAACGCAGACACAAACTTGAACTCACTCACGCCCTGGCTCCTCTTCGGCTCGCTGTACTCATGCTTGCCAACCGTGCTCGGCGAACAACTGCACTTAACCGTTGTTTTGTGGCGACACCCGGACGCAAAATGGGTTAATCGAAGAATTAATATTGACAGGCATTCATTCTGCTTCGTTCTCCACAGAGAGATAGGAATTGCTGCGGTTTTTACGACCTCCCGCGCTGCGCTAGGTTGTGGAAAACCGCAAAACCTCGAAGGCATCGAGCGCCGCCGGCAGAGCGCCTCGGGCGGCGAAATGGGGCACGGGGTTGCACTTGCCAAAATCCGAATCGGTGCAGATCGCAAAAAGCAACTCACTTGGATCGCGGAATAGCTTCAACCGCCTGACGTCCTGCGGTATGGCGATGCATCCGGCATCGAACCGCGCCACAACTCACCGCGCCACGCCGCGTCTCAGGACGGCCGACGCGCCAAGGCATCGCCCGCGAGATGAAACAGAAGAACCCCCACCAGAGCCGCCCGCCGCACTCGCACCGCGACGACAAGGACGACGGCCCGGTCCGGCTCTACGGCATCCACGCGGTTGCTGCCGCGCTCGCCAATCCAGCCCGTGCCATCGGGCGGCTGGTGCTGACCGACAACGCCGAGAACCGCCTCGCCGAGGTGATCGCGCAGCGCGAAGCGAAGCCGCAGAAAGTGATGCCGCGCGAACTCGACCGCCTGCTCGGCGCCGATACCGTCCACCAGGGCGCGCTGCTGGAGACCGAAGACCTCGCGGAGCCGACGCTCGAGGCGCTGGCGCAAGCGGCCGCGACCGGCGGCCCGCTGATCGTGCTCGACCAGGTCACCGACCCGCACAACGTCGGCGCCATCCTGCGCTCGGCGGCGGTGCTCGGGGCCAGCGGCCTCGTCATGACGCGACGCCACAGCCCGCCGCTGTCGGGATCGCTGGCGAAAGCGGCGTCCGGCGGCCTGGAAGTGGTGCCGGTGGCGCTGATCGGCAATCTCGCGCGCGCCATGGACGAGCTTGGCGAACTCGGCGTCCACCGCATCGGCCTCGACGGCGAGGGCGAGACGACGATCGACGGCGTCGACCTCAGCGGCGCCGTGGCGCTGGTGCTCGGCGCGGAAGGCAAGGGTCTGCGGCGGCTGACGCGGGAGAATTGCGATGTCCTGGCGCGGATCCCGTCCGCCTCGGCCTTCGCCTCGCTCAATGTCTCGAACGCGGCGGCGGTGGCGCTCTACGCGGCGGCGCGGGCCCGCCAAGCGCGGTAGGCCGGCTACTCGCGCGGGTCGAGCGCGTCGCGCAGGCCGTCGCCGAGCAGGTTGAAGCCGAGCACGACGAGGCAGATCGCGAGCCCCGGCGAGATCGACATCCACGGCGCGCTGTCCATGTAGTTCTTCGCCGTATTGAGCATCGAGCCCCATGACGGTGCCGGCGGCTGCTGGCCGAGCCCGAGGAACGACAGGCTCGCTTCCGCGATGATCGCGGTTGCGACCGTCAGCGTCGCCTGCACCAGCAGCGGCGCCGTGATATTCGGCGTGATGTGGCGCAACAGGATCAAATAGTTCGGCACGCCGACCGCGCGCGCGCCTTCGACGAAGTCCTCGGTCTTGACGGTGAGCACCTGGCCGCGCGTCAGGCGGACGAAAATCGGCACCTGCGAGAGCCCGATGGCGATCATCGCGTTGGTCAGCGACGGCCCGAGCGCTGCCGCGAGCGCGATTGCGAGGATCAGGAACGGCACCGCGAGCAGCGCGTCCGTCGCCCGCGAGATCAGCGCATCGGCCCAGCCGCCGAACCAGCCGGCGATCAGGCCGACCGGCATCCCGACCGCGAGCGCGATGAAAACCGAGACGACGCCCGCGTAGAGCGAGGCGATGCCGCCGTGGATGAGACGCGAGAAGATGTCGCGACCGATCTCGTCGGTGCCGAGCCAGTACATCGCCGACGGCGGCTTGCGCAGCGCCAGGAAGTTGGTCTTGCTCGGGTCGAACGGCGCGATGAGCGGCGCAAAGATCGCGAGCAGCACGAATGCGGCGACAATGATCGCGCCGGCAACGGCGGCGCGATTGGCGAGGAACTTGGCGAGCGACCGGTTGCGCCGCTGGGCCAAGGCTTCGGCGCCAGCCGCCGGGATCTGGGTCGACGATACGGCGGTCATGCGGTGCGCAGCCTCGGATTGATCAGGATGTAGAGCACGTCGGCGACGAGATTCATGACGATGAACGCGATTGCCGTGCACAGCACGACGCCCTGAACGACGCCATAGTCGCGATTGAAGACGGCATCGACGATGAGCTTGCCGAAGCCGGGGATCGTGAACACCTGCTCGGTCAGCACCGCGCCCGCGAGAAGCTGGCCGAACAGCAGCGTCGACAGCGTGACGATCGGCACCAGCGCGTTGCGCAGCGCGTGGCGGAAGACGACCGCCGGCTCGAGCAGCCCTTTCGCGCGCGCGGTGCGGATGTAGTCGAGCCGCAGCACCTCGAGCATCGCCGATCGCGTATGCCGCATCAGTGTCGCGGCGAGCCCGGTGCCGAGCACGAACGCCGGCATGATCGTCGTCCGGAACGCCTCGACCGGATCAACGAACACGGAGACGAACCCCGACGCCGGCAGCCACCGCAGATGCACCGACACGAACAGGATCAGGATGATGCCGAGCCAGAAATTGGGGATCGAAAGCCCCGACAGCGATACCGCACTCGCGACGTAGTCGAGCCACGTGCCCTTCTTGACCGCCGACAGCACGCCCATCGGAATGCCGATCGCCAGCGCGATGATCAGCGACGCGACCGCGAGTTGCATGGTCACGGGCAGCGTCTGGCGGATCAGCTCGGTCACCGGCGTGCCGGTGCGCAGCGAGACGCCGAAGTTGCCGCTCATGATCTCGCGCAGCCAGATCACGAAACTGGATCGGATCGGCTGGTCGAAGCCGTAGAATTTGCGCAGCGTCTCGAGTATTTCCGGATCGCGCTCCTCGCCTGCCATGACGAGCAACGGATCGCCCGGCAGCATCCGCTGCAGGATGAAGATGAACACCATCACCAGGAACAGCGTGGGTATGGCGACTACCAGACGCCGCAGGATGAGCGACCACATGTGCGTTCACACGTTGAGGCGGCGCCCCCCGAAACAGAGAGGCGCCGGAAGGGCTACTTCAGTTTGACGTTCGCGAGCCGGATCATGCCGTCGGGGTTCGGCACGAAGCCGTCGACCTTGGCGTTGAGCGCCCAGATCCACGCCGGCAGATAGAGGTAGACGAGCGGGAGTTCGTCGCGGAGCACTTTGGCCGCGGCGTCGAAGTGCGCCTTGCGCGCCGCGACGTCATAGACCAGGCGCGAGGCGTTGAGTTCCTTGTCGACGATCGGATTGGAGAACTTGGTTTCGTTGATGCCGCCGCCGGTGGTCACGAACTGGTGGAGATTGCCATCAGGATCGACGCGACCGGACCAGCCGACGCGCGTCGCCTGGAAGTCGCCCTCGGTCTGCGACTTGAGCATCGTCGCGAACTCGCTCGAGCGCAGCTTGATGTCGATCCCGGCCTCCCCCACCATCGCCTGGATGACCTGGGCGACCTGCTGGTCGACCGGCGAGTTGGCAACCTGCATCTCGAAACTGAATGTCGAGAGACCGGCCTCCTTCAGCAGCGCCTTTGCCTTGGCGACATCGCGCTTCGGCGGCGGGAAACCCTTGTCGTAGTAGGGGCTCGACGACGGGAACGGCTGGATCGTCGGCTCGAACAGGCCCTCGAACACGACCTGGTTCAGCGCCTCGCGATCGATCGCCAGCGACAGCGCCTGGCGCACGCGCTTGTCCTTGCCGAGCGGCGTCTCGGCGCGCGGACCGTTGTTGATGATTGATCGAGATGCCCTGATAACCGAGCCCGACGACGCTCACGACCTTGAGCGCGCGCATCGGCCTTGGCGCCCTTGACGTCGCTCGCCGCCAGCCGCTCGAGCATGTCGAGCTGCCCCGAGCGCAGGTTGGCGAGCCGCACGGTTGAATCCGGAATGATGCGGAACGTCACCTTGTCGAAGCTGTACTTTTCCTTCTCCCAGTGATCGGCGAAGCGCTCGAGGACGATGCGGTCGTTCTGGACGCGCTCGACGAACTTGTAGGGGCCCGAGCAGATCGGCTTGGCGCCGACCGGCTTGTCGAAGCTCGCCGGCGACAGCATCATGCCGGCGCGGTCCGAGAGCTGGGCGAGCAGCGGCGCGTCCGGCGCCGACAGCTTGAAGGCGACCGTCGTCGGATCGACGACCTCGACGGCGGTGACCGATTTGATCTCGCTCTTGCGGCGGCTGGTCTTCGACGTCTGGGCGCGCTCGATGTTGGCTTTGACGGCGGCGGCGTCGAATGGCGTGCCGTCGTGGAATTTGGCGCCGGCGCGGAGCTTGAACGTCACCGTCTTGCCGCCGTCCGAGACGGTCCAGCTCGTCGCCAGGCGCGGCACGAACTCGAGCTTCTCGTCGGTGTCGATCAGCTTGTCGCAGAGCGCGTTGAAGACGATGCGGCCGACGAACGTGCGCGCCTCGTGCGGATCGAGGATGTCGGGGTCCTCCTGCAGGCCGATGCGGATGTCGGCGGCGGCGGCCGGCAGCGCGATCAGTGTCGCGAGCGCCAGCGCGGGCAATCCGCGACGGGCGAAGCTCAGGAGTGTCGGCATGTGGTAGTCCTCCTTACGATGGCAATGGAGCTGCGATGTCGGTTTGGGCGCCGGCAAAGAGCGCGAGGCGGCGGCGCTTGGCGTCCGATGATGCCGCGATCGCGGCCGTCGGGCGGAGACGGCGGCAGCCGCTCGGCGAGATGGCAGGCGGCGGTATGGCCGGGCGCGAGCTGGCGCAGGATCGGGCGTTCGCTCTTGCAGATGGCTTCGGCGTGCGGACAGCGGGTGTGGAAGCGGCAGCCGGGCGGCGGCGCGGCCGGGCTCGGCGGATCGCCTTGCAGCAACGCGCGCGCGGAGCGGGCACCGGGGACGGGCACCGGAATCGCGGCGATCAGCGAGCGCGTGTAGGGATGGCGCGGCGTGTCGAACAGCGCGTCGCGATCGGCGAGTTCGACGATCTCGCCGAGGTACATGACGGCGATGCGGTCCGAGGTGTGGCGGATCACGGCGAGATCGTGCGCGACGAGGATGAGCGTGAGGCCGAGATCGCCCTTCAGATCCTCGAGCAGGTTGATGACCTGGGCGCGGATCGACACGTCGAGCGCCGAGACCGGCTCATCGCCGATGACGAGACGCGGCCCCGTCGCCAGCGCGCGCGCGATGCCGATGCGCTGGCGCTGGCCACCGGAGAACTCATGCGGGTAGCGCTCGGCGTGCTCGGGCGGCAGGCCGACCTTGCGCAGGATGTCGGCGACACGGTCGGCGCGCGCGCTGCCGCTGGCGAGACCGTGCACGGCGAGGGGTTCGGCGATCAACGCGCCGACCGTCATGCGCGGATTGAGTGAGGAGAACGGGTCCTGGAAGATGATCTGCATCTCGCGGCGGAGCCGGCGCATCTCCTCCTCGCCGATCGCCGTGATATCGAGGCCGTCGAAGCGGACGGTGCCGGCGGTCGGCTCGATCAGGCGCAGGATCAAGCGCGCCAGCGTCGACTTTCCGCAACCGGATTCGCCGACGATGGCGAACGTCTCGCCGCGCCTGACGTCGAGCGAAACGCCGTCGACGGCGCGGATCAGCGGCGACCGGCCGACTGGAAACTGGCGCTCGCCGCCGAAGTATTTCTTGAGACCGTCGACCGAGAGGATCAAGTCGTGCGCCGGCGCTTCGCTCATGCCGCGAGCCCTCCGACGTGGGCTTCGAGCGGCGCCTTGAAGCAGGCGACGCGATGGCCCGCCGTGCCGATCTCGACGAGCGGCGGCACCTCGGCTTCGCAGCGCCGATCGGCGAACGGACAGCGCGTCGCGAAGCGGCAGCCGGCCGGAAACCGTTGCGGCGGCGGGACGGACCCGGCGATCGTCGCGAGGCGCCCCTCGCGCCGGCCGAGCGACGGCAGCGAGCCGATGAGCCCGAGCGTGTAGGGATGCTGCGGATCGGAGAAGATCGCGTCGACCGGACCGGTCTCGACGAAGCGGCCCGCGTACATCACCGCGACGCGATCGGCGACCTCGGCAACGACGCCGAGATCGTGCGTGACCAGGATCATCGCCATGCCGGCTTCGCGCTGCAGCTCGGCGATCAGCGCCAGGATCTGCGCCTGGATCGTCACGTCGAGCGCGGTGGTCGGTTCGTCCGCGATCAGCAGATCCGGCCGGTTGACCAGCGCCATGGCGATCATCACGCGCTGGCGCATGCCACCCGACATCTGATGCGGATAGGCGTCGAGGCGCTTCTCGGCGGCGGGAATGCGCACGCGACGCAACCCGTCGAGCGCGATATCGCGCGCCGCCTGCCGGCTGACACCCTGATGGCGCACCACGCTCTCGGCGATCTGCGCGCCGATGCGAAACGCCGGATTGAGCGACGTCATCGGCTCCTGGAAGATCATCGCGAGGCGGTTGCCGCGCAGCTTGGCGAGTTGCGCCTTCGGCAGCGGCAGCAGATCCTGGCCCTGGAACACGGCGCGGCCGCGGGTGATGCGCGCCGGCGGAGTCGCGAGCAGCCCCATGACGGCGAGCGCGGTGATGCTCTTGCCGCAGCCCGATTCGCCGACGAGGCACAGCGTCTCGCCGCGCCCGAGCCGGAACGTCGCGCCGTCGACCAGATCGACGCCGTGGCCATCGAAGCGGATGGTGAGATCATCCACCGCGAGCACGTCGTCGCCGGTACGCGGCACATCGGATTCCAAGCACCAACCTCCCACGCGCGGCATCGCCTGAACGCCCCGCAATTGACGCGGGTATGAGCCGACAGGTCCAGGACTGAGTCAAGCGGCAAACCGGACGCCGACGGAGGGTGCCGCGCGATCGCGCATCGGGCCGCATTGTCAGGCAGGGCGGAGCGGTGGCACTGTTGCATTGTGTATCGGAGGGCGGCGCCGGCACGGGGCGCCGACACGCGGCGCGGGATCAGGGAGGGGACGACGCGGTGTTCACCATTTACGAAGCGCGCAAGATCATCACGATGAACCCGGCGCGGCCCTACGCGACCCATGTCGCGGTGCGCGATGGCCGCATCCTCGGCGCCGGCGCCCTCGCGGAGCTGACAGGCTGGGGCGAGCACAAGATCGACCGCCGCTTCGCCGACAAGGTCCTGATGCCGGGACTCGTCGAAGGCCACAGCCACGTCATGGAGGGCATCTTCTGGCGCTACGTCTACTGCGGCTACTTCGATCGCATGGCCCCGGATGGCGCGAACTGGCCGGGCGTGACGTCGATCGACGACGTGCTCGCGCGGCTGAAGGAGGCCAACGCCAAGCTCGGCGACAGCGCCGAGCCGCTCGCCGGATGGGCGCTCGATCCGATCTATTTCTCGACCGGGCGCGTCAGCCGCGCGGACCTCGATCGCGTCTCGACGACGCGGCCGATCGGTGTGCTGCACGCCAGCGGCCACATCATGAACGTCAACACGAAGGCGCTGGAGCTTGCCGGCCTGCTGCGTCCCGGCGTCAATCATCCGGGATTGCCGCTCGGCCCTGACGGCCTGCCGACCGGCGAGTTGAAAGGCCCCGACGCGATGATGCCGGTCGGCCCGCACGTCGGCTTCGACCGCGAGATCCTGGCCGGCGACGAGCGCGGCTTCCGGCGATTTCGCGCGGCTGTGCGTGCGCAAGGGCGTGACCACCGCTGCCGACCTCGCGAACCTGCTCCCCGACAAGGCCGTCGAGATGATGCTGCGCGTCACCGGCGAGCCGATGTTTCCCGCGCGCATCGTGTCGTTGCGCCGGCATCAGGGGCTCCCGATCCCCGAGCTGATCGCACGCGCACGCGCGCTCAAGGACAAGAGCACCGACCGGCTGCGGCTCGGCATCATCAAGATCGTCGCCGACGGTTCGATCCAGGGTTTTTCCGCGCGGCTGCGCTGGCCGGGCTACTACAACGGCGCGCCGAACGGCCTGTGGTACGTGCCGCCCGAGCAGTTGCGCGAAGCCTACAAGCTCGCTTTGCGTGACGGCGTGCAGATCCACACGCACACCAACGGCGACGAAGCGACCGAGCTGGTCCTCGACTGCATCGAGGAGGCGTTGCGCGCGCATCCCTCGCCCGATCACCGCTTCACCTTCCAGCATTGCCAGCTCGGCGACGCCGCGCAGTTCCGCCGCATGAAGGCGCTCGGCTGCTGCGTGAACCTGTTCCCCAACCATCACTTCTATTGGGGCGACCAGCACTACGCGCTGACGGTCGGGCCGGAGCGGGCGGAGCGCATGAACGCCTGCGCGACGGCGCTGCCGCGCGGCGTGCCGCTGGCGATCCATTCCGACGCACCGGTGACGCCGCTCGGGCCGCTGTTCACGGCGTGGTGCGCCGTCAACCGGCTGACCGCGAGCGGGCGCACGCTCGGCGCGCACGAGCGCATCTCCGTCCCCGACGCGCTGCGCACGATCACGCTCGGCGCGGCCTACACGCTGAAGCTCGACGGCGAGGTCGGCTCGATCGAATGCGGCAAGCGCGCCGATATCGCGGTGCTCGAGGACGATCCCGAAACGATCGGCGGCGACAAGCTCAAGGACGTCCGCATCTGGGGCACGATGCAGGGAGGCCGCGTGTTCGCGGCCGCGGATATATGAGCGCGATGCCAGCGAGCGCAATGCCCGTCACGGTCATCGCGGGCTATCTCGGCGCCGGCAAGACGACGCTGGTCAACCGCCTGCTGCGCCACGCCGACGGCCTGCGCATCGCGGTGCTGGTCAACGAGTTCGGCGAGCTGCCGATCGATGCCGACCTGATCGAGAGCGACGACGGCAGCGTCATTGCGATCGCGGGCGGGTGCATCTGTTGCAGCTACGGCAGCGACCTGATGGCGGCGATGATGGAGATGGCCAAGCTGTCGCCGCGGCCGGAGCATGTCCTGATCGAGACCAGCGGCGTCGCGCTGCCGGGCCCGGTGGCGGCGTCGCTGTCGCTGCTCGCGGACTATGCACACGATGGGACAGTGGTGCTCGCCGACGCCGAGACGGTGCTGCGCCAGGGGCGCGACCGCTACCTCGCCGACACGATCACGCGGCAACTCGCGGACGCGGACTTCGTCATCCTCAACAAGGCCGATCTCGTCGATGCGGCCGCGCTGGTGGCGGCGGAAGCCTGGGTCCGCTCGGTGGCGCCGCGCGTCAGTATCGTCGCGACGCGACAGGCCGCCGTGCCGCTGGATGTGATCGTCGGCAGCCGGCTGGCGCCGCAGCGCGGTGGTGGCCTCAACCTCGGCGGATTGGCAACGACGGCCTTCGATTCCAAAGCCTTCGACGTTGCGGCGCCCTGCGATCCGGCAGCGCTGGCGGCGGCGCTGACCGATCCGGCGCTCGGCATTCTCCGCGCCAAGGGGTTCGTGCGCGATCTCGACGGCCGCCGCGTGACGATCCAGATCGTCGGCGCGCGGCGCGAGGTTGCGCCGACATCACGCGAACCCGGCGACCACGACGGGCCTCGTCGCGATCGGACTCAAGGGCCGCATCGACCTCGGCGCGATTGCCAAGATCGTTGCGGCTGCGCAGGCAAAAGCTACGCTACCGCCGTCATCAGCGGCTTGAGGCTTTCCATCGTCTCGAAGCGCTCGATCAGGCGCAGCGCCTCGCCGGTACGGGCGCGACCGATCACCGGCTCGGCGAGCGAATGGAATTTGGCGCGCAGCTTCTCGCCCTGCGCCGCTGCATCGCTCGCGGGAATGCCGACGTTGGTCTCGGCGAGCAGCTCGCGACCATCCTTCAGCACCAGCGCGACGGCGGCACCGTGGCGGCCCTCGGGCGGCGTCGCGCGCGGCTCGAGCGTGACGCGGCGCGAGCCGTCGCGATAGACGGGCCGGTTGGCCATCTCGTCGGAATAGGTGCCGAGTGCGGCGGTGTCCTCGCCGCCGAGCGCCATCGCGGCGAGATGGCGGATCGAGAACTTGATCTCGAGGCCGGTCTTGGGCTCGGGGATGTCGCACACTTTGAGATGGCCGGGATCGACCTTGAGCGTGATCCTCTCGACGTCGCCGAGGCCGATGTTGTGGCGGCGCTTGAGGTCGCGGATCGCCTCGATCGTCGAGTGCGTGAGGTAGCAGGCGGCGTGGTACTTGAAGAGGTTCGCCTCGACCTCGAACGGCGCGGAGGCATCGGGACGCACCGGCAGCGGCGTGAACTTCGGGATCTGCGAGCTGGCGAAGCCCTGCGGCGCCTCGATCGCGTCGTCGCGCGCGGTGAAGCCGCGGGCCGCGAGGCGCGCCGCCATGACGCCGTTCATCGCCGCCTTGCCGACGTGCAGCGGCTTGGTCATGGTGCCGAAGTTGAGCTTCAAGCCCGCCGCCTCGGATGCCGCGATGCCGAACGCGACCGCCGTCTGCTGCGCGTCGAGGCCGAGCAGCCGCGCCGCCGCCGCCGTCGCGCCGAAGGTGCCGATCGTACCGGTCGAATGGAAACCCTGCTCGTAGTGGCTGTGCGAGCCCATCGCGCCGAGCTGGCACTCGACCTCGTAGCCGGCGATGAACGCGAGCAGCGTGTCGCGGCCGCTCTTGCCCAGCGCCTCGCCGAGCGACAGCGCGGCGGCGGCGACGGGCGCCGTCGGATGGCCGCCCATGTGGCGGTTGACGTCGTCGTAGTCGAGCGCGTGCGAGAGCGTGCCGTTGACCAGCGCCGCATCGTGCGCCTTGGCGCGGGCATTGAGGCCGATCAGCGTCACCGGGCCGTCCTTGCCGCCGAACTCCTCCAGCAGCAGCGGCGCCAGATCCTCGCGCGACCCGGCGATCGTCACGCCGAACCAGTCGAGCAGCGCGTGCTTGGCCCACAGCACCGCGCTGTCCGGGATCTGCGAGGCGGCAAGCGCACTCGACCAGCGCGCGAGGTCGCGCGTCGGGGCCAGATCCTGGTGGGCGGAAGTTTGTGCTGCTGACATGGGACGTCCTCCTCGGCTTGTGATCAGCGCTCATCGCGCGTGTGCCTTGGCCGCGAGTGTACACGAGGACGCGCCGCACGGAACCACTGTCCGGACATATCAGCGGATCGCCCCGATAGGATCAGGCGGCACGCCAGCGGGAGATGATGAATGCGGCGAGGACGCCGACCAAGGTCAGCGCGAGGCCGTACCAGGTCAACGCATATTCGAGGTGGCGGTTGGGGAGGGTCAGGCGCGTGACGCCGCCTTGCGGCCAGCCGCCAGGGTTCGCAGGAGTCGCTTCGGCGTCGAGGATGATGCGGACCGCCTTGCCGGCGTCGGCACCGAGCGCGGCCTTGGTCATGCCGTCGACGTCGCGCCAGTACCAGACGCCCGTGCGCGCATCATGATCCGGGCTGAACATCGCCCGCGCAA
This sequence comes from uncultured Alphaproteobacteria bacterium, assembly GCA_963775035.1. GTDB lineage: Bacteria > Pseudomonadota > Alphaproteobacteria > Rhizobiales > Hyphomicrobiaceae. The sequence continues at coordinate 68,677 of CAVZHG010000009.1, read as the reverse complement.
CCGGCTCGCGCAGCAGGCCGACACCTCGACCGCGCCGTTGAGCTGACCTTCCGGGCCGCGCGGCGGGTGCCTTCTTGGCCTCGGTGACGTAGCCGCGATTGACAAGGATGAAGCGGCCCGTCGTCGAGCCGCAGCGGCGTATAGACGTGATAGCCGGGGCCCTGGCGCGGATCCGGCTCCCACAGGAATTGCTCGCGATCATGGCGGAACGTGCCGCGGACGCGGGCGCGCGCATATTCGAGACTGCCGCGTGCGCTTCTCCAGCTCGGCGAACGGCGACCGGCGGCTGATGGATCCGCGCGGTGATCTGCGCGATCAGGTCTTCCTTCCACGCCTTGCGCTGCATCTGCCAGGTGCCGAGGCCGATCAGGAGCGCCAGCGCCGGCAACGCCAGCGCGATGGGTCCACACAAGCCCTGCCGCCCTGAGCCGCTGCATTGTCATGATCGCAATCCTAGTCCTCGCTGAGGCGGCCTTGCTCGGCCTTGTGCTTGAACTGCAATGCGATCAGCAGCGCCTTCAGGAAGCGAAGCAGGCCGAGCGCGAGCAGCGGCGTGCCGACGCCCCACAGCAGCAGATGCACCCATACCGGCGGTCCGATCTTGAACTCGACGATCAGCGCGCCGCCGAGCACCAGGAAGCCGAGGATCATGATGGCGAAGATCGCCGGGCCGTCACCGGTATCGATGAATTTGTAGTCGAGGCCGCATTTATCGCAGCGCTCGCGCAGCGCCAGCGGGCCGCGGAACAACGGGCCTTCGCCGCAGCGCGGACAGCGCGCGGTAAGGCCGGCCTTGAGCGCGGAAACGGGCGGAGCGTTGGCATCCATGGGATCGACTATGCCTTTTCGCGCGGTGCCGGCAAGGCGGGCCAGCGCCGCAGGCCACTCACGGCAGCGCCGCAGAGCCGTGGCGGCCATGTCAGAGGGCGTTGATGCGGGAGGCGATCTCGTTGAGGGTCGCGCGCGCTTCCGGCGTCCAGTTGGCGCGGCACGGGAGGAAAACAGCGTCGCCTCCGAGCGCAGCAGGATGCCGTCGTCGAGCACCTTGAGCCCGTTGGCCTTCAGCGTCGTGCCGGTCGTGGTGATGTCGACGATCAGGTCGGCCGTGCCGGCGGCGGGCGTGCCCTCGGTGGCGCCGAGGCTCTCGACGATGCGATAGCTGGTGATGCCGTGCGCCTGGAAGTGGCGGCGCGTGATGTTCATGTACTTCGTCGCGACGCGCATGTGGCGGCCGTGCACGCGGCGGAAATCGCGCCCGACCGCCTCGAGGTCGGCCATGATCGCGCACGTCGATCCAGGCGGCCGGCACCGCGACGATGACATCGGCCTGGCCGAAGCCGAGCTTGCGCATGAGCTGGAGGCGCTTGTCCGAAGTCCGCGATCTGCTCGTGCACCAGATCCTCGCCGGTGACGCCGAGGTGGGTGCGACCGGCCTTGAGCTGCTCGGCGATCTCGGAGGCCGAGACGAAGATCGACGTCGACGCCGGCGACCCCCTCGATCATGCCGCGATAGCCGCGCTCCGAGCCGACCTTGCGCAGCGGCAGTCCGGCGCGCTCGAACAGCTCCATCGTCTGTTCCATCAGGCGGCCCTTGGAGGGCACGGCGAGAACCAGCGCGTCGCTCATGAGCGGCTCCCTCCGCCGACGGCGAGGAGCAGGCGGTCGGTATAGATGGCGGCGCCGACCGCGGGGATCGCCTGCGGGGCGCCGATCGCGCGCAGCATCTCGTCGTAGCGGCCGCCGCCGGCGATCGGGCTCGTCGGGCCGAGCTCGTCGCTGCAGACCTCGAAAACGAAGCCGGTGTAGTACTCGAAGCTGCGCCCGAACTCGGCGTCGAAGGTTGCTTGCGCGATGTTGGCGCCGCCCTTGATCAGCAGCGACAGGCGCCGCTCGAAGGCATCGAGCGCTACGCTGACATCGATGTTGTTGCGCTGGAAAAGATCCTTGATGCGGGCGCCGGCGGCGCGGACCGGCGCCGAGATCGCGAGATAGCTCTCGATCAGCTCGGCGATGCCGGCCGGCAGCGGCTCCGATTGCGCGTCGTGCGCGATCGACAGCAGGCGCGATGCGATCTCGGCGACCGAGCGCGCGCCGATCGCTTCGATGCCGCGCTCGTCGAGATACGCCTGCACCAGACCTTCGGCCTCCTCCGGCGCCTCGGGATCGAGCTTCGCGATCAGATCCGCGGGAAGCCCTTCGACGGCGGATGCGGGCACCGTGCTCAGGCGCCGCAGCTCCGAGCGGAACGCCTCGGGGCGCCAGAACTGGGCGCGCAGGCGCGCGCGCCAGCGCTCGGGAATGTCGATCGCGTCGAGCAGCGCCGCAAACAGGCCGAGATCGCCGACCCGCAGCCGCGGCGACTTGAGGCCGGCCGCCGTGACCGCTTCCAGCATCCGCAGCATCACCTCGGCGTCGGCCTTGCCCTCGTCGATCTGGCCGAACAGCTCGAGCCCCGCCTGGCGGAACTCGCGCGGATGCGCCGCCGATCCGCCGCCCGGCTGATAGCGGAACACCGAGCCGTTGTAGCAGTAGCGCGCCGCGACGTCGGCCTCGCGGATGGCGCTGGAGATAGATGCGCACGGCCGGCACGGTGATGTCCGGCCGGAGGCACAGCGCTTCGCCGTCCTGATCGGTGAAGACGTAGGTGCGCGCGCGCAGCCCCTCGCCGACGACATCGAGAAACAGGTCGGCCGGCTGGATGATCGACGGCGCGACGCGCTCGTAGGCGGCCTCGTTGAACACGGCCATGATGACCGCGGCCTGCGCTTCGAGCGCCTCGAAACTGTCGGATGTCTCAACGGCCATGTTTGCTTTCCGGGCGCGATCTGCAAAGAGGTCGCCTCTCCTCGTCGAGGTTTCATTTCGGGTCACCGGAATGGCGGTCGAGCACGCCCTTTACCGCGCGACGAGCTGATCCTCCGGCACCGAGAACTGGGCCGGGCGCCCCTCGCGCCATTCCTTGGAATCCTTGATCGTCGCGGCGGCCTTGGCGCCGTCGATCAGATCCTTGATCTGGACCTCGCCCTTGGCGAGTCTCGTCGCCGCCCTGGATGACGACGCAGGGCGCGCCGCGGCGGTCGGCGTATTTCATCTGCGCCTTCATGCCGGAGGTGCCGAGATACATTTCGGCCGCGATGCCGCCCTGGCGCAGCTTCTGCGCGAAACGCTGGTAGCGCGGCAGCTCCTTGCGGTCCATGACGAGGACGACGACGGGGCCGAGGCCGGCGGTGGATTCATTCTTCTTGAGCAGTTGGAGCGCCGAGAGCAGCCGCGACACGCCGATCGAGAAGCCGGTCGCCGGCACGCGCTGGCCGGTGAAGCGGGCGACGAGATCGTCGTAGCGGCCGCCGCCGCCGACCGAGCCGAAGCGAACGGGCTGGCCGTCGTCGCCCGTGACCTTGAAGGTCAGCTCGGCCTCGAATACGGGGCCGGTGTAGTACTCGAGGCCGCGGACGACGGAGGGGTCGATGCGGATGCGGTCGGCGCCGTAACCGCAGGCCTCGACCAGCGTCGCGATCTCGTCGAGTTCGTCGAGGCCGCGACGCGGCTCGATCTCGGTGATCGTCGAGGACGACGCCGGAGCTGCAGCGACCGTCGCAGCGGCCGTTGGCGGCAGCCTCGACCGAGACATAGCCGATCACTTTGCGCGATTTGGGCGTCGTCTGAGGCCGGCGCCCTTGGTGAAGTCGCCGCTCTCGTCCTTGCGGCCGGCACCGAGCAGCAGCTTGCACGCCCGTCGATGCCGAGGCGGTCGAGCTTGTCGATTGCGCGCAGCACGGTCAGCCGCGGCCTCGGCATGCTCGGCGCCGCCGAAGCCGACCGCCTCCATCACGCCGTCGAGCACCTTGCGGTTGTTGACCTTGATCACGTAGTCGCCGCGCGCGATGCCGAGGCGCTCCATGGTGTCGGCGGCGAGCATGCAGATCTCGGCGTCGGCCGCGACGCTCTCGGTGCCGACGGTATCGGCGTCGAACTGGGTGAACTGGCGGAAGCGGCCCGGCCCCGCCTTCTCGTTGCGCCAGACCGGGCCCGGTCGCGTAGCGGCGGTAGGGTTTCGGCAGGCGGTCGTAATTCTCGGCGACGTAGCGGGCGAGCGGCGCGGTCAGGTCATAGCGCAGCGACAGCCACTGGTCGTCCTCGTCCTGGAACGAGAACACGCCGGCGTTGGGGCGGTCCTGGTCGGGGAGGAACTTGCCGAGCGCGTCGGTGTACTCGATGGCGCTCGTCTCCAGCGGCTCGAAGCCGTAGGACTCATAGACGCCGCGGATCGTCGCCAGCATCCGGGCGAGTTCGCGCGCGTCGGCGGGCCCGGTGTCCTGGAACCCCTTGGGCAGGCGGGCCTCGGGGCGGTCGTTTCTCGGTTTCTGCATGGGTGGCTGCCGTGACGGCCTCGCGCTGGCGACACAATGGGCCGCGTTATATCCCGTTGCACGCGGCGGCGAAAGCCGAACCGGGGGCGGCGGTAAGTTGCAGGTGGGTCCGGGGCGCCGTTTCCCCTCCCGCCTTGCGGGGAGAGGGTTAGGGGTGGGGGGCCGGACGCAATTGTCCAACGCCCCCTCTGCCGCCGCCCCTCGCGCCTTCGGCGCTGAGGGAGCATCGCGCGCACGTAACCTTTCTAGGGACGTCGAGGAAGAGGTGCCTACCCGATCGCCTCGGCGGCCGGCACCGCCTCGACCCCCAGCGCCTTGGCGACGGCTGCGTAGGTGATGCGGCCGGCATGGACGTTGAGGCCGGCGAGCAGGTGCGGGTTCTCCGCCATGGCCGCGCTTGGGGCCCTTGTCGGCGAGCGCCAGGATGAACGGCAGCGTCGCGTTGTTGAGCGCGAAGGTGGACGTCCGCGCCACCGCGCCCGGCATGTTGGCGACGCAGTAGTGCACGACGTCGTCGACGACGAAGGTCGGCGCCGCGTGGGTGGTCGCCCGCGAAGTCTCGGCGCAACCGCCCTGGTCGATCGAGATGTCGACGATCACCGAGCCGCGCTTCATCGCCTTGACCATGTCGCGCGTGATCAGCTTCGGCGCCTCCGCGCCCGGCACCAGCACCGCGCCGATCACGAGATCGGCGTCGAGCACGTAATCCTCGACCGACTGGCGCGTCGAGAACACCGTCGTCAGGCCGGCGCCGAGCTGCTGCTTCAGCTCCGCGAGGCGATCGAGATTGATGTCGAGGAGCGCGACCTCGGCTTCGAGGCCGAGCGCCATCCGCGCCGCGTTGGTGCCGGAAACGCCGCCGCCGAGCACCACGACCTTGGCCGGCGGCACGCCCGCCGAGCCGCCGAGCAGCATCCCGCGGCCGCCCTGCTCCATCTCCAGGCAATGGGCGCCGGCCTGCACCGACATGCGGCCCGCGACCTCGCTCATCGGCGCCAGCAGCGGCAGGCCGCCGCGCGCGTTCGTCACCGTCTCGTAGGCGATCGCGGTGACGCCCGAGGCCATCAGCGCTTTCGCCTGCTCGGGATCGGGCGCGAGATGGAGGTAGGTGAAGAGCGTCTGGCCGGCGCGCAGCATCTTGCATTCGGCCGGCTGCGGCTCCTTCACCTTCACGATCATGTCGGCCTTGGCGAAGATCTCGGCGGCCGATCCGGCGATCGATGCGCCGGCCTTGATGTAGTCGTCGTTGCTCAGGCCCTGGCGCAGCGCCGCATCGGTCTCGATTATCACCTCGTGGCCGCGCGATACCGCCTCGCGCACCGAGATCGGCGTCATGCCGACGCGATACTCGTGGACCTTGATTTCCTTGGGAACGCCGATCCGCATGACCCTGTATCTCCCGCTCGCCAAACGCCTCACCGCACAAATTTAATGCTCGAATGCAGCAGAATGCCACGAAACCGGGGTGCCAAACGCGCCAGTGATGCAATAATTTGCCGGAATATTGCGGCTTTCAGCAGGATATCATCCGAATGGCTGTGGATGCGATCGACCGGCGGATCCTGCGCGCGCTGCAGACCGACAGCCGCCAGACCGTCGCCGAGATCGGCGCGGTGGCGGGACTGTCGCCCTCGGCCTGTCATCGGCGGATCCGCAATCTCGAGCAGGCCGGCGTCATTTCCGGCTACACGGCGCGCCTCGACCGGCGGGCGCTGGGCTATGCGATGGAGTTCTTTGTCCAGGTCGAGCTGCGTTCGCAGAGCGACAAGGCGCTGGAAGCCTTCGAACGCGCCGTCGAGGCGACGCCGGAGATCCTCGAATGCCACCTGATGGCGGGCGGCACCGACTACCTGCTGCGCGTCGTCGCGGTGGATGCGGGCGACTTCGAGCGCATCCATCGCGAGCGGCTGGCGCGGCTGCCGCATGTCGCGCGGCTGCACAGCCACCTCGCCATCCGCACGGTCAGGCCTTGGGCTGGCTATCCACCGCGCGAGACTTGAGTGCCCGCCGGTAAGGCGTGCCCGCTGTCGGCCAACGATATCGAATTGGGAGGATTGCGAAGCGATCGGCAGCGACGTTCCGAGATGCCGTTCAGCGCAAGGCGCCCATGAACAAAACAGCCCCGCTCGGCCAAGCCGGCGAGGCGCATCCCCATCGGGGACGCAGTCTCAGTCTTCGATCTCGTACCCGGCTTTAATGGACTTGCATCAAAAGAAAGAGCCCGACACCCATCGCAGGGCCGAGCAACGCCGAGACGATCACCATGATCATGGGCTTGACTAACATGACACAACCCCGCACACCGGCACCTGATTGACGCCGACACCTACCGCAAGCTCTGCGCCCATTCCGCCTAGATCGGGCGCATCGCTGCATTAGATATATACAGCAACATCGCCGCTCTTGCACGCATCTTGTTGACACTTCAGTGCTCTGTGGATAACCGGGCGCGCATCGAAACTAGAACCGATGCAAACTCAACGACCGCAATCCTATTGATTTCTACGTTATTTTATTTAGAGCAAAAGCCGCGCTCGGGAGAACCGCCCGTTCGCACGCGCCCGCGCTTGGATACGGACAATTCGTGTCCGTCTTATTGCGTTGCAGCCTCTCATTTGCGCTTCAGTTGCCGGTTCGCGCAGCACCGCCGGTCTGGTAGGCTGAGACAGTCACTGCCATGATCGAATGCCGGTGGCGCGTTCGCTCCGCCCGGGTCATCGCGAGCACGGGGTTCGCGAGCACAAGGAACAGCACCGCCATGATGGGATGGTCGATATCGCTCGGCCGGATCGCCGGGACCGAGGTGCGGATTCACCTCACGTTCTTCCTGCTGCTCGCCTGGTTCGGGCTGGTCGCCGGCGCCAAGGACGGCACCGCCGCCGGCTTTGCAGCGGTCGGCTTCATCGTCGCCGTCTTCGCCTGCGTGCTCGCCCACGAGTACGGCCACGTCCTCATGGCGCGGCGCTTCGGCATCGGCACGCGCGACATCATCCTGCTGCCGATCGGCGGCGTCGCCAGCATCGAGCGGATGCCCGACAACCCGACCCAGGAGCTGCTGATCGCGCTCGCCGGCCCAGCCGTGAACGTCGTCATCGCGTTCGTGCTGATCGTCATCTTCGGCGCCAGCTTCGGTGGCGGGCAGACCGACCCCGCGGCGATCCAGAACGTCGACTTCGTGTCCCGGCTGGCAATGATCAACATCGTGCTGGTCGTGTTCAATCTGCTCCCCGCCTTCCCGATGGACGGCGGGCGGGCGCTCAAGGCGCTGCTGTCCTACCGCCTCGACAAGGTGACGGCGACGCGGATCGCCGCCCGCATCGGCCAGGCCGCCGCCTTCGGGCTCGGCTTCCTCGGGCTGTTCGGCAATCCGCTGCTCATCTTTGTCGCCCTCTTCGTATTCCTCGCCGCCGGCCAGGAGGCCTATGCCGTCGAGCTTGGCGACGCGACGGGGCGCGCGACCATGAAAGACGCCACCATCACGTCCTTCGTCCACCTCGAGACCAATTCCAGTGTCGGCAACGCCGTCACCCAGCTGCTCGGCACCTCGCAGCGCGAGTTCCCGGTCACCGACGGCGGCGGGCGCCTGCGCGGCGTGCTGACCCGGGACGGCATGATCAAGGCGCTGGCCAGCACCGGTCCCGACACGCCGGTGCTCGACGTCATGGAGCGCGACGTTCCCGTCATCAGTCATCGGGCACCGCTGTCGGAGGCGGCCGAGCTGCTGCATGGCAGCGGCAAGCCGCTGGTCGGAGTCATCGATGAGAACGAGCGCGTCATCGGCATCATCACGCTCGAGAATCTCGCCGAGTTCATGCTCGTCGACCAGGCGAACCAGGGGTGGCGGCGCAGCGCCCGCGCGACGCGGATGGGCAACGGCAGCGGCTGAATGAGTAGCCCGCGCCGATCGGCCGGCTTGAAGACAACATCCCGAGCGATGATGATCCGAGAATCAGTGCGTCCTTTCCGGTCCCAAAGTCCGCCGCCATGCCGCCAAGCCCAAACTGCAGGTCTATCGCCTGATCGAGACCGAGGATGACGTCCGCGCCGGCGTGCGATCCTTGCGGCGCAAGTGTGCGTTCCTGCGCCGGGCGCACGACGTCTCCGGCGACCCGCCGCTGCGGCGCAACGCGGGCGGCTTCGAGGGTCTGGCGCGGATCATCGTCGGCCAGCAGCTCTCCGTTGCGAGTGCCGCCGCGATCTGGGGGCGCTTCGAGCAGACGTTGCGCCCCTTGAGCGCGGCCAAGGTGCTCAAGGCACCGGACGAGGTGCTCCGCGCGTCCGGCCTCTCCGGCGGCAAGATCCGCACGCTGCGAGCGATCTCGACAGCCGTCAAGTCGCGCCAGCTCGACCTCGACGCACTGAACCATCGCGCCTGACCTGGTCGTGCACGAGTCCCTGCGCCAGGTCAGCGGCATCGGGCCGTGGACCGCGGATATCTACCTGATGTTCTGTCTCGGTCGCGCCGATGCCTTCGCCGCGGGCGATCTGGCGCTGCAGGTCGCGGCCGCCATGGCGGCGGAACAGGGCGAGCGCCTGACCCTTGCCGAGTTGGAGGAATTGTCCGAGCGCTGGCGGCCTTGGCGCGGCGTTGCGGCAAGGTTGCTGTGGCACTACTACAAGGTCGCCAAGGAACAGCGCTCGGGAGCGCCGGTATAGCGTGCCAGTCTCTGTGTGTCGGCGCAGAGCGCCGTTGTCGCCGACGTGCCCAGGCTGTAGAGCAGACCGGGATTTGCCAGTCCGGAACTTGCCAGACTGGGACCCGAATCCATCCGCGCCCGGAGGCGCCAATTCATGAAGGTACTCATCTGCGGCGCCGGTCAGGTCGGCTTCGGCATCGCCGAGCGGCTCTCCACCGAAGGCAACGACGTCACGCTCGTCGATTTGCGCCCCGAGCTCGTCCAGAAGGTCAACGACACGCTCGATGCCCGCGCCTACGTCGGCAACGGCGCCCACCCCGATGTCCTCGAAAAGGCCGGCGCGCGCGACTGCGACATGATCATCGCCGTCACCCTCCACGACGAGATCAACATGATCGCCGCGCAGGTCGCCGGCACGCTGTTCGACGTGCCGACCAAAATTGCGCGCGTCCGCTCCCAGACCTACCTCAGCAAAGAATGGTCGAAACTGTTCAGCCGCAGCGGCATGGGCATCGACTACATCATCTCGCCCGAGCGCGAGGTCGGCGAGATGGTGCTGCGGCGCCTGTCGCTGCCGGGCACGTTCGACACCGTGAGCTTTGCCGATGGCGCGGTGACGTCGATCGGGCTCACCTGCGACAGCGACTGCCCGGTGATCGACACGCCGCTGCGCCAGCTCTCGGAGCTGTTTCCCGACCTGCCGGCGGTGGTGGTCGCGGTGCAGCGCCAGGGCCGGCTGCTGGTGCCGCACAGCGACGACCAGCTTTTCGAAGGCGACGACGTCTACATCGTCACGCCCACCGACCAGGTCGCGCGGACGCTCAAGATTTTCGGCCAGGCGGAAGTACCGACGCGCCGTATCGTCATCGCAGGCGGCGGCCACATCGGGCTCTACGTCGCCCGCGAACTCGAACGCCGCCACTCCGGGATCAAGGTCAAGGTGATCGAATCGAGCCGCGCCCGCGCGGTCGAGATCGCCGACCACCTCGAGCGCACCGTCGTCCTCCATGGCAACGCGCTCTCCGAGGAGCTGCTGCGCGAAGCGGAGATCACCTCGGCCGACACCATCGTGGCGCTGACCAACGACGATCAGGTCAATATCCTGACGTCGGCGCTGGCAAAGCAGCTCGGCGCCCAGCGCAGCCTTTGTCTCGTCAACAGTAGCGGCTATTCCAATCTCGTCCGTTCGTTCGCGATCGATTCGGAGATCAACCCCAAGGTCATCACCGTGAGCCGGATCCTGCAGCACGTGCGCCGCGGCCGCATCCGCGCGGTGCACAGCATCGGCAACGGCGCCGGCGAGCTGATGGAGGCCGAGGCGCTGGAAACCGCGCCGATCCTCGGCAAGGCGCTCAAGGACCTGCCGCGGCTCGAAGGCGTGCGCGTCGGTGCCATCTACCGCGGCGGCAAGGTCGTGATACCCGACGGCGACACGCAGTTGCAGGTCAAGGATCGCGCGATCCTCTTTTCGACCGCCGAAAGCGTCCGCGAAGTCGAACAGCTCTTCCGCGTCTCGATCGATTTCTTCTAAGAAACCCTACACCCCGCGCCTCGCGCACCAGCGCCCTCACTGCCCGGAGATCCGATGACCCGCATCATCTATGTGAACGGCCGCTACCTCCCCTATTCGGAGGCCGCCATCCACCCCGAAGACCGCGGCAACCAGTTCGCCGATGCGGTGTACGAGGTCTGCGAGGTCCGCGAGGGGCGGCTGACCGACGAGACGCGGCACATGGCGCGGCTCGACCGGTCGCTCGGCGAGCTCGGCATTCCCATGCCGATGAGCCGCGCCGCGTGGGCCCGCGTGCTGCGCGAAACCATCCGCCGCAACCGCGTCCGCCACGGGCTCGTCTACCTGCAGGTCTCGCGTGGCGTCGCCCGCCGCGACTTCTATTTCCCGAGCCCCGATACGCTGCCGACCGTGATCTGCCTCGCGCGGCGGCTGTCCGCCGCCAAGAGCGAGGCGCTGGCCGCCAAGGGCATTGCCGTCGTCAGTACGCCGGACGTGCGCTGGGCACGCTGCGACATCAAGACGGTGATGCTGCTTCCCGCCACCATGGCCAAGCAGCGAGCCAAGGAAAGCGGCGCCAACGACGCCTGGTTCGTCGATGACGAGGGGTTCGTCACTGAGGGCGGATCCGCGAACGCCTGGATCATCGACCGCGAAGGCCGCCTCATCACCCGCGCCCTGGACCAGTCGATCCTGCCCGGCATCACCCGCTCGGTCCTTCTCGATCTCCTGAAGCGGGAAGGCATCGCGCTGATCGAGCGGCCGTTCACGATCCCCGAGGCGCAGGCGGCCCGCGAGGCGTTCATGACCTCGGCAACCAGCCTCGTCATGCCGGTCGTCTCGATCGACGGCCAGCCGGTCGGCAACGGCGCGCCGGGCCTGCTCGCACAACGGCTGCGGGCGCAGTTCCATGAGGCCGCCGAACGGGCGCCGGCTACCTAGGCCAGCCCACGGCGGGCACGCGATACTGGGTTGCGCAGCGACGTCCGCCCCGCGGCGGCCACCGGTTGACCGCGGACGCGCGAAGGCGTTTCATGGCCGCCGATCAGCCACCCCCTTCCCGCAACAACACCCTCCGAGGACTTACATGCCCGTCATCAATCGTGTCTCGGCGCTGAAGGATGAGATCACCGAATGGCGCCGCGATATCCATGCGCATCCGGAAATCCTCTATGAGGTGCATCGCACCGCCGCGCTGGTGAAGGACAAGCTGATCGAATTCGGCTGCGACGAGGTGGTGCCCGGGATCGGCCGCACGGGCGTCGTCGGCGTCATCCGCGGCAAGACCAACAAATCCGGGCGCGTGATCGGGATGCGGGCCGACATGGATGCCCTGCCGATGCAGGAGCTGACCGGGCTGCCGTACGCCTCGAAGACCCCCGGCGCCATGCACGCCTGCGGCCACGACGGCCACACCGCCATGCTGCTCGGAGCTGCCAAGTATCTCGCCGAGACGCGCAATTTCGACGGCACCGCGATCGTGATCTTCCAGCCCGCCGAAGAGGGCGGCGCCGGCGGCAAGGCGATGGTCGACGACGGCATGATGGACCGCTTCGGCGTCAGCGAAGTGTATGGCATGCACACCGCGCCCGGCCTTCCGGTCGGCCACTTCGCGACGCGGCCCGGTCCGATGCTCGCCGCCTCCGACCGCATCGAGTTCGAGATCGAGGGCGTCGGCACGCACGCGGCCAAGCCCCATCTCGGCATCGATCCCGTCGCCATCGGCTGCCAGCTTCATCAAGCCCTGCAGACCATCGTCGCGCGCAATGTCGATCCGGTGCAGTCCGCGGTCGTCTCGGTGACCATGTTCCATGCCGGCGACGCGATGAACGTCATTCCGCAGACGGCGAAGCTGCAGGGCACGGTGCGCACCCTCAAGGAGGACATCCGCATGCTCGTCAAGCGCCGCATCGCCGAGATCTGCGACGGCATCGCGAAGGCGCACAATGCCAAGATCAAGCTGACCTACTCGGACGGCTATCCGGTCATGGTCAACCACGAGGCGCAGACGCACTTCGCCGCCAAGGTCGCGCGCGAGATTTCGGGGGATGGCGCCGTCAACGACAACGCCCTGCCGGTGCTCGGCGGCGAGGATTTCGCCTACATGCTGGAGGCGCGGCCGGGCGCGTTCGTCTTCATCGGCAACGGCAATACCGCCGGCGTCCACCATCCGGCGTACGATTTCAACGACGACGCCATCCCGGTCGGCGTCTCCTATTGGGCGCGCCTGGTCGAAACCGCGATGCCGGCCTGAGTCTCCCTGAGCGGGGGCCGATTGGGCCTTCGCGGCAGCTCCTGCGCGGCTGCCCCGCGCAGTGCCTGTGGCATGTGAATAACGTGGCGCTAATTGCGCCACTCCCCTGTGACCCGAACCCGCCAAACCACCGATTGGCAGCCGAAATTGGCCTGCCATCGGCTTGGTGCGGGCAAAACTGTTGCATAAAATCAACCTATAAGTTGATTAAATGGATAATGCGCACGCTCCGCGTTTGCGCTTTGCGGGCAACTGCACTAGGACACAACTACTAGTTGCGGTTTAGCTGAGTCCTCCTGTCGAGGTCTCACGAAGGTGATCCGGTCGGATGGACGTGTTCCACGCCCTCCGGGTCGCAGCGCAGGAAGCAAGCCCGGCGCTCTTTGGTCCAGCCGCAGACCGCGTACCCCAGTCAGTACTGCGTCCTTTCACTCGCGTTTCCTCGTGACGGCGTGCGCTTGAGGCGCGTGCGTGCGGTCCCGATGAAACGTGAACAGCCAGCCGCCGGGCTGCGCACTCTGCTTCCGCGCTGGAAGCGCTGAACAATGGAGCACTAGACACATGAATGGGGGATCGATGACGACACTCAGTCGCATTTCGATGGCCGCCGTAGCTGCACTGGTCGTGGGCGTGAGCTCCGCGAACGCCGCAGATCTCGGTGGCAACTGCTGCGCCGACCTCGAGGAACGCATTGCCGAACTCGAGGCGACGACAGCACGCAAGGGCACCCGCAAGGTCTCGCTCACCATCTCGGGCCAGATCTCGACGCAGCTCATGTTCTGGGACGACGGCGTCAAGAACGATGTCTACGTCTCGGGTCCGACCCAGTCGAACTCGCGCTGGCGGATGAGCGGTACGGCGAAGATCTCGCCTGAAGTCACTGCCGGCTTCCTCTACGAATTCGAAGCGTTCGCCAGCTCGTCGTCGAGCCAGAACCAGACGATCGGCAACGGCATGACCGTCAACGGCACCTCCGGTGACGACAACGGCGGTACCGGCCACAACCTGCGTGAAATGCTGGCCTGGATCGAGCACAGCCGTCTCGGCCGTATCACGATGGGTCATGGTTCGACGGCGGCGAACAACGCCATCCTCGTCGACCTCTCTGGCAAGGGCATGGCAGCCTCCAACGACGTGCGTCTGCACTCGTCGGGCTTCCGTCTCAACAGCCGGACGCTCGCTGGCGATCAACCCGGCAACCGGCGGCTATCTGACGACCGGCACCTGGGGCAGCTTCTTCCAGGGCTCGTCGGGCGACTGGCTGAACGAGCGCAACGAGCACATCCAGTACCGCACCCCGACGCTCGCCGGCTTCTCGTTCGGCGCCTCGTTCGGAGAGGACAACTACTGGGACGTCGAAGGTCGCTATTCCGGCGAGTTCAACGGCATCCGTATCGCCAGCCGCGTCGGCTACAGCGTCCGCTCCGAGTACGATGGCACCGCCGGCAACCTCTTCTGCACCTCACAGTGCGAGAAGAAGCTCGAGCAGCTCGCGGGCTCCTCGTCGGTGCGTCACATGCCGACGGGCCTGTTCTTCACGGGTGCCGCCGGCTGGCGTGACATGCATCGGCAGGATGGCGTCGCCTTCGACATCGATGCCAACTTTGTCCAGGGTCCCGGCGACAGTCTCAGCATTCAGCGAGCCAACAGTCGCGACTACGAGTCGAGCTTCTTCTACCTCTCCGGCGGCGTCGCCAGGAACATCACCGGTCTCGGTGACACGGTGGTCTACGGCGAGTACAGCGAGTGGAAGGGCAATGGCCAGGATACGAACTTCGTTGCGCAGCTTGGCGAGTTCGGTCCGTTCGAGATCGACGACGCTGTAGCGCGTTCGGCGGGTCAAACGACAAGCTGACCCATTGGGGCGTCGGCGTCGTCCAGCACGTCGATGCGGCCGCGATGGAGTTCTGGCTGGCCTACAAGAACTACTCGATGAGCGGCACCATGCACGACATCGCGCAGTTCGAGGACCTCCACCTGTTCACTCGCCGGCACCCGGATCCGCTTCTGATCCCGAGCTGAGTTCCCGGTTGCTGAGCCTTGCACGAACGACAAAAGGGCCACCTCGCGGTGGCCCTTTTGCTTATCCCCGCACCAGCCAGACGACCAGCACGCCGAGGCCGATCGCCGCAAGGCCGAAGAACCGCAACATCTGCTCCGGCGTCTCCGCGGCGGCATGCAGAATGCGTGTCGCCAGCGCCGGTGCCGCCGCCCACAGCAATCCCTCGATGACGAGAACGAGACCGAGAGCGGCAACGAGATCGCTCATCGCTGTCCTGTCGATTGAGGCGCGGGCGCCACTCCCGATGGGTTGGTGAAGAAGCGGAAGAACTCACTGTCCGGCGACAGCAGCATCCGTGTTTCGCCCGACTTGATACCCTGCTCGTAGGCCTGCATCGAGCGATAGAATGCAAAGAACTTCGGATCGCGGTTGAACGCGTCGGCGAAGATCCGATTGCGCTCGGCGTCGCCCGCGCCACGCATCTGGTCCGACTTGCGCCGAGCTTCGGCGCGTATCGTAATCGCGTCGCGATCGGCATCGGCCTGGATCTTGTTGGCGGCTGCGCGGCCTTGCGCCCGCAGCTCCTCCGCCTCCTTGAAACGATCGGCCTTCATGCGGTCGTAGACGCTCTGGAGGTTCTTCTCGGGGAGGTCGGCACGCTTGATCCGCACGTCGACGACCTCGAGACCGAACTCCTGGCCCTGCTTGTTAACCTCGGCGGCGACCAACTTCATCAGTGCCTCGCGCTTGTCGCGCACGATCTCGATGAAGGTCGCGGTGCCGAGCACGCGGCGCAACGTCGATTGCACGATCGGCCCGAACCGCTGCGGCACGTAATACTCACTCGTGACCGCCTGGTAGAACTTGAGCGGGTCCTTGATCCGATAGCGCGCGAACGCATCGACCAGGAGCAGCTTCTGATCCGAGGCGGGAACTTCCTGCGGGTTCATATCGAGATCGAGAATCCGCTTGTCGAAGTACTGCACCGTCTCGACGACCGGGATCTTCCAGTGCAGGCCCGCCTTTTCGATGACCCGCTTCGGCGCGCCGAATTCCAGCACCAGCGCCTGCTCGTTCTGGTTCACGATGAAGAATGCGAAGTACGCGAGCAGACCGGCTCCGACCAGCAACGCAACAAAAAACGAAAAAACCGCGCGCATGATCACTTCACTCCTTGCGGCTTGCGCTGCAACTGGTCGAGGGGCAGGTATGGCACGACCCCCGCGCCACCCTTGCTGTCGATAATGATCTTGTCGGCGCCGCCGAGCACGCGCTCCATCGTCTCGAGATAGAGCCTCTGGCGCGTCACTTCCGGCGCCTTGGTGTACTCGGTAAGCACCTGCTCGAAGCGCGACGCCTGGCCGATTGCTTCCTCGACAATCTGTTTCTTGTAGCCTTCCGCTTCGGCAATGATCCGGTCGGCGGCACCGCGGGCCTCCGGCACGATCTTGCTGGCGTAGGCCTGGGCCTGGTTCTTGAGTGTTTCGAGATCGATCTTGGCCGCCTGCACGTCGCGGAAGGAATCGCCCACCGAGGCCGGCGGGAACACCCGCTGCAAGCTCACCTCGTCGATGACGATGCCCAACTCGTAACTGTCGAGTGTGTCCTGCATCAGCTTCTGGACCGAGTTGCGCACGGTGCCGAGTTCGCTGGTCAGGATGCGCTCGAAGTCGGTCTTGCCGACAACCTCGCGCATCGCGCTTTCGGCGACGTCCTTCACGGTCGTCTCGGGGTTCTGGATGCGGAAGAGGTACTTCTCCGCGTCCCGGATGCGCCAGATGACGACGAACGGCACTTCGACGACGTTCTCGTCGCCGGTCAGCATGCCGCTTTCCTCGGGCACGTTGGTCGTTCCCGTCGAGCCGCGACGGACCACGCTCGACCTGAAGCCGACCTCGATGGTGTTCTTGCGCGTAACCTTGGGGAGGCGGACCTCCTCGATCGGATAGGGCATACCGGAAGTGGAGGCCCGGCGGCTCCGGGCGGACGAACTCGCCGAACCGCATGACGACGCCAAGTTCGTCGGGTCCGACGCGGAACGTGAAGGCGTAGAAGGCCGCGACCGCGACGCCGATCGCCGCCAACAGGACCAGGAGCGGACCCGGTACGCCGCCGACCCTGGCATGACTTGCTTCAACCGGTCCTGGCTGCGCCGCAGAAGTTCCTCAAGATCGGGTTGCTGGCCACCGCCGCCGCCGCCCCCGGATGGCCCCTGGCCCCAAGGACCGCCGCCACCGCCGCCCTTCCAGCCACCGCCACCACCACCTTGATTATTCCACGGCATCGACACGCCCTTCTCGACTGATTGTTGGGGGATGAGCAAACGCCAGTCGAGGAGCCGTGGCTCCGGTCCGGCCCGGCACCGCTCCTCCCGGCATTCGTGCTGTCTGCACGGCTCGCCAGAGCTTATAGGGCAAAGTGGCGCCAGTTCGCAAATTACCAGCAGTTCATTTTCAATTGGGGTGAATGGGCGATCCGTCAAGGTGACGACGACGGGCCCGCCGACGTGGGGCCGCGGGGTGCATTCGTGCGGTTGCGGCTGCCGGGCGGGGCGAGTATGAGTACGCCGCATCGAGCGGCTGCCGGCATCTGCCCGCCGGGCCGCGCGCGGCGGATTGAAAAGCGGTATGCGAAGGCGGCCCGGGGTTTGCTGCGGTCCTGCCGGAGCCGCCGATGCAGGGCTTCGGACTGGGGTTTCGGTCTAAAACAAGCCAAGCGGCGGCGCCGGCCAAGCCTGGTCGCCGATGGGAAATTCTGCACCGGGAGTGCCATGACGACGGTCGTGATGAAGTTCGGGGGCACCTCGGTCGCCAATGTCGAGCGCATCCGCAACGTGGCGCTCCACGTCAAGCGGGAGGTCGACGCCGGCAACCGCGTGGCGGTCGTCGTCTCGGCCATGGCGGGGACCACCAATCAGCTCGTCGGCTGGGTCCGCGAGACGGCGCTGCTGCATGACGCCCGCGAATACGACGCGATCGTCGCCGCGGGCGAGAACATCACCGCCGGCCTGCTGGCGATCGCGCTGCAGTCGATCGGCGTGCAGGCACGGTCGTGGCAGGGCTGGCAGATCCCGGTCCTGACCGATTCGGCGCATGGCTCGGCCCGCATCATCGACATTCCCGGCGAACGGCTGCGCGAGCGGCTGGCATCGGGCGAAGTCGCCGTCGTCACCGGTTTCCAGGGCATCGAGCCGGCCCGCCAGCGCATCGCAACGCTCGGACGCGGCGGCTCCGACACCAGCGCCGTCGCCATCGCTGTTGCCTTGAATGCCGACCTTTGCGACATCTACACCGACGTCGACGGCGTCTATACGACCGACCCGCGCGTGGTGCCCAAGGCGCGCCGGCTCGAACGCATTTCCTACGAGGAGATGCTCGAGATGGCGTCGCTCGGCTCCAAGGTGCTCCAGACGCGTTCGGTCGAACTCGCCATGGTCCACCGGATGCGGACGCGGGTCCTGTCGAGCTTTACGCCGCCCGACGCCATACCGGCCGCCCACCCCGACACCTGGCATGAAATCGGCACCATCGTTTGCGACGAGGATGAAATCGTGGAACAGCAAGTCGTCAGCGGCATCGCCTTCTCACGGGACGAAGCGAAGATCACGCTGCGCAAGATCGCCGACCGGCCCGGTGTCGCAGCCCGCATCTTCGGCCCGCTCGCCGACGCCAATATCAACGTCGACATGATCGTCCAGAACCTGTCGTCGGACGGCAAGAGCACGGACATGACCTTTACGGTCCTCCAGGCCGATCTCGCGCGCTCGCTCGATGTCGTGAAAGGCGCCGCCAAGGATATCGGATATTTCGACGTCGACAGCTCCGGCGACGTGGTCAAGGTGTCGGTCATCGGGATCGGGATGCGCAGTCATGCCGGTGTCGCAGCCAGCATGTTCAAGGCGTTGTCCGAGAAGGGCATCAATATTCAGGCGATCTCCACTTCGGAGATCAAAATCAGCGTCTTGATCGATCGCGCCTACTCGGAGCTGGCGGTGCGAACGCTGCACTCGCTCTACGGCCTCGACGCCGATTAGAGCGGTTACAGATTGCCGCCCGCCGCAACGCGGATGCCGGCAAGTGGCTGCCGAAAGCCTGATTTTCAGGCTCGCGGTCGCGGGCAGTTGTCGCTTAGTCGTGGGAGGCGAGACGCCGCCCTTGTTGACAAGCTGGCGCATGGGTGCAAGGCCCCGTAGTGATGCAGTCATATTGATGGCGCCGCATTGACGTAGTCGCACCGCAAAGCACCCGGCGCGGAATGGGAATCGCAGGGCTGAAATGCCGAAAGCACCGTTCCAGGATCAGCACCTGCCGCCAGCCGAGCCCGGGCTGCGGATCATTCTGCGTCGCCTGCGCGAAATCATCGAGGAACCGAGCGACGGCCAGAGCCGGCTCGACAAGATCGTCCGCCAGATTGCCGGGCCTCATGGTCGCCGAGGTCTGCTCGATCTATCTGAAGCGGCAGGATGGCAGCCTCGAGCTGTTCGCGACCGAGGGCCTCAACGCCGCGGCCGTCCACCGCACGTTCATGAACCGCGGCGAGGGCCTCGTCGGGCGCTGCGCCGAGATGGCGGTGCCGGTCAACGAGCCCGACGCCCAGAGCCATCCCGCGTTCTCCTACCGGCCGGAAACGGGCGAGGAGATCTATCACTCGTTCCTCGCCGTGCCGATCCTGCGCAGCGGCGACGTGCTCGGCGTCCTGACGGTCCAGAACAAGACGCCGCGCGAATACTCCGACGAGGACGTCGAGATCCTTCACACGACCGCGATGGTGCTCGCCGAGCAGCTCGTCTCGGCCGGCATTCCCGGGCGCCAACATGGCGCTCGAGTTCAGCCGCCGGGTCGGCCACGTCGTCAAGGGCCAGGCCATTTCGGAAGGCATCGCGTTGGGCCACGCGGTGCTGCACGAGCCGCGCGTCGTCGTCACCAGGCTCACCGCCGACGATCCGGCCGCCGAAGCGGTGCGGCTCGATGCGGCCGTGATCGAACTCAAGGCCGTCGTCGACGAGATGATCGGCCATGGCGATCTCGCGCGCGAAGGCGAGCACAAGGACATCCTCGAAGCCTACCGGATGTTTGCCAACGACCGCGGCTGGCAGCGCCGCCTCACCGAGGCGATCCAGTCGGGCCTCAGCGCGGAAGCCGCCGTCGAGCGCGTCCAGAACCAGACGCGCGCGCGGATGCTGCGCCAGCGCGATCCCTACTGGCGCGACCGCGTGCGCGACCTCGAGGATCTCTCGGATCGCCTGCTGCGCATCCTGACGACGCCCAACGCCGGCGGCAGCGTCGGCAAGCAACTCCCCCGCGACGCCATCGTCATCGCGCGCACCATGGGCGCCGCCGACCTGCTCGACTATGACCGGACGAGGCTGCGCGGCATCGTCATCGAAGAGGCCGGCGGGCAGAGCCACGTCGCCATCGTTGCCCGCGCGCTCGGCATCGTCGCGGTCACCGACGTGCGCCGCCTGATCGAGCGCATCGATGTCGGCGATCCGATCATCGTCGATGGCACGACGGGTGAAGTGTTCGTGCGCCCGATCGAGCGACGTCATCCAGGCCTTCTCCGACAAGGTGCGCTTCCGGGCGCGCCAGCAGCGCCAGTACCGCTCGCTCGTCGGACGCCCGGCGCTCACGGTTGATGGCGAGCGCATTTCGCTGCAGATGAACGCGGGCCTGCCCGATGATCTGGCGCAGCTCGAGCAGTCGGGCGCGGAAGGTATCGGCCTCTTCCGCACCGAGCTTCAGTTCATGGTGGCGGCGACCTTCCCGCGGCTCGACCGGCAGACCCAGGTCTATCGCTCCGTCATCGAGGGCGCAGCAGGCAAGCCCGTCGTCTTCCGCACGCTCGACATCGGCGGCGACAAGGTGCTGCCCTACATGCGCCAGCACCCGGAAGACAACCCGGCGCTCGGCTGGCGCGGCATCCGCATGGGCCTCGACCGCACGGCGCTTGCTGCGCACGCAGCTGCGCGCCATGCTCCGCGCCGCCGAAGGAGCCGAGTTGCGCGTGATGATCCCGATGGTCTCCGAGCCCGGCGAGATCATCGCCGCGCGCGCCATCCTCGCGCGCGAGGTCGAGCTGAACCTGCGGCGTGGCACGGCCGGCCCGTCGCGCGTCCATTTCGGCATCATGATCGAGGTGCCGTCGCTGCTGTTCGATCTCGAGGCGGTGCTGCCGCTCGTCGATTTCGCCTCGGTCGGCAGCAACGACCTGCTCCAGTATTTCTTCGCGAGCGACCGCGCGAACGCGAAAGTCGCGGGACGGTTCGACGTGCTGTCGCCGTCGTTCCTGCGCGCGCTGTCGCGGTCACCTCCGCCGGCCGGAAGCTCGGCATGCCGATTGCGCTGTGCGGCGAGATCGGCGGCCGGCCTCTCGAAGCGATGGCGCTGATCGGCGCGGGTTTCCGCACGCTGTCGATGGCGCCGGCGAGCATCGGCCCGATCAAGACGATGGTGCTCGGGCTGCAATGCCAAGCGCGCCGAAGCGGCCGTCGCCGAACTGATCGCCAAGGGCGGCTCCAGCATCCGCGACGGCCTTGCGGCATTCGCGGCCGGGGAGGGCATCGAGATCTGATCGGCGCGCTCGCATCCCGGGCAGCGCCGTCGGGAGGCAACAACAAAGGAGTGGTCCCATGACCGAGCGCGACATCGACATTGCCGTTGCCGACGAGATCCAGGTGATCCGCTTCACGCGGCCCGACAAGAAGAACGCGTTCACCGGCGCCATGTACGACGCCATGTCGGCGGCGCTCGATCGCGGCGACAGGATGACGGCATCGTCGCGCATGTCTTCATCGGCTCGGGCGGCGTGTTCAATGCCGGCAACGACATCAACGATTTCATCCGCCGTTCGAAGGGCGAGGCGGCGCGCGAGGGCATCCCGACGCCATCGCTGAACTTCATCCGGCGCCTGCCGAAAGTGTCGAAGCCGATGATCGCGGCGGTGGATGGCCTCGCGATCGGGATCGGCACGACGATGCTGTTCCATTGCGACCTCGTCTATGCGACGCCGACCGCCAGCCTGCGGACGCCGTTCCTCGACCTTGGGCTGGTGCCGGAGGCGGCATCGAGCCTTACCGCGGTTCATGCGCATGGGCCAGGCGCGCGCCTTCGAGCTCCTGTGCCTCGGCGAACCGTTCAACGCCGAGCGCGGGCGCGACGCGGGCATCATCAACGCCATCGTGCCGGCGGCGGAACTCGAAGCCACGGCGATGAAGGCGGCCCGCCGTCTCGCCGCCAAGCCGCGCGGCGCACTGCTGGCCGCCCGCCGACTGATGCGCGGCGATCCCGCTGCCCTCAGCGCCCAGATCGATGCCGAGGCCAAGGTCTTCCGGCGAGCGGATGGCCAGCGCCGAGGCGCAGGAAGCGTTCGCGGCGTTCTTCGAGAAACGGCCGCCGGATTTCAAGAAGGCGCGCGGGAAGAGCTGATCTCGCGCGCACGGCGGCATGGGACTTCTCATGCCGCAATCTCGCAGTAGGACCGGCGGCATGAACCGCACGTCGCGCCCTTTTCGCCCATCGTTACTGCTCCTGCTGGCGCTGGCATTGCTGGCGCCGGCGGTGCCACGGGCCGAGGCGAACTGGCTGTCGCGCGTCCTGCGCCACGCCGACGACGTCCACCCGACGCGCGTCGGCAAGGGCGCAGTCGGCAGCTTCGACGAGGTCGGCCTTCATCTCAAGACGTTGCCGAGCGCCACGCGCGGCCGCACCATCGCGGTCGATGCCACCAACGAGGGCCACTGGCGCCTGCGCAATGCCGAGGGCGAGTCGTTCACCGCAGCGACGCCCGAGGAGTTCAGGCGCGGGGTCCAACTGCTGGCACCGATGAAGGCAGGCGAAGTCGTCGGCCACGTCTTCGTGGTGACCGCCGAGACGATTTTCCGGCACAGCGCGCAATTGAAAGCGCTACCGCCGGACACCGAACTCAAGGTGCTGTTCGACGGCCAGGTCCGCGGCGTGGTCCGGCGCGTGGTGGCCGGCACTGAGCGTTACTACCTCGATGCGGGCGGCGGCGTGCATGTGCCGGTCACGAGCCGCGAGCACGTCCAGGAGGCGCTGTGGCAGCTCGCGCGGCCGGTCGATCTCGCCGACATCCGCGTCCTCGCGCTGGAGCCGGGCGCAACCACGCTCCTCAAGGCCTCGCGCGCGACGCTGGCGCCGGCCCCCTCGCCAGCGAAGCGGTCGACCCGGAGCGGCTGCCGCACATGATGAGCGCGGTCGCGCGCGGAACGATCGTGATCACCGGCCGCATCGTCGGGCCGATGCTGCACTATCACCCCTCGAGCGGACCCGAGCGCACGCTCGTGCTCGACACGTTGCGCACAGCAGCAGCCGCGAGCGACGTCAATCTTGTGGTGGTTCATTCCGCGAGCGCCCGCCAGCCCGGAACCCGCAATTGGCTGTGGCAGCGCGTGGACCTGACGCGGATCGCCCCCCCGGCGATCAAACCGGCGCTCGCCGACCTGGTCCGCCAGTTCACCGGCGGCATCCCTGTCGAAGTCCAGGTGCAGGAGGTGCTGCCACGCCGCGCGACCCTCGCCTTCTCCAGCCTCGCCGGCGGCGGTGGTCGCGGCTGGACGGCGCCGGTCGGCGACACTTGGCGCGACCTCGCGACCGAGGTGACCGGCACGATCGTCGCCAACGGGCTCCAGCTCGATCTGCGCAGCCGCGAGCATCAGAAGGAACTCGACGATCGCATCATTCCGGGCATCCCGTCGGGCATGCAGTTCGCCTATATCGGGTTCTTGCTACTCGGGCTGTTCGGCGTCCTCGTGGCACAGGGCTGGTGGCAGCGGATCTGGCCGCTCGAGGCTTGCGCACCGACTATCCGAGACGCATCGGCTATTGGGCGGCGCGATCCGTCGCGCGGCACTGTTTACGTGATGATCTTCATGCCGCTGGTCGCATCTCCGTCAGCGCGCCGCTGGCGGCTGCTCAAATCAGTGTGGGAACGGTTTCAGGCGCTTTGGCGATCATCAGCAAGCCATTCCGGCGTCGCCGAGCCGCCTGAGCCGGCGCCAAAGGCCCGCATCACACACCGTCGCGCGGCCGCAACATATCGCGCTTCTTATTGAAAAAATTTAGAGATTCCTGCACGTTTGGTTGGACGGACTGGCCCGAATCGCCGAATCCCTCCATACTTCCGATTCGTTCTCCTGCGACAGGCCGCCAGAGCCCTCGCGCCTTGGTTTTGATCGTCGTTGCGTAGACCATAGCGCTGCCGGGCCGGCGACAAACCCGGGACGCAATGGACACCGTCGAACGCGTTGGAAAGCGGCGACTGGCACGCGAGGACCTGCTCCTCCTGCTGCTGGCGGCGCTTGCCTCCGTGGCGGTGCTGGCGATCGCGGCGTTCGACACCAGCGTCCAGGTCATCGGCACACTCAAGCTCGGGCAGATCCTCGCCGGCACCGTCATGCTCGGCGCTGGGACCGCGATGGCGACGCTGCTCTGGCGGACCTGGCTGCAGCAGCGTTGGCGCGCCTGGCAGCGCCGCGACGAGGTCGGCGAACTCAGGCGCAATCTCGCCGCCGCCGAAGCGATCCTCAACGCCGAGCCGCAGGTGCTGATCTTCTGGCAGCAGGGCGAGAACATGCGCGTCGCCGCGCATACGCTCACCAACCGTGCCGGGCCTGCCCGAAGACCCGCAACTGCTGATGCGGCTCGGCGCCTGGCTCGAGCCCGAGGCCGCCCACGATCTCAAGGCGAAGCTCGACACGCTTTTCACGCAAGGCCGCCCGTTCAACCTGCTGGTGCGCACTGCGGCCGGCGGCGACGTCGAGGCGGATGGCCGCGTCTCCGGCGGACGCGCCATCCTGCGGTTCCGCGACGTTGCCGGCTACCGCAAGCAGCTCGCCCAGATCATCGAGCAGCATCGCCAGCTCGCGCGCGACATCGGCCTCGGCCGCGCGCTCTACAATGCGCTCCCGCATCCGGTGTGGATCCGCGGCGGCGGCGGCCAGATCGAGTGGGTCAACAAGGCCTATGTGAAGGCCGTCGGCGTCGCCAGCGAAAGCGAAGTCTGCGATCGCCAGATCGAGCTGCTGGAGACCCGCCAGCGCGAGGAGCTGACCAACGTCCTCGTGCGCGGCGAAGTCTACCGCAAGCGCGTCCCTCTCATCATTGCCGGCGAGCGTCGCCCCCATGACATCGTCGTGCTGCCGTACGCCGGCGCCAGCGTTGCCTGCGCGATCGACGCCGCCGCCGTCCAGGACGTCCAGGGCGAACTCAAGCGGATTGTCGCCGCCTACGACCGCACGCTCGACCGCGTCTCGACGGCCATTGCGATCTTCGCGCGCGACCAGCGGCTCACCTTCTTCAATGACGCCTTCGCCCAGCTCTGGCAGCTCGATATCGACTGGCTCGCCGGACGGCCCCAGCATGGCGAGATCCTCGACCGCCTGCGCGAGCGGAGCCGCATCCCCGAGGTCGTCAACTACCGCGAATGGAAGGCGAAGGTGCTCGCCGGCTACAAGACCGGCTCGGAGCCCGAGGAGTGGTGGCACATTCCGGACGGCCGTTCGGTCCACGTCATGGCCGAGGAGCGGCCCGACGGCGGCATCACCTATCTCTACGAGAACGAGACGGAACGGCTGTCGCTCGAGAGCAGCTACAATGCCCTCATCAACGTCCAGCGCGAAACGCTCGACCATCTCGCCGAGGGCGTCGCGGTGTTCGGCACCGATGGGCGCCTGAAACTCTACAACAACGCCTTCGAGCGCATCTGGAAACTCGGCCGCCGGATGCTGCAGGACGAGCCGCACATCGACGAAATCATCAATCAGTGCCAGGTGCTGCACGACGATCCCGCCGGCTGGACGGCGATCGCCCAGGCCGCGACCGCAATCTCCGACCAGCGCCAGAACGCCACCGGCCAGATGACCCGCGCCGACCAGAGCGTGATCGACTTTGCCGCGATGCCGCTCCCCGATGGCGGCACGCTGGTCAGCTTCGCCGACGTCACGGTGTCGAAGCGCTACGAGCGCGCGCTGCTCGAGCGCAACGAGGCCCTCATCGCCGCCGACCGGTTGAAGAGCCAGTTCATCAGCCACGTGTCGTATGAGCTGCGCACCCCGCTCACCAGCATCATCGGCTTCACCGAGCTGCTCGGGAGCCCGCGCATTGGCGAGATGAACGACAAACAGCGGGAGTATCTCTCGGCCGTCTCACGGTCCTCCGAGACGCTGATGTCGACGATCAACGACATCCTCGATCTCACCAACATCGATGCCGGCGCGCTGGAGCTGCGGCTCGCTCCTGTCAAGGTCGACGCGATCATCGAATCCGCCGCCGTCGGCGTGAAGGATCGCATGACCCGAAACAATCTTGCGCTGCGCATCGATGTCGACGAGGATGTCGACGAGCTGATCGCCGACGAGGCTCGCGTGCGCCAGATCCTCTACAATCTCCTCTCGAACGCGATCGGGTTCTCGGAGCCGGGCGGCATGATCCGCCTCTCCTGCCAGCGCGAGGGGCCGATGATCGCCTTCACCGTCACCGACCAGGGCGCCGGCATCCCGCACGACCAGCAGCGCGACGTGATCGGCCGCTTCGTCTCGCGCAGCCGCGGCTCCAAGCATCGCGGCGCCGGCCTCGGGCTGCCGATCGTCAAGAGCCTCGTCGAGCTGCACGGCGGCACCATGAGCCTCGTCAGCGAGCCCGGCGAAGGTACCTCGGTCACCGTTCGGTTCCCCGAGCACGGCCCCCGCAGCGCCCCCGAAGCCACGACGACACTAACGGCCAGCCACGACCTGCGATCGTAAGATGCACCCCACTTGGGTTTGTACCAGCGTCGACCAAGCGCACGTCACCCGGATCGCCGAGCTGATCGCACTGAAGGTGCGCGCCGGCGATCTCATCACGCTCACCGGCGATCTCGGCGCGGGAAAGACGACGTTCGCTCGCGCCCTCATCCGCGCACTGCTCGACGATCCCGCCGCCGAGGTGCCGAGCCCGACTTTCACGATTGTGCAGTCCTACGCGACGCCGCGCATCGAGGTCGCGCACTTCGACTTGTATCGACTGAACAGCGCCGACGAACTCGACGAAGTCGGCTTCGACGACGCGGTCGCGACCGGGCTCGCGCTGGTCGAATGGCCCGAGCGGGCCGGCGATCGCCTGCACGGCGCGTCCCTCGACATCACACTATCCGCGGGACCGAGTGCCGAGACGCGCACGGTAACGCTGACACCAGACGGCGCATGGACCGCGCGGCTCGAACGGCTGCGCGAAATCGGCGACTTTCTCGCAATCGCCGCCGGAACGCTGCGCTATCTCCAGGGCGACGCCTCGACGCGCGCCTATGCGCGGCTGATCGGCGACGGCGGCGCACGCGTGCTGATGGACAGCCCGCGGATGACGGACGGCCCGCCGATCCGCGACGGCCTCCCCTACAGCCGCATCGCCCATCTCGCGGAGGATGTGACGGCCTTTCATGCCGTGGCCGACGCGCTCGCTGCCTGCGGCCTCATCGTGCCGACAGTGCGTGCCTTCGACCACGAGCGCGGCCTGCTGCTGATCGACGACCTCGGCGACCTAACCTTCGGCCGTGCACTCGAACAAGGCCTGGATCAACAGGCGCTTTGGTCAACGGCACTCGACGGCCTGATCGCGCTCCGGGCGCATCGGCCGCCCGAACGCCTAGTCGTGCCGGGCGGCAGCCCCGATCATATCCTCCATCGCTTCGACCGCCGCGCCTTGATGATCGAGATCGAGCTGCTCACCGACTGGTACTGGCCGGCGGTCAAAGGCGCGCAAATCCCCGCCGACGTAAGGGCCGAGTTTCTCCACCTGTGGGACGCGCAGATCGATCGGCTGGAAGCGCTGCCGCTCGGCTGGGTGCTGCGCGACTATCACTCGCCGAACCTGATGTGGCTCAGCGAAGGGCAGCACGTCGGCGTGCTCGACTTCCAGGACGCCATGCGCGGTCCCTGGGCCTACGACGTCGTCTCGCTCCTCCAGGACGCCCGCCTCGACGTGCCCGAGGCCATCGAACGCAACCTGCTCGCCCACTATCACCGCGAGGTTGCGCGGCGCGAACCTGATTTCGATCCCGCCGCCTTCGACTACGCCTACGCCGCCCTCGGCGCCGAGCGATGCACCAAGCTGCTCGGCCTCTGGCAGCGCCTCGCCCACCGCGACGGAAAACTCGGCTACCTCGCCCACACACCGCGCACATGGCGCTACCTCGAACGCAATCTCCGCCACCCCGCCCTCGCCGATCTCCAAGGTTGGTTCGACACCCATTTTCCGCGCGAAGACCGCCCTACAAACTCATAAAAGACGGGGGCTCCGGGGGTGTCCCCCGGTCGGGTGCGAGGGCGACGCCCCGCGTCGCGAAGCGACCCATGGAGCTACATTCGCGCCTTTGGCGCGAGCAGGGCCACTGGCCCTGCACCCCAATCCGGGGGACACCCCCGAGCCCCCCTCTTTTTTGAACTCTTTAAGGTGTGAGCGCATAGCCATCTGGCATGAATTCGGAAAATGCATCATCGCAGCGGCTGGATCTTGCGCTTGTCGCGCGCGGGCTTGTGGCGACGCGGGCGAAGGCGCGCGATTTGATTGCGCGGGGTGAGGTGACGATCGACGGGCGGGTGGCGAGCAAGGCGGCAATCGGCGTGCGCGAGGGGCAGGCGATCGCGGTCAATGCGGAAGCGGCAGCGCAGGTCTCGCGCGGGGCGGTGAAACTGGCGGCGGCGTTGGAGTATTTCGGCTTGGATGCGGGCGGAAGGACGGCGCTGGACGTTGGCGCGTCGACCGGTGGATTTACGCAGACGCTGCTGGAGCGTGGGGCTGTGCGAGTTTACGCGGTGGATGTGGGCAAGGGGCAGCTTCATGCGACGCTGGCGGGCGATCCGCGCGTGGTGAGCCTCGAAGATTGCGACGCGCGCACGCTCGATCGCGGGCTGGTGCCGGAGGCGATCGGCGCGATCGTTGCAGACGTGAGTTTCATTTCGCTGACGAAGGCGCTGCCGGCGGCGCTGGCGTTGGCGGCGGCGGGGTGCTGGCTGGTGGCGCTGGTGAAACCGCAGTTCGAGGTCGGGCGCGACGGGTTGGGCAAGGGCGGCGTCGTGCGGGATGCGGCGTTGCGCGAGAAGGCGCTGGGCGATGTGCGGGACTGGCTCGCGGCGCAGACGGGATGGACGGTGCTCGGGGAGATGCCGTCGCCGATCGAAGGCGGGTCGGGCAATGTGGAATTCCTGATCGCGGCGGTCAGATCATGAGCGAGATCGTGTCCATCACCGGGCTCGGCGCGGAGGGCGATGGGGCGGCGATGACGGCCGCGGGTGCACCGATCTTCATTCCGCAGGCGCTGCCCGGCGAGAGGTGGCGTTTTGAGGAGGGTTATGCGGCGGAGCCTGTGGAACTGCTGCCCGACCGGCGCCGGCCGCCGAACCCGAACGATGAGCCATGCGGCGGCTGCGTCGCGCGCCATATGCCGCTCGCGATGTACCATGACTGGAAGCGCGAGTTCCTCGTCCGCGCGCTGCGGCAGCACGGTATCGCGGCGGAGGTCCAACCGCTCGTTACGGTACCGGAGCACTCGCGCCGCCGCGCGACGTTCAATGCACGCCGGGAGGGTGGCGCGATGCGGATCGGCTATCATGGCCGGCGCTCGCACGATCTGGTGGCGGCCGACGACTGCCCGGTGCTGGATCCGCGGATCGTGGCGCTGCTGCCGGCGCTCGCGGAGCTTGCCGGCGCCGTGGCAACCGGCGCGGATGCCGTGCGCGTCACGGTGACGATGACCGATACTGGCGCCGACGCGGATGTCGAAGGGAGCGAGACCGGGATTGACCGCGCGGGTGCGCAGCCGGATCAGCGAGATCGCGGCGGCGGCGCGGATGGCGCGGATCTCGGTCGGCGGCGCGCCGGTGATCGAGCGGCAGGCGCCGGTGCTGCACTTTGCGGGGAAGGCCGTGACGCCGCCGCCCGGCGTCTTCCTGCAGGCGGTGCCGCAGGCCGAGCAGGCGATGATCGATCTGGTTGTCGCCGCGCTCGGCAAATCGAAGCACGTCGGCGATCTGTTCTGCGGGCTCGGCACGCTGACGCTGCCGATCGCGCGCAAGGCCCGCGTGGCGGCATTCGATGCCGACCGCGTGGCCATCGATGCGCTCAATGAGGCGCGGCGGAAGAACCAGGGCCTCAAGCCGATCGCGGCGCAGGTGCGCGACCTGTTCCACGATCCGCTGGCGCCGCTGGAGATGAAGGATCTCGACGCGGTGGTGCTCGATCCGCCGCGCGCCGGCGCCAGGGCCCAGTGCGAGCGGCTGGCGAAGTCGAAGGTCGGGCGCGTCGTGATGGTGTCCTGCAATCCCGCGACGCTCGCCCGCGACCTGCGCATCCTGATCGACGGCGGCTACCGCCTCGACGCCATCACGCCGATCGACCAGTTCCTCTATTCCCCGCACCTCGAAGCGGTGGCGGCCCTGTCGCGGGCGTGAGACCGCGGCGGGTGACAAGGCTCGGGGAAGTGCGTTAGGTGTTTGTCCAGACAGGCGCCGGACTCCCGCGCAAACGGGGGCGGCCGCCGTCACGCAGCACGGGGCGCGACGAGGACCATGGCCAAGCAACGCGAGATGATCCTGATCGGATTCCTGCAGGCGCAGAACTGCTCGAACTATGTCGGCTCCTGGCGCCATCCGCACTCGGCGACCGACTTCCTCGGGCCGGAATATTTCCATGCGCATTGCCCGCACGCTCGAGTACGGCAAATTCCATCTCGGCTTCTTCGACGACCGCCTGGCGATGCCGGACATCCTCGGCAGCGACCACCGCGAGGCGATCGCCAACGGCGTGCGCGTCGTCAAGATGGACCCGACGACGATCCTCTCGATCATGAGCACGGCGACGACCAACCTCGGGCTCGGCTCGACCTATTCGACGACCTACTACGAGCCGTTCCACGTCGCCCGCGTGTTCGCGACGCTCGACCTGATGAGCGGCGGCCGCAGCGCCTGGAATGTCGTCACCTCGCTCAATGATTCCGAAGCCATGAACTTCTCCCAGTCGGAGCACCCCGAGCACGATCTGCGCTACGACAAGGCCGACGAGTTCATGGAGGTCGTGCACGGCCATTGGGACAGCTGGGAAGACGACGCGATCGTCATCGACAAGGAGAGCGGGCTTTTCGCGCACCCGGAAAAAGTCCACCGCCTCGACCACAAGGGCCGCTGGTACCGCTCGAAGGGGCCGCTGCCGGTGCCGCGCAGCAAGCAGGGCCGCCCCGTCGTCATCCAGGCCGGGCAATCGGGGCGCGGCCAGAAATTCTCGGCGCGCTGGGGCGAGCTCGTGTTCTGCGTCTACCCCAATATCGACATCGGCAAAAAGAACTACGCCTCGTTCAAGGATCTCATCGCCGGCTTCGGCCGCAATCCCGACGAGGTCGGCGTGGCGCCGGCGATCTATGCCGTGGTCGGCGAGACCAAGGCCATGGCCGAGGACAAAATGGCGGTGATCGACGCGCTGGCGAAGCCGGTCGACGGCCTCGCGCTGCTGTCGGAAGCCCTCAATTTCGATTTCTACTCGAAGGGCATGGACGACCAGTTCAACGACGACGAGCTGAAGGGCATCTCGGGGCTGCGAGCGATCCTTGACCGCGTCGTTACCATGTCGGGCAAAAAGAATCCGACGATCCGCGATTTCGTACAGTTCTCGAACCGCGGCACCGTGCGCGAGTTCCCGCGTTTCGTCGGCACCGCGAAGGACGTCGCCGACGGGCTCGAGGAATGGTTCACCGGGCGTGCCTGCGACGGCTTCGTCGTCGCGGCGACGCATCTTCCTGGCGGCTACGAGGACTTCGTGCGCATGGTCGTGCCCGAGTTGCAGCGGCGCGGCCTGCACCAGAAGGACTACAAAGGGCCGACGCTGCGCGACAACCTCGGCCTCGCGCGATCCGAGATCGGCGACTGGAAGCTGTAGAGTCGGTCCGCGCACCGCAGTTCACGGATGCAGCGGACGCCCTTGCGCGAGGCGATGGGGCGATTAGGGTAGGTCGATCGCTCGCAAGCGATCAGCATGTACGAGACCTAGTGTGATGATCGAGAAATTCGCCACGTCACTTGGCTCGGTATCGAGCGCATTTCTCGATCTGAATCACACTAGCAAACCGATGATTCTCAGTGTCCCTTCTGATTCCGAAGTTCGCTCGGGACACCAGCTGCGATGTGAGGCGAGCTTCGGAATCGGGACGCTAGCATGGACGCCGACAAATACCGCAACGTGATGCGTCATCAGGCCGGAGCGGTGACGATCATCGCGGTCGGTGCCGCCGGCAGCCGCACCGGGCTAACCGCCACCGCGGTGTGCTCGCTCACCGATAGCCCGCCGATGGTGATCGCCTGCGTCAACCGCAACGCCAGCGCGCACGCCCCGATCCAGTCGGCGCAATGCTTTTCGATCAACCTGCTCGCGAGCGACCAGAGCGAGTTGGCGCGGCGCTTTTCAAGCAAGAAGCTCGAGGGCGAGGCGCGGTTCGACGCCGATACCTGGGACACGCTCGCGACCGGCGCGCCGGTGCTCAGGAACGCGATCGCCAACCTCGATTGCGAGGTCGCGCACGAGCATACGTTCGACACCCACACGATCTTCATCGGCCGCGTCCGCGACTGCCGCTTCCGCGAGGATATCGAGCCGCTGCTCTACTTCCGCGGCGAGTTCTGGTACTTGCAGTCGGGTTAACTGTTGCCGCGGTCGCCAACGCCTTCGGCTACTGGCGCCGCGGGTCGTGCCCCTCCGGTCGCATTCTGACCTCGCGGCCTTCGGCCGCTACGAAGGTGTGCGTCACCCCCGCTTCCGCCACGGCTCCAGCGTCACGGCGCCATCCTCCGCCATCCAGCCGGCGATGCGGCGCGCGATTTCAGCGTCGCCATGCTCTGGCGGCAGGTAGCCGTAGTGGCGCGCGAGCCGCGTCAGCGCGGTGCGGAGCAGCATCTTGCCCGATCGCATCGGCAGGCCATTGAGCCGCTCGATGTCGTCGAGGCCGAGCATGTGGCCGCAGATGTCGATCAGTGGACCGGCGAATTCGGGACCGACCGATTTGAGCGCCCGCTCGACACGCGCTTTGGCGGCGATGACCGCGTCCGCGATGTCGACACCGGCACCGGGCGCGGAACGGCGACCGCCAGCGTCGCCGGGAACACCGGTCCACACCGACGTCACGCGCGGCGTCATGCGGGCGCGCCACAGATCGCCCGCGAGACGCTCGCCCGCCGCCAACTGCTCGGCGCTGATCAGCGGCTGTCCGTCCTTGTCGCGGCGGCTGTGCAGCCAAGCGAGCGATCCGACCGCGTCGCGCGCGGTCGCAGGGCGGGTCTCGCGGTTTCGATCGGATGGTGGCGCGACGGCGGCACCTGACGCGGCCCGGGCAGCAGCGCCGAGCGCGCGCGCGGCCCGCACCACCGCCACCCCGGCGCGGGTGATCTTCCATCCCCAGCCGTCGGACGCGGGCACGATCCAATGGCGACCGGCGGCGATCTCCAGATCGGTGGCGGCGAAGGCGCCGAGATTCTGCGCGCCGGCCTCGCGCCCCGCGACCACGATCGCGACCGGATCCTCGGCGCTCTCCGGCGCGATGAGCAACGCACCGCGGCGGGCGAGCACCGACAGCAACGGTAGGCATCGTTTACGGAGCTGATCCTCGATTGTCGTGTTTGTCGCCGCGGCGTTCTGGGAGTTGGTCATGATGATGATCCCGCGGGATGATGGTGCGACGGGGCTCGTGCCAATCCGGGCGTCACAGCCGCGAGGAGTCGAGCGAGGCGAGCCGCTTGACGATGGCTTCGAGCACCTCGAGCGTGCGATCGATCTCGGGATCGTCGCGCGCGTCTTCAACCAGGGCGCAGGCGTGCGAAACCGTGGTGCGATCGCGCCCGAATGCACGGCCGACGGTGGTCAGCGTCAGGCCGAACGCGACATGGGCGAGGTACATCGCCACCTGGCGGGCGAAGGCGACGCGCGAGCGCCCGCGCGTCGGGTGATCGAGGATGCCGCGCTCGATGCTGTAGACCATGGAAACGGCGAAGTAGACCGAGCGGACTTTGGCATCCAGCGCATCATCGCTGCCCGGTCTCGCGCCGCCAACATGGTTTCCCAAGTGTGGACGTGGGGTGGATACCTCCAATGCTGCCGAGGTCATGAGCCGTTGCCTCCGTTGCTTGTCTTCAATTTTCTTAGCAATAGGAACAAATGCCTACATTTCTGGTAGTGTAGGTGCGGAAAAACTGAACGGGGATAACTGATCCGTAAGCCCATCAGTTCGTCCGCTCGATCGGCGCCGCGCGCGATATGGCGCGCACCGGCACACGCCCGGTGGACAGCATTTCGGCGGCTCGCTTATAAGTGCGGGGAGGCCTTCAGTACGGCATGGTGGTCCGGATACGACCTGCGCACCCGGGCAGGGCGGGCTGGACTTTATGCGCCTCGACCTCGTCTGGCCGAGGGCCGCGTCCGTTGCCCACGAGTGAGGGCGCACGGGCCGGGCCCGCGCCTGTCCTGAATGACCTGCCGATCCACCCGACCGCACCCTAGCGACGCGAGCTCTCGACATGACCGGCGTTAATCAAATCCGCTCCACGTTCGTCGACTTCTTTGCGAAGAACGGCCACGAGCACGTGCCGTCGTCGTCGCTCGTCCCGCGCAACGACCCGACGCTGATGTTCACCTCGGCCGGCATGGTGCAGTTCAAGAACCTCTTCACCGGCGCCGGAGACACGGCCCTACAAGCGCGCCGTCACGGCGCAGAAGTGCGTGCGCGCCGGCGGCAAGCACAACGACCTCGACAATGTGGGCTATACCGCGCGCCACCACACCTTCTTCGAGATGCTCGGCAACTTCTCCTTCGGCGACTACTTCAAGGAGCAGGCGATCGAGCTCGCGTGGAAGCTGATCACGAAGGAGTTCGGGCTCGACAAGAAGAGGCTGCTCGTCACCGTCTATCACGACGACGACGAGGCATATCGGCATCTGGAAGAAGCTGACCGGCTTCTCCGATGACAAGATCATCCGCATCGCCACCTCCGACAATTTCTGGGCGGTGGGCGACACCGGGCCCGTG
Source organism: uncultured Alphaproteobacteria bacterium (assembly GCA_963775035.1). Classification (GTDB taxonomy): domain Bacteria; phylum Pseudomonadota; class Alphaproteobacteria; order Rhizobiales; family Hyphomicrobiaceae. The sequence goes on along the minus strand of CAVZHG010000009.1, from coordinate 33,855 downwards.
CGGGCCCTGCTCGGAGATCTTCTTCGATCAGGGCGACAAGATCCCCGGCGGGCCGCCAGGCAGCGCCGGACGCAGGACGGCGACCGCTTCATGGAATTCTGGAACCTCGTCTTCATGCAGTTCGAGCAGCGCGGCGCCGGGCGACGCGCGTACCGCTGCCGAAGCCGTCGATCGACACCGGCATGGGCCTCGAGCGCATGACGGCGATGCTGCAGGGCGCGCACGTCATCTACGAGATCGACCTGTTCAAGGCGCTGATCGCGGCGTCGGTCGAGGCGACCGGCGTCAAGGCGACGGGCGAGCACAAGGCTTCGCACCGCGTCATCGCCGACCATCTGCGCGCGACGAGCTTCCTCATCGCCGACGGCGTGCTGCCCTCGAATGAGGGCCGCGGCTACGTGCTCCGCCGCATCATGCGCCGCGCGATGCGCCACGCCCACCTCCTCGGCGCGCGCGAGCCGCTGATGTACCGCCTCGTCCCGGCGCTGGTGCGCCAGATGGGCGACACCTACACCGAGCTGATCCGCGCCCAGTCGCTGATCACCGAGACGCTGCGCCACGAGGAAACGCGGTTCCGCAAGACGCTGGAGCGCGGCCTGGTGCTGCTCGACGAGGAGACCGGCGATCTCAAGAAGGGCGCGACGTTCTCCGGCGAGACCGCCTTCAAGCTCTACGACACCTTCGGTTTCCCGCTCGATCTGACGCAGGATGCGCTGCGCGCCCGCGGCATCGAGGTCGACACGGGCGCGTTCGAGACCGCCATGGAACGCCAGAAAGACGAGGCGCGCCGGGCCTGGAAGGGTTCCGGCGAAGCGGCGACCGAAACGGTGTGGTTCGAGGTCCGCGAGCAGGTCGGCGCGACCGAATTCCTCGGCTACGACACCGAGGTCGCGGAGGGCGTCGTCAAGGCGGTGATTTCGGGCGGCAAGGTCGGCAAGGCGCTGAAGACGGGTGACGAGGGCGCGCTCGTCCTCAACCAGACGCCGTTCTATGGCGAATCCGGCGGCCAGGTCGGCGACGTGGGTGTGATCAAGGGCCCGAAAGGTGCCGTGTTCCGCGTCACCGACACGCAGAAGAAGCTCGGCGACCTCTTCGTCCATATGGGCATCGTCGAGAGCGGCGGGTTTGCGACCGGCGACGCGGTCGAGCTCAATGTCGACCATGGCCGCCGCGGCGCCACCCGGTCCAATCATTCCGCAACCCACCTCCTGCACGAGGCGCTGCGCGAGGTGCTCGGAACCCACGTCGCGCAGAAAGGGTCGATGGTGTCGCCCGATCGCCTGCGCTTCGATTTCTCGCACACGAAGCCCATGTCGCCGGCGGAAGTCGCCGAGGTCGAAGCGATCGCCAATGCCGTGATCATCGGGAATTCGGCCGTCGAGACCCGCCTGATGGGTATCGAGGACGCGATGCAGTCGGGTGCCATGGCGCTGTTCGGCGAGAAATACGGCGACGAGGTGCGTGTCGTCTCGATGGGCGCCCCACGGGAAGGCTCGAACAAGGCCTGGTCGGTGGAACTGTGCGGCGGCACGCATGTCGCACGGACCGGCGACATCGGCCTCGTGCACGTCGTTGCCGAGAGCGCGAGCGCGGCCGGCGTGCGCCGGATCGAGGCGCTGACCGGAGACGGCGCGCGCGCCTATCTGGTCGCGCACGAGGAGCGCGTGCGCGAGTTGGCGAGCCTGCTGCGCACCAAGCCCGAGGACGTCGTCGATCGCGTCAAGCAGGTGGTCGAGGAACGCCGCCAGCTCGAGCGGCAACTTGCGGACGCCAAGCGCGCGCTGGCGCTGGGCGGCGGCGGCAATGGTGCCGCAGCGGTTGACCCGGCCCTGGCGATCCGCACAGTCGGCAACGTCAGGATGCTCGCGCGCTCGGTGCAAGGGCTCAACCCGAAGGATCTGCGCGGCCTCGTCGATGACGGCAAGAAGCAGGTCGGATCGGGCATCGTCGCCATCGTCGGCGTGACCGAGGACGGCAAGGCCGCCGTCGCGGTCGGCGTCACCGACGATCTGGTCGCCACGCACAGCGCCGTCGATCTCGTGAAGGTCGGTGCCGCAGCACTCGGCGGCAAGGGCGGCGGCGGCCGGCCGGACATGGCGCAGGCCGGCGGCCCCGACGGCACGAAAGCATCGGAAGCATTGAGCGCGATCGAGAAGGCGCTGGCGGGCTAGAGCCTGATCGTTTGAGATGCGAGCGCCTGCGCGAGCATCGAGGACGTGAATCAGACTCTAATACCAAGATCCAGAGTACGTTACCGCCCCCTCCGGACCCACCTGAAAGCACGATGATCCGGCCGCCATCGGCGAAGCGGACGGATCATCGATGCTGTTCAGGGCGTGCCCGAATTGTGGGCCACCGCGGGACTGCTCATCCGCCACGAAGCCCGGTTTCCCGAAAAGACCTCGATCGCGGTGCAGCACGGCGCGGGGGGAACGACGTCTATTGCTTGGGTTGCGCGGGTGGCGGCGCCAGTCCGCCCGGCGGTATCGGCGTCGATGGACCGCTACTCGGTGGCTGAGGTTCGTCGGGGCCGTCGTAGTAGAGGAACCCCTCCTCGATGGACACGACGTCCGCACCCTCCACCTCGTATTCGTCATCCTCGCGGCCGTTGAGCCGTATGACGCACCCCTTCAAACAGACGTTCTCGAGCACCTGCGCGGGCTTCAGCGTGTGCTCGGTGGTGGCCTCACCCTCGGTGATGGTGAGTTTCTGGTCTTGGTCATCGCGGTTGGTGATGCTGGCGGCGTCGGCGGCGATGCTGCTTGTGAGCAGCGCTGCCGCGCCCCAGATCGAGACTAGTCTCGACGACATGAAGTGGTGCTCCGTTGTGAATGACAACGGAGGGCAGCTTACTTCTTCTTCGCGGCCTTCGCACGCTTCACGGCCATCTTCTTGCCGGCCTTCTTCGCCGGCCGCTTCACGCCCTTCTTGGCCGACTTCTTCGCTACCTTCTTCGCCGCGGACTTCTTAGCTGCGCTTTTCGACGCAACTTTCTTGGCCGGGGCCTTCTTCTTCGCTCTCATCGCCATAGCAATCATCCTTTTCTGCTATTTGCTTGTACTGTGGTGCCGATGCATCATCTATTGTGTGCAATCGCGCGAAGCCGCAAACGCAAAATTTCGCTGTCATCTATCGAACGTTTCGATACATCATCTGCAATGATCGCGCTTGAGCATCACTGAGCACCATGGACATCGCGCTCGCACGCACCTTCCTGATGATCGCGGAAACCGGCAGCTTCATCGAAGCGGCGCGCCGGATGAACGTCACGCAATCGACTGTCTCGTCGCGCGTGCGCAACCTCGAGATGATGCTCGGTCGCCAACTCTTCGAGCGCTCCAAGGTCGGCGCGCAGATCACGACGGCCGGCGAACAGTTCCAGAAGCACGCGCTCGCCATGGTGCGCGTATGGCAACAAGCCCAACTGGATGTGGGTTTTTCGGGCCAGCACGACCAGCATCTCGCGGTCGGCGCGGAGGCGACGCTGTGGCAAGGCCTGCTGGTCTCATGGATCGCCGGATTGAAGGCGGCGCGGCCCGATCTTGCCCTCACCGCCGTCACCGAGACCGGACCGATGCTGACGCAGCGCCTGCTCGACGGCACGCTCGACGTCGCGGTGGTGTATCAGCCGTTGCAATCGCCGGGCCTGCTGATCGAGCATCTGTTCGAGGAAGAACTCGTGCTCGTCTCTTGCGCGCGCGGCGATTCTCGACGCCGAACCGACGACTACATTCTTGTGGATTGGGGTCCTGATTTCCGCGAGGACCATGCCATCGCGTTCCCGAAACGCTCCGGCGCACGCCTCACACTCGATATCGGACCGATGGCGGTCGACTACCTTCTCACCAACGAAGGCTCCGGATATCTGCCGTACCGGCTGGTGCGCGGACACCTCTCGCGCGGTCGCATGAAGCTCGTTGCGCGCGCACGTCGCTTCAGCGTGCCGGTTGCCGCGATCTACCCCGAAGCGCGCGAGGAAGACGAGTTCGGCCCCATCCTCGACAGCCTGCGCGCCCGCGTCGCCCGCTATGCGTGAGCCCCTTATGCGTAAGATTGTCACGCCGCTCGCGGTGTGGTTCGCTGGAACTTCAAATCAATAAACCACCGAGGAAACGCCACCGATGAGCACGCCCCTCACCGCCGAGAACCGCGAGAAACTGAGGAAGATCAGCGTCGCCACCATCACCACGGCGCTGTTCAAGCGCAACTTCCGCAGCCAGTTCATCCAGGACGTCCGCCCGGTCGGCACCAAGGCGCCGGCCATGGTCGGTGAGGCCTATACCCTGCGCTACATCCCGGCGCGCGAGGATCTCGACCACATCGGCGTCTTCGAGGACCGCACGCACCCGCAGCGCCGCACCATCGAGGACTGCCCGCCGGGGCATGTGCTGGTGATCGACAGCCGCAAGGACGCGCGGGCGGCGTCGGCCGGCGGCATCCTGATCACGCGCCTGATGATGCGCGGGGTCGCCGGCATCGTCAGCGATGGCGGGTTCCGCGATTGCCCCGAACTCGCCGAGATGGGGTTCCCCGTCTACCAGAACCGTCCGGCGCCACCGACCAACCTGACGCGACAGCGGGCCGTCGACGTCAATGTGCCGATCGGCTGCGGCGATGCGCCGGTATTCCCCGGCGACATCCTCGTCGGCGACGGCGAAGGCGTGGTCGTGATCCCCGCCCATCTCGCCAACGAGATCGCCGAGGAAGGCCACGAGATGACCGCCTACGAGGATTTCGTGATGGAGAAGGTGCGTGAGGGCCGCGGCATCTTCGGGCTCTACCCCGGCGGGCCGGAAGCGAAGGCCGAGTTCGCGGCATGGCGCAAGGCGAACGGACGCTGAACGCGGCTGAGTCTTCAACGGAAGAACAACGATGGCGACCGATGCACCGAAGTCCGTCGAAGGGCTGCCCCCGCCGATGCGTGCCGCCCGCGCGGTCGCGGACCTCTATCACAACTACTTCACCGGCCTCATCCTGACGCTCGTCAGCCGCCGCGGCGGGCCGGATGCGGCGCGCTGGGTTCACGCAGTGTTCCGCCACCAGCATCATGAAAAGTTCCTGTCGAGCTTCGACAAGCTCGGCCTCACGGGAATGCCGCACGCCGTCGCCTGCGCGGCCTACCACTACCTCTCGAACAGCATCGGCGGCGTCAGCGTCGAGTTCATGAAGGAGAGCGATCGCAAGGCGTGGGTGCGCTTCGTGCCGCCGCGCTGGATCTATCCCGGCGCCACCATCTGCGGCGTGCCAAGCGAAGTCTCGCGCGCCTTCCTCACCGGCTGGTACGCGCAGAACGGGCTCTCGTTGAACAACCCGCGGCTCGGTTTCGTGTGCACCGCGCAAACCGTCGACGGCCAGCACGGCCTCGCCGGCTACTTCCTCGAGCACGACCGCGACCTCGCGCCCGACGAACGCCTCGTCTTCCGCCCCGGCGAGATGCCGCCGCCATTCGACGCCGCCAAGGCGCCGCGCCTTCCCGCCGCCGACTGGACACCGGAGCGCCTTGCACGCGCCTATCGCAACTATGCCATGGAGTACGTCCGTAGCGGCCTGCCGCGCCTGATGGAGCTGTTCGGCGAGACGGAAGGCGCCCACCTCGGCCGGCTGACCGGACGGCTGATCGGCGCGCAGTCCTACAAGGAAATCGCGGCGGCGGCCGGCATCGAAGGCGACGACGAAGAGGCGCTGGCGCGGCTGATGGCCTGGATCGCCGAAGGCGAGGGCGACACGGTCGAGATCACGCGTGACGGCGACGCGGTGCTCGCGTCGCGCTCAGGCTGGCGACTGATGCGCGGCATCGCGAACCCCTCGCCCGGCGTGCTCGAAGCCTGGAACGGCCTGATCGAAGGCCTCGCCATGGTGCACAACCGCTTCCTCACTGTCGATGTCGTCGATCGCGTCGATCTCGGCGCGCCGCGGACGGTGTGGCGCATCCGGCGGCGGGCGGCAGGGACGATCGCGATCGCTTGACCTCGCGCCAGCACTATCCCTCTCCCCGCGCTTGCGGGGAGAAGGGGAAGTGACGCGCCGGACTCCAGACACGCCGATTGGCACTTGTCCGAGGGGTGGGTGAGCGCTTACTCACTCCGATGAATGCCGACAGTAAGGAGCCGACCCGACATGCCGGAGTTTCGCTTCGAGCCGGTGGTGATGCCGCCGGGTGCACAAGCCCTGAGGGCCGAAGTCCGCGCCTTCCTCGCCGAGGAACAGAACCGCGGCACGTTCACGCCGACGGTCGGCGCGATGACCGCCTCCGATGCCGCGTTCAGCGCCAAGTGCGGCGAGCGCGGATACCTCGGCATGACCTGGCCGAAGCAGTACGGCGGCCATGAGCGGTCGGCGCTCGAACGCTATGTCGTCGTCGAGGAGCTGCTGGCCGCAGGCGCCCCCGTGATGGCGCATTGGATCGCCGACCGCCAGAGCGGGCCGCAGATCCTCAAGCACGGCAACGAGCGGATCAAGAAGATGATCCTGCCGGAGATCGCGGCCGGGCGCTGCCATTTCGCCATCGGCATGAGCGAGCCGGACACCGGGTTCCGACCTCGCCAGCGTCAAGACGCGGGCGCATCCCGTCGACGGCGGCTTCCGCGTCACCGGCCGCAAGGTGTGGACGAGCTATGCCCACCTCGCCCACTACACCATCGCGCTGGTGCGCACGGGCGGGCGACCGGAGGATCGCCACGTCGGCCTGACGCAGCTCATCGTCGACATGAAATCGCCGGGCATCGAAGTGCGCCCGATCATCAACGTCTACGGGGCGCACGAGTTCAACGAGATCACCTTCGACGACGTGTTCGTGCCGGAGGACATGAGCGTCGGCGGCGTTGGCCAGGGTTGGGCGATGGTCACGTCGGAACTCGCCTTCGAGCGCTCCGGGCCGGACCGGTTCATGTCGACCTATCCGCTGCTGGTCGAAGCGTTCCGCGAGGTCGGCGACACGCCGGGCGCGATGCAAGCCGCCGAACTTGGACGGCTCGTCGCGCACCTCGCCACCTTGCGGCGCATGTCGTCGTCGATCGCGGGAATGCTCAATGAAGGCCAATCGCCGGTGACGGAAGCGGCGCTGGTCAAGGATCTCGGCACCACGTTCGAGCAGTCGATCCCGGAAATCGCGCGGCGCATCCTGCCGCTCGAGCCCCGCGGCGGCGGCAACGACACGACCTACGACGGCCTCCAGCAGCTCTCGCAGTTGCAGGCGCCCTGCTACTCGATCCGCGGCGGCACGCGCGAGATCCTGCGCGGCATGATTGCACGGGGGCTCGGCTTGAGATGAGCGGGATGAGCGAAGTGCGCGACCTGATGCTGCGGTCGCTCGACCGAATCGTCGAGGATACGAGTGGCACCGCCACGCTTGCCGCGGCCGACGGCAAGCCGGGCTATCCCGCAACCGTCTGGTCGGCGCTGGACGAAGCCGGCATGACCGCGATCGGCGAAATCGACGCGGGCGATCTCGGTCTCGCCGACGCCATGGCGTTGATCGAGCGGTCGGCGTACCACACACTTCCGGTGCCGCTCGCCGAGACGATCCTCGCACGCCGGCTGCTGGCGAAGGCGGGCATGGATGTGCCCGCTGGTGCGCTGTCGGTGGCGCCACCATCGGCAAACCGTGACGGCAAGGCCGCGGGCGTCGCTTGGGGCGGCTCGGTCGGCGGTATCGTCGTCGCGACGGGCGCCGATACGCTCGCGCTGATCGACGCCGGTGGCGCCGCCGCCCCGTCCTTCAACGCAGCCGGCGAGCCACGCGATACGATCGACCTCACCCGCGCCCGGGTGATCGCGAGCGCGCCGCTCGCCGATGCGAGCCGAATCGTCGAAGCAGAAGGCGCGCTCGTCCGCGCGGTGCAGATGTCGGGCGCCATGTCGCGCGTGCTCGACCACTGCCTGACCTGGGCCAACGACCGCGTCCAGTTCGGCCGCCCGATCGCGCGCTTCCAGGCGATCCAGCACCTGATGGCGGAGCTTGCCGCGGAAGCCGCCGCCGCCAGTGCGGCATCGCTGATGGCGGTCGAGGACGCGGCGGCGCGCGGCGACCGGCTGTCGATCGCCATCGCCAAGGCGCGCAGCGGCGAAGCGGCGGGCCGCGTCTGCGCGATCGCGCACGAGGTCTTTGGCGCCATGGGCTTCACCCAGGAGCACGCGCTGCACTACGCGACGCGGCGGCTGTGGAGCTGGCGCAACGAGTTCGGCGCCGAGGTCCAGTGGCAGACCGAAATCGGCCGCACCATCGCGGCCGGCGGCGCCGACAAACTCTGGGAGACCCTGACCGCGCACGGCTGACGCGCGCTCGGCCGAACTGACCTGCCGAGATAGGGCTTGCGCGCGAGGATCGCTCTCCGCCAACTTGGTGGTAGCTGCTCGCGCGGATCGACATCGGATCCCCCTCCCCCCTGTGGGGAGGGGTTAGGGGTGGGGGGAACCCCAACAACTATTGTTCTGCGATACCCCCCTCCTAGCCTCCCCCACAAGGGGGGAGGGACCGCGTTGGTGATTGGCGCGGCGTCACAAGACGCTATTGACGAGTGAAATGACGTGGTTCACGCCCTCTGGGGCGAACGGATACGCGCGGGAGGAAGCAATCATGAAAATTCTGATCATCGGTGGCGCCGGCATGGTCGGGCGCAAGCTCGCCGAACGGCTGGCCAAGGACGGCAAGCTTGGCGGCAAGGCGATCTCGGCGCTGACGCTCTATGACGTGGTGCCGCCGCAGAAACCGGCCGGCGCCGCCTTCCCGGTCACGATCTCGACCGGCGACCTCCCCGCGCCCGGCGAGACCGACAAGCTCGTCGCCGACAAACCCGATGTGATCTTCCATCTCGCGGCGATCGTCTCGGGCGAGGCCGAGCAGGAGTTCGACAAGGGCTACCGGATCAATCTCCAGGGCACGATGAACCTCATCGACAGCGTGCGCCGGGCCGGAAACAAGCCGCGCCTCGTGTTCACGAGCTCGATCGCGGTGTTCGGTGCGCCATTCCCCGAGAAAATCGGCGACGAGTTCTTTTCGACGCCGCTCACCTCCTACGGCACCCAGAAGGCGATCGGCGAGCTGCTGATCTCGGACTACACGAGGAAGGGCCTGCTCGACGGCGTCTCGATCCGCCTGCCGACCGTGTGCATCAGGCCCGGCACGCCGAACAAGGCCGCCTCCGGCTTCTTCTCCAACATTCTGCGCGAGCCGCTGGCCGGCGCCGAGGCGGTGCTGCCCGTCTCCGACGACGTCATGCACTGGCACGCCTCGCCCCGCGCTGCGGTCGGCTTCCTCCTCCATGCCGCGACCATCGACGGCGAAAAGATGGGCGCGCGACGGGCGCTGTCGATGCCGGGCCTCGCGGTGACCGTCGGCGAGCAGATCGCGGCGCTGAAGAAAGTGGCCGGCGAGAAGGTAGTCGCCCGCATCAAGCGCGTGCCGGACCCGTTCATCCAGGGCATCGTCGCCGGCTGGCCGCGCAACTTCGACGCCAAGCGCGCGCTGGCGCTCGGCTTCAAGCCGGACATGAGCTTTGAGGACATCATCAAGATCCACATCGAGGACGAGCTGAAGGGCAAGATCGCCTGAGCATTGACGCCACCCCCAGCGCCTGACGCCGAGGAAAAAATCATGAGCAACAAGTTGCAAGTGCTGCTGTTTTTGCAGAACCCGAAACCCTACGTGGACCGCCTCACCGCCGACGGGCTCAATGAGCGGTGCGATTTCACGATCCTCGCGCCCGGCACCGAACCGGACGCCGCCGTCCTGCAGAATACCGAGGTGCTCTTCTCCATGGGCCCGCAGCCGGGACTGCTCGCCAAGATGCCGCGCCTGAAAGTCATCCAGTCGCTGACCGCTGGCGTCGATCACTGGCTGGCGCGCAAGGACCTGACGACGGCCCACACGCTCATTGCGGCGCGCGGCACCCACCGCATCCAGGTGCCGGAAAACATCCTCGGCGCGCTCTTTCACGTCACCAAGAAGTATCACCAGATCGCGCTTCAGCAGGCCGAGAGCCGCTGGCAGCGCAGCGTCTCCGCTACGCTATGCCGGCAAGACACTCGGCATTCTCGGGCTCGGCGCGATCGGCCAACAGGTCGCGATGAAGGCCGCGGCGCTGGAAATGCGCGTCATCGGCACCAAGCGCACGCCCGAAGCGGTCGCGGGTGTCGAGAAGGTCTACGGCTTTGGCGATACCGATGAGGTGCTTGGCCAGAGCGATTACGTCGTGGTGCTGCTGCCGGTGACGCCGCTCACCGAGAACCTGCTCAATTCGGCGCGCATCGCGAAGATGAAACCGGGCGCCTGGCTGATCAACTTCGCCCGCGGCGCCATCATCGTCGACGACGATCTCATCGCCGCGGTCAAGGCGAAAACGATCGCCGGTGCCGTGCTCGATGTGTTCCGCACCGAGCCGCTGCCGGCCGAGCACCCGTTCTGGAAGACGCCGGGGATCTGGGTGCTGCCGCACATCGGCGGCTATCATCCCGAGCGCGACAACTGGGTCGCCGAGCTGCTGTCGGACAATATCCGACGCCACCTCGACGGCCAGCCGCTGCGCGAGGTCGTGGATCGCGAGCACGGCTACTGAATTAGGGACGGCCCCCTGAGCAGCGGCAGAGTGTCGCGAAACAGGGGGTGACCACTTCGCGGCACCGATGCGGCAAGACGGCACCAAAGGCCGGCGTTGAAGTGGCCGCGGGACCATGCTAGACGAGCCCGTCTTCCCGATCATGGCGCCGCCGGTCTAACAGCCGAGTGAGCGCCGTGGGCTATTCTCCACGCATCAGGGGCGGGGTCCGCGCACGGGGGCCGGCCGCACCGGAGCCGGACGCCGGTCACGCGGCGAGGTTCGAGCATTTTATGAGGGGCTGAGCAGGACCAGTGGCCACAGTCGATACCAGCACAGGGGGTGTAGCCGGGCGCTACGCATCGGCCCTGTTCGAACTCGCCGAAGAGGCGAACCAGGTCCGGCAAGTCGAGAAGGACCTCGTAGCGCTGCAGGCGCTCCTCGACGGCAGCGCCGATCTCAAGCGGATGGTCCGCAGTCCCGTGTTCTCGGGTGACGAGCAGGGCCGCTCCATCGCCGCCATCGCCCAGAAGGCCGGTTTCGCGCCGCTGGTCGTCAACTTCCTGAAAGTGCTGGCCCGTAACCGGCGCCTGTTCGCACTCTCCGGCATGATCCGCGCCTTCCTGGCGCTGGCCTCCCGCCAGCGTGGCGAGGTCAGCGCCGAGGTCGCGAGCGCGCATCCGCTGACCAAAGATCAGCTCGCCGCGCTCAACGAGACGCTCCGCGCCTCCGCCGGCAAGGACGTCAACATCACCACCAAGGTCGATCCGAACCTGCTTGGCGGTCTCGTCGTCAAGATGGGCTCGCGCATGATCGACAGCTCGCTTCGCACCAAACTCACCTCACTCAAGACCGCCATGAAAGAGGTCCGCTGATGGAAATCAAGGCCGCTGAGATCTCCGCGATCCTCAAAGAGCAGATCAAGAATTTCGGCCAGGAGGCGGAAGTCTCCGAAATCGGACAGGTGCTGTCGGTCGGCGACGGCATCGCCCGCGTCTATGGCCTCGACAACGTCCAGGCCGGCGAGATGGTCGAGTTCCCGGGCGGCATCCGCGGCATGGCGCTCAACCTCGAGAGCGACAACGTCGGCGTCGTGATCTTCGGCGACGACCGCGTCCATCAAAGAAGGCGACACCGTCAAGCGGACCGGCGCCATCGTCGAGGTACCGATCGGCAAGGGCCTGCTCGGCCGCGTCGTCGACGCGCTCGGCAACCCGATCGACGGCAAAGGCCCGATCAAGGCCGACAAGATGTCCCGCGTCGACGTCAAGGCGCCCGGCATCATCCCGCGGAAGTCGGTGCACGAGCCGATGGCGACCGGCCTCAAGGCGATCGACGCCCTGATCCCGATCGGCCGCGGCCAGCGCGAGCTGATCATCGGCGACCGCCAGACCGGCAAGACCGCCGTCGCGCTCGACACGATCCTCAACCAGAAGCCGCTGAACCAGGGCACCGACGAGAGCCAGAAGCTCTATTGCGTCTATGTCGCCATCGGCCAGAAGCGCTCGACGGTCGCCCAGTTCGTCAAGTCGCTGGAAGAGAACGGCGCGCTCGACTATTCGATCATCGTCGCCGCGACCGCCTCCGACCCGGCGCCGATGCAGTTCCTCGCCCCCTTCGCCGGCTGCGCGATGGGCGAATACTTCCGCGACAACGGAATGCACGCGGTCATCATCTATGACGATCTTTCCAAGCAGGCCGTCGCCTACCGCCAGATGTCGCTGCTGCTGCGCCGCCCGCCGGGCCGCGAAGCCTATCCGGGCGACGTGTTCTATCTCCACTCGCGCCTGCTCGAGCGCGCCGCCAAGATGGGCGACGCCGCCGGCAAGGGTTCGCTGACGGCGCTGCCCGTGATCGAGACGCAGGCCAACGACGTCTCGGCCTACATCCCGACCAACGTGATCTCGATCACCGACGGCCAGATCTTCCTCGAGACGGATCTGTTCTTCCAGGGCATCCGACCGGCCGTGAACGTCGGCCTCTCGGTGTCGCGCGTCGGCTCCTCGGCGCAGACCAAGGCGATGAAGAAGGTCGCCGGCAAGATCAAGGGCGAGCTCGCCCAGTACCGCGAGATGGCGGCGTTCGCGCAGTTCGGCTCGGACCTCGACGCTGCGACCCAGCGCCTGCTCAATCGCGGCTCGAAGCTCACGGAACTCCTCAAGCAGGCCCAGTTCACGCCGCTCAAGATGGAAGAGCAGGTCTGCGTGATCTATGCCGGCGTCAACGGCTATCTCGATCCGATGGCGCTCGCCAAGGTGAAGCCGTTCGAGGAGGCGCTGCTGACGTCGCTGCGCGGCCCCAACGCCGCGATCCTCGACGACATCCGCTCGACGAAGGATCTGTCGAAGGACACCGAGGCCAAGCTGAAGGGCGTGGTCGAGACGGTGGTCAAGCAGTTCGCCTGACGGTTACGACCGAGCTGGATTGAAACAGGGACGGCCGCGACGCCATGGCATCACTCAAAGACATGCGCACGCGCATCGCCTCGGTCAAGGCGACGCGCAAGATCACCAAGGCGATGCAGATGGTCGCCGCCGCCAAGCTGCGGCGCGCCCAGGAAGCCGCCCACGCCGCCCGGCCCTATGCCCAGCGGATGGACCAGATCCTCGCCAACCTCAATCGGCGCCTCGCGAGCAAGGAAGGCGTGTCGCCGCTGCTCGTCGGCACCGGCAAGGAGGACGTGCACCTCCTCGTCGTCATGACCTCCGAGCGCGGCCTGTGCGGCGGCTTCAACACCACGATCTCGCGCCTCGCCCGCCAGGACATCCGCCGGCTGGCGGCGTCCGGCAAGACGGTCAAGATCCTCTGCGTCGGCCGCAAGGGCTTCGATAACCTGCGCCGTGACTACGCCCGCCAGATCCAGGACCGCGTCGACCTCAAGGCGGTGAAGCAGCTCGCCTACGTCAACGCCGAAGAGATCGCCGACAAGATCCTCGCGATGTATCAGGCCGGCGAATTCGACGTCGCGACGATGTACTATTCCGAATTCAAGAACGTCATCACCCAGAAGCCGACGGCGCTCCAGCTCATTCCAGCCAAGCTGCCCGAGCTTGCGACGGGTACGCAGCCGGCCAAGGCCGAGGCGATATACGAGTACGAGCCGTCCGAGGAAGAAATTCTCGGCCAGCTCCTCAAGCAGAACCTCGCGACGCAGATTTTCCGCGGCCTTCTCGAGAATGCGGCCGGCGAGCAGGGCGCGCGCATGACCGCCATGGACAACGCGACGCGCAACGCCGGCGACATGATCAACAAGCTGACGATCAAGTATAATCGCCAGCGCCAGGCCAACATCACCAAGGAACTGATCGAGATCATTTCCGGCGCCGAGGCGCTCTAGCGCCCGCCGGGAATTATCGATTGCTGACACAGTGTCGGACATGGGTGACGACCCAGCCGACCGAACGAGACAGAGGACGAGGAACAGGCGATGGCATCGAACAAGGTTGGCAAGATCAGGCAGGTGATGGGCGCCGTCGTCGACGTGCAGTTCGAGGGGCATCTCCCCGAGATCCTGAACGCGCTCGAGACGACCAACCAGGGCAACCGCCTGGTCCTCGAGGTCGCCCAGCATCTCGGCGAGAGCACCGTACGCACGATCGCCATGGACTCGAGCGAGGGCCTGACGCGCGGCCAGGACGTGACCGATACGGGCGTGCCGATCGAGGTTCCGGTCGGGGACGAGACGCTCGGCCGCATCATGAACGTGATCGGTGAGCCGGTCGACGAAGCCGGCCCGGTCAAGACCAAGGTGAAGCGCGCCATCCATCAGCCTGCGCCGACATTCGCCGAGCAGTCGACAGACGCCGAGCTGCTCGTCACCGGCATCAAGGTCGTGGACCTGCTCGCACCCTACGCCAAGGGCGGCAAGGTCGGCCTGTTCGGCGGCGCCGGCGTCGGCAAGACCGTGCTGATCATGGAACTCATCAACAACGTCGCCAAGGCCCACGGTGGCTACTCGGTGTTCGCCGGCGTCGGCGAGCGCACGCGCGAGGGCAACGACCTCTATCACGAGATGATCGAGTCCAAGGTCAACATCGATCCGAAGGAAAACAACGGATCGACGGCGGGCTCGAAGTGCGCGCTGGTGTACGGCCAGATGAACGAGCCGCCGGGCGCGCGCATGCGCGTCGCACTCTCCGGCCTCACGGTCGCCGAGCACTTCCGCGACCAGGGCCAGGACGTGCTGTTCTTCGTCGACAACATCTTCCGCTTCACGCAGGCCGGCTCGGAAGTGTCGGCGCTGCTCGGCCGCATTCCCTCGGCGGTCGGCTACCAGCCGACGCTCGCGACCGACATGGGCGCGCTGCAGGAGCGAATCACCACCACCCAGAAGGGCTCGATCACCTCGGTCCAGGCGATCTACGTTCCGGCCGACGACCTGACCGACCCGGCGCCCGCCACCTCGTTCGCCCATCTTGACGCGACGACCGTGCTCTCGCGCTCGATCGCCGAGAAGGGCATCTACCCGGCCGTCGACCCGCTCGACTCGACCTCGCGCATTCTGGAACCGCGCGTCGTCGGCGACGAGCACTACCAGTGCGCCCGCCAGGTCCAGCAGATCCTTCAGAAATACAAGTCCTTGCAGGACATCATCGCCATTCTCGGCATGGACGAACTCAGCGAAGACGACAAGATCACGGTCGCCCGCGCCCGCAAGATCGAGCGCTTCCTGTCGCAGCCGTTCCACGTCGCCGAGGTCTTCACCGGCTCGCCCGGCGTCCTCGTCGCGATCGCCGACACCATCAAGGGCTTCAAGGGCCTGTGCAATGGTGACTATGACCATCTCCCCGAGCAGGCCTTCTATATGGTAGGCACGATCGAGGAAGCGATCGCCAAGGCGGAGAAGATGGCCGAGGCGGCGTAATCCGGGACTGGGGCGGGGGCGGCGGAACCGGGGTCGAGGACCTGGGCTTCGCATCCCATCAGCAGACGGCCACGGCCGCAGAGAGGGACCGGCATGAGCGGAGACTTTGGATCCTGCTGTAACGAGCTGAAAGAGTTGCTGACGACGAAGGAGTTCTCGCCTTTGGTCGAGGTCGGCGACGACGGCGTCCTGTACATGTCCGTCGGCATCGTCGACAGCGAAAAGGAAGACGACCAGAACATGGTCGACTATCCGGTTTTCTACTGCCCGTTCTGCGGCACCCAGTTGCAGGAACCGGACGAGACCAAGGCGACGGCGCAGCCGTCGTCCTGACCCGACCAGGGCGGACGCGGCACACGCGATGACACGGCACAACTTGGCGAGCGTCGAGCAGACGCGGAGCGCTCGCCGGTTTGAATTGCGAACGACGACGTGACGGACGTAGCGTAAAGACCAGGGACGACCATGGCAGGCACTTTCAAGATCGAGATCGTCAGCCCCGAGCGCGTGCTTCTCTCCGGGGAAGCGACCGAGGTGATCGTGCCGGGCATGGAAGGCGATTTCACCGTGCTCGAAGGTCATGCGCCGCTGATCAGCGCGCTGCGGCCGGGCATCCTGGACATCAAGCAGGGCTCGGGCCGCCGCCGCATCTACGTCCGTGGCGGGTTTGCCGAAGTCGATCCGACCGCGCTCACCATCCTCGCGCAGAACCTCGTCGACGTCGAAGCCGGCGCCAGCGGGATCGCCGAGGAATTGCGCGTCGCTGAGGGGATGCTGGCGTCGGCGACCGATGATCTCGGCCGGATGCTGGCCAACGACGCCATCGCGACGCTCAAGGGGCTCAACGCGCGCGCGGCGTGACGTAGCGCCCGCCCGTTTCCATCAAGTCTTGCCCAGCCACCCCCGCACGCGCGCGACGAGCGAAGTTGCCTCCGCGCGAACCGCTTGCGTGACCGGCCCCGCCACCCGCCGCACGCGCTCCTTCACGACGCGGCCATAGCGCCACGCCCAGGACTTGCGCACCCAATCGGTCAGCGCGTGCTTCCACGGCATCACGATGCCGTAGACGCGCGCGAACCACGGGATCTGCAGGAGCTGCGGCTCGGTGAGCTGAAACAGCCGCGCGACGATCGCCGTGCCGACGACCTTGGCGCCGATGAACAGCAACGCCGCCGCCACCTCATGTCCCGCGGTGATCAGGTACAGCGCGATCAGCTTCAGCGGCAGGATCAGGATCGACGGCATCACGAAGACGACCAGCGCGCCGTAGGGCGGCAACCGCTGGATGTGTGCCTCGAGCCACGCGATCGGCTTCAGGCGCGAGAGCCGCGCCAGCGCCGCTGCCAGCGGCCGCCAGCCCCATTCCTCGAACACGATGATGAGGGCGAGCAGCGTCTGCAGCACCAGACGTGCGCCACCGGCGAGCGATGCGCAGCGCGCGCAACGTCACTCGTGTCACCTGCGTGTTGGCGAGGCGTGGGCGCGGGCTCATTGGTGGAGGCTCTGTCGACACGCAGCGGGCTCCTGACGCTTCCCCTTTTAAGCACGACGTGAGTAGCGGTGACACATACTGACGTTTGCGTTTGCCGCCGCCCCTCACCCTAACCCTCTCCCCGCGCGCGGGGAGAGGGGATTCTGATGCGCTCGCGGCGAACTCCAAATCTCACAAAAGGCGGGGGCTCCGGGGGTGTCCCCCGGACGGGGTGCAGGGGCGGTAGCCCCGCGTCGCGAAGCGACCCCAACCAATCAGCTCACTCACATCAAGGGCGCGACGTCGGCGTCGGGCAAACGAAAGGCCCGCGAGCCTTGCGGCTGCGGGCCTCTTGTCACTTGTAACTACCGAACCGCTCGATCAGGCGCGCTTGCGGGCCTTTTCGACGGTCTTGGCGGTGGCCTCGCTCGCGGTCTCGAACGTCTGCGTCGCGAAGCGGGTCGACAGCTCGAACAGCTCCTTGGTCTGCGCGCCGGCGACGGCGAACTGACGCTGGAAGAACTCGGCCTGGAGGCGCAGGACCTCCGGAACGCTGGTGGCGCTGGCCATCGAGCGGGCGGCGTCGAACGCGGCTTCGGCGTTGACGGCGGTGTTGTCGAACATCTTGGCGCTGATCGACTTGATGCCGGCCTGGGTGGCCAGCGCGAAGTCCTCGGCAACCTTGGCCTGATCCTTGGCGGCGGCGGTCATCGTAGCGAACGCCTCCTGCGACTTGGCGACGCCGTCGTGGGCGAAGGCCTGGATGTTTTCGGGGATCTTGGCGGCCTTGGCGGCGTTCATGAATTCCTCGGCTTGGCGCTTGATATGCTCATTCATCTGGGGGCTCCGTTTCTTGTGAGGTCACTGTCGGGGGCGTGAAGCGGTGCCCCACGCAGGAATGTTGTCCGTGATCTCTATGTAGGGAGCTTCATTGTGCATCGCAACATTTTTGTGCGATGCACAAATTAGACTTTAGTCGTATATGCCTTCAAGCTATTGAATAAGCGAAATTAATTGCCCAGATCAGGGCGGCCATCGCCGCCGCCGAGCAGAATCTCGCGCTTGCCGACCGGGCTCGCAGGGCCAACGAGGCCCTCCTGCTCCATCCGCTCCATCAGGCTGGCGGCGCGGTTGTATCCGATCGCGAGGCGGCGCTGGAGGAAGCTCGTCGACGCCCGCTGCTCGCGCACGACCAATGCCACCGCGCGGTCGAACAGCTCGTCGGCGGCGGACTCCGGGTCGTCCTCGTCGTCGGCGTCCTCGTCGCGCTCGAGGATCACGTCGACATACTCCGGCTCGCCCTGCAGGCGCAGGTGATTGGCGACCTGCTCGACTTCCTCGTCGGACACGAAGGGGCCATGCACGCGCATGATCGCGCCGCCGGCGCCGGACGCAAACAGCATGTCGCCGGCACCGAGGAGCTGCTCGGCACCCTGCTCGTTGAGGATCGTGCGGCTGTCGATCTTGGAGGCGACCTTGAAGCTGATGCGGGTCGGGAAGTTCGCCTTGATGGTGCCGGTGATGACGTCGACGCTCGGCCGCTGGGTCGCCATGATGAGATGGATGCCGGCCGCGCGCGCCATCTGCGCGAGCCGCTGCACCGCGCCCTCGACGTCCTTCCCCGCGACCACCATCAGGTCGGCGAACTCGTCGACGACGACGACGATGAACGGCATCGGCGTGAAGTCGAGTGGCTCGCTCTCGAACACCGGCCGGCCGGTATCGGCATCGAAGCCGGTCTGCACGCGGCGCGCCAGTTTCTCACCGCGGTTCCGCGCCGTGCGCACGCGCGTGTTGAACATCTCGATGTTGCGCACGCCGAGCTTGGACATGCGCTTGTAGCGTTCTTCCATCTCGCGCACGACCCATTCGAGCGCGGCGGCGGCCTGATGCGGATCGGTGACGACCGGCGTCAGCAGATGCGGAATGCCGTTGTAGGCCGACAGCTCCAGCATCTTCGGATCGATCATGAGGAAGCGGCATTCCTCAGGCGTCAGGCGATAGAGCAGCGACAGGATCAGCGCGTTGACGCCGACCGATTTGCCCGACCCCGTGGTGCCGGCGATCAGCAGATGCGGCATCCGCGCGAGGTCGACGACGATCGGCTCGCCGGCGATGCTTTTGCCAAGCGTGATCGGAAGCTGCGCCTCGCTCGCGGCAAATGCCTCGGCCTCCAGCAGCTCACGCAGGAACACGGATTGGCGTCCGGCGTTGGGCAGTTCGATGCCGATCGCGTTGCGGCCGGGCACCACGGCGATGCGGGCCGACGCCGCGCTCATTGATCGCGCGATGTCGTCGGCGAGGCCGATCACGCGGGACGATTTGGTGCCGCGCGCCGGCACCAGCTCGTAGAGCGTCACGACGGGGCCGGGGCGGATGTCCTTGATCTCGCCCTTGATGCCGAAATCGGCGAGCACGTCCTCGAGCAGCCGCGCGTTGCCGCGCATGACCGCCTGACTGATCTCGGCGCCCTGCTTCGGGGGCAGCGCGCGACGCAAAATGTCGAGCGCGGGACGAGCAAAGCCACGCGGGGCCGGCGTCTTGCGCACGCGATGGCGCGGCGCCGGCTCGGGCTGTGGCGGATGGGGGAGATCGGGCGGCATCGGCGCGCGCGGGCCGCTCGGCGCAAAACGGCGGGCGATGCGCGGGCTCTCCGCATCGGTCGCGGAATCGAACGTCGTCGGCGCGGGGTCGTCGTCGCGGACATACTCGGGCGGATACCCCGCACGGCGCGGCGCCGGCGCCTCAGTGCCCATGGCCGGCCACGCGCGGTCGGCCGTGGCGCGCTGCCGCGAGAGCCATCCCGTCCAGCCGCCGATCGCCCGCAGGACGCCATCGCGGAAACCGCCGCGCGGCGCGCTCGGGTCCGATTGCCAGAGCAGCGCGTACTCCCGTTGCGTCAACCCGAGCGCCGCCGAAAGCGCACACATGCCGGCCGCGAACATGACGAGACCGGCGGCAAGACCGGCGCGCCCCGGGTTGACCTGCGCAAAGATCGCCGAGACGAGCTTGAAGACGAGGGCGCCCAGCGCGCCGCCGAGGCCCTGGTGCAGCGGCCAGGTCGCCGGCGCGACCACCGACGCCAGCGCGCCGGCCAGAACCAGCAGTGCGATCGGCGCGATAATGAGCCGGATGCGCAGCTCCACGAGGCGCCGGCGCAGGATCAGCTCGGCACTCCAGAAGCTGACGACGACCATGCCGAAGATCGCGGCGAGACCGATCGATTGCAGCAGCAGGTCGGAGACGATGGCGCCGAACGGGCCCATCAGATTTCGGGTTGTACCGCCGGCGGCGTGCGTGAGGCTCGGGTCCTGGGCCGACCAGGTCATCAGGCTCAGCCAGCCAGCCGCCGTCAGGACCGCGAGCGCCATGCCCACCAGTCGCGAAAAGCCGCCTCTCAGCCGCTCTTCCAGCGGATGCGGAAGCAACGGCCGGGGCTCGTAAGCTGGAGCCATGCAACGCCATGTTCCCACGTGGTTTCTACGCCTCGACCGAAACGATGCGCAGGAGCGCCTCGCGAACAGTTGCGACATCATGGACCAATGCGACCCGAATGTACTGTTCGGCCGGATTGACCCCGTGCGCGTTCGGATGCGCCAGATAAGCACCTGGGACGACCTTGACACCGCAGCGTTTCCAAAGCGTTACGGTCGCGGGCACAGACCCGCCCAAATGGCTCATATCGAGCCACAGGAAGAACCCGCCGGCGGGGCGCTTGTAGCCGAATTTGCCGGCCAGCAACTCGTCGCAGACGTCGAATTTGGCGCGGTAGGCCTGGCGGATGACGGCGACGTGCTGCTCCTCGCCCCATACGGCGACCGAGGCGTGCTGGACGACGCCCGGCATCTGCGGCGCCGTGAGGTTGCGGATTTCAGCAAAGATTTCGAGGAAATCGGCGTCACCGGCCGCGAACCCGGAGCGCAACCCCGGCAGGTTCGACCGCTTCGAGAGCGAGTTGAAGACGATGATGTTCTTGAAACCGTCGGGCGTACGCGCCGCCACCTGGAGTCCGCCGGTCGGGGGCTCCTGGGTGTAGATCTCGGAGTAGCACTCGTCGAAGAACAGCATGAAGTTGTATTGGCGCGCCAAGCGCCAGCGCCTTGCGGATGTAGTCCGGGCTCGCCACCGCGCCCTGCGGATTGGCCGGCGAGCAGAGATAGAACGCGACCGTGCGAGCGAGAGTCGCGGTGTCCTTTTCGAGCGCGTCGAGATCGGGGAGGAAGCCGGTCTCGGCGGTGGCATCGAGATACACCGGCTCGCAGTTCGCCGCGTAGGTCGCCCCGAGATAGGCGTGATACATCGGGTTCGGCAGCAGGACGAGCGGGCGCCCCTCGACGACCTTGCGGCCGACCGCCGGCAGGATCGCGAAGAACAACCCCTCGCGCGAGCCGTTGAGCGGGTGGACGTGGCGCAGCGGATCGATGGTCCCGGCGATGCCGTAGCGCCGCTCGATCCAGGCACCGATCGTGTTGCGCAGCTCCTCGCTGGTGCGGATCGGCGGATATTTCGCCGAGCGTCTCCTTCGCCTCGACCATCTTGTCGGCGACGAACGCCGGCATGACCTCGCGCGGCTCGCCGACCATCATCTCGATCGGTCGCGCGTGTCCGGCCTCGACGCCGTCGAGCAGGCGGCGGATGCGGGTGAACGGCGAGAGGATCACGCCCTGGGCGAGCGCGTGGAGGCCGGTCGGTGCTGCGGTCATCGCGTGTCGATCCTGCTGTCGAGCGTCGATCAATCGACGATCGCCTGGAGCACCAGGCTGCGGATGAGCTGGCGATAGCGCAGCCGCATCTGCCCGGGCGCGACGATCATCGCAACGACCGTCATCCGCTCGGCCGGATCGTTCCAGAAGTAGGTGCCGTAGACGCCGGACCAGTAGTAGTCGCCGGGCGTGCCGTTGGCGGCCGACAGGCCCTGCTCCTTGCGCACCGCGAAGCCGAGCCCGAAGCCGTAGCCGTTGAATGCCGGGATCCATCGTCGTCGGGAGGCGGTTGACGATGCCGCTGCCGAGGTGGTCCGAGGTCATCAGCGCGATGGTCTTGCGTCCGAGCAGCCGCTTGCCGCCGCTGACGCCGCCGTCGAGCAGCATCTGCGTGAAGCGGAGATAGTCCGCCGCCGTCGAGACGCAGCCGCCGCCGCCCGATTGCCACTTCGACACCTTGCCGGTCGCGTGGAAGACGATCAGCGGTTCGCCGGTCAGCGGATCCTTCGGCAGCGCGCGGGCATAGCGTTCGCGCGTCTGGTCGGTCAGCTCGAAACCGGTGTCGGCCATGCCGAGCGGCTGCCACAGGCGCTCCGACAGGAAGTCGCCGAGGCGCTTGCCGGACACCGCCTCGATGATGAAACCGAGGATGTCGGTCGAGACGCCGTATTCCCACGCCGTGCCGGGCTGGAACAGCAGCGGCGCCTTGCCGAGCAGCGCCAGGAAGTCGTCCTTGCCGTGCGTGGCGCTGGTGCCGTGCACGGGATAGGCGCGGTAGGCGGCGCTGGTGCCGCGGTTCTGGTAGCTGAGACCGGAGGTATGCCGCAGCAGATCCTGCACGGTCATCTCGCGCTCGGCCGGCACCGTTTCGAGCACGTCGCTCGTGATCGACTTGGCGACCTTCATGTTGGCGAGCTGGGGCAGGAACTTCGATACGGGATCGCCGAGCAGCAAGCGCCCTTCCTCGGCGAGCATCATGATGCCGACCGACACCATCGGCTTGGTCATCGACGCGATCGAGAACACCGCATCCGCCCACATCGGCGTGCCGGCGGTCTTGTCGCGGAAGCCATAGCCCTCGAGCATCGCGATTTTGCCATGCCGCGCGATGCCGACCACCGCGCCGGGGATCATGCCGGCCGCGACCTCGCGGTCGATGGCCTCGCGAATGCGACCGAGCCGGCCCGGATCGAAACCGAGTTCGGCGGGGGCCGCCCGCTGCAGGACTGCGCTGGTAGTCGAGGAGGACGCCATGGCTTCATATCTCCGTTGCGTGCGCACCGCCGGCAACACGCCGGCGGCGCTCTGCATCCTGCGCCTGAGGCGCTATCTAACGTTTCGTTACTCCACGATTGCCTGCAGCGCCAGAGCATGCATAGCGGGGCCATCATCACGGCAGCGCACAGCCCTTTGAGGAGCATCGATAGCGTCATGAGTTGAAATCCTCCCGTGGAAGCCCGGCGCTCTTGGCGGCAGCCGGCACCAGGGGGAGGATAGACCAAGGCGATCAGCCGGACCACCTGCGCGCGGCGCCGACCAGATCACGTTCTGGCGCTTTGCTGCGGTGCGAAGGGGCGCTCGCCCCGCGCTACCGCATCCGGCGCGGGTTCATGTAGAGGTCGGCTTCCTGGCGGTCGATGCTCGGAATGATCTTGCCCGACCGGACGCCCTGCCACAGCGACTTCATATGATGGCGGACATCGCGCGCGAAGACCTCCTTCGCCGCGAACAGTTTCAGGACATGCAGCAGGCGCGGGTCGGCGTGCTCCTTCAGGACGCGGCAGCGCCACTTGCCACCGAGCGAGAACACCTTGCCGTCGAGCCGGCCGATCCTGTTGCCGGTCGCATCGTAGAGGGAGAAATCGCCGCCGATGTCGATGAGGTCGCGGCGCAAGCGGTAGAATACCGGGTTGTGCTCATCGAGGACGAAGAACGAGTAGTTCTCCGGCATCAGCGGCCACTTGTTGGCCGAGCGCTCGAGATAGACGTTGTGGAGCTGCTCGCCAAGATTGATCGAGTAGGCGGAAACGGGAATGCCGCGTGCGCCGATCGTGAGCTGCAGCGACCGCGCCAGCATCAGATCCATCGTCGCGCGCCAGTTGAGCTTGTCGCCGAACAGGCGCAACACCAGGCGGCGATCCATGCCTTCCTTCTTCGTCCACAGCTCCTCGCGGTAGGCGATCAGCCCGGTCCGCTGGCCGTTCTCGATCACCTCGGCGAAGACGTCCATGTCGAGCGTGAACTGGCGCGACTTGGCGCGATTGCGGCTGTGCTTGAAGATGCCGAACTCGACCGAGTTCAGGTTGGTGATCCATACGTCGACGGTGAACTCGTGCCACTCGGCCTTGCCGGTAGCGCTCTTGACGCGCTTGCTCGCCTTCGCGGCCGGCTGAGCCATGCCTTCGCGCTCGAGCACCTCGGCTTTGGCCTCGCGAGCGGCTTCCGCGGCGGCGACTTCCGCCTCGATTTCTATTGTGCTGGACCTGCTGCCGTCGGCCATAGCTGGCCTCCCCTTCAATGGGGCCCGCACGCAGGGAACAAGTCATCGGGCGAATCACAAGGAAAAACATAGCATCGGGCGCGCACCTCGACGCGTCGACGCCTGTGGATAACCCGCGAGGATTCTGTTGGTTCCGGCGGCGCCGCGGCCAGCGCGTCAGAACATCGCCGGATGGACGCGATCGGGCGGCGAATGGCCATCGAGGAAGGTCTTGATGTTGATGATGACCTTCTCGCCCATGTCGATGCGGCCTTCGAGCGTCGCCGATCCCATGTGCGGCAGCGCCACCACGCGGGGCGAGGCCAGCAGCTTCGGGTTCACGGCCGGCTCGTTCTCGAACACGTCGAGGCCGGCGCCCGCGATCGCACCGGAATCGAGCAGCCGGGCGAGTTCGTTCTCGTCGATCACTTCACCACGCGCGGTGTTGACGATGTAGGCGGTCGGCTTCAGCAGCTTGAGGCGGCGGGCCGAGAGCAGGTGGAACGTGGCCGGCGTGTGCGGGCAGTTGACGGACACGATGTCCATCCGCGCCAGCATCTGGTCGAGGCTGTCCCAGTAGGTGGCCTCGAATTCGCGCTCTACCGCCTCCGGCAGCCGGCGGCGATTGTGATAGTGCACCTGGAGGCCGAACGCGCTAGCGCGGCGGGCCACCGCCTGGCCGATCCGCCCCATGCCGATGATGCCGAGGCGCTTGCCGAAAATCCGGTGCCCCAGCATCCACGTCGGCGACCAGCCGGTCCAGTTGTTGCGCGGGTCCTTGAGCAGGCTGGCGCCCTCGACGACGCGCCGCGGCACCGCCAGAATGAGCGCCATCGTCATGTCGGCGGTGTCCTCGGTGAGGACGCCCGGCGTGTTGGTGACGGTGATGCCGCGGTTGCGCGCCGTGTCGAGATCGACATTGTCGACGCCGGTGCCGAAATTGGCGATCAGCTTGAGCTGCGGCCCCGCCTGCGCCAGCACCGCCCGGTCGATCCGGTCGGTCACCGTCGGCACCAGCACGTCGGCGGCGCTTACGGCGTCGACGAGGGCGGCCTGCGACAGCGGCGCGTCCTGGAGGTTGAGGCGGGCGTCGAACAGCTCGCGCATGCGCGTCTCGACGATCTCCGGCAGCTTGCGCGTGACGATGACGAGGGGCTTTTGGGCGCTGTTGGGCATGTGAGTACGTCCAAATCGAGCGTATACGACAGCCGCCTGCCGCAATAGGGCTCTCTCTAGCAGAAGCCCCCCAGGAATACAAAGCCGCGCGGTGGTGGCGCACCACATCGTTTTCGGTCAGTTTGCCCGCCAAACAGGCGCCGGATTGCCTCGCCGCGCGGAAGCCGCTAGAGCAGGGTCGACCGCACAGCCGCCGAGGTCCGGACACGTGCCGATCGCCGCGGCCCACCACCAACCGGGAGCCCCGCCCCCATGCGCCTCACACGCTTCTTCCTGCCGGTCCTGCGCGAGACGCCGAAAGAGGCCGAGATCGTCTCCCACCAGCTCATGCTGCGCGCCGGCATGGTCAAGCAGGCGAGCGCCGGCATCTATTCGTGGCTGCCGCTCGGCTACCGGGTGCTGAAGAAGATCGAGCAGATCGTGCGCGAAGAGCAGAACCGCGCCGGCGCCATCGAGGTACTGATGCCGACGATACAGTCGGCGGATCTGTGGCGCCAGTCCGGCCGCTACGACGACTACGGCAAGGAGATGCTGCGCATCAAGGACCGCCACGACCGCGACATGCTGTACGGGCCGACCAACGAGGAGGTGATCACCGAGATCTTCCGCGACGGCGTCAAGTCCTACAAGGACCTGCCGCGCAACCTCTATCACATCCAGTGGAAGTTCCGCGACGAGGTGCGCCCGCGCTTCGGCGTCATGCGCGGCCGCGAGTTCCTGATGAAGGACGCCTACTCGTTCGACCTGACGCCGAGGACGTCGCGCAAGTCCTATAACCGCATGTTCGTCGCATACCTGCGCACCTTCGCGCGGCTCGGCCTGCGCTCGATCCCGATGGCCGCCGACACCGGCCCGATCGGCGGCGACCTCAGCCACGAGTTCATCATCCTCGCCGACACCGGCGAGAGCCAGGTCTATTGCCACACCGACCTGATCGAGACGGCAGTCCCCGGCCGCGACGTCGATTTCGACGGCGATCTCGAACCGATCATCAAGCAGTGGACGTCGAAATACGCGGCGACCGACGAGAAGCACGACGCGGCGCGCTTTGGCGCCGAAGTTCCCACCGACAAGCAGGTCTCGGCGCGCGGCATCGAGGTCGGCCACATCTTCCACTTCGGCACCAAGTATTCCGAGCCCCTGGGCTGCAAGGTGCAGGGCCCCGACGGCAGCTCGTCGCGGTGCAGATGGGCTCCTATGGGGTTGGCGTCTCTCGGCTGGTCGCCGCGGTCATCGAGGCGAGCCATGACGAGGCCGGCTGCGTGTGGCCGGTGCCGGTGGCGCCGTTCGAGGTCGGGCTGGTCAATCTCAAGGCCGGCGACAAGGACACCGACGCGGTTCCAGGCGCCATCTACGAGAAGCTCAACAATGCCGGCATCGACGTCCTCTACGACGACACCGACGAACGCGCCGGCGGCAAGTTCGCGACCATGGACGTGATCGGGCTGCCCTATCAGATCGTGGTCGGCCCGCGCGGCGCCAAATCCGGCGAGGTCGAGATCAAGACCCGCAAGGGCGGCGCCAAGGAAGCGCTGCCGACCGACGCCGGCATCGCCAAACTCATCGATCTCGTGACTACGGGCCGGGATCTGGCGTGAGCTGGCCTGGGATAGGCGAATCGCTCGATACTCGCCACCATGAGCGAGCGAGACGCCTCCACCAGCGCCCACATCCGGACTTTTCTGGAGATGCTGGCGGCCGAGAAGGGCGCCGCCCGCAACACGCTCGACGCCTACGCGCGCGATCTCGACGATCTCGCGGGGTTCCTGACGGGGCGAGAGCGGGCGCTCGTCGCGACGCAGCCCGCCGATCTCACCGCCTACATCCGCCACCTCTCGGAATCCGGCTTCGCGACCGCCACCCGAGCGCGAAAAATCTCCGCCGTGCGCCAGCTCTTTCGCTTTCTCGCCATCGAAGGGGTCGTCGACGAGGACCCGGCCGCCGGCCTCACCGGCCCGAAGCTCGAACGCGCGCTGCCGCGCACGCTCTCCGTCGCCGAGGTCGAGCGGCTGCTCGAGACCGCCCGTACGCGTGCCGACACCTCACGCGGTCCCGAGCGTATCCGCGCGCTGCGCCTGCACGCGATGATCGAGGTGCTGTACGCGTCGGGGATGCGCGTCTCCGAACTCGTCGCGCTGCCGCGCCAGGTGCTGACCGGCGACCCGCGCGTGCTGACGATCACGGGCAAGGGCGGGAAGGAGCGGCTCGTACCGCTGAACAGCGAAGCCCGCGCCGCGCTCGACCGCTACCTCGCCGCGATGGCGCATCCCGATCCGGACGCCGCGCCCATTCGCCCGAGCAAGTGGCTGTTTCCCGCCCGCAGCGCCGAGGGCCACGTCACCCGCCAGCATCTCGGCGTCGAACTCAAGGAACTCGCGACCGAAGCCGGCCTCGACGCCGAGCGCGTCAGCCCGCACGTCCTTCGCCACGCCTTCGCGAGCCACCTGCTCGATCGCGGCGCCGACCTGCGCTCGGTGCAGCAGTTCCTCGGCCACGCCGACATCTCGACGACGCAGATCTACACCCACGTCCTCGAAGAGCGCCTGAAGAAGATCGTCACCGAGCATCATCCGCTGGCGCGGCTGAAGGAGTAGCTCGCGTGGCGCCTACAGGAGCCCGCACCAGTTCGCAATCAAGCGCTCGTAGATCCGCTGTGCCTCTTCGATGCGCTCGATTTCGCACCACTCGTCCGTCTGGTGGGCGAGATGCGCCGGTCCCGGGCCGAGAATGGTCGTCGGCACGCCGCCCAGTGCCGGCGTCAGCGCACTGGCATCCGTTATGTACGGCGCCGACTCGATTTTCGAGGGAACGCCGCGGATTTCCTCGCTGATCGAGAACAGCTCGCGCATCCACGGATGGTCCGGATCGGTCCACACGCCCTTGACGTCGACCATCGTCGAGAACTCGACCTCCGGCCCGAGAAGGCTCGCGAGCTGGTCACGCAGCCGCCCGTGGTCCATACCCGGCAGGGTGCGAATGTCGATGCCGATCTCCGCGCGATCCGGTACCGAGTTGACGTTGATGCCGCCGGCAAAGCTGCCGACGTTGAGCGTCGCGCCGCCCATGATCGGATGCCGCGCCACGTTGAAATCGAACGCCTCGAGCTTGGACACCGCGCGCGCGGCCGAGTAGACGGCGTTGACGCCCTGGTCGGGCATCGAGCCGTGCGCCGTCACGCCGTGCGTGATCGCCTTCAACCACATCGCGCCCTTGTGCCCGCACAGCGGCCGATTGCTGGTCGGCTCGGCGACGACGAGCGCGCCGGCCTCACCCTTCATGTCGCGTTCCGCGAGCTTCATCGCGCCGGCCAATCCCGTTTCTTCGCCGGCGGTGATGTAGAGAACGACGCCCGGCGTGCCCGCCAGGCGCGGCGCCATCTCGATGGCCGCCACGACGAAGGCCGCAACGCCGCCCTTCATATCGCACGAGCCGCGGCCCCACACCTTGCCGTCCTTGATGAGCCCGTCATGCGTCGGAACGCTCCACGGTTTCAGGCCGAGCGGCACGGTGTCGGTGTGACCGGTGAAGGCGAGCGGCGCTTTGCCGTCGCTGCCGCCGATCCGCGCGATCAGATTGGGGCGGCCGTCCGCGAGCGGCACCATCGAGCAGGCGAATCCCGCAGCGGCCAGCAGCTTCTCCAGGTGCCGCGTGCACGCCTCTTCCTGCCCCGGCGGGTTGATGGTGTCGAAGCGGATGAGGTCAACCGTGAGGTCAACGGGACTGAGTTTCATGCGCGCTTGGCTTTCTTTGACGTTCGGACCACTCGAACGAATAGCCGCTGCAATTGCCGCCCGCAATCGCGCTGCGTGGCTCAGCCGTCCTTGTAGTAGTAGCTGTAGCCGTTGAGCGCCGGCGCGCCGCCGAGATGGGCGTAAAGCACCTTCGAGCCCTCGCGGAAGAAACCTTTGCGCGTGAGATCGATCATGCCCTGCATCGATTTTCCCTCATAGACGGGGTCGGTGATCATCGCTTCGGTGCGAGCCGAAAGCCGAATCGCCTCGTTGGTTTCCTCGGACGGCACGCCGTAGGCCGGATAGGCGTAATCCGGGTTGATGATGATCTCGTCCTCGCGGATGGCACGGCCCAACTCGACCAGCTTTGCGGTATCGTCGACGATCCGGCGCACCTGCGCGCGCGTCTGCTCAAGTGTTCCCGATGCATCGATGCCGATCACCTGCTCGGCGCGGTTCTGCGCGGCAAAGCCGACAATCATGCCGGCCTGGGTGGAGCCCGTGACGACACAAACGATGATGTAGTCGAACGTGAACCCAAGCGCCTTCTCCTGGGCGGCCACCTCTTCCGCGAATCCGATGTAGCCGAGCGCGCCGAACTTGTGCACTGAGGCACCGGCCGGGATCGCGTAGGGCTTGCCGCCCGCGTCCTTGACCGACTGGATCGCGTCTTCCCAGCTCTTGCGGATGCCGATGTCGAACCCGGCCTCGACGAGACGGCTGTCGGCGCCCATCAGCCGCGTCATCATGATGTTGCCGACGCGATCGTAGACAGCGTCGTAGTGCGGCACCCATTTCTCCTGGATGACCACGCATTTCATGCCGATCTTGGCCGCCGTCGCCGCAACCATGCGGGTGTGGTTCGACTGCACGCCGCCGATCGACACCAGCGTGTCGGCACCGGCCGCAATCGCGTCGGGGACGATGTATTCGAGTTTGCGAAGCTTGTTGCCGCCCATGGCGAGGCCCGAATTGCAGTCGTCGCGCTTGGCGTAGATCTGCACCTTGCCGCCGAGCGCCGCGGTGAGCCGGGGCAGATGCTCGATCGGCGTCGGGCCGAACGTGAGCGGATAGCGTTCGAACTTTTTGAGCAGTGACATCGGGCGGCCTCCGTGTGGATTTGATCGCCGGAGAATAGGCGAGAACGCACGAAAGGTGCTCTCTGATCTGAGCCCGTTTATTTATCTATGGTGCGATGATATGCATGAAATGAAACCTCATAATCGACCCATAGAGATAAAAATGGAAGATTCTTCCACTCCCACTTTGGACCGGATCGACACAAAAATCCTTCGCGCGCTGCAGGCCGAGGGACGGCTGACCAATGCCGAACTGGCGGTGCGCGTCAGTGTCAGCGCCGCGACCTGTCACCGGCGCACGCAGCGGCTGTTCGAGGAAGGCTACATCACCGGCGTTCGCGCGGAGATCGCGCCCGCCGCGGTCGGTCTCGGCACGCTCGTCATGGTCGGCGTCGTGCTCGACCGCTCGACGCCCGAGAGTTTTGCGGCGTTCGAGAAAGCGGTGCTGGCGATCAAAGATGTGCTCGACTGCAACCTGGTGGCGGGAGACTTCGACTACCTGCTGAAAATCCGCGTCCGCGACATGGCCGATTTCAACAAGCTGCACGGCCAGAAGCTGATCGCGCTGCCCGGCGTCCGGCAGACCCGCACGTTTTTCGTCATGAAGGAGGTCAAGGAGAACGCGCGGCTGCCGTTTTAGGCTGGGCTATCGAGCGCCATCTGCTGGCGCGGCGGAAACGCGAGCCGGTCGGATAGCGCCGCGCGTTCCGAATGCGAAGCCGATCAGTCGCAAACGATTGGCCTTATCCTGGCGCCTTGCCCTTGACCACCCAAGCCGTCGCCGCATACGAGCGCGGTCCGTCCACTTCACCGTCTACATAGGCCAACCGCACCTTGTCGCGCAGCACAGCCTTCGCTGTTGGCGAGAGCGTGCCGATGTATTCCGCATATGGACCATCGCTCCCCTCCATTGGCATCCAAAAATCATCGAACGAGGAAAAATCCATGCGGATCGTCAGCATGTCCTGCGAGACGTCGGTCAGGCCCGCGGTCTTCCATGCCCGCTCCAGGTCTCCCGGACGTGTCAGGGCCCTCGCACACGTCTTTGCGCGCCTCTCGTTGGCAACAGGATCGAGCATTG
The DNA here is from genome assembly GCA_963775035.1 of uncultured Alphaproteobacteria bacterium. Taxonomy (GTDB): domain Bacteria; phylum Pseudomonadota; class Alphaproteobacteria; order Rhizobiales; family Hyphomicrobiaceae. The sequence goes on along the minus strand of CAVZHG010000009.1, from coordinate 2,739 downwards.
CGGCCGTGTCCCAAAACATCCGAAGCCACACAAAGCCGCCGCGTGAATCCCATGTCGCGGCCGCGACCGTACCGCCCGGGCGGGTCACCCGCCGCAATTCGCTAATGGCTTTTTCCGGTTGCGGAATGAACTGCACCACCAACATCGAAAGCGTATAATCGAATTTTCCGTCTGCGAACGGCAGCGCGCACGCATCGCCGACTTGGTAACGAATTCTCGAACTACCATTTTGCTTGGCGTACTCGATGTAGGGCGCTGAGAAATCAATGCCGTGAATCTCCCGGATGCCGGGGTTCTCGGCCAGGACAGAGGTCAGGCTTCCGGTCCCGCATCCGACATCAAGCACACAGTCGGCGTGCTCGACGGCCGCGAACTCGACGAACTTTGGAGCCAAACGTCGGCTCCATCTTCCCATCTGCAGTTCGTACCCGCCGCCGTCCGACGCCAGGAACGTTGATGAAGTCGCCATAGAATTACCTCGAATTGCAAAGGTGCTGAATTTCTTAGATCGAACCCACCCTATCACAGGATCGCCCTCGGCGGTTTTCGGTTCGTTGCATCAGCTCGAGGCGGATATCCGCACCCCTCCGACCTCCCCCCTCCACAGCCCCTCGCCTTTGTCACCCCCGCCCACTATCGTGGCGGCTCCCTGACGCGAGCCGGAGCACCCACGACCCATGCGCATTCTCGTCACCAACGACGACGGCATCAACGCGCCGGGCCTCCATGCGTTGCGCGAGATTGCCCAGCAGGTCGCAGGCGCGGGGGGCGAGGTCTGGGTTTCGGCGCCCGAGACGAACCAGTCCGGCACCGGCCATTCGCTGTCGCTGAACGAGCCGCTGCGGATGCGCGAAGTGAGCGAGCGCGTCTACGCGGTGCGCGGCACGCCCACCGACAGCGTGCTGATGGGCGTGCACCACGTCCTGCGCAGCGAGATGCCCGATCTCGTGCTGAGCGGGGTCAATCGCGGCGCCAATCTCGCCGAGGACGTCACCTATTCCGGCACCGTCGCCGGCGCCTTCGAAGGGACGCAACTCGGCATCCGCTCGATCGCCCTGTCGCTCGCCTATGGCATGAAGTCGGACGCCGATGCGCTGCAGTGGGCGACCCCGATCGCCCACGCGCCCGACCTCATTCGCCGCCTGCTCGCGGTCGAGTGGCCGCAAGGCGTGCTGATGAACGTCAATTTTCCTGATTGCGGTCCGGACGAAGTCGGCGGCCTCGACATCACCGAGCAGGGCCGCCGCGACATCAATCCGCTCGGCGTCGAAGAGCGCCACGATACCTGGGGCAACCCCTACTACTGGCTCGGCTTCGCCCGCCGACGCTCAAACCCGAGCCAGGGCACCGACTTGTGGTCGGTCTACAACGGGCGCATTTCGGTGACGCCGCTGTCGATGAACATGACCGATCAGAAGATGCGCGAAAAGCTGCGGGGCAGCCTGGCCGGTTGACCAAGCTGCCCCGCTGGTGCCGGGACGCGGAGGGAGGGCGTACGAAGCCGCGGCCCGCTAGTCGATCAGCCGAGCCGGAACCCGGTCTTGGCTGCGTGATGAATATCGGCCTCGTCGGCCTTGTGCTCGGGGCGAGAGAACACCTGACCCAGCAGGCTCCCACATCGCGTTTGAACGTCGACCCGCGCCCGCTTCAATGCGGCCTCGATAACCTCTCTGGAGATCTCCGGCCGGTTCAGGTAATTTGTGCTCATGTTAGCTCTCCTCAACTCTTGTTTTGTTTGTGAACTATATATGCGCTAGCATTTGCTGATATTCAAACGACACTTCCTCACTCGACGCATGAGGAAAGCTCACGTCAAATGGCCAAACTCCTGCCCCCGCTGAACGCTCTGCGCGCCTTCGAGGCCACCGCCCGCCACGAAAGCTTTTCGCGCGCCGCCGACGAACTCAACGTGACGCCGGCGGCGCTGAGCCACCAGGTCGCGGGCCTCGAATCCTTCCTCGGCGAGCGGCTGTTCAACCGCAACGCCCGCTCGATCTCGCTGACGCCGGCCGGCGAGGTGCTCTATCCCGGCCTCAACGCCGCATTCCTGCAGATCCGCCAGTCCGTCGAGCGCCTGCTCGACACCTTCGACGGCCAGATCCTGGTGGTCAGCGCGCCGCCCGGCTTCACCGCCAAATGGTTGGCACCGCGTCTCCATCACTTCCTGTCGAACCAGCCCGATCTCGATGTCCGCATCTCGGCGACCCAGATCGTTCGCGAACTTCGTCGGCGACGGCGTCGACGTCGCGATCCGCAACGCCACCGGCCCATTCCCCGGCCTGTGGTCACGCAAGTTCCTCACCATCGAGACGCTCCCCGTGGTCGCTCCGCGCCTGATCGACCAGTACGGGCCGCTCAACACCCCTGCCGATCTCGTCCGCTTCCCGATCATCCACGACGACTCGCTCGGCCGCATGTTCGGCCTGCCGACCTGGATCGACTGGCTGAAGGCGGCCGGCGCGGAAAACCTCGACCTCGGCCGCGGCCTCCACTTCTCGAGCGCCGATCATGCGATCGAAGCAGCACTCGAAGGCGCCGGCGTTCTCCTCGCGCCGAAAGCGCTGGCGCTCGACGACGTGCGGCTCGGCCGCCTCGTGATGCCGTTCGAGTTGACCATCAGCTCGAACCGTTCCTTCCACGTCGTTTGCCCGGAAGGTCACGAGACCCGGCCGAAGGTCGCGGCGTTCTGCGCGTGGGTGCTGGAAGAGGCCGCCAAGCAGGGGCTGGCGTGCGCGGATA
>CAVZHG010000008.1:0-57498 GCA_963775035.1 uncultured Alphaproteobacteria bacterium | reverse complement strand
GAATAGGTGGGAATGTGTCTGCTCAGCAGGCCACTCGCATGAGAAAAACGGAAGGGTCAGAACTTCAGGCGAAGGCGTTTTTCCGCTACCCAGCCATTGGTACCTTCGTCGGTGCGCACCAAATACATCCAGCCAGCTGGTTGTAGATCCCCGTCCACGACGGTCAGAGAGATCCCTGGACGAACGATCGGTCCTGGTTTGCTGCTCGATGAATCTGCGAATAAGGGAATGCTTCCTCCGGGAGCCACTTGGTCTCCCGTAACGGTCACTTTTTGTCCTTCACTGAACATTGGGTCGAGAGGCGGATCGATTGGTGCAGTGGGTTTCGCAGCCGTTTGGGGTGGTGCAGCAATGGCCGGAGCCGTAACGGCAGAGGCTGCTGGAGAAGTTGTAGGAGCCACTGGGGCTGGAGCAACGGTACTCGGACTGGGAACGGCTTGCGGTGCGGGCGTCGAGGCCAACGGCTTCGGTTTCATGGCCATTGGTGATGGGGCGTTCTCACCGAGGTAAGGACTCAACCATTCTGTCACCATGTCCGGTTCCATCGAGACATAGCCAATGCCGCCGACAAGAGCCAGGAGCAATATCCAGAGAACCGGGCTTCCCTTACTAGGTTTCTTGCGGGGATTCACCGGACCCCGTGCCTTTGTGGCCATTGTTTGATCAAGTTCCTCGTCCGTGAATTCCAAGTCTGGTTCTGGTTGGCGAGCGAAAAGAAGAGTCCAATCAAAGGGATTCAGGACCGAAGTCAGGTTCCCAACGAGCGCAGCCATCAAGCACCTCCCTACTGAGCGATTCGACCCCACGTAGACTAGTCTGTGAAAATACCTATCACCATCGCCCTGTGCTGTCAATTTTGTTGAGGAATTGGGCGTAAGAGTAGAGAGCCCGCATTGTTCATGACGGTTCGTCGCGAAATCGCTGAGCCGCCTCGCGAGACCGGCGCGCGGAGCCGTGAGGACCCGAAGCGTACTCGTGCAGTACGGTGCACCCCTAGACTCCGGCATGCTCTGGTGGGCCTTCGGCTGCAGCATCAGCTTCACGTACGACACGGCCGCGCCGGACGAGGTCACGTGGAGCGGGTACCTGCTCGAGGATCTTCTCGGGCACGAAGGATCCGCTCCTCCTCGAGGACGACGGCGTGTTCCAGGTGGTCGATCTCGACGACCAGCCAATCGCTGACGGCGAGCACGGAGGAAGCGGGTATTGGTACGTCGACGTCCCGGCGGACACCGACCTCGCGATCCGCATCTCGGGCGCGGAGCACGTCTCGAGCGTGTGGCGCGCGCACACGCCGAACGGTCGCGGCTACTGGCTCACCGGCGCACTCTTCACGCAGTACACGACGTCGTTCGAGGCACTCGTGAAAGCGCTCGAGGGATTCCCCGAGCTACCGTCGCCGGAGGACCTCGCGAAGGGGAAGGTCGTCCATCTCTGGGGCCAGCCGCTCGATCCCGACGCGTGGGCGGGCGCGGTCGTCACCGCCACCGGGGGGGACGGGAAGGACGTGCCGGTGTTTCTCTTCGCGATCGACGACAAGGGTGTCGTGACCGAGGCGGGCGAGAACCCGGTCGACTTCTTCTTGGGCGTGAACGCGGCGCCCGGAGAAGTCACCCTCCACGTCGATGCGGCCGACGGCGCCGTCGGCGAATCGACCTACCCCACCCGCGGAGGTGATCTCGTGACCGCCGCCTTCTTCGATCTCGGAGCGCCCTCGGTGATCCTGTTCCTGTTCGCGTGCACCCAGGATCCGAGCGAAGTCGCGATCCACAACGACGATCGGCGGCGACGTCGACGAGGATCCCGCGGGCTTCGTGCCTGGCGCGGAGATCGACATCTACGACGCGCGGACCGAATCGTTCGGTCACGCGACCGCGGACGACGTGAGCGCCATGCGCAGCAGGGAGCACCTATCAGTCGGTCACGCTGCGGCTGAAAGACCCTGCGGGTTTTGAGGAGGCCAAACGCGCGCTCCAGGCCGACCAGCGGCTCCAGGTCGATGCGCACCTTGAGTCGAAGTACTACGCCGACCAATCGAAGCTGCTTGGTGCGATGCTGAGTTTCCTGGCCATCATGATCACCAGTATCATGTCGGTGGGGGCGGTCTTCGGCGCCGTGAACACCATGTATGCATCGATCTCCTCGCGCACGCCGGAGATCGCGGTGCTGCTGACGCTCGGATTCAAGCCGAGCAATGTGCTGCTGAGCTTTCTCGCGGAATCGGCGGTGATCGCGCTCGTCGGTGGCGTCCTTGGATGCCTGCTCTTCCGCCGCCGCCGCCGAAGAAGAGCGAAGGGCTTCCTCCGGTTCGGGAACAGCACATGATTCGCATTGCCAACATTTCGCTGGGCACCCCGCGCGGAACGAATGCCACCAGGGACAGCGCCGAACACGCCGGGTCTGCGCTGCAAGCCAGTTCAAGTCAGCTCGACGTCAGTCTGGGCAACCAACGCTTCCTCGTCAGCCGCCACGTCGTCGGCCGCGACTACGCCCGCGTGCGCCAAATGCTGGGCGAACTCGACGGCGAGGTCGACGTCATCGCCGTCTCGGGTCTGATTCCGAGTGTCACCGTTGCCGGCGAGACCTTTGTCCACAAAGAAGTCGACGCTCTGCTGAAGTTGCCCCAGGCCACCCCCGTCGTCACCGGCCAGGATTTGCGCGACCTCTACCAACGCTGGTGTCTGCGGGACCTCGCGCGCACCGAGCCCGACCTCCTCGGTGGGCGCAGTGTCGGCATGTACATGGGCCTGCTCGACCTCGAGGTGGCACCTCTCTTCGAAGGAGCCGCCCGCGCCGTCTGCTTCGGTGATCCCTTCTTGCACCTGCGTGTGCCCACCGTGCTCAACTCGGTGGAGCAGTTGCTGAACTACGCCCGCCTCGCCGCACCGGTGTTGGCGTTGCGGTCGTTGTCTTCGCTCTCCAGCAACGTGTCGACGGCGCGCAGCTTGTCCGGGAGCGGCTGCGGTCAATCTGGCTCGAAAAGAATGAACCGGGTCGACGTCATCGCCGGCGCCTCGGCCCCAACTGCAAACCTTCGGCGGCGACGAACTCGCCGGCAAGATCGTGTTCACCGACCGCGCCGCCCCCCACGTCGTCGCCTGGCTCTTTGAGCGCGGGGCCCAACACGTCGTCGCCGCGTATCCGTGGGATTGGCCCTGCAACACAACCTCGACTGGAGCGTGATGGAAGCCATGCTCTGGGCGACGACGGCGTGGGCTCCGGCGCGGGTCAAGCTTTCCAGCGCATGATAGCCCCACGCGACACCGAGCGCGCCGACGCCGGCATTGCGGGCCATCTCCATGTCGATACGTTGTATCGCCGATCATGATGGTGTCGCGCGGCGCGGTGCCGGCGTCCGCCATCGCCTTGTTTGGTCATCGAGGGGTGCGGTTTCGAGGGATGGTCGTCGGCGGTCTGGATGGTCAGGAAGCCGCCCTCCCAGCCCTCCTGGGCGAGCAGGCGGGCGACGCCGCGTTTCGACTTCCCGGTGGCGATGCCGAGGGACCTTCCTAGGGGCACGCGATGGAGGGCCGCGACGGTGAGCGGCAACGCCGTCGCTACGCACCTCCCTCACGTGCTTCTTCTGCTCGCGAATGATGACCGTGCCGTCCAGGTAGGCCGCGACGAGCTTCCGGCGGACCGCCTCACTCTCGCCGGGCGCGAGCGCGAGCCAGCGCCTCCGGCAGCGACAGACCGACGACGCCCAGGACGTCGGCGCGCGACGGCGCCGCCAGCCCGTGGGGAGCTGAACGCCAGCGACATGACTGTCGACGATGGCGTGCTGGCTGTCGACCAGCGTGCCGTCGCAGTCGAAAATGACGAGCCTCATTCGGACACCTCAATACGGCCGCCCACCGCCCCGTCAAGGGGCACCCTACTCGAGCCGACCGCGGGCATAGTCATAAACAAAGCCGGCGACCGCCAGATCGCCCAGCGCATGACCGGCAAAGACGAACAGTGTTTTCTGCGATGGGGAGGCGCGAAGTGATATCTGCCGCAGTGCGAGATCGCTCAATTCCACGTCGAACGTCCAGGCGAAGGGCATCCGTCCCTTCTCGGCAAGCTGCTGGCTTTGGTGCCGTTCGTCCGTCGCGACGAAATCGAAGTGGTGGAAGCTCGTAGCGTTCCATGCGCGCGCCAGATCGACGGCGGTGACGAACGCACCCCGCGCGAGCCATGCGGCGTCGACAAAGGGCTCCTTGACCCCGCCGATCGAGACGCTGCTGACGACGACGTCGGCGGGCTCGATCGCCGCACGCAGATCGTCGAACGCCTCGGCGTCGAAACCGGCGTGGCGCGCTTGGGCGGCGAACCTTGGCCGTCGGACCGCCGGCTGTACGACGTCGCGCGCGACACGCCGGGGAGAACGTTCGCCAGGGCTGGCAGATGGCTCCGCGCCTGCGTCCCGCACCCGATGAAGGCGATCGACGTGCTGTCCGGCCGGGCGAATGCTCCGCCCCGATCGCGGACATCGCCGCCGTGCGCGCCGCCGTGATCGGATCGGCGTCGATGGTGGCGAGCAACTCCCCGGTAGAACGCCGGCTGAGCATGATGTGCGACCGGATCGCCGTCCCGCCGTCGACCGGCGCCACCGCGACCCATTTCACGGCCGCCAATCGGTCCGGCTGTCGGCTGCGACCATGGCCTGGAAAAAATGACCGACGCCGAGGTCGAGGTTGGCTTTGGGCAGCGCCTTGGCCTGGCCTGTCGCGACGCCGGCAAAAGCGTGGCGCACGGCTTGGCGCAAGCCCCCAAGGCGGCGCAGGCTTCTTCCACTGTCTTCGGCTGATATGCAGGATGCCTTTCCCGGGAGGTGATGCGGGGGACCCGCGAGTGTATAACGGCTTTCGCGCCAACGCGGCAACGGATCGCGGCCGTGAAAGAGGCGGACGAGGCCCGAGCCGAAGGCGGATGAGGAAAGCGCCATGAACCTTTCCTACACGTTGCAGCGGGTGGCCCGCTATCAACCGGACGCCCCGCCATCACCGAGGAGGGCACGTCGCTCTCCTATGGGGCGCTCGAGGATCAGGTAGCGTGCATCGCGGGGGCATTGCGGGGACGCCACGGTCTCGGCCGGCGAACGCGTTGGCATCTGGATGGAGAACACTCTCGACTATCTGCCGATGATGTTCGGGGCCTGGCGGGCGGGTCTCGCGGTGGTGCCGATCAACGCCAAGCTGCACGCCAGGAACTCCAGTGGATCCTGGAGAATTCGGCGGCCCGGCTGTGCGTCGTGACGCCCGATCAGGCCGGCAAGCTCGTGGACCTGCCGGCGGGCATGCTGCCGTCGGTCATCGTGACGGGCACCCGCGACCACGTGCAGCTGCTCTCCGGGACCCGATACGATCGGCCCCCGTCTCCACGAGGAGGAAGCCTGGCTCTTCTACACGAGCGGCACCACGGGCCGGCCCAAGGGCGCCATCCTCACCCACCGCAACCTTCTGTTCTGCGCCCACGCCTACACCGCCGACATCGACCACATCGACCAACGCGACACCTGCTTTCATGCCGCCCCGCTGTCACACGGCTCGGGCTGATGGGCGTGGCGTTCCTCGCCAAGGGCGGCCACAACGTTATCATCCCCGGCTCCTTCGAGCCCGAACGCATTCTCGGCGCCCTGACGAATTACCCGAACGTCGCGATGTTCGCCGCGCCGACCATGGTGACCCGGCTCGTCACTCATCCGCTCGCGGGCTCCGCCGATACCCGCAACCTCAAGACGATCAGCTACGGCGGCGCGCCGATGTATGTCGCCGACTTGAAGCGGGCACTCGCACTTTTCGGCCCCAAGCTCTACCAGCTGTTCGGCCAGGGCGAGTGCCCGATGACCATCTCCGGGCTGCCGAAGTGGATGCACGCCGAAACCGAGCACCCGCGCTTCGAGGAGCGGCTCGGCTCGACGGGCGTGGCGCGCACCGGCTGCGCGATCGCGATCGTCGACGATCAGGGCGCGAGCTGCCGCGCGGCGAGATCGGCGAGATCGTCACGCGCAGCGACGCGTCATGAAGGGCTACTGGGCGAACCCGGAGGCCAACGCCAGGGCGTTGCGCGACGGCTGGCTGTGGACCGGCGACTCGGCGCCATGGACGAAGACGGCTTCCTGACGATCAAGGACCGCTCGAAAGACATGATCATCTCGGGCGGCTCCAACGTCTATCCGCGCGAGATCGAGGAGGTGCTGCTGACGCACCCGGCCGTGCTCGAAACCGCGGTGGTGTCCCGCCCGCACGCCGATTGGGGCGAGGAGATCATCGCCTTTGTCGTTGCCCGGCCGGATGTGGCCGTCGGAGCCGGAACTCGACCGGTTGTGCCTCGACAACATCGCGCGCTTCAAGCGGCCGCGCGGCTACCGGTTCGTCGAGGCGCTGCCGAAGAACAACTACGGCAAGATCCTGAAGACGGACCTGCGGGACTTGCTGTCGGAGAGCAGGCCGTAGGCCCGCGCCGCCATGATCATAGAGCGGCTGGCTGCTTGGGTGGGACGGCTCACCGGCTGGCGCCGTGGGGCGTGGCGGTCTTCGCCGGCGCCGTTTCGGTGCTGGCGATGGCGCCGTTCCATATCTGGCCGGTTCTGGCGACACTGGCCAGTGCTCGTCTGGCTGATCGAGGCACCGTCGTGCGGGGCACCGTGGACCCACGACCCGGCCGGTTTTCCCTGCAGTCGACACGAGCCGCCGTCGTGGGATGGGGTTCGGCTTCGGCTATTTCTTCGCCGGCCTGTTCTGGATCGGCGAGGCATTCCTCGTCGAAGCCGGGCAATGTCGCCCTGCTGCCGTTGGCTGTCACCACGATGCCGGCGGGGCTGGCGCTCTTCTGGGCTGCGGCGGCCGCAGCTCGCCGCTCGTCTGGCGGCCCGGGCTTTCCGCGTGCTCGCCCTCGCGCTGACGCTCGCGATCGCCGAATGGCTGCGTGGCCACGTTCTGACCGGCTTTCCCTGGAACACGCTCGGCTACGCGCTGACCCTTCCCCTGCGCTTCATGCAGTCGGCCAGTGTGGTCGGCATTTATGGGCTGGGGCTGATCGCGTTGTTGGTGTTGGCGGCGCCGCTGGTGGCGCGGGTCGATCTCGGGCGGGCGGAGTCCGACGGAACCGCCATGCTGGTCGCGACATCGCCGCCCTTTTCGCCTACGGCCCCTGGCGTCTCGCCGGGCCCGCGCCGGCCGCCGCGGCCGCGCCGCACATCCGCCTCGTTCAGCCGAGCGTACCGCGGCGGGAGAAGTGGCTGCCGATCCACCAGCGCAACGCATTTTCGGCCTGCATCTCGACCTGACTCGAGCGCACGCGCCGGCGCGAGGACGGCGCCGCAGGTATCGACCTGGTGATCTGGCCCGAGGCCGCCATGCCGTTCCTCCGCTCGATACCCCGGAGGCGATCGAGCTGATCGGCAAGCTACTGCCGCTGGGCACGCATCTCCTCTGGGCGCGCTCCGGGCCGATCCGCCCCCGGCCCCTCCGAAATCCGACGACGAACGCCGGCTCTACAACACCCTCCTCGCCTTCGGCACGGAAGGAAAACCGATCGCCGCCTACGACAAGATCCACCTCGTTCCGTTCGGCGAGTTCCTGCCGCTCTATACGTTCCTCAACACGATCGGGCTCGAGCCGCTGACCGAGCGGGGTGCCGGCTTCACTCCCGGCCCCATGCCGCGCGCGCTGATCAAGCTCCCGCGCATTCCGCCTTTCGCGCCGCTGATCTGCTACGAAGCAATCTTTCCGCGCGCCATCATCCAGGGCGGCGAACGCCCCGCCTTCCTCGTCAACGTCACCAACGACGGCTGGTTCGGCAATACGACCGGCCCGCGCCAGCACCTCCACCAGGCCCGCGTCCGCGCCGTCGAGGAGGGCCTGCCGCTGCTCCGCGCCGCCAACAACGGCATTTCAGCCGTCATCGACGCCCATGGCCGGGTGCTCGGCCGGCTCGACCTCGACGTAGTCGGCGTGATCGATGCGCGGTTGCCGGCGGCGCTGGCGCCGACCGTGTATGGGCGTTTCGGTGACCTCGGTTTTGTGCTGTTGCTGGCGGCGGGACTGGTCGTCGTGGTCGCCGGAACGATGGGGCACAGCCGCACGTCTGGTGTTTCACGCAACAACGAAGACGGATAAGTTCCGCGGTGGGCGTCGCCGGCCGGCATCTTCGGTCAGCAGGCGGCGGCAGGAATAAGGATGCCTGACGTTGGTTGGCAGCGGGGACACGGACGCAGGGCGGATGCGGACGTCGCGGTCGGGGGCGGCTTGCGCGCTGCTGACGCTCGCGCTGCTGCTGCGTGCGGGGCCTGGCGCCGCGCAGGACCTACCCTGCACGCGCGAAGCCTTCGAGCAGGCGGTCGGCTTGTCGGCCGAGGCGCTCCGCGATCTGACCGGCCAGAACCGGCCGGTGTTCCAGACACGCCTGCGCCAGCTCAAGGACAAGCGTGGCTGGGATCACAACCAGTTCCTGCGCGAGGCGGCGCCGATCGTGCAGGACGCGCGCACCGACGCCTACGACAAGGAATCCTCGACCCTGCTCGATGAGATCTCGCGCATGGGGGCCGAAGGCTCCGCCGCGCCGACGCCCGATTGCGCAGCACTCGCCCGCCTCAAGGGCAACATGCAGGCGCTGGTCGACGCCCAGCGCGGCAAGTGGGCCTATCTGATCGAAAAGGTCGAGCGGGAGCTTGGCCGATGAGCCGACTGGCGTCAGGCGGGACGCCCGCGAACGTCGACGGCGGGACGCCCGCCCTGGCGCCCGCCGCCGTGTCGGGCACACCGACAAGTGCCGACGGCTGGCCGGCGTGGCGCCGCGTCGCCATCGGCGGTGGCGGCGGCATGTTCGTCGGCATGGGCCTCGGGCGGTTTTCCTATACCGCGATGGTGCCGGCGCTGATCTCGTCGGGCGAGCTGACGGCGCTCGAAGCCGGACGCGTCGGCGCGTTCAATCTCGTCGGTTTCGTGTGCGGCGCCGCAATTTCGGTCTCCCTGCGCAAGCACTTCGGCGAATTCCGCGCCCTTACCGCCGCGATTCTGATCTCGGTGCTGGCGCTCACGGCCTCCGCGGCGCCGTTCGGCTTCGCGTGGCTCGCTTTGTGTCGAGGAGTCATCGGGATCACCGGCGGCATCGTCATGGTGCTGAGCCTCGCGCTGATCGCCGCCACCGCACCAGCCGCACGGCGCCCGGTCGCGGCGAGCTTCGTCTTCGCGGGCGTCGGAGGCGCGATCCTGTCGACCGGCTTCCTCGTACCCTGGCTGCTTCGTCACGACCTCGCATTCGCGTGGCTGGGTCTTGCCGCCTGCGGGTTCGCCGGCGCGTGCCTCGCGATCTGGGGCTGGCGGGCCGCACCCGTCCACGCCGGCGGGCCTGCCGCGCGCTCATCGCTCTCCGCGGTCCCGTGGAACTGGTCGCTGCGGCTTCTCCTGGTCGCCCACGTCTGCTTCTCGATGGCGATCGTGCCGCACACGCTCTACTGGGTCGATTTTCTCGCCCGCGGCCTGAACCTCGGCATCGGTGCGGGCGGATTTCATTGGGGCCTCGTCGGCTTCGCGTCGATGGCCGGCCCTGCGCTCGCTGCCGCGCTCGGCACGATCCTCGGCGCCACTTGGGCGCTCACGCTGTCCTTCTTCGTGCTGGGCATCGGCATTGCAGCACCCGTGCTCAGCGCCACGGCAACCGTTCTTGTTGCGTCATCGCTGCTGTTCGGTGCGCAGCCGGGCATCTCCACGCTCCTTGCCGCCCGCGTGCGCGACCTCGCCGAGGCCGACCACATGCCGCAACTGATGCGCGCGATGATCCTGTGCAGCGCCCTCGGCGCCGTTGTCGCCGGTTTCGTGCTGCCGCAAATCTACGAGTGGACCCAGAGCCACGTCCTCATCTTCGCCCTCGGCGGCGCGAGCATGATCCTGGGAGCGATCCTGGTGGCGCCTTGGAGTAGGCGGTAAACGGCTCTACTTCGCGCCTTGCGGCGCGAGCGGGCTTTCGGCCCTGCAACCCCGTGTCCAGACCGGAGACATAGCTGACAGTCGTGCGGGGACATGGTTGACACATTTCAAGCCTCGTCTTCGGGTTCACGCACATCGATCTCGACGACGAGATGGTGGAGAAAGCGGACCTCGAACACGCCGTCGATCGCGGTGGGATCGATGCCGACCCGATGACCGACGAGCGCCTTCGGCAGGCGCCACATGCGGCCGCGGAACTTGACGAACCCGTGCTGGTGCACGCTGCGCACGATCGTGCCGGCGGGGTAGTCGATCGGCGGCAGCGTCTCGCGGAAGCTGCGCGTGCTCGCGCGGTAGCGGTCGGCCGGCACGGCAAAGCCGATGCCTTCGTGGGGGCGCTCGTGATTGTAGATGTCGCGCCAGCCATCGAACCCAGCCTGAGCCTGATCGAGATCGCGCCAGGCATGATCGCGCATCAGCTCGATCTTGAGCGTGCCGTTGAAACGCTCGTTCTTGCCATGCGTCTGGGGGTGGCGGGGCCGCGAATGCGAGATCGCGATGCCGTGCCGGATGAGCCAGACATTCAACGGCGTGAGCTTGTGCGCCACCTCCCCGCCCGATCCCCAGGGTGCGCCGTTGTCGGTCAGTACGCGCTCGGGCAGGCCGTAGCGGCGAAAGGCGGCGGAAAGCCTGCTGCGCACGGTCTCGCCGCGTTCGTTGGCACAGGCGCCGAGTTCGAGGGCGAAGCGCGAGTGGTCATCGACGACGGTCAGCGGATGGCAGCGCGCGGTCGTCTCGGCGAGCGCGAAGTGGCCTTTGAAATCCATCTGCCAGAGACGGTTCGGCGCTTCGTGCTCGAAGCGCGTCGCCGGCACGCGGGCGGCACTGGCCTCCGGCTCGATCAGCCCGTGGCGGGCGAGGATGCCGGTGATGGTCGAGGGCGCCGGCACGTTGCGGTGCCGGGCGCGCAGCAGGCTATGGTGGATCTTGCGGCCGCCCCAGGCCGGATGCCGGCGGCGAAGGTCGACGACCGCCGCTTCCATCGCGTCACGCGTCCGCGCGGGCGAGGAATGCGGCCGGCGCGAGCGATCCTCGAACGACGGCGCAGCCTCCGAGCGCCCCCGCTCGAGCCATTTGTAGCCCGTCGTCCGGCTGATCTCGAAGCGCCTGCACAGCTCGGCCACGTTGGCCCCGTCCTGGCTTGAAAGCTTCACGAACTCGCGACGCGACTGCACGACGGACACCTCCTGCCAACCCATGAGAGCCCCCGAAATCAATTGCCGCTCGGGAAACCCTGATCTGTCAGCTATGTCCTCGTACACCTGTCCACCATGTACCCGGTCTGGACATTGGGGCGCGGGGCTAGCCCCGCTCGCGCCGGAGGCGCGATCATCGCGACGCGGAAAACAAAACCCACGGTTCCGCTGCGCCTGATCCCGCTCTAAACTCGGCTCACACAATCCGCACAACACGCTTCACCAGGGAGAGAGCACATGACCGGGCGCTTGAGTGGCAAGACGGCCTTCTGCACCGCTTCCGGCGCCGGCATCGGGCGGGCGACCGCCATCGCGTTCGCGCGCGAGGGCGCCCGCGTCATCGCCACGGACATTGACATGGCGGCGTTGGAAACTCTGAAGCGCGAGGGCGTCGCGGTGACCCATCGTCTCGACGTGCGCGACACGGCGGCCGTCAGCGCGCTGGCCAAGGAAACCGGCGCGGTCGACATCCTGTTCAACGCGGCGGGGTTCGTTGCGGCGGGCTCCATCCTCGAGTGCACCGAGGGCGACTGGGACTTTTCCTTCGACCTCAACGTCAAATCGATGCACCGGACGATCTCGGCGTTCCTGCCGTTGATGCTGGCGAAGGGCGGCGGGTCGATCGTCAACATCGCGTCGGCGGCCGGCGCGCCGCGCGGCGTCATCAACCGCTATGCCTATGGCGCGACGAAAGCCGCCGTCATCGGGCTCACGAAATCGGTCGCGGCGGATTTTATCCGCAAGGGCGTCCGCTGCAACGCGATCTGCCCGGGCACTGTGCAGTCGCCGTCGCTCGACGCGCGGATCGGCGCGCAGGCGCAGGTCCTCGGCAAATCCACCGACGAGGTGCGCCAGATGTTCGTCGACCGCCAACCCATGGGACGGCTCGGCACGGCGGAAGAAATCGCGTCGATCGCGATCTACCTCGCCAGCGACGAAGCCGCGTTCACAACCGGGCAGGCGTTCCTCGTCGACGGCGGGTTCACGCTCTAATCGGTGCGCTGTTGCCGGGTTGCACCTGCCCCGCGCGCTCGGGCGGCGTATAGTTCGCGAATCGGGCTGCATAGGCGGCAATGCGGAGACGCGGCCCGGCCACTCAGACAGGGGAAAGATATGGGCACCATTCGTCACGGATTTGCGGCTGCCGCTGTGGCCGCGGCACTGTCGCTCGGCATGGCCTTCTCGGCCTCGGCCCAGTGCGTCAACAAGGGCGGCGAAGGCACGAACTCGACCGCCGACGGCGCCAAGTTCCAGGCCTGGGAAGCAGTCCTCCAGGCGACCGACTGGGGTAGCTGGGCGAGTTGGATGGGTGGCGGGCAGAAGATCGGCACGGCACCCGGCTACAAGGTCAGCAAGGTCCGCGTGAGCTGCAAGGCCGGCGGTCTCGGCCAGACGTGCCGCGCCTTCGCGACGCTCTGCAAGTAGGCGGCGCGCACGATCAGTTGCATTGCGACGCAACGCCACTAGGACTACCACATGCGGCGGCCGATTGGCCGCCGCTTTGCGTTACTCGATGGGTTGGGGATTGGCGATGGCGAAATCCGTGCTGGGTTTCATGGGCGGCAGCGGCCTCTACGATCTCGCAGTGTTCGAGAACCCGCGCTGGGAGCGGATTGCGAGCCCGTGGGGCGAACCCTCCGACGCGATCCTGTTCGCCGAAGTCGACAGCCTGCCGATCCGTTTCATGCCGCGCCACGGTCGCGGCCACCGCATCCCGCCGTCGGAGATCAACTACCGCGCCAACATCGACGCCCTGAAGCGCTCAGGCGTCACCGATCTCGTATCGATCTCGGCCTGCGGCTCGCTCAAGGAATTGTATCCACCCGGCCATTTCGTGCTTGTCGACCAGTTCATCGACCGCACGTTCGCACGCGAGAAATCGTTCTTCGGCACGGGCTGCGTCGCCCACGTCTCGGTTGCCGATCCGGTGAGCCCGGCGCTTTGCGATGCGGTCGAGACGGCGGCACGCGATGAAGGCGTCGACGTCACGCGCGGCGGCACGTACCTCGCGATGGAGGGCCCGCAATTCTCGACGCGCGCCGAATCCAACCTCTATCGCGCGTGGGGCTGCGACGTCATCGGCATGACCAACATGCCCGAGGCCAAGCTCGCCCGCGAAGCCGAGATCTGCTACGCGTCCCTCGCCATGGTGACGGATTTCGATTGCTGGCACGACGACCACCGCGAGGTCGACATCGCCGCGATCATCCAGGTGCTGAGGGCGAACGTCGAGAAGGCCCAGCGCATCGTGGCGCGACTTGCGCGCACCTTCCCGCGCGAGCATCCGCCCTGTCCGTTCGGCTCCGACCGGGCGCTGGAGACCGCGATCATCACAGCCCCCGACGCGCGCGATCCGGCGCTGGTCGCAAAGCTTGACGCTGTGGCGGGACGGGTGTTGAATCGCACGTCGTGAGCGCGTGCTACCGCCGCCGGCCTCGCACCACTGAAAATGCGGAGAACCCTTCCCGGCAGCCGGCGGCACAATCACCCCGGAAACTGTATGAGGATGCGCATCTTCAGCAGCCAGGGGAAGTAGCGCTGCAGCACTTCGCCGACACCCCACAGCACAACCGTCAGCAGCAGCAGCGCCGGCAGTGCGGCAAACACCGCCTTGACGAAGAACTTTGCGAGATGGCCGAACGGCACATCGAAGCGCGTCACAGTCACGCTTTCGCCCGGCAGCGTGTTGGCGGCGACAGGATCGGGCGCCGCGCGGTGAGCCGCCGCCGCGGGCTTGCGTAGCGCCGCCGGCGCATCGCGCTCTTGCGCGTCGCGCTCAAGGGCCTGGCGTTCGCGCGCCTCTCGCTCGCGCCGGAAGGTGCGCGGGAGGTCGTCGTCCAGCGTCGTGAAATGCGGCTCGGGCATGCCGATCAATCTCCGTCGTGCTGAAAACCGGAACGCTCAGCCAGGAATCGCCACGAAGGTCGCCGATCAATTGGGCTACATTAGGGTCCAATTGGGCAAAAGGTGTCCGCGCTTGCCTTCAGCGCCGTTCCTGCGCCCGGCGCAGGGCTGCGGCGAGCGCACTTTCGCCAGCCTCCGGCGCGCTTTTTGCGCCCGACGACGCTGATGACTGTGGCCGCGCTTGAGTAGGCGCGCTACGAGCCCCCGACGTGGCGCCAGCGCCCGCATCGATGGCGCCCGACTTCATCGTCAGTGCGATGCGCTTCCTCGCCACATCCACTTCCTTGACGCGCACGTGGACGATATCGCCGGCCTTCACCACCTCGTGCGGATCCTTGACGAAGCGGTCCGACAGCTCGGAGATGTGGACGAGGCCGTCCTGGTGCACGCCGACGTCGACGAAGGCGCCGAAGTTGGTGACGTTGGTGACGACGCCCTCGAGTTTCATGCCTGGCTTGAGGTCGTCGAGCTTTTCGACGCCGTCCTGGAACGTCGCGGTCTTGAACTCGGGGCGCGGGTCGCGACCGGGCTTTTCCAGCTCGGCAACGATATCGATGATCGTCGGCACGCCGAAGTCGGCGTCGGCAAAATCAGCGGGGCGAACTTTGCGCAGGAAGTCCTTGTCACCGATCATCGCCTTGACCGAGCGGCCGGTCGCGGCAGCGATCCGCTCGACGAGCGCATACGCCTCGGGATGGACGGCGGAGCCATCGAGCGGGTTCTTGGCGTCCATGATGCGCAGGAAGCCCGCCGCCTGCTCGAAGGCTTTGGGGCCGAGACGCGGCACCTTCTTCAACGCGGCGCGCGACTTGAATGCGCCGGACGCGTCGCGGAACGTGACGATGTTGTCGGCGAGCGTGCGGCTCAAGCCCGATACGCGCGCGAGCAGCGGCGCCGACGCCGTGTTGAGATCGACGCCGACCGAGTTCACGCAATCCTCGACGACCGCGTCGAGCGAACGCGCGAGCCCCGCCTGATCGACGTCGTGCTGGTACTGGCCGACGCCGATCGCCTTGGGATCGATCTTGACCAGTTCGGCGAGCGGATCCTGAAGACGGCGCGCGATCGACACCGCGCCGCGCAGCGACACGTCGAGATCGGGAAATTCCAACGCCGCCAGCTCCGACGCCGAATAGACTGACGCGCCCGCTTCCGACACCATCACCTTCATCGGCTTGGCGCCGGGAATTTTCTCGATGAGGTCGGCGGCGAGCTTGTCGGTCTCGCGGCCCGCCGTGCCGTTGCCGATCGCGATGATCTGCACTTTGTGCTTGATCGCCAGCGCTCCGAGCGTCGCGAGCGATCCCTGCCAATCACGGCGCGGCTCGTGGGGATAGACGGTCGCGGTATCCAGTACCTTGCCCGTCGCGTCGACCACCGCGACCTTGACGCCGGTGCGGATGCCGGGGTCGAGCCCCATGGTCGCGCGCGGCCCGGCGGGTGCGGCGAGCAGCAGATCCTTGAGGTTGCGCGAGAACACGGTGATGGCTTCGCCGTCGGCGCGATCCTTGAGGCGCGTCATCAGATCGATCGTCAACGACACCGCGATCCGTCCGCGCCACGCGAGACGCATGCCGTCGCCGAGCCATTTGTCAGCCGGGCGGCCCTTGTCGATGATCCCGAGCATCGTGCGGATGCGCCCTTCGGCGGGATGCGGCGCGCCGGGTGCGGCCGGCGGCAGGTCGAGCGTCAGATCGAGAATGTCCTCGTTGCGTCCGCGCAGCAGGGCGAGCGCGCGGTGCGACGGCAGATCCTTGATCTTCTGGCTGAAGTCGAAATAGTCGGAGAACTTGGCGCCGGCGGCTTCCTTGCCCTTGATCACGGCCGAGGACACGAGCCCCGCATCCCACAGCCACTCGCGCAACGAGCCAACGAGCTGCGCGTGCTCGCCGGCACGCTCGATCAGGATGGCGCGGGCGCCGTCCAGCGCCGCCTTGGTGTCAGCCACGCCTTTCGCGGCGTCGACGTAAGCGGCCGCGGCCTGCTCCGGCACCAGCGACGGATTGGCGAGCAGCGCGTCGAGCAGCGGCTCGAGCCCGGCCTCGCGCGCGATCTGCGCCTTAGTGCGCCGCTTCTGTTTGTACGGTGCGTAGAGGTCTTCGAGTTCGACCTTGGTTGCCGCGCCCATGAGCGACGACAGCAGCGCCGGCGTCATCTTGTCCTGCTCGCCGATGCTCTTGACGACCGCGGCGCGGCGGTCCTCCAGCTCACGCAGATAGCCGAGCCGTTCTTCCAGCTTGCGCAGTTGCGTGTCGTCGAGCCCGCCGGTGCGCTCCTTGCGGTAGCGCGCGATGAACGGAACGCTCGCGCCCTCGCCCAGCAGCCCGACGGCGGCGGTGACCTGCTCCACGCCGACGCTCAGCTCGGCGGCGATGCGCTGGTTGATCTTGTCCATGATACTCCCCCGCCGACACCGCTGCCGACGCCATCATCGTCTATCAGGAGGCGGGATCAATATGAAGGCGGCCGCACTAAACGACAACACCCGCCAGTGGTGAGCTGGCGGGTGCCGATTGAAGCTAGCTTTGCAATCGTGTCGACTGTTTTTATGCAGTCGTATACCAAGACCGGGTGAGATGGGGGGGACCGGTCGAGACGCGTATGAGCTGTGTATAACATGATTCGACGCACCGGGTTGTAGTCGCCGGCAATGATGCGCGCCGAGCGGCTGTCGTCCTCAGAGGCGACGCTCAGACGTTCGTCCCCTGCCGCTGGACCGTGCGGTACGCCCTGAACCAGAGAAACAGCACGGCGAGAAGGAATAAAAAGAACGGAACGTGGATGATCGGCTGAAGGCGATCGTTCGTTGCCGCGCCGATCGACCCCGAAGTGAACGCCGAGCCGCACAGGGCGACAAGCCCGAGCAGGATCACAAACAGATTGGAGACCGGGAAGAGGTAGCGCTCGGCCCTATAATATTTCGAGAGGCGGCTTTCAGGCGGCGGCACACCGCGTACCATCACGTAGAGGGTGACCGGGATCATCAGGACGAGAATGAGTTGAGGAGCAGTTCGAGGACCGTGAGCATCAGCGCACTCCCTGCGGCAAACTGTGTCCTGTGATGATGGTAGCGGGAGGCGGACTTGAACCGCCGACCTAAGGATTATGAGACCTTCGCTCTAACCACCTGAGCTATCCCGCCATCGGCGTCCGTATAGGGACGTCGCCTTGGCAATGTCAATAGAAGCAACGCCCGCGCCGCAGCCCGGGCGGGCATAGCTTACTCACTGAATGCGTCGCAATTACTCCGCGGCTTCGGCCTGCGCCACGGCTTCGCGGATCTTCTCGAACCGCAGCATCGTGAACAGGCCCCACGGGCGCAGCGCCCGGCGGCCGACGACCTGCAGATTGTCGCAGACCATCACGCGGTCCAAGTCGAACACCGGACGCCAGCCGAGCTTGTCGGCGAACGGCGCCATGCGGCGCTCGACCCAGCCGCGCACGCCCTCTTCCTGGCTGAAATGATTGACCAGGATGACCTCGCCGCCGACCTTGCAGACCCGCGCCAGCTCGCGCATGACCTTTTCCGGCTCCGGCACGACGGTCATGACGTACATGGCGACGACCGTATCGAACGACGCGGTCGGGAACGTCAGCTCGCTCGCATCCATCTCGTGGAGGCCGGTGACGTTGCCGAGGCCCTCCTCGTCGACTTTCTCCTGCGCGCGCTCGAGCATCTCGGGCGACAGGTCGATGCCGACGATCTCGAGCTCGCGGCGATACTCCGGCAGCGACAACCCCGTGCCGACGCCGACTTCCAGCACGCGGCCGTTGCGCTGATTGATGATCTCGACGGCGTGACGCCGCCCCTCGGTGGTGAACCGACCGAACGTGTTGTCATACACCGGCGCCCAGCGCCGATAGGCGCTCTTGATCGACGCCTCGTCCATCTGGACCGCAACCGATCGGCCCATCGACCCATTCTGCATCCGCCCCGCCTCGTGCCGGTCATCAGAACGCAACATCGACGTCATTCCTCGCAAGTCATGCCATGATCGCCGGACCGAAGTCCTTGACCGGCCCCGTTCTACCTAGCCGACGAACGGACAGGCGCACCCCTGCCCAGCCCGCCGTCTGCTGCCACACGAACCGACCGGGACCCGTCAAAATGACCTGCCGCTGCCGCTCGCTCCGTTTCACTATCGTGGGGTGACGTCGCGACGATCCATCCGCCGCCGAGCACGCGCGCCTCGGCTTCGCAGGAATAGAAGACGCACGCCTGACCTGGAGCCACCCCGAACTCTCCGTCGTCCAACGCAACCGTCGCAGTTCTCCCGTTGAGGGAGATCAGAGCAGCCTGTGGCTCCTGGGAGGAACGCACGCGAACGCGCACCCGCTCGGGCGCGCCATCCCCATCAGTTCCTCGCTCGTCGCCGAGCCAATTAACGTCTTTAAGCATAATCGTGCGTACGCGCAAGCTGTCTCGCGGGCCGACGACCACCTCTGCCCGCTCGGCATTCAGTCGCACCACGTAGAGCGGCTCGCGGCCGGTGACGCCGAGCCCGCGGCGCTGCCCGACCGTGTAGCCGACGATCCCCTCGTGCCGCCCCAGCACGCGCCCGTCGACGTGGACGATGTTGCCGGGTGCGATGGCATCCGGCCGCAGGCGTTCGATCAGGTCGCTGTAGCGGCCCTGTGGCACGAAGCAGATGTCCTGGCTGTCGGCCTTTTCGGCGACCGGCAGATCGAGCAGGCGGGCGACATCGCGGACCTCGCTCTTATGGAGCGCACCCAGCGGAAAGCGCAGAAAATCCAACTCATCGCGGGTGGTGGCGAAGAGGAAATAGCTCTGGTCGCGGCTCTCGTCGCGCGGCCGGTAGAGCGCGGCGCGGCCGTCGGCGACCCGGCGGTCGACGTAGTGGCCGGTGACCAGCGCGGCGCCGCCGATTTCGCGCGCGGTATCGAGAAGGCCCGGAAAATTTGATGCTCTGGTTGCAGGAGACGCAGGGGATCGGCGTCTCGCCGGCAAGGTAGCTCGCGGCAAACGGCGCGATCACGGCCTCGCGAAAGCGCGCCTCGTAGTCGAGCACGTAATGGGGAATACCGATGTGCTCGGCGACCCGGCGGGCGTCGTGGATGTCCTGGCCGGCGCAGCACGCGCCCTTGCGGCCCGTCGCAGCGCCGTGGTCGTAGAGCTGGAGCGTGATGCCGACCGCGTCATAGCCGGCGGCCTTGACGAGACCCGCCGCGACCGAGCTGTCGACGCCCCCCGACATCGCAACGACCACGCGCGCGCCGTCGGCGACGCCGTGGAGGCGTCCGAAACGAGCCATGTCGATGGCGGGAGAGGTTGCAGAGGCAGGCATTCAGTCAAACCAGGTGAGTGGCGCGCCTGATCGTGGCGGCAAAAGGGACACTGCGCCCTGCCTGACACACGGACAGGGCGAAATTTCGGCATATCGCGGCGCAACATACGTGTTGAGGATGGTTCGGGCAAGGCAATAGCTCGGGCGCGGTCGCCGGCCACTCAGCCCGTTTTCGCGAGGTGGCGGCCGGCGATATAGCCGAAGGTCAGCGCCGGGCCCGATGGTGATGCCGGCGCCCGGATAGGTGCCGCCCATGACGCTCGCCATGTCGTTCCCGGCCGCATAGAGCCCCTCGATCACGCCGCCTGTCGTGTCGAGCACCCGCGCCGAGCCATCGGTCTTGAGGCCCGCAAACGTGCCGATATCGCCCGGCACCAGGCGCACCGCGTAGTAGGGCCCCTGGTCGAGCGGCGCCACGCACGGATTGGGCGCATGTCCGGGCGCCCCGTTGAAACGCTGGTAGGCATCGGTGCCGCGCCCGAACTCGGGGTCCTCGCCGCGCCGCGCACCTTGTTGTAGGCTCGGATCGTCTCCGCGAGGCCCTTGGGATCGATGCCGATCCTGTTCGCGAGATCCTCCGGGGTGTCGCCGCGTTACGATGTAGCCGGACGCGATGATAGGGTTTCAGCCGTCCCGGTCGCGGCGGCGCCGGCGCCGAGCCCCCAGCGCCGGATGGCCGCGTGATCGCAAATTTCCAGCACTCGGTCCGCGCGTCGCCCCGGCAGGCCTCGATCATCGCCGGCACGTACACGTGATAGGATTTCGCTTCGTTGACGAAGCGCCGCCCGCGCCGGTCGACGCTGATGTAGCCGGGTTTGCCGCGGTCGAGGAAATGCGGATACGGCAGGCGCGAGCCGTCCGGCTGCGGCACAAACGAGACCGGCGTCCATGCCGCCGCATGATGCACGTCGTCCTGGAAGCCGGCACCCGAGCCGATCGCAATTCGGATGCCGTCGCCGGTGTTGGTCGCAGGCGGCAGCGACTGATGCTCGCGACCGGCGGCGACATGGCCGTAGAGTCGCGCCTTCAGCGCCGTGTCGCCGGCAAACCCGCCCGATGCCAGCACCACGCCGCGCCGCGCCATGACGTGGACCTCGCCGCCGTCCTTGCTGACGATCGCACCCGTCACACGACCGCCCTCGACGACCAGGCGCACCACCGGCGACTTGAGCCACAGCGGAATACCCTTCTCCTGTGCCGCCAGTGCGAGCCCCGCGATCAGCGCATTGCCGTTGGCGAGGCGCGTGCCGCGATTCCAGCGCAGCCGATCACGGCCGTAGCGGGCGAACATGCGCGCCGCGTGCCATGCCGATTTCGGCACGCGCAGCATGTTGAAAAGATGCGGCAGGTCGGTGCGCCCGACCATCATGCCGCCGAGCAGCATCATCGAGGCGAGCGGCGGGCGGAGCTGATCGAAGCGCGCGCCGAGGCGACGGCCATCGAACGGCTCCGGCGCCAGCGAGCGCCCGCCATTCGAGCCACCCGGCAATTCCGGCTCGTAGTCGGCCCACGACGGCACCAGCACGTAGCGCACATCCGTGTGGGCTTCGATGAACTTCAGCATCTCAGGCCCGGCCTCGAGGAAAGCCGTGGCGCGGTCGCGGTCCAGACGGTTGCCGGCGATGCTCTCGAGATACTTCAGCGCCTCGCCGGGTGGGTCATCGATACCGGCGGCCTTGGCCTGCCCGCTGCCTGGAATCCAGATCACGCCCGCCGAATAGCAGGTCGTGCCGCCGAACAGCGGCTCCTTCTCGACCATCAGGACATCGAGACCGTGATGCCGCGCCGTGATCGCCGCCGAAAACCCACCCGCCCCCGATCCGACGACGAGGACGTCGCAAACGTGCTGCTGTACCACCGGTCCCCCGCCCGCTCATTGCCACGCGTCAGCGGACCATGCCGCAACCGTACACGCGTCGTCCATGCTTTGGCGCGGGACGGGGCTCTTCCCGCTACTGCCTTTGCCGCCGCGACCGAGCGTGCAACGTGTACCTTGCAAACCGTGTCGCGCTCGAGGTGTCGGACGCGATCGATGCCGCTATTGCGTCGTACTACCGTTTTGGAAAATGGATTTCCGCCCAGCGGGCATTGTTCTCTTCAATCATCCGTTTGTCGGAAATCGACACAACTTGGTGACCAGATAGCTTAGAGGCCTTCTGGTGACCGGATAGCTTAGAAGCCTTGATTGAAGTGCATGCCCAGACCAGCGAACCAATCCAAGCCACCATCGACCACCACAGCCGATCTTGCGCTTTGATCTGAACGATAAGGCTGCTCGTCGACACCAGATCGAAAACATAGAACAGTGTGTGCGCTAGGATCGCCAACGTGGCTACCCAGATGGCAATATGATGTTTGTGCTCATACTGGCTAGCGATCCATCCGGGCAAGATCGCAGCGAAAATAAAGACGAAGCAGATTGCCAGTGCATAAAAAGTGTCCATGACGCGCCCCTCTCGCCGACGACGTTGACCAATTGGCCAGACGCAACCGTTTGGCAGCTGAGCTGATTCGACAGTCGCCCCAAGGGCCAAGGTCGGCCTGGGGAGCTAAACCCACAGATGAAATCGCAGGGTGAGGTATTGACGCATTTACGCCGCCCAAGCCCCAACATTGTGCATGTTAACCCTTTCTTAACCGAACCAGCCGAGCGCTGGAGTGCAACGACACGCAACGCGCCTCGACGGAGCGACTGAACCCATGCACGAGAGCGGTGAGCTGCCCCTCTCCGGCGACCTCGACGCGGCCCTCGCCGGCTGGCGCGACCACCTCGCGCACGAGCGCAACGCCAGCCCGCGCACCATCGACGCCTACGAACGCGACTGGCGCCAGCTCTGCGACTGGCTCGCCCATCGCCTCGGCCACAGCCCCTGCCTCGGCGACGTGCGCCGCATCGATGCCCGCAGCCATCCGCGCCTTCCTCGCACACCGCCGCCGCGCCGGGGTCGAGAACCGGTCGCTGGCGCGCTCGATGTCGTCGTTCCGCCAGTTCTTCCGCTGGCTGGAGGCGAGCGCGACACTGAAGAACCATGCGATCCTCAAGGTGAGCACACCCCGCGTGCCGCGCGGCCTGCCCAAACCCCTGACCATTGCCAAGGCCATCGATGTCGTCGCCGAGGACAGCGCCACCGACGTCGACTGGATCCGCTCCCGCGATACCGCCGTGCTGCTGCTGCTCTATGGTGCGGGCTTGCGCATTTCCGAGGCGCTGGGCTTGCCGCTTGAAGACGCGCCAACGCCCGGCCGCGACGTGCTCCGCATCACGGGCAAGGGCGGCAAGGAACGCCTGGTCCCGATCCTGCCCGCGATCCAGGCCGCGGTTGCGCGCTATCTCGCACTGTGCCCCTTCCCGCTGGAGCGCGGCGAGCCGATCTTCCGCGGCGCCAAAGGCGGCCCGCTGTCGCCGCGCATCATCCAACTGCTGATGGAGCGTCTGCGCGGCGCTCTGGGTCTCCCCGAGACGGCGACGCCGCACGCGCTCCGCCACTCCTTTGCGACCCATCTGCTCTCGTCGGGCGCCGACCTGCGCCAGATCCAGGAATTGCTCGGCCACGCGTCGCTCTCGACCACCCAGGTCTACACCGAGGTCGACCGCGACCGGATGCTCAGGGTTTACGACGCTGCCCATCCCCGGGCCCGGACTTGAACCTAGTTTATAGTCCAGTCTTGAGGTTGCCGGCCGACGGTTCTATTGTCGTGTCGACAGTCCACGCGTCGGCCACCAAAATGCCCGCTGAACAGGCTTTCATACTTCACTGCGAATCGCAGATTGCTAGCGATACCGATCGGTCCGGGCACTATCCGGGGGTAGAGGAGAGGTTTCCATGCGCGCATTGGGCCTGGTAACGGTTCTCGCCGGCGTGACGTTTTCGGCAGCACCGGCTTCAGCAGCGACCGCGAACACCGCGCGGTTTCTCGTCGAGTATTCGTGCCGCAGCGACAGCACTCTGGTGCAGCTTGCATCGGCACGTGAGCAGGTGAGACCGCGGGTCTTCCAGGCTCGGGTCCGCCATGCCGTCTTTTCCGGACGGTGCAAGATCGTGCGCTATCATGCGCCGCGAGCCACGAAGTCGGCGCGGCGTCCGTCGAAGCCGCGCCAGGTTGCGGTGCCCAAGGCGGTTGCCCCCTCGAAAGTCGTGACCTATGTACCGGCTGGCGCCGTGCGCCCGATCCGCGTCAGCTATGCCGAGCCGGCGCGCCGGTACGGCCAGCCCGAGCGGTTCCCCGGTCCGCCGCTGTTCGTGCCGGTGAGATAAGCCAGCATCGCGTTGGCGGCCGCCTCGATCAGATCACCACGTGTTCCGCCTTGAGGCGCGCGATCTCGGCGGCGTCGAATCCGAATTCGGCGAGCACGCTTGCGGTATGCTCGCCGGTCAGCGGCGCCCGGGTGCGCACTCCGCCCGGCGTCTCCGACAGTTTCACCGCCGTATTCGCGACCTGCACCATCCGATCCGTGATGCCCGGCAGCTCGACCTCGGCGAGCATCCCGCGCGCCTGCGTGTGCGGGTCATCAAAAATCTCATCGAGGCCGCGCACCGGTCCGAACGGGATCTTGCCGCCCAGCACCTCGGTGATCTCCGCTTTCGTGCGCGCCGATGTCCAAGCGGTCACCAGCCCCTCCACCTCATCGCGGCGATCGAGGCGATCGCGCGTCAGCGTATAGCGCGGGTCTTCCGCCAGCTCCGGCCGGCCGATCGTGCGCACGAGCAGTCGCCAGAACTCGTCGTGCGGACAGCCGATGGCAACCCAGCCGTCTTTCGCCGGAAACAATCCATAAGGGCACAGCAATGGATGGCTGTTGCCCTCGGGCCCCGGCGCGCGGCCGTCGTAGGAATACTGGAACACCGGCCGCTCGCAGGCGGCGAGCACGCCATCGACCATGGCGACGTCGACGAACTGGCCGCGACCCGTGGCGCGCGCCCGATGCAGCGCCGCGAGGATGCCGAACGCGCATTGCATTGCCGGGATGAGGTCGCCGACGCCGGGACCTATTTTGGTCGGCGGCCCACCGGGTACGGGAGAGGTGATGGCGATGATGCCGCCCATCGCCTGCGCGACGATATCGTAGGCCGGCCACGACGCGTAGGGGCTGCGCCCCGAACGCGGATCGCCGAAGCCGCGGATGGTGCCGTAGACGAGGCGCGGGTTGATCTCGATCAGCGTCTCGTAGCCGAGCCCGAGCCGCTCCATCACGCCGGCCCGAAAATTCTCGACGAGAATATCGACTTTGGCGACCAGCCGCTTCAGCGTCTCGCGCCCAGCGTCGGATTTCAGATCGATGACGATCGAGCGCTTGTTGCGGTTGGTCGACCCGAAGTAGCCGCCGTAGCCGCCCTCCGGCACACCGGTCTGACCGGCCATGAAAGGGCCGAACAGCCGCGTTGTATCGCCGCCCGGCGGCTCGACCTTGATGACCCGCGCGCCCTGGTCGGCCAGCATCATGGTCGCGAACGGACCCGCCAGCATCTGCGTCAGGTCGAGGACCACCACGTCGGCAAGCGCACCACTGGACGCGTCGGCCGTCGCCCCGGGCAATGGCTCGCCTGCCGGACCGGCAGCCGGCGATTTAGCGGCCATGTCGTGCTCCTCGCGCGGAAAAGATCGCAGCGGTGGCCGGAAGCCGTCCAGGCACCAAATTCGATGTGAGATTAGGCGGCTTCCCCGGACCAAAGCAACGGCGTGCCCTGCCGCTGCCCCGGGCGCGCATACCGCTGCGCCAAAATCACGCCGATCACAAATTGTCACACGATTGACTTGCAAAATAACACCGCCTAGGCTTATTTCGCATCTGCGAGAAATCGCGATCGAGGCATGAGCGCGGGTCCAGACTGCGCGGCATTGATCGACCCGCACTGCAGCAATCGCGCGTCCGGCTCAGCGCGGCCACCACTGGCGCGCAGCAAGCGCATTGCCGTACTTTTGGAGCCGAATTTCCAAGGTCTGGGGAGCGCCTATTCTATGAAAGTGCTGGTGCCCGTTAAGCGGGTCGTCGACTTCAACGTCAAAATCAGGGTCAAATCCGACGGCTCGGGCGTCGAGCTTGCCAACGTCAAGATGTCGATGAATCCGTTCGACGAGATCGCTATCGAGGAAGCCATTCGCCTGAAGGAAAAAGGCGTCGTCACCGAGATCGTCGCCGTCTCGATCGGACCAGCGAAGGCACAGGAGACGATCCGCACCGCGCTCGCCATGGGCGCCGACCGCGGCCTCCTCGTCGAGACCGGCGACGAGACAATCGAGCCGCTCGCCGTCGCCAAGCTGCTGAAGGCCGTCGTCGCTGCCGAAAACCCCGGCCTCGTCATTCTCGGCAAGCAGGCGATCGACGACGACAGCAACCAGACCGGCCAGATGCTCGCCGCATTGCTCGGCTGGCCGCAAGGCACGTTCGCCTCGAAGATCGCGATCGACGGCAGCTCGATCATGGTGACCCGCGAGGTCGACGGCGGCCTCGAGACGATCAAGCTCAACATGCCGGCGATCGTGACGACGGATCTGCGCTTGAACGAGCCGCGCTACGCTTCGCTCCCGAACATCATGAAGGCCAAGAAGAAGCCGCTCGACGTCAAGAAGCCGGCGGATCTCGGCGTCGACATCGCGCCCCGCATCAAAGTGCTCAAGACGACGGAGCCGCCGGGCCGCAAGGCCGGCGTCAAGGTCGGCAGCGCGGCCGAGCTGGTCGCCAAACTCAGGGACGAGGCGGGGGTACTCTGATGACTGTTCTGCTTGTTGCCGACCACAACAATACCGCGCTCGGCGGGTCGACCGCGAAAGCCATGGCCGCCGCCACGGCGATCGGCGGCGGTGTGCATGTGCTTGTAGCAGGTGCCGGGTGCGGCGCTGCCGCGGAAGCCGCCGCCAAGCTCGATGGCGCAACGAAGGTGCTCGTCGCCGATGCCCCGCATCTGGCGAACCAGCTCGCCGAGGAACTCGCGCCGCTGATCGTTGGGCTCGCCGGCAGCTACGACGCGATCCTCGCGTCGGCGACGGCGTCGGGCAAGAACGTGCTGCCCCGCGTCGCCGCCGCACTCGACGTCGCGCAGATTTCCGAGATCATCAAGGTCGTCTCGCCCGACACGTTCGAGCGGCCGATCTATGCCGGCAACGCCATCCAGACTGTGCAGTCGGCCGACCCGAAGAAGGTCATCACCGTGCGCACGGCCTCGTTCCAGGCGGTGGGGAGCAGCGGTTCGGCGCCGATCGAAAAGATCTCCGCGCCCGCTGCGGCCGGCATCTCCACGTTCGAAAAGGCCGAGCTTTCCAAGTCCGATCGCCCCGAGCTCACTTCGGCCCGGATCATCATATCCGGCGGGCGCGGGATGCAGTCCGGCGAGAACTTCAAGAAATACATCGAGCCGGTTGCCGACAAGCTCGGCGCGGCGATGGGCGCCTCACGCGCCGCGGTCGACGCCGGTTTCGTGCCGAACGATTTCCAGGTCGGCCAGACCGGCAAGGTCGTCGCGCCCGAGCTGTATGTCGCGGTCGGCATCTCCGGCGCGATCCAGCATCTCGCCGGCATGAAGGACAGCAAAGTCATCGTTGCGATCAACAAGGACGCGGAGGCGCCGATTTTCCAGGTCGCCGACTACGGCCTGGTTGCGGACCTCTTCACGGCTCTGCCCGAACTCGAGGCCGAGCTTGGCGAAGATCGGCCGCTGATCCCAACACACCCTAAGGAACGGGCGACATGGACACCGCAGTAAAAGTCAAGAAGACCAGCGCCGCGCCGCCCGTCAACTTCATCAAGAAGGTCGGCATCATCGGGGCCGGCCAGATGGGCAACGGCATCGCCCATGTCGTCGCCCTGGCCGGCTACAACGTCGTTCTCAACGACCGGAAGAAAGAGGCGATCGACAAGGCACTCGGTACGATCGAGCGCAACATGACCCGGCAGGTCGGCCGCGGCCTCATCACCGAAACCGACATGAACGCGGCGCTCAAGCGGATCGGCTTTGCGCCGACCTTTGCCGATCTCGGCGATGCCGACCTGATCGTCGAGGCGGCGGTCGAGGACGAGAGCGTCAAGCGCAAGATCTTCATCGAGCTGTGTCCGCACATCAAGAAGGACGCGATGCTCGCGAGCAATACGTCCTCGATCTCGATCACGCGGCTCGGCGCATCGACCGATCGTCCCGAGCGGTTCATCGGGATGCACTTCATGAACCCGGTGCCGGTGATGCAGCTCGTCGAGCTGATCCGCGGCATCGCGACCGAGGACGAGACCTTCTCCCACACGCGCCAGTTCGTCGAAAGCCTCGGCAAGACGATCGCGGTGTCGGAGGATTTCCCCGCCTTCATCGTCAACCGCATCCTGCTGCCGATGATCAACGAAGCCGTCTATACGCTCTATGAGGGCGTCGGCGGCGTCGAAGCGATCGACAAGGCGATGCGGCTCGGCGCCAACCATCCGATGGGTCCACTCGAGCTCGCCGACTTCATCGGCCTCGATACCTGCCTGTCGGTCATGCAGGTCCTTTACGAGGGGCTCGCCGACACCAAATACCGCCCCTGTCCGCTGCTGGTGAAGTACGTCGAAGCCGGCTGGCTCGGCCGCAAGACCCAGCGCGGCTTCTACGACTATCGCGGCGAGCATCCCGTACCGACGCGCTGAGGCGCCGCGCCGGCCCGAACCACCCCTGTGCCATCACGAGGCCGCCAATGGCTGAGCTGATCATCCGCGCCGTGCGGCCGGACGACTTCGAGCGGTGGTTGCCGCTGTGGGACGGCTACAACGCCTTCTACGAGCGCTCTGGGCCGACGGCGTTGCCGCCCGAGAATACGCGCGTCACCTGGCAGCGCTTCTTCGACGACGGCGAGCCCGTGCACGCCCTTGTCGCGGAGCAGGACGGCCGCCTGCTCGGGCTGGTCCACTATCTCTATCACCGCACGACGACGACCATCGGTCTCGTCTGCTACCTGAACGACCTCTTCACGAGTGCCGACGCGCGCGGCAAAGGGGTCGGGCGCGCCCTCATTCAGGCCGTCTACGACGAGGCGCGCCGGGTCGGCAGCCCCCGCGTCTACTGGCTGACGCACGAGACGAATGCCACGGCCCGGCGGCTCTACGACCAGGTTGCCGAAAATACGGGCCACCTTTACTACCGCCGGCAACTGTGACCTCGGCACCATGCCGGCCCTGACGTTTCAATTGACAGCCGGCGCGCCCTCCAACATAAGACAGGCTTCGCGCGGGGCCGTCCGGCCGCCGTGCTCATGCGCTGTTCGAGGCTTGCCCGCACGTCCCCGCCGGGACGCACGCTGGGCGTCAGAAGCGATCCGGGCTCTCCCGGATCCGCCGAAGAACGCGGATAACATAAGGAAGTCAAAGATGTACGCAGTCATCAAGACCGGCGGCAAGCAGTATCGCGTGGCGGCCGATGACATCGTGGTCATCGAGAAGATCGCGGGCGATGCCGGCGCCAAGGTGGAATTCGGCGAAGTGCTGATGGTCGGCGGCGAGGGTGCCAGCGTCAAGATCGGCGCGCCGCTGGTTTCCGGCGCCCTGGTCAAGGGCGAGGTCGTCGAACAGGGTCGCGGCCCCAAGGTCATCGCTTTCAAGAAGCGCCGGCGCAAGAATTCGCGGCGCAAGCGCGGCCACCGCCAGGAACTGACGACCGTCAAGATCACCGAAATCATCGGCGCATGAGCTGACCGCCTCCGCCCCGAGCGGGTGGAGCGTCGGACGCAAGCGCATACAGGACATCGAGGAGACAACGTCATGGCACAGAAAAAGGCAGGCGGCTCGTCCCGCAACGGCCGCGATACCGCCGGCCGGCGGCTCGGCGTCAAGAGGTTCGGCGGCGAACACGTCGTCTGCAGGCAACATCCTCTGCCGTCAGCGCGGCACCAAGTGGCACCCCGGCACCGGCGTCGGCATGGGCACCGACCACACCATCTTTGCGACCGTCAACGGCACGGTCGAGTTCGCGACCAAGCGCAACGAGCGCACGTATATCTCGGTGCGGCCGGAGAAGGCCGAAGCCGCGGAATGATGTCGATGCCCGGCTCACGTGGTCGGGTGCCGTCCCAAGGGATGCGGACACTCTAGTCGATCGAAGCGGCCCGGCGATGGCAATCACGCCCGTGCTCCAGACCGACCGCTTGACGCTTCGGCCCTTCCGCCTCGGCGACGCGGGCGACTTCGTCGCGCTCGCTGGCGACCCCGCCGTCGCCCGCATGACCAGTGACATCCCCCATCCACTGCACGTCTGGCAGTGCCGGCGCTGGCTGCGACAGGCGCGCGGCGAAGTGCGATTCGCGATCGAGCGCGACGACGACCTGATCGGCGGCGTCGGTTATTTCTGCCATCGCCAGCGCGTCGGCGAACTGGGCTTCTGGCTTGGCCAGCCGTACTGGGGCGAGGGGCTTGCCACCGAAGCGGCGCGCGCCGTCGTCCGCTACGCCTTCACCGACGGCCGGCTGACGACGCTGACCTCGGCGAACTTCGTCGACAACCCCGCCTCCGCCCGCATCCTGTCGAAACTGTCCTTCGCCGCCAACGGCCGGATGCGCACCATGAGCGTCGCACGCGGCCACGAGGTCGACGGCACCACCTGGCGGCTCGATCGCGAGGTCGCGCGATCCGTCTATGCGCTGCCTGACCATGTCGCCGCAGAACCGCGGAGCTGGAGCCGCTTTCTGACGCGCATTTCGGGGCGGTGATATCGAGCGTCCTGGCCGCGCGTGCCGCCGGCCGGCTTGATTTCGCCAACCGGCCGTGGCCATGGTGTCGGGGACGCGCCGCACGCCGGCATGGCATGACGACGAGGGCGAAGAAATTCTTTCCAGCAGCCGACGGCCAACAAAAAGTGCACCGATGACGACGACACGCTCAGGGCTGTTCTCCAGGTTCGCCAGCGCAGCGGTGCCGGCGCGCGAGACGTTGCGGCACCTGCGCGCGCGCAACAAGCCGGTCGGGCGCCGCGCCGATCTCCGCCCGCGCCTGGTGCTCGCGAGCGGCAGTCCGCGCCGGCTGATGCTGCTCTCCCAGGTCGGGATCGAGCCCGATGCCCTGCGCCCCGCCTCGATCGATGAATCCCCGCGCAAGGGCGAGATGCCGCGCACGCTGGTGACGCGCCTCTCCCGCGCCAAGGCGGAGGCCGCCCGCGACCTGATCGCCAACGACACCGATCTCGCCGACGCCTATGTCCTCGCCGCCGACACCGTCGTCGCGGTCGGACGCCGCATCCTGGTCAAGCCGAAGGATATCGAGGAGGCGCTCGCCTGCCTGAAACTGCTCTCGGGGCGCGCCCACCGCGTCCTCACCGGCGTTTGCCTGATCGCCCCCGACGATCGCGTTCGGATCAAGATCGTCGACACGCGCGTGCGCTTCCGGCGGCTCTCCACCGAGGATATCCAGAGCTATCTCGCCTCGCGCGAATGGCGCGGCAAGGCAGGCGGCTACGCGATCCAGGGTCTCGCGGGATGTTTCGTCCAGAAGGTCGTCGGCTCGTACACCAATGTCGTGGGATTGCCGCTCACCGAGGTGACGGCGCTGCTGACCGGCGAAGGCTTCCCGCTCCACTTCAACTGGCTCAAGGCAGGCGAACGCGACACCGAATGACCGAAGCGCTCCAAGAAAGGCCGCTGCTCGATCTGCGGCGAGCCGATTGATCCGGCGATGCGGCCCTTCTGCTCTCGAAGCGCTGCGCGGACGTCGATCTGTCGCGTTGGCTGACCGGCGGCTACGCGGTACCCGGCGGCGACACCGATGCCGACGAGGATGGCGATGACGCCGACGCCATGCGCGGCGAGCGCAACGACAAGACGCCGCCCGACAAGTTGCATTGATGCGCGGCCCGGAATACCGAAAAGGTTCCTCCCCCCAGCGCCGAAGGCGCGAATGTGGGGGAGGTTAGGAGGGGGGATCGCAGAACATTGGCGGTCGGGATTCCCCCCACCCCTTACCCCTCCCCACAAGGGGGAGGGGGATTTGCAGGCGGATCTCACGGACTTCATCGATACCATGCTCAAAATCCGCATCATCCCCTGCCTCGATGTCAAGGACGGCCGCGTCGTCAAGGGCATCAACTTCGTCGACCTGATCGACGCCGGCGATCCCGTCGAGGCCGCCGCCGCCTATGACGCAGCCGGCGCCGACGAGCTTTGCTTTCTCGACATCACCGCAAGCTCGGACAACCGCGAGACGATCTTCGACATCGTCGAGCGGACGGCGGAGCGCTGCTTCATGCCGTTGACCGTCGGCGGCGGCGTGCGCACGGTCGACGACATCCGCCGGCTGCTCAAGCCGGCGCCGACAAGGTCTCGATCAATACCGCCGCCGTGAACCGCCGCGCGTTCGTCGCCGAGGGCGCGGACAAGTTCGGCGCCCAGTGCATTGTCGTCGCGATCGACGCCAAGCGCGTTTCCGGACCCGGGCGAGGCCGACCGCTGGGAGATTTTCACGCACGGCGGGCGCAATCCGACCGGCATCGACGCGATCGACTACGCGCGCGA
Source organism: uncultured Alphaproteobacteria bacterium (assembly GCA_963775035.1). GTDB lineage: Bacteria > Pseudomonadota > Alphaproteobacteria > Rhizobiales > Hyphomicrobiaceae. Next base: position 25,668 of record CAVZHG010000008.1, on the reverse strand, counting down.
AGTCGTGGCGCTGGGCGCCGGCGAGATCCTGCTCACATCAATGGACCGCGACGGCACGAAAGCCGGCTTCGATCTGCCGCTGACGCGCGCGATTGCCGATGCGGTGACGGTGCCGGTGATCGCGTCGGGCGGCGTCGGCACCCTCGACCATCTCGTCGATGGGGTGCGCGACGGCCACGCGAGCGCGGTGCTCGCCGCGTCGATCTTCCATTTCGGCACCTACACGATCGGCGAAGCAAAACGCCACATGGCGGCGGCCGGCCTCAGCGTGCGCCTCGACGGGTAGCCGACGCCGGGCCCTTGGTCCCACGGATGACCTGATAGCGCCGGTCCAGCGCGACGACTGCTGTTTCCGCGAACGCCGCCGAAAACCACTCCCCCGCCGCACGGATGCGGCTGGGTATCACCACCTGCAGCACCCCGCCGACCGTAAGATGGCCCGGCGCCTCGCGGATCAAGCGCTCGAGGAACGCGAGGCTTTCGTCGATGCCGTCATGGATCGGCGGGTTCGACAGGATCGCGTTGTATTGCGCGCGCGGCGCTGCCGCGAGGCCGTCGCCGCAGATGACCGTCGCGCCCGCGACGTTCTCGCGCGCCGCCGATCACCGCAACTGCATCGGCATCGACGAGATCGACACTTGCGCCCGCGATCCGTTCGCGCGCCACCGCGCCGATGATGCCGGTGCCGCAGGCGAGGTCGAGCACGGTTGCTGCCTGCCGCCGCGATCCGACGTCCGGCAGATGGCCGAGCAGCAAGGCGGTGCCGGGATCCAACTCGCCGCCCGCGAATACGCCGGGATAGCTGACCCACGGGCGCTTCAGTCCATTGATCTCCAGCTCACCCACCTCGCGCCACGCCGCGAGTGTCCCGCGCAAGCCCGCGATCTCGCCTCGCCGCGTGCCCGCGAGCACGCGCGAATGGCGCCGCGTATCGACCGTGACGACGCCTTCCGCGACAACATCGAGTGCTTTTCCCGCGGACTTCACGCCCTCGGCGTTGGCGCCGAACACGACGATCGTGCCGCCCGGCGCGACGACGCTCGCCGCCGCATCGAGCGCCATCGCCAGCGCGCGGCGGTCCTTGCCGAGCCGCACGAACGCCGACGAGCACGCCACCGCCGCCGGCCACGCCTCACCCCCCGTGGCGCCATCGGCAAAGCGCCGCCACACCTGGGGCGTCGATCCAGCCGTACGCAGCGCTGCCGCAAGCAGACCCGACGTCTCGTCCACGACCAGCGGCGCCGCCTCGGCCGCGATTGCCTCGAGGCTGTCGATCACCACCGACGTCGGTGCGTCAGCCGGACCGCTCATGTCGTCACCGGTGCGACCGGAAGAACGCGATCGGGCGCGGTGCACAGATCGCTGATCAGGCACGCCTCGCAGCGCGGCCGCTGCGCCTTGCACACGTAGCGCCCGTGCAGGATCAACCAATGATGCGCGTGCATCAGGTACCGCTGCGGGATCGCCTTCATCAGTCCTTCCTCGACTGCGAGCGGCGTCTTCCCCGGCGCGATCCCGAGCCGGTTCGAGACGCGGAAAACGTGCGTATCGACCGCCATCGTCGCCTCGCCGAACGCCATGTTGAGGACGACGTTCGCGGTCTTGCGGCCGACGCCCGGCAAACCCTCAAGCGCCTCGCGATCATGCGGCACGACGCCGCCATAGCAGTCGATCAGCCGCTCGCTCAGCGCGATCACGTTCTTCGCCTTGTTGCGGAAGAGCCCGATCGTCTTGATCGCCTCGCGCACGCGGTCCTCGCCCAGCGCCACCATCTTCGCCGGCGTATCCGCCGCCTGGAACAGCACCCGCGTCGCCTTGTTGACGCCGGCATCGGTCGCCTGCGCCGACAGCACCACCGCCACCAGCAGCGTGAACGGATTGGAATGCTCGAGTTCGCCCTTCGGCTCCGGCTCGGCGGCGGCGAAAACCGTCTGAAAATCTCCGCGATCGTCGCCGCATCGACCCGCCCGCCACGCCGAACCGGGCCGGAACGCGCCGCGCCCGCGGACACGTTTCGGGCGTGCAGCCGCTTTGCCGTGCGGGCGGCTTGGCGGCGGGTGCCATCGTGGATTAGACTCCAGGGATCGGACACGGCGGGATACGGTTTTAACGGTGATGGACGAGAATCCCGGGACAACGCAAGAGGGGTCGGACGGACGCGGGCCGCCGGCACACCCCTTCCGCGCCGTGCTGACGCCCCACCGGTCGCTATCGCCGCGCGGTTTCCTCATCCTGATGTCGTTCGTCGGCGTCATCAGCTTCGTCGCCGGCCTGAATTTCCTCGCCATGGGCGCCTGGCCGGTGATGGGCTTCTTCGGCCTCGACGCGCTCGCGATCTACATTGCCTTCAAGCTCAACTATCGCGCCGGGCGGCTCGTCGAAACCGTCGAGATCACCACGACCGACCTCACCGTCACCCGCACGCGCCCCAACGGCCGCCAGGAGCACTTCGCGCTCAACCCCTACTGGGCCCGCGTCCATCTCGCCCAGCGCCCGGATGGCGCCAACCGCCTGTTCCTGCGCTCGCACGGCAAGGTCCACGCCATCGGCGCCTTCCTCAACGACGACGAGCGCCGCGATCTCGCGACCGCGCTCGACCAGGCCCTCGCGGCCGTGCGCCGACGCTGAACAATCGCAATGGGGCCACCCCATGATCGACCACATCTCGATTGCCGTTCGCGACCTCGCAGCCAGCGCCGCCTTCTACGCGAACGCCCTTGCCCCCCTCGAACTCACCCGCCTCATCGACCGCCCCGACCAGGTCGGCTTCGGCAAGCGCTATCCGGAGCTGTGGCTCAACGCGCGCCCCGCCATGGCGCCGCTCCCCGCCGACGTCGGCGCCCACATCGCGCTCCGCGCCCCGAGCCCCGAGGCCGTCACCGCCTTCCATGCCGCAGCCCTCGCATCCGGCGGCACCTGCGACGGCCCGCCCGGCCCCCGCGCCGCCGCCATGACCACCTATTTCGGCGCCTTCGTCCGCGACCCCGACGGCAACCGCCTCGAGGCCGTACACTTTCCACGCCAGCAGCCGTAATTCCTGAGCGCTTTCCGTCTATTCACACCTCCCGCTCACGGGGCCACCTCGCATTCGTTGCATTGCCACAAACCCCATGCGATCACGGTGCAACCTGGGGAATACGGCGAATTGGCACGGCACGGGCGGGAGATGCGAGCATGACCAGCGCGGCGGCGAAGCTTGAGGAAGGCCTGATCTACATCGGCCACAGCGACCCCGACCAGGGCGGCGGCGACGAATGCCTGATGCTGCGGCTCGCCAACCGCCACGGCCTCGTCACCGGCGCCACCGGCACCGGCAAGACCGTGACGCTGCAGGTCCTCGCCGAGGGTTTTTCGGCAGCCGGCGTGCCCGTCTTCGCAGCCGACGTGAAAGGCGACCTCTCCGGCATCTCGTCGAAGGGCGAGCCGAAACCGTTCCTGACCAAGCGCGCCGAGGAGATCGGCCTCGAGGACTACACGAACGCCGCCTTCCCCGTCGTGTTCTGGGACATCTTCGGCCAGCAGGGCCATCCCGTGCGCGCGACCGTGCAGGACATGGGGCCGCTGCTGCTCGCCCGCCTCCTCGAACTCAACGAGGTGCAGGAAGGCGTCCTCAACATCATGTTCCGCGTCGCGGCGGATGAGAAGCTGCCGCTGCTCGATCTGAAAGACCTGCGCGCGATGGTCGCCGAGGTCGCGAGCCGCGGCAAGGAACTGACGACCAAGTACGGCAACGTCGCGCCGACCTCGGCCGGTGCCATCCAGCGCCGCCTGCTGGTGCTCGAAGAGCAAGGCGCCAACCACTTCTTCGGCGAGCCCGCGCTCGACATCAAAGACCTGATCCGCACCATCGAGCGACGGCCGCGGCGTCATCAACCTGCTCGCCGCCGACAAGCTCATGAACACGCCGCGCCTCTACGCGACGTTCCTGCTGTGGATGCTGGCGCAGCTCTTCGACAAGCTCCCCGAGATCGGCGACCCCGACAAGCCGAAGCTCGTGTTCTTCTTCGACGAGGCGCACCTCCTGTTCAGCGAAGCGCCGAAAGCGCTGCTCGAGCAGGTCGAGCGCGTCACGCGCCTGATCCGCTCGAAGGGCGTCGGCATCTACTACGTCACGCAGAATCCGCGCGACGTGCCGAACAGCGTCTCGGCCCAGCTCGGCAACCGCGTCCAGCACGCGCTGCGCGCCTTCACGCCGGTCGAGCAGAAAGGCATCCGCGCCGCCGCCGAAACTTTCAGGCCCAACCCCGCCCTCGACGTCGAGCGCGTCATCCAGGAGTTGAAGGTCGGCGAAGCCCTGGTCTCGGTGCTGCAGACAAGGGCGAGCCGTCGATGGTGCAGCGGACGATGGTCCGCCCGCCCGCCGGTCGCATCGGACCCGTCACGCCGGCCGAACGCCAGAGCCTGATCGACCGCAGCCCCGTGCAAGGCAAGTACGAGGATCTGATCGATCGCGACTCCGCCCACGAGATGCTGTCGAAGAAGGCGGAGGCCGCCGCGGCGGAAGCGGAGAAGGCCAAGGAAGCGGACGCGCGGCTGGGGCGGGGCGATCGGCAAGACCATCTTCGGGCGCGGCCCGCGCGGCGGCATGTCGATGGGCGAGCAGATCGGCCGCGACGTCGGGCGCTCGGTGATGCGGTCGATCGTGACGCAGGTCAAAAACGCGATCATCAAATCGGTGTTTGGTGGGCGGAGGTAGGGGCGATCCACTCCCGGCCGGCTTCATATCCCGGCCCGAATTGTCGCCCACGATACCGTCCGACTATTGCAACCGATCCGAGGAACCCCCAATGAAAACCGCGCTCGCCCTGACCGCCGCCGCCGTCCTCTGGGGCGGCCTGATGACTGCGCAGGCGACACAGCACGACAAGCAGCACAACGGTCATGGCGCCCACGCACCTGCGGCCGGCACCGAGTCCGCCGCGACCAAGGCCTACCGCGCCGCCAACGACAAGATGCACTCGGGCATGGCGATCGAGTACAGCGGCGACGCCGACGTCGACTTCATGCGCGGCATGATCCCCCATCACCAGGGCGCCATCGACATGGCGCGGATCGTCCTCGAGCACGGCAAGGACCCCGCCATCCGCAAGCTCGCGACCGACATCATCGCCGCCCAGGAGCGCGAGATCGCGGAAATGCAGGGGTGGTTGAAGAAACAGGGAAAGTAGGGGCGGCGGTGGCAAAGTCGCGCTCTTGTTTCTCTCGACAAAGTACTGTTAGTCTCTCCGCATGAACGCCTACAAAGGTGCACCATGCGCGATACATTAAAAATTCTCAACGAACTAGATTTTGGCAATCAGGTCGCAGAAGAAGAAAAGGATACCCTTCGGAGTTACTTCGTTGAGACAAATCCTTGGAAGCAAGTGTATAAAGGCACGATTGATATCGTTTATGGCGCCAAAGGTGCCGGGAAAAGCGCTATTTATGTTCTCATTCAAGAGCATCAAAACGAATTCGCGCGAAAAGGTGTTATACTTCAACCCGCCGAGAATGTGCGCGGCGACCCCGCTTTCAAAGACCTAATTGCAAATCCGCCGCCCGACGAACGCGAATTTGAACATCTATGGAAATTGTATTTTATCAGCCTCATGGGTCTTGCTTTAGTTAAGAATACTATTGGAGGTTTGGAAGCTGATCGATTTACGAAAATACTTCGAGATTTGCAATTGCTTCCAAGCGCGGGGATGACATTCAGCGGAATATTGAAATCGGTACAAGATTACATAGGTCGTCTTGTTAGGGCGAAGGCGCTGGAAGCCGAGCTATCACTAAACCCAGCAACGGGAGATCCAATTGCAGTTACCGCTCGGATCGTTTTTGGAGAGCCTTCTCGTGAAGGACGCCAACACGGAGAGGTCTCGATAGCCGAATTGCTTGAGTTGGCCAACACAGCCCTAAAATCGAAAAAGAAGAAAATTTGGCTGCTGCTGGATCGACTGGACGTAGCCTTTGATGACAATCCCATCTTGGAAAAAAACGCGCTACGTGCTCTTTTTCGCACCTACCGAACCTTTCGATCATACGACCAAGTACTTCTCAAGATTTTTCTGCGCACTGACATTTGGAAGCGTATTGCAGAAGATGGTTTTCGGGAGGCGACGCACCTTTCTCGCGAATTGACGCTAACTTGGGATTCGCCAACTCTCGAAAATCTGATCATACGAAGACTTCTGAACAACCCACTATTGGTAAAATACTATAAAATCAACAAACGAGCTATTCTTCAAGATGCAACCGCCCAAAACAAATTGTTCAATAGGGTGTTTCCTGATCAAGTGGAAGTGGGAAAGAGGCAGTCCACAACCATGGACTGGATGATTAAACGCACCACGGACGGAACAAAAATTAGCAGCCCCCGCGAACTGATTCTCTTCCTCAGAGAATTGCGAGACGAGCAGATCAAACGTCTAGAAAGAGGGGAACCAGAGCCGCCGCTAGAGGCACTATTTGACCGAGCCGCCTTCAAGCTGGCTTTACCGAAAGTTTCCGAATACAGGACAACCAAGGTGCTGTATGCTGAATATCCAGAATTGAAAGAATCGATCGAATGTTTGCGCGCGAAACGCTCGGAGCATGACCTTCTATCATTGGCTGAAATATGGAAGTGCAATGAACTCGCCGCAAAAAAGATGGCCGATAAGCTTATTGATGTAGGTTTTTTTGAACACCGGAAAACTGCAGACGCAGCTACTTATTGGATCCCATTTATTTATAGACCTTATCTCGACCTCATACAGGGGCGCGCGGGTTCAGACCACTAAACGATTTAGCGGCGAGCAGAATTGCTGAGGGAATAGAGTCCCTATGGTCTAGCGGCCACCAACAACCGTCCCGCTACACGAGCCAGTCATGCCACCTCCCCTAACGCCCACCTCCCGCCCCATCCTCATCGCCCTCTCCGTCGCCGCCATCCTCATCGGCATCGTCGCGTGGGAGGCCGCGATACCCGCGGGGACGCGGAAGGAGGCGTGGGACCTGCCGGTCTACTGGCAGATCGCCTATCCCGGTCATGGTCGCGGGGTCGTTCGTCCTCGGCATCCTCGGCCCGGCGCATCCGGTCCGCTGGGGCCTGCTGGTCGGTCTCGGCCAGGGCGTGTGGTCGCTGATCGTCACGAGCCTGCAGAAGGGCGTCCCCAACCTGCTGCCGCTCGGCCTGATCATGTTCGCGATCCTGAGCGTGCCCTGCATCGCCGCCGCCTGGGTCGGCGGATGGCTCGGCCGCCGCCTCGGGTCATAGCGCCCCGCCGCTTGCCAACCCCCGCGGCCCCCACTATAAGTCGCGGTTCGAGCCGCCCGGCGGGGCATGCCGTGGCGGCTTAGATGCTTTGCATCACACCTTTCAATCCCCTCGGGATCGGCAGGTCACGCGCGGAGAAATTCGCGTTAAAACAACTTATTGGAGAGCCAAATGCCCAAGATGAAGACCAAGAGCGGCGCTAAAAAGCGCTTTAAGATCACCGGCACCGGCAAGGTCATGGCCGCGGCCCAGGGTAAACGGCACGGCATGATCAAGCGCTCGGCGAAGTTCGTTCGCAACGCGCGTGGGACCATGACGCTGTGCGACAGCGACGCGGGCATCGTCAAGAAGTACATGCCCTACCACCGCTGAACGGCCCCAAGCCACAGCACCGCTGTCCCCTTTTCACGATCCTGACCGCTCGGAGATTTCTCATATGGCCCGCGTCAAGCGTGGCGTGACCGCTCACGCAAAGCACAGAAAAGTCCTCAACGCCGCCAAGGGCTACTACGGCCGGCGCAAGAACACGATCCGCGTCGCCAAGCAGGCGGTCGAGAAGGCGCTGCAGTACGGCTACCGCGACAGGAAGCGCAAGAAGCGCACGTTCCGCGCGCTGTGGATCCAGCGCATCAACGCCGCCGCGCGCGAGCACGGCCTGACCTACGGCCGCTTTATCCATGGCCTCGCGGTTGCGGGGATCGAGGTCGACCGCAAGATGCTGGCCGATGTCGCGGTGAAGGATCCGGCGGGCTTCAAGTCGCTGGTCGAGCAGGCCCAGTCGGCCGTCGCGAAGGCGGCCTGATCCGCGACCGCGACTGCGATCTCGCCTGTCATCGCCATCAGGGCGCGCCGTCGTGCGCCCATCCGCCGAGCTTGGGGCTGCCCATGACCGCCACCAGTGCGCCCGCCGACCTGCCCGCCCTCGAAGCCGAGCTGATCGGCGAGATCGCGCGCTCCGACGACCTCGCGGCAATCGAGCAGTTGCGCATCGGCGCGCTCGGCAGGAAGGGCCGCGTATCGGAACTGATGGCGCAGCTCGGCAAGATGCCGCCCGATGAGCGCAAGGCCTTCGGCGCCGCGGTCAACCAGCTCAAGACGACGGTCACCGATGCGCTCGAACGGCCGCCAGGCCGTGCTCGAGGACGCGGCGCTGGGCGCATCGCCTCATCGATGAACCGCCGACGTCACGCTCCCCGTCCGCCTCGGGCCGCAGGCCGAGGGCCGCATCCATCCCGTCAGCCAGGTGTGGGACGAGGTCACCGAGATCTTCGCCGACATGGGTTTTGCGGTCGCGGAAGGCCCGGACATCGAGACCGACGATCTCAACTTCACCAAACTCAACATCCCGCCCGAGCATCCCGCGCGCCAGGAGCACGACACGTTCTACCTGAGCCCGCGCGCCGACGGCTCGCGCATGGTGCTGCGGACGCACACGAGCCCCGTGCAGATCCGCACGATGCTGAGCCAGAAGCCGCCGATCCGGATCATCGCGCCCGGCCGCGTCTACCGCTCCGACAGCGACCAGACGCACACGCCGATGTTCCACCAGATCGAAGGTCTGGTGATCGACGAGGAGACGCACCTCGGGCATCTCAAATGGTGCCTCGAGGAATTCTGCAAGGCGTTCTTCGAGGTCGACGAGGTGAAGATGCGCTTTCGCGCCTCGCACTTCCCGTTCACCGAGCCGTCGATGGAAGTCGATGTCGACGCCGCCGCGATCGGCAAGCCCGGCCGCTGGCTCGAAATCCTCGGCTCCGGCATGGTGCATCCCAATGTGATCCGCGCCTGCGGCCTCGACCCCGAGCGCTACCAGGGTTTTGCGTTCGGCATGGGCCTCGACCGCATCACGATGCTGAAGTACGGCATCCCCGATCTGCGCGACATGTTCTCGGCCGACATGCGCTGGCTGCGCCACTACGGCTTCCTGCCGTTCGACGTGCCGACGCTGGCGGGCGGCGTCTCGAGCTGACGCGCCGCGGCGCGCGCCGATAAAACCTCAACCGCGCAGCGCGCGCCCGGTCGCCGTGTCGAAGATGTGGACGCGATCCTCGGGGATCTCGAGCGTGATCGTGCCTTTCGCGATCTCGCTTGCCGACGACGGCACCGACAGTACCAGCGGCGCCTTCCCCGCGAGACCATGGACGAGCCGGTTCGGTCCCGAGTTCCTCGATGAATTCCGGCGCCACCGTGAGGGTGCCGCTCGTGCCCGCCGGCGCCACCGTCATCTCCTCCGGTCGCACGCCGACCTCGACCATCGTGCCGTCGGCGACCGCAGAGACGCATCCGGGTCGAAGGCGAGCGTCCCCGAACCCTCGATCGCGACCTTGCCGCGGCCGGTGACGCGGCCGGGCAGCAGGTTCATCGCCGGCGAGCCGATGAATGTCGCGACGAACTTCGTCGCGGGGCGGTTATAGACCTCGGTCGGCGGCCCGATCTGCTCGATGCGGCCCTGGTTCATGACGACCACGACGTCGGCGAGCGTCATCGCCTCGACCTGATCGTGGGTGACGAAGATCGACGTCGCCTTGAGCCGGTTGTGCAGGCGCCGGATCTCGATGCGCATCTGCAGGCGCAGCTTGGCGTCGAGGTTGGACAGCGGCTCGTCGAACAGGAACGCCTGCGGCTCGCGCACGATCGCGCGGCCCATGGCGACGCGCTGGCGCTGGCCGCCGGAGAGCGCGCGCGGGCGGCGGTCGAGGTACTCCTCGATCGCGAGCATCTTGGCCGCTTCGCGCACGCGGCGCTCGATCTCGTCCTTGGGCGTGCGCCGATTGCGCAGGCCGTAGGCCATGTTGTCGTAGACGCTCATGTGCGGATAGAGCGCGTAGTTCTGGAACACCATCGCGATATCGCGCTCGGCCGGCTCGACGTCGTTGACGACGCGGTCGGCGATCTTGCAGGTTCCGGTGCTGATCGTTTCGAGCCCGGCGATCATGCGCAGCAGCGTCGACTTCCCGCAGCCCGACGGGCCGAGCAGCACCGTGAACGACCCGTTCGCGATCGAAAGGGAGATGCCTTTGATCGCCTCCACCCCGCCGGGGTAGACCTTGGTGACGTTGTCGAGCATTACCGAAGCCATGCGGCTACTTCTCCGTATCCACCAGTCCCTTGATGAACCAGCGTTGCATGAGGAGGACGACCGCGACGGGGGGAAGCATCGCGAGAATGACGGCGGCCATGACGAGCGGCCATTGCGGATCGGTGTCGGCGACGTTGATCATGCGCTGGATGCCCATCACGACGGTCAGGTACTGACGGTCGGTCGTCATCAGCAGCGGCCACAGGTACTGGTTCCAGCCGAACGTGAACATGATCACGAACAGCGCCGCGAGATTGGTGCGCGACAGCGGGAGCAGGATGTCCTTCATGAACTTGAACGGGCCGGCGCCGTCGATACGGGCGGCCTCGGCGAGTTCGTCCGGCACGGTCAGGAAGAACTGGCGGAAGAGGAACGTCGCCGTCGCCGAGGCGATCAGCGGGATTGTCAGGCCGGCGTAGGAATTGAGCAGGCCGAGATCGGCGACGACCTTGAATGTCGGGACGATGCGCACCTCGATCGGCAGCATCAGAGTCATGAAGATGACCCAGAATACCGCCGTTCGGAAGGGAAAGCGAAAGTAGACGATCGCGAATGCGGCGAGGAACGACACGAAGATCTTGCCGAGCGCGATCACCATGGCCATGACGAAGCTGTTGGTCATCATCCGCCACAACGGCACGCCGCCAGCGCTTGGATTGATGATGCCGTCGAACAGCAGCGTTCGGTAGTTGTTGTAGAGCTGCGTCCCCGGCCACAGTGGGATCGGCGACGTCATGATGTCTTTGGCGTGATGGGTCGAGGCGACGAAGGTCACCCAGATCGGGAACGCGACGACGAAGATGCCGAGGATCAGCACGACGTGGGCGATAAAGGTCGCAAAGGGGCGCCGCTCGACCATCAGTACGCCACCCTGCGCTCGATATAGCGGAATTGCACGACGGTGAGTGAGATCACGATCGCCATCAGGATCACCGACTGGGCCGCCGAGCTGCCGAGATCGAGCCCGATGAAGCCGTCGTTGAAGACCTTGTAGACGAGGATTTCGGTCGCCTTCGCGGGCCCGCCGTTGGTGGTCGCGTGGACGATGCCGAAGGTGTCGAAGAAGGCGTAGACGATGTTGACGACGAGGAGGAAGAACGTCGTCGGCGACAGCAGCGGAAAGACGATGGTCCAGAACCGCTTGGTCGGCCCGGCGCCGTCTATGGCCGCCGCCTCGATCAGGGATTTCGGGATCGCCTGCAAGCCGGCGAGAAAGAAGACGAAGTTGTAGCTGATCTGCTTCCACACCGCCGCGATGGTGATGAGCGCGAAGGCGTCCTGGCCGCGGATCTGGTGATTCCAGTCGTAGCCCAACGCCTGCGCCACGTAGGCGACGATGCCGATGCGCGGATTGAACATGAACACCCACAGCGCGCCGGCGACGGCGGGCGCCACGGCATAGGGCCAGATCAGCATCGTCTTGTAGCCGGTCGCGCCCTTGATCACACGGTCGGCCATGACCGCGAGCAACAGCGCGATGCCCATGGCAAGGCCGGCCACCATGCCGCTGAAGATCGCCGTGCGGCTGAAAGATTTCGAGATAGTCGCGGTTGCGGAAGAGGTGGGTGAAATTGTCGAACCACACGAACTCGCTCTTGAGCCCGAAGGCATCCTCGAGCAGTACCGACTGGTAGAGCGCCTGGCTCGCCGGCCAGACGAAAAAGACGAACGTAATAATGAGCTGCGGCGTCACCAGCGCGAGCGGCAACCACACGGAATGAAAGACCGCGCGCTTCTCCATGCGAGTGTGCTTCCTGCGCGCAACGCCCCGATCTCGCGCGGCCGGGGCTGGTCCTCAGACTATGGACTCCGGGCGGACGCCGCACCAGCGACATCCGCCCGCCGTTTGGAACACTACTTGTTGGCGGCCTCGAAGCGGCGGAGGAGTTCATTACCACGCGTGACAGCGGTATCGAGCGCTTCCTTCGCGGATTTCTTGCCCGACCACACGCCCTCCAGCTCCTCGTCAATGATGTCGCGGATCTGGACGAAATTGCCGAAACGCAGACCCTTCGAGTTGGCCGTCGGCGGGTTGAGCGTCATCTGCTTGATCGAGACGTCGGTGCCGGGGTTCTTGGCGTAGTAGCCCTGGGTCTTGCTCAGCTCGTATGATGCCAGCGTGATCGGCAGATAGCCGGTGTCCTGGTGCCATTTGGCCTGGACATCGGGCTGCGACAAGTAGTTGAAGAACTGGCCGACGCCCTTGTAGGTGGCGGCGGGATGTCCTGCGAGCACCCAGAGCGTGGCGCCGCCGATGATGCGTGTTCTGCGGCGCACCCTTGACATCCGGCCAATAGGGCAGCATCGCAACACCGAATTCGAAGTCCTTCGCATTGGCGCGTACGCCGGCCTGAGCGGCCGACGAGTTCATGTAGAAAGCGCATTCTTGCGTAGTGAACTTCGGTGCCGCCGCAGACTGGCGTCCGCCGTAATCGAAGATCTTCGACTTCTGCCACTCGCCCATCGCCGTGATGTGCTTTACGTGCAGGGGCGAGTTGATCTGCAGGACCGTGTCGAGACCATCGAAGCCATTCGACCGGGTGGCTATCGGTACGTTATGCAGCGCCGACAGGTTCTCGATGTGCACCCATGACGGCCAGCCGGTAGTGAAGCCGCACTTGACGCCCGACGCCTGCATCTTCTTCGACATCGCCTCAAGTTCCGGCCACGTCTTGGGCGGCGCCTCGGGATCAAGCCCGGCCTTCTTGAACAGTGTCTTGTTGTAGTACATCACCGGCGTCGAGCTGTTGAACGGCATCGACAGCATGTTGCCGGCGCTGTCGCTGTAGTAGCCGGTGACACTCGGCAGATAGTCTTTCGGATCGAAGGCCAGCCCTTGATCCTTCATGAGCTGATAGACGGGATAGACCGCACCCTTGGCTGCCATCAGCGTCGCGGTGCCGACCTCGAAAACCTGAACGATGTGGGGGTGCTGCTTGGCGCGGAACGCGGCGATCGCCCCCGTCATCGTCTCGGTGTAGCTGCCCTTGTAGATGGGGACGATCTTGTAGTCCTTCTGGGTGGCGTTGAAGCCGGCCGCGATCGCATCGACCTTCTGGCCGAGTTCGCCGCCCATGGCGTGCCACCACTGAATTTCGGTCTGAGCCATTGCCGGAGCAGCAAGGAACGCACCGGCGGCCACACCCGCAAGGGCGTGCGAGAAACGTCGCAACATCATTAACCTCCCATCGATCACCGCTTGGATGCGGATGCTCTACGTGAAGTTTATGACAGCCTAACGAAAACATCCAGCACAACTATTTGTCGTCTGAGCAATCTGATCCGGCTCAATTTTCTTCCATCTTGAGGGCCGCGATGAACGCCTCCTGCGGGATCTCCACGGAACCGAACTCGCGCATCTTTTTCTTGCCCTTCTTCTGCTTGTCGAGAAGCTTCCGCTTGCGCGAAATGTCACCACCGTAGCACTTGGCAATGACGTCCTTGCGCAGTGCCCGGATCGTCTCGCGGGCGATCACCTTGGCGCCGATCGCGGCCTGGATCGGGATCTGGAACAGGTGCGGCCGGATGAGCTCCTTGAGCTTTTCGCACATGGCGCGCCCGCGCTGCTCCGCCCGCGCGCGGTGAACGACGATCGAGAGCGCATCGACCGGCTCGGCGTTGACGAGGATCACGAGCTTGACCAGGTCACCCTCCTCGTACCCCTTGATGTGATAGTCGAACGAGGCGTAGCCCCGCGACACCGATTTCAGCCGGTCGTAGAAGTCGAACACAACCTCGTTCAGCGGCAGATCGTAGACCAGCATCGCCCGCGAGCCGACGTAGGTCAGGTTCTGCTGGCGGCCACGGCGGTCCTGACAGAGTTTCAGCACGGAGCCCAGGTACTCGTCCGGTACCAGGATCGTCGCCTCGATCCACGGCTCCTCGATATGTTTGATACGCACGGGATCCGGCATGTCGGCCGGATTGTGCATCTCGATCTTCGTGCCATCGTTCATGTGCAGGTGATAGATCACCGACGGCGCCGTGGTGATCAGGTCGAGATTGAACTCGCGCTCGAGCCGCTCGGTGATGATTTCCAGATGCAGGAGCCCGAGGAAACCGCAGCGGAAACCGAATCCCAACGCCGCCGAGCTTTCAGGTTCGAATGAGAAGCTCGCGTCGTTGAGGCGCAGCTTGCCCATCGCGTCGCGCAAATCCTCGAAATCGGCGGCGTCGACCGGGAAAAGGCCGCAGAACACCACCGGCTGCGCTGGCTTGAAGCCGGGGAGCGCCTCAGCGGTCGGGTTCTTTTCATCCGTGATGGTATCGCCGACGCGGGTATCGGCGACCTGTTTGATGCCGGCCGTGAAGAAACCGACCTCGCCGGGCCCGAGTTCGGCAAGCATCTCCTGCTTCGGCCGGAAGATGCCGACGCGCTCGACGTTGTAGATCGTATCGGAGGCCATCAGCTTGACGCGCTGGCCCCTCTTGAGCGTCCCGTCGATCACGCGGATCAACACGATGACGCCGAGGTAGGTGTCGTACCAGCTATCGACCAGCAGCGCTTTCAGCGTCTTGCTTTTGTCGCCCGTCGGCGGCGGCAGTCGGGTGACGATCGCCTCCAGCACGTCGGGGACACCCAGACCGGTCTTGGCGGAAATGGCCACAGCATCCGATGCGTCGATACCGATCACGTCCTCGATCTGCTGCTTGATGCGGTCGGGCTCCGCCGCCGGCAGGTCGATCTTGTTCAGGACCGGCACGATCTCGAGCTTGTGGTCGATCGCCTGGTAGACGTTGGCGAGCGTCTGCGCCTCGACGCCCTGTGAGGCATCGACCACCAGCAGCGCGCCCTCGCAGGCCGCCAGCGACCGCGACACCTCGTAGGCGAAATCGACGTGGCCCGGCGTGTCCATCAGGTTGAGCTGATAGGTCTTGCCGTCCTTGGCCTTGTAATCGAGGCGGACGGTCTGCGCCTTGATCGTGATGCCCCGCTCGCGCTCGATGTCCATCGAGTCGAGGATCTGGTCCTGCATGTCGCGGGCGGCGACGTTGCCGCAGAGCTGGATCAGCCGGTCGGCGAGCGTCGACTTTCCGTGGTCGATATGGGCAATGATGGAGAAGTTTCGGATCAGCTTGGTGTCGGTCATGGGCCGGTTGATAGCATCATGCCCCCGCGGGCAAAAGGCCCGGCACGCCGGTTTCGGCGGGACGTGACGGTCAGCCGCCCTATTTCGAGCCAATCGAGGCCAAAAGCGACCGGGCGGACCGGCGACAGCGCCATGCACCGCCGGACTTCAACCTCCGCGCAGCAAAAAGCCCGTCCGCGGGATCGACCGCGGCCGGGCCTTTCATTGGGGAACCCCGAGGAGGAACCCTTAGACCGCGCCTGCCAGGACCAGCACGAGAACCAGCGACAGGGGAACGCCGAGCAACCAAAGAATGACGGGCATATCAACCTCCATTGTGTTTCAGTTACACAACGACTGCCGGCCCCCGAAGTTCCACGGGCTTCGCCGTCAATGTCGGCGCCCTACGACCCCTTGCGGACCACTTTCCTCTCGATCGCGTCCCAGATCATCGCCGCGATGTCATTGCCGCCGAACGCCTTGACCTGGCGAATACCGGTCGGCGACGTCACGTTGATCTCGGTGAGATAGGGCCCGATCACGTCGATACCCGTGAAGATGAGGCCGCGCTCTTTGAGGTGCGGCCCGAGCCGCGCGCAGATTTCGAGATCACGCGGCGTCAGCTCCGTCGGCACGGCCTGCCCGCCGACGTGCATGTTGGAGCGCGTCTCGTCCGCCGCCGGCACGCGGTTGATCGCGCCCGCGACCTCGCCATCGACGAGGATGATGCGCTTGTCGCCCGCGCGCACCTCGGGGCGGAACTGCTGCACCATGAACGGCTCACGGAACACCGTCTGGAACAACTCGATCAGCGAATTCAGGTTGGAATCGTCCTCGCGCACGCGGAACACCGAGGCGCCACCATTGCCATAGAGCGGCTTGATGATGATGTCCTTGTGGCGCGCGCGAAACTCTTTCACGTCGGCTGCGTTGCGGGTCACCATCGTCGGCGGCATCAGGTCCTGAAACTCCAGCACCCACACCTTCTCCGGCGCGTTGCGAACGTGCGCGGGATCGTTGACGACGAGCGTGCGCGGATGGATGCGCTCGAGCAGATGCGTCGTCGTGATGTAGCCCATGTCGAACGGCGGATCCTGCCGCAACAGCACCACGTCCCATTCGCCGAGATCGATCTTGCGCGGATCGGACAGCTTGTAGTGATCGCCGGTCCTGTCCTCGACCGTCAGCGTCTCGCCGCGCGCGATCAGCGTCTCGCCGTCGAGCGCCACGTTCTGTGGCGTATAGTAGAACATCTCGTGGCCGCGCTTCTGCGCCTCGAGCAACATCGCAAACGTCGAATCGCCACGGATGTCGATCCGGTCGATCGGGTCCATCTGGCAAGCAATTTTCAGCGGCATGGGCGGATCGTCTCCTCGCGGCGCACATCGGTCGGCGCCAGATACCTGCATATGCGCCTATGCAAACGGGGCGGCGACGGATGAAGTCAATCGGGAAGTCGGATGGGCGAGCCGTTCGCGCCTACGGCGCGAGAGGGGCTGCCGCCCCTTCAACCCCGCCCGGGGGACACCCCCACACCCCCGTCTTTTTGAAACTCAGTGAAGACCCGGTCGATGTGTTGATCCTGCACCTTGGCCGATAACCAATGAAACAGCTTGTAAAGGCTTAAGTCTGACAATCTGCGAAATTGATCCACGAAACCGCCTCGAAGTATTCGCGCCACGATTTCAGGATCCACTCGCGATGAAGCGCGTCAAGTCGAGCAAGCCCATCGACGAATTGATCACCGAACTTTGGGAAGTCACCGAAGAGGAGCTGATCGAGCGCGTGCGCTGGCTCGACGGCAACCAATGGAGCGCGGCGGTCGCCGCTGACCTCGCTCTCGGACAGAGATATCGAGACGCCAAGGAGGCATTCTCCAGGCGGAAGGGCATTGAGCTGGGGTTGGCAGAGCAGCCTGTACTCGATGATCTCCGCCGCGTTGGTATCGATTTTGGCTCTGTCTACAGCCTGGGAGCCAACGCCACGAACTTCGAGGCAGGCGTCCCAGCCTTGCTAACCCATGCCACACGAGACTATCCGGACGTCATTCGAGAAGGCATCTACCGTAGCCTCGCAGCTCGAAAGGCGCGCCCGTTGGCCTGGGACGCGGTCCTGAGCGCGTATATCGCAGAGCCAAATAAGTCGCACACCGCCGGCCCAGGCGTGATTGGCGCGCCCAGCGGGCCGAAAGAAGGCATGGTGAATGCTCTGTCGGCAATGGCCACACCGGCGGACCTACCGACGCTGATCAAGCTGATTGCCGACACAAAAAATGGCCCGAGCCGGATCTTCTTCGTTGCCAATCTGGCACGATCTCGGTCGCCGCTCGCCTTGGAGACGCTGGCGTCGCTATCCAATGACCCTGAGCTGAAGACGGAGATTGCCATTCGCCTCAAGGCCAAGATGCGGCGCCAGGCGAAGAAGGAGGGAAAGCGCTCCGCGCGAAACTAGGAAAAAAAGCGGGGGTGCGGGGGTGTCCCCCGCGCGGGGTTGAAGGGGCGGCAGCCCCTCTCGTGCCGAAGGCACGATTCGATCCCTACATCCGATCCAAGCGCATTCGGAATATGCCGTGGCCAGCCGCGCGCGGTGACCAGCACGGCGTCCAGCCCGACCTCGCGTTGCAGATAGCGCGGATGCTTGGACAGCCAGTAATCGGCAGCACGGGCAATGCGCGAGGCCTTGCGCCGGCGTCAGCGCGCCTCGGCATCGGCGATCGTGCTGCGCCGTTTGACCTCGACGAAGGCGATCCGGTCGCGGCGAGAGGCGATGATGTCGACCTCGCCATAGGGCGTGACGTGGCGGCGGGCGAGGATGCGGTAGCCTTTGGCGGTCAGCAGCGCGCTGGCGATCAACTCGCCCCAGCGTCCGCGTCCCGAGCCGTCGGCGACGCTCGATGAGCCGATCGCTGGCGCCGGGAGGGCTCATGCTTCGTCCTTGAGCCGCAGCCCGAGCTGGTACACGCGCGACCGCGCCGCGCCGAGTTCATCGGCAACGATGCGCGCGGCATCGCGCAGGCTCGACGTCGCCATCTCGCGGCGCAGAGCCTCGATGATGTCGTCGTCGCTGGTCTCGCGCGGCGGTGGCGGCGCGATGACGAGCACGATCTCGCCCTTGACGCCGTCGTCGGCGATCTCGCGCGACAGGTCAGCCGGCCGCTGCCGCGCCGGATCTCCTCGAAATGCTTGGTCAGTTCGCGGGCGACGACGACCTCGCGCGCGCCGAGAGTCGCGGCGATGTCGCCCAGCGCCTCGGCGAGGCGTCCCGGCGATTCGAACAGCACGAGGCTCGCCGGCACGGTTGCGAGCTGCTCCAGCCGCGACCCGCCGCGCGGCCTGTCGCGCCGGCAGGAAGCCGCCGAAGAAGAAGCTGTCGGTCGGCAACCCCGACATCGTCAGCCCCGCGAGCACGGCCGACGCGCCCGGCAGCGCAACGACTGAGTGCCCTGCGGCGACCACGGCGCGGACGAGCTTGAAGCCGGGATCGGAGAGCAGCGGCGTGCCGGCGTCCGAAATCAGCGCGATCGCGTGCCCGTCGGCCAACTCGGCCAGGACGCGGACCTGCTCGGCCTCTTCGTTGTGCTCGTGGAATGCCCGCAGCGGCCGCTTGATCGCATAGCGCGACAACAGACGTGCGGCTAACGCGGGTGTCCTCGCACAGGATCGCGTCGGCGCGGGCGAGCGTCGTCGCCGCGCGCACGGTCATGTCACCGAGATTGCCGATCGGCGTCGCGACGATATAAAGCCCGCCCGCCAGCGGCTCGGCCATCTCGCGTGCCGCCTGCTCGGCCAGCGCCGCGCCGATAAGACGCGCCGAGTCCTCGTCCGGCGGCGGCACGCCCGGCCGGCGATCGCGCGTGCTCATCTTCGACATTGTCGCGCCGCCATTTCAAGTTGCAGCATCCACTCGCCGATCATTTGGTGGATCATCTCCGCATCGGTGTCGCACTTCACCCACGTTTCGCGGCGAGTGTGGCGCATCTGCCCTGTTAAGGAAACCGCCGAAGCGCTATCGACTTACACTGATGGATTCGCTCGGTCGACCACGCCGCAACCACGGGACGACGCATGCCCAAGGCCCCGCACCGCCGAACCGTTCTCCGCGCCATCGCCATGGCCGCGACGTCGCTGGCGATGCCGCGGTTGCTCACGGGCTGCTCCAGGACCGGGCGGCGCTACCGGATCGCTGACGGCAGGCGGGTCCGGCACCGCGCGCGAACCCGTAAAAATCGCCTTGCTGCTGCCGACCACCAGCGACCCACAGACCGCCGCCATCGCCAAGGCGATGAAGCAGGCCGCCGAGCTTGCGATCTTCGATCTCAACCAGACCGGCCTCCAGCTCATCGTGAAGGACGATCGCGGCACCGAGGCCGGCGCGCGTGCTGCGGCCACGGAAGCAATCGCTGCCGGCGCCGAAATCATCCTTGGCCCACTGTTCTCGCGCTCGGCGGCCGCGATTGCGCCGCTGGCGCACGAAGGCCAACGTACCCGTCATCAGCTTCTCGAACGACCGCACGGTTGCGGGGAACGGCGTCTATCTGCTGAGCTTCCTGCCCGATCAGGAAGTGTCGCGGATCATCACCTTCGCCGCCGCCCAAGGCCGTTCGCGGATCGTGGCGCTGTTGCCGAAAGATGCCCTCGGCGATCAGCTCGACCAGAGCCTGCGCGCCGCGGCCACCCGTTCCGGCAGCACGCTCGTCGCCGTCGAGCGCTACGCCCTCACTACGACCGCGATTCTCGATCCCGCCAAGAAGATTGCGAGGCCATCAAGGCCGCTCAATCGAGCGGCGCGCCGATCGACGCGTTGTTCCTGCCGGGCACCCAGGACACGCTGCAGATGGTCGCGCCGTTCATTCCCTATCTCAGCATCGATACCCAGGCCGTTCGCCTGCTCGGCACCAGCGGCTGGGACACGCCCGTCATCTCGCGCGACAAGTCGTTTGCCGGCGGCTGGTTCGCCGCGCCGAACCCGCGCGGCTGGCAGATCTTCTCGGAGAAATTCGCCAAGTCCTATCGCAGCCCACCGCCGCGACTGGCGTCTCTCGCCAACGACGCCATGGTGATTGCCGGCGCGCTTGCCGCTGAGCCGCGCGGCAGTCGCTACAGCGCCGCCAATCTCACCCGCGCCAGCGGCTTCACCGGCATCGATGGACCGTTCCGCCTGCTGCCGAACGGCCTCGTCGAACGCGAGCTTGGCCATCATCGAGGTCCGGCCGGGCGGCCATCGCATGATCGAGGCGTCGCCGAGCCAGCCCGTGCGACTGCAGACCAGCGCGCTCACCGAGCGGCGCTCTCTGTTCAATCCGTAGACCCGATCCGGCCGCCGATTCCCGCATGATCCTGCGCGCAAAGTCGCGTTGACAGGTGACGTCAACTCGTAAAAGTCCGCGCCGCGACAGAGTTCCGCAGCTCGAAGGCTTCCCGCTCATGGTCGAACTTACCCTGCCGAAGAATTCCCGCGTCCAGACCGGCAAGACGTGGAACAAGCCGGAGGGAAAGGGCGACTGGAAGGAATTCCGCATCTACCGCTGGAATCCCGACGACGGCGCCAATCCACGCCTCGATACCTATTTCGTCGACCAGGCGAGCTGCGGCCCGATGGTTCTCGACGCGCTGATCAAGATCAAGAACGAGATCGATCCGACGCTGACGTTCCGCCGCTCGTGCCGCGAAGGCATCTGCGGATCATGCTCGATGAACATCGACGGCACCAACACGCTCGCCTGTCTCAAGGCGATAGACCGAGGTCAAGGGCGCCGTCCGCATCTATCCGCTGCCGCATCTCGAAGTGGTCAAGGATCTGGTGCCGGACCTCACGAATTTCTACGCGCAGCACAAGTCGATCGAGCCGTGGCTGCAGACCTCGACGCCGACGCCGCCGAGCGAATGGCGCCAGGGCCGCGAGGACCGCGAGAAGCTCGACGGCCTCTACGAGTGCATCCTCTGCGCGTGCTGCTCGACCGTCGTGCCCGAGCTACTGGTGGAATTCGGACCGCTACCTCGGCCCCGCGATCCTGCTCCAGGCCTACCGCTGGGTGATCGAATTCGCGCGACGAAGCAACCGGCGACCGCCTCGACAATCTCGAGGATCCGTTCCGCCTTTACCGCTGCCACACCATCCTCAATTGCGCCAAAGCCTGTCCCAAGGGCCTCAACCCCGCCAAAGCCATCGCCGAGCTGAAGAAGCTGATGGTGGAGAGACGGGTTTAGAATTTATCGCGACGGTCGAGATGTTCGCGCCTTGGGCGCGATCGAGTATTCCATGTGCCAACACCGCTTTCAGGCTACGCCGCGCCCACCGTCCACAACCCAGGCACCACCATGCACCGCGCCCGGATTGCGCTCGACGACATCGGCGTCGCGCGCTCGATTGCCGGCATCCTCGAAGAATTGATCGAGCAACCGCCTCTCGCGGTGAGCCTGTTCGAAGTGCCGGGCGGCGGCTGGGAGGTCGTTGCGTACTACGAGAGCGAGCCCGAGCGTGCCGCGATCGCGGCGACGATCGAGGTGGTATCCGCCGGCAGCAGCGGCGCCCTGACATTCGAGGCGGTGCCGGACGAGAACTGGGTCGCGGTGAGCCAAGCGGGACTGCCGCCGGTCGCGGCGGGACGGTTTCTCATTCACGGCAGTCACGACCGCGCCATCGGCCGACTGAGGCGCAACGCGATCGAGATCGATGCCGGCGAAGCGTTCGGCACGGCGCACCATGCGACGACGCTCGGCTGCCTGCTGGCGATCGACCGCCTGACGCGGCAGCACCGTTTCATCCGCGTCCTCGACCTCGGCTGCGGCTCCGGTGTGCTCGCGATCGCGGCGGCGCGGGTGCTTCCCAGCGCGTCCATCGCCGCCAGCGATTTCGATCCCGAGGCGGTTCGTGGGTTGCGTTCCAGAGCCCCCAAAGAACTATTTGTATCAATTCGGTACTTTGAGTGGACGAACTTCATCAGAGCCCTCGCCTGTCAGCACAACTTTGTGCCCGGAGTCACGGACATATCGGCTGAGGAGGAACTTTGCAACAGGACTGATGTTGATGGCAGGTTGTTCCAGGTGAAAAATTGCCTGGATGGGTTACTTCAGGTTTGTGAGGCGCAAGACATCACTGAAATTTTCAGCGAGCAAGTCCGAGCTTGTCTTTAAGACATGTGATTCAGCATTCGCATATTTTGCCATTCGTTGAGCAACATCAGCCTCATCGAACTTCTCTCCATCAAATGAGATACTGAAGGTTTTTATCGGTTGGTTGGGCCGGATATGAGCCGCCATGCCGAGTAGACTGCACGAGTCCAGGCCTGTTGGAGTGAATGAGGGAAGTGAGGGATGATAGACCTCCACTTAGATAATCTCCCACCGGCACATCCGCCACCAATCGAGTTTGGACCGAATCCAGAAGCTTCACGCGCAGCTCGTCGATCCACTCCTGAGAGGATCGGGTTGAATATAGACGAACCCAGTCCCTGAAGCTGAAACCTCGTCCATATACCCAAAGTCTGTCGAGTGAGATGGTCGACTAAAAGTGCTCCCCACCCCAATACTCCTTGATCTCGATTCCCCCGCCTGGGCTCGTCTTGCAGAGTGACCGGGAGGCACACTGAATATATTCTTAAAATAGGTTCGATTGGCCAATGGACTGAATCCTACGATGGTGAGCTCATCGTTGGAGGGTCAGACCTGTTTGGCTCAGTACTTCCTTGTCCCATATTGCAGGGACGCCTGCCGCAAGGATCGCTTTGATCTCTGAGGCTATATACAGACGGCCTTCATAGGTCGCATAATGAAGAGGCTTGATGCCGAACCTGTCTTCAGACTGGGAAAAGGGGGACGCCTGCATACCTGTCTCGCGCTGCAAAGAGCTTCTTGCGATGGTTGTCCCACCCGACAATTGCATATTCCCCTCGAAGTTTGTGGAGGCAACCCTCACAGTGTCAGCGGCGGCATAAGATGGGGACCCACTTGGATGCCATATTGGAGATATAAAGCCACTGCTAGCTCTGAATCGGATGATGTTTGAAATGGATAGTCTCGACATCCTTTAGATAATTCCTTGTAGTCGTACAGTTCTCCATTCACCACGAAAGTAACTTTCCCAGTCTTGTCTGTAATTGGTTGGGCTCCTCCTTGCAAATCGATGATTTTTAGTCTGGTGTGGCCGAATGCAACTTGGTCCCGGAAGGTGACTCCTTCAGAATCGGGGCCCCTCTTTTGTCAGACAAAAAAATGTGAAATATTCTACCTGTGCTTCAATGCCTTCAAATGGGAACGAAAAGTGGAACTGGCGGCCTCAGACCACCCTGGTTTGGCCTCTTGTGCGAAGACAACCAGAAGGCCACAAGAAACAGGGTGGTGTCTTCCGAAATCCCCTCCGATTCCGGAGAACCGAGCGGGCTCTCAATAGCATCCGGGAGATCTAACGAAAAAAAAAAATTAGGCTAGATAACCGGTGGTCCAAACTCAAAAAGTTTGAATGGTATCAAGAAGAATTTGAGAAATAATGTAAATCCTCCGATCAAATTTGATTGGTTTTATTGGAATTTTCTGGGAGAGAGTGTATATACGTAGAAATTCAAGGAAAATGATTTATTCAAATCAAAAATCACCTTTTTTTAGCTTCGGATTTCAACTTGAAATCAAATTTATTTATCAAGATTGAAAAATTCTTGAAAAGTATTTTGAAAAATATCTGGTCAGCTCGACTATCAACCTTGATTTTCTCGATCATTCTCCCCCTCTGCCACAAGTTCTGGTCTGGCCCCCCGCAGGAGGAATGAGAACTGCTGAATGGCTGCTTTTTGGCATTGGCGAATTGACCCTTTCCGTGTCAGTAACAGTGAGATTGAGTTGGTACCTCCGACATGGACCACTCGCAAGGCGACCTCTACATCTTCAATTGACGTAATCAGAGTCAATGCAGCCCAAACGTTTCTAAAATAAGCCCGGGCACAACGAATGGTCATAAACTCCATTGTCCTTTCATTGAAGCTTTTGTCCACAACTTAGAAGGTTATTGGAGAAGGGGAATTCTAGTACTTTTAAGGTGTTTTGAATAAATACTTCCAAAATCACCATAAATATCAGAAATGCTGCAACTTGATTGCTAAGGGCTTCTGAAGCGGTGAAGAGCTTCTGGGGATCATCATCCGGGTATGTGATCCCAGTCAAAAAATACCGATTTTTCACACGCACCATGACCTCGCAGGTCCTCTTTCGGGGTAGGAAAAAAAGATCCAACACTACGTCATTCCTTACGGAGTGACTTCAATGCCTTGAAGAATTCATCGGAGTTCCGCACGGAATTATCCCCAAGAAAATCTCGTTCTTTTAAAAGGTGATGTTGGAGGATTTCGATGGATATTCTCCCATCAACAAAGAGCCCGAAACCCCACCCTTCCATCAGATTTTGTTTGGAGGCCTGAGAAGTTTTTTCCTTCAAGTGGCCATGCTGTTGGAGAAAAACATGAAGTTAGCGGTCCGGAGCTCAACCTCTTCTTGGGTAACATTTCCAGCTTCAGTACTGGTACATCTCCATCATCAAAATCGTATTACCAGCCCTCTTCGTTTTGGTCTTGTGGGGCATTCAAGTCGGTCTCAATTCTCAAGGTTTGGTTGTGGAGATATCTTCTAACTATTAGGCAACCCAGAACTCACTCAAATCTCCAAGACTTTCTCTCGGAGCACTGCACAGGTGAGTCTCCAGCTTGTGCTCCTTCCTCATCCCCAGATCACGTTGGGCTATTGTCCGACAGGAGATACTTTGACATTCTCGTACATGGCCTATTTTGCAAATCTCACGGGTCTGACGATATCTCCAACAGGAAATTCCTCCCAAGGCTATGATATCATGGGCTATGACTCCTGTACTGACCTCTACTCTCTCTTCTACAATTATTCGATGATATCCACCGGTCAGACTCTCTTCCACGCCTCCTTGACCTTGAAGGACTCGAATGGACGAACTGATATGTCTACAAAATCACAACCCAAGGTGGGGCCAACGATGCTCTTACCCCAACCGGAGGTTTCAATGTGGCGAGCCCAGCGGTCTATTCACTCCAGCTTCTTCTGAACCAGATTATTAATATCCTTTGCACTTGACCCCCACGATATCGCTTTTTGTTTCCCTTAACTTAGCACTGACGATCCAGGGCCGAGCATCAGGTCTTCTGAATGCAACCCAAGAGGTCGAGCTCGCTGTTTCGTACCTGAGTATGGGTCAGGGCTCCGGAGGCGACGGGGCCACAAGTATGTCGATGACCCAACCTCTTCTGATTCACCAGTTTGGATGTTTGGAGG
>CAVZHG010000007.1:0-129923 GCA_963775035.1 uncultured Alphaproteobacteria bacterium | reverse complement strand
GCCACGTATTGCTTGGCGGCCCCGACCTCCAGGACAGTGGCGGGACCTACGGCGGTCCCCGCATTCAGCGCGCGCTGAGGGCGCGGGGCCATCGGGTCAGTGGTCGGCGAGTCGCCCGGCTGATGCGCCAGGACGGCCTCCGCGCGCGCGTGGCACGCGTGTATCGCGGCAAGGCCGGGCGCATCGCTGGTTCAGTCGACAGCCGAATCATGTGGGCCGGACGCACGCGACGAAGCCGAATCAGATCTGGGTCGGCGACGTGACCTACCTGGCCGTCGGCGCGCTGGTGGTACTTGATCGTCGTCCTCGACCAGTGCTCGCGCCGGGTACTGGCGTGGCGGCTCGCGGCGACCCGCGACTCCCGTGTCACCCGCGCGGTGTTGGACGCGGCCCTCCGTCGCCGCCGGCCCGACGCCGGCCTGATCTTCCACAGCGATCGCGGCAGCGAGTTTCAGGGGACGCCGGTGCGCACGCGCTTGGCGGCGAGCGGCGTGCGCCAGAGCATGACGCGTGGCGGCGCGCCGGGCGAGAACGCCCACATGGAGTCGTTCTTCCATTCGCTCAAGGCCGACGTGATCCACGGGCGATCGTTTCAGACCGTCACCGCGCTCCGCCAGCAGCTCCGTCGCTACGTGCGGTACTACAACCACCAGCGCCTGCATTCGTCGCTGGGCTATCAATCGCCCGTTGACTATGAACGGCGAGCCGCGTAGAACTTCACGTGTCTACTGAACCGAGGGAAGATCCCCGCGACCGGTGCCATCCTGAGCCGCCGCGGCTGAAGCGGAATGTTGGGCGGAACACAGCGAAGACTTCAACATACATCATGGAGCTTTTGATAGTCGAGGAAGGCGGCGTGCTAGTTGTGGAAGGCTATCAGATCAACGCCTCATGGCTCGCATCGATGACGCCAATCTCCTACTTGAGGCGTGCTTTTCACACCGAGTTCGCCTTGCACTCCTCTACGCCAAAAACCTCACTGACGGGTTCTTTGACCTGAGCTCTGGCGAGGCTGGCGCTGTCCTACAGAAACTGCGTAACTATGGGGTGCGGCTCGCGGTTGTCTGCCCAGTGATTCCGTTTAGTTCAGCAGTCGATTCGGAGAAATGGTGGCCGAAGAGCAACGCGGGAGCCACTTTAGGGTCTTTGAAACGCGGCAGGCCGCTCGAGAGTGGCTCGGCCGGTTGTCGGTGTGATGAAAGGCCAGGAAAATTCTCTGAAATACAACGAGCCGCCCAACACCGAAATGGAGCCGACGCACCAAACGGTCCTCGCGATGATGTCGCCGCGGTGCGCGGCTGATTTCGCAGGTTGGGCCGACGGGGCTTCGAGTGGCATCATGCGACCTAGAAGATTCCTGCTGGACGGAATATCTATGACCGACTCGACGCCGAGCCCACAGTGCGACAGCAAATCCGGCGCTGATTGAAATGGGCAGCGTCGAGGTTGTCGCTTCGCCGGTTCTCATTACCGAATTGCGGTGCAGCCCATTTGGTGGCATCCCGGACTGGTTCACGGTCATCGTCAACCCTGAGGGTATCGCAATGAGCGGCATCGCTCGTAGCGGAATGGCACGGTCGAGTACCCGGCGAAATATACAAGCAACATTTGGGTGAATCCAAGAAAGGGCTTGACGCGGTCATCGCTCACTCGGCCCATTCGATGTGCGCTACGCTCGTTTCAGAAGATCGCCGGTGCCGCGAGCGACTGAAGCGGCTCGCAGACGGGAAGCGCGCTCTGTTACGCCAGGAATTCAAGGCGTGGGTGAACCAGGCGATGAGTGCTGGTTCGTGAAGTGCGGCCGAACAGGCACTGCAACAGACGGCGACCCTGATAGTTCGGATGATTCGCGACAACGGGAGCAGCGCCGCGGCTGAGCCCCCGGCGTTAGGTGGCCCAACCAGTTACATTGCCACTGTCGTTTTCAGCAATAAAGGAGCTCACATGTCCGCCTATGAGCTGGCTCAACTGAATATAGCTGTCATGAAGGAGCCGCTCGAGTCGCCAAGATGGCGACTTCGTAGCCAATCTCGATCGAATCATGCACTCGCCGAGAGCTCTCATGGCTTCGTATGGCGCTTGCAAACGGAAGAAGGCGACGCGACCGCATTGCGTCCGCTGGGCGAAGACACCTTGGTCAACTCTCCGTCTGGCGAGATGTCGAGTCTCTGAACACGTATGTCTACGAGTCAGCACATGTCGAGATTTCATGCGCCGCCGTAACGAGTGGTTTGACCGGATGCGAGAAGCGTATGTCGTTCTATGGTGGGTCCCAAGGGGGCATCGCCCAAACGTATCCAGCGATCGCCCAACTGGAGCTTCTTCGCAGCAAAGGACCGACCAAAGATGCCTTCACGTTCCGCCGTGCCTTTCTGGCCCCCGATGCGGCGCAACCGAGCGCACCATTTCAGTTGCAACGAGTGCCCGGCCACCTGACCACCCGTTGCACCGGACTGCGGAGCGGCGCGATGATGAGCCGCCGCGGGCCGTAATGCGGACGTCAGGTGGACTTCCTCGAGGCCAATATGGAACCGATGATTTCTCAGTGCCGTTATCTCCTCTCTCTCGCAGAGCCAATCCTCACAGGTCTTGACGACAGTCATCGCGCGCTGGAGCCGCAGACCGGCACGAAAACGGCAGGATGGCTGATCGGACACCTCGCTGTCAGCGGGGACTTTGCGCGGCGACTTTGCGGAAAACCGCCACTATGACATCTTGGTTATCACCTTGGGCAACTGGTAGCGTGGCGAGCCCCGCCGGCTTCGGACGGCTGCGTCGCCCCGACACGCTGGCCGCCTAACCCCGAATCGAGCCGACGCGAGTTGTTGTTCACACATTTCAAGAGAGCCCCAAAATGCGCATAAACCTCGTAACCTTCGCGATCGTCACTCTTTTTGCCGCGTGCAGCGCGCCTGCGCCCCAGTCCGTATCCAGCACCGCGGCAAGTGACGCCGCCGCACATCAGGCGCACGAAGCCTATGTGACGGCGATCAACTCAACAACCTCGATTCGCTCCTTGCCATGCTGACCGACGACGTCGTGTTTCTATCCGCGCATGAGCCCGTCATGGTGGGCAAGGCCGCAGTCAAGCCGTGGCTCGAGGGTTATCTCAAGGCGTTCAAGACGCACTGGGATAAGCCGGTTCAGGAGTTCGTCGTCACTGGCGACTGGGCCTTTGAGCGGTACCATACAAGTCAACCGACACGCCTCTGGCCGGGGGTGCCGTCGTGGAGGACACGGGCTGGGGTCTCGTGCTCTACCATCACGACGCGGATGGCAAATGGCGCGTGGCGCGCGACGCCTGGGGCCCAGATCACCCAACACAACAGGCCTCGCTGCCTTCTTCCCATTTGGAAGCGGAACGGCCCCCCGATGTTCCATGCAATACGGTCACATCTCGCAATGGAGACGTTGTTGCCATGGACGGCTTCTGGACATATACCAAGGACGGGGTCAGAAATGTTTCAGGCAAGGTCAATGACGTTCGGACGAATGTCCCTTCTGAAGGGATTCGGGCCATCGTCTTTGATTCGGTGGTTTCAACCTGTGCTCAAGGCACGATTTGGTTGACGGACAACTCGAAGGCGCCCTTCTTTACGTGCAACACAATTAATTACGCGCCTCGCGGTCTGGTGAGGCCGCCAGCAGTCCAACGCAGATCCGGTCCATAAGTCAGTGTAAATGAGGCTTCTCACGCCAACTTAGGAAGGTCCAGATGGGAGCGTGGGGGACAGGAATATTCGACGACGACACGGCCTGTGACTTCCTTAGCGAGTTGGCCGGCTCGAAAAACCCGCTGGACCTCATGAAGCGAGCTCTGGAGGATGCGCCCGGCTCGGAATACCTGGAATACGACGCGGGCCAAAACGTTCTCGTATCATCAGCTGTCATCGACACAATATTGAACGGTACTCGACACGGCGACGACCTGGCTGAGCTCGACGCCCTGGTACGAGGCACAAGCCTGATGAGGCATCGCCCTTGAAGTCGTTTGCGGTTGCGGCCGTTCGGCGCGTGCTCGCAGACGCAAGCGAACTTCGCGAGGCTTTTGGCGGAGGACGCCGGAGGAATACCCGAAGTGGCGAAGATGTCGAGTCGCTGGCGGCGCGGCTCGACGGCTGACAGCACGCGCCAATGTGGTGGCTCGTCATTGCGATACCGGCGGTGGGCCTCGGAGTTCTGGCTGTCCTTCTCTGGCTTGGCGCTCGCGAGCGTTGTACGACAGGGGCTGAGCTAGCCGCGCTGAGATCGTTGTCGAGCACTGAAGCGGAACAGAAAGCGTTGGCTCTCCTGGGTCGCGGCGAGATGTTTCAGACGCGCCCCGCCACGCAACAGGTCAACCGTCCGGATCTGCCTTCTCACGTGAACGCGCTGTTGAATCGGTGACGATGCGATCGTGCGCGGCGAGTTCTGGATAGGAACGGCGGCCCTGACTCAGCCAGCCCGTCTTCCCGGGTTCATCAAGATCGGCGAGGACTTTGAGTTTACCGAGATCCTCGTTCGACCTGGCGATCAGAAGATCTACATTTCGTATGGGGAAGGACCGCAGTCATCCTCGACGTTAGAAACGGAAGAGACGATCTGGCACGAGATAATCATCGCTTCTGGAGAAGAATCAAGACGGGACTTCGCCACCAAACGCCTGCCTGTGAATCGGGATGATGTGGCTCCGGACTCATCCGACGTGCGGATTTTGCTAGGGCTAGAGGGAGGAGGCATGGCCCACTTTGAGCTCGGTCCCGGGTAGAACATCGAAGCCAGTTGCCCATCATACGGTCGAAGAGATCTGGTTCTTCCTTTCGGGCCGCGGCGAGATGTGGCGCAAGCAGGACGGCCGGGAAGAGAGTGGTGCCGGTTGGCCCCGGTGTCTGTTTGACAATCCCGCTTGGGTGTCACTTCCAGTTTCGCTCGTTCGGCGACGAGCCGCTGGCAGCAGTCGGCGTCACCATGCCGCCATGGCCCGGCGATGGTGAAGCGTACGACGTTGAGGGCAAGTGGGAACACACGGCTTCCTGACAATCAGGACCGGCCAGGAGAAGTAGGCACATGGCAACCGCACAGGTGAATTCGCGTCAGGCTCTTCTACGAGCTCCAGGGCACCGGGGCAGTGCCACTCGTCCTGGTGCACGGGTCGTGGAACTCCCACCGCGCCTGGGATTCTCGTTGTGCCACGTTTGGCTGAGTCGTTTCGAGTCCTGACCTATGACCGCCGTGGACACAGCCAAAGCGAGCGCCCCACTGGACAGGGCACCGTTCGTGAGGACGTCGCCGACCTCGCAGCCTTGCTCGAGCACGTGCAGTTCGTGCCGGCGTGGGTGGTGGCCAACTCGTTCGGCGCTTCGATCCGCGCTACGGCTGGCCGGCGAGCATCCCGGGCTCTTCCGGGGCCTCATTGCGCACGAGCCACCATTGTTCTCGCTGCTCGCCAGTATGCCCGGTCGGCGCCAATGCTCGAAAATGTCCGGAGAAGAATCAGATCAGTTGTTGAGCGATTCAGCTCCGGAGACCACGCCGGTGCTGCCGAACAGTTCTTCGAGACCGTCGCGCTCGGACCTGGCGCCTGGAAAACGCTGCCGCCCGCTGCTCAGCAGCGGATGATTGAGAATGCACCGACCTTCCTCGACGAGGGGAACGATCAGAACAGGTCGCCTTCGATCTCGACTGGCTCCGCGCCTTTGTGAAGCCGGTTCTATTCACGTGTGGCGACCAGAGCCCGCCGACATTCGCGCCCGTGGTTATCAGGCTCTCCGGGGTGCTTCCTCATGCGGAGATTCCTCACGTTGCCAGGCGCTGGCCACGTTCCGCACTCAACACATCCGGATGCCTATGCCGAGGCGATTATCGAGTTCACGCAAGGGCATTCCGCGCGAAGCAAAAGCTCGTAGGAGTAAAAGGTATGATCGAACGCAAGTCGGTCCCAGGGGCGTGCAGGCAGTCTTCCCCATGCTGGTTTGCCGCAGCCCGGGAAGCCGAGATGAACTTCTGCGCCGCCGCGTTTGGAGCCATTGAGCAGGTACGGCGGCCCGGCCCGGACGGCTCGCCCATTCACATCGCCATGCGCATCAACGACGCGTTCCTGGTGGCGCAGTCCGAGTTCCCGGATGTTGTCGCCAGCCGCGCGCCAGTGGCCGATGGGAGCTCGCCGGTGATCCTTTTCGTGTACGTTGCCGACGTGGACCAGGCGCTCGAGCGTGCCGTCGTCAAGGCGCAACGGTCCTCATGCCCGCGCAGGATCGGTTCTGGGGCGATCGGACCGCGAGGATTCTCGATCCATGTGGTCATGTGTGGACCGTTGCATCACGTATTGAAGAAACGACGGAGGACCAGCGGGGCAAACGCTGGTCAGATATTCGCGAACGGAACGCGTGAAGGGCAAAGACATGATCGAACACACACTCGACAAGGCGCATTCGATTCTGCACGTGCGACCCCAGGCCAGGCTTGAACAACGCGACTTCGTGCAGCTCGCGTCAACAGTTGACCCCCACATCGAAGAGAAGGGGGATCTCGCCGGTCTCATTATCGAGATCGCCTCGTTCCCGGGATGGGAGAGCCTCGGGGCCATGGCGAGCCATTTTCGTTTTGTGCGAGATCATCACAAGCACATCAAGAAAGTCGCCGTTGTCACCGATTCCCCCCTTGGCAATGTCGCCGAGCATCTGGCGTCACACTTTGTGTCGGCCGAGATCAGACATTTCCCTGCCGGAGCCTTCGAGGCCGCCAAACAGTGGATCATGAATGGCCCTTGACTAATCCCACAACTGGCTAATCCCCGGGATTAAATCCGGTTAGCAATCCGGTATAGTCCCTGGTATGCCGATCGTCGTCTCGGACTTCGTCGAGCTTCAGGAAGACATTTCCGCGAGCCCGCTCTGGAATCCCGATCTCGCGCCCACGCCGTTGTCGCGCCGCACCTGGTCGACCTATCACATCGCGGCGTTGTGGATCGGCATGAGCGTGGTGATCACCACCTACACGCTCGCGTCGGGACTGATGCAGCAGGGCATGACGTGGTGGCAGGCGATGATGACCATCCTGCTCGGCAACACGATCGTGCTGCTGCCGATGATCCTCAACGCCCATGCGGGCACGAAGTACGGTGTGTCGTTCCCTGTGCTGTGCCGGGCGAGCTTCGGCGTGAAAGGCGCCAACGTGCCGGCGATATTGCGCGCGCTCGTCGCGTGCGGCTGGTTCGGCATTCAAACCTGGATCGGCGCGCTTGCGCTGAACACGCTGCTCGCGGCCGTCTGGCCCGCCTGGAGCGGATTCGCGGTCGGGATCTGGATTTCGTTTGCGGCGTTCTGGCTCGTCCAGGTGTGGATCATCCTGAACGGGCTCGAAGGCATCAAGAAGCTGGAGGGATGGTCGGCGCCGCTCCTGCTCGCGGGAGGTGCGCTCCTGCTCGGATGGGCGATCGTGCGCGGCGGCGGGCTCGGCCACATCCTCGCGCAATCGTCCCGGTTGCAGCAGCGCAGCGTACCGTTCTGGCAGTTGTTCCCGGCGGCGGTGACGGCCAACGTCGGATACTGGGCGACGCTCAGCCTCAACATCCCCGACTTTACCCGCTACGCGCGCAATCAGCGATCGCAGGCCCTCGGGCAGGCGCTGGGCCTCCCCGCGACGATGACGGCGTTCGCGTTCATCGGCGTGGCGGTGACGAGCGCGACGATCGTGCTCTTCGGAGAAGCGATCTGGGATCCGGTGGTCCTGATCGCGCGTATCGGGAACCCCATCGTCGTGGTGTTCGGCGCGCTCGTCATCATGCTCGCGCAATTGACGACCAACATGGCCGCGAACGTCGTGTCGCCCGCGAACGATTTCTCGAGCCTCGCGCCGAGGCGCATCAGCTACGTGACCGGAGGGCTCATCACGGCCGCCATCGGCATCGTGATGATGCCGTGGAAGCTCTACGCCGATGCGTCGGCCTACATCTTTACGTGGCTCATCGGCTATTCGAGCCTGATGGGT
Source organism: uncultured Alphaproteobacteria bacterium (assembly GCA_963775035.1). Lineage (GTDB taxonomy): Bacteria > Pseudomonadota > Alphaproteobacteria > Rhizobiales > Hyphomicrobiaceae. The sequence continues at coordinate 121,955 of CAVZHG010000007.1, read as the reverse complement.
GCGATCGGCGGAATCCTGATTGCCGACTACTGGGTGCATCCGGAAACGCCACCTGTCGCTCGACGATCTCTTCAAGCTGGACGGGCTGTACGCCTACGACGGCGGGGTCAACCGCCGCGCCCTGGCCATTCTCATTGTGTCGATCCTGCCCGTCGTGCCGGGCTTTGTCCGTGCCGCCCTGACGCCCGGCGGCCAGGTCGCCCATCCCACCATGTGGGATTCCCTCTATACCTACGCCTGGTTTGTGACCTTCGCCCTGAGTTTCGCGTTGTACATTGCAACATTCAGAGGGCCTCGGCCGTCTCATACTGGGTGGGCATGACCAAATCGAGAAAGCGGGCCGCATACGGCGGGGCCGTCATTGTGCTGGCCGTGCTGGGATGGGGTGCTTCGTCCTATTTCAGCGCGTCGGCGGCCATCCCGGACTCGCGGCTGGCCACGGTCGAGCGGGGCACGATGGCGCGATCGGTCGTGGCGACCGGCAAGATCGAGCCGATTACCAAGGTCGAAATCAAGTCGAAGGCCAACGGCATCATCAAGGTCCTGCCGGTCGAGGTCGATCAGGAGGTCGAGGCGGGGACGGTGCTGGTCGAGCTCGACCGCGAAAACCTCATGGCGCGCGTGCGCGAGGCGCGCGCCACGCTGCAGGGCGCGCAGGCGGCGCCCTGCAGGCGGCCGAGGCGCAGCTCGAGAAGAGCCGCGTCGAGGCCGAAGGGCCCGAGGTCGAGTTCGCGCGGCGCGCGCTACGAGCGGGCGAAGAGCCTGTACGAGCGGAAGCTCATCGCGCAGCACGAGCTCGAAGAAGTCGCGCACCCAGCTCGACCAGGCCGAGAACCGGCAGCGCGCCGCCGAATCGCAGCTCTCGGTTGCGAAGGCTCGCGTGGCGGAAGCCGCCGCGAACGTCGCGCAGGCGCAGGCGGCGGTCGAGCGGGCCGAAGAGGAGCTGGCCAACGCGACCATCCGCGCGCCGATACGCGGCACGGATTCTCGCGCGCGACGTCGAGATCGGCAGCCCGGTGTCGTCGATCCTGAACATGGGCGCGGCGGCGACGTCGGTGATGACGATGGGCGACATCTCGCACGTCTTCGTCCGCGGCAAGGTGGACGAGACCGACATCGGCGAACCTGCGCCTCGGCCAGCCGGCGCGCATCACGGTGGAGACGTTCAAGGACCGCACGTTCCAGGGCAAGGTCACGCAGATTTCGCCGATGGGCGTCGAAGCGCGACAACGTCACCAACTTCGAGGTCCGCGTGTCGATCGAGAACCCCGGCAACGAGCTGAAGGCCAACATGACCGCCAACGCCGAGATCGTGCTCGAGGAGCGGCCGAACGTGCTGCATCGTCCCCGAAGCCGCGATCGGCTACGACGCCGCGCGCAAGGCGTCTGTCGATGGTCCTCGATCCGACGCCAGCGCAGCGGACGGCGCCGACGCGTGCCGATCAAGATCGGCATCAGCAACGGCACCCGCACGCAGGTGCTGGAGGGACTAAAGGCCGGCGACCAGAGTGGTGCTGCCGAGTAGCCGTCCTGACCGTAGGGCGCGGCTTCAGGCCGCGCAATCACCCATGAGAGAAGCGCTCACCCAATCCCTCGACAACCTTCGCACGAACAAGCTGCGGAGCTTCCTGACCATGTTCGGGATCGTGTGGGGCGTGATCTCCATCGTCATCCTGTCGGCGATGGGCGAAGGCTTCCAGCGGGGCAACCAGGCCGTGCTCGAGGAGCTCGGCAAGAACATCGTCATCATCCGGAACGGCCGGACCAGCCTGCAGGCGGGCGGCGAGCGGGCCGGCCGCGTCATCCGGCTCGACGATCGGCGACGTCTACGCGCTGCGGCAGCAAGTCGCGGCTCATCGAGCACGTCAGCCCGGAGCTGATGCGCGGCGGCGTGTCGGTGCAAGAGCGCCGTACAACGCGGCGTCGCTGCAGATGAGCGGCATCTGGCCCGATCTTCCAGACGCATCCGGACGATCGAGGTGTCGGACGGCCGCCCGATCAACGAAGCCGACAACGACGAGGCGCGGCGCGTCGTCGTCATCGGGCGCGAAGCGTCGGCAGCTGTTCGCCGACCGCAATCCGTCGGCGACCGAGCTGAAGCTGAACGGCCTCGCGTACACGCGTGATCGGCACGCGTCCGGCAAGAAGTTCCAGGACTCGAACTACAGCGGCCGGGACGACTGCCGGCTGTTCGTGCCGTACGAAGCCATGCGGCGCGATTTTCCGCTGCCCGGCCGGTTCGACACGCCCGACTCGCTGTCGGCGATTATCGCGGCGCCGTACCAGTGGGTCGCCGACGTCGCTGCGCGACCAGAGTTCGACCGCAGTGCGACCGCGAGCGTGTTCGGGCTGGTCGGCCAGACGACGGTCGAGCAGCGAGATCCGCGCGCGTCCTGGCGCCCGCGCACGGGTTCGACCCCGACGACAGCGAAGCGCTGTCGCTCTGGAACACGGCCATCGAGTCGGTGATGTTCAGCAAGATGATGCAGGCATGAAGAATTCTTCCTGGGCGTCAGCCTCATCACGCTCGTGCTCGGCGGCATCGGCGTGATGAACATCATGCTGGTCGCCGTGCGCGAGCGCACGCGCGAGATCGGCCTCCGGAAGGCGCTCGGCGCGACGGCCGCAGCATCCAGCGCCAGTTCTTCGTCGAAGGCCTGGCGCTGACGCTGCTCAGCGGCCTCGCTCGGCTTCGCTCGGCGGGTGGGTCCTGTGCCAGCTGATCAACCTGCTGCCGCATGCCGGCGCGCTTCTCGGGGATGATCGTCACGCCCGGCACGGCGGCGTTCGTCGGTCGCGGCGCTGCTCGGCGATCGTCGGCCTGGCTCGCCGCGCTCTATCCGGCCTCGCGCGCGGCGGCGCTGCCGCCGGTCGAGGCGCTTCGGTACGAAGCCTGAGCATGCGGCTCTATCGCGAAGTCGTCGCCCAGGCGCTCGGCTCGCTCGTCGCGCACCGGTTCCGGGCGGCGCTGACGCATGCTCGGCATCGCGTGGGGCATCGTGACGGTCGTGCTGCTGATGGCGTACGGCAACGGATTCCAGCGCGCGATCATGTACGGCTTCCGCAACGCGTTTCTCGCCAGGGACCATTCTCGTCGGCGGCGGCCAGACGAGCATGCAGGCCGGGCGGCGAGCGGGCGGGGCGGCGCATCATCCTGAAGCAGGCCGACGTCGAGGCGATCGGCGAGCTTGGATCGCTGAAGTTCGTCAGCCCCGAGTACATGCAGTCGCTGCCGATCGCGTACGGCCTGCGGCAGACGACGGCGGGCGTGCGCGGCGTGGCCGCCGGAATACGGCATCATGCGGACCGAAACGGCCGAGTTCGGCCGGTTCCTCAACGCCGAAGACGTCGAGAACCGCCGGCGCGTCGCCTTTCTCGGCTACGAGGTGGCGCGGAAGCTGTTCAGCAACATCCCGCCGGTCGGCGAGACGATGCGCATCAGCGGCGTGTCGTTCGAGGTGATCGGCGTGATGCCGAACAAGGCGCAGATCTCGAACTACTTCTACCCGGACAAGCTGTCGGTGTTCGTGCCCTACACGGCTGAACCAGCGCGAGAACGTCGACAACATCCTGTTCCAGGCGATCACGCCCGGAGCTGCACGAGCAGGCGATCCGCCAGGTGCGCGAGCTGCTCGCGACGCGGCACCGCTTCAACCCGCGCGACGAGCGCGCCGTCAACGTGCGCGACACCGGCGACTCGGTGGCGATGATCGGCGGGCATCACCGACGGCCTGCAGTTCGTGCTGTATTTCATCGGCACGCTCACGCTGATGATCGGCGGCGTCGGCGTGATGAACATCATGCTGGTGTCGGTGACCGAGCGCACGCGGGAGATCGGCGTGCGCAAGGCGCTCGGCGCGCGCCGCCGGCACATCCTGACGCAGTTCCTCCTCGAGGCGCTGACCATCACCTTCCTCGGCGGCGTCGTCGGCATCCTGCTGTCGTACGTCCTCGTGTGGTTGATCGGCACGCGGCCGTTCCTGGCGACGCTGCTCGACGATCCGACGAGGCAAACCGACATCCAGCTCGTGCTGTCGCGCGGCATCCTGCTGACGTCGAGCGGGCATCCTCGTGCTGGCCGGGCGTGCTGAGCGGGCTGTGGCCGGCCGTGCGCGCGTCGCGGCTCGATCCGATCGAAGCGCTGCGCTACGAGTAAGAAGCCAAATAGAGATCAACGGATCGGACAATTGAGTAGGCAGTATCCGGCACCGACCACCGGTAGCGAAGGGCTGTAGTCCACGCCGGAGTCGCAGGGACTCTTATCTCCTGATCTTCTGTGACCGTGTTACGAGTGGCGGGTTTTTGAGAGCTGAAAAATCGACGTCGAGCGATTCGCGACGTACAGCCCGGGCTCGACCTGCGACGCGTTCTGCACGCGGGACGTCGGCCCCATCCTGTGCGTTTCGGCCCGGACGTCGCCAACCCGTACGTCCATGCCGACGAGCACCAGAGAAAGCACGTCGGCGAACTGCTGCAGCAGCTCGGACGACTCCGGCCGGTTGAACCCCGCTTCTTCCACCGTCAAATCGCTGTCCACCTGCAGCGTGCCGAGCAGCGGGCCGTCGATGTCTTCGGGATTGAAAATCGGCACGCTCAGGATGCTCTTCAGCGTCGGCCTCACCCGCGCCTGCTCGGCCGCCTGCAGCCCCCAGGCCGGCACGGCCGTAATCTGCAACAGCACGAGATCGGCAACCGCCGCACGGCGCTCGGTCACCGCCTTCCCGCTGGCGGCCGCCGTGGCGCCGACTTCGAGGTCGCGGTCCGGGTCGTACTCCATGTTGTAGGCGGTCGCGGCATGCACCTGCCGGCGTGTCCCATCGGGCGAGAACGTCATCATGTTCGCCCGCACGTGGCGGTCGGGACCCACGAAAAATCGTGCGCACGTCTCGAGCAGCTCGCGGACGACGGGTTCCTGCGTGCCTGCAAGCGCGATGGCCTGAGCGGCCTTCTGCCCTGGCCCTCCGGTCGCAAACGGATCGGTGGCCGGCGGCGCCGGGACTGCCGGGGCGGTGCTGGCTGCCGGGACTTCAAGCGTGCCGATGAAGGCCGACAGCGATGTCGCGAGCTGGCGGCGCAGTTTCATAAACCGTGGCATCTACAGTAACCTACAGCCCGTCAGTCCGATGAGCGGCCGAATTGCCATCAACCTCACCGTCAACGGCGTTCGCTATCAGCGCGAGGTCGAGCCGCGCCTGCTGCTCAGCGATTTCATCCGCCACGAGCTCGGACTCACCGGCACCCACGTCGGCTGCGAGCACGGCGTCTGCGGCGCGTGCACGATTCTGTTCGACGGCGAGCCTGTGCGCTCGTGCCTCATGCTTGCGGTCCAGGCGGACGGACACGAACTCCAGACGGTCGAAGGCCTCGCCGGTCCGGCAGGCGAGCTGAATCCACTGCAGGCGCGTTCCGCGAGGCGCACGGCCTGCAGTGCGGCTTCTGCACGCCCGGTTTCCTGATGACGCTGACGGCGTTCCTCGCGATCACCCCCAGCCGACCGACGAGGGATGCGCGACGCGCTTTCGGCGAATCTCTGCCGCTGCACCGGCTACCAGCACATCGTCGAGGCGCGCCAAGCGTGCCAGCCGAGCACCCGCTACCTTAGCGCCCGCGTCACGCGCAACGAGGACGCGCGGCTGCTGACCGGACGCGCGCTGTTCGTCGACGACGTGCAGCTTCCCGGCATGCTGCACGTGGCGTTCGTGCGGAGCCAGTACGCGCACGGCCGCATTACAAGTGTCGACGTGAGTGCGGCGCACGGCCACCGGGTGTCCTCGCCGTCTACACGGCGGCCGATCTCGGCGTCTCCTGAAGCCCGGGCCGCTTCTCGTGCCGCCGCCGCCGATTCCAGATTTGATATTCAACGGCGCACGCAGGTGCCGCTCGCGCAAGACAAAGTGCGCCACGTCGGCGAGCCGATCGCGATGGTCGTCGCCGACAGCCGCTATGTCGCCGAGGACGCCGTCGCGCGAGGTCGTCGTCGACATCGAGCCGCTCGACGCGGTCGTCGATCTGGAAAAGGGCTCGCCGCCGGCGCGCCGCTCGTCCACGAGGACCTCGACGTCGAACGTCGCCGCGCACGTCGTGCAGCGGAAGGGCGACTACGCCGTCGGCCAGGCGAAGGCGGACACGATCGTCAAGCGCCGCTTCCTCTACGATCGCGGCGTGTCGGCGCCGATCGAGAACCGCGGCGGTGGTCGTCGAGTGGGACGCGCAGGCCGAACAGCTGACGATCTGGGACACGACGCAGGCGCCGATCCCGATCCGCAACGGGCTTGCGCGGCATGCTCGGGCTGCTCGAAGCGCAGGTGCGCGTGGTCGCGCCGTTCATCGGCGGCGGCTTCGGGCCGAAGATCATGATGTTCTACCCCGAAGAGGTGCTGGTGCCGTGGGCGGCGATGCGGCTCGGCCGGCCGGTGAAGTGGATCGAGGACCGCCAGGAGAACTTCTTCGCCACGACGCAGGAGCGCGGGCAGATGCACGACGCCGAGATGGCGCTCGACCAGGGACGGACGCATCCTCGGCGTGCACGACGTGTTCCTGCACGACACCGGCGCCTACGATCCGTACGGCCTGACCGTGCCGATCAACAGCCAGTGCACGCTGCTCGGCCCGTACGACATCGCCGAACTACGACAGCGAGTTCACCGCGGTCTTCACCAACAAGACGATCGTGACGCCGTACCGCGGCGCCGGCCGCCAGCACGGCGTGTTCGTGATCGAGCGGCTGCTCGACCTCGCCGCGCGCGAGCTCGGGATCGATCGCGTCGAGATCCGCAAGCGCAACCTCATCCGGCCGGACGCGTTCCCGTACAACCACGAAATCATGTACCAGGACTTCGGCGCCGCTCATCTACGACAGCGGCGACTACGTGCCGACGCTCGAGCAGGCGCCGAGATCATCGGCTACGAAACATTCATCCGACAAGAGCAGCCGCGCGCTGCGCGCCGCAGGGCCGCGCGTCGGCATCGGCGTCGCGTGCTACGTCGAAGGCACCGGCATCGGTCCGTACGAAGGCGCGCGGGTCACGTGCAGCCGAGCGGCAAGGTGCGCTGCGCGACCGGCATCGGCACGCAGGGACAGGGACACTTCACGGTGTTCGCGCAGATCGTCGCCGACCAGCTCGGCGTCGACGTCGACGACGTGCGAGGTGGTCACCGGCGACACGCGCGAGTTCCACTGGGGCACCGGCACGTTCGCCAGCCGCGGCGCGGTGGTGGCGGGCAGCGCCTGCCATGCGGCCGGCATGGCGGTGCGCGAAAAGATCCTCGACCTCGCCGCGTCGTTGTTGAGCGTGACCAAAGAGGACCTGGAGCTTGCTGGCGGCCGCGTCTACGTGAAAGGCTCGGAGGACCGCGGTCCGCGTTAGGCTCCGCAAAAGGGAGAAGATGATGATCGGACGTGCGTCAGTAATATTTGCGGGATTGTTGGCTGTAGCGGCGGCGCATGGACAGGCACCGGATGCCAAGCACGCGGCGGAGCGCGATCTATTTGCCAAGATCGTCGAAAATCCGACCGTTGAGGGGCGGACTGCCGAGTTCAAAAAGCTGACCGGTTTGCTGACAGCCGAATTCCGCAAGGCAGGAATTAACAATGTCGTGGTCAAAGACCATGATGGCACGCAAACATTGATCGCCCGCTGGCCTGCCGCCAAACCATGCGGCATAAAGCCCATCTTGCTGATGGCGCATATGGATGTTGTCGAGGCGAAAGAGAGCGACTGGAAATATCCCCCGTTCAAGTTCCGCGAAGAAGGTGGCTGGTATCTCGGGCGCGGGTCGAACGATAACAAGGCTGGGCTGACCGGCATTGTTCTGGCGCTGCAACAGTTGCGCGCAGAGGGCTTTGCGCCGACCGTGATATCATCGTGCTGTTTACCGGCGACGAAGAAACTACCGGTAATGGTGCACGGCGCGCTGCAACCGAATGGCGGTCGCTGATCGACGCCGAATATGCGCTTAACAGCGATGCTGGCGGCGGTCGGTTTACCCTGATGGACGGGTCGAAGCGTTTGGGATGCAAATTGCCGAGAAAACCTATGCCGATTTCAAACTCACCGCGACGAATCGCGGCGGCCATAGCAGCGCGCCGCGTCCCGACAACGCGATTTATGCGCTGGCAGGTGCCATCACCGCACTTGAACGGCATCGCTTCCCGCCGATGATCAATGACGCAACACGCTCCACTTACGAGGCGCTCGCAACAGGGCGACAACGGCCAATATGGCGAGCTTGGTCAAACGCTTTCTGGCCGACCCCAGGATCGCGAAACCGCGGATCTGTTGGAAGCGATGGATACGGGAGCACCCGCACGCGCTGCGTCGCTACAATGCTATCGGGCGGCCATGCGCCCAATGCTCTACCGCAAAAGGCCGAGGCCAATGTCAATTGCCGGATATTCCCCGGCGTAAAAGTTGAAGAGATACGCCAGCAATTGCAAGCGCTGTCGGGCCCCGATGTCACCGTCAGCGCCGTCGAAGGTTCGCAAACACCCGAGACTGCCCCGACGCCATTCCGCGCCGATGTGACCGGACGCATTCAAGGCAGCGGTTGCGACCCGGTTCAAAGACGCGCCAGTTTTGCCGTTCCAGTCGGCAGGTGCGACTGATGGGGCTTTTCTGCGGTCGCAGGGCATCCCGGTTTACGGCTTCGGCGGACTGTGGGGAATTGTCGGCCAGAAGGAAGGCGCGCATGGCCTTGACGAGCGCGTTTGGGCCGAGGGTTTTCACGGCCAAATCCCGATCTGGATGGAAATGTTGCGGCGCGTTGCGGGTTAAAGGCACGCACTTATCGCTATTGCGAACTGTTATCATAAAAAGCCTTAACTTTAGACCTTTAGTGGGTTGTTATCCACAGCGATTCGGCGTAACGCCGCCGCAATTCCGCTACAGGCCCTAAGGGAAGGACATCGTTTTCATGGCTCGCAAAAAGATTGCGCTTATCGGCGCCGGTAATATCGGCGGCACGCTCGCCCACCTCGCAGCATTGAAAGGACTGGGCGATGTCGTCCTGTTCGACGTTGTCGAAGGCGTGCCACAAGGCAAGGCGCTTGACCTGTCGCAATGCGGCCCGGTCGAAGGCTTCGATGCCAAGATCACCGGCACAAACGATTATGCCGATATCGCGGGCGCAGACGTCATCATCGTCACCGCCGGTGTCGCGCGCAAGCCCGGCATGAGCCGCGACGATCTGCTCGGCATCAACCTGAAGGTGATGAAGGCCGTCGGCGAAGGCATCGAGCCAATGCGCCGAACGCGTTCGTCATCTGCATCACCAACCCGCTGGACGCGATGGTTTGGGCGTTGCGCGAATTTTCCGGCCTGCCGCACCATATGGTCGTCGGCATGGCGGGCGTGCTCGACTCGAGCCGCTTCAGCCACTTCCTTGCCGAAGAATTCAACGTCTCGGTCAACGACGTCACCGCCTTCGTGCTTGGCGGCCATGGCGACACGATGGTTCCGGTTATCGCATATTCGACCGTCTCGGGCATCCCGGTTCCCGACCTGATCAAGATGGGCATGTCGACGCAGGAACGCATCGACGCGATCGTCCAGCGCACGCGCAGCGGCGGCGGCGAGATTGTCGCGCTGCTCAAAACCGGCTCGGCTTATTACGCGCCTGCAACCAGCGGCATCGCGATGGCCGAAGCCTATCTCATACGACCAGAAGCGCGTCCTGCCCTGCGCGGTCCACCTGACCGGCCAATATGGCGTCGATAATCTCTATGTCGGTGTGCCGGTCGTGATCGGTGCAGGCGGCGTCGAGAAATCGTCGAAATCGCGCTGATGACGAAGCGCAAAGGCAATTTCAACGTGTCAGGTCGATGCGGTGAAGGAACTGCTGGTGGCGTGCAAGGAAATCGATCCGTCGCTCGAAGTAAGCGGCTTCCCCAACACCACCCATTTCAGGAGACGCATTCGTGAGCATCCTCGTCAACAAAAACACCAAAGTCATCACGCAAGGCATGACCGGCGCCACCGGCACTTTCCATACCGAGCAGGCGCTGGCTTATGGCACGCAGATGGTCGGCGGGGTTACGCCGGGCAAGGGCGGGACGACGCATATCGGCCTGCCGATGTTCGACACCGTGGCTGAAGCCAGTGCAGGCGACCGGCGCGGACGCCATCGGTCGTTTATGTGCCGCCGCCCTTTGCCGCGGACTCGATCCTTGAAGCGATCGACGCCGAAATGCCGCTGATCGTCTGCATCACCGAAGGCATTCCGGTGCTCGACATGGTCAAGGTGAAGCGCGCGCTGTCGGGTTCCAAATCGCGGCTGATCGGCCCGAACTGCCCCGGCGTCTCTGACGCCCGACGAATGCAAGATCGGCATCATGCCCGGCAGCATTTTCTCGACAGGTTCGGTCGGCGTCGTCTCGCGTTCGGGCACGCTGACCTATGAAGCCGTGTTCCAGACCACGGCCGAAGGCCTTGGCCAGACCACCGCGGTCGGCATTGGCGGCGATCCGGTCAACGGCACCAACTTCATCGACTGCCTCGAACTGTTCCTGGCCGATGACGCGACCAAATCGATCATCATGATCGGCGAAATCGGCGGCAGCGCAGAAGAAGAAGCCGCGCAGTTCCTGATCGACGAAGCCAAGAACGGCCGCAAAAAGCCGATGGCCGGCTTCATCGCGGGCCGCACCGCACCTCCCGGACGCCGCATGGGCCATGCCGGCGCAATCGTTTCGGGCGGCAAGGGCGATGCGGAAAGCAAGATTGCGGCGATGGAAGCCGCTGGCATCCGCGTGTCGCCATCGCCGTCGTCTGAACTCGGCAAGACTTGGTTGAAGTGTTGAAGGGGTAAGACGCCCCTGCCAATTTCCCTCCCCGAGGAAGGCAATAGAATCATGGGTCTTGAAAACCAGGATTTTGAAGTCAGAGCGCGGCCCCAGCTGGGAACGCGCCAACTGGCCGCTGGTCGATACCGACGATCTGACCGGCGCGCTTGACCCGACGCAGATGGCGGTCGAGGTCAAGGCGGCGGCAAAAGCGGCTGGCAAGCCGATGGCCGAGGCCGATGTCGCGGCTGGCGGCGAGCGATTCGATCCGCGCGATGATGCTGGTCCGCACCTATCGCGTGCGCGGGCATCTGGCGGCCAATCTTGATCCGCTCGGCCTGTCCAAGCAGGATATTCCTGCCGACCTGACGCCCGAATATCACGGCTTTGCCGGCGCCGACCTTGACAGGCACGTCTATCTCGGCGGCACGCTGGGCCTGGAATGGACGACGGTGCGCGAACTCGTCGACATCCTGCGCGCCAATTATTGCGGCCCGGTCGGCCTTGAATATATGCACATCGCCGATCGTCGAAGAGCGCCGCTTCTTGCAGGAACGGATGGAAGGCAAGGACAAGGCCATCGGCTTCACGCCCGAAGGCAAGAAGGCGATCCTCGGCAAGGTGATCGAAGCCGAGCAATACGAGAAATTCCTCGGCCGCAAATATGTCGGCACCAAGCGCTTCGGCCTTGATGGCGGCGAAGCGATGATCCCCGCGCTGGAAGCTGTCATCAAATATGGCGGCGCGCTGGGCGTGCGCGAAATCGTGTATCGGCATGCCGCATCGCGGTCGCCTGAACGTGCTCGCCAATGTGATGGCCAAGCCGTACCGCATCATCTTCCACGAATTTTCCGGCGGCACCGCCAATCCCGATGATGTCGGCGGTTCGGGCGACGTGAAATATCATCTCGGCACCAGCACCGACCGCGAATTTGATGGCATCAAGGTGCATATGTCGCTGGTCCCCAACCCGTCGCATCTCGAGGCCGTCAACCCCGTCGTGCTCGGCAAAGTCCGCGCGAACCAGACGGCGCGCGATGATCTGGCAGGCAAGCATGTGCAGGTGCTGCCCGTTTTGCTCCACGGCGATGCGGCCTTTGCGGGGCAGGGCATTGTCTGGGAATGCCTCGGCTTTTCGGGCATCCGCGGCTATAATACCGGCGGCTGCATCCACTTCATCGTCAACAACCAGGTCGGCTTTACGACCAGCCCGCAATTCGCGCGCTCCTCGCCTTATCCCTCGGACGTGGCCAAGGGCGTGCAGGCGCCGATCTTCCACGTCAACGGCGATGATCCCGAAGCGGTGACCTTTGCCTGCAAGATGGCGATCGAGTTCCGCCAGAGATTCCACCGCGATATCGTGATCGACATGTGGTGCTATCGCCGCTTCGGCCATAATGAAGGCGACGAGCCGAGCTTCACCCAGCCGCTGATGTACAAAACGATCAAGACCCATCCTGGCGTCAGCGATGTCTATGCCAAGCGCCTGATCGCCGAAGGCGTGATCGACGACAACTGGGCGGGCGAACATGCCACGCGTTTCGTCGCGCAGCTGGAAGACGAATTCGCAGGCGGCGCAAACTACAAGGCCAATGAGGCCGACTGGTTCGGCGGTCGCTGGGCAGGGCCTGTCCAAGCCCGCCGATCCCGAAAGCGCGCGGCGCAATGTCGAAACCGGCATCACAAAGAAGCTGTTCGATAGCCTTGGCCGCACGCTGACCACTGTGCCCGACGACCTCAACATCCACCCGACGCTGCGCCGCGTGCTCGATGCCAAGAAGGCGATGTTTGCCAGCGGCGAAAATTTCGACTGGGCAACGGGTGAAGCGCTGGCGTTCGGTTCATTGCTGTCCGAAGGCTATGGCGTGCGCCTGTCGGGCCAGGATAGCGGGCGCGGCACGTTCAGCCAGCGCCACGCGGTCTGGGTCGATCAGAACGACCGAGCCAAATATGTGCCGCTGTCGACGGTGCCGCATGGCCGGTTTGAAGTGCTGGATAGCCCGCTGTCCGAATTTGGCGTGCTCGGTTTTGAATATGGCTATGCCGGCGCGGAGCCCAAAACGCTCGTCCTGTGGGAAGCGCAGTTTGGCGATTTCGTCAACGGCGCGCAGGTGATGATTGACCAGTTCATCGCGGCGGGCGAAGCCAAATGGCTGCGCGCCAACGGCCTCGTGATGCTGTTGCCGCATGGCTATGAAGGCCAGGGGCCGGAGCATAGTTCGGCGCGGCTCGAACGCTTTCTGCAACTGTGCGCAGAGGATAATATCCAGGTCGCCAATTGCACGACGCCTGCCAATTATTTCCACCTGCTGCGTCGCCAGATGCACCGGTCGTTCCGCAAGCCTTTGGTCATCATGACGCCCAAGTCGTTGCTGCGGCACAAGCTGGCGGTTTCAAAGGCAGAGGATTTTCAGGGCGAAAGCCACTTCATGCGGATCTTGTCCGACCCTTGGGCTCCGGCCGATAAGGACGTGAAGCGGCTCGGTGCTGTGCTCGGGCAAGGTCGCCTATGACCTGATGGAAGCGCGCAACGCGGCAGGCGACAACGACACCGCGATTGTCCGTTTGGAGCAGCTTTATCCTTTCCCCGGCGAACCGCTGGTCGTGCGCCTGAAGCGCATGACGAACCTGGAAGAAGTTGTCTGGGCGCAGGAAGAACCGAAAAATGCCGGCAGCTGGTCCTTCGTCGATCCGTTTATCGAAGAATGCCTTGGCCGACGCCAAAACCAAACCAACCCGCGCGCGCTATGCCGGGCGCAAGGCCAGCCGCTGCCACCGCAACCGGCCTTGCAAAGCGCCATCAGGCCGAACAGGCCGCGCTTGGTCGCCGATGCGCTGGGCCACAATGTCCGCGCCGAAATCCGCCGTCAGAGAAAAGGCTGATACGATATGAGCACCGAAGTCAAAGTCCCCGTATTGGGCAAATCGATCACCGAAGCGACGCTTGGCCAATGGCTGAAAAAGCCGGGCGAAGCGGTTGCCGCCGATGAACCGATTGCCAGCCTTGAAACCGACAAGGTCGCGATTGAAGTGCCTGCGCCGGTTGCTGGCGTGATGGGCGCGTATGTCGTCGAAGAAGGCGCGACGGTGAATGTCGGCGCGGTGATCGCGTCGATTGAAGCAGGTTCCGGCGCGTCTGCTGCTGCGCCAGCCGTGCTGCTGCAGCTGCACCGCAGCCTGTTGCAACGGCACCTGCGCCTGCACCTGTCGCAGCGCCTGCTGAAAATTCCGACCTGCCATTGTCTCCCGCCGTGCGCCGCCTGGTGCTCGAACTCGGCATTGACCCGTCGAAGATCAAAGGCACCGGCAAAGACGGTCGCCTGACCAAGGAAGATGTTGTTGGCCGCTGCCAAGGGTGCGCCGCGCCGCTGCACCTGCAGCCGCTCGCATCGGTTGCTGCCCCTGCCGTTGCTGGCCGCCAGGAAGAACGCGTCCGCATGACCCGCCTGCGCCAGACCGTTGCCAAGCGGTTGAAGGCGGCACAGAATACCGCCGCGCTGCTCACCACCTTCAACGATTGCGACATGAGCGAAGTGATCGCGGCGCGCGAAAAGTATAAGGATCTGTTCGAGAAGAAGCACGGCGTGAAGCTCGGCTTCATGGGCTTCTTCACCAAGGCGGTGTGCGCTGGCCGTGCACGACATTCCGGCGGTCAACGCGCAGATCGACGGCGACGAAATCGTCTATCACAATTATCTCGATGTCTCGGTCGCGGTCAGCGCGCCCAATGGCCTGGTCGTGCCCGTCGTCCGCAATGCCGACAAATTGTCGTTTGCCGATATCGAAAAGACCATCGGCGATTTCGGCGCGCGCGCCAAGGCCGGCACGCTGACGATGGACGACATGGCGGGCGGCACCTTCACGATTTCCAATGGCGGCGTGTTCGGCGGCCTGATGTCCACCCCGATCATCAACCCGCCGCAGATCGGCGGTGCTCGGCCTCCACCGCATCGAGGATCGCCCTGTCGTGCGCGACGGCGAGATCGTCATCCGCCCGATGATGTATCTGGCGCTCAGCTATGACCACCGCCTGATCGACGGGCGCGAGGCCGTGACCGCGCTGAAGACAATCAAGGAAGCGATCGAAGACCCCACGCGGTTGCTGATCGACCTTTAAGGAACTCCACATGGCAGAACAAGATTATGACCTGATCGTCATCGGCGCTGGCCCCGGCGGCTATGTCGCGGCGATCCGTGCGGCGCAATTGGGCCTGAAAACCGCGTGCGTCGAAAGCCGCGAGACGCTGGGCGGTACCTGCCTCAATGTCGGCTGCATTCCGTCCAAGGCGATGCTCCATGCGTCGGAATTGTATCATGAGGCGCATTCGGGCGCGCTCGCCAAATTCGGTATCGACTTCAAAGGCGTGGCGCTGAACCTCGACCAGATGCAGGCCGAGAAGACCAAGGCGGTGGGCGAACTGACCGGCGGCATCGAGTTTCTGTTCAAGAAGAACAAGGTCGATTGGCTGAAGGGCCATGCGGCGTTTACCTCGGCCAACTCGATTGACGTTGCGGGCAAAAGCTACACCGCGAAGAATATCATGATCGCCACCGGCTCGTCAGTCACGCCGCTGCCCGGCGTCGAAATCGACCAGAAGGTGATCGTCGATTCCACCGGCGCGCTGGCGCTGCCCAAGGTGCCCAAGCATATGGTCGTCATCGGCGGCGGCGTCATCGGGCTTGAGCTTGGCAGCGTCTGGCTGCGGCTTGGCGCGGAAGTGACCGTCGTCGAATATCTCGACCAGATCCTGCCCGGCATGGACGGCGAAGTCCGCAAGGAAGCGGCGAAGATTTTCAAGAAGCAGGGCTTTAACATCCGCACCGGCACCAAAGTCACCGGCGCGACCGTCAAAGGCGGCAAGGCAACGCTGACCGTCGAACCTGCCGCCGGCGGCGCGGCCGAAACCATCGAAGCCGATTGCGTTCTCGTCGCGATTGGCCGCAAGCCCAATACCGATGGCCTTGCGCTCGACAAAGCAGGCATCACCGCCAACAAGCGCGGCCAGATCGAGATCGGTCATGATTTCCAGACCAATGTCCCCGGCATCTATGCCATTGGCGATGTCGTCCCCGGCCCGATGCTCGCGCACAAGGCCGAAGACGAAGGCGTCGCTGCCGCTGACTTCATCGCGGGCGGAACCGGCATTGTGAACCATGACGTCATTCCGGGCGTAGTCTATACCTATCCAGAAATCGCCAGTGTTGGCCTGACCGAGGAAGAAGCCAAAGAGCGCGGAGAAGTCAAAGTCGGCAAATTCCCGATGATGGCGAACAGCCGGGCCAAGACCAACCGCGACACCGACGGTTTTGTGAAGGTCGTCGCCGACGCCAAAACCGACCGCGTGCTGGGCGTCCACATCATCGCCTCGATCGCGGGCAGCATGATTGCCGAGGCCGCCGTCGCAATGGAATTCGGCGCAACATCCGAAGACATCGCCTATACCTGCCACGCCCACCCGACCCATGCCGAGGCGCTGAAAGAAGCGGCGATGGCAGTGACGGGCAAACCGATCCATATGTGATGGTGGGCGGTGCCGTCCAGATCGCGCCAAGCGTCATCGCCTGGCTCGACCTGTTCGGCATCGCCGTATTTGCAGCATCAGGAGCGCTTGCCGCAGCACAACGCGGGCAAACGCTGGTTACGTTCTCGTTCTTCGCGCTGATCACCGGAGTTGGCGGCGGCACGGTGCGCGATCTGCTGATTGGCGCGCCGGTGTTCTGGGTGCAGGATTGGCGCTTTGCCGCAACCTGCCTTGTCACCGCCGGTTTGGTATGGGTAACGCCGAAAAATTTCTGGAATGCCCGCGCGCTTGATTGGTTCGATGCCGTCGGGATTGCGATTTACGCGGTGTTCGGCGCGTGGAAGTCGCTGACGCTCGGCGTGCCTCTGCTGCCCGCCATGATGATGGGCGTCATCACCGCCTGCGTCGGCGGGATCATCCGCGATGTTTTGGCAGGCGAGCCTTCGATCCTGCTCAAGCCCGAAATTTACGTGACCGCAGCGGCGCTCGCATCGGGGCTGTTCGGCTTGCTGATATGGTTCGGCTTGCCGGTGCTGCCAGCAGCTATCATCAGCGCCGCCGCAGGTTTTGCATTGCGCGCTATGGCGATACTGAAGGGCTGGGCCATCCCTGCCTATCGCGGGTAATCAACGATATCGGTTGCGGGAATAGTCGTTTCAAATTGGCGACCTTTGGCTTGTCCCACGTCGTGATTAGGGATGCGTCGGGTTTTTCACCATGAAGTCCTGATGATAGGTTTCCGCCGGAAAAAAGCTGAAAGCCTCGATTTTGGTCACAATCGGCTTTTTCCAATATCCCGCCTTGTCCAGTTGCGCGATATAGGCAGTGGCGGCTTTGCGTTGCGCTGCGTTGGCGGGGAAAATCGCTGTGCGATATTGGCTGCCGGTGTCCGGCCCCTGACGGTTCAACTGCGTCGGGTCATGCGTAACCGAAAAGAAGATGTGCAGTAGGTCATTGTAGCTTACGATCGCCGGATTGTAACGGATGCGCACCGATTCTGCGTGCCCGGTGACGCCCTGCGCTGACCTTGTCATAATCGGCGCTGGCTTTGGTGCCGCCGGAATAGCCGGATTCGACGCTGGTCACACCCTTGACGCGTTCGAATACGCCCTCAATGCCCCAGAAGCATCCGCCGGCAAATACTGCGGTCTGCGTACCTTTGGGTTCAATGATAGATGGCGGCGGGCGCCGCGATGCGGATACCTTCGGCAGCATCGGCCGTGCCGATCAGCGACGTCGCTTCGAGGCCGCATGCGGCTGTGAAGGCAAAGGCTGCCGCTATTGGCAGCAGGCGAAGTGACGAGTTTATTTGGGCTGTGTGACATTCTTCATGAACAGGCGCTCCGACCGATATCGACCGTGCTGCTTCGACCTGGCCGATATCGGCATTTGCCGGTTTGACCACCGCCAGTCCTGCAACGCCAAGGGCGAAACCGCCCGCAAGGCTGAGGAAAAGATCTGATCGCACGAAGTTGAAAATACGGTCCATTATGTGTTCTCTCTTGTTAGTCGGCCTATTCGGCAGCCCGAACAGATACGTTACCGCGCCACAAAAAGTTTCAAGCAGGTATCCGGTTAAATCGTACTTAACGCGCCGTTTTCTTATGTTCATCTGCGGTCAAACGAGTGCTGCGCACGCCGACTGGATGCGGGCGCACGCTTCCTTCAACAATTCTGCCGACGTCGCGTAGGAAATGCGGAAGCCGGGCGACAGACCGAAGGCCGCACCGTGGACCGCCGCGACCCGGTAATCGTCGAGGAAATAGTCGATAAGATCGGCATCGGTTTCGATCTTTTTACCCTTGGGCGTCGTCTTGCCGATCACGCCGCTGGCGTCGGGATAGACGTAAAAGGCGCCTTCGGGAGTCGGGCAACTAGAGGCCGGGCGCATCGTTGAGCATCGCCACGACCAAGTCGCGCCGTTCCTTGAACGCAGCATTGCGTTCACGCAAAAAATCCTGCGGGCCCGTTGAGCGCGGCGAGCACGGCATATTGCGAAATCGAGCAAGGGTTGCTGGTCGATTGCGATTGCAGGTCGGCCATCGCCTTGATCAACCATTCGGGACCGCCAGCATAGCCGATGCGCCAGCCGGTCATCGCATAAGCCTTCGACGCGCCGTTCATGGTCAGCGTGCGGTCGTAAAGCTCCGGGCAAACCTGCAGCATCGTCGCAAACGGCGACTGCGCGTACCAGATATGCTCGTACATATCGTCGGTCAGCAGCATGACATGCGGATGCTTCAGCAACACCTGCCCCAGCGCCTCCAGCTCGACCGAATTATAAGCCGCACCTGTCGGGTTCGACGGCGAGTTCAGGATCAGCCAGCGCGTCTTGGGCGTGATCGCGGCATCGAGTTGCTCGGGCGTGATTTTATAATTTTGCGCAGCCGTCGCCATGATGATGACAGGCGTGCCGCCCGCAAACTGCACGATGTCGGGATAGCTCACCCAATAAGGCGCGGGGATGATGACCTCGTCACCCTTGTCGACTGTCGCAACCAGCGCATTGAACAAGGTATGCTTGCCGCCCGAATTCACCGTGATCTGCTTGTGGCGAATAATCGATGCCGTTGTCGCGTTTGAATTTGGCGATGATTGCGCTGCTTCAGCGGCGCGATGCCGTCGACTGCGGTATATTTGGTCATGCCATTGCGGATCGCCTCGATGGCCGCGTCCTTCACAAAATCCGGCGTGTCGAAATCGGGCTCGCCAGCCGACAGGCCAATGACGTCAATGCCTTGCGCCTTCAGGTCGATAACGCGGCCCGACATGGCAAGCGTGGCAGACGGGGCGATCCGGCCCAAGGCAGCGGACAGGCGGTCGATCATGATGGGTCTTTCAGGCTATTTTTGTTAGCAAGTTGCGGCGCTGGCCCTAGCGAAGCACCAAAAATTACGCAACCCGTTTGGCCGGGATTAATCCACGAACGCTGTTGCCGATGAAGAAATTTGTCCCCAAGTCGTCTGCGGTCAGGTCGGCCTCTATGGCTTGGCCGCTTTCTATCAGTTCGCGGCGCAGAACCGATGGCAATGCGCCGCGCGACAGCGGCGGGGTGAACAGCTTGCCATCGCGCTCGACAAATATTGCGGTGATGCTGCCTTCGGTCAGGAAGCCGTCGGCGTCAGCGAACAACACCTCGTCCGCGTCCGACGCCTTGCGCGCATCATCGTAAAACGCGCGGTCGGTTGTTTTGTGGCGGAGGCGGAAGTCGGTGCGATCGACCGGCAACGGCACGACGGCCACGCGCCAAGGTTCGGTCGCTTCGGTCAGCGGGCGTATTTCAATCGCGACCGCCCCGCTTTTCGACAGCAGCAGCCGGATCTTCGACAGCGTATCCAGATGGAAGGTCGCGGCATGCAGTTGGTTGCGCACGGCGTGACGGTCGAATTCGAAGCCGAAAACGCGCGCGCTCTCCTTCATCCGCTCCAGATGCAGCTCAAGCCGCGATGATGCCGTGCGCCGGTTCAAAGCGCATCGTCTCGATCAGGTCAAAGCCATAACCATCCACTTTCGCAAAATCCCCCTTGGCCAGACACTCGGCCCATTCTGCCGCTTCGTCCGAGTCCGCGACGATGCCAGAGCCCAGTCCCAATGAAACGCGCTTCGTCGCTTCGCACAAGGTAAAAGTGCGGATGGCGACGTTGAATGCCGCGTCGCCATTGGCGTCGATCCGGCCAATCGAGCCGCAATAGATGCCGCGCGGGCCTGTTTCGACCTCGCCGATGATCTGCATCGCCCGGATTTTCGGCGCGCCGGTGATCGAGCCGCAGGGAAACAGCGCCTTTATGACGTCAATCGCGTCGCTGCCTTCCGGAAGCAGACCGGTCACCGTCGAGGTCATCTGGTGAACCGTCGGATAGCTTTCGACATGGAACAGCTCTGGCACTGCGACCGAACCCGGCTCGCAAACGCGCGATAAGTCGTTGCGGAGTAGGTCGACGATCATCAGATTTTCCGCGCGCTGCTTCGGGTCGGTGCGCAGAGTTTCGACTTCGCCGCGTCGGCCAGCGGATCAGCGCGCCGCTCGGCCGTGCCCTTCATCGGCTTGGTGGTGACGCGGCTTTCCTTTGAGCGCGAAAAACAGTTCGGGCGAGAACGACAGATAATGCTGCTCGCCCGTCCAGATCACCCCGCCATAGCCCGCCGCCGCGCGCGGACGAAGCGCGGCATATAGCGCCAGCGGGTCGCCGGCATAATCGGCGGAGAGCGGAAAGGTGAGGTTCGCCTGATAGATATCGCCCGCCGCGATATATTCCTGCACCGCGGCAAAGGCTTCGCATAGTCAGCGCGCGAAATCCCCGGGCGGAGCGGCGAAAGCCATGCACCCGCCGGATCGGGCAGAAACGACGGCATGACGTCTGTATCAAGCTCTTGATATTGCTCAAATAATCCGAACCATGCGAGCGAGCCGTCTGCAGGCGTACAGATGCGGAAGCAGCGCTGCACCCGCATCATAAGCCAAAAACCCCGCCACATGCAGCCCGCGCGCCTTGGCCGAACGCAGCGCGTCGAGCAACGGCTGCGATCTCATCCGGTGTCCGCGCCGTCAGACATTCGACAGGGTTGGCATAGAGCCGGGCGGGCGACGCACCCGACACACGCGCATCATCGAGCAAAACATAAGGGCTGTCGGGCGGGATCATCGCTCGGTGCTATAGCGGAAAACTGGAGCGGGTGAAGGGAATCGAACCCTCGTCACTTGCTTGGGAAGCAAAAGCTCTACCATTGAGCTACACCCGCTTACCGCGCACGCCATTAGAGCCAGCGTTGCAGATTGGCTAGGCCTTTAACCGCTCGGCATGCCATGCCAGATGGTCGGCCATGAAGGTCGAGATGAAATAATAGCTGTGGTCATAGCCTGGCTGCATCCGGATTGTCGCTTTTTGCCCGGCAGCGTCACACGCCTCCGTCAAGCAAATGCGTTTTCAACTGCTCGGCCAGGAAATTGTCGGCCTCGCCTTGGTCCACCAGCAAGTCGGGCAAACGCGCACCACCAGCAATCAACGCGCAGGCATCATATTCGGCCCACGCGGATTGATCGGCACCGAGATAGCCGCCCAGCGCCTTATGCCCCCAAGGACAATTCATCGGCGACACAATCGGCGCAAAGGCCGATGTCGATTTGAACCGCCCCGGATTGCGCAGCGAGATGGTCAGCGCACCATGGCCGCCCATTGAATGGCCCATGATGCCTTGGCGGTCCATGTCGGCAGGAAAATTCTCCGGCAATCAATGCGGGCAGCTCGTTCTCGATATAGGTGCGCATCCGGTAATGCTTGCGCAAACGGCTCTTCGGTCGCATCGACATAGAAACCCGCGCCCAATCCGAAATCATAAGCGCCTTCCGCGTCGTCGGGCACACCCTCGCCGCGCGGGCTGGTGTCAGGCGCGACGAAGATCAGGCCCAGCTCTGCACAGGCCTTGCGAAACTCGCCCTTGTCGGTGACATTGGCATGCGTGCAGGTCAGGCCCGACAGATACCAGACCACCGGCAGTTTGTCGCCCGCGCATGCGGCGGCACGAAGACGGAGAATGTCATCTCCGTCCCCGTCGCCGCCGAGCTATGCTTATAAACGCCTTGGACACCGCCAAAGGCCGTGTTGGTCGAGACGGTTTCCAAGGTCATGAGCATTTATCCCGCGCGGTGCAGCGCGCACATTTTGTTGCCCGATGGATCGCGCAAATAGGCCAGATACAGCTTGCCGAACGCACCTTCGCGCACACCGGGAGGATCTTCAAGCGCGTCCCGCCAGCAGCCACACCCGCTGCATGCCAAGCATCGGCTTGTTCGGCCGATTCCGTCGCAAAGCCGATAGTCCAACCATTGGCGTGACAGGCTGGTTCGCCGTCGATCGGCAGCGTGACGATGAAAATCCCGTTTGCGTGCATGTAGATCACGCGGGTGTCAGTTGCCATTCCGGGGCGACGCCCAGCGGAGCAAGGGCTGCGTCATAAAATGTCTTGGATCTGGCAATATCGTCTGTGCCGACCATGACATGGGAAAACATATTCTCTCTCCTTCTGTTTAGGTCGATTTAGAATATTACGACGCTGCGGATGCTTTCGCCCGCGTGCATCAGGTCAAAGCCCTTGTTGATTTCTTCAAGGCTCAGGACATGCGTGATCATCGGGTCGATCTGGATCGTGCCGTCCATATACAGGTCGACGATCTTCGGCACATCGGTCCGGCCCTTCGCGCCGCCAAACGCAGTGCCGCGCCAGTTGCGGCCGGTGACCAGCTGGAACGGCCGCGTGCTGATTTCCTTGCCTGCCTCGGCCACGCCGATGATGATGCTGGTGCCCCAACCGCGGTGGCAGGCCTCCAATGCCTGACGCATGACCGTCGTGTTGCCGGTGCAATCGAAGGTATATTCCGCACCGCCATCGGTCAGCGCGACCAGATGCTGCGACAATATCGCCGTCAACGTCTTTCGGGTTGACGAAATGGGTCATCCCGAACTTCTTGCCCCATTCTTCGCGGTCCGGATTGATGTCGACGCCGACGATCATGTTTGCGCCCGCCATCCTCGCGCCTTGCAGCACGTTGAGGCCGATACCGCCAAGGCCGAAGATGATGACATTGTCGCCGGGCTGGACCTTCGCCGTGTTTGTCACCGCACCCACGCCAGTCGTCACGCCGCAGCCGATGTAACAGCTCGTCTGGAACGGCGCATCTTCGCGGATTTTGGCGACCGCGATTTCAGGCAGCACTGTGAAGTTCGAGAAAGTCGAGCAGCCCATATAATGAAAGATCGTCTGGCCCTTATAGCTGAAAAGCGCGACGTGCCATCGGGCATCAGGCCCTTGCCCTGCGTCGCGCGGATCGCGGTGCACAGGTTGGTTTTGCCCGAAAGGCAGGTTTTGCATTTGCGACATTCGGGGGTGTAAAGCGGGATGACATGATCGCCGGGCTTGACGCTGGTCACGCCAGCGCCGACCTCGCGGACAATGCCTGCACCTTCATGGCCAAGCACGCTGGGAAATATCCCTTCGCTGTCAAATCCGTCCAGCGTGTAGGCATCGGTGTGGCAAATGCCGGTCGCCATGATCTCGACCAGCACTTCGCCCGCTTTCGGACCTTCCAGATCAAGCTCGACAATCTCAAGCGGCTTTTTCGCTTCAAAGGCAACGGCGGCACGGGTCTTCATCTAGGGGATTCTCCTTGGAACTGGCCCAAGGCTTTTACCATCAGCGCGGCAATACCGCAACCCTAAATTCCGGCATACCAGTCATAGTCATGCGCATCTTCCCAATAGCCGCCATTGCCGCCGTAGAATTTTTTGAGGTCGTCGGTCGCCTCGACCCGCATCACATATTTGGCCTGCTTATAGCCCAATTGCCGTTCGACCCGCAGGCGTAATGGCGCGCCATGTTGGACCGGCAACATTCCATCGTTCATGCTCCAGGCCAATATCGTTTGCGGATGGAAGGCGTCGATCAGATCGACGGATTCATAATATGGCATCGCCCGGGCCCCATTGGTCGGCGCAGTGGAAGACGATATAGCGCGCCTTGGTCGACAAACCCGCCTGTTTCAGCAACAGCCCGAGCGGCGTCCCGCGCCATTTGCCAATCGCGCTCCAGCCCTCGACGCAATCATGCCGGGTAATCTGTTCGCGCGACGGCATCGCCATCAGCTGCGCGAGATTTAGCGACAGCGGGTTGCGGACCATACCGTCGATGCGCAACTGCCAGCGCGCAAATTTGTCCGCGACATGCGCAGCATATTCAGGGGTCCCGCCAGCTGATCGAGCCATTGGCCTTGAACATCGGCGAAATATCGGCTCGCCGAAAATTCGGGCGCAAGCGCCGCGCGGTCCATGATCAACCGCTGCGCGCGTTTGTTGAGCGCCTCACCGCTGCGCAATACCGAACGGAAGCCGGCATTCTCGCTCAGCGCATCGCAGCCGGACAACAAAAGCCGCCACCGCCCAAGGCCGCACCTGTCAGAAACTTGCGGCGCGGCATGATGAATTTGTCGTCGGTCATGCTGGCTCTCCTTCGGCAATTCGGGTGTCGGGGTTCGCTAGCTTTTCCCGGCAACCGGTATTTGCCGGTAATCATCGACCGCACTTCGTTAATTGGCCCTGCCAGCATCACCATCAACATATGCACGAAGAAAAACGCGACCAAGACAAAGGCGCAAATGAAGTGGATCGACCGCGCCGATTGCCGCCCGCCGAAAATATCGAGCAGCCACGGCCATGCGGCATTCATTGCAGGCGACATCGTAAGACCTGTAAGATCATCAGCGGCAAGAGAACGAAAATTACGCCTATATAACTGATTTTCTGTAATATATTATAGTGTTTTGCAGCGGCACCGGTCGGAAAACGCAGCCGGGCATGGTCCTTGATATCATGCCAGATATGTCTAGGCGACCATTCCGATTTGAGGATGTGCAAGTCGCTCCGGACATGGCCGTTCCATAGCGAACGGAGCATGTAGAACAGCAAGCGCGAGCGACAAAACCCATGCAAAAGTAAAGTGCCAACGGCGTGCGGCCTGCAAATCATAGCCCGATGGAATCGTAATCCAGTACGGAAACGCACGTCGCTTTACCTCGCCTTCGGGATCGGTCCAGATTCCGAACCAACCGGTCGTTTCCGCGCGAACACCTGCCAACTCTACGAAACCCGTGTCGCCTGCATCGTCAATTACCAGCCAAGCCTGATCATCATTGGCGCCATATTCACCCCAATAAAGCCGCGGATGCGCGTTGAAGATCATCAGCCCGCTCATCAACAGGACCAACAAGTCAGCGCATTGATCCAATGCCAAAGCCGGGTCGACAACCGGTGTCGCTTGATCACATCGCCGGGCTTTAGTTCGTCTGCTCCATGCATGCTCCCTTTACGCGCAACCTATGCGGTCGAACGATATTCGACAACAGGAACGATAAAGTTACAGATAGGATGCGAGGAAACCGCAGAAGTCTAGGGAGCTTGAGCCGGATTTCCAACACCGGCAATCCGCATCGCAGGTTTGGCGGTAACAATCCCGAGATCGACCGTCGCGCTGGTTTTGCCAAGTTCGGCCAAGGCTGGCAGCGCCGCTTCCACCCCGACCACCGCCGCCGAAACCGCCGCCACTCGCAGCTTGTAACTGCCATAAGGCACGAATTCGAACAGGAAGAAACCGTCATATTCCGAACGTGTGGTTTTGACGACACGGCCCGTTCTTATCGAGCAGCTCGATATCGACGCCGCTCAATTTTTTCCCGCCTTCACGTTGCAGATTGCCGGATATTTCGCCTGCAGAAACCAGCGGCAGTTCGATAATGACCGGCACGCCCGGACGCGGAGTGACCACGACGCCGCTGGTCGCTGGCTGGACGAACGGATCGGGCAGGCTTGATGCGTCGATGCCGATCAGAACCGGCTCATATGGCTGCAACCCGTCGATTACCGTCCGGCCCTCCGCATCGGTCGGCGCACCCTTCGCGGTCAAACCGGCGGTTAGCTCGACTTCTTTCTGCACCGGCTCATTTGGTTGGCGGATGCCGTCGGCATTTTCGTCCTGAAACACCATTGCAAATGCCTGACCCGACGAAGCCAGCTTTTCTGAAGCTACACGGATACCGCCTTTATGCGGATTTGGCCCGAGACTGAACGCCAGATTCAGACCGGCAGCAACCGAACCGTCGGTTGCCGCCTCAACCTGGCCGGTCAGCGCGAAATGTTTGAAGCGGCGGGTATGGCCAAGCGCCAAACGCCCGCGCGAATCGCCGGCCGAATATCCCACCTCAACACGCCAGTCGGATTTTTCCCCCGCGCGCCATTCGCCGGTGATTTTGGATTCACGGAAATCCGCTATCGCCGGTCAGCCCGAACTGCGCCTCGCCGCGAAGCCGCAATCCGCCGACGCGGCCCGACAGGCGGAGCGACGCATCAAGCCGCGCCGGCGGATTGGTTCCGTTCGGACTTCTGTCTTTTACCCATTCCAGTTCGGCGCTTGCATTTATCTGTTTGATATTAAATGATAATCTTGAACCAACTTCAAGCCGACTGCCGCCATCGATGCGGCTGACTATAGACGGATTTCGGCGCGTATCGGCAGATATTGGCGACCGAATCTTGAAGCTATGGTCGACCGACAGGCTGTTCAAACGGCGCAGATCGCGATCATAACGCTCGCTTTGATAATCGCCCATCAGCCAGGCGCTTTCGCCGCTAATCAGCGTTTCGCCAACTTGCGCGAGCACCTGCCCGCGCAACGCATAGCCGCCGGCCATATTGCCCGCCGCTGCCAGCTCGACAAGCGTTGGACCGATTGCGCGGCGGACCGAACCTTCGAGATAATGTTGCCGCCTGCCCCGCAACATTGACGTAAACCAGGAGCCGGCGACTGACGTTCTGGCGTCAATGCCGCGCTCCAGCCCGAAACCACCGCGCAACCCAGATATTCCGACTGAATTCGACATCGCTCAGATTGATCAGGTCGCGCCCGGCATCCTGCACTGCCGCCCAATAATATGTTTCGCGCGGCGGAATCGAGTCGAGCCCGACCGGGATCATCTTCACGTCGCGGCGGATTTGCCCTTGGGGACCATAGAGCACGACTTCAAACCGGTTCTGCCCATAGAGCAATGCGACATCGAGAAATTCATAACGGCCGTCGCCTCGGCTTTGGACATAACCGATCAACTGGTCATTGCGGTATAGTTCGGCATCCCAGCCATCGGGCAGTTCACCACGGAATGTCGTGCGGTCAAAACTTGCCGGAGCGGTTAAGCGGACGGTTGGTGACAAATGCCCCGCGACCGGCGGTCGTTTGAATGCCGAGCGGCTGTGGAGTTGGTCGAGACATCGCCCAACGCAAAATGCGTTGCGTTAAGTGGACCGAGCAACCCGCCATTCGGGATCGGTGCGATAGCCGCGCAGACGCAGACTTTCGGGAACACCGCGGTCGATTGGACGATAACCGGGCGTCAAAGGAGGCTCCGGCAATTTCGCCGCTGGCATAAATCTCGTAGCGGCGCATCAATACGGTTGCCGAGCTCTTGTCACGGCTGACGCCGGTTGACGCCACGACGTCAATCGATGGCGTGCGGAACATTTTATAAGGATCTTTGGCTTGCGGCAGGCTCGAAAGGTCGAATTGGGTCGTCGGCCGGACCTTGCCGGACCGAGCCTTGCGCTCCTCCGCCATTTCAAACGGCAACTTACGGTCTGCCTTTAGGATGAGCAGTGCATTGGAGAGATCGGCTTTAACCTCGACATTCAACCAACGTGCAAGCGTCGCGGTATCAACGCACCAACCTTCCGGCACATCGCGAATGTCCGTCGCCTGGGTAGATGTGCCGCTGGCCGCCAATCATTTTTTTTATTATGCGGGCTGGGCCGATAAATTGGATTATGCATTTCCCAATCGCAAACCTTTTCATTAGGTGTAGCCGCGCAAATTATTCCGTGGAATTTCCCATTGTTGATGGCCGCCTGGAAAATTGCACCTGCATTGGCAACGGGTAATACCGTTGTGTTAAAACCGGCAGAGACTACTCCGCTTACAGCATTGAAACTGGCAGAAATAATTCAGGAATCCGGGTTGCCCGATGGTGTGGTAAATATTATTACCGGCGCCGGCGCCACCGGGGCCGATATGGTTTATCATAATGATGTAAATAAAATTGCATTTACCGGCAGTACCGATGTTGGAAAAATAATTCAACGTGCGGTGGCAGGGACAGATAAAAAAGTAACATTGGAGTTAGGGGGTAAAGCTGCTAATATCATTTTTGAAGATGCAGCGATTGACCAGGCCGTGGAAGGTATCATCAATGGTATTTATTTTAACCAGGGGCATGTTTGTTGCGCCGGTTCAAGACTGTATGTACAGGAATCCGTTTTTGATATTGTATTAAGAAAATTAAAGGACCGTATTGAAACATTGATTGTCGGAGACCCGCTTGACAAGAATACGGATATCGGCGCTATCAATTCGAAGAGCCAGTTGGATATTATTAATAAATATATCGCTATCGGTAAAAAAGACGGCGCCGAAATGTATCAAAGCAGTTGCCCTATTCCGCGTAAAGGATTTTATTGCAGACCTACTTTGTTTACCAATGTATCGCAAAGCCATCGTATAGCGCAGGAAGAAATTTTCGGACCGGTTTTGGCTATTCAAACTTTCAGAACCGATGAAGAAGTGATTGAAAAAGCAAATAACACGCCCTATGGTTTAAGCGCCGGGGTGTGGACAGATAAGGGTTCTAAAATTTTTAATATGACAAGTAAAATGAGAGCCGGTGTGATCTGGGCAAATACTTTTAATAAGTTTGATCCTACCTCTCCATTCGGCGGCTATAAAGAAAGCGGCTATGGCAGAGAGGGCGGATTGCATGGATTGTCGGCGTATCTCACTTTTTAAAGGTTTAAGAGTTTAATGGTTTAATAGTTCAATGATTTTAAAAGTAACTGATAAAATATATTACATAAAAATAAATTAAATTACCATGGCATCTATCAAAAGATTCTAAGATATTGAAGCCTGGAAGTTATCAAAAAAGATGTGTGACAAATTAGGAGAATTACTTGATGAGGGAAATTTTAAAAATAACTTCAGGCTGATTGGTCAAATTCAAAGATAATCCGGATCCGTTATGGACAATATTGCCGAAGGGTTTGAAAGAGGAACGAGGGCCGAGTTTATACAGTTTTTGGGTTATGCTAAAGGCTCCTGCGGCGAATTCTGATCCCAGCTATACCGTGCTATGAATAGAAAATATATTACTAAAGAACAGTTTGATGAGTTTTTTTATAACAGCAATAAGAACAAGTGCTATGTTACAAAAACTAATTGAATATCTTAACCCCCAAACCCTAAAAGGCTTAGAAGAAAGAACCCTTACACTATTAATTAAAAACTATTAACGTTTAGACATGGAAAAAATAATTATAAAAGAGAAACCTGCTTTCAGCAGTAACGGAGCGAAAGAAAAAAAATCTTCTTCAAAAAGATTGGAAGTGCTTAAGACATATAAAATTTATATCGGCGGACAGTTTCCAAGAACTGAATCGGGTCGCTATTATATTGCTGTAAATAATAAAGGCGGGCAATTGGCCAATGTATGTTTAAGTTCAAGAAAAGATTTTCGTGATGCGGTAGTATCGGCAAGAGGCGCATTCAAAAGTTGGGCCGGTCGTGCGGCATTTAACCGCGGGCAAATACTTTACCGTATAGC
Organism: uncultured Alphaproteobacteria bacterium; assembly: GCA_963775035.1. Taxonomy (GTDB): domain Bacteria; phylum Pseudomonadota; class Alphaproteobacteria; order Rhizobiales; family Hyphomicrobiaceae. The sequence goes on along the minus strand of CAVZHG010000007.1, from coordinate 92,467 downwards.
CGAAATGCTGGAAGGAAGAAAAGCACAGTTTATTGATGAACTAATAAAACAAGACGCTTCGAAAGCCGCTGCGTTGAAAGAAGTGGATACTGCGATAGATCGCCTTGTTTACTATGCAGGTTGGTGCGATAAGTATCAACAAATATTCAGTTCGGTAAACCCGGTGGCTTCTTCGCATTTTAATTTTTCCGTACCCGAACCTACCGGTGTAGTAACCGCCATTGCCGATCAGCAAAGTTCTTTGTTGGGATTGGTTTCGGTAATCGCACCCGTTATTGCCGGCGGTAATACTTGTATTATACTGGCTTCAGAAACCAAACCGCTTTGCTCTATCACTTTTGCCGAAGTAATTAATTCATCCGATGTACCGGGCGGTGTGGTAAATATTTTAACCGGCAAACCTTCTGAATTAGCTTCGCAGTTTGCCGCTCATATGGATGTAAATGCCGTGTTGTATTGCGGCAGAGTTAATGAAGCTTTACAAAAAGAGATTCAGGAAAAAAGCGTCACTAATGTAAAAAGGGTTGTATTTTATAATAATATTAACCTTTATTCCGAAACGGGTCAGTCGCCTTATTACATCTTGGATACACAGGAAATTAAAACCACCTGGCACCCGATAGAAAGTATCGGTGATGGCGGCGGCAAATATTAAACCCTTAATTTCGCGGCAAGATTTTTGCACCCATCCCAAAAAATTAAAAAATAGTAATGAAAACGCTTTTAGCAGTATTGATTTTCTTAAGCAATCTTAATCTTTCCGCACAAATAACTACGCCGGTAAAGGATTCATCCTCGGTAACGGTACATAAAGATCCGCGGATTGATTTATTGGTAAAAAAGCAAGCTGAGGTAAATAAGAAAACAGGCGGTATCGGCGGCACCAAAGATGATAATAAAGGCTTCCGGCTGATGGTATTGATTACAACGAAAAGAGAAGATGCGAATAAAGCAAGAACATTGTTGTATACAACTTTTCCCGAACTGAAACACTGGCTCAGCTTTCAATCGCCCTATTATAAAATAAAAGCCGGAAATTTTAAAGAAAGAAGCGAGGCTGATGTATATCGCAGAAAACTGAATGTTTATTTCCCCCGGGGTGTATTTGTAATGCCCGATACGATTGAAGTAAAAGAAAAGGACAAAAAAGAAGAAGAGGACAATAAGAAAAAATAATATCGTCAAAAAAGTAATAAATAAACATCCATCTCAGATATACGGGATGGATGTTTTATTTTTGACAAACCAATATGATTGATTGATACCGGTCCTTTCCACCCGCTATTAAATATTATGCTTAAAGAAAAAATAAAATCGCTGGCCGCTTCGTATGCTGCTGAATTCATTGAAGTGCGCCGTCACTTACATAAAAACCCTGAGTTAAGCTACCTGGAGTTTGAAACGTCAAAATTTGTACAGGAAAAATTAACCGGCTACGGAATACCATTTGAAATTAAAGCTACTACGGGAGTCATAGGTTTAATAAAGGGAAAGAATCCCGGTAAAAAGATAATTGCACTGCGTGCCGATATGGATGCGCTGCCGATAAAAGAAGAAAATGATGTTCCTTATAAATCAGTGAAAGAAGGTGTAATGCATGCCTGCGGACATGATGTACACACTACTTGTTTATTAGGCGCTGCAAAAATTTTAAATGAATTGAAAGATGAATGGGAAGGAACGGTGAAATTAATTTTTCAACCCGGCGAAGAAAGAAACCCCGGAGGTGCAAGTATATTAATTAAAGAAGGCGTATTGGAAAACCCGAAGCCGCAGTGCATTTTCGGTTTGCATGTACACCCGGGTTTACCAATTGGCAAACTGAGTTTCAGGGCCGGCAAAGTAATGGCCAGCGCCGATGAAATTTATATTACGGTAAAAGGAAAAGGCGGTCATGCCGCTGCGCCGCATCTTTGTATCGATCCCATTGTTATAACTTCGCATCTTGTTATCGGTTTACAACAAATTGTAAGCAGAAATAATAATCCGCATAATCCGTCAGTACTATCCATTACGGCAATGAACGGAGGTACTACTACCAATGTAATTCCCAACGAAGTAAAACTGATGGGTACTTTCCGTGCCATGAATGAAGAGTGGCGTTTCGCCGCACATGAATTAATAAAAAAACAATGCAGTCATATTGCGCAAAGTATGGGCGGGCAAATTGATTTGCATATTGATATTGGCTACCCCACCGTGTATAATAATGAATTGCTGAATGATACGGCAAAAATCGCGGCAGCAGAATATTTCGGCGAAGAAAACATTGAAGAAACGGAATTAAGAATGGGCGCCGAAGATTTTGGCTATTACAGTCAGCTAATACCCGGCTGCTTTTATCGCCTCGGTGTAATGAACAAATCAAAAGGAATAACAAGCGGTGTACACACACCTACTTTTAATATAGATGAGGATGCCATTGAGAAAGGAATGGGAATGATGGCCTGGTTAGGCGGCGGCATTTCAATACCCTGTAAGATGTAATTCCACCTAAGATTTCCACGTAGTTCTTTGAACTACTTAGTAAATCAAGATGGTCCCGCACGTGCGGGATGTCGACAAAGAACTGATTGCCCACCCGTGCCGGAATGGACGGGGATTATTCACATCTTATATTCGGCATAAACCGAAATCAGCTTGTTTAGCAAAAAGGTTAATCACCAACGGCTACGTACATTTTTGAGAGTTATGATGACTAAAACGTTCTTGAGCAGAAGCTCCTACCGACTGTCTTGAATACAGTACGATGTAATAGTCTCTAATTCATTATTGTCATTGAACTCATATACATCGCAGGCAGAAACAAATGCAACTCGTTTACTATCCCTAATAAACTCTGCAGTTCCGTTAATGGCAACCCGATTATTGTCAGCTATTACATTTGCCGTAATAAAGTTCGTTGTCACTGACTTAAAATAATTTGCAGTTTGTTCGCAGTTCGCAACTACAGCTTTTTTCCCTTCAAAGTAATTTTCACCAACAACAGTCCACTTTACCTTGTCTGACAAATACTGATTGACCAATTCAAACTTCCCGTTTGAAAACGCTTCTGCTATCTCTTTTTTTGTCATTTTGATCATTAAATTGTCGTAAACTTTTTTTCCGGCCCGTGTCCCTTAAGAAGACGCTCACAACAATGACCGCTAACGATTTGATTATCTCCAATCATCAATTTCGATTTCACCTTTCATATAAAATTTACACTGGCCAGCTATACGTACCCTGTCGCCCCAAAGTCCCAACCACAACTCGCCGCCGCGTTTACTTAATTGTTTGGCGTGCATTTTTTTCTTATTCAATTTTTCGGCCCAAAAAGGTATGAGCTGCGAATGCGCCGAACCGGTAACGGGGTCTTCATCTACACCCGATGCAGGGCCAAAAAATCTTGAAACAAAATCTACATCTCCCGTGCCGGGTGCGGTAATCATAACGTTTTCACCCGTCTTTTTAATTTTTGCAAAATCAGGGCTGCATTTTTTTACGGCATCTTCATTATTCAGTTCTATTAAGTAATCACGGTGCTTGTATACGCCCACAATTTCTACGCCGCCCAATGCTTCACGCAGTTCTTCGGGGTAAATATCAATTCGTTCCGGCTTCCAACTGGGAAAATCCAAATAAAAAACATCGGATATCCTTTCTACAGTAAGTAACCCGCTCTTGGAATGAAAATTTATTTTAGTTTCTTTATATCCCAAATAAGTATATAATACAAAACCCGACGCAAGTGTAGCATGTCCGCACAAATCCATTTCCACAGTAGGTGTAAACCATCTTATCTCATAAAAAGATTCTTTCTTTACAAAAAAAACTGTTTCGCTTAAATTATTCTCCATCGCAATTTTCTGCATCAGCTCATCATCGAGCCATTCCCGCAACGGCACAACAGCCGCAGGATTCCCGCAAAATAATTTATTTGCAAACGCATCAACTTGATAAATCGTCAGGCTCATTTATTTTATTTTAGTATCAAAAAAATAATTGACAATTGGCAATAAGCAATTGACAAAATGTAATGGGTAGATTTAATAGTTACCGGTGTTTTCGTCGTGTACATAACACTCTTTTGATCTCTTTAATTATCTTTATACTCTTTTCAATTTATTTTGACTTTTGACTTTTGACTTTTGACTTTTGACTTTTGACTTTTGACTTTTGACTTTTGACTTTAGCCGTCACTCTCTCATCATCTCCTTTATCACAGCTTCTATTTCTTCAGCATTGGGTTTGCTGAAATAATCACCGTCGCTGCCATACGACGGACGATGTGCCTTACCTGTAATTGTTCTGGGTGCTACATCAAGATGTTTGTAACCACCTTGCTCTTCCATTACTTTATTAAACATGTAAGCAGCGGCTCCTCCGGGCACATCTTCATCAATAAATACAATACGATTTGTTTTTTTGAGTGATGCGCAATTGGTATTGTCATAAAGGTGTGTCAATCAAGGGCGTCTGAACCGGAAACAGGCCGAGACATGCTTGCGAGCCCCATCACGCGCCAATCCGAGCGCCACGCCACCCTCGCCGTCGACGTCGGCGGGGTCATCGTCGGCGGCGGCGCGCCGATCGTCGTCCAATCGATGACCAATACCGATACGGCGGACGCCGAGGGCACGGCGCGGCAGATCGCGGCGTTGGCGCGGGCCGGCTCCGAGATCGTGCGCATCACGGTCGATCGCGATGAGGCGGCAAAGGCGGTGCCGGCGATCCGCGAGCGGCTGGCGCGGATGGGCGTGCGCGTGCCGATCGTCGGCGATTTCCACTACAACGGCCACACGCTGCTGACCGAGCATCCGGCGTGCGCGGAGGCCCTCGACAAGTACCGCATCAACCCCGGCAACGTCGGCTTCAAGGACAAGAAAGACCGTCAGTTCTCCGCGATCATCGACCTCGCGCTCAAGTACAACAAGCCGGTCCGCATCGGCGTCAACTGGGGCTCGCTCGATCAGGCGCTGCTGACACGCCTCATGGACGAGAACGCCAAAAGTGCCGAGCCGATGCCCGCGCGCGCCGTGATGCACGAGGCGATCGTGCAGTCGGCGCTGCTGTCGGCCGAGCGCGCCGAAGATCTGGGGATGGGCCCGGACCGCATCATCATCTCGGCCAAGGTCTCGGCGGTGCAGGACCTGATCGCAGTCTACACGCTGCTCGCGTCGCGCTGCCGCTATGCGCTGCATCTCGGCCTGACCGAGGCTGGCATGGGGTCGAAGGGCATCGTCGCGTCTTCGGCCGCGATGGGCATCCTGCTCCAGGCGGGGATCGGCGACACCATCCGCTATTCGCTGACGCCAGAGCCCGGCGGCGACCGCACGGTCGAGGTCCAAGCGGCGCAGGAACTGCTGCAGACCATGGGCCTGCGCACGTTCATGCCGATCGTCGCGGCCTGTCCCGGGCTGCGGGCGGACGACGTCGACGGTGTTCCAGGAACTCGCCCGCGACGTCCAGACGATGATCCGCGAGCGGATGCCGGAATGGAAGGCGCGCTACCCCGGCGTCGAAGGGCTCAACCTCGCGGTCATGGGCTGCATCGTCAACGGCCCCGGCGAATCGAAGCACGCCGACATCGGCATCTCGCTCCCCGGCACCGGCGAGAACCCGACGGCCCCGGTCTTCATCGACGGCAAGAAGGCGATGACGCTGCGCGGCCCCGACATCGCCAAGGATTTCAAGGCGATCGTCGAGGACTACATCGAGAAGCGCTACGGCGCGCAGGCCGCCCAGTGAGGCGCCCAATGATGCCGGGCGATTGACCGAGACAAGCCCGTGCAGCACCTCGTAAGATCGCGGCAGCCGCCTACCGCGGCCGTTCGTGACAACCTACCGCGCTGAACCATCGAGCTGATCCAATGTACGAGAAGGTTACGCGCTCGATCCGCGTGCGCGTCCGGCCGGAATATTTGGAGGCCCAGTCCGCTCCCGACGAGGGGCGGTTCTTCTGGTCCTACACGGTCGAGATCGCCAACGAGGGCAGCGAGACGATGCAGCTCCGCTCGCGGTACTGGCGCATCACCGATGCCAACGGGCGGGTCGAGGAAGTGCGCGGGCCCGGCGTCGTCGGCCAGACGCCGACCATCGGCCCCGGCCAGTCGTTCGAGTACACGTCGGGCTGCCCGCTCCGGACGGCATCGGGCATCATGGCCGGATCCTACCAGATGGAACAGCCGGACGGCACGCTGGTGGACATCGCGATCCCGCCGTTCTCGCTCGATAGCCCGTTCACGCGGCGCAGCCTCAACTGACGCCCGTCGGTTTGGCCTAAAGCCAGGAGTTTGAATGTCGACCCTGCTCACCGACGCCACCGCGCTTCTCGCGAAGCTGGTGTCGTTCGACACGACCAGCGCCAAGACGAACATCCCTTGCGCCGAATTCATTCGCGACTATCTCGCCGGTCACGGCGTCCAGGCGGCGCTGCTGCCGTCCGACGATGGCATCCACGCCAACCTGTTCGCGACCGTCGGCCCGCCCGGCGATGGCGGCATCGCGCTCTCCGGTCACATGGATGTGGTGCCGGTCGCCGGCCAGCCGTGGGAGACCGATCCGTTCGTCCTGACCGAGCGCGACGGGCTGCTCTATGGCCGCGGCACCTGCGACATGAAAGGGTATCTCGCGTGCGTGCTGGCGCTGGTGCCGGAGATGCAGCGCCGCGACCTCAGACAGCCGCTCCACATCGTGTTTTCCTACGACGAGGAGGTCGGCTGCACGGGCGTCAAACCGATGATCGCGGAGTTCGGCAAGACGCTGCCGAAGCCGGGCGTGGTGCTGGTCGGCGAGCCGACCCTGATGTCGGTGGTCGATGCGCATAAGGGCGGCTACCGCTTCCGCACCGAGATCACCGGACAGGCGGCGCATTCATCCAAGCCGCAGCTCGGTGCGTCGGCGATTTTTGCCGCCGCCGACCTGGCGATGGAGTTGCGCCGCATCGAAGAGCGTTTCAAGGCGCGCACCTTCAACAAGCGTTTCGATCCGCCCTATTCCTCGATCTCGATCGGCGCGATCAAGGGTGGCGTCGCGCACAACATCATCCCGCCGCACTGCGAGATGAGCTGGGGTATCCGCGCGCTGCCGGGTCTCGACATCCCGGCGATGGTCAAGGAATTCGACGACTACGCGCAGAATGTCGTGCTGCCGCCGATGCGCGCCGTCAGCGAGGATTGTGCGATCGTCACGACGCCGATGGGTGTGCTGCCGGCATTCACGTCCGGTGACAACTCGCCGGCGACGTCGCTGGCGCTGCGGCTGATGGAGCAGAACGAGACGTTCGCGGTCGCCTATGGCACGGAGGCGAGTCACTTCCAGGCGGCTGGAAGCTCGTCGGTCGTCTGCGGGCCGGGCAGCATCGACCAGGCCCATCAGGCGAACGAGTTCGTCGCGATCGCCGAGCTCGACCGGTGCCTCGGCTACCTCACCCGCGTGATCGATACGGCGAGCGCGTAGGCGCGGCGTCCGATCAATACGTCGCGCGGCCGCCTGAGATGTCGAGGACGGTGCCGGTCGTGAACGAGCAGTCCTGCGATGCGGCGAAGGCGACGATCGCGGCGATCTCGTCGACGTTGACGAAGCGCCCGCGCGGGATCTTCGAGAGCATGAAGTTGATGTGCTGCTCGGTCATCTGATCGAAGATCGCAGTCTTGGCGGCGGCGGGCGTGACGGCGTTGACGGATATGTCGTACTGCGCCAGCTCCTTGGCGAGGCTTTTCGTCAGCGCGATGACGCCGGCCTTGGATGCGGAATAGTGCGCGGCGTTGGGGTTGCCTTCCTTGCCGGCGATCGACGCGATGTTGACGATCCGCCCGTAGTTCTGCGCGATCATCGTCGGCGCCACCGCGCGCGAGCAGATGAATGGTCCGTCGAGATTGATGCTCATGACCTTGCGCCATTCCTCGACCGACGTTTCCCAGGTCGAGGCGTTGACACCGGCGATGCCGGCATTGTTGACGAGGATGTCGACGCGGCCGAAATCGCCGAGTGTCGCCTTCAGCGCTTTGTCGATCGACGCGGGTTCGCGCACGTCGGCGGCATAGGCTTTGACGGAGTTGTTGCCGATCTGCGAGGCGGTTTTCTCCGCCAGCGGCTGGTCGAAATCCCAGATCGCGACCTTGGCGCCGGAGGCGACGAAGCGCTCGGTGACGGCGCGGCCGATACCCTGCGCGCCGCCGGTGACGACGGCGATCCTGCCTTTGAGGTCGATTGCGTTGGCCATGGTGTTTCCTCGGTTCCTGATTGTTGTTTGGGTTCGGAGCACGTTCGCATTTTATGGACTCGGGATCGATCGTGTGAACATGCTCCAGATACTTGTTCTAGAGTTCTGATTCACGTTCTCGATGCTCGCGCAAGCGCTTGCATCTCAAACGATCGGGCTCTAGCGAAAGCGCCGCGCGAGTTCGGCGACTTGGTCATCGGTCAGGGCGCGCACGCGTTCGCCCCGCAGCAGCAGAAAGAGTTTGGCGGTCTCTTCGAGTTCCTCGATGGCGTCCTGGGCGGCGGAAAGGCTGCTGCCGGCGACGACGGGGCCATGGTTCGCCAGCAGCACCGCGTGATGCTTGCCCGCGAGCGCGCCGACGGCTTCGGCGAGCGTCTCGTCGCCCGGCGGATAGTATGGCACCAGCGGCAGCGCGGCCGATCCGCATCGCGTAGTAGGCGGTGATCGGCGGCAGGCAGTTCGCGTGATCGATGCCGTCGATGCAACTCACCGCGACCGAGTGCGTCGAATGGAGATGCACGACCGCGCCGCTGCCCGGCCGCGCGCCATACATGGTGGTGTGCAGGAACGCTTCCTTGGTCGGCTTGTCGCCGTCGAGATGGCGGCCGGTCGCGTCGAGTTTTGACAACCGCGCCGGATCGAGGGTGCCGAGCGACGAGCCCGTCGGCGTCATCAGCCAGCCGCCGTCGGCGAGTGCCACGGATATGTTGCCGGTCGAGCCGTGCGTCAGCCCGCGGTTGAACAGCGACGCGCCGGTGGTGACGATCAGCTCGCGCATGCGGGCTTCCGCGCTCACGACAGCTTCTCCCATGCCTTCAGGAAGAAATCGGGCGCGCCGAAGTTGCCGGACTTGAGCGCGAGCACCAACTCGCTGCCGCCGATCGCACGCGTCCACGGCACGCCGGGGTCGATTTCGGGGCCGATTTCCAGCGTTGTGACGCCGAGGCCGTTGACGACGGCGCCGGACGTCTCACCGCCCGCGACGATCATGCGGCTGAAGCCTGCTCCCGCGAGGCCGATCGCGGCGGCGGCCAGCGTTTCCTCGACGATGCGGCCGGCGGTGTCGCGACCGAGCTTGCCTTGCGCGGCAGCAACCGTCTCGGGATCGGCGCTCGAATAGATGAGGAGCGGTCGCTCGGCGGACTGCTTCATCGCCCACGCGAGGATGCGCGCGGCGTCGATCTCGCCGGACGCGATCGCCAGCGGATCGATCCGCAGCGTCGGCACGCCGGCAGTGATCGCGGCCTGGACCTGGCCTCGCGTCGCGGCGCTGCAACTGCCGGCGAGGATCGCGGCGCGGCCCTTCGGCGCGCGCATCGATGTCGGCGCGGTGGCCGATTTCATCAATCCCTGCCGCACGAAGTTGGCGGGCAAGCCGAGCGCGACGCCCGAGCCGCCGGTGATCAACTTCATGCCCTCGGCGGCGGTGCCCATGTCGACGAGGTGGCGATCGGTGATCGCGTCGAGCACGAGGAAGCGTTCGTCGCGCCCGTCGGCTGCAGCCATCGCCGACTTGATCGCGGCTGCACCGGCATCGACGATCGCGAACGGCACCATCCCGACTTTCAGTTTGGTCTGCCGCTGCAGGACGCGGGCGAGGTTCGAATCGCGCATCGGTGTCAGCGGATGGTCCTTCATGGGGCTCTCGGCAAGCGGCACGTCGCCGACGAACAGGTTGCCCTGGTACACCGTCCGCTTGTTGGTCGGGAACGCCGGGCACACGATCGCCTGGCGCGCACCGAGATGGACGAGCAGTGCCTCCGCGACCGGGCCGATGTTACCCTCGTCGGTCGAGTCGAACGTCGAGCAATACTTGAAGAACAACTGGCGGGCGCCCCCGGCGGTGAGTGCATCGGCCACCGCGAGCGAGAGCGATACCGCCTCCGCGGGCGGACAGGTTCGTGTCTTCAGCGCGACCACGACCGCGTCGAAGCCGGCGAGATCGGTGCTCGCGTCCGGCACCTGCATGACCTGGACGGTGCGCATCCCGGCACGCGTCAGCATCAGCGCGAGATCGGTGGCGCCGGTCAAATCGTCGGCGATGCATCCGAGCAGCATGGCGGGCCTCCCGTATCGTTGTCGCGGTCTACGCCGCCTTGGCCTTGCGGGCGTTCTCGATGGTTTCCCAGATGCGCGCCGGCGTCGCCGGCATCTCGATGTGCGTCACGCCGAGCGGCGCCAGCGCGTCGCAGACGGCGTTGATCGTCGCGACCAGCGAGCCGACGGTGCCGGCCTCGCCGACGCCCTTGGCGCCGAGCGGATTGACCTTGGTCGGCACCGCGCGCGTGCGGATCGTCACGTTCGGCAGATCGTCGGCGCGCGGGATCATGTAGTCCATGAACGAGCCCGTGCGCGAGCTGGCCGGTTTCGGCATCATAGACGATCGCCTCGCCGATCGCCTGCGCGACGCCCTGCGCGACGCCGCCATGGATCTGGCCCTGCGCCAGCATCGGGTTGATGACGTTGCCGATGTCCTCGACGACCGTATAGCGCACGATCTCGAGCGCGCCGGTCTCCGGGTCGATCTCGACTTCGCACATGTGGCAGCCGTTCGGGAACGTGACGGCGGGCGGCTCGAACTCGCCGGAAGCAGCGAGTCCGTCGTCGCCGGCCTTCTCGGCGTGCTCGGCGACTTCCATCAGCGCCAGCGAGCGGTTGGTGCCGGCGAGGCGGAAATGGCCGTCGGAGAACTCGATGTCCTCGAGTTTCGCGTCGAGCATGTCGGCGGCGATCTGCCGGCCCTTGTCGATCGTGTTTTCGAGCGTGATGGTCACGCAGGCGCCGCCGACGCCGATGCTGCTGGAGCCGCCGTTGCCGCGCCCGCCGGGGAGCAGGTCGGTGTCGCCCTGGATGTAGCGCACCTTGTCGACGCCGACGCCGAGACGCTCGGCGACGATGTAGGACATCACCGTCTCGAGACCCTGGCCGACGCTCATGACGCCGGCGTTGAGCGTCACGGTGCCGTCGCTGGAGACGCGGATCGAGGAGAAATCCTTGCCCGGTTTGACGAACGGCCCGCCCGCGACCTCGATCGGGTTCGCCATGCCGAGGCCGCGCAACTTGCCGCGCTTGGCTGCTTCCGCGCGGCGCGCTTCGAAGCCGGCGCGGTCGGCAATCTCGGCGGCGCCGGTCATGTTGCCTTCGAACTCGCCGCAGTCGTAGGTGAAGGTGAAGCCGGTGTCGTAGGGCATCGCTGAGGGCTGTACGAGGTTGCGTCGGCGCAGCTCGTAGGGATCGATGCCGAGGTCATGCGCGGCGAGGTCGATCAGCCGCTCGATCGTATAGGTCGCCTCGGGACGGCCGGCGCCGCGATAGGGCGCTGAGGTCTGGGTGTTCGTGTGGATGCCGCGGATCTGTCCGGCGATCGCGGGAATGCGATAGACGCCGGCGATGCCGCCACTGTTGCCGATCATGAAGAGCGAGCGGCCCGACAGATAGCAGCCGATGTTGACGTCGAAGCGCGACCGGAGCGCGAGGATGCGGCCGTCGGCGTCGAGCGCCAACTCGGCGTCGATGTGCACATCGCGGCCGTGGTCGTCGGAGAGGAAGGATTCGCGCCGCTCCGAGATCCAGCGCACCGGGCGGCCGAGGCGGCGCGCGGCCCACAGCACCATGACGTCTTCGGGATAGACGCCGCTCTTCATGCCGAACGAACCGCCGACATCGCCGGCGAGTATGCGCACCATCGACGGATCGACCTTGAACAGGTTGGCGAGCGTCGGTCGCATGGCGAACGGGCTTTGGTTGGAGGCGTGCAGCACCAGGCGGCCGTTGTCGTCGATGAGGCCGAGCGCGCCGCGCGGTTCCATGGCGCAGGCGGTGACGCGGGAGACGTGCGACTTCAGGTGAGCGACGTGGGCGGCGTCTGCGAAGACCGCATCGAGCGCCTGCATATCGTTCTTGCGCCAGATGAAGGCGACGTTGTCGGGCACCTCGTCCCAGACGGTCGGCGCGCCGGCGGTCAACGCAGCGCCGACCTCGGCGACCGCAGCAATCGGATCGTAGTCGATCTCGACGAGTTCGCCGGCGGCCTCCGCCTGCTCGGCGGTCTCGGCGACGACCAGCACGACGCAGTCGCCGACGTAGCGGACGCGGTCGCGCGCGAGGATCGGCCGGCTCGCCTGATGCGCCTTCTGGCCATCGGACTTCGGGAGCTGGACGCCGCACGGGAGATTGCCGATGCCGTCGGCGGCGAGGTCGGCGGCGGTGAGAACCGCGAGCACGCCCGGCGCGGCGCGGGCAGCGGCGGTGTCGATGCCGCGGATTTTCGCGTGCGCGTAGACCGAGCGGACCGTGAACGCGTGCGCGAGGCGCGGCATCCTGAGATCGGCCACATAGCGGCCCCGGCCTGTCGCCAAGCGCTCGTCCTCGAGGCGGCCCAAGTATGGGATCTTCTCAGCCATCAATCAGCTCCTCGGAGACCGGCAATGCAGCCAGTGTGTGTGGCGCCAACCATAAAGGCGCGGCGCCATTCGGCAAAGTGGGATGGCGTTAGATCCGGCCCTCGGCGACCGCATGACAGGCGACCTGATGGGCCGACTTGGGCGGCTGCGCGGCGGCGAGCGGCACTTCGCTGCCGGCAGCGGTCCATGATCGCCGGGCAGCGGGGGTTGAAGGCGCAGCCCGGCGGCGGGGCGATCGGGTTCGGGATCTCGCCTTCGACCATTTTGCGGGCGCGGCCGGTCATCGCGAGGTCGGGCACCGCGTCGAGCAGCATCCGCGCGTAGGGGTGGCGGGGCGACGCAAACAGCTCGGCGGTCGGCGCGATCTCGACGACGCGGCCGAGGTACATGACGCCGATGCGGGTCGCCATGTGGCGGACGACGGCGAGGTTGTGGCTGATGAAGAGATAGGTGAGGCCGAGGCGCTCCTGCAGATCGCGCATCAGGTTGAGGATCTGCGCCTGCACCGATACGTCGAGCGCGCTGGTCGGCTCGTCGGCGACGAGGAACTCCGGCTTCGACGACAGCGCGCGGGCGATGCAGATGCGCTGGCGCTGGCCGCCGGAGAACTCGTGCGGATACTTGGCGCCGTCGGCGGGGTCGAGGCCGACGAGGCGCAGGAGCTCGCCGACCCGATGGTCGATCTCGGCGCGGTCCTTGGCGAGCCCGAAGGCGCGGATCGGATCGGCGATGATGGCGCCGACGCGCCAGCGCGGATTGAGGCTCGCGTAGGGGTCCTGGAAAATCATCTGGATGCGGCGGCGCAGCGCCTGGCGCTTCTCCGTGTCGGCGATGGACCACATGTCGACGCCGTCGATCGTGACGGCGCCGGCGGACGGCGGGAGCAGCCCGACGACCATTTTCGCGACCGTCGATTTGCCCGAGCCGGATTCGCCGACGAGCGCGACCGTCTCGCGCTTGCCGATGGTGAACGAGACGTCGGTGACGGCGCGGAGCAACTTGCGTTCCTCGCCCTCGATGACGCGGTTGAGCCACGGCTTCGAGACGTCGAAGACGCGCGAAAGCCCTTTGACCTCGACGAACGGCGGCGCGCTCATGGCCGCGCCTCCGCCGCCTGGCGCGTCGGCGAGCCAGCAGGCGACCTGCGAATTGTCGACGGGAATGGGATCGGGCCGCTCGATGCGGCAGCGGTCGAACGCGTGCGGGCAGCGCGGATTGAAGGCGCAGCCCTCGGGAATCGCGGTGAGCCGCGGCATCGAGCCCGGGATCTGCGTCAGGCGATCGCCGGTGCCTTCGAGCGACGGGATCGCGCCCATCAGGCCGCGCGTGTAGGGGTGATGCGGCTGACTTGACGACCTCGCGGACCGGGCCCGATCTCGGCGATGCGGCCGGCGTACATGACGGCGACGCGGTGGGCGGTCTCGGCGATCACGCCCATGTCGTGCGTGATCAGCATCACGGCGGTGCCGCGCTCGCGGCAGAGGCGCTGGAGGAGCTGGATGATCTGCGCCTGGATCGAGACGTCGAGCGCCGTCGTCGGCTCGTCGGCGATGATCAGCTCGGGCTCGGCGCAGAGCGCGAGCGCCAGCACGACGCGCTGGCGCATTCCGCCCGAGAACTCGTGCGGATAGGAATCGATGCGCTGCTCGGCGCCCTGGATGCCGACCTCGGTCAGCAGTTCGATGGCGCGCGCGCGGGCCGCGCTTTCGTTCAGGGGGAGATGCGTGCGGATGGTCTCGATGATCTGGTCGCCGACGCGATAGAGCGGGTTGAGGCTGGTCAGCGGGTCCTGGAAGACCATGCCGATGCGCTTGCCGCGGATCGGCCGCATCTGCTCGCGCGGAAGATTGTCGATGCGCTGGCCCCGGAGGCGGACCTCGCCGCCGGCGATCCGTCCAGGTGGCTCGAGCAGGCCGATGATGGCGGCGCCGGTCAGCGACTTGCCGGCACCGGATTCGCCGACGATGCCGAGAACCTCGCCGGGCGCGATGTCGAACGAGACGTCGTCGACGGCGACGAGCGTGCCGCGCCGCGTCGGGAACTCGACGCGCAGGTTGCGGACGGAGAGCACGGGCGCATCGGCATCAGCGGAGCTTCGGGTTGAGGGCGTCGCGCAGCCAGTCGCCGAGCAGGTTCACGGCGAGGACCAGCACCGCCAGCGTCAAGCCCGGGAAACGCGACCATCCACCAGGAGCCGGAGAACAGGTACTTGTTGCCGATCTGGATCATCGTGCCGAGGGAGGGCTCGGTCGGCGGCAGGCCGACGCCGAGGAACGACAGCGTCGCCTCGGTGATGACCGCGAGCGCGAGATTGATCGTGGCGATCACCAGCACCGGCGAGAGCACGTTCGGCAGCACGTGCTTGAACATGATCGCGGTTTTGCCGAGGCCGATCAGGCGCGCGGCCTGGACGTATTCCTTGTTCTTCTCGACCAGCGTCATGCCGCGCACGGTGCGCGCGTACTGCACCCAGAAGGACAGGCCGATCGAGAGGACGAGAATCCAGAACTCGCTGCCGCCGAGGCGCCCCTTGAACAGCGTCTGCGCGATGCCGTTGATCAGCAGCGCGACCAGGATCGCGGGAAACGTGAGCTTCACGTCGGCGATGCGCATGATGATCGTATCGGCGATGCCGCCGTAGTAGCCCGCCACCAGCCCGGCGCTGACGCCGATGGCGATGGCGAGCAGCACGGCGAGGAGGCTGATCGCGATCGAGCTGCGCGTGCCGTAGAGGATGGTCGAGAGGATGTCGCGGCCCTGGTCGTCGGTGCCGAGCAGGAAGCGGCGGTCGCCGCCCGTGACCCAGGCCGGCGGCAGGTCGGAGTCCATCAGGTTCAGGGCGCGCAGATCGTAAGGGTCGTGCGGCGCGATGACGGGTGCGAGCAGCGACGCGCCGATGATCAGCAGCGTGACCGCGGCGGCCAGCATGACGAGGCGCGAGGATCGGAAGCTGTAGTAGAGGTCGGTGTCGCGCATCCGCGCGAGAAAGCTGGGCCTGGTCGCCACGGGTGCGACGCCGGCGGCAGGCGGCGCGTCGGTTGCGGCGAAGCCACTGGTCCTCGATCGTCATGCTTCGCGTCCGTAGATGCGCACGCGCGGGTCGACCCACACGTAGAGCAGATCGACGATCAGATTGATCAGCGACGAACAGGAACGCCACCAGGATCAGGTAGGCCGCCATGACCGGAATGTCCGCATTCTGGACCGCCTGGATGAACATCAGCCCCATGCCCGGGCCACTGGAATACGGTCTCGGTGATGATCGCGAAGGCGATGATGGCGCCGAGCTGGAGGCCGATGATGGTGATGACGGGGATCAGCGTGTTCTTCAGCGCGTGGCCGAAATTGACGGCGCGCTCACTGAGGCCGCGCGCGCGGGCGAACTTGATGTAATCGGTGCGCAGCACCTCGAGCATCTGCGACCGCACCAGGCGCGTCACCAGCGTCATCTGGAAGAGGCCGAGCGTGATCGCGGGCAGGATCAGCGCCTTGAGGCCGGATGCAGTGAGCAGACCGGTCGTCCAGCCGCCGATCGCGACGACCTCGCCGCGCCCGAACGACGGGAGCACGCCAAGCTGCACGGCGAAGACATAGATGAGCAGGATGCCGATCAGGAAGGTCGGCAGCGAAATGCCGACGAGGGAGACGGACAGGAACAGTTTGGAGAGCCAGCTGTCGCGGTGGATGCCGGTGTAGACGCCCATCGGAATGCCGAGCAGGATCGCGAACAGCGCGGCGGCCAAGGCGAGTTCGAATGTCGCCGGGAACCGCTCGGCGATCAGCGATGTGACCGGCCGCTTGACCTGATAGGAGATGCCGAAGTCGTAGCGTCGCCGCGTTCCAGATGAAGCGGCCGAACTGCACGAGCACGGGATCGTTGAGGCCCAGGCGCTCGCGCAGCGCTTCGCGATCGGCGAGGCTGGTGTCCTGCCCGACCATCTGGTTGACCGGATCGCCGACGAACCGGAACAGGACGAACGCCAGCATGGCGACCGTCAGCATCACCATGGCAGCTTCGAGCAGCCGGCGGATCGTGAATGCGAGCATCGGTGCCGTGCAATCCTTCGCAGCTTGCGCGGGACGGAGCTCGAAGCCCGTCCTGCACTATCTCGCGTTCCGCGCCGCTATTCCATCTGCACCCAGTAGAGCAGGATCTGGTTGTCGGCGCGCTGGACGATCTTGACCTTCTTCGACACGCCCCAGGCCAGCGCCTGCTGATGCAGGGGAATGAGCCCGGCCTCGTCGTGCACGATGCGGAAGGCCTCGCGCGATCATGTCGTCGCGCTTCGTCGGATCGTTCTCGCCGATGATCTTGCCGGCAAGCTCGTCGACCTTCGGATTGCAATAGCCGCCGTAGTTGAAGGCGCCGGAGCTCTTGCCGTCGCGGCATCCGGTGATGTTGAGCAGCACGTTGTGGCTGTCGAACGAGCCGGGCGTCCAGCCGAGCAGGTTGAACGAGCTATCGTACTTTTGCGTCGCGCCGGCCTTCTCGAAGTATTTCGCCTTCGGCATGGCGTTGAGCTTCGCCTTGATGCCGATGCGGGCGAGCATCGCGACGACGGCCTGGCAGATCGCCTCGTCGTTGACGTAGCGGTCGTTGGGGCAATCCATCTCGACGCCGAAGCCGTTCGGATAGCCGGCGTCGGCGAGCAGCTTCTTCGCCGCGTCGGGATCATAGGGGTGGCGCTTGAACTCGGCCGCCCGCGAGAACAGCAGCGGCGAGATCAGCAGCGCCGAGTTGACGGAATTGCCGCGCATGACACGGGACGTGGATCGCCTCCATGTCGATGGCCTGGTAGAAGGCCTTGCGGACGCGCGCATCCTTGAAGGGGTTCTTGCCCTTGACGTCCGAGTAGAGCAGCTCGTCGCGAAGCGAATCCATGTTGAGGAAGATCGTGCGCAGCTCCGGGCCGGTCAGCACGCTGGTGCTGGCGTTGGCCTTGATGCGGGCGATGTCCTGGACCGGCACCGGATCCATCATGTCGATCTCGCCGGAGAGCAGCGCGGCGACGCGCGTCGCATCGGACTTGATCGTCTGGAAGATCACTTCGGTCAGATTGTGCTCGGGCTTGCCCCACCAGTTCGGATTGGGCTTGAAGACCGTTCTGCACGCCCGGCTGGTGGCTCTCGATCGTGAACGGCCCGGTGCCGTTGGCCTTGAGCGTGAAGGGGCTGAGCTGCGAGGAGCTGGTCTGGACCTTGGTCGCGCCGTTGGCTTCCGCCCACGTCTTCGAGAAGATGTACCAGGTGTCCCACTCGTAGTGCAGGATGGGGTTGGGTGCCGTGAGGACGAAATCGACGGTGTGATCGTCGACCTTGACGACCTTCGTTCCGGCCGCGATGCGGCTCTTGATGTTCGATTCAGGCGACAGCGCGCGCTCGGCCGAGAAGATCACGTCGTCGGCGGTGAAGGGCTCGCCGCCATGGAACTTCACGCCCTTGCGCAGATGGAAGCGCCATCGCGTCGGCTCGACGATCTCCCAGCGTTCGGCGAGGCCGGGGATGATCTTCAGATCCTTGTCGCGCTTGGTCAGGCCTTCCATCACGTTGCCGAGCGCGCCGAGCGTGAAGCGTCTCGTTCAGCGTGTAGGGATCGAGGGCGTTGAGGTCGCCCTGGAAGGCGTAGCGGAACGTCTTGGCGTGAGCGGGTGTGGCAAGCGCGGCCACGGCAAACGCCGCGGCCATCGTGATGACGCGAAACTTCATGGATCTCTGCTCCCGGCGATACGAACGACTATGGTCGTGTGCGATCGGCCCGGCCGGACTTCAGCCCCACCCGGCCCGCCATCGCCGCAATACTGTCGTATCCCGAGCCGGCGGTCCAGCTTGTCAGCGGACGGATTGGCCCGCCGACCAAGGCGACGCCTCGCGCG
The DNA here is from genome assembly GCA_963775035.1 of uncultured Alphaproteobacteria bacterium. Classification (GTDB taxonomy): domain Bacteria; phylum Pseudomonadota; class Alphaproteobacteria; order Rhizobiales; family Hyphomicrobiaceae. The sequence continues at coordinate 73,985 of CAVZHG010000007.1, read as the reverse complement.
GCCGAGTCGCTAGTTCATCCGCACCCAGTAGAACAGGATCCGGTTGTCGGCCCGCTGGACCATCGAGACCTTCTTCGACACGCCCCAGTTCAGCGTCTGCTGGTGCAGGGGGATCAGTCCGACGTCCTCGTGGATGATCCGGAACGCCTTGGCGATCATGTCGTCGCGCTTCTTGATGTCGTTCTCGGTCGTGATCGAGCCGGCAAGCTCGTCGATGACGGGATTGCAGTAGCCACCATAGTTGAACGTCGCGCCCTTGCCGTTGGCATCGCGGCAGCCGGCGATGCTGACGCAGGATGTTGAGGCTGTCGAGCGAGCTTGCGCGTCCAGCCGAGCAGATTGAAGGAGCTGTCGTACTTCTGGCGGCGCGCCGCCTTCTCGAAGTATTGCGCCTTCGGCATGGCGTTGAGCTTCGCCTTGACGCCGATGCGGGCCAGCATGGCGACGACGGCCTGGCAGATCGCCTCGTCGTTGACGTAGCGGTCGTTGGGGCAATCCATCTCCACGCGCGAAGCCGTTCGGATAGCCGGCGTCGGCGAGCAGCTTCTTCGCCGCCTCGGGATCATAGGGGTGGCGCTTGAACTCCGCCGACCGCGAGAACAGCGGCGGGTAGATCAGCAGCGCCGACGGGACGGCGTTGCCGCGCATGATCCTTGCCTTGATCGCCTCGACGTCGATCGCCTGGTAGAAGGCCTTGCGGACGCGCACGTCCTTGAAGGGGTTCTTGCCCTTGACGTCCGAATAGAGCAGCTCGTCGCGGAACTGGTCCATGTTGAGGAAGATCGTGCGCAGCTCCGGTCCGGCCAGCACGTCGGTGCCGGCATTGGCCTTGACGCGCGGAATGTCCTGCACCGGTACCGGGTCGATCATGTCGACCTCGCCCGAGAGCAGGGCGGCGACGCGCGTCGCGTCGGCCTTGATCGTCTGGAATATGACCTCGGTCAGATTGTGCTCGGGCTTGCCCCACCACTTCGGATTGGGCTTGAACACCGTGCGGACGCCCGGCTGATGGCTGTCGACCATGAACGGCCCGGTGCCGTTGGCCTTGAGAGCGAAGGGGCTGAGATTGGAGCCGTTCGGCTGGACCTTGGTCGCGCCATTGGCCTCCGCCCACGACTTCGACATGATGTACCAGGAGTCCCATTCCGCATGGAGGATCGGGTTCGGCACCGCGAGGACGAAATCGACAGTGAAGTCGTCGATCTTCTCGGCCTTCATCTTGGCCGGCAGGCGGGTCTTGATGTTGGATTCGGGCGACATGCGCGTTCGAGCGAGAAGACCACGTCGTCGGCACTGAAGGGCTCACCGTTGTGGAACCTCACGCCCTTGCGCAGATGGAAGCGCCACCGCGTCGGCTCGACGATCTCCCAGCGGTCCGCCAGCGCCGGCACGATCTTCAGATCCTTGTCGCGCGTGATCAGGGCTTCCATCACGTTGCCGAGCGCGCCGAGCGTGAAGGTCTCGTTGAGGCGTGTAGGGATCGAGGGCATTGAGATCGCCCTGGAAGGCGAACCGGAAGGTCTTGGCGTTAACGGGCGTGACAAATGCCGCGGCGGCCAGGGCCGCGATCATTGTGGCAAGGCGAAGCTTCATGACCTTCTCGCTCCCTACGGTGCGACGCCTACTTTGTGGCGCGTTTTTGTGCCCAGCTGTCCCCAACCAAGCGATGCCGCTGCCCATCAACAAAAACGCAAAACTCGTAAATTTTGCTTAATCGTGAGTCGGCAATTAACCATGATTCCCGGAGGTGTATCCCTCTGTCGCCAGACGCAATCCTCGGACTTGGTTACCGGCGGTCCGTGCGCCGAACTTCGGCCCAGCGGGTGAATTCGCGGCGCGCCGATCGAGCTTGCCGGCGCCCTGTGTCAGCGTGGCGAGGCGCGCCTCGTAGACGAGGAAACTGCGCATCGGCAACTCGATCGTGACGACGACGCCGGAAGGCGCGAGCCGCCGGCGGATTTCGCTGCCGCCACTCGCCGCAAGATCGTTGACGACCGGGAGTACATAGTCGCGACCGACCTGGATATCGACCGTAACGAGCGGCTCCAGGCGTCGCATCGCCGCTGACGCGCACGCCGAGCGCATCGCGGCGGTGGCGGCCCGCTCGAACCCCGCCGGCGTCGACCGCGACGCGTGGAACGCGCCGTCGATGAAAATCGTGCGCGTATCGACGATCCGCCCCTCGCCCTCGACCCCTTCGGCACAAGCGATCGCGACGCCGCGCGCGACGGCCTCATTGAGCGCGTCGATCTGCGGCGGGCCTGCGAACTCGGTCTCGAAGAGGTTGCCCTCGCCGGCGCTGCGCGGGACGACCCGCAGCCGTACGAAGGCAAAGTTGCCCGCGCCGCCGCCATCCGCGCTGCCGAGCCGATGCTCGGCTTCGGCGACCCGACCTGGTGTCCAAGCCGGCGGCACGGTCGGCGGACCGGCCTCGACGGCGAATGACGCGGCGGCGGTCACGTCGGCGATGCGCCGCGCCAGTTCGGCGGGCGTGCGGGCCCAGACGCGCAATTCGGTGCCGCGTGTACTGGAGACGAAATCCGGGTCCTTCGCGCGGCATCGGGCCAGAACGTCGGCGAGGGTGCCCGAGCCACCCGGAATAGGTGCCGAGACGGTCTGGTACAGTGGCAGACTAGGATCTGGCGGCGTCGATGCCACGGCGGCCTCGTGTCCCTGGGTGAGCGGCAAACTGTACTGTAGGTGGCCCGCAAGCGGACGGCGGTCCTTGCCTCGGCGTGCATATTTTCCACCGGGCGTTGCGCTTTCGAGACGGATACGGGTGTGCGCGACCCGCGTCTGTGGCGCCGGGGCACTTGAGCGGTGCCACAGGGAACGCTAAGTCCCCAAACCATGAGCGATAAACCGATTCTGCCGGGCCCGGGCCCCATTCAACCCGTCAATCTGCGCGAAGCGCTCGAGGAGCGCTACCTGGCCTACGCGCTGTCGACGATCATGCACCGGGCGCTGCCCGACGTGCGCGACGGCCTGAAGCCGGTGCACCGCCGCATCCTCTATGCGATGCGCGAGCTGAAGCTCGATCCGGAAGGCGGGTTCAAGAAGTGCGCCAAGATCGTCGGCGACGTGATGGGCAACTATCATCCGCACGGCGACCAGGCGATCTACGATGCGCTCGTCCGTCTCGCGCAGGATTTCGCGGTCCGCTATCCGCTGGTCGACGGCCAGGGCAACTTCGGCAACATCGACGGCGATAACCCGGCGGCGATGCGCTACACCGAAAGCCGCCTGACGCGGGTCGCCGAGGCGATGCTCGACGGCATCGACGAGGACACGATCGATTTCCGGGCGACCTACGACGGCACCAACCAGGAGCCGGTGGTCCTCCCGGCGAACTTCCCGAACCTGCTGGCGAACGGCTCGACCGGCATCGCCGTCGGCATGGCGACCAACATCCCGCCGCACAATGCCGATGAGCTGTGCGCGGCGCTGCTGCATCTGATCAAGCATCCGAACGCGACCGTCGAGAAGCTCGTCGATTTCATTCCGGGGCCGGATTTCCCGACCGGCGGCATCCTCGTCGAGCCGCGCGAGAACATCATCGAGGCCTATCGCACCGGGCGCGGTGGTTTCCGTCTCAGGGCGCGGTGGGAGAAGGAAGAGCTCGGTCGCGGCGGCTATCAGATCGTTATCGTCGAGATACCGTATCAGGTGCAGAAGTCCCGGCTGGTCGAGAAGATCGCCGAGCTGATGACGCTGAAGAAGCTGCCGTTGGTCGGCGATATCCGCGATGAGAGCGCCGAGGTTGTGCGCCTTTCATCGAGCCGAAGAGCCGCACGGTCGATCCGCTGGTGCTGATGGAGAGCCTGTTCCGGGCGACCGAGTTGGAGGTCCGCTTCGGCCTCAACATGAACGTGCTGACGGCGGGCCAGATCCCGGCCGTGCTGTCGTTGCGCGATGTGCTCAAGCACTGGCTGGAGCACCGCCAGGAAGTCCTGGTGCGGCGCACCGAGCATCGGCTCGGCAAGATCCGCCATCGGCTCGAAGTGCTCGACGGCTATCTCGATCGCCTACCTCAACATCGACGAGGTGATCCGCATCGTCCGCTTCGAGGACGAGCCGAAGGCCAAGTTGATCGCCACCTTCAAGCTCTCCGATGTGCAGGCCGAAGCGATCCTGAACCTGCGCTTGCGGTCGTTGTCGCGGCTCGAGGAGATGGAGATCAAGGCCGAGCACGAGAAGCTCAGCGGTGAGATGCGCGAGCTGCAGGCGCTGCTGAAGTCGGAAGACCTCCAGTGGGATCGCATCAGCGCCGAGATCAAGGCGACGCGCGAGGCCTACTCGAAGAAAACCGAACTCGGCAAGCGGCGCACCGATCTCGCCGATGCGCCGGACGATCGAGGTCGATCTCGACCAGGCGCTGATCGAGAAGGAGCCGATCACGGTCCTGCTCTCGGAAAAGGGCTGGATCCGCGCGCTCAAGGGCCACCCCGAGGACCTGTCGAAGCTCGAATTCAAGAACGGCGACAGCCTGAAGCGGGTGGTGCGGGCATCGACCACCGACAAGCTCATTCTGTTTGCGACCAACGGCAAGTTCTTCACCCTCGAAGGCAACGAGCTGCCCGGCGGGCGAGGGCACGGCGAGCCGGTGCGTCTGATGGTCGACCTCGAGGAAAACCACGAACTCGTCGAGCTGTTCGTGCATGAGCCCGGCCGCAAACTGGTCGTGGCGGCTACGTCGGGACATGGCTTCATCGTCGCCGAGGACGAGGTGGTCGCCTCGACGCGCAAGGGCAAGCAGGTGCTGAATGTCGAGGCTGACGCCGAGGCGCGGATCTGCGTGCCGGTGCCGCCGGGTGCCGACACTCTGGCGACGGTCGGCGAGAACCGCCGGATGCTGGTGTTCGCGCTCGACGAAGTGAACGAGATGACGCGCGGCAAGGGCATCATTCTGCAGCGGTTCAAGGATGGCGGCCTTTCGCGATGTCCGTCCCTTCGTCAAGGCGGGCGGCCTGACATGGCTCGATCCGGCGGGGCGGACCTTCACGCTTTCCGCCCGCGAATTCGCCGAGTGGGTGGGGCTGCGTGCCCAGGCCGGACGAACGGTGCCCAAGGGTTTCCCGCGCTCGAACCGCTTCGGTCCCGCTTTCGGGTCGTGACGGCCTTCGGCGCTTGACGCATAGGTCTCGCCGACCCCAAGAAGGGGCGGCGGCGATCACTTATGCTCGAGGGCTCCCCAACGGATGTCGGCCGAAACGCGGCACCTTCTGCTCGAACTCTACGATGCGGCCGTTGCGGCGGCGCATCCGCGGACATGCCTTGCGCCCCATTTGCCGCCAGCGCCGAAATCCGGCCGGCTGATCGTCCTCAGCGCCGGCAAGGCTGCGATCGCGATGGCGGCGGTCGCCGAGGCGCACTATCGGGCAGCCGGCACGCTTGATCGCATCATAGGCGTCGCGACCGCGCCGCTCGGCTATGCGGCGGCGCTCGACGGCTTCAAGCCGGAGCGATTGGACATCCTCGAAGGGCGGCATCCGACGCCGGATTAAACGTCGCTGGCGGCGGCCGAGCGGGCGCTGGCGCTGGCGCGATCGGCCGGGCCGGACGATACGGTGCTGGTGCTGCTGTCGGGTGGCGCCTCGGCGCTGTGGGCAGCGCCGGCCGCGGGGCTGACGCTCGCCGAGAAGACCGCGCTGACGCGGGGGTTGCTGAAATCCGGCGCCGACATCCATGAGATGAATGCGGTGCGCCGGCACCTCTCGCGCATCAAGGGCGGACGGTTGCGGGCGGCGGCGGCGAATGCCGGCACGTTCATCACGCTCGCCATTTCGGATGTACCTGGAGACGATCCCGAGACCATCGGCTCCGGCCCGACGGTCGCCGATCCGACGACGCTCGCCGATGCCTGTGCGGTCATTTCCCGACGGTCGCCGCGGATGGAAGAACTCGGTCTGCCGGTGCCGCCGGGCGTCTATCGCGCGCTGGAGGACGAGGCCAACGAGACGCCCAAGCCGGGCGCCGCCGCTTTTCGCGCGCGATCGCTACCAGATCATCGCGACGCCGGTGGCGGCGCTGGCGGCTGCCGTGCCGTCGCGCGGGCGCGCGGCTACGAGATCGAGAACCTCGGCGACCGGGTGACGGGAGAGGCGCGCGATGTCGCCGCCGCCCATGCCGCGACTCGCCCGGAGGCGCGGGCGGCGGGCCGGCGCCTGGCGATCATCAGCGGCGGCGAGCTCGAAGTGACCGTGCGCAACCGCTCCGGGCGGGGCGGACGCAGCCAGGAATACGCGCTGGCGCTGGCCTGTGCGCTGGGCGGGCTGGCGGGCGTCTCGGCGCTGGCGGCCGATACGGATGGGATCGATGGCGGCGAGGGCCGGGTCGACGATCCGGCAGGCGCCGTGATCGGTCCGGACACGCTGTCGCGGGCCGCCGAGCGCCATCTGAACGCCCAGAACTCCCTGGATAACAACGATGCCACGACGCTGTTCGAGGCGCTGGGAGATCTCGTGCACAGCGGGCCCACCCATACCAATGTCAATGATTTCCGAGTGATCCTCGTCGAGCCGGCCTGAATTCACATGACCACATCAGATCAAGGGCCTGACCGCAGCCGGATGGCCGTCGACCGACCGTGCGGGGCGCGAGCGTCGAGCAAGATGCACGGATTATGGGCTGCCTGCGCCGCCCTGCTGATTGCCTTGAGCACCCAAGCAGCGTACGCAGACCTGAAGCTCTGCAATGCGACGTCGAGCCGGATCGGGGTGGCCATCGGCTACCAGGATCCGAAGGGCTGGGCGACAGAGGGCTGGTGGAACATCGCGTCACAAACCTGTGAGACGCTGTTGAAGGGCAAGCTTGGCAGCCGATTCTATTACGTACATGCGGTGGACTACGATCGCGGCGGCGAGTGGGGCGGCAAGAACGTCATGTGCACCGCCGACAAGGCCTTCACGATACGCGGTGTCGACGAGTGTCCGCGGCGCGGCTTCAAGGGCACCGGCTTCTTCGAGGTCGACACGCAGGACTCCAAGGACTGGACGATCCGCTTGACGGATCCAGGCGAAGGAAGTGGGAAATCACGATGAGGCGGAACCGCAGAGTAAAGATCCTCGCGACGCTCGGGCCGATCTCGTCGACGGCCGAGGTCATCGAGAGTTATTTTCTGGCGGGTGTCGACGTCTTCCGCATCAATATGAGCCATTCGTCGTTCGACATGGTGCGCGGCCTGCACGCGGCGATCCGCGGCACGGAAGCCAAGCACGGTCGCCCGATCGGTATTCTCGCCGATCTCCAGGGCCCGAAATTCCGCGTCGGCAAGCTCGGCGGCGACCGGGTGGAGCTGACGGCCGGCCAGACCTACATTTTCGATACCAAGGAGCAGGACGGCGACGACAAGCGCGTGTTCCTGCCGCACGCCCAGATCTTCGAGGGCATCGAAGCCCGGCCACACGCTGCTGCTCGACGACGGCAAGATCCGGATGCGCGTGGTCGAAGCCAAGAAGTCGCGGATCGCGGCCGAGGTGATCGTCGGCGGCCCGCTCGCCAGCCGCAAGGGCATTTCGATGCCCGATACGCTGCTGCCGATCAGCCCGCTCACCGACAAGGACAAGACCGACCTCGATTTCGTCCTGAAGCTCGGGGTCGACTGGGTGGGGCTGTCCTTCGTCCAGCGCGGCGAAGACGTGGCGCTCGCCCGCCAGATGATCGGCCAGGGCGCCGCGATCATGTCGAAGATCGAGAAGCCGTCCGCGATCTCCGATCTCGACGGCATCATCGCGCAGTCCGACGCGCTGATGGTGGCGCGCGGCGATCTCGGCGTCGAGATGCCGGTCGAGCGCGTGCCCGGCCTGCAGAAGCAGATCACGCGCAAGGCGCGCGCGGCCGGCAAGCCCGTGGTGATCGCGACGCAGATGCTGGAGAGCATGATCAATGCGCCGGTGCCGACGCGCGCCGAAGTGTCGGACGTCGCGACGGCGGTGTTCGATGGGGCCGACGCGATCATGCTGTCGGCTGAATCCGCGGTCGGCAAGTATCCGCTCGAAGCGATCGGCATGATGGATCGCATCGCCATCGAGGCGGAAGCCGATCCGACCTACGACGCGCTGGTTCATGCGACCCACACACCGCCGCAGCCGACCGGCGCCGACGCGATCGCGGCCGCCGCGCACGCGGTCGCCGATACGCTGAAGCTGTCGACGATCATCTGCTTCACCGCGACGGGCTCGACGGCGCTGCGCGTCGCGCGCGAGCGACCGGGATTGCCGGTGATCGGCTTGACGCCGGTGGTCGCGACGGCGCGGCGTCTCGCGGTCGTGTGGGGCGTGCATTGCGTGCTGACGAGCGATCCGGAGAACCTCGCCGACATGGTCAAGAAGGCGTGCCGGATCGCGTTCGAGGAAGGGTTCGTCCGCGCGGGCGGCGGGGCGATCATCACCGCCGGCGTGCCGCTCGGCTCGCCGGGCACGACCAACATGGTCCGCATCGCCTACGTCGACAACGAAGGCGTGCCGACGTTCTCGAACGTTTAGATCACCAGCACGCCGCGATGGCGCGCCTCGCCCTCGGGCTCGACGTGGATCACGATCTCGGCGCCATCGATCTCGGCACTCGAGTGCGCTCTCGATCCGGTCACAGATGCGATGGGCGTCGGCGACGCTCATCGCGCCCGGTACCACGAGATGAAAGTCGATGAAGGTCGCGCGCCCGGCGGTGCGCGTGCGGATGTCGTGCGCTTCGATGGCGCCGGTGGCGTGCTCCGAAATCAGCGCGCGGATGCGCCGCGCGATGTCGCTGTCGACGGCCTCGTCCATCAAGCCGCTGATCGATGAACGCATCAGCCGCCAGCCGGCGACGAGAATATTGAGCGCGACAAGTGCCGCAAGCGCCGGGTCGAGGATTGTCCAGCCGGTGAGAACCGAGAGGGCGAGGCCGACGATCACGCCGATCGAGGTCGCGACATCCGCGAAGAGATGCCAGCCGTCGGCGACCAGTGCCGGCGAGCGCCAGCTCCGCCCGAAGCGAATGAGCGTCCACGACCACGCTGCGTTGAGGAGCGTCGCCACCGCGTTGATGGCAAGGCCGGTGAACGGTTGGGTGAGCGTGCGCGGCTCCTTGAGCGTCATCCATGCTGCGTGCAGAATCAGCAGCGCCGCGACGATGATCAGCACGCCTTCGAGAACGGCCGAGAAATATTCAGCCTTGTGGTGGCCGAACTGGTGGCGTCGGTCGGCGGGCCGGGCACTGATGCGGATCGCGACCAGCGCCGCGATCGCGGTGACGACGTTGACGATGCTTTCCAGTGCGTCCGAGTAGAGGGCGACGCTGCCGGTCGTCCAGTAGGCGAGATACTTGATGCCCATGACCAGCAATGCCACGGCAATGCTGGCCATGGCCATTCGGCTCGTGTTGGCGATGGTGCTGGCCATGGGGTGACACGCCTGCCGGTCAGGGATCGCGCCGCCGGGCGCCCAAACGTCGGACCTTAAATGCGACCCACGCCTGGGTCGATCTCAAAGTCGCATTTAAGGTCCAAAGACGCTTTGGAGATCATAGCGTTCTAAAGCAACGGACTTGAAATTCACCTCGGCTCGAGGCCGGGCGGGGAGTGAATTTCAAGTCCGTTGCTTTAGTCGACCGTCCTTCAACACGTCGCGCGCACGAATGCAACCCGCGAGACGCGATCTTGCGCGCGTCTTGCGAATGGGTGGCGATAGCGGATCAGTGTTGAGCGACCGGTCCGTTCGCGTCGCCGGCCGTCCGCGCGAAGGCGGCATGCGCTTCGCGGAACGTCAACAGGCGGCGCTGCGCCTCGTCCCACACCGCGAGACGGGCGCACTTGAGGCTCTCCCAGAAGGTGACGCGATTCATCTCCTGGAATTCGGGCGAGGTGGCGAGACAGTCGTGCAGCCGATAGTTCGGGATGACGCTGTTGAGGTGATGGATATGATGCAGGCCGATGTTGCCGGTGAACCATTCGAGCGGTTTCGGCAGCACGTAGTACGACGACCCGCGAATCGCAGCGACCTGAAAATCCCACTCGTCGCTCGCGTCCCAATGCCCATCGTCGAACTGATGCTGGATGAAGAACAGCCAGCCGCCGATCGCGGAGGCCATCAGGATCATCGGGGCGGCGATCAGCAGCAGGTTGAGGTAGCCGATGACGGCGCCGAGGGCGCCATAGAAAACGATCATCGCCAGCGTTGAGGCCGACGACGCTCGGCCAGCTCTCCTTGGGATCGAGCGGATGTCCCCATGGCACGCGCTGGAGGACGGCAAAGAAGAACGGAACCCCGATCGGAAACAGGAACAACGGGTGGCGGTAGATCCGATAGCCGAGGCGTTGCCAGGGCGTGCGCTCGCGGTATTCCTCGAGCGTCAGCGTGTTGATGTCGCCGTAGCCACGACGGTCGAGATTGCCGGACGTCGCGTGGTGCTTGGCGTGAATGCGTCGCCAGAGTCCGTAGGGCGTCATGGACAAGACGCTGATCATGCGACCGATGAGATTGTTGGCGGTCGTCGACGGCAGGAACGAGCCATGACCGCAGTCGTGCTGGATGATGAAGAAGCGCACCAGCAGCCCGGACGCCGGGATCGCCAGCAGTAGTGTGATCCAATAATGGTTCTCAACTGTCACCACCATGGCGGTGAGCAGTGCGGCGAACGGCAGGGTCGTCGTGACCATCTGAATGATGGCGCGCCGGGTGTCGGCCCCGCGATATTTGGCACAGTGCGCCGCCAGTCGTCGGGCCTGGGCTTTGAGGACAGCCACGTCTTCGACGTTCACCTGGTCGGCGGCCGGCCCGTGTGACACTGCCGGCGTCGTGAGAATCTCTGTATTGGTCAAGGCGAAAAGCGCCTCCGAAGGTGTTCGCGATGAACCACGCAAGAGACCCGGCGGGATCCCGCCGGTATCGCTTGCCGGCAAAAAGCACGATTTGCACCTTCGTGTCATGAGATTAGGCGGTGTCGCAGTTCGCAAATTGTCGCGCCAGTTGTGGAAAAGGCGCACTAACGGCAACGGGGCGCCCCAAAGGACGCCCCGCCTCGTGCCGAAGATGGGTGGACTGGCGGCCGTGGATGCCGGGGAGGCAGCCAGTTCGACCATCGACGTCAGCACTTCTCGCCGTACGCCTTCCAGACCGGGCGCTTGAAGACATGCGCCGCCTTGATCAGCACCTTCTCGTCGTGCCACTCGACGACCGGCGGGTGGAAGATCTTGAGGTGCCGCGCGGGGGCAATCAGGACCTCTTCCTGCTTCGTCTCGTAGACCGGCGGATGCCAGATCTTCTCGTGCTGCTCCGGCTGCACCAGAACCTTGAACTTCTCGGTCTTGTAGATCGCCGGCTTGTGCTCGGCGTGCTTCTTCGCCGGCTCGACCAGGACCTGCTTGTCGAACGTCAGGACCGCGTTCTCCTTGTAGCCGTGACCGTGGCCATATCCGGTCTCGACCGGCTTGCTGACGCGCTTCGGTCTCGAACACCGGCGGAGTCACATGCCAGATCACCTTCGCCGGCTCGATGAGAATCTGCTTCTCGCGGGCCTCGAAGATCGCCGGATGCGTCTTGATCTCCCAGTCGCCGTCCTTCACGAGGATCTTCTTGTCGATGATCTTGGTGATCGCCGCGATTTCCTTGGTCTCCCAGACGCCTTCCTTGACCACGACCTGCTTCTTCACGGTGCCGTAGACTTCGGGGGTGGCGACGTGCTCGTAGCAAACGTGCGCCGGCTTGTGCTGGACGTAGTGGCCATGGTGGCCACCATGGCCGTAGCCCTGCGCGGCCGCGGGGCCGGCGATGAGGACGGCCGCGCCAAACACGCCGCCGATGACAGTGAGGGTCTGCTTGATAGCCATTGGAGTCTCTCCTAGGGGGTGTGAGGATCGGGTTGTCAGCAAAGCGGGTAGAGCGCGGTGTTGAACATCATTTATATACGATGTTCAAAACGACAAGGCGAACTAGTGGTCAATGTTCAGTTCTCACGGAGTCGTGAACAAAAAGGGGAGCGGCGCAGCCAGCCTGACTGGCGCGATGGTCATGAGCGAATCCCTCCAGACGGCCTGCAGGGCGTAACCGAAGCAGCGCCGGCGACTGGAATGGTCGCGCGCACCCTGAACGGACTGGCAACAACGGGCTGGCCACGGCTGCCGGCGCGCGATATGCTCGCTGTCACATTTCGAAAAGCGAGCCTTCGACGCGCGCACGGCACGTCGACGATCGTCTGGTGTACCCCAATTCTGGAGTTCGTCCGGTGCTGATGGTCCGGCCGGAAGGGCTCTGGAATTTTGTTTCGTCCCGCGATTCGGGGTCCTGATGCTTCCATCACGACCGGTCGCACCTACACCTGCGGAATGCGATGGCTGCGCCAGCTACCCTCATCTGTGTCGGACATGCGGCCCTGGACCGGATCTACCGGATCGACAGCTTTCCGCCTGAACCCACCAAGATTCGCGCCCTTGAGCACATCGAGACCGGGGGCGGCATGGCGGCCAACGCCGCGGTGGCCGCGGCCCGTCTTGGCGCCGAGGTCGAGCTGTGGTCGCGCGTCGGCGATGACGCGGCCGGGGTCACGATCCGCAACGGGCTCAAAGGGGAAAAAGTCGACGTTCGCTACGTACACGCCTTCGAGGAGGCGCGCTCGTCGACCTCGGCCGTCATCGTCGATGGCCAGGGCGAACGGATGATCATCACCCAGCGTGATACGTCCATTCCCGCGGGCACGAGCTGGCTGCCGATCGAGCGGGTCGCCGAAGCAAGCGCCGTCCTCTGCGATCTACGCTGGCTGGAGGCCGTGCGCGTCGTGTTGACCCGGGCGCGTCGGCAGGGCGTTCCGACCATTCTCGACGCCGATCTCGGCGGCCGCGAGGCGCTGCCCGAGTTGCTCGCCCTCGTCGACTATGCGGTGTTCTCGGCGCCGTCGCTCCATGAGTTCGCCCGCGGCATGAGCGATGGCGAGGCGCTGCAGCAGGTGCTGCGCCATGGGCCCAGACATGCCGGCGTCACGCTCGGCGCGCGCGGCTACCTGTGGGCGGAGCGCGACGGCCGCTCGGGGCACCAGCCGGCGTTCCAGGTTGATGTCGTCGACACGACGGGTGCCGGTGACGCGTTCCACGGCGCATTCGCGCTCGGTGTCGCCGAGGGGCTGCCGATCGAAGCATGTGCGCGACGGGCGGCGGCGGTCGCGGCGCTCAAATGCACGCGCCTCGGCAGCCGGGCGGGCCTGCCGACCCGATCCGAGCTCGACCTCTTCGTTGCCCTCCACGGCGGTTGACGCGCGGATTGGCCGATCGCACTGTCAAATCTACTGATAGCGAAAGGCGCGTGCTCATGACCGGTCCCCACACTTTCGCATTCGTCAACGACGAGCTGAAAGCGCCGCTGGCAGCGACGATCGAGTTTGCCAAGGCGAACGGCGTCGGCGCGGTGGAAGTCCGCTCGATCGAGGGCCGCAATTTCCTCGACCTCCTGCCCGCCGAGCAGAAGGCGGTGGCCGACCAGCTCGCGGACGCTGGGATCAAGGTCGTCGGGCTCGCGACGCCGCTGCTGAAGTGGGCCGCGCCTGGCCATGCCGCGGGCAACAAAGGTGACCAGTTCGGCTTCGACATCGGAACCCGTTCGCTCGGCGACATCGCACGCCTTGCCGCCGAGGCCGCCCACACGCTCGGCACCCGCAACGTCCGCATCTTCAGCTACCTCACGCACGAGGGCTTTACGCTTCGCGATCTCGCCCCGGCAATCGAGGTCCTCGTGCGCGTCGCCGAGCGCGAGGATCTCGTCCTCCACGTCGAGAACGAGCCGGTCTGCAATATCCGCGACGAGCGCGATCTCCTGGCGCTGATGCAGGCGTACCCTCACCCGCGCCTGCGGGCGCTCCTCGACATCGGCAACATCTACGGTGCCGCCGTGCAGCCGAAAGCCGAACGGTTGGCGGCGCTGATGCCGTTCGTCGACCACATGCACTTCAAGGACGCCACTTTCGCTGGCGGCCGGCGGACCGTGGCGATGGGCGAAGGCGAAATTCCCTACACGGCGTTCATGTCGGCGTGTTTTGCCGCCGCCGAGGGCCGCCCGCTGACGCTTTCGGTCGAGACGCACGTCCCTGCCGACCCGGTGGGAGCGACGCAGCGCTCGCTGGTGGCGCTCAAAGCGCTCGCCGCCGCGACCTCGTGAAGGGGAAAAGGCGGGCCATGGCGGTGGACGCCGGTCCGGCGCACGGTTAATGGTGCGCCATCCTCCCGGGCCCCAAGTCCGGGGCACACGACGATCAGGGGCACCGCGTATGACCGATCAGGCAAAGGGCGGCGCGCTCGCGACCCGCGACATGGCGAACGCCATCCGGGCGCTGGCGATGGATGCTGTCGAGGCGGCGAAGTCGGGCCATCCGGGTATGCCCATGGGCATGGCCGACGTGGCGACGGTACTGTTCGCCGAGGTCATGCGCTTTGACGCCGCCGCGCCGCGCTGGCCGGGCCGCGACCGCTTCGTGCTGTCGGCCGGGCATGGCTCGATGCTGCTCTATGCGCTGCTCCATCTCACCGGCACTCCCGGCATGACGCTCGACGAGCTCAAGAACTTCCGCCAGCTCGGATCGAAAACGGCGGGCCATCCCGAATACGGCCACGCCGAGGGCATCGAGACGACGACCGGCCCGCTCGGCCAGGGTCTCGCCAACGCCGTCGGCATGGCGATCGCCGAGCGCATCTGGAATGCGCGCCACGGCGAGCTGTTCGACAACCGCACCTATGCCATCGCCGGCGACGGCTGCCTGATGGAAGGTATCTCGCAGGAAGCGATCACGCTCGCGGGCCATCTCGGGCTCGGGCGTCTGATCGTGTTGTTCGACGACAACGGCATCTCGATCGATGGGCCGACGTCGTTGTCGACCAGCGAGGACCAGATCGGGCGCTTCAAGGCTGCCGGCTGGAACACGCTCGCGATCGACGGCCACGACATGGACGCGGTGCGCAAGGCGCTCGCAACCGCCCGGGCCAACGACAGCAAGCCGTGGCTGATCGCGTGCAAGACCGTCATCGGCTACGGCGCTCCGAAGAAGGCCGGCACCGCCTCGTCGCACGGCTCGCCGCTCGGCGCCGAAGAGATCGCCGGCGCGCGTGCAAAGCTCGGCTGGACGAGTGCGCCCTTCGATATCCCGGCGGATGTCCTCAAGGCGTGGCGCGCGGCGGGTGCGCGTGGGTCAGCGGCGCGCGAAGCCTGGGAGGCGCGCTGGAACAAGCTCGACGGGCGCGTGCGCGAGGCGTTCGAGAATCCTACCGCCGCGCGCGCAGCCGACGTCAACGCGGCCATCATCAACCTTCGCGACGCGGCGGCGTCCGACACGGCCGAGCGCGCGACGCGGGTGTGGTCTGAGCGAGCGCTCGAAGCGCTGGTGGCGGCGCAGCCGGCGCTGATCGGCGGCTCGGCGGACCTCACCGGCTCCAACAACACCAAGGCCAAGGCGCAGAAGCCGATCGTCAAGAGCGATTTCTCCGGGAGCTATCTCTACTACGGCATCCGCGAGCACGGCATGGCGGCAGCGATGAACGGCATGGCGCTCTACGGCGGCCTGATCCCCTACGGCGGCACGTTCCTCGTGTTCTCGGACTACTGCCGGCCAGCGATCCGCCTCGCGGCACTGATGAAGCAACAGGTCGTCTACGTCTTCACGCACGATTCGATCGGGCTCGGCGAGGACGGACCGACGCATCAGCCGGTCGAGCATCTGGCGGCGCTGCGCACGATCCCGAACCTCAACGTGTTCCGGCCGGCAGATGGCGTCGAGACGGCGGAATGCTGGGCGCTGGCGATCGGGCACGGCGGCACGCCCTCGGTGCTGGCGCTGACGCGGCAGAACGTGCCGAACCTGCGCAAGGAGCCGCTCGGCGAAAACAAGAGTGCGCGCGGTGGTTATGTGTTGCGTGAAGCGGCGGACGGAAAGCGCGCGGTGACGATCATCGCGACCGGCTCCGAGGTCGGTATCGCGGTGAAGGCGGCGGATGCGCTGGCGGCGAAGGGCATTGCGGCGGCGGTCGTGTCGCTGCCGTCGTTCGAACTGTTCCGCAAGCAGGATGCCTATTATCGCCAGGCGGTGCTGGGCGTGGCGCCGCGCATCGGCATCGAGGCGGCGGTCGCGCAGGGTTGGAGCGAGTGGTTGCGCCCCGAGGATGCCTTCATCGGCATGTCGGACTTCGGTGCCTCGGCGCCGGCCGGAAAGCTCTTCCCGCACTTCGGCATCACGGCCGAGCGGGTCGCGGAGACGGCCCAGAAACTGCTTGGGTAGCGGAACCCGGCCAGCGATGTCGGGCCGTTCCGTTCGAGGCGCGGGCGCAACGCGTCTCGCGCGTGAACAACGGCTGCCGAAATCAAGCGAGGTCTCGCCATGACCAGGAAATTCAGGACGCGCGCAGTTGCAACCGGACTGCTGATAGGGCTCATCGCGATGCCGGCGGTGTTGAATGGGCCGGCAAATGCCCAACCTCTGTGGAATCAGCCGTACGAGGAGTGGCAGTACGAGACCAAAAAGCCCAAGCGGGGCTACGAGGGCTTCCCGGCCCCTGGCGTCTACTGCTCCTACCGGCGCGTGCCGAACCGCGTGTGCGAAACCGACAAGCGTGGGCGCGAGCGGTGCAGGATCAAGAGCTGGACGATGACGCAATCGTGCAGTTGATCGACTTATGCCTATACGGTGAAACTTCCATGGAAGTCGACAATCGCTCTAAGGGATGGCGATCATGACGACGCCGAATGCAATCAAAATCACGCCGAGCCAGTTGTGCAGCGCCAGGTATTCGCCGAGAAATGTCGCGCCAAAAATTGCGACGAGAACGACACTCAACTTGTCGACTGGTGCGACACGTGCGGCGTCCCCGACCTGGAGAGCGCGAAAATAGCAGATCCAAGACGCGCCAGTTGCCAGGCCGGATAGCGTGAGAAAAAGGTACGTGCGGCCTGAGATGCTTGCCAACGGCTGAAACAGCCCGCGTGCGAGCAGGATGCCACCGAGTGCGATCAACACCACGACCGTTCTGACAAACGTGGCGAGATCCGAGTTAATGTTCTCTACGCCGACCTTGGCGAAGATGGCGGTGAGAGCCGCAAACACAGCAGACAACAACGCCCAGACAATCCAGGGCGGGAGATGGAAATCCGACATCGATGGCTCCTAGAGACCGATGAGAGTGCCGCCAATTTTTTGAGGGTATGCGATCCTCCACCGCTACCCCAACTTCCGCCGATACAGCGCGATCAGCCGCTCCCAATGGCGTTCGGCGGCGTGCTTTTCGTAGATCTTGCGCTGGGGAAAGGCGAACCCGTGGTGGACGCCGGGATAGATTTCCAGCTCGCCCTTGTTGCCCGATTGCTTGAACAGCATCCTGAGCTCGGCGACCATGGCGAGCGGCGCCAGCTCGTCAAATTCCGCGCACGCGATGTAGAGTTCGCCCTTCGCCTTGCCGAGCGTGAGGTGCGGGCTCTCGACTGCGTCGCTGACGAGCCAGGTGCCGTAGAACGATGCGGCCGCGGCGACGCGATCGGGATAGCGGGCGGCGGCGGCGAGCGCGTACGGCCCGCTCATGCAATAGCCGTGGACGCCGATCGGGCCGGGCTTCACGCCCTCCTGGGTCTCGAGGAATTTCATCATCGCAGCGACGTCGTCCATGACGGGCGGGATCGTCATCTTGGTGCGGATCGCGCGCATCGCCGTGTGCTCGGGACTGCCATGATCGAGGACGGTGCTCTCGAACACCGAATCCCTGCCGGCGCGGTAGTAGAGGTTCGGCAGCAGTACGCAGTAGCCGACGGTGGCGAGCCGCCGCGTCATGTCGCACAACTCTTCGCGGATGCCCGGCGCGTCCATCAGCAGCAGCACGGCGGGATGCGTGCCGCGATCCGGGCGGCACACGAACGTCTCCATGGCACCGTCGCGGGTGGTGATGTCGAGTGTCGTTTCGATCATGGCTCGTTTCTCCCTGAGCCCTAAGAATAGCCCGGCGCCGCTGAATAATCGACCCGCCACGGTCGCGGCGCGCTATGCTTGGCGCGACACCCACCAATCAGCACAGCAGGAAGGTTCCCAATGATCCAGCGCATCATGGTTCCGGGCATCATGGCTCCGGTCAGCCACTACTGCCACGTCGTCAGGGCGGGCAATCTCGTTTGGGTATCGGGGATCGTCGGCATGGAAGCCAACGGGCACATTCCGCCCGATACGGTCGCCCAGTTCAACATCGCCATGGACGTCATGGACAAATGCCTGAAGGCGGCCGGCGCGGGCCCGGAGCACGTAACGAAGGTCCAGGTGTTCATGACCGACATCAGCGAGCGGGCATCGATTAATCCCCGCCGCATCGCCTATTTCGGGGAGCACCGGCCGGCCTCGACGCTGGTCGAGGTCAAGGGCCTCGTCGACCCGCGCATGAAAGTCGAGATCGAGGCGCAGGCGGTCGTCGGCTGAGGCCGCCCGTCAGCGCCGGCGATTGGGTTGGCGGTTGCGCAGCGCACGGCCCGCTTGGCGGATAGCGATGAGCGTCAGGTTCCAGCTCACGGAGACGGCGAGGCCGGCCGAGAGCGACGCCACCGGCCCCCAAGGCACGATCGTCAGCCCGACCAGCGTCACCGCGAAAAGCATCCCGACCATGCCGGTGATGGCGTGGATGAGCATCGCAGCCGTGGCGGGGCCGCCGATGCGTCCATGCAGTACCAGGATGAGGCTCATCATGACGGTCGGCATGATCGACAGCACGCCGGTGACCTTCACCGGCAGGAACGGGCTCATCGCGTTCACGGCGCCGACGACGCACGTCACCATCAACACGCGGGCCATGAGGTCGCGCCATGACCGTCCGGTCGGCGTCAGCGCGCTGGCGTGCGTGAAGCCACGCCCGATCAGGATCGTGACACCGTAGATCGGCAGCGCGAACACCAGCGCTTCGATGAGCGACCAGTCCTTGAGCTGGACGATCGCGGCGACGCTCACCCAGGCGATCAACGCGACGAGCAGGCTTGGCAGCGCGCGATACTCCGCCCGCGCCATCAGCGCGTACATGAGCACGAAGACCGGAATGACGCCGCACGAGCCGAGCGAGCCGACGGTGACCTGCGCGAGGAATTCCGGCGGATGGTCGATCGCGAGGAACAGGTAGACCGGCCCGGTGTAGACCGGGAGCGAGGTCACCATGGCGCCGAAGAACGGTCCGGCGCGCTCCGAGATCAGCGCCCCGATGACGATGAAGACGGCGACAGCCGCCATCCGCACCGCGAGCGCGAAGAACGGCAGGTCGGTCAATGCTGCGAGAAAATCGTCCACCGTGCTCCGCCTCGGCGCGTGCGTGCCCAGTCCGCTGTGCACAGACCCGCGCGCCCGCTAGTGTGATGATCGAGAAATTCGCCAGCTCCCGCGGCGGGGTATCGAGCGAATTTCTCGATCTGAATCACACTAGCAAGCTTATGATTTTAGTGTCCCATTTGATTCCGAAGTTCGCTCAGAACGCCAGCTTCGAAGTGGAGGCGAACTTCGGAATCGGGACACTAGCGTTTTCTCCCTGCCGCGACGTTGCGCGGCATCGCCGTTCTTTGATTGCTTCGTGGTGTGGTGTCGAACCTGTGGTGTCCAACCGTGTGCCGGTTGTTCGGCGTGCCGGCGAAGCCTATGGGCTCGCGACCCTAGTTGGTCAAGCCCGCGCCCAGCCGTCGGTGCCGAGGCGCTCCTGCGGCGTGAAGCGCGATTTGTAGCTCATCTTGCGCGAGCCCTCGATCCAGTAGCCGAGGTAGAGGTACGGCAGCCCCAGCCGGCGCGCATACTCGATATGCTCGAGGATCATGTAGGTGCCGATGCTGCGCGTGTCCTCGTCGGGATCGTAGAAGCTGTAGACCATCGAGATGCCGTCGGAGAGCTGATCGCACAGCGCCACGGCCTTGAGCGGCGTGCTCTCCGGACGATGCAGGTGCGGCTTTCCCGTCGAAACCCGGTATTCGGTGAGGAACGTATCGACGATCGAGTCCTCCACCATCATCGCGTAGTCGAGGACGCTCATGTCCGCCATGCCGCCGTCGCCATGACGCGCGTCGATGTAGGAGCGGAACAGGCTGAAGTGCTCGGACGTGGCGACCGCCTGGATGCGGCGCGTCGCGAGATCCCCGTTGCGCTCCTGGATCCGCCGGAAGGAGCGGCTCGGCTCGAAGTCCTTGACCAGCACGCGCACCGACACGCACGCCTGACAGCCTTCGCAATAGGGCATGTAGGCGATGTTCTGGCTGCGCCGGAAGCCGCCCTTGAGAAGATTGTCGATCAGCGGACGGGGCTTGTCGTGCGTGAGGTGGGTGAAGAGCTTTCGCTCGGACCGCCCCGGCAGATAGGGGCACGCCTGCGGCGCCGTGACGTAGAACTCGGGAAATTGCTTTTGCTGCTCGGTCACGTTAGCGCTGCCCTCTAGTCACGCAGTCAACGCTCCACCATACGTGAGCGTGGCCGACGGTATCAAGAGAGACGAGCGCGGACCTTGTCGCCGAGCCGGTGGATCGTTCGCCCGATACGATCGGATATCTGGTAGCGTGCCCGCGTCGGCGCAAGCGGGGATCGATTGGTGAGCGACACCGCGACGGAAGTTCTCTTCTATCATCTCGACCGTCAGCCGCTGGATCGCGTGCTGCCGAACCTGCTCGAGCGGACGCTGCAACGCGGATGGCGGGCGGTGGTGCAGGCCGGCAGCCCGGAGCGGCTCGACGCGCTCGATGCGCTGCTGTGGACCTATGCCGACGACAGCTTTCTGCCCCACGCCACGGCAAAAGATGGCGCGCCCGACCGCCAGCCGATCCTGCTGACCGTCGGGTCCGAAAATCCCAACGGCGCCGGCGTCCGCTTCCTCGTCGATGGGGCCGATATCGAAGCCTATGCCGGGTATGTTCGCATCGTCGTCATCTTCGACGGGCGTGACGAGGAAGCCCTGACGTTGGCGCGTGCGCAATGGCAGCGGGCGCGGGTGCAGGGGAGCAAGGCGACCTATTGGCGGCAGACCGACGCCGGCCGCTGGGAGCAGAAGGCGTAGCGGCAACTGTCGCAGCGTCTTTTGGGGATCAGTGGCGCGTGCCGAGCGGATTGAGCCAGAAACTGGCGAGATCCATGGTCGAATGCTTCGGCTCGACCACGTCGGCCATGGTGCGCAGTACCGCCGCCATGGCGTGGCCGTTCGCCGAACGGTAGGCGGTGGCCACGGGCTGCCACGGCGCCGGGACGGCTGGAATGGCCGCCGGGCTTGCGAACGGGGCAAGCTGCGGCATGTTCTGCAGCCACGCCCGCTGCCAGAATTCCATCGGTCCGAGCGGAGCGGGCGTCGCCTGCGCCGGAAGCCACGGAGCCCACGCCGCCATGAAGGGGTTGCTCGTGACCGGCGATGGGCGCTGCGCGGCGGCGGCCGGGAACCACAGCGCAGCCCAGGCGACGGGATCGAGTGTCGACGGGGTCTCGGGCGCCTTCCACCAGGGCGTGGCGGTCGAGGTCAGGCTGCGGGCCGGCGCGCTCGAAGCTTCACCGGCAATGGAGCCACCCCAAAAGGCACTGGTCGCCTTGAACATCTGGACCGAGCTATCGAGCCAGAGGTTGGCGAAGGTCGTCGGCAGATCGAAGGGGCCCAAAATACAAACTCCAAGCGCACGGATCAGCGGTGATCAGTCACCGCCTCCGGCAGCCTACGCAATATAGGGTGTATTTTGCGTTGCAACAAGACTATTTTGCGACGCAGCATAAATGAGAGGCCGGCCGCGCCCTACGTCACCGCGTGTCGCCATTCATCGGATCGGTCTTTTGGGCACCGCCGCCGAAAAACCCGCCGATCACGCTGAAAATCGTGCCGCATTGGCCTTGAGGACCCGACATCCCGCCGAAATCATTGTCGATCGCCCGCTCTTTCCAGTTGCCGTCGCGGCAATATTGAGCCTGCTGGCGCTCCTTTTCCTTGCCGCTCGCCACTCTTTCCAGATCCTTGTCCTTCGGCCATGCGCTGCCGGCGATGGCCTCGGGTGGCGGCGGCGGAGCAGCACCAGGCTCCGGAAGTTTCTGGCTGCTGGGCGGCATGACCAGCGGCGAGCGCGGCGCCAGCTTCGGCTCAGGACGGGCGTTGAGCGCGGCAGCGCCGAGGCCGACGGAATCCAGGAGCTTACTGTTGATCTCGACGCCGTCGGCACATCCGCCGAGCAGTGCTGCCCCAGAGATTGTGATCGCCAAGCCTGCTTTGAAGCGTCGGCTGAGGCGCGCCCCGATATTCGTCATATCCCGGCTCTCCTGCTTTGCCTGCTGTCGCCCCGACCCCCGGCGCGCCAGACGGCAGAATGCCCGATTTTTCCCTACCTAAGAGGGCTTTGCGGCATCTTTGCGATTCGGCCTGAAAGAGTCATACAACAGCCCCACGACGCCAGCAACAATCGCCACGTCGGCGATATTGAACACATACCAGCTCCAGCCATTGGCGTGGAAGTGGAAGAAGTCGGCGACACCGCCGAGCACGACCCGGTCGAGGGCGTTGCCGAGCGCCCCGCCGATGATCAGCCCGAGCGCCGCCGCGATCAGCGGATTGATCGCGCCCCGCACCAGCCAGATCCACAGGCCGATCGAGGTCAGGACGGCAAATCCGGCGAGCGCCCACTGACCGCCATGCCCGTCCTGCGCCAGCATGCCGTAGCTGATCCCCTTGTTCTTGACGAACACGAGGTCGAAGAACGAAGTGATCTCGACCGGCGCCCGCGCGACGATGTCGTAGACGTTGAGCATCCACCACTTGTGCGCCTGGTCGATCACCAAGGTCGGCAGCAGTATCGCCATGCCGAGCCGCGCGTAGCCGCCCCAGAGCCAGCCACCGCGGTGGCCGGCGTCTTCCGACGGTGGAGCGTCTGCGCGGAGCTCGCTCATGCTGCCTCGATCTCCCTCATCGCGGCGGCGTCGCGCGCCGACAACTCGGGATAGGCCGGGTCGCTGCCGACGTCGGTCGTGATGCGCCACGAGCGCGCGCACTTGCGGCCCTCCGCGCGCGCCGGCACGACGGCGATATCCGGAATGCTCGGCAATCGGAACGCGTCCGCCGGCCCGTCACCCGCGACGAGCGTCACGGCTGACGTGATGCACAACTCGGCAAAGTCGACCTTGTGCGCCACGAAATCCTTGTAAGCGGCGAGATTGGCGACGTGAATGACAGGCGCGGCCTCGAGGCTCGAGCCGATGCGCTTGGCCGCCCGCTCGATTTCCAGGGCGCCGGTCACGACGCGGCGGACGTTGCGATAGACCTCCCAGTTGTCGATCAATTCGCCCTCAGCACGCCACGCGGCGGGAATGTCGATGAACGTCTCGACGTGTACCGAGCCGTCCTCGCTCGGATAGCGGTCGAGCCAGGCTTCCTCGGCGGTGAAGACGATGATCGGCGCCAGCCACGTCGTGACGCAGCGGAAGATGTGCTCGACGCAGGTAAGCGCGGCCCGGCGGCGCGGGCTCGACGGCGCGTCGCAATAGAGCGCGTCCTTGCGGATGTCGAAGTAGAACGCCGACAGCTCCGTGTTCATGAATTGTGCGAGCATCGACACGACGCGCTTGTAGTCATACTCCGCATAGGCCTTGCGCACGAGCATGTCGAGTTCGGTGAGCTGGTGAAGCATGTAGCGCTCCAGCTCCGGCATCTCGGCGATCGCAACTTCCTGCTCGGGCCGATAGTGCGCGAGCGTGCCGAGCATCCAGCGCAGCGTATTTCGCATCTTGCGGTAGGTCTCGACAAAGTTCTTCAGGATCTCCGGCCCGATGCGCAGATCGTCCGAATAATCCGATGCTGCAACCCAAAGCCGCAGGATGTCGGCGCCGGAGTTCTTGATCACGTCCTGCGGCGCGGTCACGTTGCCGACCGACTTCGACATCTTCTGCCCCTTCTCGTCGAGGCAGAAGCCGTGCGTCAGCACGACGTCGAACGGCGCGCGCCCGCGCGTCCCCGATGATTCGATCAGCGAGGAATGGAACCAGCCGCGGTGCTGGTCCGAGCCTTCGAGATACATCACGCGATCGCGTCCGCCGTCGACCTGCCGCTCGATGCCCATCAGGCTCTGAAAATGTGGATCGTTGAGGACGTAGCTGTGCGTGCTGCCCGAGTCGAACCAGACGTCGAGGACGTCGTTGACCTTCTCGAACTCGGCGGGGTCGTAGTCGGGCTTCAGGAAGCGCGCGCCATCGGCGTCGGAGAACCACGCGTCGGCGCCTTCCGCGTACATGGCGTCGTAGATGCGCTGGTTGACCTTGTCGTCGACCAGCACCTCGCCGTCAGATTTGCGCACGAACACCGCGATCGGCACGCCCCAGGCGCGCTGGCGCGAGATCACCCAGTCGGGTTTCGCCTCGATCATGCCGGTGATGCGGTTCTCGCCGGACTTCGGTACCCACTCGGTATCGCGGATCGATTGCAGCGAGACCTCGCGGAGCGTGCTGGGTATCGGCTGGTTATGGCCGTCGCTGATGCCGGCCGCTCTCAGCTTTTCGCGGTTCTCGCGCGACACCTGCTCGAGAAACGGCACCTCCTTGTCCATGTGGATGAACCACTGGGGCGTATTGCGGAAGATCACCGGCTTCTTCGACCGCCACGAATGCGGATACTGATGTTTCAGGCGCCCGCGCGCGAGCAGGTTGCCCGCTTTCACCAGCGCGTCGATGACGGCCTGGTTGGCGTCGCCCTTCTCGCCCTTGTCGGTGATGACGCGGCGGCCTTCGAAGCCCGGCGCGTCCTTGGTGAAGGCGCCGTTCTCGTCGACGGTGTAGGGGATTGTCGGGTCGATATTGAGTTCGCGCAGTCGCCTCGTGGTCTCAGCAGAAGTCCAGACGTCGAAGTCCTCGCGGCCGTGGCCGGGCGCCGTATGCACGAAGCCCGTGCCGGCGTCGTCGGTGACGTGATCGCCGTCGAGGAGGGGGACATCGAACAAGTATGTCCCTTGCCGGTGATTGCGAAGCGGATGGGCGCATTTGACAGGGAATAGGCCCTTCGGGTCCAAGTCTTTGACCCTCTCGAATGCCTCCACCTTCGCAGCCTTCATCACGTCGACGGCAAGCTTATCCGCCAACACCAGAAGGTCGCCGGTCTTTGCCCAGTTTCCTTCGGGCGACTTCGTAACTTCGTAGAGGCCGTACTTGATCTTTGAATTGTAGGAGATCGCCCGGTTGCCTGGGATGGTCCACGGCGTAGTCGTCCAGATAACAACACTGGCGTGGCCGACCGCGAGCGAATCATCTTCTGGCGCTTCGGTGCGGGCCTGAACTGCTTCAACCGGAAACTTCACCCACACCATGTCGCTCTGATAGTCGTGATACTCGACCTCGGCTTCGGCGAGCGCGGTCTTCTCGACGACCGACCACATGACCGGCTTCGATCCGCGGTACAGTTGCCCGGTCTTGGCGAACGTCATCAGCTCCCTGGCAATCGTCGCCTCGGCCGGGAACGACATCGTCGTGTAGGGATGGTCCCAGTCGCCTTCGACGCCGAGGCGCTTGAACTCCTCGCGCTGCACGTTCAGCCAATGCTCGGCAAACGCGCGGCACTCGGCGCGGAACGCCGTCATCGCCGCGGGGTCTTTCAAGTTCGGCTTGGCCTTCCCCTTGGCCATGTACTCCTCCTCGATCTTCCACTCGATCGGGAGGCCGTGACAGTCCCAGCCCGGCACGTAGTTGGAATCGTGCCCGAGCATCTGCTGCGAGCGCGTGACGAGATCCTTGAGGATCTTATTCAGCGCGTGGCCGATGTGGATGTTGCCGTTGGCGTAGGGTGGGCCGTCGTGGAGGATGAACTTGGCGCGGCCCTTGGCGCTCTCGCGGAGCTTATCGTAGAGGCGGATTTTGGCCCACCGCTCCAGCATCCGCGGCTCCATCTGCGGCAGGCCCGCGCGCATCGGAAAGCCGGTTTCCGGCAGGAAGAGCGTCTTGCTCCAGTCGCGCGTGTCGGTCTTGGTCTCGGTCATTGAACGTGCCTCGGGGTCTCGGACGATCCCGGAGCTGCGCTTTGTCTCGGCGCGCTCCATCGCGATTGAAGGGTTCTGCCGGTGCTCGCCGGAGACCCCAACGCATTGCTTTTACGTGCTATTTCCGGCGCGAGCGGCGCTTGCTCAAGCGGACCGCACGTTAAAGCACGACAACCCGGCGCCCGGAGGCGGCCGGGACGCGAATTCGCTGGGCTCGTGAACTGGTCGCGCGAAGCAGGTGCATGACGCGCTGTCTTAACCGCGGAAACATGCGGTTTCAACTGGCTCCTCGGCCTGCCGCCGCGATCGCACACTTCCGCGATGCCCAGAGCACACACCGCAACCATCCACCGAGAGCGCACGCCGGTCATCCGTCGGCTGTCCCTTGCCGACCGCTTGTCGACCCCTCGCCGTCCACTGCCACCTCCGGCCCACCCCCCTAGCTACCCCTGGCCGGTTTCCAGCCGATCACAAACGCGTGATCGGCAAAAATCTTGCCGCTCGCCCATTGAACTAAGTTCACCAATCATTAAATGATGTTCATGAACGCGGTTCAAGAAGCCGCACGGGACCACAGAGCCAACCGAGTTACAGGGAGCGTGCCATGAACTTCAGCGCCATCATCGCAGCCGGCATTATGGGTGTTGCCACGTTGGCCTCGCAGAGCGATGCCTTCCAGGTCCGCTTCAAGCCGGTCGCACAGCAGACCCGTGAAGTGTCGAACCAGGCGCCGAGCCAGTTCCAGTCGGTCGAGGTCACCCGCATCCTGCTCAGCAACGGCCGCGCGACGGGCTTCAACCAGGTCACGCCGCGCACCGGCACCGAGTACCGCCGCGGCGAGGAGATGAGCATCTACTTCGAGCCGCGCGCCCTCAAGACGCGTTATGAGGATGGGCACATCCGGGCCTCGATGTCGGTCGATCTCGAAGTGCGCGACGCGGACGGCAAGGTGCTCGTCAACGAGGTGGGGGCCTGGAAGCTTCCGATCGCCGTCAAGGCGCCGAGCCACCTCCCGCTGTCGGAGCTGTTCGCGGCGATGTCGACGAACCCGATCAACCTGCCGGCCGGCCGCTACCAGTTCAAGCTGCGCATCCACGACGACTTCGGCGGCACCTTCACCGATCGCCACGTCGGCATCACGATGGTCGAGGCCCAGGCGAGCCGCTGATCGCTGAGCCACCCGGCGGACGCACACGACATCACCCCCGATCGGCGGACATCGTCGCCGATCGGGGCATTGCCATATCGCCGCTACATCTCAGCCCGCGCGTCACGGTCAGATAAAATGCGAGCCGCCATTGACCTCGATCGTCTGTCCCGTTGTGTAGGCCGCTTCCGGTCGGCACAGCATCGTGACGATATGGGCGATTTCCTCAGGCGTACCGTCGCGGCCGACCGGATTGGCGGTGGCCCCCGAGCCGCTCGGCCTAGCGCCGGCGGCGCCGCTGCGGACGGTGTCGATGGCGCCCGGCGCGACGACGTTCACCGTGATGCCGTTCGGGCCGAGTTCGGAGGCGAGCGAGCGCGCCATGCCGATCATGCCGGCCTTGGCCGCGGAGACATGCGCCCGCCCCGCCGTGCCCTTGAACATCGAGATGCCGCCGATGTTGACGATCCGTCCCCAGCCTTCGCGGATCATGTGCGGGACGGCATAGCGGGTGCACAGAAAGGCGCAATCGAGACTGTTGGCCATCACGTCGCGCCACTCGGCGAACGACATCTCGACGATCGGCGTATTGCGGCGGATCGCTGCATTGTTGACGAGAATGTCGACGCGGCCGAAACGGCTGATCGCCGCCTCGATCAGGCTTTGCGCGCCGGCTTCGTTGGAGACGTCGGCGAGATGGCCGATCGCCGTGACGCCCTCGGCGGTCAGCAACCGGACGGCTTCATCGACGCCCGCCTTGTCCTGGCGCGCATGGATCACCACGGCGGCGCCTTCGCCGGCCAGCATTCGGGCCGTCGCGCGGCCTATATTGCGAGCCGATCCCGTGACGATCGCGACGCGCCCTTCGAGCGATGGCATGCTGCAGTCTCCTCTGTTGTCGTCCGGAGTCTGTTGCACCGATTGCGCCACTGGTGCAACACTGTCGGCCGTTCGGCTGATCGAGCCGCCAGGATGCTCATGCCACCCGGATCGTTCAGCAAAATGGCCTACCGATGAGCAGCAGAGACGACGAAACCGCGAGCGGTCGCAGAAGCCAGGCTCAGCCTGCGCCGGAGGGGTTCAGTGCCCTGTCGACCGGCACGCGCTTGTCCGAGCGCTACATCATCGAGAGCGTCATCGGGGCCGGCGGCTTCGGCATCACCTACCTTGCGCGCCATGAGGCGCTCGGCAAGGCCTACGCCATCAAGGAGCATTTCCCACGCCAGTTCGCCTTCCGCGACGGCGTAAGCGCGACCGTCCGGCCGAGCGACGCGCCGACCTTCCGCTGGACGCTCGATCGCTTCCTCAAGGAGGGTCGCTCGCTCGCGCGCTGCCGGCATCCCTCGATCGTCGGCGTCGCGGACGTGTTCGAGGCGTATGGCACCGCATACATGGTGCTGGAGTTCGAGGACGGCAGCAGTCTCGGGCGATGGCTCGATTTGCTCGACCGGCCGCCGACGCAGGACGAGATCGACGGCATCCTGATGCCGCTGCTCGATGCGCTCGCCTATCTCCATTCCCACGATCTGCTCCATCGTGACATCGCGCCCGACAACATCATGATCCGGCGCGACGGTAAGCCATGCCTCATCGACTTCGGCGCGGCACGCCAGGCGATCGCCGAGCGCTCGCAGGTCATGTCGGCGATCGTCAAGGCCGGCTACTCGCCGCCCGAACAGTACACCACCGCCGGCCGCTCCCAGGGCCCGTGGACGGACATCTACGCCCTCGCCGGAACCGTGTACCGCGCCATTGTCGGCAAGCGTCCGCCCGAGGCTACCGAGCGCCAGATCGACGACGAACTGGTCCCGATCGCTGAGGCGGCCGAGTACCCCGAGGACTATCGACAGGAGTTCCTCGACGCGATCGACGCGGGCTTGCGCCTCAGGCCATCCGAGCGGCCGCAGAGCGTCGCCCAATGGTACGCAATGCTCGGTCTCACGGGCTCGGCGCCGGCCTATCTGCCCGGTGGACAATTGGAGCAGCCGACGTCATCGCCCCCGTCCGGTCCCGGGGCTAGCCGCCGCCGCGAAGGCGCGTCGCATTCCGCGTCGACACCGCGCTCCGGTTCGCGCCCCGATTCACGATCCGGTGCAGCGGGCGCGACGGGCGGCGAACCCCAGCAGGTCGCCGACGTCGGACCGGGCCCCGTCACCATCGCGCGCGTCGCCGCCGAGCGCGATTCGCGTCTCGGGCGCAATCTTGTCATCGGCGTTGGCGGCGCGGCGCTGCTCGTGTTCGGATCGAACCTCGCCGGCTTGTGGAGCACGCCGGGCCAGCACGAGGCGCGCATCGAGAAGGAGCGCAAACAGGGCGGACCGATCAAGCAGGTGGAGGATGAGCGGCTCAAGCGGCTCAAGCAACAGGTCGAGGACAAGGAGCGGACGGATCGGCAGACGAGGGAGCGCCAGGCGCTGCGCGATGCCGCCGACAAGGCCGCCCGCGACAAGGCCACCTCCCCGGATCCGAAGGTCCGGCCCCGGCTCGCCGACACCGACTGCCAGACCTCGAAGCCGCTCGACGGGATTGTCGCCGCCTGCTCCGAGATCATTTCCAGGTTCAATGACTACGCGGAAGCCTTCACTGTTCGCGCCTGGGCGTTGCGCGAGCGTAATCAGCCTGAGCGCGCGTTGAGCGATCTGAACCGCGCACTGGAACTCGCGCCGAATACGGCTGCGACCTATTCCCAGCGTGGGCTGACCTACCTTCGGCTCAAGGACTTCGACCGCGCGGTCGCCGACTACAACAAGGCGATCGAACTGGAACCGCGCAGCGCCGCGCATATCAATGATCGCGGCGTCGCCTACATGGATCTCCAGGACTACAAGCGTGCGATCGCCGACTTCGACCGGGCGATCGAGATCGATCCGAGGTACTCGCTGCCGTTCAACAACCGGG
Source organism: uncultured Alphaproteobacteria bacterium (assembly GCA_963775035.1). GTDB lineage: Bacteria > Pseudomonadota > Alphaproteobacteria > Rhizobiales > Hyphomicrobiaceae. Next base: position 44,027 of record CAVZHG010000007.1, on the reverse strand, counting down.
CACGCGCGCACGCACTCGGTGCCAAGGATCACACGCGCGCCATCGCTGATCTTGATCGGGCGATCCAGCTCAATCCCCGCTATGGCCTGGCGTTCGAGAACCGGGGGTTCAGCCAGCTCGATTTGAACGATCTCGACAAGGCGATCGCCGATTTCACCAAGGCCATCGAGTTCAGTCCGCGCTCGGCCCGCGCCTTCAACGGTCGCGGCGTCGGCTATGAGCGCAAGGGCAACCGGGCGCTTGCGATTGCGGATTACCGCCGCGCGCTCGATGCCAACCAAGGGTTTTCCGCGGCGCGCGAGAATTTGACCAGGCTTGGTGAGAAGCCCTGATGAGTGACGACGCGAAAGCGGACCCGGTTCCAGCTTCGGCGCCGCCGCCGGACGGGACCACACCGGCGCATCGGCGTGGGCAATCGACGCTCGAGCAGAATACTGCCGCCCTCGGCGAACGCGGGACGTCGGGCGCGCGGTTTCTGATCGTGCTGGGGATTCTCGTCGTCCTCGCCACGGCGGCGACCAACGTGATGGGTGTGTGGTCTACCCCCTGGCAGGCGGAGGCGCGAAAGGAAGCGGTGCGCCGGGCCGCGGAGCGTCGGGAGGCCGAACGCAAGGCGGCGGAACGTGTGGCCGCGGCACGCCGCGACGCCGATCGCCGGGAAGCGGCGCGCAAGCTCGAAGAAAGCAAGGAAGCCGCGCGCAAGGACCGGGAGCGCGCCGAACGTGATCGTCTTTTTGCCGCGCGACGGGCCGCGGACGATGAAGCCGCACGCCGCCGCGCCGCGGAGAAGCCGGCGGCCGAACCCGGCGGCGCCCCGCGCAAGCCGGAGACCGACGCGCAATCGCGCGAGCAAGCCGCGCGCTTGGAAGAGACGCGGCGCAAGATCGAAGAATTGACCCGCAAGCCGAGCGATCCGGCCCCGCCGCCGACTGCTTCCGCCCCCAGGGAGCCTGACGCGCGTCTGCCAACGGCGCAGGAACTGCTCGAGAAGCTGCTCAAGGACAAGGGCGGCAAGCTGGCCGCTCCGTCGCCCTCCATCGCGCAGCCGCCGCCGCCGGCGGATCTGCAGAATCGCGCGCCGGATAGCAGAATTCGCGACGGGCCGACCCGGCGCAGGGCCCGCGGCCCCGCCGGATCTCGCGACCACGTCGTGCCGGACGGACCGGTCGCACGTCCTGGTCATCACCGCTTGCAGCGAGGTGCTCGAGCAGCATCCCGATTTCGCCGACGCCCTTTACGTGCGCGGCTGGGCGTTCAACCAGCGCCGGGACTTCGCACGCGCCGTCGAAGATCTCACCCGTGCCATCGAACTCAAGCCCCGCAACGGCCGCGCCTTTGCGCAGCGGGCCTACGCACGTCACGGCCAAAACGCCTATGATCGCGCGATCGAGGACTACACGAGCGCCATCGAGATTATTCCCAACGACGCGCCGCTCTACAACAATCGCGGCCTCTCACACATGATGAAGCGCGACTTTGTCGCCGCGCTCGCCGACTACGACAAGGCCATCGAGGTCAATCCGCGCTACTCCCTGGCGTTCTACAATCGCGCCCGCCTGCACCGTGCCGACGGCGAGAAACGCGATCGCGCGCTGGCGGACCTGGCCCGCTCCATCGAGCTCAATTCCAGCTTCGGGTCGGCTCACAATCTGCGCGCCGACCTCCGCGTCGAGCTTGGCGACCATCGCGCCGCAATCGAGGATCTGACCCGCCTGATCGATCTCGAGCGGCGCAATCATGAGGCGCTGACCAAGCGGGCGCGGAGCTATGTCGAGATCAAGGACTTCGACAAGGCGATCGCCGATGCCGATCGTGCCATCGAGCTCTTCCGCCGGTCGGGCGATGCGTTCGTCGAGCGCGGGCGCGCCCGCGAGGGCAAGGGCGACCGGCAGGCGGCGATCGAGGATTTTCGTCGCGCGCTCGAAGTCCAGCCGCGTCATGAAACCGCGCGTACCCATCTGACCCGGCTCGGCGAAAAATAAGCGCGGAGGCGTCCGCGTCTCACGCCTAAAGCGTCGGACCTTAAATGCGACCCACGCTTGGGCCGATCTCAATGTCGCATTTAAGGTCCAAAGACGCTTTAGAATCATAGCGTTCTAAAGCAACTTTGGACTTGAAATTCACTCCCCGCCTAGTGTCCCAATTCCGAAGTTCGCCTGAGTACAAATCCAGTCCCCGGAGCGAACTTCGGAATCGAAAGGGACACTAGAATCATAGAGTTGCTCGTGTGATTCAGATCGAGAAATTCGCGCGCTACCCTGCCGCGAACACCGGCGAATTTCTCGATCATCACACGAGCCTCGAGGTGAGGTGAATTTAAAGTCCGTTGCTTTAGTCGTCGATCGGCCCGGCGAGGAAGATCGCCGATCGTTCGATCTCCTCGATCTCCGCCAGCGCTGCCGCGAAGTCGGCGTGCGTGCTGGCGATCGGGCCGACCATGCGTTCGAGCTCCGATAGCCGGCGGCGTCCGCTGAGCTTGCGGAGGAAGATCGCCGAGGTTGCCGGCTGGAAGAAATGCTCACGGTCGCTCTGAGTCAGGATCACGCCGCGCAGCCGCGTGTCGCCGATGCCGAAACTTGGCCAGCGTGACGAGGCGCAGCGCGCCCTTGAAACGTCGTGAGCATGTGCACCATGCCGGTGTGCGGGACTGATATAGATGCCGCCGGCGTGGCTTGAGGAAACCGTGCGGTTGTTGGCGCCGCGAAAGCGCTGCAGCTCGAAGAAGCGGAGCCGGCCGAGTTCCTCGTCCCAGTCGATCTCATAGACCGAGCGGAACAGCTCGCTCGTCTTCGAGAACACCCGACGATACGGCGACGTAGGTGCCGAGATAGCTTTCGTAGGTCGACAGATTGTAGCCGCCGTATTCCTCGCCTGCCCGGCCATCCGCCGGCTGAGCCTGTGCGAGCTTCCCGCCGGCCTGCGCACCGAGCAGCCGCCTCGATGTCGATGCCGAGCACGCGCGCGATCTTGGCGACGGTTGCATCGCGGACGGTCTGGCCGGCCAGCAGATTGCCGAGCGTGCGCTCCTTGCAGGCGGCCCGCTCGGCCAGCACCTCGCGCGTCAGGCCGCGTCTTCGCCATCTCGATGCGCACGCGCCGCACGAACGCCTCGCGCTGCGCCGCCGTCATCAGCGAGGCCATCGGTGCCTCTTTTGCTCTTCGCTTTCGCTTTCGAGACAATGACGGCCAAGGGTGTTCTGTCAATCACCGCCACGATCGCGACAAAGCCCTGTGGCGGTCTGCGCTTCTCCGTTCGGTCGGGCCCAATGGGTTGAGAGGGGATGGATGCGATGGCACGCGGGAACATTCGGGCGCTGGTGGCCGTGGTGCTGGCGCTACCGCTCGTATTGACTGCTGCCCGTGCCACAGCGCAGAGCTACGCCTGGAAGCCATCGCCACCACCCCACGCTGCGCGGCTCGACCAGCGTTTTGCGCCGCCGGATGGGTTCGTTCGTGCCCCTGCCGCCGCGGATACATTCGCCGCCTGGTTGCGCGGTTTGCCGCTGAAGCCCGAGGGGGCATCGGTTCTCCTCCATACCGGCGCGCCGAAGGGCCGCCAGGACGTCCACGCCGCCGTGATCGACATCGACACCGGCACGCGCGACCTCCAGCAGTGCGCCGATGCCGTCATGCGGCTTTACGCCGAATGGCAGTTCGCGCGCGGCGATGTCGGGCGCATTGCCTTCAACGATACGGGTCAGGGTCGACCGATGCCGTTCTGGCGGTGGGCGGCGGGCGAGCGCCCCCGCGCCACGGGGCACGCGCTGGTGTGGGACAAGCGTGCCCCACCAGATCAGAGCTACGCCTCGTTCCGCCGTTACATGGATACTGTCTTTGCCTGGGCCGGCACGCATTCGCTGGAGCGCGAGCTGGTGCCCGTGGCAGATGGTCGGGTCGAGATTGGCGATGTCTTCATCAAGGGTGGATTTCCGGGCCACGCCGTGCTCGTCGCCGACGTCGCCGAGCAACCCCGGACCGGCGCTCGCCGCTTCCTGCTGATCCAGAGTTTCATGCCGGCGCAGGACATGCACGTCCTGAACGGGGCCGGGGCGTCGCAGGGCTCGCCCTGGTATGCGCTGGAGGCGGGAAAACCGTTCATTACGCCCGAGTGGACCTTTCCGCCCGGCAGTCTGCGCCGCTGGCGAGCCCGCGAGCGTCGTAGCTAGAAGAACAGCAGGATCGCGGCCGCCCCCATGGTGATGCCGACCAGTCCAAAGCCCCGCAGCGAGCGGAAGAAAACCTCGCGGAACATCTCCCGCGTGTTGCGCCACGGGAGATCCCCAGATCCATCCGATGGTCAGGCCGGCGAGCACGCCGATGCCGAGCGATAGGAGGTCCAGCGACGGGAGCGTCAACGGTCCTGTGGGGGCGGTGGCAGCGTCGGTCAGCGGCGCCACGCCGGGCACGCCCGAGCCGATGGCCGCCAGGCCAAATGCCAGTATTGCCAATAGGATGATGATGCGCATCATGCCGAAGCGTAGCTCCAGGATGACAAACGGGTGGTTAACGCTGAGCCGTCGCCCGCCCTTTCCTTGAGCACCGCGTCCGGCGGGGTACGGCATCGGCCGCAAAAAATCCCGTTTCCGGCTGTCGGGTCCGGCGTATCTCATTCGTCCTAGGGACGTGATCACATGGAGTGCCCGATGCAATACGCCATCCTCTGCTACCACGACGAGAACGTCGTCTGCGCCTGGTCCAAGGAGGAGGACGCCGCCGTCATGGCGAAGCTCGAAGTCGTCCACGAGAAGATCGCGCGCCGGGGCAAGCTCGGCCCGGTGGTGCGGCTGCTCCCGACGACGGCCGCGACGACGCTCCGCAAGGACAGCGATCCGCCGCTGGTGATCGACGGGCCATTCGCCGAGACCAAGGAGCAGCTCCTGGGCTTCTACATCGTCGATGCCGACAGTCTGGAAGGCGCCCTCGGCATCGCGCGCGAACTGGCCGCGGTCAATCCAGGTGGCGCCTATGAGCTCCGCCCGGTCGGCCTGTTCAAGGACGGAAGACAAGCTCCGTGACCGATACCCGCTGGATCAACGCTGTCATCACGTCGGCGCGCCCGCGCGTCGTCGCGGCGCTGCTCCGCCATTTCCGCAATCTCGACATGGCCGAGGAGGCCTGTCAGGAGGCATGCCTGCGCGCGCTCCGGCTGTGGCCGGCGCAAGGGCCGCCGCGCGATGCCGCCGCGTGGCTGATCATGGTCGGCCGCAACGCCGGCATCGACAGTGTCCGCCGCGTGCGCCGCGAGCAGCCGCTGCCGCCCGAGGACGTGATCTCGGATCTATCCGACGTCGAGGCGACGACGGTCGAGAAGCTGGATGCCGCCGACTACCGCGACGACATCCTGCGGCTGCTGTTCGTGTGCTGCCATCCCGAGTTGCCGGCGACGCAGCAGATCGCGCTGGCGCTGCGCATCGTATCCGGCTTGTCGGTCGCGCAGATCGCGCGCGCTTTCCTGGTCACCGAGGCGGCCATGGAGCAACGCATCACGCGGGCGAAGCGCCGCATTGGCGGCGCCGGCGTACCGTTCGAGGCGCCGGGGCCCGTCGAGCGCAGCGAACGCATCGTCGCGGTCGCCGGTGTGATCTACCTGGTGTTCAACGAGGGCTACACCAGCGACGTCGCGCAGCAGGGGCCGCGCGCGGTGCTCTGCGAGGAGGCGATCCGGCTCGCCCGCCTGCTCCTCCACCTCTTTCCCGCAGAGCCGGAGATCATGGCGCTCGCCGCGCTGATGATGTTGCAGCACGCACGTGCCGCCGCGCGCTTCGACGCCGACGGCAACACGGTGCTGCTGACCGATCAGGACCGCACGCAGTGGAACCCGCAGCTCATCGCGGAAGGGTTCGCACTCGTCGACAAAGCGATCCGTCACCGTCGCCCCGGCCCCTACCAGGCGCAGGCGGCGATCGCCGCGCTCCATGCGCGCGCCGCGCGGGCCGAGGATACCGACTGGGCGCAGATCGCACTGCTCTATGGTGCGCTCGAGCGGATGCAGCCGTCGCCGGTGATCACGCTCAACCGCGCCGTCGCGGTGTCGAAGGCCGAGGGCCCGGCCGCCGCGTTGGCGATGATCGAGCCGCTCGCCCGCGATCTCGACGGCTACTTCTATTTTCACGGCGCTTGCGGCGCATTCCTGCTCGAGCTGGAGCGGCGCGGCGAGGCCAAGGTCGCCTTCGATCGCGCCATCGCGCTGGCCAATACCGCGGCCGAAGCCGCCTACATCCGGTTGCAGCTCGATCGACTGGCGGATCCGTCGATGCGAGCGGAGCAGAAAAGCCCGCCGTAGAATTTTGTTGCGCGCGTGTCGGACGCGCCAACTTTCGATCGTCCTTGGGGCATATGCCAACCACCGCAAGAGCAAATCGCAAATAGGAAAGTGATGACCATGTATGTCGATGGCTACGTGCTTCCGGTGCCGAAAAAGAACATCGAGGCCTACAAGGAGATGGCGTCGCTCGCCGGCAAGATCTGGATGGAGCACGGCGCGCTTTCATTCAACGAATGTGTCGCCGAAGATGTGAAGCCGGGTACGCACACGTCGTTCCCGCAGGCCGTGAAGCTGGAGGAAGGCGAGATCGTCGTCTTCTCGTGGATCACCTACGCCTCGCGCGAGGAGCGCGACCGCATCAACGCGGCTGTCATGAAGGACCCGCGGTTAAAGGGAAGCCCGGAGACGATGCCGTTCGACGGCAAGCGCATGTTCTGGGGTGGTTTCGTTCCGATCGTGCAGCTCTAGGCATCGGCAAGCGTGTGGGAGGGAATTAGCCACCATGGCCCGCGTCGTCTTCACGCCGAACATCCAGCGCCACGTCGCGTGTCCCGCGACGGAGGCGCCCGGAGCGACAGTGCGCGAAGTGCTCGACGCGGTCTTCGCCACCAATCCGCCGGCGCGCAGCTACGTGCTCGACGACCAGAAGGCGCTGCGCCGGCATATGACTATTTTCATCGACGGTGTTCTCATTCGCGATCGCGTGACGCTCAGCGACGCGGTCGGCGAGGGCAGCACCGTCTACGTCTTTCAAGCTCTATCCGGAGGCTGAACAATGAGTGATGCGCTGCTCGTATCCACGCGGAAGGGATTGTTCACGGTCGAGCGCAGCGGCGGTTCCTGGGAGATCTCCGCCGTCGATTTCCTCGCCGACAACGTGACGCTGGCGCTGGCCGATCGCCGCAGCGGCAAGCGCTATGCCGCGCTCGATCACGGCCATTTCGGCGTGAAGGTTCATCGCTCGACCGCTGGCGCTTGGGAGGAGATCGCGACGCCGACGTACCCCGAAAAGCCCGCCGGCCTCGAAGAAAACGACATGTGGGGGCGGCCGCTGCCGTGGAGCACCGTGCGCATCTGGGCGCTGGTGCCGGGCGGCGCCGATGAGCCGGGCGTGCTGTGGTGCGGTACGCTGCCGGGCGGCCTGTTCCGTTCGACGGACGACGGCCAGAGCTGGCAGCTCGTGCGCTCGCTGTGGGACCATCCGTTGCGCTCGAAGTGGATGGGCGGCGGCGCCGATCTACCTGGCATCCATTCGATCTGCGTCGACCCGCGCAACTCGCGGCACGTCTCGATCGCGGTTTCCACCGGCGGCATCTGGCACACCATGGACGCGGGCGAGACGTGGACGCAGCGCGGCTATGGGATGCGCGCCGATCATGTACCGCCGGAGCTGACCAACGATCCGATCGCGCAGGACGTCCACTGTCTCGCGCAGTGCCAGGCTGCGCCGCACCGCATGTGGGTGCAGCATCACAACGGCATCTTTGTCTCGTCGGACGAGGGCAAGAATTTTTCTGAGCTGACGGATGTGAAACCGTCGGTGTTCGGGTTTCCCGTCGTCGTGCATCCGCGCGAACCCGACACCGCGTGGTTCGTGCCGGAGATCAAGGACGAGAAGCGCATCCCGGTCGACGGCAAGCTCGTCGTGACGCGCACGCGCGACGGCGGCCGGACTTTCACGACGCTGACGAAGGGGCTGCCGCAGTCGCACGCCTACGACGTCGTCTATCGCCACGCGCTGGCCATCGACGAGAGTGGCGATCGTCTCGCCATGGGCTCGACGACCGGCGGATTGTGGGTAAGCGAGGACCAGGGCGACAGCTGGGCCTGCGTCTCGCACACCCTACCGCCGGTCTACGCGGTGACGTTTGCGTAGCCTCTTCTCCCTCTCCCCGTACTTATAGAGGTCGGGGAGGAAGGATCGCCGACGTTGGCGTTCGCAGCCGCTCACCTACCTACCGTCAGCGACCGCGCGACGATTTCCTTCATGATCTCGGTAGTGCCGGCAAAGATGCGGTGGACGCGGGCATCGGCGTAGGCGCGCGCGATCGGATACTCCGACATGAAACCAGCGCCACCATGGAGCTGCAGGCAGACGTCGAGCACGCGGCCTTCGAGCTCCGTCAGCCACCACTTCTGCATTGCCGCTGTCGGCACATCGAGCTTGCCCTCGATATGCAGCTCCAGGCATTTGTCGACGAACACGCGCGCGACCTGGATCTCGGTCGCGACCTCGGCGAGCTTGAAGCGCGAGTTCTGGAAATCCGCGATCGCGCGGCCGAACGCCTTGCGGTCCTTGGTGTAGGCGAGCGTCCATTCGAGCGCTGCCTCCATGATTGCGACGGCGGCGAGGCCGACGATCAGCCGCTCCTGCGGCAGCTCCTGCATGAGGTAGCTGAAGCCGCGGCCCTCGGCGCCAAGGACGTTCGATGGCGGCACGCGCACGTTCTCGAAGAATAGTTCCGAGGTGTCCTGCGCCTTGTTGCCGATCTTCTCGAGATTTCGGCCGCGCGCGAAGCCGGCCCGCTCCGCCTCTACGATCACCAGCGAGATGCCCTTCGCACCTTCCTTGGGATCGGTCTTGCAGGCGACGATGATGACGTCGGCGAGCTGGCCGTTGGTGATGTAGGTTTTCTGGCCGTTGACGACGAGCTCGTTGCCCTGGCGGATCGCCGTCGTGCGGATGCCCTGCAGGTCGCTGCCCGTGCCCGGCTCGGTCATGGCGATGGCGGTGACGATCTCGCCGCGCGCCATCCGCGGCAGCAGCGAGCGTTTCTGCTCCTCGCTGCCGTAGTGCAGGATGTACGGCGCGACGATGTCGGAATGCAGCCGAAATCCGGGTCCCGTATAGAGACCTTTCGACATTTCCTCGATGAGAATGGCGCTCATGAGGAAGTTGGCGCCGGCGCCGCCATATTCTTCCGGAATGCCGGTGAGCAGCAGGCCGGCCTCGCCCGCCTTGCGCCACACCTCGCGGCTGACGACGCCGTCCTTCTCCCACTTGTCGTGATGGGGCGCGATCTCCCGGGCGATGAAATCCTTGACGGTGGCGCGGAACATTTCCTGTTCCTCGCCGAACACCGTGCGCGGGATGGCCATGACGTCGTCTCCTCACCTTGTTGTGACTTGTTCGCACCGAACCTAGCGGAGTTCCGACACGTGCGTTAGCGTCTCGATAGATGCGCGGCGAGTGCCGCCCGATGGACCGGAGGCAGGCCATGCCCAGATGCCGAAATAGCGGGCCCCGGAACAGTTGGCTGCGGGTGTTGATGTGGACGCTGGCCGTGGCGTTTGTGGTCCTGATCGGCGATCGGGCGCTCATCGGGCAGCCGGCATCGGCACAGTATCCTCCCGCCGTCCCCGATGACGTCACCAATGAGCGCGCCCGCGTGCTCGACGCGCTCTTCATGAGCCTCAAGGCGGCCGCCAGCGATGCCGAAGCCGACGTGATCGTCGCCGAGATTTGGCAGGTCTGGACGCGCTCGGGCCGGCCCGAGGTCGATCGGATCCTGAACGAAGGCATCGGCTATCTGGCAATTCGCCAGTACGGGCCGGCCCACGACCGCTTCACCGAGGCGATCGAGGCGGCACCCGACTTCGCCGAGGCCTGGAACAAGCGCGCGACCGTTCTCTACCTCATGGACGAGCATGACCGCTCGCTCGCCGACATCGTGAAAGTCATGGCGCTGGAGCCGCGCCACTTCGGTGCGCTGGCCGGTCGGGCAATTATCCACGCCCACGCCAGCCGCTGGAAGGAGGCGCTGGCGGCCTATCGGGAGGCGCTTGCGGTCAATCCGTTCCTGAAGGAGCGCGAGACCCTGATTCCGGATCTCGAGCGGCGCGTGCTCGGCGAGCGGCTCTGATGCCGCCTTGCGCGACACCGGCACGCTTGGGGCAGCATGCGGGCGAGACGAAAATCCAACAGGGCGGAAACACGATGAAACTGATCAGCTACGTGCACGGCGGCAGCAAGGGGTGGGGCGTGGTCGTGGAGCCGGATGCGGCCGGCGGCGGCATCATTCCGGCGGACCAGGCGCTGATGGCCAAATATCCGACGATCCGGGGCGTGCTGGCGGCCGGCGCGCTGGCCGAGGTCGCCGTCGTGGGCGAAGGGCAAGAAGGCGTCGGTCAAGCTCGACGCGATCCGCTATCTGCCGCCGCTCCATGACGCCGGCAAGGTCATCTGCATCGGCGTCAACTATCCCAAGCGCCATCCCGTCGATGGCGACGTGCCGCCGCCGAAGGACATCTCGCTGTTCATCAAGACGCACGATGCGCTGGTCGGCAGCAACGAGCCGCTCGAGTATCCAAAGGGCGACGCCGCCAAGACCTTCGACTACGAGGGTGAGCTGGTGCTGGTGATCGGCAAGGCCGGCCGTCACATCGCCAAGGACAAGGCGTTCGACCACATCGCCGGCTACACCATCATGAACGACGGCTCGGTGCGCGGCTGGCAGAAGCATTCGGTCGGCGCGGGCAAGAATTTCTTCGCATCGGGCGCCAGCGGGCCGTGGTTCACGACGGCCGACGAGATCGCCGACGTCAGCGCGCTGCAGCTCACGACCAAGCTCAACGGCGAGCAGGTGCAGTCGACGACGGTCGCCAAGATGGTGTTCGATATCCCGACCATGATCGCGTACGTCTCGGCGTTCGCGTCACTGCAGCCTGGCGACATCGTCTCGACGGGATCGCCGGATGGCGCCGGCGGCAGCCGCATTCCGCAGCGCTTCCTGGTCCCCGGCGACGAGCTCGAAATCTCCTGGACCGGATTGGGGACGCTGAAGAACAAGGTCGTGGCGGGTTAGCTCTCGGTGCTCTGCTGGCTCAGATAGCGCTCGAGCCAGTGGATGTCGTAGAGGCCGTTGGCGATGTCGGGGTGGCGGACCAGCTCGGTGAACAGCGGGATCGTCGTCTCGATGCCGTCGATCACGAATTCCGACAGACAGCGCCGCAGCCGCATCAGGCACTCGTTGCGATTCTTGCCGTGCACGATCAGCTTGCCGATCAGGCTGTCGTAGTGGGGCGGGATCCGATAGCCCTGGTAGACGCCTGAATCGACGCGCACGCCGAGGCCGCCGGGCGGATGCCAATAGGTGATCTTGCCCGGCGAGGGGCGGAAGTTCGTCGGGTTCTCGGCGTTGATCCGGCATTCGATCGAGTGGCCGGAGAACGTCACTTCCTCCTGCGTCACCGACAGCGACCCGCCGGATGCGATGCGGATCTGCTCGAGCACGAGATCGAGGCCGGTGATCATCTCGGTGACCGGGTGCTCGACCTGGAGCCGCGTGTTCATCTCGATGAAATAGAATTCGCCGTCCTCGTAGAGGAACTCGACCGTGCCGGCGCCGCGGTACTTGATCTTCTTCATCGCGTTGGCGACGGTCGTGCCGATCTTCAGGCGCTGCGCCGCGTTGAGGGCGGGTGACGGCGCCTCTTCGAGCAACTTCTGATGCCGGCGCTGGAGCGAACAATCGCGCTCGCCGAGATGGATGGCGTTGCCTTTGCCGTCGCCGAATACCTGGATCTCGATGTGGCGCGGGTGGGTGAGGTATTTCTCCAGGTAGACGCTGTCGTCGCCGAAAGCGGCCTTGGCTTCCGCGCGCGCGGTCCGGAACGCGACCTCCAGATCCTCGGCCGACCGCGCGACCTTCATGCCGCGCCCGCCGCCGCCGGCCGCGGCCTTGATCAGCACCGGAAAGCCCATCGACTTGGCAACGCGCATCGCGTGCACTTCGTCGGTGATCGCGCCGTCCGAGCCCGGCACCACCGGAATGCCCAAGCGCTTGGCCGTCTCCTTGGCCTCGATCTTGTCGCCCATGATGCGGATGTGTTCTGACGTCGGGCCGATGAAGGTGATGTCGTGCTCTTCGAGGATCTCGGCGAAGCGCGCATTTTCGGAGAGGAAGCCGTAGCCGGGATGGATCGCGTCGGCGCCGGTGATCTCGCAGGCGGCGAGCAGGCGGGGGATATTGAGATAGCTCTCGGACGCCGGCGGCGGCCCGATGCAGACGCTCTCGTCGGCGAGGCGCACGTGCATCGCATCGGCATCCGCCGTCGAATGCACTGCCACGGTCGCGATGCCGAGCTCCTTGCAGGCGCGCTGGATGCGCAGTGCGATCTCGCCGCGGTTGGCGATCAGAACCTTGTCGAACATGCCTGTTCCTCGTCGCGCGTCGCGCCTGTTGTTCCGTGGGAGCGGGCGACGCTCGGCCCTGCTATTCGATGATCACGAGCGGCTCGCCGAACTCGACCGGCTGGCCGTTCTCGATCAGGATTTCCTTGACCACGCCCGCGCGCGGCGCCGGGATGTGGTTCATTGTCTTCATCGCCTCGATGATCAGCAACGTCTGGCCCTGGGTGACGCGCGTGCCGATGTCGATGAACGCCGCGGAACCCGGTTCGGGCGAACGATAGGCTGTGCCGACCATCGGCGACTTGACGCAACCGGGATGGCTTGCCGGATCGGATCCTGCCGGCGCGGCCGCGGAGGCGCCAGGCGCGGCGGCCGGACCGGACGGCGACAGGGCAGCGACGGTCGGCGCACCGATCGCATAGGTGGCAGGCGCTGCAGCGTGGCGCGCGACCCGTACCTTGAAATCGTCCTTCTCGATCTCGATTTCGGTGAGCCCGGTTTCGTTGAGAAGCTGCGCCAGATCGCGGATGAGGCCCTTGTCGAGGGCGTCGCGATCTTTGCTTTCTTTTGCCATGCTGTGCGTCCGCAGAAGTGGTTCGAGATGAGACGATAAAGGACTGGGCGACCGCTCAGCTTGCCGATGCCGGCGAGGCCGTGGCGGCACCGATCCGTGCCTTGAGCCCGTCGAGGGCCATCAGATAGCCGGTCGGCCCAAATCCGCAGATCACGCCGAGCGCCGCCGGCGAGACGAACGAACGATGCCGGAAACGCTCCCGGCGATACACATTGGAGAGGTGCACTTCGACCACCGGCAGCTCGGCGGCGTTCAAGGCGTCGAGAATGGCGATCGAGGTGTGGGTATACGCGCCGGCATTCAGAATGATCGCGCTGGCACCGGCACGCGCCTCCTGGATCCAAGTGACCAGCTCGCCCTCGATGTTGGATTGGCGGAAGCTGACCGTCATGCCGAGGCTGCGGGCGCGCGCTTCGACCATTGCGCGGACGTCGTCCAATGTCTCGGAGCCGTAGATATGCGGCTCGCGCAGCCCAAGCATATTCAGGTTGGGCCCGTTCAGCACATAGACCGGCTTCTGCATTGTCTCGCGTCGACCCTCTGTCCGATCGTCACCGCTTCTCGCCGTCGCGGATCGCCCTCCGGGGGTGCCTGTCGGCGCGGTCCCGGGCGCGTCTGATGATCCAGCGTCCGTCTACCAGCTTATTTGCCGCCGCGATAGAGCGAGCAGCGGGCGACAGGCCTTGGCTCGGGCGGGTCCGCGCCACGCATTAGCGGGACGCCGCGGCGCATACAAGCAAAGGCCCGCACCGCCCTACGGCGTGCGAGCCCAAGTCGCGATGGACGAGCGAGCGCAGCGCCCCTCAGCAGACCTTGCAGCCGCCTTCCTTGCGGACGTCCTCGATGTGCTTCGACATGACGTCGAGCAGGTTCTGCGGGGCGCCCGCGATCGCGCGGTCGGCGACAAGGAAATGGGGGGTGCCCTGGATGCCCATCGCCTGCGCGAGTTCGCGTACCCGGGCGATCTCCTGAGTGACGGCCTCACCCTTCATGTCGGTCTTGAGCTTGGCCATGTCGAGGCCGGCCTTTTCGGCGGCGGCGAGCGCGGTCTGCTCGCTGATCTGGCCGCGCAGGTTGAGCAGCGCCCGATGGACCTCCCAATACTTGCCCTGAGCTTTCGCGGCGAGGGCGACACGCGTTCCTTCCTCAGAACCCTTGGACAGGATCGGCAGCTCCTTGAGGACGAGTTTGACGCTCTTGTCGTTCTCGATCAGCTTGGCGACGTCGCCGAAGGCGCGCTTGCAGTAGCCGCAGTTGTAGTCGAAGAACTCGACCACCGTGATATCGCCCTTCGGGTTGCCGGCGATCGGCGCGTCGGGGCTGCGAAAGATCTGCTCGGCCTGGGAGGAGACGGCGGCCTGGAGTTTCTTTGCCTGCAGTTCCTCCATGCGCGATTCGAGCGCCGTCTGGATCTCCAGCATCACTTCCGGATTGTTGATCAGATAGTCCTTGATGATGCTTTCGATCGCCTTGCGCTGTTCGGACGAGAAGGCGGCGCTGGGCTTGGCAGCCGGCGCGGTGGGCGTGGCAGCCTGCGCGAGCTGCGATGGCGCCGCCACTCCCGGCGCTTCGGCGCGGCCGGCGAGGGGGGCGACCAGCGAGACCGCCGCCACCAGTGCTGCGAGGCCGACCATGCGGCGCGGGCCGCGTGTTGCATGTCTCATTGGAGGTTAACTTTCCTTGGCGTTCAGCGGGACCGTACTGTTGGGCTGACTTATAGCCTCAACCGGGGATTTTGAAATTCACGATATCGCCAGCTCGGATCCAGTTCGGCGAACCGTTCTTCAAGCGCGGCATGGCCCGCTTGGCAAAGATCTGCGCCTGCTTGATGTCGCCTTCGAGGTACAGCGCCTCGGCGGTTGCGAGGTCCGCGTCGGGCAGCTTGTTCTGCTTGTAGTAGGCATTCGCGAGGATCCGGTGGGCCTGCGGATTGGGGTCCTGGATCAATGATTTGCGGACGAGCTGGATGACTTCGTCGACATGGCTGTCTTCGGCGCTGATGAGCGCCTGGGCGAGGCGAACGGCGATCAGCGGCGCATCGGAGCCGGCGAGCTGCAGCGACCGGCGGAGCAGCGGCACCGCCTCACGGGCACGTCCCGAGCGCATCAGGAAGTCCGCTTTGACTTCCTGAAAATAGGGATTGCTCGGGTGCTCTTTGATCAGGGCGTCGATCAGCGGCAGGGCCTGGTCGATGCCGTTGAGGAAGAACATGCCGATGGCGCGGCCATATCGCGCGGGCAGCGTGGTGTTCTCGCGCGGGTAGCGGTTGAAGACGATCTGCGGGCGATCGAGGTAGCCCGAAATCTTCGCGCGCATCATATCGTGGCGATGCTGCAGCGGCGCCGGATCGAGGGTGTTCCAGTTCGGACTTGCCTGGGCTTGAGTCTTGAGCTGGACGATGCGGTCGGCGGCGAACGGGTGGGTGCGTGCAAACAGGCTCTGCGGCGTCCGCTGGAGCGTGAAGGTTTCGTCCTTCGCGAAACGCTCGAAGGTGTCAATCATGCCGCGGCCGGACTGCTTTGTCGCGTTGAGGTAGCGCAAGCCGGCCTGATCGGCGACGAACTCGTTGCCGCGGATCTGGCTGAGCATCACGCCGACGAACAGGAACTGCGACAGAACGCCACGCGTCGGGTCCGAGGCGATCTTCGAGCGCAGGTCCGAAAGGTGAGCGTTGGCAATATGGCCAGCCTCGTGCGCGATCACGCCGATGACCTGGTTCGGCGTCTCCGACACTTGGAGGGATCCGGTGTGGATGAACACGTTGCGGCCGTCGAGGACGAACGCGTTGAAGCTTTCGTGGCGAATGATCCGCATCGTGATGCGTCCCGCCCCGAGGCCGGCGGCGCGGAAGATCGGCTGCGCGTAGTCGTTCAGGAGCTGCTCGATTTCGGTGTCGCGGATGAAGCTCAGGCCCTGAGCGTTGGCCGAGTTGGTCGGCGCGGCGACGCCGGTGGCGAACGCCAGCACAGCGGCTGCAAGCCGCCCGCGTGCCATGCCTGCAAGCCGCCCAGGCCAAGTCGGGAGAATCGGGTGTCTCTGCATGTTCGTTCTATGGCCCGCGTATGTGGCTCCTTTGTGCCGAGGCGACAGGTTAATGAGCGCTCCGGCCAGGGTCAACGCACGGCCTCCCGGGATCGGAGGTTCCGTTCGCTTGTTCACGTCTGATCAAACCAGCGCCGGGGTTGACCGGGACGCCCATTGGCGCGATTTTAGTGGAGAAATCCAGGCGGTTCGCGATGTCGCGCGCATGACATGGCGATGTCTGGCCGATATCCGAGTGACCGCAAAGGTGCACCCCTTATGTGTCAGGGCCGCGAATGAGCAGGATCCCGGACTTTACGACCATCGACTTCGCCGCGCTGCCGGCCGCCGCATCTGGTGCCGCCGCAGCGGCCACGACGTTCGTGACGCCCGAGGGCATCACGCTCAAATCGGTCTATACCGGCGCCGATACCGCAGGTCTCGACTTCATCGACACGCTCCCGGGCATCGCGCCGTTCCTGCGCGGGCCCTACCCGACGATGTACGTCACCCAGCCGTGGACGATCCGCCAGTACGCGGGATTCTCGACGGCCGAGGAAAGCAACGCCTTCTACCGGCGCAACATCGCGGCCGGCCAGAAGGGCCTCTCGGTCGCCTTCGATCTCGCGACGCACCGCGGCTACGACAGCGACCATCCGCGCGTGAAGGGCGATGTCGGCATGGCCGGCGTCGCGATCGATTCGATCTTCGACATGCGGACGCTGTTCTCCGGCATCGATCTCTCGCGCATGTCGGTGTCGATGACCATGAACGGCGCGGTGCTGCCGGTGCTGGCGCTGTACATCGTCGCCGGCGAGGAGCAGGGCGTGCCGCTCGCCAAGCTCTCCGGGACCATTCAGAACGACATTCTGAAGGAGTTCATGGTCCGCAACACCTACATCTATCCGCCCACGCCCTCGATGCGGATCATCTCGGACATCTTCGCCTACACCAGCGCGAGCATGCCGAAATTCAACTCGATCTCGATCTCCGGCTACCACATGCAGGAAGCCGGCGCGACGGCGGACCTCGAACTCGCCTACACGCTCGCCGACGGCATCGAATACGCGCGCGCCGGTGTCGCCGCCGGCCTCGGCATCGACGCGTTCGCGCCGCGGCTGTCGTTCTTCTGGGCGATCGGCATGAACTTCTTCATGGAGATCGCCAAGATGCGGGCCGCGCGCCTGCTGTGGGCGCGCCTGATCAAATCCGAGTTCGCGCCGAAGGACGATCGCTCGCTGTCGCTGCGCACTCACTGCCAGACGTCGGGCTGGAGCCTCACGGCGCAGGACGTCTTCAACAACGTGACGCGCACCTGCATCGAGGCGATGGCGGCGACCCAGGGCCACACCCAGTCGCTGCACACCAACGCGCTCGACGAGGCGATCGCGCTGCCGACCGACTTCTCCGCCCGCATCGCGCGCAACACGCAGCTCGTCCTCCAGCAGGAGAGCGGCACCACGCGCACCGCCGATCTGTGGGGCGGCAGCTTCTACATCGAACGGCTGACCTACGAGCTCGCCGCGAAGGCGTGGGCGCACATCGAGGAGGTCGAGCGGCTCGGCGGCATGGCCAAGGCGATCGCCGCCGGCGTGCCGAAGATGCGCATCGAGGAAGCCGCGGCGCGCACCCAGGCGCGGATCGATTCCGGCCGCCAGACGATCGTCGGCATCAACAAATATCGCGTCGCCAGCGAGGCCGAAATCGACATCCTGCGCGTCGACAACGGCAAGGTGCGCGAGCAGCAACTCGCCAAGCTCGCCCGCCTCAAGGGTGAGCGCGATGCCGCCGAGGTGAGCGCGGCGCTGACCGCGCTGACCGAAGGCGCCAAGAGCGGCGCCAACCTGCTCGATCTCGCGGTCAAGGCGGCGCGTGCCAAAGCAACGGTCGGCGAGATTTCCGACGCGCTCGAAGCCGTCTACGGCCGCCATCGCGCCGAGATCCGCGCGGTGTCCGGCGTCTATCGATCGGAGGCCTCCGCGATGACGAGTGCGCTCGGCAAGATCCAGGGGCTCGTCGAGGCGTTCGAGCGCGACGACGGGCGCCGGCCCCGCATCCTGATCGCCAAGATCGGCCAGGACGGTCACGATCGCGGCCAGAAGGTGATCGCGACGGCGTTCGCCGATCTCGGCTTCGACGTCGACATCGGGCCGCTGTTCTCGACGCCGGAAGAGGTCGCGCGCCAAGCGGTCGAGAACGACGTGCACATCGTCGGCGTGTCGTCGCTGGCGGCCGGCCACCTGACGCTGGTGCCGGAACTGCGCGCGGCGCTGGAGAGCGAGGGCCGCGGCGACATCATGATCGTCGTCGGCGGCGTCATCCCGCCGGCCGACTATCCAGCGCTGTTCGAGGCCGGCGCGAAGGCCGTGTTCGGCCCCGGCACCAACATCGCCGATGCAGCCGCCGATCTGCTCGTCAAACTCAACGTCGCACTCGGCTACGGTCCGAAGGCGGCGGCGGAGTAGTACACCGGCTCGCTTAACGACGCCTTGAGCACGCCGCGCCGGATCTGGTCCTCTTCGATGGACTCGAAGAGGGCCTTGAAATTGCCCTCGCCGAACCCATCGTCGCCCTTACGCTGAATGAATTCGAAGAAGATCGGGCCGATGACGGTCTTCGAAAAGATCTGCAGCAGCACGCGCGTCTCGCCGCCGCTGACCACGCCCTCGCCGTCGATGAGTATGCCGTGCTTCCATGAGCTTGGCGATCGGCTCCTGGTGGCCCGTCACGCGCGCCTGCGACTTGGCGTAGTACGTCTCCGGCGGCGGCGGCATGAACTCGAGCCCGCTGGCGGCGATCGCGTCCGTCGCGGCATAGATGTCGTCGGTCGCCGACCGCGATGTGCTGGATGCCCTCGCCCTTGTACTCGCGCAGATACTCCTCGATCTGGCTCTTGTCGTCCGAGCTTTCGTTGATGGGGATTCGGATGCTTGCCCGCACGGCGAGGTCAGCGCGCGGCTGTGCAGGCCGGTGAGCTTGCCTTCGATATTGAAGAAGCGGATCTCGCGGAAATTGAAGGTCTCCCGCGTAGAAGCGTACCAGGTGTCCATGTTGCCGCGCATGACGTTATGGGTGAGGTGGTCGATGTAGTAGAAGCCGACGCCCTCGGGTCGCGGATCGCGCTCGCCGAGCCACTCGTATTCCTGCTCGTAGGGCTGAGCCCTTGGCACCATAGGTCTCGACGAGATACAGCAGCGATCCGCCGATGCCGATGACGGCGGGCACGTCGAGCGATTTGTCGGTGCCGATGTATTCCTTGCCGCCGAGGTCGAACACCCGCTTCAACGCGTGCCGGGCATCGACGACGCGCCACGCCATGGCCGGCGCGCACGGCCCGTGCTCGGCGACGAAACGCGCGGCCTGTGACTGTCGGCTCGCGGTTGAGGACGTAGTTGATGCTGCCCTGCCGATAGAGGGAGATGTCCTTGGTCTTGTGGCGGGCGACTTCGCGATAGCCCATCCGCGCGAACAGGCGCGCGAGCTTGTCGGGCTCCGGGTGCGCGAACTCGACGAACTCGAAGCCGTCGGTGCCGGCGGGGTTGGCCTGGCTGATGGTCGCGGGCGGGGCATCGTGCGGAAAGGGACCCATGGCGCGGCTCCTCGTTCGATTCTAACCGTGCGTATGGTACCGCGGCGTGCGCGCAACGTGCTTGCATAATCGCCGCCGGATGGTCCATCATTGCGCGGATCATGCACAAATGACATAATTAACGCACAGGACGCGCATGGACGATTTCGACATAAAACTGCTGGACGCCCTCCAGGAGGACGGCCGGCTGACCAATTTCGAGCTTGGCGAGCGCGTTGGCTTGTCGCCGTCGCAATGCTCCCGGCGGCGGGCGGCGCTCGAAGCGTCGGGCGCCATCGCGAGCTATCACGCGCAACTTTCAGCCGAGGCGCTCGGCCTCGGCGTGCTCGTGTTCGTGCAGGTGACGCTGTCGACGCATTCGCCCGGCAATTCCAAGCGCTTCCAGAAGCTGATCGGCGGCCTTCCTGAAGTTCAGGAGGCGTATGCTCTGACCGGCGAGGCCGACTACCAGATCAAACTGGTCGTCCCCGATTTGAAATCGCTCTCCCGCATCCTCAACGACGTCCTGCTGCCGCACGACAGCGTCGAGCACGTGCGCTCGTCGATCGTGCTCGACTGCCTGAAGCAGACAGCGCGGCTGCCGCTTCAGCATCTGCGGGAAGCGGCCGACCGCGCGCGCCGCACGCCCGAACACCGCGGGCGTCGTCGATCCGACAAGAATGGGGCGAGCGGGAAATCGAAGTGAGTTTCCCGCCCGTCCGAATCGCGGTTTCCGCCGTGGGACCTATTGGCGCGGCTTCGGCCGCGGCGTGTGCAGTTCGTAGTCGACGATGCTGTTGACCGGGCCGTTGCAGCCGGCGAGGCACACGGTGCAGATCAGGCCGGTCCCGCAACCCGGTACGTCGATGTCCCTATTGGCGGCGGACCCCGAGCCCGCGGCGGGGATCAAGGCGTGGCCGCGACCCGATGTTGGGTCGCCGGCATCGGATTTGGTTTCGCTTGTGCCCCGCGCGGCCTCGCGACTGCGCACGCGCACGCCCGCTCGATAGGCGCCGCCGGACGATGCGTCAGATCCGTCCTCGTTGTGCGTCGATTTCCGTGTCGCCTCGGTGCCATCATGCCGTGTCGCGCCGCCATCCGGATGGGATTGCGACTTGGCATGCGACTGGGATGTGCGGACTTTGCCGCCACGCCGCGCTTCGGCGTGATCTGCGCCGAACGTGACGCCGGAAAACACAATGGATGCAACAGCGCAGAAGCGGACAACAGCCCGCACAACGGGACGCAAGGACATTTCGGGACTCCCTCGGCACAATTACTCAACACCGAGTTAAGCGCGGGATCGTTGAAATAGTGTTAGCGTGCGCATCGAGTCGGCTCGATGCGCCGACTTTTTGCGGGCCCGGTTGGCGGAACCAAAGTGGCGACCGGATTGTTTAGAGGGGCAGCGAGGGCCTGAGCTCACAGGCCGCTCGCGCGAACGGAAATCGTGGGAGTTTCTCGATGAAAATGCTGAAAGGCTTTGCTGCCGCCGCGTTCCTGGCCGCATCCGCTTCGATGGCGATTGCTGCGCCGCCGAACATGACACCAATCCCGCAGGGCGCCATGAATGGCGTCATCAAGGTCCACGGCAATCACCGCGTCTGCGCCCAGGATCGTCGCGGCTGGCACCGCCACAACCGCGCCGGCGAGCGCAGGCCTTGTCGCGAGTGGCGCGGCAGCGGCAGGCGCCCCGATTCCTGCGTCAAGGTCGGGCCGCTTTGGTTTTGCGATTACTGAGGCCGCGCGTCGCACGTAGTCGACGGTAGAACCAACAGAACCCCGGACCATCATAGTCCGGGGTTCTTGCGTTTCAGGATGACATCGCACATCGGCGCGACCCACCGTCCATGAAGTGACTTCGCCTGATTCGTGGGGCAGCTTTGTGGCACTCGGTCGCACCGCCCGCACGCCCTACCAGCTTGCCGATCTCGGCATTCGCGACACGGCCGTCCTGCTGCCATCGGACCACGACACGCTCGACAGCACCGCCAAGAGCGGGATCGCCGATGCCGTCTTCACGCTCGACACCAACGACGTCGCTGCCATGTGAGATGCGCGGCCCCGGTGCTTGATCAGCAGGGGTGATCGATCGCGAGACAGCGACTAAGCTCTGGCGGTCCAGGTCGCCTCGAGGGGGTCGCGAACGATGCTGATCGACGTGCACGCGCATGCGCTGAGCGAAGACGTGGTGCGCCGGATGGCCGCGACGCCCGGCTTCGGGTGGGCGCTGGAGGCAACCGGGCCCGGCAGCTATCGGTATGCGGGCGGCAACCCGCTCGATCCCCTCATCTATGATCTCGGCGCGCGCCTGGACGTCATGAAGCGACGGGGCGTGACCCTACAACTGCTGTCGCCGCCGCCGAGTGTGATTGCGAACGGCGACAAGGTCGTCAGTCTCGACGAGGCGCGGCTTTTCAATCAATCGACGGCGTGGCTCGTCGCCAACGGCGAGGGCCGCCTCGCGGGGTTCGCGGTCCCGGCGCTCGGTGAGCCTGCCGTTGCGGCAGACGAACTCCGCCGGGAGGTCGAGCAGCACGGCTTTGTCGGCGTCGTCCTGAGCACGGCGGCGGGGCCGCTTCCCCTCGACAATCCGGCCTTCGAGCCGCTGTTTGCGGCCATCGAAGCACTTGACCTCCTCGTCTTCATGCATCCGACCTCGTCGGCGCTGAGCACCGCGCAAACCGACTATACCCTGCGGACCCTGGTCGGTTGGCCGACCGAGACGACGATCGCGGTAACGCGCCTCATCTTCTCTGGCCTTCTGGAGCGCCATCCGCGCTTGAAAATCGTGCTGGCGCATGGTGGCGGCACACTGGCGAACCTCGCCGGCCGGCTCGATCTCGGCTGGAGCGCGCCGCGCTACGAGGCGAACCCGGCCTGCCGCGCCAACATCACGCGCGCGCCGAGCACCTACCTGAAGGACCTCTACTACGACACCGTGGTGGCCGATCCGGCCATGCTCGATTTTGTCATCAAGGCGTACGGCGCCGGGCACGTCCTCTTCGGGACGGATTTTCCTTACGAGATCGGTGACGCCGACGGCGCCCTGGCCATGCCGGCTCTCGACCGCCTGCCGGAAGCCGATCGCGCGAAAATCACGTCCGGCAACGCGCTGCGACTTCTCGGGCGCCGTGCGCCGCGTATCGGTCCAGCCGTTTGAGCCTCGGCCAAGCTCAACCGAGATGGCACGCCTCAATGCGGCCGCCGTTGCGTTGATGCTTGCACGCGCATGGAGCCTCCCGGGCGGCCACTGGTGAGATGCGGGCTCACCAGACCGTACGGCGACTACGGACCGATGGGACCGATGCTAGTCAACTCTGTGCGGGGAGGCGCATTGTGAGAGGGCTGCGATGCGTCTCCTCATTAACTCGCAGTCGCTCTTGTCGCGGCTTGCACGCCACCCGATCGCGCACTAGTGTCTGGCACGGTCGCGGGCGTAGTTCAGTGGTAGAACGTCAGCTTCCCAAGCTGAATGTCGTCGGTTCAATCCCGATCGCCCGCTCCAATCCACCACGCGCGCCCTTCAATCGCGATCGCGGGCGAGGCCTAACGCGGCGGCCGGCACGATCATGGCCGTGCCCGATACATCCGCCTCGATCCTGTACGATGGGGACGCCAGCGCCTCGCCATCGACCTGGACCGCAAGGGCCTCGGCATCGCGGATCTCGATCGCGCGCGCGGGCCGCATCTCGATGGTGCCGGCCCGCTCCAGGCGACCCACCATCATGTGGAGGAGTTCCCACAGCCGCTGGCGACGGCTGGTTGCCCGCGAAATGACGACGTTGAACCCGGGCGAGAGGATGTTCGTGCGCGGCGACAGGATGAACGGGCCGCCATAGCGCGCGGCGTTGGCGACGACGAGCCACGAGGCGTCGTGCACTTGGCCATCGATCGTTGCGGGAAACAGTCGGGGCTTGCGGGCGAGAGCCGCGATGACCGGCCAACCGAACGCGATCCGGCCGACCCGCCGCTTCAGCGCGAGCGGCAGCCGCGCGATCACCTGGCCGTCGAACCCGGCGCCGATCATCAGCAGAAACGGCGCCCCGTTGACGGCGGCGGTCGACAGGCGGACCACCGGGCCATTGAGCAGCATGTGCGCGATGCCCTCGGCGTCCCGCGGCAGGCCGAGTTCGGCTGCAAGCACGTTGCCGGTGCCGCCCGGTATCAGGGCGAGCGGGGTCGCGTGACCCTGGAGCAGCGACGCGATGCTGCGGGCGGTGCCGTCGCCCCCCGACGCGACGATCGCATCGTAGGTGCCGATCCGCGCGGCGAAGTCCGTGTCGGCCTCGCACTCCACGAGGCTGATAAAATCCCCGATGGCGCCGGCCTGCTCGAGGCGACGGACGACATCGTGTACGAGGTCGACGCGGTTTCGCCCGGCCACCGGATTGTGGATGATCAGGAAGCGTTGCCGCGCACTGCGGGCGTCGTCGCCAACGGCGGACGCGGCAATGGTGCGCGACGCCGCGTGGTGATTGCCATCGGTATCGGCGCGTGTTGGCATAAGGTTCAGGTTCTGCGGGGTGAGCGGGCCGGGCGTGACTGTGATCCAGCGGGCCGTAGGGGGCCCCGCATCCGAGGTTTGCACATTTCTACAAAGCGGCCCAGGGCACGTCGGATGTCAGCCGGCTAGTCGTACCGCGGCAAGGTCGTCGCGCTCTATGGCTTTTTGCAACGCCACGCGCGGCGGGCAAGCTTGGCGCACCCGGCAGGATTCGAACCTGCGGCCTCTGCCTTCGGAGGGCAGCGCTCTATCCAGCTGAGCTACGGGTGCTGAGATCGCCTCTGATACAGCATCCGCCATGCCAGGGCAAACCCGGCTTCGAGGGGCGCCGGATGCCTATCTGATCGTGTTCCCGGCCGTTGCGCAGGCCCGGGCGCGGACCTACTGTCGCAGCGCGGCGGGGCACAGGTGGGGTGACGTTGTGCAGACAAAGAATCCGAAAGCCTGGAACCGTTCAGCGTCGCCCGCCCGGAAGGGGCGCGGCTGGCGTCAATGGCTGCTCATCGGTGCCGCCGGTTTCGCCGTCTTTGCAGTGGCGATCGCGTTGCTCGTATTCACTCTCTTGAAGCGCAGCGAGCCCGCGCAGTTCGCGCTGCAACGCGCAAGCGTCAATCCTGCCGCCGTTGCCAGGACCGGTGCGCCGCTGGAGGTCGGCTGGGTGGTAACGGGCAGCCTCAAGAACTTCGGATCGGATGGCGGCACCGTCCGCCTGTCGCTGCCCGTGCGCGGCCCGAAAGGTCGCGGCACGATCGCCGTTCGCGGCGTGCGGGTCGACGGCCGGTGGGCCTATTCCGAGTTGCGGCTGGTGCCGGACGACGGCGGCCCACCCGTCGATCTCAGGGCAGGCAACTGAAGGGTAGCGCGAAGTAACGTCTCGCCTGCGGCCGGTTGATCAACGCAGCGCCGGATCGGCAGGGCCGGCGTTGTCCTGCGTGCCGGCCGGGAAGGGCCGCCAGGCTGTCCGACGCCAGCGCCGCGAGCGTCAGATGAGGGCTCGGTGCGCGCCCACAGCTTCTCGAACGCGCGCGCGGCGGCCAGCGCCGTCTTCGGGCGCACGCGCCAAGATATTGCTCGAAGAGGTCGCGCCGGTTGATGTCACGGCGCAGGCTGTCGCCGAACCACACCGCCGATCCGCAAACGACGACCTGCTCGTGGGCGTCGCGCAGCCGCGGATTGCGGAACGATACGGACGTCGCGCGCATGGCGCCGCCATCGGAGCTGTCGGCAATGAATCGATCGACTTGGGCGTCCTCCTCGGAGAACGCCACCCGGACCTTGAACCCGTCTGGCCGCCAGAGTCGGGCGCAGTGCGATCAATGCGCGCGCGACCGGGCTCTCGCCGCAGCGCGCGATCGCGAGAATGGTACCCTCCGTCGCCCCCTCCCTTGCGCCTGCCGCATCTTCGATGCCGGCGGTCAGGAACCCGGTCAACCGCTGCTCGCGCGTCTCCAGGAGGTCGCGATGCGTCGACGGGGGCACTTTGATCTGCATGGGAGGTCCCTTTGTTACCCTTTTGCCCGGTGGGCGCGGCCGCGGTCCGGGTGCGTTTCGTGTCTTCGACGCTCCATTAGCAGTCGAGGGGGTTAAAAGTTGATTAGAAGGCGGGCCAATCTGGGGCGCTTCCAGGGCGGACGATGGGCGGAAGGACTTTATCCGCAGGGCGTGGGGTGCATGACCGTCCTGCATCCGGGCGCGCCGTCGCGGCCGCGCCATTGACACCCGGAACAGCGGGCTGCATCGGCTTGACCATTCGCGGCTGGTCGCGCGCGGCGGGCCGACAAAATGCTGGGGGCGCCGTGGAAATCGCGAATTCGGACCTGTTGTGGATCGCGCTTGCGCTGGCGGCGGCGGGGCTGGCGATGGGCTTCCTTGCCGGCCTCTTTGGTATCGGCGGCGGCGGCATCGCGGCACCAGTCCTTTATGAAGTGTTCTCGGCGCTGGGCGTCGATCCGGCGATACGTATGCATCTGGCGCTGGGCACATCGCTGGCCGTCATGATCCCGACCTCGATCCGGTCGTTCCAGGCGCACCGGGCACGCGGCAGCGTCGACATGGAGGCGTGGCGGCGTCTGTGCGGCGGGGTCATTGCGGGCGTGGTCGTCGGGGCGGCAATCGTGAGCGTGGCGTCCGGCGTCGCGCTCAAATGGGTGTGGATCGCGTTCTCGTTCGCGATGGCGGCGAAGCTCTGGTTCGGCCGCGACAGCTGGCGGCTCGGCGAGGTCCTGCCGCCGAAACCCGTGATCGAGCTGTGGGGCCTCGCCACCGGCATGATCTCGACGATGCTCAGCATTGGCGGCGGCGCCTCGATCACCATGATGATGACGCTGTACGGCCGCTCGATTCAGACGGCGGTCGGCACCGCGGCGGGGGTCGGGCCGCTGATCGCGCTGCCCGGCGCCATCGGCTTCGTGTGGGCGGGCTGGGGCGTTCCGGTGCCGCTGCCGCTGACGGTCGGCTACGTGAGCCTGCTCGCCGCGGCGGCGCTGATCCCGACCGGCGTGCTGGCCGCGCCGTGGGGCGTCCGCGCGGCGCACGGCATCTCGCGGCGCAAGCTGGAGATCGGCTTCGGATGCCTGCTCGCCGTGATGGGCGCGCGGTTCCTCGTGCAGCGTGCTGAGCGGCTGATTTGGCACCTCGCGAGCATAACGCGTTCGAATTGTTGCCGTTTTCTTCAGGCCTAGTGAATGCGTCGGTTGCGTTGATTTGGGATCAGCCGACGCCGGACGTGCGCGCGCGCGCGGCGGTCGGCAATAGGCGGGGAGCGGGGGCTTTCCAGCGAGTTCTGCGTGAGAGGGAGCGGCGCGCCGCTGCCATGGCCAACACGTGCGCAGAAGGACCCAATGTCCATGACCCAGGACATGTTCCCGACCGCCGATCGCACCTGCCCGGCGGCGGTTGCCTACGATCTCATGCGCGACATCCTGCTCGATGACCCGCGCCGGCCGACGCCGTCGAGCCCTGAATTCCGCCCCTATCTCCTCGACCTCTACGCCGAATGCCTGCTCGCGGTGCGCGGCAAGCGCGTCGCGAATCAGAGACCGCCCGGTCGCGGGGCGCTGCGTCACCCTCGCGAGAGCGCGAACGGCGCGAGGCGCCGCCCGGCGGTCGAAGCCGATGAAGCGCCAGCCAGAGCACGCTGGTTTCTTAGGCGGCGACTACGGCGATCGTCTTCGGCCAGCGAACGACGAACGTCGCGCCGCGACGGCGGGGCGGGTCGGATTGCAGTTCGACGATGCCGCCGATGCGATCGAGCGTGCGGCGGACGAGCGCCAGTCCGATCCCCGAACTCTCGTCGTCGTCGCTGATCCTCGCCGGCCTTGCGGAACGGCAGGAAGACCGCGGCATGCCATTCGCGGGGAATGCCGGGGCCGTCGTCGGCGACGGTGATCGTCGAGCGCGTCGCCGTCGTCCCGCGCCGTCGAGCAGCGATATGCCCGTCCGTCCGGTCGTGGTGCTTGATGGCATTATCGATCGAGGTTGCGCAGAACGAGATCGAGCGGCGCGGCGAGTGTCGTCATCCGCGGCCAGTCGCCGCCGATATCGATGGTCATGCTGGCCGGCCGTCCGACGCTTGCGACCAGTCCCTCGACGAGTGCTCGAGTGTCGACGGTTTCCAGTGCGTCGTCCTTGCGGCCGATCCGGGCGTAGGCGAACAGGCCGTCGAGCATCGCGCGCATGCGCGTCTCGTGCCCGCGGACCGACGCTAGTCGCGCCCGCACACCGTCGATATTGCCGGCGGCGAGGTCGCGATCGGCGTCGCCGCTATCGTAGCGCAGCGCCCGCAACGGCGCCTTGAGGTCGTGCGAGATGACGTAGGCGAACTCCTCGAGATCGCGGTTGGCGAGCGCCAGCTCCTGGTTCGTCCGTTGGATTTCGGCGGTTTTCTCCAGCACCTCGGCCTCGGCGATCGCGCGCCGCCGCATCTGCGTGCTCAGCTCCGATTCGAGTGCCGAATGGTCGACGGCATGGCGCACGTGCACGAGATAGCTGCGCTGCGCTTCCTCCCAATAGACGTCGATGCTGATCCGGGGCGCTTCGGCCGGCCTCGGCGTCCATGATCACGTTGGGAATAGTGAGAGGTCCGCTGCCCGCGTGGCGCAGCGCCGCGATATCGATCTCCGCCCCGACCAGTGCGATGACGCTGGCGGTAAGCGGGCGGTCGAGGGCGACGAAATCGACCAGCGTGCCAAATCGCTTGCGGACGACGAGCGCCTCGTCGACCCAGACCAGGCCGAAGGACCGGCGTTCGGCAAGGAAGTAGCCGGCTTCGGCAAGCAATCCGTCGTCGACGCCCATGCTGTCAGACGTCGCGGCGGAGGATCGACGTGGCGGCTTGGATGAAGGTGTCCTCGACATTGGCGCCTGTCTTTGCGGAGGTGAGGAGGATCTGCTGGCGTGCGTCCCGGAGTTTCGCCGGCATCTCGGCGGCCTCGCCATCGGCGAGCAGATCCGCCTTGTTGGCGATGAAGGAAAAGTGCCGCCCAGGAAGCGCGTCCTGAAAGCCTTCGGCGAGCCCGACCATGGTCTCAAGCGTCGACCGCCGCTTGAGATCGCCGATGATCAGAGCCGCCGACGCGCCCTTGACATAGACGTGGCGGAAGATGCTCTGGCCGAAGTTGCCATCGGTATCCCACACGATGAGTTCGATGGCGTCATCGCCATTGGGACCGGCCTTTGCGATCGGCACGCGGTAGAGTTCGACGCCGAAGGTCGACTTGTACTCGGTCTCGAAGCGGCCATGCACGAGGCGGCGGATGAGCGAGGTCTTGCCGACGCCGATCTCGCCAAGCAGCATCAGCTTGCGCGAGATCATGGCACCTCGCCGACGTAGGCCGGCTCGAATGTGACGCGCCGGTTCGGGCTCGACGGGCCGCTGCGCGGGCTGATGTCGAGGACGGCGGTGCGTCCGATCGCAATGAGGCGGGCGGGTTCGATGCCGCGGCGCGCGAGATCGGCGGCGACGCGGTCGGCGCGCCCCTGGGCAAGCGTCAGGTTGCGGTCGCTGGTGCCGCGTTCGTCGGTGTAGCCGATGATCCGGACGCCGCCGCCGGCTCGACGCATCAGTTCGGCGAGGGCGTCGAGCGTCGCGTCGGCTTCGCCCTGGTCGCGCAGCGGTCGTGCCTTCGGAAAAGAAGATCGCGTGCCCCCGCAGCCACCGGGTCGAGGTCCGCGCGCGGATCAGGCTGCGGCGCCAAGGCTGCGATCTGGCGTCGGATATCCTGGAGCTGGCCCTCGACGGTCGCCGATCTCGCGCGGTCGTCGATCGATTTCGCCACGCCGTCGAGTGTCGCCGCCAACCCGCCGACGGTCGTCGTCAATTCGTTGAGACGTGGCAACTGCGCCGCGAGCTGATCGATGCGGGCGGGCAGCCTTTCGAGCTGGTCGAGGCGTGAGGGAATTCCGGCGAGCCGGTCGAGCTGCGACGGCACCCCCGCGAGCTGGTCGAGCCGCGATTGCAAAGCTGCGAGCTGACTGCGCAGCAGCGCCACTTCCGCAGCCAAGCCGGCACTCTCCGCGCCGGGGACAATGCCGATCGCCTCGCTGATTGCCACGCCTGGCGCGATTTCGCGCAGCCGCCCGATGATGTCGGCGCGGATTTCGCCCGAGGGTGCAAGTCCGCTGACCTCGATCCGCTCCGCTCCGCGCGCGACCCGCGCCCGCGCCGGATAGCCCTTCAGCGCCGGCGTTTCGGCGAACACGCGGTCGACGGCTGCCTGCAGAGTGTTGGTCCGGTAGCTGACATAGCCATGCCAGCCGAGGAAACCCGCGAGCGCCAGCGCGATCAGCCAGAGCAGCGCGCGCAGCGGCTTGAGACCGGCGCGACCGCGCTCCTTGCGATGGTCCTCCTGTCGCTTCGCGATGCCGGCTTCGAGGCGCGCGGCGAGTGCGGCGAGATCGGGCGTGGAGCCGGCGCTGGTCGCCGACTCCTCCTGGAGCGCGCGCAGGAATTCTTCGTCGAGCAGCGTCTGGATGCCCGCGCCGGCCTCGCCGCGGCATCGGGCGGCAAGCAGATGCAGGGGCGAACCGCGCAGGTAGATCGTATGCGCGCCGAAGTCGATCGTGCGCAGGCCCGCCTTGTCGGCCTCGTAAACCTCCTCGATGAAGGCGGTCATGGCGGTGAGCAGGCCGCTGAACAGGGCGTCGCGATTGTTCGCCTGGCGTTCAGCGGCGGCGCCCGGTGCCGGGCGGACCCAATGCGCCAGCAGCTCGCCGGAGCCGCGCCGGATCAGGTGCAGTTCATCGACCTCGAACCGGTCGGTGCCGGCGAGGGCGAGTTCGGCCATCGAGCGGCCGGTCGTCCAGCTTCGCACCCTGAGCATGAAGCGGTTGCGGACGAGGCCATCCTCGAGCCGGCGGTTGATGTCCTCCATGAGATCGCGGATGGCGCTGCGCACATAGTCGCGAACCATGACGCCGATGTGGGGGTAAAGCTTGGCCGGCAGCGCGTCGCTGCTCGCCTCGACCTCGGTCCGCACCGTGCGCACGACGAACGGCGCGAGCGCGTCGGCGACCGGCCGGTGGTTGGCGGCTTCCGCGTCGCGCAGGGCGCCGTCGAGCGTCGCGGCGACGCTGCGGCGGAAGCTCGCGTCCGAGCCGGCGCGCGCAACGACCTCCTCGAGGCGGGCGGTGAGCGCGCCGATCTCCTGGCTCTCCTTCTCGAAGAGCAGTTCCTTGAGCTTGGTGACGCCATTCTGGGACATGGGTTT
The DNA here is from genome assembly GCA_963775035.1 of uncultured Alphaproteobacteria bacterium. Classification (GTDB taxonomy): domain Bacteria; phylum Pseudomonadota; class Alphaproteobacteria; order Rhizobiales; family Hyphomicrobiaceae. Next base: position 13,252 of record CAVZHG010000007.1, on the reverse strand, counting down.
TCGGGCGGTCGGATCCTGATGGGGGCGCGGCAGCGCTCAAAGTGAGGCGTCGCGCGCTCCTGGTGCAGCCCCCGCTGTCACTCCGTAGGCCAAGGGCCGCTAGCCATGGGAAATACGCCGGATGCGGTCGCCGAGTTCGAAGATGCTCCGTGACAGCTCGTCGAAGGAGGTGCGGCGCTCGGTGGTGTGCTCGGTGGCCATGGCTTCGACGCGGGCCTGAATCGCATCGAGCTTCCGGTGCAGGCCGGCCTCGAGTTCCTTCACCTGCGCTTCGAGGCTTTTGAGGCGCGCGTCGTGCTCCCGCTTGAACTCGCCGTAGAGCAGATCGCGGATCTGCTCCAGCTTGTCGTCGACCGCCTCTTCCGGTGCGGCCCCATTCCGCAGCTCGGTCCGCGAGGTCGCATTCATCCTTACACCTCCACAAACGGACAACTATAGTTCAGCGTGCACGGAATCTGCTGCGCACGATGGTACTCAGGCTACACCATAGACCGAAGAAAGCTCACTTTTCCAGCGTCTTGGCTGATTGTCGGCGAATCCGACCGATTTGTCGTGGGCTGATCAACGATGTGGCCGGCGGCCTCGGGACAGGGTGCGGGCGGGTCCGGCGTGTGACGCGTCCGCCGAGCCTGCTAGAATAGGGCAGGACTTGAAAAGGAGCCCTTCCGCATGGACATCCGATCGCGATCCGCCGCGACCGTTCCGACCCGGCTCTCGCCCGCCGACGCGGCCGCGGTGCCGCTCAGGGATGGCCGTCTGTCGAGCCTGCTGTTCGACGCTGACGGCATCGAGATCCGCTATTATGCCCCGCGCGGCGAGGATCGGCAGACCCCGCACGACCGCGACGAGTTCTATTTCGTCATTTCCGGCGCCGGAGCGTTCCTCCGCGGCCCCGAGCGGGTCTCATTCGGTCCCGGCGACATGATCTTTGTCGGCGCCGGCGAGGACCATCGCTTCGTCGACTTCTCCGCCGATTTCGCGACCTGGGTGCTCTTTTACGGACCACGCAAGGCATGACCGCGCTCGACCTTCCCGATGGCTTGAAGAAGCAGCACGTCATCGATCCCGAAATCTGCATCCGCTGCAACACGTGCGAGGCGACGTGCCCGGTCGGCGCCGTCACGCACAACGACGCGAACTACGTCGTCGATCCGGAAAAGTGCAACTACTGCATGGACTGCATCTCGCCGTGCCCGACGGGATCAATCGACAACTGGCGGGTCGTCCGCGCCCGCGAACTCTATTCGCTGGCGGCGCAGATGGAATGGACGGAGTTGCCGGCGCAGGTGGAGCTGGGCGAAGGGGCGATGGCCGCCGCACTCGCCGACGCCAGCGAAGCCGAAATCGCAGCATTGCTCGCCGACGCGCACGGCGGCGCGGGCGGACGTGCGGTGCCGCCGGCCAGCGCCTTGAAACCCGCGATCAACCTGTTCACGCGCGGCAAGCCCGTGGTCGCGACCATCCAGGGCAATTTCCGCATCACCGATCCGGCGGCCGAGAGCGACGTGCGCCACATCGTGCTGTCGTTCGGCGAGGTCCAGTTCCCCGTGCTCGAGGGCCAGTCGATCGGCATCGCGCCGCCGGTGACGGATGCCGACGGTCGCGAGCTGCCGATCCGCCTCTATTCGGTCGCCTCGGCGCGCGACGGCGAGAAACGTAACGCCAACAATGTCGCGCTGACGGTGAAGCGGGTGCCGGGCGGGCTCGTCTCGGAGTGGCTGTGCGATCGCAAGGTCGGCGACAAGATTTATGTGACCGGGCCGTTCGGCGCGACGTTCCTGATGCCGAACGACGCCAACGCCAATCTCATCATGATCTGCACGGGCACGGGCTCCGCGCCGTTTCCGCGCCTTCACCGAGCGGCGGCGCCGCGCGATGGAAGGGGCGCCGGGCCGCGCCGTCCTGTTCTTCGGCGCCCGCAGCCCCGGCGAACTCCCGTACTTCGGACCGCTGCAGAAAGTCAGCGAGGACGTGCTCGTGAAGCACCTCGTTTTTTCGCGGCTGCCCAATGCCGGCAGCGCGGAGAAAGAGTACGTGCAGGATCGGATGCGCGGACAAGCCGCCGAACTCGGGCCGTTGCTCGCCTCGTCCGCGACGCACATCTTCATCTGCGGATTGAAGGGCATGGAAGCCGGCGTCGACGCGGCACTCGCCGAGATCGCTGCGGCGCGAGGGATGGATTGGTCGAGCCTCAAGCCCGCCATGCGCGGCGAAGGCCGCTATCACGTCGAGACCTATTGAAGACGCGGAATATCGGAAGGGGACGCACGGAATGCGTGGGCTCGAAGGTAAGGCGGCAATCGTCACGGGCGGCGGCGGCGGGATCGGCAGCGCCATCTGCCGACGTCTCGCTGATGGCGGCGCGCGCGTCGGCGTGTTCGATCTCGATGTGGCCGCCGCCGAGCGGACGGTCTGCCGCGCTCACCGCTGGCGGCGCCGAGGCCAAGGCGTATCAGGTCGACATCACCGATCATGCCGCGGTGGCGCGCGCCGTTGCGGCATTCGAATCCGACATCGGACCGACGGATATCCTCGTCAACAACGCCGGCTGGGACAAGTTCGCCTACTTCCTCGCGACCGAGCCGGAGCTCTGGCGCAAGATCCTCGCGATCAACCTCGAAGGCCCGCTCAATCTTCACCACGCCGTGCTCAAGGGGATGCAGGCGCGCCGCGCCGGTCGCGTCGTCAACATTGCCTCGGACGCCGGCCGCGTCGGCTCGTCGATGGAGGCGGTCTATTCGAGCGCCAAGGGCGGCATCATCGCTTTCACCAAGACCATGGCGCGCGAGATGGCCCGCGCCGGCGTGACGCTCAATGTCGTCTGTCCGGGCCCGACCGAGACGCCGCTGCTCCACGTCGCTCACCGGCGTCCGGCGATCAGGGCGCCAAAGTTCACGAAGCGCTCAAGCGCGCGGTGCCGCTCGGCCGGCTCGGCCAGCCCGACGACATCGCGGGCATCGTCGCCTTCCTCGCGAGCGACGAAGCCGCCTACATCACCGGCCAGGTCATCAGCGCGTCCGGCGGCCTGACGATGCACGGTTAGGCGCCACGCCGGGCGCCCATGTGGATACAAGGCAGGCAGCCCCGGACGATCGAACACGTTTACGGGCCGCTTAGCGCGGTCTAGAACAACTGACGTCTGATCGAAATCCGGAATCACCCGCACATGTTCAAGAAAATCCTGATCGCCAACCGCGGCGAGATCGCCTGTCGCGTCATCAAGACCGCTCGGCGGATGGGGATCAAGACCGTCGCCGTCTATTCCGAGGCCGACGCCCAGGCGATGCATGTCACGATGGCCGACGAGGCGGTCGCGATCGGCCCGCCACCCGCCGCGCAATCCTACCTGCTGATCGAGAAGATCGTCGCCGCCTGCAAGGCGACGGGCGCGGAGGCCGTGCATCCCGGCTACGGGTTCCTCTCGGAGCGGGAGGCGTTCCCCGTCGCGCTGGCGAAGGAAGGGATCGTCTTCATCGGCCCCAATCCCCGCGCCATCGCCGCCATGGGCGACAAGATCGAATCGAAGAAGGCGGCGGCGGCGGCCAATGTTTCGACCGTGCCCGGCCATCTCGGCGAGATCGCCGACACCAAGGAAGCGGTGAAGATCGCCGAGCAGATCGGCTACCCGGTGATGATCAAGGCATCGGCCGGCGGTGGCGGCAAGGGGATGCGCGTCGCGTTCGACCGGCGCGAATGCGAGGAAGGCTTCGTGCTCGCGCGCTCGGAGGCAAAGTCGTCGTTCGGCGACGACCGCATCTTCATCGAGAAGTTCATCATCAACCCGCGCCACATCGAAATCCAGGTGCTCGGCGACAAGCACGGGAACGTCATCTACCTCGGCGAGCGCGAGTGCTCGATCCAGCGCCGCAATCAGAAAGTGATCGAAGAAGCGCCGTCGCCGCTGCTCGACGAGAAGACGCGCAAGGCGATGGGCGAGCAGGCAGTCGCGCTGGCGAAGGCGGTCGGCTACGACAGCGCCGGCACGGTCGAGTTCGTCGCGGGGCAGGATCGCTCGTTCTTCTTCCTCGAGATGAACACGCGGCTGCAGGTCGAGCATCCGGTGACCGAGATGATCACCGGCATCGACCTCGTCGAGCAGATGATCCGCGTCGCCTATGGCGAGAAGCTGAGCCTCAAGCAGAAAGACGTGAAACTCAACGGCTGGGCGGTCGAGAGCCGCATCTACGCCGAGGATCCGTTCCGCAACTTCCTGCCCTCGATCGGCCGTCTCGTCCGCTACCGCCCGCCGAGTGAATGGTCGTCCAAAGGCCGCTCGGTCCGCAACGACACCGGCGTCTACGAAGGCGGCGAGATCTCGATGTTCTACGATCCGATGATCGCGAAGCTCGTCACGCACGCGCCGACGCGCGCGGAAGCGATCGACCTGCAGGCGCAGGCGCTCGACGCGTTCCATATCGCCGGCATCCAGCACAACATTCCGTTCCTGACCGCGCTGATGCAGCACCCGCGCTGGCGCGAGGGGCGGCTGTCGACCGGCTTCATCGCCGAGGAATACCCGGCCGGATTTGCCGCGCGCATTCCCGACGGCTATGAACTCGGCATTCTCGCCGCCGTCGCCGCCGCCATGGACCATCTCGGCAACGCGCGTCGCCGCCACATCACGCAGCAGATGGGTGGCCGGCCATTCGCCTTCGCCAAGCGCCGCGTCGTTCGCATCGGCGCGCGCGACGTCCATCTCGAAGTCGCGGGCGGCGACACCGAGCCGTTCCGGGTGGCCAAGGTCAATGGCGACGGGACGCTCGGCGCCGACATCGAGATCGTCTCGCAATGGTGGCCCGGCGATCCCGTGTGGAGCGGCACGGTCGGTGGCCAGGACGTCTCGGTGCAGGTCGCGCCACTGCTCAACGGGTCGCGGCTCTCCTATCGCGGCGCCTCGGCGGACGTGCGCGTCTACACCGAAAGCGAGGCGGCGCTGGCGTCGCTGATGCCGGAGAAGGCCGCCGCCGATACCTCGAAGCTGCTGCTGTGCCCGATGCCGGGTCTTGTCAAGGCGATCCACGTCAAGGCCGGCGAGGAGGTGAAGGCGGGCGATGCGCTGGCGGTGGTCGAGGCGATGAAGATGGAGAACGTGCTGCGCGCCGAGCGCGATGGCGCGGTGAAAAAGGTCAACGCGAAGGCCGGCGACAGCCTCGCCGTCGATGCGGTGATCCTCGAGTTCGCGTGAGCGACATCTGCGCCGGACGGCAACGTCAGCGCGGCGCCGTCAATCGGTGGAAGCGCCACGCGAGAAGCACCGCCTGCGCGATCAGTCCGGCCGACAGCCCGAGCCATACGCCGAGCGGCCCGAGCGTGGTGTGGACGCCGAGCACCCAGCACGACGTGAACCCGATCCCCCAGAAGCTGAAAATCGCGATGAGGAACGGGATGCGGGTGTCGCTGAGGCCGCGCAGCGCGCCGGCGCCGATCGTCTGGACGCCGTCGAAGACGAAGAACACCGGCCCGACCAGGAGCAGCGTCGCGGTCAGCGCCGCGGTGGCCGCGGTCTCCGGAGTGATGGCACCGAGAAACAGCAGCGGCAGCGCATGACGGGTCGCGGCGATCACCGCGGTCATCAGCGCCATGAAACCCGCACCGAGGACCAGCGCGGCGATGCCGGCGCGCCGTGATCCCACCGCATCCCCGCGCCCGACCGCGTGGCCGACGCGCACGGTCGCGGCCATCGAGATCCCGAACGGCACCATGAACAGGATTGCCGCGATCTGCAGCGCGATCTGGTGCGCGGCCAGCGCCGTCGTGCTGATCGTGCCCATCAGTAAGTCCGGCGGCGCCGAAGACGCCGAACTCGACGAGATAGGCGCCCGAGATCGGCAGGCCCAGGCGGCACAGCGTGGCGAACAGCGCGCTGTCGAAGCGCCAGAACTTGCCGAGAACGCGATACTTCTTGAAGGGAGGACGCGTGACGCAGATCAGCAGCGCGACGAGCGCACATGGCTATATTGATGAGCGTCGTCGCGACGCCGGCGCCCAGCACGTCGAGCCGCGGCAGGCCGAACTCGCCGTGGATCAGCGCCCAGGCCAGCACGAAGTTCGAGGGAACTGCGGCGAGGGTGATCCACAGCGCCGGCTCCGGCCGATTGACCGCACCCATGAACCCGCGGATGGCCATGAACACCCATGCCGGGATCAGGCTCCAGCCGAGGCCCGCCAGATAGCGGCCCGCGACTGCGGCATTCTCCGGCGATTGGCCGAGCAACAACAGCAGGCTCTCGCCGCTGAACTGGAATGCCGTGAGCGGCAGGCCGGCCAGGATGGCAGCCCATACGCCGACCCGCAGCGCGCGTCGCACGCCTCGTGGATCGCGCGCGCCGAACGCTTGCGCGGCGAGAGGTGCGACCGCGGCCACCAAGACCCATGCCGATGGCAAATGCGACGAACAGCATCGTGTGCGCGAGGCCGGCGCCGGCAACGACATGCTCTCCGAGGCGGCCGAGGAGCATGAGATCGGTCGTCATCATCGCGATCTGGCCGAGCTGCGTCAGCGCAATCGGCACCGAGAGCGTGATGGTCTCCGCCATCTCGTCTCGCCAGATGCTCGCGGGTTGCGCGTGTGCGCCGCTCGCCGCGGCAGGCCGACCATTCGTGGACATGCTTTTTGGATCATTCGGTCTGCGGGGGCCGCCTCGATCGGCTGTCGGCGCGGCATCGGTTCGGGGCGGCGAGGGCACCTTGTGGCCGATATTGCGGACCGTGGCTACGACATTCATCGAGCCCGGCGAGCCGGCCCGCATCGAGGCGCGGCGGTCCGTCGCCTAGCGCCCGCTCCGCATCCTGTCGGCTGCGACGTATCATCGCGATTTTTTAATTCTCATGGCGACTTCACGCGATTTCGCAAGCACATATATATGTTCAATTTTATTGGCATCTCATTTTGGACACAAATGCCGAGCTACGTTGCGCCGAGCCGACGTTGCCTTGACGGGGGATGGCGGCGGTGAGGGCGCACAACGGGGAATCTTAGCGCCTCGCCCACTTGGCACGCCGAGCGCGCCATATCCTCATAGCGACCGACCTCGTTGATGCGCCTGCATCGACGCCGCGCGGCGCCCAATCAAACAGCTAAAAAATATCGGAGTACAGTCATGTCAAAGCGGATGCGATCCGCCTGGATCACCGTTGCCGTGCTTGCCACGAGCGCGTTAACGATCGGCGCCGCCGAAGCGCGTTCATCGCACAAGTCGCACGGATCGAGTGGCACGTCGCGTGCCTGCCTGACCAGCGCGGCCCGCGGGCTCCTGTCGCGTATCGAGCAGAATTTCGGCGCGATGCAGATCATCTCGACGTGCCGCCCCGGCGCCCGCATCAGGGGAACCGGGCGCGTGTCCCGTCACGCGAGCGGCAACGCCATCGACTTCAATGCCGGTGGCCGGAAGGGCGCCGTGATCCAGTGGCTGATCGCCAATCATCGCAGCGGCGGCACCATGACGTACTCCGGCATGAGCCATATCCACGTCGACATCGGCCAGCACTTCGTGTCGCTGGCGGTCAGCCGCACGCGCGTCGCAAGCCGTGGCAAATGGTCGTCGAACCGGATGGCACTCGGGCGGACCCAGACCCGTTCGGAGCGCCGCCAAGCCGTGTCCGAGTATTCGGACGAGAGTTCGGAAGAGGGCTCCGAAAAGCGTTCTGGCGCGCGCCATCGCCACCACCGTGCCGAAAGGCCTCAGGAGGGTACGCTCGGCATCACTGAGCCGGCGGGCTGATCGCCGTCGATCGATGATGGCTTGACGACATTTCCGCGGAGGTCTGGATGGCGCCATGCGCCGGCCTCCGCGGCCAAACGCCGCTGCACCGGCTGCGCGACGCGAACGGCGCGCGGATCGTCGCCTTCAGAGCGGGATGCTGTACATCCTGTAGCGCTTGCAGGCGGGGCCGGCGGCAAGCTCGGCAAGGGCCACCATCGGGCGGTTGGTCTCGAGAATCCACGAGAATTCCACCCAGTCCAGATCGTAGTCGCGGCCGAGTTCGAGGATCTCCGCGACCAGCAGGGCGAGGATGGCCGGGGCGAGCGCCGTGCCGCGGTGGATCTTGCGGATGCCGAGAAGAGGAATGCGTGCCGTTCGCCAGCGGTCGCGTCGATCGCGAGGAGAAGCTTCGCCCAGTTGAAGGGCAGCAGGCGGCCTCGGAATCCCGCCATCACGTTGTTGAGGTCCGGAAGCGCGACGATCATTGCCGACGGCACACCGTCGACCTCCGCGATGCGGCCGAACTTGCCCTTCATGAACGGACGCGTCTCGCGCGTGAGTGAGGCGATCTCCGCCTCGCTCGCCGGAACGAAGCTCCAATTGTCGCTCCACGCGTCGTTGAAGATGTCGAAGACCGTGCCGACATCCTCGGCATACCGCGACATATCGAAAGAGCGCACCTTCACGCGATTGAACTTGCGGGCAAGCGCTGCCAGACGCGCGATCTGTTCCGGCGCCTCGGCCGGCCGCATGCGATAGGCCAGGAGGTCGACGACCTTGCTGAGGCCGCAGGCCTCGAGCAACGGGCCTTCCCACGGCCGCGCGTGGCTGGAGAGAATGGCTGGCGGCGTGTCGAAGCCCGAGATCAGCAGGCCGATATCCTCGTTCACCGATAGATTGAACGGGCCGACCATTTGGCGCATGCCCTGCGCCCTCAGCCATCCCGCCGCGGCCTCTACCAGCGCGCGGGCGATCCGTTCGTCGTCGATCGCGTTGAAGAACCCGAAATGACCCGTGGCATCCTTGTAGTGCTCGAGATGGCGGCGGTTTATCTGCGCGGAGATGCGCCCCACCGGGCGCCCGTCGCGCAGCGCGACGAAAAACGCGGCTTCGCCGAAGGTGAAGAAGGGGCTGTGGCGAGGGCTGATGCGCTGACGTTCGGCAAGGTTCAACGGCGCGATCCAAGTCGGATCGCCCGCGAAGACCACCGCTGGAACCTCCAGCCATTCGCGGATCCCGCGCGAGCTGTCGATCTGGCGGATCTCGATATTGGCGTCGGTCACGGGCGATGCCCCGTCCATTCCCGCCCGAGCGCCAAGGCACGGTCGCGAAGCCGCCGCGGCAGCCATCCGACCGCCCTGCCGAGCAGATGCAACTGCCAGGGAAACACGATCTCGGCCTCGTTGCGTTCAATGCCACGTACAATTCGTTCCGCCGCCCGTTCCGCCGTCCATTCGAAAGGGCCGCGGAACGGCAGCGACTGGCTCATGGGCGTCGCAATGAAGCCCGGGACGACCACGGTGACGCGGACACCCTTCGGCGCCAGCAGCCGTCGCAGGCCTTCGCCATAAATTCGCACGGCCGCTTTCGACGCGGAGTAGACCGGCAACTCGGCGAGGCCCTGCAGGCCAGCCATGGAGCCGATGATCACGATATGGCCCTTGCCCCGCGCGGTCAGGGAGCCCGTGAGGGACGCAACTGTATTGATGACGCCGAAGAAATTGACGTCGGCAATCCGGCGCGCGAGATCGAGCGGCTCGCCGGCGGGTGGCGCGAGGGCCTGGCTGCCGCCGAGCCCGGCGTTGGCGATCAGGATGTCGACGGGGATGCGCGAATCGAGCGTGCTCAGCGCGGCGGACATCGCGGCGGCATCGGTCACGTCGTGGCTGAATATCTCGACCGGTGCCACGCTGTCGTCCGGCACGCGTCGGCGATCGCCGAAAGCCGTGGGACGTCGCGGCCGAAGAGACTGAGCGCGTACCCCATCCGAGCGAATTGACGGGCAAGCGCCGCTCCTAGGCCGCTGCTCGCCCCCGTGATCACGACGTGCGTCGTCAATGTGCCTCCGCGTCCGCATCCAATCTTGCGTGCGAAGACGACTTCGCGAGCGAGTGACGAGATGCCAGGCTGGCCCCGCGACGACTTTGATAGAGTGAAGTGTCAAGGTCAATCGCTCTGACTGCCAACGATCCATTTCGCTGACGGCGCTTTGAAGCAGATCCGCGCATGTGAACGACAAGCTCGCACGGCCGATTCGGAAAGCCTATCGAGTGGCCCATTTGCAAGGACGGCCTGACATCGCCGGTCTGGTCATCGTGGAAAACCGAGCAGTGGTGGGATGTTGGAAAGCACAGCGCCGGGCCGCTTCCTTTCGCCATCGAATTCCGGATCGGCACAGCGCTCATCCACAAACGCCATTCGGATCAAGACGTAACGTCAGCCTCAAGCGGTCATAGCAGGCCGCTCTCAGTGGCGACCCACACCAGCCAGATCGAGGGGGCGAGGAACGCGCCGAATGGGACGGCCAGCGTGCGCGCAGGCAGCTGGCGTCTGATGATGCCCATAAAGGCCACGGCCAAGAACGCCAGGCCCGAAGCGAGCAGCAGAACGATGTGAAAATATTCAAGTCCCACCCACGCCCCGGCGGCTGCCGCCAGCTTGACGTCTCCGAAGCCTAGCCCGACTTCATTTCGCCATCGATAGTACAGCGCCGAAATCAGCCACAGGCTTCCCCGCCTGCGAACGCACCAATGAGATGGCTGGCATCGACGATGTCGTCGACGTCAGGGTGCAGGAGACGCCCCGAAGCCAAGAGCCCGAGCGGTATCGCCGGCAATGACAGCCAATCGGGAATGATGAACGCGTCGGCATCGATGACGGCGATCGCCATCATGACTAGTCCAAGTCTGAATCCCAACGACGGCCAAGCGAACGGACAACAACTGCGCCGACGTGGCCATCACGGCCATACTCACAACGATCAAGCCGAAGATCCGCATTTGCACCGTCCCGCCATCTCCCTGCGTACTGGGAAGCACGGCCCATCTCAATCGCCACACGCCCCGATTGTAGTGGAGACCGGCCCCTGTGACCGTTTTGCCCCCATGCGCGAATTGTGTCCAAGAAAGTCCCAGCATCGGCAATTTCCCCTGGATGGATGGCCGCTTGCCTGATGTGGTCGGGGTATTCTCGGGCTAGTGGTGAAGGTTGTTGGGTGGGGGGTCTCGCCCAGCAACCGCTTTGGGCGATTTTAGTGCTTTAGGGGGGGCTATGTTTGGCGTGAGCGCGCTCCGACGTCTGGTCCCGGCCGTCGTCGTCGTGATGTTCTGCCTGCTCAGTGCCGGCTGCGGGCAGCTATTGGCGCCGCCGAACGCGTTGCTGGAAGACGTGCGCGAGACGGATTTGTCGCCGCAACATCCGACGCGAGTTCGTCAGACAACCGGGACCGGCCCGGTCACCGGGCCAAGGCGGGCGGAACTGTATCCGGGGGATACGCGGTCTCCAGTACAGCAGGGGGCTGAGGAACGGCGTGCCGTACGCAATGACATCAGTCGCAACGGCGATGGGTATCAGTTGAATTTCGACAATGCCGACGTCGCCGTCGTTTCGAAGGCGGTGCTGGGGGACACCTTGCGTATCCCCTACGTGCTCGATACGCGCGTGCAAGGACAACTGACGCTTTCGACCGGCAGGCCGGTTTCACGTAGCGAATTGATCAAGGTGTTCGAGGCTGCGCTGCGGTTGAACAACGGGGCGCTGGTCAGCGATGGTAACGGCGGTTATCGCATTATCCCCGCAGGAGAGGCCGCCGCCGGCGAGATCGGTGATGTCGGGCCGCTCGATCGCAGCCTGGGAGTGCCTCCCGGCTACGGCGTGACCATAATGCCGCTGCGCCACATTTCCTCGGAGGCCATGATCAGGCTGCTCGATGGTTTTCTGGCGCGCGGAGGCGCCGCTCGCGCCGAGGCTGTAGGCAACCTGCTTCTGATCCGCGGCAGTGCGCGCGAGCGCGAGGTCATTGCCGACGTCGTCGACATGTTTGACGTCGATTGGCTGAAGGGGCAGTCGGCGGGCATCTTCCCGCTCGTGCACGCGTCGCCAGACGCCATCATTCTGGAGCTGAATACTGTTCTGCAAAATGAGCAGAACACGCTCTCGTCCAACGTAATTCGCTTCCAACCCATTGCGCGTCTCAACGCGGTGCTGGTGCTGGCGCGGCGCCCGGAGGCGCTGCAGACGGCGGGAACCTGGATACGGCGCCTGGACAAGTCGAACACCGCCGGTGACCAACTGTTCGTCTATCAAGTCGAGAACGGCAAAGCGATTGATATCGCCGATATTCTCAGACGAAACCTTCGGCACGGGAAGCGGGCGGCACCGCTCGGCGCGCGCGGAAGTGGCTCCGGGGCGTGACGCATCTCGACGGGCTCGACTGGCAGCTTCGATAGAAAAGCAGCCACCACACCCGGACAGCAACAGACGACCAGCCCGGACACGCCATCAGGGGGCGCCCGGCAGAGGTCCCGAGCTGGAAGCACTGGTGGCCTTTCGGGTCCCGAAACGAGCGGAGGCAGCGGTGCGACCGCGCCGATCGACGTCAGGATCGTCGCCGACGAGGCCAACAACTCCCTCCTCATCAGGGCCTCGCAGGGCGATTATCAAAAGATCGTCTCGGCGCTGCGCCGGATCGACCGGCCACCGCTTCAGGTGCTCATCAACGCGACGATCGCCGAAGTCACGCTCAACGATCCCCTGCGATATGGTGTTCAGGCCTATTTGAAATCCGCCGGGGGGGCCCGGGGCTCCGTCGGCTATCACCCAGGCAATACCGGCAGCAGCATTCCGGAAACGCTGACGCTCACGCCGTGTTTCCGGGCTTCAATTTGCTGATCGGCAACCTTGTCGATCCAAAGGTTGTGCTTGACGCTTTGGCGGGCGTGACAAGCGTGAAGGTCGTGTCATCTCCGTCACTGGTCGTCGTCGACAACCAGTCCGCAACTTTGAAGGTTGGAGACGAGGTGCCGATTGCGACCCAGCAGTCGCAGAGCACGATCAGCCCCGATGCGCCAATCCTCAATACGATCCAATTCAGGGAGACAGGCGTGATCTTGAAGGTCACGCCGCGCGTCAACTCGAGCGGGCTGGTCACGATGGATATCGAGCAGGAGATCAGCCAGGTGGCCGGTAGCGCTCCCGGCCAGGGGACCGGCACACTCACACCGACGATATCGCAGCGCCGAATCGCCAGCACGATCGCCGTCTACAGCGGGCAATCCGTTGTATTGGGCGGATTGATCAACGAGCAAAGCAATTCCGACAAGAAATCCGTGCCGATTATCAACCGCATTCCAATAGTGGGCGACCTTGTCGGCAAGACGGAGGTAGACCGAAAACGAACCGAATTAATCGTTTTCATCAAGCCCGAGGTAATTCGAAACAGCGGTGATGCCAGCCTGGTCTCGCAGGATCTGCGCTCCCGTCTCAAATCCATGGCGTTCGAGCCAAAACCATCCCAACACCAAGACTTGAGAAAGCCTACTCGCGATTTG
>CAVZHG010000006.1:0-90586 GCA_963775035.1 uncultured Alphaproteobacteria bacterium | reverse complement strand
TTCATTTCTGGCTGCGCCTGAGCCGTCCTTATCGCGCCGCGCAGCCGGTGCTGCTGTTCATCGCCATTGTCCTGCCGCTGGCGGCGCTGGCCGGTTTCATGGTCTCGGGCCGCGCCGTGGCGCAGCTCATCGAGAACCCGGTGATGCTGGATCGCGTCAAGGTCCTCACGCGATGGCCGAATGACGCCGACGGCGCCACCCTTGCCGCCTACCGCAACTGGGTCCGCATCGGCTTTGCCGGCGTCTTGCTGGTGGTCGCCTCGGTATTCGCGATCCTCTACTTCTTGCGCAACAACGGATCGCAAGTCCGCATCAAGTATCTCGGAGGCCCCGTGATCACGGCGCCGGTCGGCCCGACATTGCTCGAGATCAGCCGCGCCAACAGCATCCCGCATGCCTCCATCTGTGGTGGCCGTGCGCGCTGCTCGACGTGCCGGGTCCGGGTCGAGGAGGGCGTCGAGACGCTGCCGCCGCCGAAGTTTCCCGAGGCCTTCACGCTCGGCAGCATCGGCGCACCGGCCAATGTCCGTCTCGCCTGCCAGATCCGCCCGACGCAGGATCTCACCGTGCTGCGCCTGCTGCGTCCGATCAGTACCGGACCGGAAGCGGTGGATCTCGACGAGACCGACAGCAACGGCGTCGAAAAGCCGCTCGCGGTGCTCTACGTCAATATGCGCGGCTATTCGGCGATTGCCTCGCAGAAGCTGCCGTTCGACGTCGTGTTCCTGCTCAACGAATTCTTCGGCGCGGTCGGCACGGCGATCAACACGCAGGGCGGCCGCATCGACCGCTTCATCGGCGACAGCCTGGTCGCCGTGTTCGGCCAGCGCCTCGGGGTCGAGGTCGGCTGCCGACAGGCCTTGCGCGCCGCGCGCGCCATCGACTTGGCGCTCGACTTCCTGAACTCGCGGCTCGAGGGCGAAATCGGCCGACCGCTCGAAGTCGGCATCGGCGTGCACGCTGGACCGCTGCTCATCGGACGGATCGGGTTCGGCGAAGCGATCGACGTCACCGTCATCGGCCAATCGGTCAAGATCGCCGAGCATCTCGGCAACGTGGCCAAGGAAAAGGGCTTCCAGCTCGTCCTGTCGCGGGACGTGGCACGGCAGGCCCAGTGGTCGGGCGACGGCCAGGAGTTCGCTGATCATCGAGGTTGCTGGCGAGGACCGGCCCGTCTCGGCCATCGGCGTCGTGCGCGGCCGCGACCTGCCGGCGAGCATTCTCGCCTCGGGCCGTGGCGAGGGCGGCCCACGTGCCCGCCGCGCCGACGATCCAACCGCCGCGCCGCCTCCGGCAACGCCGGTCGCCTAGCGCCGTCCGGCCTCAGCCGATGAATTTCCAGTACGTGTCCTTCTTGGTCACGTAGCCGTCGCGGAACTCCCAGAGATCGCAGCCCGTATACTCGAACGGCTTGCCGCCTTTCGGCGTCCCGCGCACCACCCACTCCGAGATCGCCTTGGTCTGGTCGGCGACGATCCAGTGGCGGATTTCCTCCCAGCGCATGTCGGGAATGTCCCGGTAGCGCGCGCGCAGGACTTCGCCGATCTCGGCCTTGCCGGTGCAGCGCCGCCCCTCCGGCGCCGTCGGGTCCGCGCGCCATCAGCCAGATGCAGTCATCCGTGAAATGCGAGAGGATCGCGTCGACGTCCTGCTTGTTGAAACCGTCCTGGATCTCGTCCAGCAGCGCGATCGTCACTTGCCGCTTCATGGTCATCCTTTCCGTTGGGCTTTCTGTTGAGTCGCGCACCGATACCGATGCGCTACCAGAGTTGCACGTCCTTGCCTTCCGCTCGCAGCTTCTCCGCCCGCTCCGCGAGCCAGCGCTGGAAGCCGCCATCTTTCTGGTAGGCACGCTCATGCACATAAGCAAAGGTCTGCTGGAAATGGAACGGCTTCCAATAGCCGATGAGCTTCCATGCAGCAGCCGCGCCCCCCTCCTTGCCGGCGAGCGCCGCCGCCGGGGGCACGAAGAAGTAAATCGTCGGCGTGAAATTGACGCCCCAGCGCCGCGCCAGGGCACGCTCCTCGAGTTCCTTGCCGTCGAAGTCGCGTGACCGTCCGCGCCCCATGCAGGTTGAGCTGGATCGTCAGGAAGTGCTTTTGGATGTACGCGGCGGTTTCCGGGTCCGACAGGTTGGTGACGTGCGTCTCGCGGCAGTAGGGGCAGCCGCGCTGCTCGAACAGGATCGCGAGGCTCTTTCCTGCCTTCTCGGCCTCAGTCAGATCATCCTTCAGGTCGAGGAAGGACTCGTGAAACCACGGCTGCGTGTAGAGGCCATCGTCGTTGCGCGGCGGCTCCGGCTTGTCGGACGGCATCGAGCGCGCTCGGGCAGCTTCACCAGCATCAAGCCGAGCCCGACCGTACCCAGGATCTCGCGTCGCGTTCGCATCATTGCTTCGCTCCAGAAAGCGAGGGTTGCGCGGAGTGAAGACGAGAACGCCGCTCCCGTCAACGCACGGTGTCGCGATTGCCTTGACCATCCGGCGCCGGGGCCCGATCGTGACGGCTGAACAATAAAACAGGAGGAATGCCCGATGAAGATCGATGACGTCGAGCTGACGCTGTTTAACTGGGATAACATTCCGCCGACGCGGTATCACGCGGGCTCGCGGAACATGGGCGGGCAGAGCAATCTCGGCCTGCTCACCATCAAGACCGATGCCGGGCTAACCGGCCACGCTTTCCTCGGCGGCGCGACCAACCCGGCCGAATCCGATGCCGGCGCGCTGATCCGCTTCCTCAAGCCGGTGCTGATGGGCCAGGACCCGCTCGCCCGCGTCGAGCTTCATGCAGCCCTTCGCGCCCGCCAGCGCACGGCAGGACTGCGCACGGTGGGTGCCTGCGACACGGCTCTTTGGGACATCGCCGCCAAGGCCGCGAACCTGCCGCTCTACAAATTCCTCGGCGCCGGCCGCTCGTCGATCGGCGCCTACGCCTCGAGCCAGATCCTCGACGGCCGGCAGGCTTATGCGGGTGAAGCGGCAGAATTCAAATCCAACGGCTGGAAGGCCTACAAGATCCACCCGCCGCAGGACCCCGCCGAAGACATCAAGGTTTGCGAAGCCGTACGCAAGTCCGTCGGCGACGACTACACGCTCATGCTCGACTTCGACCTGGAGCTACAAATATCCGGACGCGCTCAAGGTCGGCCGCGCGATCGAGGAGATGGGCTATTCTGTGGTTCGAGGACCCGCTCAACGAGGAGGACATCTACTCCTACGTCAAGCTGCGCCAGAAGCTCGACGATACCCATCCTCGCGACCGAATATCCGGCAGGCGACATCGGCACCTACGCCGTGTGGCTGACCGAGCGCGCGACCGACTACCTGCGCGGCGACATCCCGATCAAGGGCGGCATCTCCACGCTGATCAAGACCGCCCATCTCGCCGAAGCGTTCCACATGAACTACGAGGTCCACCACGGCGGCAACTCGCACAACAACATGGCGCAGCTCCACTTCGCCTGCTCGCTCAGGAACACGACGTTCTTCGAGGTGCTGCTACCCGATGGCGCGCACAAGTACGGCGTGATCAACGACATCAAAATCGACAAGAACGGCATGGCGCACTGCCCGGAGACACCGGGGATCGGCGCCGAGATCGACTTCGAGCTGATCAAGAAGAAGCAGATCGCGGTGCTGAAATGATGCCGACGAGCCGCGCGAACAATCGCGCGGCTCAATGCACGGTCGGCGCGGTGTCGAGGCTCACGACGTCGACGCCGACCGACACCGCGTGCTGCGCCGCCACCGAGCAGCACGCCGCTGATCGGGCTCACGTCGTTGTAATCGCGGCCGTAGGCGATGGTGATGTGCTCTTCGCTGACCGCGATCCCGTTGGTCGGATCGAAGTCGCGCCAGCCGGTCTCGGGCGACCACACGGATATCCAGGCGTGCGAGGCGTCGGCGCCGGCGAGCTTGATCTGGCCGGGCGGCGGCCGGGTGAGAATGTAGCCGCTGACGTAGCGCGACGGCACGCGCAGCGCCCGCAAGCCCGCGAGCGCCAGATGCGCGAAGTCCTGGCACACGCCGCGGCGCTGCTCGAACACCTTCTCGACCGGCGTCGAGATATCCGTGGCGCCGGGATCGAAGCGGAAATCGGCGAAGATCCGCCGCGTCAGGTCCATCACGCCGTCGAGCATCGGCCGGCCCTGCGGAAACGAGCCGCGCGTGTAGTCGGCGATCGCCAGCGACGCCCCGGTGAGCCGGGTCGTGCAGCGGTACTGGATGACGTCGAGATCGAAGCCGCCGCCGGGCATCGCCATTTTCTCGTCGAGCCGATCCCAGGAGGTGGTCGCCGCGAAATCGGCGGCGGGCGGCGCGTGCGTCTCGATCGAGCTGCGCGCGTGCAGGACCAGTTCCTTGTGCGGCACCTCGACGTCGAGGATGACGAACGGATTGCCGAACCCGTCGACGCCGTCGTAGCGCATGGCCGGCGCGGGCTCGACGATCAGGTTGTGGCGCAGCGTCGTCTGGCGCTCGACGGCGCGCGGCGTCATGTGCACGAGATGCTGCGATTGGGCGACCGGCGTCGAGTAGCGGTAGTGCGTCCGGTGACTGACTTCGAAAATCATTGCCGTGGCTCGCTGCGCGTCAACACGCGATGCGGCGTCTCCTCGGTCAGGTTGAAGTAGCGGCGCGCAACGACGTTCGACAGCTCCGGCAGGACCTGAAGCTCCTCCTGCATCAGGCGCTCGAGCGTGGCGCGGTCCGCTTCCTCCGCGATTGCCGCGACATCCGCGAGGCGAATGGACGTCAGCAACGACAGGATGAGGCGCCGATCCTCGGCGAGACTGACACCTTGGCGCGCGTCGGGCAAGGCCTCGAGATGCTTCGAGATGGCCGCGAGCTGATAGCCGAGCGAGCGCGGGTTGGCTTCATCGAGCAGCAGCAGATCGAGCACCAGCGCCAGCATCGGGTCGAGGCGGTAGCGCGAGCGATAGGTGATGAAGCTGTCGGCGAGTTCCAGCAGCAGCATCAGCGCGCTGGTCTCGGCCTCGGGATCGGGCGCCGGGATGAACAGCGTCAGGATGGCTTCGCTGAGGTTGTAGGCGCGCTCGAGCCGCGCGGCCCATGTCGAGGAACGACCAGCCGTAGTTGCGGGTCATGTTCTCGTGCGTCAGGCCGTTGAACGAGGAGAGCGCCGCCAGCCCCTCGTCGAGCAGATCGAGCAACGCGCCCGGTGCCGCCGAGGCGAGCTGCGTCATCCACGGGATCGCCGGGACGGAAGCGGCTCAGCGTCTGCCATGCCTCATGCGAGAGGCGGTCGCGGACGAGATAGGACACCTGATAGAGCCCTTCGAGCGTCCGCTGCAGCGTCCGCGGGCTCACCGCGTGCGAGGCGAGGCTCGCGCACAGGCTTTCGATGTCGGCGCCGGGATTGATCGCTCCTCGCGCCGATCGGGCCGCGCATCGGGATCCGTCAGCCGCATCACGAGGCAGCGTCGCGCCGCATCGAGGCCATCAGCAGGACCGCCGTCCTCCGCGATCCGGCGCAGCGCGCCGCGCAGCATCCGCATCGTCCAGTCGGCAGCGCTCGCCGTAGCGGCCGAGCCAGTAGAGGTCGTCGGCGACGCGGCTCTGCACCACCCGCTGCGGGCGCTCGATGCGGGCGTTCTCGAGCTTCGGGCCGCCACAGGCTGATGTGCGGCGCCTGCTGCGTGTCCGACAGCACCCAGACGTCGCGGGTGTGGCCGTCGGCGGCGCTGAGCGCCACTGCGCGTACGGGATCGACGGACATGGCAAGCCCACCCGGCATCGCCTCGAAGCCGTTGACGGTGTGGGCGACGTACAAGCGGACCGCGAACGGGCGCGCTTCGAGGCCCTCGGCGCCGAACGCCGGCGCGGTGCTGAAGCCGATCTTTTCCTCCGCCACCAAGGCGCGCGCCATGAAGACCGATCTCGGCCTTGAGCCGCGCGCGTTCGGCGGCCGAAATCTCGCCGCGGCGCCTGGCCGAGCGCGGCCTGTCCCGGGCCGTCCCGTGCCCTCCTGGGCCGAGCGGATGACGACGCCGTCGAGGTTGTCGAGCGACGTGGCGGCGCGCGGCCGGATCGCCGAGCCACCAGCGTGGCGCATCGCCGAGCGCCAGATCCTCGCCGAGAAGATGCTTGGCGAGACGCGGCAGATAGGGGCCGAGGCCGCGGTTCTGCGCCACTGCCGAGCCGATCGCGTTGACGACGAGGCTGCGGCTGCTCGCGGTTGACCCTGCAGCAAGCCCGCCGGGCCTTTGAATCCAGCGGGATCGAGTTCCAGCGGATCGATCTGGCGCCCGTCGACGCAGCGGATGATGAGATCGACCTCTTTCAGCCCTTCGAGCGTCTTGAGGTAGACGTGGCTTCCGCGCGTCCGCAGGTCCGAGCCTTCGACGAGCAGCAGGCCGAGATAGCGGGCGAGGTAGGCGTGCGAGAAATAGTCCTGGTGCTGCGGCCCCGGCGTCAGCAGCGCGATCGAGGCGTTGTCGCGCTGCGCGTGCGCGGCGAGCGCCACTTGCAGCCGCTGGAAGTGGGCCGCAAGCCGCACCGCATTGACGCGCTTGAAGAGGTCGCCGGTGACGTGGGTATGCGCGACACGGTTGGCCAGCACGAAGCCGATGCCGGCGAGCGTCTCGAGATGATTGTCGATGACGCGCCACTTGCCGTCGGCGCCGCGCGCCAGATCGGCCGCGTAGAAGCGCAGCGGGCCGGCCTTGTCGAGGATGCCCTGGCAGGGTCGCAGGTAGGCGTTGTCCGAGAACACGAGCTCCGGCGGCACGAGTCCCTGCCGCATCAGTTCCTGCGGCCCGTAGAGATCCGCGAGCAGGCGATCGAACAGCCGCGCGCGTTGCACGAGCGCCGCCGCGAGCCAACGCCACTCGGCGCTGGAGATCACGATCGGCATCAGGTCGAGCTGCCACTTCTGCGCGACCTGGTCGGGATCGGCGAACATGTCGTAGGCAACGCCCGTCTCGCGGACCCGCCGGTCGATCCGCGCCGTGCGCGAGTTCAGTTCGGAAGCTGTGAACTCGCCGAGCCCCGCGAGCAGGCCGCGCCAGCGCAGGCGTACCACGCCGTTCGGATCGAGCAGCTCATCGTAGCCGCCACTTTCGCGGTTCTTGTACATGTCGACCAGAGACGGTCCGCCCTCCTTGACGGAGGACGCCATGTTCATCATCGCACCCGGACCTCGTTCTGCGCTCCCCCGCTCACATCCCGACGCCCCTGCCGTGCGAGCGTTGATGCATCAGGTTGGGACAATTCGTCTGTATCACGCGAATCGGCCCGCCCACGCGCGGCGACGGCGGGATGGCAATTTGCCCGGATCAATGTGACGTAAGCCACACACCTGTGCCCCAGGATTCTCGATCATGGCTCAGTCCGGCCGGCGGAGGTCGAGCGTCAGCGGATAGTCGGGATTGGTGCGCGTGGGCAGCGGCACCATGCGTCCCGGCCGTATGTCCGTTGGCCTCGAAGCGCGCCAGGCGCCGCCCTTCGGCCTCGTAGGAATTGATCGGGAAGCTTTCGGACGAGCGCCCGCCGGGATGCGACACGTGATAGCGGCAGCCGGCGATCGAGCGGCCGGTCCAGCGATCGAAAATATCGAACACGAGCGGCACGTGGGTGCCGATCGTCGGGTGCAGTGCCGACGGCGGCGCCCAGGCGCGATAGCGCACGCCCGCCACCGCCTCGCCGAAGGTGCCGGTCGGCGCCAGCGGCACGGTGCGGCCATTGCACGTCACGGCGTAGCGGTCGCCGGTCATGCCGCGCACCAGCACCTGCACGCGCTCCAGCGACGAATTGACATAGCGCGCCGTGCCGCCGGGCGCGCCCTCCTCGCCGAGGACGTGCCACGGCTCCAGCGCCTGACGCAGTTCCAGCTCGAGGTCGTGGATCGCCAGTTTGCCGAGGACCGGACAGCGGAACTCGGCTGTGCGGCTCGAACCATGTCGAGATCGACCGGCAGCCCGGCCGAGCGGATATCGCCGACGATGTCGGAGAAATCCGACCACAGGTAGTGCGGCAGCATGAACCGGTCGTGCAACGCCGTGCCCCAGCGCACGAGCTTCTGGCGGTAGGGCTGCTCCCAGAACCTGACGATGAGGGCACGCAACAAGAGCTGCTGGGCAAGGCTCATGCGGGCGTGCGGCGGCATCTCGAACGAACGGAACTCGACGAGCCCGAGCCGGCCGGTCGGACCATCCGGCGAATAGAGCTTGTCGATGCAGATCTCGGCGCGGTGCGTATTGCCCGTAACGTCGATCAGGAGATGGCGGAACAGCCGGTCGACGAGCCACGGCGGGACCGAACCGCTGCCAGGGTCCGGCACCTGCGACAGCGCGATCTCGAGTTCATAGAGCCCCTCGTGGCGGGCCTCGTCGGCGCGCGGCGCCTGACTGGTCGGGCCGATGAACATTCCCGAGAACAGGTAGGAGAGCGAGGGGTGGTTCTGCCAGTAGGTGATGATCGAGGCGAGCAGGTCCGGGCGGCGCAGGAACGGGCTGTCGGCCGGTGTCGCGCCACCGAAGACGATGTGGTTGCCGCCGCCGGTGCCGGTGTGGCGGCCGTCGAGCATGAATTTTTCGGCGCTGAGACGACACAGATGCGCGTCCTCATAGAGCGCGGTGGTCGTGGCGACCGCCTCGTTCCATGACATCGCCGGATGGATGTTGACTTCGATGACGCCGGGGTCGGGCGTCACCTTGATGACGTTGAAGCGCGGATCGCGCGGCGGCTCGTAGCCCTCGACGTGCAGCGCCAGTCCCGTGCCGCGCGCCGCTTCCTCGATCGCCGCCACCATCGCCGCATAGTCTTCCGCATCCTCGAGCGGCGGCATGAACACGCAGAGCTTGTCGTCGCGCACTTCGACCGACAGCGCCGTGCGCACCGCGCCGACGGCGACCTCGGGCGCTGCCGCAGCCGGCGGCTTCGGCGCATCGAGGGCAACCGTGCGTCGGCGCTGCATCAGCACCTCGCGCCCGGGCAGCGGCGGCGCCGGAGCAAACGGATCGCGCGGCAGCACATGCGGAAAGTCGACCGGATCAATCACCGGCGCCGAGCCGAGCGGCAGGCGGAAGCCGAGCGGCGAATCTCCCGGCATGAGGAACAGCTTGCCGCGCCGCAGCGACCAGCGCTCCGTCACCCAGCGCCGGCCGCGATCCTGTGTGTTCCAGACCTGCACCGGCAGCACGTAGCCGACCGGCGTACCCAACCCGCGTTCGAACACTTTCGTGATGCGGGTGCGCTCCTGCGGATCCTCGAGCTTGTTGTCGTCGGGCGTCACGTTGATCGGCAGCCTCTGCTCGACCAGCATGAAATGGACGGGATCCTCATAGGCCGCGATACCGCTTTCGGCCGGCAGTCCGAGCTGTTCACACAGCCCCTGCATGAAGCGATGCGTGTCGTCCGCCGTTCGGCGCACGCGGATCGACCTGCCGACCCTTTTGCGGCGCCTCCTTCGCCGACGCCTTTGGGCTCCGGCGCGACGAGGCTCGCGTCCTCCCACAGCGGCTCGCCGTCCTCCCGCCAGTAAAGCGCGAACGCCCAGCGCGGCAGTTGCTCGCCCGGATACCACTTGCCCTGGCCGTAATGCAGCAGGCCGCCGGGCGCGAACCGGTCGCGCAGGCGGCGGATCAGTTCATCGGCATAGCCGCGCTTGGTCGGACCGACGGCGCCGATGTTCCACTCCGCGCCTTCCATATCGTCGGCGGCGACGAATGTCGGCTCGCCACCCATGCTGAGGCGGACATCGCCGCTCTTCAGGCGCTCGTCGACCACGCGGCCGGCGTCGACGATCTTCTGCCAGGTCTCGTCGCTGTACGGCTTGGTCACGCGCGGCGTCTCGCGCACGCGGACGACGCCCATGTGATGCTCGAAAGTGACCTCGGCGCGGCCGTGACTGCCGGAAATCGGCGCCGCGCTCGACGGCTGCGGCGTCGCCGCGAGCGGAATATGCCCCTCGCCCGCCAGCAACCCCGACGTCGCATCGAGACCGATCCATCCCGCGCCCGGCAAGATAGACCTCGCACCAGGCATGGAGATCGGTGAAATCGGTCTCCGCGCCGACCGGGCCGTCGAGCGCTTTCACATCCGGCGTGAGCTGGATCAGGTAACCCGACACGAACCGCGCCGCGAGCCCGAGGTGGCGGAAAATCTGCACCATCAGCCACGCGCTGTCGCGACACGAGCCGGACTCGTTCGCGAGCGTCTCCTCCGGCGTCTGCACCCCCGGCTCCATGCGGATCAGGTAGCGGACGGCGCGCTCGAGATCGCGATTGATGTCGGTGAGGAAGTCGTTCGTCGGTCGCGGGCGGCGGTCGATCGAGGCCATATACTTCGAGAGGCGCGGGCCGGCCGGCGCGACATCGAGATAGGGCCCGAGCTCCTTCTTCAACACCGGGTCGTAGGTGAACGGCCACTCCGTCGCGCTCTCCTCGACGAAGAAGTCGAAGGGATTGATGACCGCCATATCGGCGATGAGGTCGACGGTGACGGAGAAGATGTCCGTCTCCTCGGGGAGCACGACGCGGGCGAGGAAGTTGCCGTACGGGTCCTGCTGCCAGTTGATGAAGTGGGTCCGCCGGCTCGATCTTCATCGAATAGCTGAGGATCGGCGTGCGGCTGTGCGGCGCCGGGCGCAGGCGGATCACCTGCGGCCCCATGCCGATCCGACGGTCGTAGCGGTAGATCGTCTCGTGGGTCAGCGCGACATGGAGTGCCATAGGTAGCGTGGGCCTTTCCCCGAGCCGTTGCCCGCAGCCCACATTCACCATGTGCGCCGGGAACAAACGGATCATCCGAGCGTTGATCGGCAAACCTAGAGCCTGATCGTTTGAGGTGCGTGCGCTTGCGCCAGCACCTCGTGAATCGAACTCTAAAACAAAAGCTTGGAGCACGTTCGCGCCGAATGCCTCAATTCAATGACAGGCGAACGTGCTTTAAACTCCGCATACCGAGTTGCCGGCCGGCCGACAAGCGCAATCGCTCGCAAAACGTGCAGGTCGAGCGTCCCTGTCCAAGTGGCGGGCAGCGTGCCGAAAAAAGTCCACCAAGTTGCCGAATAACATGGCAGATCGACTTTGCACTGCGGTAGAAGAGTCTGCCAACAGATGTGCCGGCCCCATCGGCAGCCCGCGCCTGGTCGCGCGTACTTGGCCAGGAAGTGTGATTTGCGATGAAGAACCATAGGTGCTCGAGGTGCGGCAACACGGTCTACTTCGAGAATGTCCATTGCGTGAAATGCGGCGCTGATCTCGGCTTCGACCCCGCGCGCCTCGCCATGATCACGATCGAACGCTCGCCGAACCGCCCGGCGCCTACCATCCCGTGGGGAACGATGGCGCATCGCTGCGCTACTGCGCCAACGCCATCCATGCCGCATGCAACTGGCTGACCCCGATCAACGAGAGCGACGGCTTCTGCCTCGCCTGCGACCTGAACCGGACAATTCCCGATCTGTCCGTGGCGGGCAATCTCGACGCCTGGCAAGAATTGGAGCGGGCCAAGAAGCGCCTTGTCTACGATCTCCTGCGCTTCGGCCTGCCGCTCGAGACCCGCAACGCCGGCGGCGACAGCCTGGCATTCGATTTCCTCCTCAACGCGACCACTGGACATCTCGACGGCGTCATCAC
Source organism: uncultured Alphaproteobacteria bacterium (assembly GCA_963775035.1). Lineage (GTDB taxonomy): Bacteria > Pseudomonadota > Alphaproteobacteria > Rhizobiales > Hyphomicrobiaceae. The sequence continues at coordinate 78,983 of CAVZHG010000006.1, read as the reverse complement.
CATTGACGTGACGGAAGCCAATGCCGTCGAGCGCGAGCGCCAGCGTCAGCAATTCGGCGAGCCCTATCGCTCGCTGCTCGGCCACCTGCGCCACGAGAGCGGACATTTCTATTGGAACGTGCTGGTGGCGGAAACCGGCAAGCAGGACGCGTTCCGCACGCTCTTTGGCGACGAGCGCATGGACTACGGCACGGCGCTCGCGCGCCATCACGCCGAGGGCCCACCGCCGGACTGGTCGACGAGCCACGTTTCCGCCTACGCCAGCGCACACCCCTGGGAGGATTGGGCGGAGACCTGGGCGCACTATCTGCACATGGTCTCGGCCGTCGACACCGCCCAGGCCGAAGGCATGGAGCCGCGCGCATCCGGTCTCATCTTCGGTGCCGCGTGGCCATTCAAGTCCTACGACATCCACCGCGAGGAAACGTTCGACGCCCTGATCGAGCGCTGGATTCCATTGTCGATCGCGCTCAACAATATGAGCCGCGGCATGGGCCACAACGATTTCTACCCCTTCGTGATCCCGGCGCCGGCGCTCGAGAAGCTCGCCTTCGTGCACCATGCGATCCGCGATTATGTGGCGGCCAATGCGATGGTCGCTCGGGCCCCAACCACGCCCCGCGCGCGCGCGCCCAACGACGTCGCGCCGCCGCCCGCGACGCAACCCGCAGACAAGCGACCCTCGCCCCGCTCACTGATCGGTCGGGTCTACGATCGGCTGAAATGACCTGTGGCCGGCGCGGCGATCGCATATGGATCGCTAAAGCAACGGACTTTAAATTCACCTCACCTCGAGGCGTGTGATGATCGAAAATTCGCCGGTGTTCGCGGCAGGGTATCGCGCGAATTTCTCGATCTAATCACACGAGCAACTCATGATTCTAGTGTCCTGGATTCCAATTCGGAGGCGGGATGAACTCAGGCGAACTTCGGAATGGACACGGCGGGGAGTGAATTTAAAGTCCAAAGTTGCTTTAGAACGCTATGCCCTAGTTTTATTAAATGCGACTTTGAGGCCGACCCAGGCGTGGGTCGCATTTAAGGTCCGACGCTTTAGCCGATCCGCTCGATCAGCGCTTTCGCGGCGGCGGGATTGCGTTCCTTGTGGCCGCTGATGACGTAGAGATAGACGTCGCGCGCCACGCCGTCGGCCTTCGCTTTCGCGACCGTCTCCAGACCTGTCGGGGCCTTGCCGGCAGCCCACGCCTTGGCGCGCTGCGCCCACGCGTCGAGTGCCTTTTTCGGATAGCCGAGCGGTTGCTTCTCCACGCGTCCCCATGATGCGGGCGTAGACGAACGGCGCGGTGATGTCGGCGATCTCAGGATATTCGCTGTCGCCCGCGACCACGATCGCGACGCCGTACGCGCGCGCCATCGCGACGAACTCGGGCACCTTGAAACTCTCGTGGCGCACGTCGACGACGTGGCGGATCGCGCGGCCACCCACTTTCTTCGGCAGCAGTTTCAGGAACGCCTCGAAGTCGGCGGGATCGAATTTCTTCGTCGCCATGAACTGCCAGTTGATCGGACCGAGCTTGTCCTTCAGCTCCATGACGCCACCGCTGAAGAATTGCTCGATCGACTCTCCCGCATCGGCGAGCACGCGCCGGTTGGTCGCGTAGCGCGGCCCCTTCAGCGCGAAGACGAAATCGTCCGGCGTCTCGTCATGCCACCTGGCGAAGCTCTCGGGTTTCTGGGCGCCGTAGTAGGTGCCGTTGACCTCGATCGAGGTGAGCTGGCTCGCGGCATATTCGAGCTCGCGCTTCTGCGACAGCTTTTCCGGATAGAACGTCCCCCGCCACGGCTCGAACACCCACCCGCCGATGCCGACGCGGATGGTGCCCGTCGCATTCCTGGCGTGCTTGGCCACTACTGAACCTCCTGCAGCGCCGCGCCTCTCGACGCCAGGCATCGTCATGACTATCTCTAACGCATAAGGAGACCGCCCATGTGCCGCAACATTCGCACGCTGTTCAACTTCGAGCCCGCCGCCACCGGGGACGAGATCCGCGCCGCCTCGCTGCAGTTCGTGCGCAAGCTCAGCGGCTTCAATGCGCCGTCGCAGGCCAATGCCGCCGCGTTCGAGCGCGCGATCGACGAGGTCACCGCTGCCGCTTCGCGACTGCTGGCGTCGTTGGAGACCCACGCGCCGCCCAAGGACCGCGCGGTCGAGGCCGAGAAGGCGCGCGAGCGGTCCAAGGCGCGGTTCAGCAGGATACTCTGAGCGACAGCCTCCGCCGCCTCACTTGCCGAATGCGGTTTCCCACGCCGCCTGCTTGAACCCGATCAGCAACCCGCCCGCGTACTCGACGACCGGACGCTTGATCATCGACGGCTGCTCGATCATCAGCGCGATCGCCTTGCCCTGATCGAGATCGGCCTTTGCGGCGTCTGGCAGCTTCCGGAACGTCGTGCCGGCGCGATTGAGCACCGTCTCCCAACCGAGCACCTTGCACCACGCCTTCACCTTCGCCGCCGTCACGCCCGCCTTCTTGTAGTCATGGAAGTCGTACGCGATCCCCTGCGCGTCGAGCCACGCCCGCGCCTTCCTGACCGTGTCGCAGTTGGGAATACCGTAGAGCGTGATAGCCATTGACGTCTTTCTCATCACGAACCCATCGCCGCCGCCATGTCAGTCCATAACGCTCCCTCTTGCAAGCGCGTGAATACGGCTGACGGCACCGCGTCGAGCAGTTAGTGTCGTTTCTTGACAATTTTCGCAAAGATAGAGAGCTCGACATGGAACGACCTCCCGCAATCGCCGCCGAACTGGTCAACGAATTCGTGCGCAAGGCGCACAGCGATCTCGCACGCGTCAAGGAACTGGTGGCGCAGGAGCCCAAGCTGGTCAACGCGTGCTGGGACTGGGGCGGCGGCGACTTCGAGTCCGCCCTCGGCGCGGCAGCCCACACCGGCCGTCGCGAGATCGCGGAATTCCTGCTCGACAACGGCGCCCGCATGGATATTTTCGCCGCCGCCATGCTCGGCCACCTCGACGTCGTGAAGGCCGCCATCACCGCGCACCCGCAATCCCGGACCGCGCCCGGCGCTCACGGCATTCCCCTTCTCGCCCACGCCAAGATGGGCGGCGAGAAGGCACTGCCGGTTCTCGAATACCTGCAGTCGCTCGGATAGTTTCGTATGGCAAAGCCGCCGCGCAAGCGCGAGACGCACCACCACAAGGACGGCAGCGTCCGCGCCAAGGGCTGGCTGCGCGACGGCCAGCTCGACGGCTATTGGGAGTGGTTCCGCAAGGACGGCACCATCATGCGCTCAGGCCACTTCGACATGGGCACCCAAGTCGGCGAATGGACGACCTACGACGCCAAGGGCGAGGTCTATAAGGTGACGCGGTTCAAGTGACCGCCACTCATTCCCGCTGAAGCCGCGCGGCCGTCTGGAATTCGATGAGGCGGCCGAGGCCGGCGAGGACGCTGCCGAGCGCGAACAACACGATCACGACGATTTCCAGATAGCCCTCGACGTTCTCCTTCGCCATCACGACATCCGCGAGGTCCGCGTCGGAGATCTTGTACTGCGCTAGCACCTTGCCCCGCTGCGCCTCCGTCGCGCTGATCTGCTCGGCGGGCGCATTCACTACCTTGAGCAGCGCGAGCTGGTTCTCATACGCCGCGCGCAACTGGATCTGCGCGGACTGCTGGATGTTGAAGGCGACGAGCCGCATTTCGATCTCGCGCTTCAGCGGCTCGAGATAGAAGAGCTGCGTCGCCGTCGACGCGAGCAGCAGGAAGATGCCGACGATCTCGCTGATCTGATGGAAGCGTAGGCGCATGTGGTGTGGTTTCCTCCGTAGTCCCGCGAGACTATCTGCGCCAGACATAGGCGGAATGCAGCCCGACCGGCCGCGTTCCGCATCGTTCCACGGTCGGACGAACGCGCCCCGTACGCGCCGCGTCGCCCTCCTCGTCACTCCAAAGCGCGCGCAGCGGGTAATCCCAAACGCCGCACTTATCCCCCTCCCCCAGCGCCGAAGGCGCGCCTTCGGCAGCGGGGGATGTGGGGAGGGGTCAGCGGGTGGGAGGCACCGACTGCTCGCCGCAGCGCTTGTGCCCCGCACCGCACGAGCTCGGACAATGAACTGAGGGGAGCAAGGCGCAAACGCCAGGCTCTGGAAAAGACGGCGATCCGCGCCTCGCGCCGCACGTGCGGGTTCCCAGGCACGGCAGCCGGCAGAGCCGATCCGGCCACTTCGTTCTTTCCTGGGGCGCGCCATCTTGGCATCACCCCGCCCTGCGACCCTCATCCCGCACAGTCAAGCGCGTCGACAGCGCCCCCTCGTGGGATGAGTGCGGTGGAGTGTGACGTGACGCGTGGTGGGTGGGGATAAGTTTAGAGCGTCGGCGGCATATCCAACGCAAGTGCGGCGCGAAAAAGATCATCGCTGGTGATGGTCATTGAATGTCCTCATTACCGCTCGCGTTCAACTGAAAATATACTCAGCGCGTAGGGCCCTGCGCTGTCGCGTTTGGGGGGATTTGTTCCATCCCTTAACGCGCGGAGCCAGTCCGGTGGGTCGGCCACCTTGGTCGCGACAGGATCGTCAGTGGTCTCCAATGTGAGACTGACGAGACGAGCGTCCCCACCGATCCACGACGATAGCTCTTCCGGAAGAAGCGGCAGAATTGGTTTTGATTTACTCACTACCGGTGGGATCCAAACCAGTTCCGGAAACGCCCTGTCGACCGGAAATGAGCCCTCAGCCCAGAGAGCCAACAAATCAACTTTTGCGATGTCCCCTAAACTCCAACGCTTACTAATAATCCTCGGCATGTCCGACAGACGTGCGGTTTGCTTCCGATTTGGAGGCTGGCCGGGCAGCGTCGGGGACCACGCGAGGCCACTGACCTGCGGCGCAAGCGTCACAAATAACCAACCATATGGTCCGAGATTGACGATAGGAGCTGTGCCGAGAACTTTGCTCTCGCCAATCATCTGCCCCCCGGCTCTGCCTTTATAACGCTGTACTTCAATCACGGACGAACCGGACTTCAGCTCGCCGTTGATCGAGACTGTCAGGGTCAGACGAATACGGAACGCGTCCCAATTCTTGGGATTACTGCGCCCATCGCACGCCGCGACGGCGGTCGCAAGAATCGCAGCAATCAATACGCGCAATTGAAACTTGGCTGTCATCATGTTTGAGAAATTGCCCTGCGAACAGCCGGGATACGCGCCCTGCAATAAGGACGCTGGTGACAGCGCAAAGCGCCCTACTTCTTCCCGCGCTCTACGACAGCCGGATCGCCGCCACCCTTCTTCGGCTTCAATTCACCCGTCCGTGCATCACGCACGACAAATCGCCCCGACCGTTCGTCACGAGTTCCGCTCACACCAGCTCGGGCGGCGCGCTTAAGAGCCGCCTCCACTTCACTCACATCGAGTTTTCTTTGAGCCATCAGCGGTCCCAAGCCTCTGCCAACTGGATGTCGCCCTCTAAACTATCCCAAACATACCATTCATCGACGACGGGCTTGTACAGTTCGTCCAAATATCTGAGCCCCTTAGCAAATCTTTGCCTGATGACGGCCTCCGGGATGCCGTGACCGCCCGCCGCGACGCGGCGACTAACGCGGTCGATCGACGCCTCGGCATTCGGCAATCTGAGATAGATCAGCGTGACCTTGTAGCCCGCCTTACGCCAGATCGGGATCTTGCGGCATATGTCAATGACGCGAGCGTCGTCTCGAACGTGAACTCCGCTCCGGCCGCAACAAGAGCATCGATCCGCGCCAGCATCTCGCGACCGGCACGGAAATCAATCTCGCGCCTGACTCAGCGACGGGTCAACGATCTCGCGCGCAATCTCATCGGCATTGATGAACGCAAACCGATCGCCCGCCAGTGGCGGATAGTACCCGGCAAAGCTCGTCTTCCCCGCCCCGTTCGGCCCAGCAATGATGATGATCTCTTGCATGGGCCGAACTTAACAGATCGGGCGTATTCTACCCCAACGCCTCATTGCTCTTCCGCACCGCCTCCGGTGAACTCCCGGCTTCGCCCGGCAGATGGGCCGGCGTCTTCACCGCGCCGCACTCCGCCGCGACGTACACCTGCCCGCCCATCTCGCGGAACTTGGCTCGACATCTCGGCCATGCCCTTCTCGGCTTCGACCATCGCCGAGTTGCCGGCGTTGGTCTTGGCCGCGTAGTCGCGCACGTCCTGCGTGATCTTCATCGAGCAGAACTTCGGCCCGCACATCGAGCAGAAGTGCGCGACCTTGTGGGCGTCCTTCGGCAGCGTCGCGTCGTGCATCGCGCGCGCCGTGTCGGGATCGAGGCCGAGGTTGAACTGATCCTCCCAGCGGAAATCGAAGCGCGCGCGCGACAGCGCATCGTCGCGCAGCTGCGCCGCCGGATGCCCCTTGGCGAGGTCGGCCGCGTGCGCCGCGATCTTGTAGGTGATGACGCCGTACTTGACGTCGTCGCGGTCGGGCAGGCCCAGGTGCTCCTTCGGCGTCACGTAGCAGAGCATCGCGCAGCCGAACCAGCCGATCATCGCCGCGCCGATGCCGACGTGATGTGGTCGTAGCCCGGCGCGATGTCGGTCGTCAGCGGCCCAAGCGTATAGAACGGCGCCTCGCCGCACTCCTTGAGCTGCTTGTCCATGTTGATCTTGATCTTGTGCATCGGCACGTGGCCGGGGCCCTCGATCATGACCTGGCAGCCCTTCTTCCAGGCGATCTGCGTCAGCTCACCGAGCGTCTCCAGCTCGGCGAACTGCGCGCGGTCGTTGGCGTCCGCGATGCGAGCCCGGACGCAAGCCGTCGCCGAGCGAGAACGACACGTCATACTTGCGCATGATGTCGCAGATGTCCTCGAAGTGCTCGTAGAGGAAGCTCTCCTTGTGATGCGCGAGGCACCACTTGGCCATGATCGAGCCGCCGCGCGAGACGATGCCCGTCACGCGATGCGCGGTCAGCGGCACGTAGGCGAGGCGCACGCCGGCGTGGATCGTGAAGTAGTCGACGCCCTGCTCGCACTGCTCGATCAGCGTGTCGCGATAGATCTCCCAGGTCAGCTTGACGGGATCGCCGCCGCACTTCTCCAGCGCCTGATAGATCGGCACCGTGCCGATCGGCACCGGCGAGTTGCGCAGGATCCACTCGCGCGTGTTGTGGATGTTGCGGCCCGTCGACAGGTCCATGACCGTGTCGGCGCCCCAGCGGATCGACCACACCATCTTGTCGACTTCTTCCTCGACCGACGAGGTGACGGCGGAGTTGCCGATGTTGGCGTTGATCTTCACGAGGAAGTTGCGGCCGATGATCATCGGCTCCAACTCGGCGTGATTGATGTTGCAGGGAATGATGGCGCGGCCGCGCGCGATCTCGTCGCGCACGAACTCCGGCGTGATGTGCTCGGGCAGTGCCGCGCCGAAGCTCTCGCCATCGTTGAGCGCCGCCTTGGCGCGGGCGAGCGCCTGCTTGCGGCCGAGGTTCTCGCGGTGCGCGACGTAGATCATCTCCTTGGTGATGATGCCGGCTCGCGCGAACTCGTATTGCGTCACCGGCTTGTCGCCGACGCCGCGGAACGGCAGCGGCTTGTTCGGGAAATCGCGGGCGAGGTGCTTGCCTTTCACGTTGCCGTTGTCCTCGGGCTTGATCTCGCGGCCGGCGTACTGCTCGACGCCGCCGCGCTCGCGGACCCAGGCCTCGCGATGGCGCGGCAGGCCCTTCTCGACGTCGATCTTGACGTTCGTCGTCGGTGTAGGGACCGGAGCTGTCGTAGACGCGGAACGGCGGCTCGCCGGACTCCTTCGTCAGCGCGATCTCGCGGAACGGCACGCGCACATCGGCGAAGCCCTCCGGCGCGTCGTAGACCTTCCCCGAGCCCGGCGATCGGGCCGGTCGTCACTTCCGGGACCATCAGGTCCTTCTTGCGCGTGATCTTGTTCATTGCCGTACTCCCGTCAGAGGATGTGAGCTGTTAGCGGATGTAGCCGAAGAAGCAGAGGAGCGCGCCGATCGCCACCCAGATGGCGCCGCCGATCGACATGGCGGTTGGTTTGTCGAGCATGGTTTCGCCGAACGTCCTGGCCTGTTGCGGCAGCGCGATCCGCGCCGCCCCGCCAATCGTCGTCAGCCAGCCGAAGATGGTGATGAGAACCCGCCAGTCGCCGACCCACAGGTTGTGGTTGAGCACGATCGCGAGGCCGGCGGTCATGGTCAAAAGACCGGCAAGGAAGAGCAGCGCCGGACTGCGCAGGACCTCCAGCGCCATGGCCTTGTGCGCTCCGGCGTCGAAAAACAGGCTCGCTCCGGCGACGAGCACAACCGGGCCCATGAGCCTGGCGATAAAGATGGATGTCGTCATGTGTCCCGTCCCTTCGCCGGCATGATCCGGATCAGGTTCTAAGGGTGCTCGCCCGGAATTAGGCGATCTCAGCCGGTTCCCCGGCGCCCCTCGGCTTGAGCTGACATATTGCGGTTCGCCTGGGCCAATGCAAGGCCGTTCACCAATGTGCAGAGCAGCCGTCCCCCAATGCAGACGGTTCGCAGCCGCGAAATGAGGCAAAGGTCTCTGTTGCATTGCAATATGGCTGCGCTACCTTGTGCGTCGACGGATTGACCGTCGACCGGTGGGAGCGGACATGAGCAAGCCCTCGAAAGCGATCGAGCAGCCCTGGATTTTCCGCACCTACTCCGGCCATTCGACGGCGTCCAAGTCGAACGAGCTCTACAAGAGCAACCTCGCCAAGGGCCAGACCGGCCTCTCGATTGCCTTCGATCTGCCCACTCAAACCGGCTACGACAGCGACCACGTCCTCGCCCGCGGCGAGGTCGGCAAGGTCGGCGTGCCGATCAGCCATATCGGCGACATGCGCAACCTGCTCGACGGCATCCCGCTCGACCGCATGAACACCTCGATGACGATCAACGCGACGGCGGCCTGGCTGCTGGCGCTCTACATCGCCGTCGCCGACGAACAGGGCGCGCCCCGCGACAGCCTCACCGGCACGATCCAGAACGACATCATCAAGGAATATCTCTCGCGCGGCACCTACGTGTTCCCGCCGGAGCCGTCGCTGCGGCTGATCAAGGACACGATCACCTACACGTACAAGGAACTGCCGCGCTGGAACCCGACCAACGTGTGCTCCTACCACCTGCAGGAAGCCGGCGCGACGCCGGTGCAGGAGCTGGCGTTCGCGCTGGCGACGGCGATCGCCGTGCTCGATACCGTCAAGGCGTCGGGCGTGGTTCCCGAAGACGAATTCGACACCGTCGTCGGGCGCATCTCGTTCTTCGTCAACGCGGGCTTCGGTTCGTCACCGAGATCTGCAAGATGCGCGCATTCACGGAGCTGTGGGAAGAGATCACGGCCAAGCGCTACGGCGTCAAGGATGCCAAGAGCCGCCGCTTCCGCTACGGCGTCCAGGTCAACTCGCTCGGCCTCACCGAGCAGCAGCCGGAAAACAACGTCGCGCGTATCCTGCTCGAAATGCTGGCGGTGACGCTGTCGAAGAGGCGCCCGCGCCCGCGCCGTGCAGCTCCCCGCCTGGAACGAGGCGATGGGATTGCCGCGCCCCTGGGATCAGCAATGGTCGCTGCGGATGCAGCAGGTGCTTGCCTACGAGACAGACCTGCTCGAATACGCCGACATCTTCGACGGCTCGACCGAGATCGCGCGCAAGGTTACGGAGCTGAAGGCCGAGGCGATGGCGGAACTACAGCGCATCGAGGAAATGGGCGGCGCCGTCGCGGCCATCGACTACATGAAGCGGCGCCTCGTCGAATCGAATGCCGAGCGCGTCGCGCGCATCGAGACCGGCGAGCAGGTCGTCGTCGGCGTCAACCGCTGGGGCGAGACCGAACCGTCACCACTGTCCGCCGGCGGCGGCAACATCCTCACCGTCGATGAGGGCGTCGAAGCCGGCCAGATCGCCACGCTCGAAGCGTGGCGCGCCGCCCGTGACAACGCCGCCTGCGAGGTCGCGCTCGCCGCGCTCGAACGCGACGCCCGCGCCGGCACCAACGTCATGGAAGCCTCCATCGTCTGCGCCAAGGCCGGCGTGACGACCGGCGAATGGGGCACGACGCTGCGCCGCGTATTCGGCGAATACCGCGCGCCAACCGGCGTCGGCAAAGTGGCTTCGACCAATGGCGCCGATGTCGAGGCCGTCCGCCGCCGCGTCGACGACGTGTCCGACCGCCTCGGGCGGCGCATCAAAATCCTGATCGGCAAGCCCGGCCTCGACGGCCATTCCAACGGCGCCGAGCAGATCGCGGTGCGCGCCCGCGATTGCGGCATGGAGGTCGTCTACGAGGGCATCCGCCTCACGCCCGCTCAGATCGTGCGCGCCGCCGTCGAGGAGAGCGCCCACGTCGTCGGGTTGTCGATCCTCTCGGGCAGCCACGTGCCGCTCGTGCGCGACGTGCTCGAGCGCATGAAGAGCGAGGGCGCGGGCGACATCCCCGTCATCATCGGCGGCATCATCCCGCCGGCCGATGCCGAGCTTCTGCGCGGCCTCGGCGTCGCCGGCGTCTACACCCCCCGCAACTTCGAACTCAACGCCATCATGAGCGACATCGTCGGCCTCGTGGAGCGCGGGGCGGGTTAGACCCCTCTTCCCCTTCTCCCCGTCCTTACGGGGAGAAGGTCGGGATGAGGGGCGGCAGCGAACTCCTACGTCTCCTCACCCGGCGTTGCGAATGCCAGCAACGCTGCAAGCACTTCATCCATACGCATTGAATACATCGTCGTTCGAAACGCGAAAAACACGATAGCCGCGAGCAATCAACTCATCCGATCTCGCAGCATCCCTCGCCAGTTCCGCGTCCGTCGAATGCGTGCCACCGTCGATCTCCACAACGACCTTTCGCTCCCGGCAAAGGAAATCCACGAAGTAGTCGCCGACTGGTGCCTGCCTCACGAACTTCAAGTCACCAAGCTGACGATTGCGAACTCCGCCCAGAGCTTCGCCTCCGCAGACGTCTCGTTTGCACGCAGAACGCGCGATCGATTGGTACGCCAGGGTTGGGAATGCCGCATGGAGTTTTGACCATGCTTTGTGATTGCCGCCGCCCCTCACCCTACCCTCTCCCCGCACGCGGGGAGAGGGGAATATCGCAGCGCTCGGCCTCCCCACCTCGACCTACCCCTTAATCACCCGTAAACGCCGCCGCGATAATTTGAGACTAAATGCGTCGGCCGCACCTTTCCGGTGATTTCGCGCTCTCTAGGGTAACTTCGACCCTTGGACCGAACCCCGCCCCAGGAACTCGAGACCCATGTTTCTCATTCGGATGGCCTTCTGGCTGGCGCTGATCGTGATGGTGCTGCCCTCCGACAAGGAGCAGCAGGCGCGCCTCTACCACACGGCGGCCGAGACCGTGCACCGCGCGGCGACGTTCTGCGACCGCAACGCGGCGCTATGCACGCAAGGCGCGCAGCACTGGGCCGTGTTCCGCACGAAATTGGAGTTCGGGGCCAAGCTGGTGTTCGACGTCGCCAGCGAACGCCTGTTCGGCATCCAGCCGGCCGGACACACTCCCGAGCCGCCGGCGCGCGATCCCAAGGGCCGCGTCGGCGCCTGATCCGGCTTATCGCGACAGCGAGTACGCTGTTGCCTCCGCCCGCGCGAGTTATCTCAGCGCGCGGATCTCGGATTGAAGACTTCTTCCTTGTTGAACGGCTTTTCCGAGGCGCCCGAATCCCACCAGCCAACCGATTTCGGCAGCGGCGGCTTCTTCGGCGCCTTGAAGTCGCCCGCGAGCTGCTTCGTCAGCGCGGCGCTGACCTCCCGCGTCTTCCCTTCCGAACAGTATTCCTCGGCATTCGCTATCTGCTTGGAAACCGTGGAGCGCGTGAAGTCGTAGGACTGGCCGAGCTTCGCCATCTGCTCCGGAGAGGCGCCATTGGCGGCCTCCGCGGCAAGGAAGGTCTCGCGCAAACGCCCCGGATCGAAGTTGTAGCCACACTTGCCGGCCCGGGCGGAGATCGACGCCGAATGCAACGCGCGTTCGGTCGGTTCGTCCAGTTCCGGCTTGGGCGCCGTCCCGAGCAGCGATGCCGTCGTAAACCCGCTGCCACCCGAGCAGCCCGATACGACCACCGCCAGCGTCAGCCCCGCACACAAGCCCTGAAGATAATTCATGGTGCCGTTCCCCCAACAGGAATCACCCTGCCCCTCTCTAGCATGTGCCCTGGTTGCAGCCAAATCGTGGCAATCCCCAGCCGGTCCACGATCCCAGGGACACGGCAAGCACCGGTAAATATCAAATGGTTAAACCAGGAACGGGTTGCTCTGGCGTTCCATCCCGAAGGTGCCCATGCCGCCATGCCCGCAGATGAAGGCGATGTCGTCGCCGAGCGGAAACAGCTTGGTCTTGATCGCGGCAATGAGGGCGTCGTGGTCGCCGTAGGGGAAGTCGGTGCGCCCGATCGAGCCGCGGAACAGCACGTCGCCGACCAGCGCGAACTGCTGCACCCGGCTGACGTAGACGAGGGAGCCCGGCGAATGGCCGGGGCAGTGGAAGATCTCGAAATCATGGCCGCCGATCGTCAGCGTCTGGCCCTCTTCCATCCAGCGGTCGGACGTGGCGTTGCGCATCCCCTCGAGGCCGTAGTTCGCCGCCTGCTTTTCGACGCCCTCCATGAGGAACTTGTCGGCGATGTGCGGGCCCTCGATCTCGACGCCGAGCTTCGCCTTGAGCTCGGCGGCGCCGCCGACGTGGTCGAGGTGGCCGTGGGTCAGCACGATTTTCTCGACTTTCAGGCCGACCTGCGCGATCGCCGCCTCGATGCGCTCGACGTCACCGCCGGGATCGACGACGGCGCCGCGCTTGGTCGCCTCGTCCCAGATCAGCGAGCAGTTCTGTTCGAACGGCGTCACCGGGACCACGGCGGCCTTGATACGATATCGGGGCGGGAGCGCTCATGCCGGATCCTTGGAGAGTGTCATCTCCGACCCTGCATAGCCCAAACTGCCGCCGGTGTCAGGCCTGGCGGCCGCAGGTCGACACGCCGAAGAGCGTATAGGCGGGCACCAGCCGAGAAGCGACGTCCCCAGCGGAACAAGGCCGATCCAGCCCCAGGCGTTGGCGGGATAACCGGCAAGAAGCCAAGCGCCCACGCGATCAGCGCCATGCCGAATACGATGCGCGCGCCGCGATCAAGAGAACCCATATTGGTCGTCATAGCTCACCTCACCATCATCCAGCATTCGCCTGCGGTCGACGCATTTGAACATTGGACTATTCTAGTGCGGCAAGGCGCGGCGAGTTGCGGTCGTTCCGTAACGAATTGTCCCAATTGTCGCGGCGCGTATCGGTCCAATGGGCGAGCTAGAGCATTCCGAGCGGCGCCGCCCGCTTCGGCGGCGGGAATGCGGCGTCGAGGTCGACGACGTCGGCCGATGTCAGGACCAGATCGGCCGCCACCAGGTTCTCGCGGACATGCTCGGGGCGCGAGGCCTTGGGTATCGCGATGACATGCGGGTGGCGCATGGTCCAGGCGAGCGCGATCGCCGCCACCGACACGCCGTGGCGTTCCGCGACCTTGGCCAGCGCCTTGTCGCGCAGGATGCGGCCCTGGCCGAGCGGTGAGTACGCCATCACCGCGACCTTGCGTTCGGCACAATCAGGGATCAGGTCCCACTCGATGCCGCGCGATCCCAGATGATAGAGCACCTGATTGGCCACGCAGTTGCGCCCCTTCGCGACACCGGCCAGCTCCGCCATATCCTCGGTGTCGAGGTTCGAGACGCCCCACGCGCCGATCTTGCCGTCGGCCTTGAGGCGCTCGAAGGCCGAGACCGTGTCAGCCAGCGGATGCGACCCGCGCCAGTGCAGCAGATAGAGTTCGATGCGGTCGGTCTTGAGCCGCTTGAGACTGCGCTCGCAGGCCGCGATCGCGCCCGCCTTCGACGCATTGTGCGGATAGACCTTCGAGACGATGAAGACGTCGTCGCGGCGCCCCTTGACAGCCTCGGCGACGACCTCTTCCGCACCACCCTCGCCGTACATCTCGGCGGTATCGATCAGCGTCATGCCCAAGTCGAGGCCAAGCCGCAGCGCGTCGGCTTCCGCCCCGCGCTGGGCGCGGTTCTCGCCCATGTGCCAGGTGCCGAGACCGAGCTGCGGAACCGTCTCTCCCGTCGCCAGTGTCACACGTCGCATACCAAGTCTCCCATCGCATCAAAGTGCCGCGCCTTTGAGCCACGTGACACGATCGCATTTTTCGTGAAACGATGCACCCGATCAAGCCCACACGATGGCGACCAGGCAGGAGTTCCTAGTGTGATGATCGAGAAATTCGCCACACCTGACCGCATCGTATCGAGCGAATTTCTCGATCTGAATCACACCAGCAAGTTGATGATTCTAGTGTCCTTTTGATTCCGAAGTTCGCTCGGGACACCAGCCGTGAAGCGTGGCGAACTTCGGAATGGGGACACTAGATGACCAAGCGCGTGCTGATTGCCGGATTCAAGCACGAGACCAACACCTTCTCGATCCTGCCGACGACGCTGAAATCCTATGAGGCGCGCGGCTACGTGCGCGGCGACGCGATTGTGCCGTTCTTCAAGGGCACCAACACCGAGGTCGCGGCCTTCATCGACGGCTGCGCGAAACACGGCTGGGAGCCGATCCTCTCGATCGTCGCCGATGCCACACCCTCCGGCAAGCTGACACGGGACTGCTACGAGACCATCGCCGGCCAGATCGTTGTCGACGTCGCGGCCGCGGGCCGGCTCGACGCCATCCTGCTCAATCTGCACGGCGCCATGGTCGCCGAGCACTCCGATGACGGCGAAGGCACGCTGCTCGAGCGCATCCGGGCCAAGGTCGGGCCGGGCGTCGTCATCGCCGCGACGCTCGACCTGCACGCCAACGTCTCCCAGGCGATGGCTGAGCACGCCGACATCCTCGTCAGCTACCGCACCTACCCGCACATCGACATGTACGACATCGCCGCCGAGACGGTGGAGATCGTCGCGCGCACGCTCGCCGGCGAGGTGAAACCGAAAACGGTCCTCGCGCGGCGGCCGCAGATCGAAGGCGTCGACCACGGCCGCACCACCAGCCCCGGCCCGATGACGGAGATCCTCGCCCGTTGCGCGAAAATGAAGGCGGCCGACGCAGGCATCCTCGCGCTGTCGATCAACGCCGGTTTCGCCTGGGCCGACATTCCCGAAGTCGGCCCGACCGCCGTCGTCGTCGGCGACGGCCGCGACCCGCGCTTCGCTGGCTTGGCCGAAAGCCTCGCCGACGAGATCTGGGAGAGCCGCCACCGCGTCACGGTCGAACCCGTCACCGTCGCCGATGCGATCGCCCGCGCCCAGGCGGTAGGCCGCGTCGGCAAGCCCGTGGTGCTGGCCGACTACGCCGACAACCCCGGCGGTGGCGGCTATGGCGACACCACCGGCCTCCTCCGCGGCATGATCGACGCGAAGTTGGAAAGCGCCGCACTCGGGGTGCTCTGCGATCCCGACGCCGCCGCCGCGTGCCACGCCGCCGGCCTCGGCGCGACACTCAAGCTCAGCCTCGGCGGCAAGGTCGATCCGCGCTTCGGTGCGCCGATCGACGCGACCGGCACCGTCACGCACCTCGGCGACGGCCGCATGACCATCGAGGGGCCGATGCTGCGCGGCGTCGCCGTCGACATGGGACCGACCGCGACCTTCAGGATCGGCGGCGTCGATGTCGTGATCGGCTCGCGCCGCTTCCAGAACTACGACCGCAATTTCTTCCGCGCCGGTGGCATCGAGCCGGCCGAGCGCGCGGTGATCGCGGTCAAATCCTCGCAGCATTTCCGCGCCGCCTACGCGCCGCTCGCCGCCGAGATCCTGGTCGTCGACGAGGGCGGCGGCGTCATGTCGAACAACCTCGCGAAACTCCCCTTCACGAAGGTGCCCCGCCCGATCTTCCCGCTGGATGAGTGAGTTTTCCGCCTTTTTTAATGGCGCCGGTCGCCGAACGGCCTTCGGCTACTGGCGCCGGCGCGGCCACTTTCCCGGTCGCGTCCCGCCAAGGCGCTCTTCGAGCGCTCCATATGTGCGTAGCGGCCGAAGACCGCGCGGTGACATCGCCAACCGGGAGGGGCACGACCCGCAGCGCGTGTAGGCGAAGGCGTACGCGCCCGCGGAAAACTAATGCCCCGGCTTCGAAGCCAGTCCGAGCCGATCGACGTAGGCGATGCCGACCGCCGACAGGATGAAGACCACGTGAATGATGGTCTGCCAGAGCACGCCTTCGGGAGTGCTGACGGCGTTCGGCATGCCGAGACTGCGCGCCTCGATGAAGGTCTTCAGCAAGTGAATCGATGAGATGCCGACGATCGCCATCGCGAGCTTGATCTTGAGCACGCTGGCATTGACGTGATCGAGCCACTCGGGCTGATCCGGATGACCTTCCAGCCGCAACCGTGAGACGAACGTCTCGTAGCCGCCGACGATGACCATCACCAGCAGGTTCGAGATCATCACGACGTCGATCAACGCGAGGACCCCGAGCATGATCTCCTGCTCGCCGAACTTCGGAGCGTGCGTGATGAGATGCCAAAGCTCCTTGATGAACACGAACACATAGACGCACTGCGCGAAAATAAGGCCGATGTACAGCGGCACCTGCAGCCAGCGTGAGCCGAAGATGAGCGTGGAGATGAGCCTATGCGCCGGGGGCAGCTTGTAGTCGCCGCTCGGCGGCGCGTGGACGGACTTCGTCTTACTCATGGCGACGACCTGGGCTCGCTGCTGGGGATCGGGAACGCTCTCATATCCCGATTAGCCACATCAAATCAATCGCGTAGCGATGATCCATGCGGTCACGAAGATCGGTGACAGCGCGGTCGAGAGGACGATCGCGGTTGAGATGAACTCGCTTTCGCGCTTGTACTCGGCCGCAAATATCGCGATCAGCACGCCGACCGGCGTCGCTGCCGCGACCACGATGACGTCCTGCACGTCGCGCGGCATCGCCATCGCCACGCAGATGATCCACGTGATCACCGGCGCCGCGATGAACTTCAAGAACAGGATGAGCGTCTGTGGCACCAGTTCCAGCCGTAACGATTTCGCCGACGCGATCTGCGCGCCGAGCGTGTAGAGCGCCAGCGGCGTGAAGATCGTGCCGAGAAACTGCATCGGCTGTGCCACGACCGTCGGCAGCTCGATCTGGAAACCCCGCAATGCCAGCCCGATGACGACCGAAGGGATCAGAGGCGTCTCGAAGGCCGTCCGGAGCTTGGCGAACTTGCTGCCGCCCGGCGGCGCCAGCATCGCAACGCCGACCGTGCACACCAGCACCGCCATCAGCGCCGTCAGCACCGACTGGTAGATCAGGTATTCCGACCCGAACGCGAGCTGCGTCACCGGAATGCCGAAGAAGCCGACATTGGCGTAGGCCGTGCCGAGCCCCATGATCGGCCCGAGCGAGGCCCGCTGGCGAAACAGAATGACCAGCAGCCAGCCGAGCGGAATGAGGATCAGGAATTGGACGAGGCCGAAATAAACGACCGGCCAGATCACCGACAGGGGCTGCTTTCCCGACGACAGGAAGTGGATCAGGAACGCCGGCATGACGACGTAGACCTGGATTCGGTTCAGCGTCGCCACATCCAGCTTTAGACGCCCCTGCAGCATCCAGCCGAGCGCCACCAGGATGATGATCGGCAGCGTCACGCGGGTGAGAATGTCGACGAAAAGAGCCATGAGCGCCTTCGGCAGGGCAACCGGATCAGCCGGCAAAGGGCTGATAGCGGCAGGCCGATGGTCGAGCAAGGGCGTTCACGCCTCATCGCTGCGAGAGGCCGGCGCCGCACCACAGCCACGACCTGCTTCCAACGCAGCCGCCGACGCGCTATCCCTTGCCCGCACCACACCTGACGACCAGCGCACGAGGCACGAGATGCACTTCGCCCTCACCGACGAACAGCAGGCGATCCAGGAGACGGCGCTCGCCTTCGCACGTGAGCGGATCGCGCCCGACGCCGGCACCTGGGACGAGACCGCGCATTTCCCCGTCGACGTCATCCGCGAAACGGCGGCGCTCGGCATGGCGGCCATCTACGTGCCCGAGGAGAAGGGCGGCACCGGCCTCAAGCGGCTCGACGGCGCGCTGATCATGGAGGCGCTGGCGACCGGCTGCCCGGCGATCTCGGCCTACATCTCCATCCACAACATGGTCGCCTGGATGGTCTCGAAGGCCGGCACGGCGGAGCAGATCGAACGCTGGATTCCAAAGCTCGCGACGATGGAATGGCTCTCCAGCTACTGCCTGACCGAGCCCGGCGCGGGCTCCGATGCCGCGGCCCTCCAGACGCGCGCCGAGAAGGTCGGCGATCACTACATCCTCAACGGCACCAAGCAATTCATCTCCGGCGCCGGCGCCACCGATTTCTATTTCGTCTTCGCGCGCACCGGCGACAACGGACCGAGCGGCGTCTCGGCGTTCGCCATCGAGAAGGGCGCGCCCGGCCTCTCCTTCGGCGCCAACGAGCGCAAGATGGGCTGGAACGCGCAGCCGACCGCGCAGGTCATCATGGACAACTGCAAGGT
Organism: uncultured Alphaproteobacteria bacterium; assembly: GCA_963775035.1. Classification (GTDB taxonomy): domain Bacteria; phylum Pseudomonadota; class Alphaproteobacteria; order Rhizobiales; family Hyphomicrobiaceae. Next base: position 60,464 of record CAVZHG010000006.1, on the reverse strand, counting down.
GCCGGCGGCGAACCTCGTCGGCGGCATCGAGGGCCAGGGCTTCCGCCTCGCCATGTCCGGGCTCGACGGCGGTCGCATCAACATCGGCGCCTGCTCGCTCGGCGCGGCGTGGACCGCGCTCGACAAGGCCAAGGCCTACGTCCACGAGCGCCGCGCTTTCGGTAAGCAGATCGGCGATTTCCAGGCGGTGCAGTTCAAGATCGCCGACATGGCAACCGATCTCGAAGCCTCGCGCCTGATGATCTACCGCGCCGCCGACTCGCTCGACCGCGCCGATCCCGACGCCTCCATGCACTCCGCCATGGCCAAGCGCTACGCCACCGACCTCGGCTTCAAGATCTGCAACGAGGCGCTCCAACTCCATGGCGGCTACGGCTACCTAAGGGATTACGGCCTCGAAAAACTCGTGCGCGACCTGCGCGTGCACCAGATCCTCGAAGGCACCAACGAGATCATGCGCGTCGTCGTCTCGCGCAAGCTCCTCGGCGGCAATCGCGGCTGATCACGCAATCGGCTCGATGCGTGCGAATCGGGGCGCCCCGCCCACACCGTCTCGGCATTCGTCGCGAACCGCGCCACCGGCCGCTTGCACGTGCTGGTCGCCCCTGTCATCCTCGGCTCGATTGCGATTTGAGGTCCTGCCACGCCGGGAGCGCCCCCCATGGAAACGTCACGTAGCTATTCGCCGCTGCAGCGGATGCTGCACTGGATCACCGCTGCCATCGTCATCGTGATGATCCCGGTCGGCCTCTACATGGTCAACCGCGGCAAGTGGTCGAACTTCGATGCAATGACCAACACGCTCTATGGCTGGCACAAGCTCATCGGGTTCTGCCTGCTGTGGCTGATCGTCGTGCGCATCATCGTGCGGCTCATGCGCGGGGCGCCGCCGCCGGTGCCGCTCCATCCGCTCCAGCGGCTCGCTTCGGAAGCCACCCACCTCGGCTTGTACGGGCTGCTGCTCCTGGTCCCGATCCTCGGCTGGACGGGCGTCTCGGCCTACGGCGCGCGCGGCACCCCACTCGGCTTCAGCCTGCCGGAGATCATCCCCAAAAACGGCGATCTCGGCGAGGCCATCCTGTACTACCACGGCTGGGCGGCGATCGGACTCGGGCTCCTCGCGCTCATGCACATCGGCGCGGCGCTGATGCATCGCTTCATCATCAAGGACGGCGTCTTCGCGCGCATGTGGCCGGGGTCCGGCGACAAGGGCTCCGCCTGAGTACCGCGTACGCTATCGGGGCCGAAGCGCCAGCGTATCGGTGTGTCCGACGACGCATTCGTCGCGCCGCACGGCGAGCCAGTCGGCGATGACGTCGGGCGGCACCCGGCCGATGTCGGAGACGGCGCCGGCGAAGCCGCCCGCCAACGCATCGAGCAGCGCCCGTTCCGCGGCACCGATCACCCAAGGCGTCGACGCCTCGACGACCTGATAGCCGGCTTGCCTGAAGGCGAGTGCCAGGACGGCGGGTGCGGCCGGACCGGCGGCGCTGCCAAAGCCCTTGTCGATCTGCTGGTGCTCATTGAAGGCGGCGATCATGTCGGCATCCGCGGGATGCGCGGGCGCCCAGCTCTGCTGGCCGTCGTAGGTCAGGACCGTGTAGAACGCCGCCCCTTCACTGGCGACGGCCCGCGCCATGCGGCCGATGTAGTCGGCCGAGCAGAGGTCGAACAGGGCCGAGGCGGTCACGAGATCGGGTCGGCCGCCGACGACCGTTTCGATTTCCTGCATCAGATCGGCCTGCCGGAAGGAAACGGCGATGTCGAGGCCATCCTTCATCAGCGTAATCGACGTGCCGTTCTCCGCCGTCTCGTCCGCCCAATCGAGCAGCGCCACCCGCGCCGCAGCCAGCAGCGCCGGATCATGATCGACGAGCGTCCAGCGTTGCCCGGGACCGAGGGCCGGCGCGGTCGCGCGGATATTGGCGCCAGTGCCGCAGCCGAGATCGACGATCTCCAGCGCGTTGCGTGCCGCGAGGTGCTGGGCGAGCGCCGCCAGCAGGCCCGCATCGCGGGCGCGGGTATCGGCCGGCTCGCGCAGCGCCAGCCATTCCGGCGAGAAGCCGCTCATCGTCGAGCCTCCTTGATCGTATTGGCAATGAGTGCGGCGGTATCCGACCACCGCGGCAGCGTCCGGCCGGCGGACCACGCCGCATCCGCGAGGCGTCCGCGCAAGGCCGGGTCGTCGATCAGGCGGCGCAGCGCCTGCTGCAGCGCCTCCGCATCACCCGGCATCACTTTGATCGCGGCGCCATCGGGCACGGTTTCCGCCGCCGCGCCGCCGGTCGTCGTCGCGATCGCGAGCCCCCGCGCCAACGCTTCTGCCAGCACCATGCCATAGCCCTCGTAGTGAGACGAAAGGACGAAAACGTCGGCCCCATCGTAGCAGCGGTCGAGCCGATCGCGCGCCATCGGACCGCCGATGTCGATGCGATCGCCGAGCCCGGCCGCGGCGATCTGCTCGCGCAGAGCCGCGACGGTCGCCGGGCTGCGGTCGATCGCGCCGACGATACGGAGCGTCCAGTCCGGCGCGTGCCCTGCCGCGTCGATTTCGAGCGCCCGCACCAGCACATCGTAGCCCTTGCGCGGCACGATCGATCCGACCGCCAGCAGCGCGATTTTGCCGTCCACCCCGCCACTGCCGACGGCGCGCGCCGCCGGATCGGTGCCCGGCACGGCGACCGTGATGCGGCCCGGCGGCACCGCGAAGTCGGCTGCAAGCGTGCGCGCCGTCGTCGGGCTCGTCGCCACGACACGCGCCGCACGAGCGAGTGCCGCCGTCTCCAGCGCCCGCAGCGCTTCGGCTCGTGCCGGCGCGACACCCGCTTCGAGGCACAGCGGATGATGGACCAGCGCCACGATCGGCCGGTCGAAGCCGTCGATCAGCGATGACGGCATGGCGCCGTAGGCGAGCCCATCGATCAGCAGCACCGCACCGCTGGGCGTCGCGGCGATCTGCTCGGCCGTCCGCGCGAGATCCTCCGGCGAGGGATCGGGAAAGCCGCCTGGCAGCGCGAGATGACGCACACCGATCCCCATCGCCGGCAGCAGCGCCAGCACTTCCCGGTCGTACGCATAGCCGCCGGTCGGCAGCGTGATGTCTCCGGGGATGGCGAATACTGCCTCGATCATGGCCTCAGCCGACTGGACCTTCGAACCACGCCCGCGCCAGATCGGTCTCGTGCAGCGTCACGCGGATCCTGGCGAGACCCTTGCCGTCGTCGCCGAGTGCGCCAGATTTCGCCGCACCCGCCATCGCGTCAAAAATGTGCCGGCAGAGGAACTCGGTGGTCGTCAACTTGCCCTTGAATGCCGCGATGTCGTCGAGATTCTTGTAGGCGAGCGGCTTCAGCGTCTTGTTCAGCACATCGAGCGCCGCGCCGATGTCGACGACTACGTTCTGCGGCGTCAGCGCCTCGCGAAAGAAGGCGACGTCGACGACGAAGGTCGCGCCGTGCATGTGCTGGGCCGGCCCGAAGAAGGGGTCGGGGAGGCTGTGGGCGATCATGATCCGATCGCGCACCTCGACGGCGTACATCATGGGTCTCCAGTTCAGCTACGATCAAACGAAAAGCGCGGCCATCAAGGCCACGGACATGGCAATTGTGAGATCGCCATGGCCCTCTACTGATCGCCGAGGAAGTGCCGCAACAAGATATTGGCGATCGCGTGGCGGCCTGGCGCGGTCAGGCCGTCGGGGTGGCGGCCGTCCAGCATCGAGCGCACCTCGTCGCGGGAGAACCAGCGGGCATCGGCAAGCTCGATCGTATCCACCACGAGTTCCGTCGTGTCCGCGTGCGCGATGCAGCCGATCATCAGCGAGTGCGGAAACGGCCACGGCTGGCTCGCATGGTACTCGACCCGCCCGATCCGGATGCCGGTTTCCTCGCCGACCTCGCGGCGAACGGCGTGCTCGATGTCCTCGCCATGCTCGACGAAGCCGGCCAGCGTCGAGTACATGCCGGGCGCATAGCGGTGCTCGTGCGCCAGGATGCACCGCTCGCCGTCGGTGACGAGCATGATCACGACGGGGTCGGTGCGCGGGAACCATTCGTTGCCGCACGCCCAGCACTTGCGGCGCCAGCCTCCGTCCTTGACCTTGGTTGCCGAGCCGCACTTGCCGCAGCATCGCGCGTTCTCGTGCCATTGGCCGAGCGCCCGCGCCTGGCCTGCAAGCGACTGGTCCTCGGGCGACAGCACGCCCTGCATGGCGAGTGTCCTGAGGTCCACCACGGGGCGAAAATACTGGACGGCACCCGGCGTCGCACGCGCGAGATGATCGGTGATCGATATCGCGAAGTGTGCGTGACCGGCCTTGTCCAGTCCGAGGAACATCGCGTCATCGATGGCGAGGGCCAACGCTTGCACCTCGCGCAACGACAGCCAGCGGATTTCGGCACTCGACCGGTCGGAGCCGGGCGCGATCACGATCTTGAGATCCACGAGCACCATGAAGCGTGACGCCTCGTTGGCTCGATGCGCGCTCAGCCATTCCGCGTCGGCCCGCTTGGCACCCGCGCGGTCCAAGAGTTGCGTCGTCCCAAGCGTCGGCGTCAGCATGGTTGTCCCCTCCGGCTCGCGAGATAGAGCATATGCGCGCGAGACGTGCAACGTGACCGGCGTGACGCCAAAACGGGCAGCGAACCTGCCGCCACGCGCCGTTTCGCCGGCCCGCATCTACGCGATTGACGCGCTGCTTCGCGCTGGACAATCCGGCGTCGGAGCGGCGTTCGTCGTCCGCACGCGCCGCAATCGGCGTTTGATGGAGCCGCAGCCCGGATTGACACCCCCTGAGCCGCGTGCGACCAGGGTATCGGCGCTGCCGCGAGCCGCGCCCAGGGTGGGGAATTGCGTTGAACCCCGGGGGCGTGACCCTGCGTGGTGTGGGCATTGGCAGTCATCGCGCGTAGAGCACGGCCAAACGCATGAAGTGTTGTGACGCTCGCGCCGCACGCCGCGGCTGACGAAAGAGCGATCATCACACTGGCTTGGGGCGCCCCGGGGGATAGCGGGCGATGTCGGCAATCGCGTATCGGCCGGATATCGATGGGCTGCGCGCCGTCGCCGTTGGAACCGTCGTCCTTTTTCATGCCCAGCTCGGCCTCTTCCCCGGCGGGTTCATCGGTGTCGACGTATTCTTCGTCATTTCCGGCTACCTGATCACCTCGATCATCGCGCGCGAACTCGACGCCGGCACCTTCTCGCTCCTGTCCTTCTACGAGCGGCGCATCCGGCGCATCTTCCCAGCCTTGCTGGTCGTGATCGCAGCCTGCCTCGCCGTCGGTGCCTGGCGCCTGACGCCTCGGCACTACAACGGCCTCGCGGAATCGGCGCTGGCCGCGATCGGCTTTCATTCGAACTTCTACTTCGCCGACAAGGCCGGCTACTTCATGCCGTCGGCGGAAACCCTGCCGCTGCTCCACACCTGGTCGCTCGGCGTCGAAGAGCAATTCTATGTCGTGGCTCCGCTGCTGCTGATGGCGCTGTGGCGCTTTCGAGCCCTCGTTACGCCGGTTATCGCTATCCTGATCGCCGCCGCGCTGGCGACATCGATCCTCGGGACGTCACGCGACAGCGATACGGCGTTCTACCTCCCGCACACCCGTGCGATCGAACTCATGATCGGCATGGCTCTCGGTCTGGGTCTGGTGCCCGCCGTGCGGTCGCAACCTGGCGCGCCAGATTCTGAGCGCCGTGGGGATCTTGATGGTCGCTGCGTCGGCGAGCCTTTACACCAACGCCACGCACTTCCCCGGCGCGGCCGCGCTCGTGCCGTGCCTTGGCAGCGCATTGATCATCCATTGCGCCGGCGGTGCCCACGGCACCAGCCTCGTCGGTCGTCTGCTTGCCACGACGCCGACCGTTTGGCTCGGCAAGATCTCCTACTCGCTCTATCTGTGGCACTGGCCGCTCTTTGCCTTTGCCGCCTACGAATGGGGCGAACTCCCTGTCGCCGGCCGACTGGCGCTGATTGCCGCGTCCATTGCGCTCGCCGCCGCCACCTATCGCTGGGTCGAGCAGCCGGCGCGCACGTCGCGCATCGTCTTGACGACGTCGCGGGTCTTTGCCGCGGGCCTCGGCTCGGCCGGTGCCGTCGCCGCAGTCGCGGGGATCGTCGTCGCGACGAAGGGTCTGCCGAAGCGATTGGCGCCGGATGTCGCGGCCATCGAAATCCGCGCGCGCTGTCGGCGGGCAACGTCGCTCGCTCTGCGGCGCGAATTTGCGCGGACGGCTCAACAAACCGTGCCTTATCGGCCGGACCGACGTCAAGCCCGACGTACTCGTCTGGGGCGACTCGCACGCCTGGATGCTGGCGCCCGACATTGGATGCCGTCGGCCGCGAACTCGGCATCGGATCAGTCTGGTTACGCGGAGTGGATGCCCGGAGCTGCTCGACAGCGGCCGGGATGGTCTCGGCAAGAAAAATTGTGCGACCGTGTATCAGTCCCAGATCGCGCGAGGTGCTCAAGCTCGGTACGATCGAACACGTGGTGCTCGTGTCGCGATGGCAAATACTCGCAACCGGCCAGGCGTTGAGCGATCAAGCCGTTGCCAGGCCGTCAGCCTGACGAAGGAAGCCAAGAAGGACCGCGTGAATGTGCTCGAAGAGTCATTCATCCGCACGCTCGCCCATTTTCGCGATATGACCTTGCGTGTCACGGTGGTCGGCCCGGTACCGGACCTTCCAGTTCATCTGCCGACAGCCATGACCAAGGCTCATATGCGCGGCCGTCCTTTGCGCTCAAGTATGATTTCCAGAACTTCAATGCACGCCATGCCGCTGTCTTCCGCCTCATGCGAGATGCGGAGAAGGAGCCGCGTGTCGACATGATCAATCCCGCGCAAATTCTTTGCCCTGCCGGAGCGTGCCGGTTCTGGGAGAAGTATTTTCCCTTCTATCGCGACGACGACCATTTGAGCGAGCGAGGCGCCGACGAATTGAAGCCGAGTTTGATCCGCTCTCTGTCCTGGCTCAGCCGGACGAACGCAAGCACTCGCGTCCCCGACGCGACGGCGCGCAGCAGATAGCCGCGCTCGCCCTACTTCATCACCACTTCGACCTGCGCCACGTCGCCGGGCTTGACCGTAAAGCCCTGGCGGAACACGCGCCCGGAATGACGCGCGGTGATGACGTAGCTGCCGGCCGCCAGCACGTGCGTCGGCAGCGCGCCGGCGGCTTCCTTGATCACCTCGCCGTCGCCATCGAGGATCGCCCACTGCGCGCCGCTTTGAGCTTCGCCGCCGGCGCGCGTGACGAGCCGGAAGGTCACGGTCGCACCGGGATGGGTGAGCGCCACCTCGGTCAGCTTGCCCGCCTCGACCGTCACGTCGGCGCTGACGACGGCGTTGGCATCGCCGTATCGGCTGACGACATGGAAGATCCCGGCATTGAGCCGCATGATCAGACCCGGCCGCGCCCCGCTCATGATTCTCCGGCGGTTGCCGAGCTGATCGGATTCGCCGGAGTAGATGTCATAGCTGACCGCCATTTCAGGTGCGGCGGCCCCGTCGCCGAGGAGGGCGTTGACCCGTAGCCCGCCCGCATTGAGCACGAACCGCTCGCTCTGCGGGGCGCCGGGCTGGATCGTCAGCGAGCGCGTCATGTTGGCGCGCCCGAACGACACGTTGACGAGGTAGCGCCCGGGCGTCAGGCGCAGCAGCGGGCTTGCATCGCGCAGCGTGCGGAGATGCTTCAGCGGCACGGTCTCCTGGTCGCTGTCCTGGAAGAGGTTCCACACCAGCCCCTGATCGATGGCCGGCCCTTCGTTGACGAGGAAGGCGGCGAGCTGCACCTCCTGCACGCCCGCGCCCGGCGACGCGCCCGATCGCGGAACGACGGTGACGTTGGGCGCGAACGGGGTGCTGCCGGGGCCGGGCTGGCTGGGGCGGGGCAGAGCTCTCACGTCCGGCTTCGCTTCCGGCCGCCACGGATCCTGCGCCGGCTGCGCGCGACCCGTCCCGGCGGGCACGATCGCGCTCAGCACGAGGGCAATCAGGACGACGATCATCCGACCGCCGGCCAAGCGAGCGCCACCGGTGAGAATGCTCGATGCGGGCGAGTGCGATACCGCCAATTTCTCGTTTCCCCCTGCGGGACGGCAAATCACCGAACGGATACGCAGACTGAAGTGCATAGCCTTAGGATTCTGGCGCGAGAATGGCTACCCGTCAGTTCTCGCCCAGCACCACCACCCGATCGGCACCGGAACGGACCTCGGCCACGCGCTCGTGGCGGGTCTGACGCGTCTGCACCTCGATGACGTAGGTTCCCTGCTGCAGCAGGCCCACCGGCTCGCTCTCGGTGGAACTCCACACGATAGCGCCGCTCTCCAGGCGGACTTTCCAGAAGACCTCGCCGGCCGGCTCCCCCTGCACGGGCGCAAGGCGCAGCCGGACGCGCGCCGCCGCCGGCGTCAGCGACACCGTGTCCTGAGCGCCTGCCGCAAGCACGATCTCGCGGCTCGCCTGCGCGTTGAGGGGCCCGAACCGCGCCTCGACCCGGTATCTCCCCGCGCCCAGCACGACCTTCGTCGCGGGCCCGAAAGCGCGCACGACATTGCCGTCGCGGCGCTCGAGCGGCACGATCCGCCATTGCACCTCGTCGGGATCGTTGGCCAGACGCGCGACCAGACCCGACGTAAGCGACAGCTCCACCGAGTTGAGAATCAAATCGCGGCGCACGACTTCGCCGGCACCGATCGCCACGCGATCGCGCACCTCCGCCGCGCCGTGGCTGGCGATCACGTGATAGGTCCCGGCGGGGAGCGCAAAAACCGGCTGCGCGGCCGCCGAACGCGCCACCTCGCGCCGCCCTTGCGGCGCGTCGGGGTCGTCCTCCTGGATCACGTAGGCCACCTGCTCGAGCCTGCTGCCGCTCTCGCGCTGGAGCGCCGCGAGTTCGAGTTCGCCGACCGCGAGCCGCACCTCGAGCGCGCGCCGCTCTCCCGGAACGACGGACGCCTCCTGGACCACTCGCGTGCTGCCGTGCGTCACCACCACCTCATAGCGTCCTTCCGGCAACGCGACCTCGACACGCGCCCCGCGCGCGATCCAGCTCGGCGCGACCGGCTTGTCGTCGCTGCCCCCCAAGCCGCTCCCCACCCCCGCCGGCCGGATGATGAACCGCGTGCCATCGAGCGGCTTGTTCATGCGCCCGGCGATTGCCGCGAGCCGCAGCGTGCCGCCGGCAAGCGCCAGTTGCACGCGCATCGACGCCACGTCCGCGACCTCGATCTCCTGGCGCACCGACAGGAGGTCCAGCTCCGCCGTAACAGCATAGCGCCCGGGTACGAGCGGCAAGGTCACGGCGCCGCCCTGCTGGCGCTGGAGCGACGCGGCATCGCCCGCGCCGAGGCGCTCGACGCGCCAGCGCACCGGCAGATCCGCCGCCAATGTCGTCGGCCCTAGCGACGCGAGGAGATGCAGCCCCGGACCGCTTGGCGCCGCGGTGTCGCGCGGCCCGGCCTCCGGCCGCGCCAGTGGCCGCAGGCCCGCTCGGCGCCCGCGCCACGATCTCGATCACTTCCGCGATCGCGCTCACGATCTGCGCGCCCGTGGCCGCGAGATAATGCTGGCCGCCGGTCGGGGTCGTCAGGCACTGCATCTGTCGCGCGTCGGCCGGAGTTCATGGCGATCGACACGACATGGATGACCACCTGCGGATGCTGCAAGCGGATCGCGTCCGTCAGCGAACATGGGTTCTGCTGGCAGTTGTCGAGGTCGTCGTGAATGACGAGAATGCTGCCTGGACTGCCCTTGGGGATCGTCTCGAGCGCCGCTTGCAGTCCCGCCGTCACCGGCCCGCGGCCGCGCGGGTTGAATTCGGCGAGCAGGTCGACGACGCGCGTTGCATTGCCGGCCTCCGGCGCGCGCAGCACCTCGACGTCCTGGCAGCCGACGCGGCGATGCCCGAACGCGACGAGCCCAAGGGGCACGCCGGGCGGCAGCTTGGGCAGCGCCTCTGCCAGCCCCTGGCGCGCGAGTTGGAACTTGGCGAGCCGCTCGGCGCCGATCTTGCCCCACATGGAGCCGGATCCGTCCATCACCACCGTCAGAGGTGCGCTATCGGCGGCGTACGCGGTCGGCAGGGCGATCGCCGCCACCAACAGGACCGCGAGCAGGACGACAGCCTTGAACCGCGCCCAGGGCCGGAAAGCCTGGCCTGCCGCCACCCTTCGCGCCAGCATTCGCGCCATTTGGAACCTCTCCGCGAGTCGTGCCGCGGCCATTGTACCGCGAGAAGATATACGTTAGCGAGAAGGTGCTGACGCGCCCCGCCCAGATATCGTCGCAGCCCCGGCGCCGCCGCTCAATCGTCCTCAGCACTCCTGGAAACAATATGACAAACGCAACGCTGGAGTTCCTGCAGAAGCGCCGGTCGGCCAAGGCGATGCTGCTTGCCGCCCCCGGCCCGACGCCGGCCGAACTCGACACCATCCTTGGCTGCGCCGCCCGTGTCCCCGACCACAAGCGGCTGGTGCCGTGGCGCTTCATCGTCTTCGAGGGCGGCGCGCGGGCAGCGTTCGGCGAGGTGCTGGCGCGAGCCGTCGCCGCCGAGGAGGCGGAGCCGCCGTCACCGGTCCGCCTCGAGGCCGAGCGCGGTCGCCTGACGCGGGCGCCGACCGTCGTGTGCGTCGTCTCCCGCGTGGTGCCGACCCCTGGCGCGCCCGAGATCGAGCAGCTTCTCTCGTGTGGCGCGGCGGCGTTCAATCTCTGCCTTGCCGCCAACGCGCTCGGCTACGGCACCTGTTGGATCACCGAGTGGTACAGCTTCAGCGCCGCCGTCACCAAGGCGCTCGGCCTCGCCGCCAACGAGCGCGTCGCGGGCTTCGTCTACATCGGCACCGACAGCGCGCCGCAGGAAGACCGCGAACGCCCCGTCCTCGCCGACATCGTCACGCGCTGGCAGCCCTGATCCGAACCGAACGCGGAGAAAAATCCCATGTTTTACGACGCCATCCAGAACAAGCACGGCCTCAAGCACGATCCCTTCAAGGCGCTGATGGCGCCGCGGCCGATCGGCTGGATCGGCACCGTCAGCAACGACGGCGTCGCGAACCTCGCGCCCTACAGCTTCTTCAATGCCGTCGGCGACCGGCCGCACTACGTCGTGTTCGGCTCGAGCGGCATCAAGGATTCGCTGCGCAACGTCCAGGAGAACGGCGAGTTCACCTGCTCGATGTCGAACTGGGACCTGCGCGAGCACATGAATATGTCGTCCGCCGCAGTGCCGGCGAATGTCGACGAGTTCCCGCTCTCGGGCCTCACCGGCACGCGCGGCAAGATCGTGAAAGCGCCCTACGTCAAGGAGGCCGCCGCCGTCTTCGAATGCAAGCTGCACCAGGTCATCGAGCTGCCGGCCATCGCGCCGCAGAAGGGCGGCTTCAGCATGGTCGTCGGCTACGTCGTCGGCGTCCACATCGATGACAAGTACATCAAGGACGGCATCGTCAAAACTTCCGAGATGCGCCCGCTCGGCCGCATGGGCTACATGGAATATGCCGTAGTCACACCCGAGACGACCTTCTCCATGAACCGCCCCGAGGTCGACAAGGACGGCAACGTCGTCGGCGTGCCGGCAGGCTGGGATGGGACGTATAGGTAGAGCTGATCGCGAGCGGCGACGCCCACTTCCCCTTCTCCCCGTTACTTCAACGGGGAGAAGGTTGGGATGAGGGGCGGGAGCTTGCACAAACCGCTTGCGTATGCCGCCGCCCCTCGACCCTAGCCCTCTCCCCGCGTGCAGGGAGAGGGGATAATCTCAACCCCTCACCGCCGCTTCCGTCTTGCCGTCGAAGAAGTGCGCGCGCTTCGGGTTGAAGGCCAAGCGGATTTTCTCGCCAGGCTTGATGCGGACGGTCGGGTCGACGCTCGCGACCATGCTGCTCGGCCCACACGTCACGTCGAGCAGGATCTCGGAACCCAACTGCTCCGCGACCTCGACGAGGGCTTCGAACGTCAGATCCGCCGGGTCCGATCCGTCGGCGATGCGCAGATCCTCCGGCCGGATGCCGAATGTCGCGGGCTTGCCGACGTGGGCGCCGAGCGGGCCGGCCAGATGTTCCGGCACGGCGATCTTCATCGCGGCGTTGGAAGCAACAAGCCCGCTGCCATTGCTCGCGATCGTCACGTCAGCAAAATTCATCGCGGGTGAGCCGATGAAGCCGGCGACGTACTTGTTCGCGGGGTTGTTGTAGAGCTCCAGCGGTTCGCCGACCTGCTGAATGAGCCCGTCCTTCATGACGACGACGCGGTCGCCGAGCGTCATCGCCTCGACCTGGTCGTGGGTGACGTAGACCGCGGTCGTGCCGAGACGCTGATGCAGCTTCTTCAGTTCGACGCGCATCTGCACGCGCAGCTTGGCGTCGAGGTTCGACAGCGGCTCGTCGAACAGGAACACCTGCGGATTGCGCACGATCGCGCGGCCGAGCGCGACACGCTGGCGCTGGCCGCCCGAGAGCTGGCGCGGCTTCCTGTGCAGATGCTCCTTGATGCCGAGGATGTCGGCTGCGTGATTGACGCGCTTGGCGATCTCCGCCTTCTCGAACTTCCGCATCTTCAGGCCGAAGGCCATGTTGTTGTAGACGCTCATGTGCGGATAGAGCGCGTAGTTCTGGAACACCATCGCGATGTCGCGATCCATCGGCGGCAGCTCGTTGACGATCGTGCTGCCGATCAGGATGTTGCCTTCGGTGATCGACTCGAGGCCCGCTACCATGCGCAGCGTCGTCGTCTTGCCGCAGCCCGACGGCCCGACCAGCACCACGAACTCCTTGTCCTTGATCTCCAGGCTCACGCCTTTGACCGCGTGAAAGTCGTCGTAGTGCTTGTGAACGCCGCGAATACTCACCGTTGCCATTGTGCCGCTATCCCTTGACCGAGCCGGTCAGGCCCGAAACATAATGTTCGACGAAGAAGGAGTAGGCGATCGCCACCGGTATCGAGCCGAGCAGCGCGCCCGCCATCAGCGGACCCCAGAAGAAGACGTCACCGCGTATGAGCTCGGAGACGACGCCGACCGGCACCGTTTTCTGCTCGGGGCTCGACAGGAACACGAGCGCGTAGATGAACTCGTTCCACGACAGCGTGAACGCGAAGATGCCGGCGGAGAGGATACCCGGAACCGCGACGGGAATGATGATGTAGAGCATCGCCTGCCATCGCGATGCGCCGTCTATTCGGGCACATTCCTCGAGCTCTTTCGGGATCGCCTTGAAGTAGCCCATCATCAGCCACGTACAGAACGGTATCAGAAACGTCGGATACGTCAGTATCAGCGACCATGGCGTGTCGCCGAGCTTGTAGTTGCGAATGATCTCGGAAAGCGGAATGAACAGCAGCGTCTGCGGCACCAGGTAGGTGATGAAGATGCCGGTGCCGAGGCTGCCGGCGAACGGGAAGTTGAGCCGCGACAGCGCGTAACCCGCGAGCACGCCGCAAAAGAGCGAGATGAACGTCGACGCAAGCGCGATGAACATCGTGTTCCACATCCACGTCGCGAACACGGTCTCCGTGAACAGGTATTTTATGTGATCGAGCGTCGGGTTCCACGTCCAGAAGGGCGTGTAGTTCACCGCCCGCCACGGCCGGTACAGCTCGCCGTCGGGGCGGAAGGTCGTGATCACCATCCAGTAGAAGGGGAACAGCAGGAAGATCAGGAACAGCGCCAGCGGAATGCGGAAGTACACCCATCGGCGCCAGGCTTCACCTTCGATCATCAGCGGACCTCCACGCGGCGGATGTAGAGAAGCTGAGCGATCACGATCAGCAGCAGGATCGGGAACATCGCGAGCGACACGGCGGCGCCTTGGCTGAGCAGCCCAGTGCCGACGCCGAGCTGATACGCGTAGGTGGCAAAAAGATGAGTCGCGTTGGCGGGCCCACCACCGGTCATGACGTAGACGATCTGGAAGTCGGCGAACGTCTGGATGACCGAGAACAGGACCACCACCATCGTCACCGGCAACAGCAGCGGCCAGGTGATGTGGATGAAGCGCTGCCACGGCCGCGCGCCGTCGATCGCGGCGGCCTCATTCAGATCAGGGCTGATCGTCTGCAGGCCGGCGAGCAGCGAGATCGCGAAGAACGGCACGCCGCGCCAGATGTTGACGATGATGATCGACAGCATCGCGAGATCGCCGTCGCCGAGCCAGTTGATCGCCGAGCGGATGATGCCGGTCTGATAGAGCATCCAGTTGAGGACGCTGAAGGTCGGATCGAACATCCATTTCCACGCGAAGGTGGAGAGCACCGTCGGGATGATGAACGGCAACAGGATGAAAGCGCGCGTGAACGCCTTGAACTTGAAGGAGCGGTTGAGCAGCAGCGCCAGCCACAGCCCGAGCGCCAGCTTGAAGATCGTCGTCACCAGCGTGTACAGGCACGTGTTCCACACCACCGCGTGGAAGATCGGGTCCACCGCCAGCTTGCGGAAATTGTCGAGGCCGACGAAGTTGCCGGGGACGCCGACGCGCGAGTCCGTCACCGACAGCATGAGGCCGCGCATGAATGGGTACGCGATGAACAGTCCGAGCAAAACCATTGTCGGCAACAGCAGCAGCCAGGCGAGGTTGCGCTCGTTCTCGAGCGGTCGCCGTTTCGGTTTGGCCACCGTCACTTCGCCGATATTCGACGCCGCTACAGCCATCAGCGGATATCCCTTCGGATCATGTCATGCCGGATCGAACCATGAGACCGGGCGGCACGCCGTCATGCGCCAGCCGCCCGGAACTCTGATCGACCGGAGTGCACGGCACCCCGGTCGAAGTCAAGACGCCACGATCGGAGCGGATCAGGTCCCGTAGATCGTCTTCAATTGCGCCTCGCAGGCGGCAACGGCTTCCTCGGCCTTCTGGCCCTTGATCACGGCCGCGTACATGTTGCCGATCAGATACTTGGTCAGGACCTCGGCCGCCTTGGCATTGGGCTCGCCGGGATGCCCGGGCGTCAATCCCTGACTACCGGCGACCGCGTAGGGCGCCATAATCGGGTCCTTCTTCCACAGCTCGTGGGACTCCCATACCTTGGTGCCTGGCGTATAGAAGCCGAGCCCGGTGCTGAACCACTGGTCGTAGATCTCCTTCTTATGGATGAACCGCAGCAGGTCCTTCGCCGCCTTCTGGTTCTTCGAGTAGCTCGGCATCACGTGCGAATTGTAAGCGTGGAAGCCGAACTGCCCGGCCGGCCCGGCCGGCAGCGGCGCGTGCAGAATGTCGTCCTTGAGCGGCTTGCCGTTGGCCTGCTTGTACTGCTCGGGCTTGCGCGAAGCCTCGATGTAGATCGAAGCGCCATTGAGCGTCGAGCAGATCGTGCCGGCGAGGAACGCGCGGTTGTTCGAAGAAGTCGTCCCAGGCGAGCCCGCCCTCGTCGAAGGCATCTCTCCAAGCGGCGGCCATCCACTTGGCGGACTCGACCGTCTCCTTCGAGTTGATGACGACCTTGCCCTTGTCGTCGATTTCGGCGCCGCCGAACGACCACAGCAGCGGGTAGGCGAACGTCACCGGATCGCCGAACGACTGGCCGAGCGACTGGCCGATCGGATAGCCCTTCGCCTTCAGCTTCTTGCCCACGTCGCGGTACTGGTCCCAGGTCTTGGGAAACGACGTCTGTCCGATCTCGTCGAACCACGACTTGCGATAGGCGTTCATGGCGCCGATGAGGGCCATCGGCATTGCGAAGTATTTGCCGCCCGATGAGCAGTTGGCGGTGGAGAGATTGTAGTAGCCGCCCTGATCCTTGGCGACCTCCTCGGCGACGTCGGTCAGGTCGGCGAGGCTGGCGCGATAAAGATGCGGATGGTTGTTGAAGAGCATGATCAAATCGGGGCCGGCGCCAGACTGGATGCCCGAGGTTATGCGCGGCTGGAGGTCGTTGGCGTTCACCGTCTCGTAGCGGACCTTGATACCGAGCGCCTTCTCGGCCTCCGGCAGCAGCTTCTTGCGCAGCAACTCATCGCACGCCGGCACGAAGTCGTTCCAACGCAGCCAGTGCACCGTTGTCTGCTGGGCGATCGCCGGCGCGCGGCCGGTCGCGAGAATGCCTGCAAGCCCTCCCGACGATGCGGCGACCACGCCCGCACCCGTCGTTCCAATGAATTTGCGACGTGAGATTCGCGTCATTCTGTAACCTCCCTAGTGAGCGCCCTTGTTCTAGCGGCGCCATTGTCGGCGTCCTGTTTGGGCAGCGGGCAGACTACGCGCCGGCCGTCGTCACGGCAAGCGGTGACCGCCGCCAGCGCTTTTGACCGGACAAAGTGATCGGGATTTCGCAACGCAATAGGAGCCGGCGGTCGGCTCAGCGACCCAGCCAATTCGGCTTGCGCTTGGTCAGGAAGGCATCCAGCCCTTCGCGGAAATCGGCGCTCGTGTAGACCATGCCGACCAGGTCGTCGTCGGCCACCTCGGCCTGGCGATGGCGGAGGCGGCGGAGCAGTTCCTTGGTCACCCGGAGCGTCAGCGGCGCGTGCCCGGCGATCTGGCGGGCCAGCGCGTCGGAGCGCGCGATCACCGCCTCATGGTCGTCGACGAGCTCGTTGACGAGGCCGATCCGCAGCGCTTCGTCGGCCTCGATCAGCCGCGACGTGTAGATGAGATCGATGACGCGTGCTTCGCCCATCACCCCGACGAGGCGGGCGAGCGTCGCCGCGGAGAGGCAGTTGCCGAGCGTGCGGGCGATCGGAAACCCGAACTTCATCGAACGGGTCGCGATGCGCATGTCGCAGCAGGCGGCGATGCCGGCGCCGCCGCCAGTGCACGCGCCGGTGATCGCCGCGATCGTCGGCACCGGGCAGCGCTCGATCGCGGTGAACACCTTGTCGGCATTCTTTTCGTAGGCGATGCCCTGCGCGGGCGTCT
Organism: uncultured Alphaproteobacteria bacterium; assembly: GCA_963775035.1. Classification (GTDB taxonomy): domain Bacteria; phylum Pseudomonadota; class Alphaproteobacteria; order Rhizobiales; family Hyphomicrobiaceae. Next base: position 43,611 of record CAVZHG010000006.1, on the reverse strand, counting down.
CGAAGCTGCGGAACAGCGAGATGTCGGTCCCCGCCGCGAACGCCTTGCCGCCGGCGCCGCGAATGACGATCGCCTTCACCGACCCGTCCGCCGGCACGCTCGAACAGATGTCGGTGATCGTGTCGTACATCGTGAACGTCAGCGCGTTGTATTTCTCCGGCCGGTTCAGCGTCACCGTCAGCACGCCGCCATCAACGCTCGTCAGAATCTCGTCGGACACAACGCCACTCCCTTTCTCTACCTACGTCGTGCGCCGCTCTTCAAGCGACCTGCGCGACATCCTGGACGGCGCCGACGATGTCGCCGACGATCGACGCGACCAGATGTTCGTCCTCGCCCTCCGCCATGACGCGGATCACCGGCTCCGTCCCCGAAGGGCGAACGAGCAGTCGGCCCGTCGCACCAAGCCGCGCGCGACCGGCCTCGATCGCCGCCACCACGCGACGGTCTTCGAGCGGCGAGCCGTTGGCGAAGCGGACGCTGCGCAGCATCTGCGGCATCCGCTCGAAGCGATTGCAGACCTCGCTCACCGGGCGCCCCGTCGTCACCACCGTCGCCAGCACCTGGAGCGCGGCAACGAGGCCGTCGCCGGTCGTCGCGAAATCGGTAAGGACGATGTGGCCCGACTGCTCGCCGCCGACGTTGAAGCCGTGCTTGCGCATATGCTCGACGACGTGCCGATCGCCGACCGCGGTGCGGATCATGGTGAGGCCGAGCGTGGAGAGGTACTTCTCGAGGCCGAGGTTCGACATCACCGTTGCGACGACCCCGCCGCCCAGCAGGCGGCCGCGGCGCCGCCAGCTCTCGGCAATGACAGCCAGAAGCTGGTCGCCATCGACGAGTTTCGCCTTCTCATCGACGACGACGACGCGATCGGCGTCGCCATCGAGCGCGATGCCGATATCGGCCCTGAGTTCGCGGACCTTGTCCTGCAACAGCTCGGGCGCCGTGGAGCCGCACTTTTCATTGATGTTGAGACCGTTCGGCTCGACGCCGATGCGGATGACCTCGGCGCCGAGTTCCCACAGCGCCTGAGGCGCGACCTTGTAGCCGGCGCCGTTGGCGCAATCGACGACAATCCGCATCCCGTCGAGGCGCAGGTTCCGCGGCAGCGTCCGCTTGGCGAACTCGATGTAGCGCTCCTGGGCGCTTTCGATGCGGGTGGCGCGACCGATCCGATCGGCCGGCGCCAGCAGCGTCGCGGCCGGGGCATCGATCAGCGCCTCGATCTCGAGCTCGGTTTCGTCGGACAGCTTGAAGCCGTTCGCATCGAAAAGCTTTATGCCATTGTCGTGGAAAGGATTGTGCGACGCCGAGATCATGACGCCGATGTCGGCGCGCAGCGACCGGGTCAGCATCGCCACGGCAGGCGTCGGCATTGGGCCGAGCTGGAAGACGTCGACACCGACCGCGGTGAAGCCGGACATCAGCGCGTTTTCGATCATGTAGCCGGACAGACGCGTATCCTTGCCGATCACGGCGCGCAGACGGTGGCCACCGTGTTGCGCCAGCACCTTGCCGGCCGCCATGCCCACCTTCAGCGCAATCTCGGCGGTCATCGGCGCCGTGTTCGCGAGCCCCCGGATCCCGTCGGTGCCGAAATACTGGCGCGCCATAGTGCTTCCTCCTAGCCACGGGATGCCCGATCGTCGACATCCGTGGATGTACCCCCGCAGCGGTAGCCGTACAGCCTCTCGACGGCAAGACCGAGACTTATCCAACACAATCCTTCTATATCGGAATCAAGGTCCGTCTAAGCGGTAAGACGGCGCAAATCGATCTCCCCCATGGGCCGCTCGGCGATCGTGCGAATGGCCAGGGCACCCGGCGTGGTGTAAGGAGCAGGCGCCCGCGCCGGATCGGGTGCGCGCTGACCCTCAAGAGCCCCAGAGATCTGCCATGCCGACGCTCCCCGTGACGATCGAGATGATCCGCGCCGCCGCCACCCGGCTCGCCCCCCATGCCATCCGCACCCCCCTCCTCGAGCATCCCGCGCTCAATGCGCGCGTCGGCGGACGCATCTTCCTCAAGTGCGAGAACCTCCAGCGCGTCGGCGCCTTCAAGTTCCGCGGCGCCTACAACAAGATTTCCCAGGTCGACCCCAAGGCGTTCCCGGGCGGCGTCGTCGCCTGCTCGTCGGGCAACCACGCCCAGGGCGTCGCGGCGGCTGCCACTTTGTGCGGCCTCAGGTCGGCGATCGTGATGCCGGCCGACGCGCCGGCGATGAAGATCGCGCGGACCAAGGCGTTCGGCGGCGACGTCATCGCCTACGATCGCGAACGCGAGGACCGTGACGCCATTGCACGCGCGCTCTGCGCCGAGCGCAAGGCGGCCTACGTGCATCCCTTCGACGACGCCGATGTGATCGCCGGCCAAGGCACCACCGGCCTCGAAATCATGGAGGAAATCGCGCGCCGCGGCGTCGCGCTCGACGCGGTTCTGGTCAACGTCTCCGGCGGCGGCCTCGCCAGCGGCATCACCGTCGCCGTGAAAGACGCCAGCGCGTCGACCGAGATATGGACCGTCGAACCGGCCGGCTTCGATGATTTCGCGCGCTCGCTCGCAAGCGGCAAACCCGAGCGCAACGAGCGGCTCTCCGGTTCGATCTGCGACGCGCTGATGGCGGAGACGCCGGGCGAGCTGACGCTGACCATCGGCAAGGCGCTGATGGCGGGCGGCGTCGCGGTGACCGATGCGGAGGCCGCCGCTGCCGTCCGGTTCGCGTTCGAGGACTTGAAACTGGTCCTCGAGCCCGGCGGCGCGGCCGGGCTCGCCGCCATCCTCACCGGCAAGGTTCCCGCCAAGGGCCGCGCGGTCGCCGTCGTCCTCTCCGGCGGCAACGCCGATCCGGCCCGCTACGCCCGCATCATCAACGGCGAGATCTGAGGGGGCGTGCCGGCGCCCGCCGGCTGATAGCGAAGACCCAGCTCATGCTCGCCGCCCGCATTTCCTTCTTCTACTGGGCGATCTTCCTGATCGTCGGATTGCAGACGCCATTTCTGCCGCTGTGGCTCGACAAGCGCGGCCTCGGCGTCACCGAGATCAGCATCGCCGGCGCGCTGCCGCTGTTCGTTCGCATCGTTGCGACGCCGATGGTCGCCTACCTCGCCGACCGCTCCGGCGATCACCGCCGCATGATCGTCGTCCTCGCCTGGAGCGGCCTCGCCTGCACCGTTCTGCTCTCGCAGAGCACGCACGTGTGGCCGATCATCCTGCTCACCACGCTCATGATGCTCACGACGTCGACCATCATGCCGCTCACCGAGACGCTCGCCATGCGCGCGGTGCGGACCCGGGGCCTCGACTATGGCCGGATGCGGCTGTGGGGCTCGATCAGCTTCATCGTCGCGACGCTCATCGGCGGCGCCGCCATCGAACGATATAGCGGCAGCGTCGTCATCTGGCTGATCATCGCCGCGGTCGCGCTGACGGCGCTCGCCGCCTACGGCCTGCCACGTCCCGAGGCAAGCGCCGGAAGCGCTCCCAGTTCGTCGCGGCCGCGCATCTCGCGTGCCGACGTCGCAGCGCTCGTCACATCGCCGCTGTTCCTGCTGTTTCTCGCCTCAGCCGGCATGGTCCAGGCCTCGCACGCCGTGTTCTACGTCTACGGCGTGCTGCACTGGCGCGGCCTCGGCCTCTCCCCGACGTGGACCGGCGTATTGTGGGCCATCGCGGTCATCGCCGAGGTCGCGCTCTTCGCCCGCTCCGGCGCGGTGCTGAAGGTGCTGAGCCCGCTCGGGCTGATCGCGCTCGGCGCTGTCGCGGGCATCGTCCGCTGGATCGCGATGGCGTTCGATCCACCACTTGCGGCGCTGATTGGTTTGCAAGTCCTGCACGCGCTGACCTTCGGCGCGACGCACATCGGCACCGTGCACTTCATCGCCCAGAACATTCCGCCCGAGCGCGCCGGCACCGCGCAAGCGCTGCAGGCGAGCGTCACCGCCGGCATCGCCATGGGTGGCGCAACGCTCCTCGCCGGCCAGCTCTACGGGCCATTCAGCGCCAAGGCGTACCTCGCCATGGCCGTGCTCGGCATACTCGGCCTCGCGGCAGCGGCGCTGGCGCAGCGACGGTTGCATTCGACTCTTTCTTACCGCGGACGCGTACGGCTCCGCCTACACGCGCCGCGGGCTGCCTCTCGGTCGAGATTCCCCCGCGGTCTTCGACCGCCACCTAATCCCTTCTCCCCGTAAGCACGGGGAGAAGGGGAAAAAATGTAGCGGTCGAAGACCGCGAGGTGAAAATGCGACCGGGAGGGGTACGACCCGCGGCCGCAGTAGCCGAAGGCGTTGCGGACCGCGGCAAGAGTTAGCCCTTCAACATCCTCGCCGCCGCATCCACATACACGCGCGCGCCCATGACGATGTCCTCGTCGCTCGTATTCTCGGTCCAGTGGTGCGAGATGCCGCCGATCGAGGGCACGAACAGCATGGCCGACGGCATGTGGCGCGAGAAGACCATGGCGTCGTGACCGGCGCCGCTCGGCATGTCGATATGGCGGCCCGGCACGTGCGCCTCCGACGCGTCGCGAATGGCGTCCATGAGTTTCGGCGCCATGACCGCCGGCTCGGTGCGCCTGGTGCGTTCGATCGTCACCTTGCACGGGCCGCTCGCGTTTGCGTCCTCGACCAGCTTCGTCACGGCCACCTCGAAGCGGTCGAGCACCCCGTTGTCGGGATCGCGTGTCTGAAAGACCATCTCGGCGGCGCCTGGAATGACGCTCGGCGCGCCGGGAATGACGTTGATCCGGCCGACCGTCCACACCGAGCCTGACGCCGCCAGAGCCGGGAACGTCGCGTCGATCGCGGCGGCGAGACGAACGAGGGCAGCGCCTGCGTCGCGGCGCACCGCCATCCGCGTGGTGCCGGCGTGGTTCTGGAAACCCTCGAAGTTGATGCGGTACTGGCGGATGCCGACGATGGTCGTCACGATGCCGATCGTGAGATCCTTCACGATCAGCCAATCGCCCTGCTCGATATGCGCTTCGAGGAAACCGACGTAGCGCTTGGGATCGATGACATGGCGCGGCCGGCCGGCAAACCCCGCCGCCGCGAGCGCATCCTTCAGACGCGTGCCGTTCGTGCGATCTCGGCTGGCGTCGATGTCTGCATTTTCGACTTCGCCGACCGCCGATCGGCTGCCGAGGAAGCTTCCGAAGTGGCCTTCCTCGTCGCAGCACGAAATGACATCGACGCCGCAGTCGGCGAAGGCCGGGTCAGCGTGGATGGCGCGGGCGGCTTCGAGCGCATAGACGATGCCGAGCGGCCCATCGAGCCAGCCCGCATGGTTCTGGCTCTCCAGATGCGACCCCGCCAGCAGCTTCGGCCCCTTGGCCTTCGAGAAGCCGAATACGTTGGCGATCCCGTCGATCATCGTGTCATGACCGATCGCGCCGAGTTCCGCTTCGAGCCACTGCAGCGACACCACATGCGCGGCCGACAGTGTCGGGCGGTGCACGCCGGTCTTGTAGGCGGCGACCGACTTCAGCGTGCGCAGGTCGGCGAGGACGCGCTCGGCATTGATCTCGGGCATGACGGGCTCAGCTCCTCATTTGCTTTTCTTGATCGTCGCGAAGTCGGCGGAATATTCCGCCGCGCAGAACGTGCCGCCCTGATAGTACTCGGCAACCGGGCTCTTGCCGTCCGTCGGCTCTGCCGCGATGACGGCTGCGGCATGGGGCTCGCTGCGGCCTTCGGGCGCGTAGCCGAGTGCGACGGCGCGGCTGTTGTCGAACCACGCGCGATCGTTGTCGGAGATGCCGTAGAACACCTCGTAGACAATGCCCGGCCGTTCGAGTCCGATACGGATGAGGCGGACGAGGTCGTCCGGCTGCAGCCAGATCGACAGGCGACGAACGTCAATCGGCGCATCGGCGAAGTTGCCGATCCGCAAGCTCGTGACACCGATCCCGTGCTTGTAGGCGTACATCGCACCAATGCCCTCGCCGAACAGCTTCGACACGCCATAACGGCTGTCCGGGCGCGGCACCACGTCGCCGGATATCGTCGTCTCGCGCGGATGGAAGCCGACCGCATGGTTGGACGAGGCGAAGATCACGCGTTTCACGCCCGCCTTGCGGGCGCCCTCGAACAGGTTGTAGCAGCCGATAATGTTCGATTGGAGTATTTCCTCCCAGGTGCCCTCGATCGACTTGCCGCCGAGGTGGACGATGCCGTCGATGCCGCGGCAGAGGTCGTCGACCGCTCCCGCGTCGGCGAGATCCACCTGCTCGAACGTCTCGTCGGCCCGCAAATCGGCCGGTCGGCGGACGTCACTCGCGACAAGCTCCGGATAAATCGGCTTCAGCAGCACTCGCAGCCGCGTGCCGATCTCGCCAGCAGCCCCCGTGATCAACACGCGCTTCATGCCGCAGCCTCCCGATTGTCAGGTCCCACGGTGTTGTAGCCGATGCCGCCGCGGGGCGTAAATGTGACGCCACACAGACAAACCACTGGCCACGATTTCTCCGTAGTCGTAGCGTCATACCAGAGCCATTCTTTGCACGCGCTCTCAACCAGCGCCGCTGCCTCCGCCGCCGGCGCTTGAAGCCGCCTTTTGAAGTCCGCGAGACGATTGATATGCGATTGGTGCAAGTCGTTGTTCGCAAACGAAATGAATTGCGCCGCTGGGCGGCGCCTGAGGAGAACTCATGCAGCTCATCGCATGTGAAGTTGCCGGATACCGGTCGCTCCACGCCGTCCGGCTGCCGCTCGGCCGCGTCAGCGTCCTCGTCGGCGAGAATGGCGTCGGCAAATCCAACATGCTGCGGTCGCTCGAACTGCTGCAGGCGGCGGCCGCCGGCGCGATCTGCCGGCTGCTGGCGGACGAGGGTGGGCTTGGCCGCGTGCTGTGGGCCGGACGGTCGACGCCGGCGAGCGGCCCCGCGCCGACCAGCGTCCGGCTGACCGCGCGTTTCGCCGGGCTGCGCTACACCATCGAGATCGCGGCGCCGGCCCCGGGTGAGGCGGCGCTGCCCAACGAGCCGACCGTGCGTGAGGAAACGCTCGCCCACATCGGCATCGGCGACGATGGCTCGGGCGAGCGCATCGTCATGCATCGGCAGGGCGCCGAGGTGCGCCTGCGCGATGCCCGCGGCCAGCGCCAGCACTTCAAGCAGCACCTGCTGCCCTCGGAAACGGCGCTGCACGCATTCCGCGACGGCGCCAGCTATCCCGAGGTCGCCTACGTGCGCCAGTTGCTCGAAGGCTGGCGCATCTACGATCGCTTCGATCTCTCCGCGGATGCCCTGTCGCGGGCGCCGTCGCTCGGCCAGGCGACGCCGGCGCTGGCCACCGACGGCCGCGACCTCGCCTCGGCGCTGGCGACGATCTTCGACATCAAGCGCGATCCCGAGTCCCTGCTGGCGCCGCTGCGCGAGGCATTCCCCGGCGCCGGCCTCGAGGCCTCGGTCACGGACGGACAGGCGAGTTTCCGGCTGAGGCTCCCGGATATCGAGCGGCCCCTGCAGGCGCGCGAACTGTCGGAAGGCGCGCTCAAGTACATCTGCCTGCTCGCCCTGCTGTCGGCCTACCGCAAGCCCGCGCTCATCGCGATCAACGAGCCCGAAGCCGGGCTCCACGAGAGCTTCCTGCCGCCGCTGGCGCGCCTCATCGCGCGATCCGGCAGCGGCGGCGACACGGGCAGCCAGATCTGCATCGTCACGCAATCGAGCGCGCTCGCCCGCGAGATCGCGAAGGCCGCCGACATCAAGCCGATGAGGGTCCTTCGCGAGGAGGCGCGCACCCGCATCGAGGGCGTGAGCGTCGAGGTGCCGGCCACTGCGGCCAAACCGTCGGGCGGCAACGCACCCGCGATGACCGCCGCGCGCCCCGCCGGTATCGCGCCATCGTCCCCTCCAATCGACGACGACAGCGCGACCGTCACCATCAAATCGGCGCCCGCGAAGGCTGCCGAACCCGAACTCGACGCCCAGATCGAGGAAGTCCGCAGCCTCACCGCCGCGCGCGCCGTGCTCGCCGAGATCCGCAAGCTCATCGCCCGCCTGCGCGAACATCCCGACGAGCTTGCCGACATCCATCCCAAGATCGAAGCCCGCCTCGCCAAGCTCCGCGATACCGCCGTCGCCTTGCCGCCGGAGTTCTCGGCGCTGACCGGGCGCCTCGACGAGGAACTCCGCTCCATGGTCGCCAAGCCCGGCGCGAAGGAAAAGGGCGTGGTGTAGTTTTTTCCCGCTGACGCGTGCGGCTTCGGGGCGCGAGCGGGTCTGCCGCCCCAAACCCCGCTCGGGGAGACCCCGAACCCCCTCCTTTTTTAGATTTGGAGCCTTCTTCTTCTGTAGCGGCCGAAGGCCGCAAGGTGGAAATGCGACCATGAGGCAGCCCGCGGCGCCAGTAGCCGAAGGCGTTGGCGTCCGCGGCAAAGAAAGAAGCGCGGGCCGCCGGGAGAAATTATCTCCTCAACTCCCAACGCCCCGCGCGCCAGACGTGGGGGAGGAACGACGGCACCACGGCGTCACCCTTGTCGTCGAAGCGGATCATGCCGGCTCCGGTGGATGCGGCCGGCGACGCCAACACCGCAACGACGTCATCGACCGCGAGGCTGCGTGCCTGATTGACCGCCCGCGCCCAGATTTCAAGCGCCGCACCGGCAAGTTTGCCCGCGCCGTCGGGACCAACCTCCCCGGCACCTGTCCCGGCGCCGACGCCGGGCTCCAACCCGGGCCACGGCAGCATCACGATGAACTCGGCCGTTGCGGCAAGCAGGCGGGCCGGCGGTACATCGGCGGCGAATACGTCGGTGCCGATCGCGGTTTCGATGCGAGCGCCGGCGCCGCGCGCCTGATCGAGGATGATCGACGCCTCGAGCGGCTGGCCGGAAAACACGACGAGGTCGATCTTCGCGTCGACAATCTCGGCGACGAGCGCGGCATAGTCCTTGGTGCCGGTGAGGTAGGGCGCGACGAGCAAGGCTGCGACCTTAGCGGCGATGGCACTGCGCCGGACTTCGTCGGCCATGCCGCGACCCTGGAGACTCTGGTCGTGGACGATCGCCATGCGCGCGGCGGGAAAGGTCGCGGCGATCAGCGTTGCGATACTCTCCGCCTGGCGATCGTCGCGGCCGGCGAGACGAAAGATGCCGCGCCGCCCGGTTGGTCCCGTCAGACGCGGATGGCGCGGCCCCGTTGCGATCATGACGATACCCGCCTGCGCATAGATCGCCGCCGCCCGGATCGCGCCGCTGGAGCAGACGTGACCGATGACGACGTGCGCCCCGTGGTCGACGGCGCGGGCGGCGACCGCTGCCGCTTCATCCGCCTCGCAGCGGTCGTTCTCATATGTGACGGCGAGACGCCGGCCGAGCAGGCCGCCGCGCTGGTTTATGTTGCGGGCGATGTCGTCGATGGCGTCGCCGACCGGGCGCGAAACGTCCGGCCGACCATCGCTCGACGGATCGGCAAGGCGGATCGAATCGACGGCGACGACGCGTATGTCGCCGCCCTGCGCCCGCAGCGCCGCCGGCAATGCGAGCGCGATCCCTGCGACCGCCAGCAGGCCGAGCCACCACGCAAAAGCAAAAGGCAGCCGCGAGGGCTGCCTTTCGTTTGTCGTCGCGGGCCGCGTCACGCAGCCCCGCTCAGTTCTGGACGTAGGTGATCTTGTCGCCCTCGACCTTCTTCCATGTGTACATGGTGTAATCCGGCCGTGTGATGTCGCCCTTCTTGTTGAAGGAGAGCGAACCGATGACGGTCGAGAAGGGCTTACCTCCGCGAATGGTCTCGGCGATCTTCTTGGGATCGGTGGACTTGGCCTGGGTTGCCGCGGTCGCCATCACCTGGATGGTCGCGTAGCCATAGAGCGTATAGGCCTCGGGCTTGAAGTTGGCGGCGAGGAATTCTTGACGACAGCCGCTGCCTCCGGCCGCTTCTGCGGGTCGGGCGCGAAGGTCATCAGCGTCCCTTCGACGCCGGGGCCGCCGATCGCCGCGAACTCGTCCGTCGCGATGCCGTCACCCGACATCATCGGCGCCTTGACGCCCTGGTCGCGCATCTGGCGCACGATCAGGCCGCCCTCGGTATGCAGGCCGCCCCAGTAGACGACATCCGCGCCCGACGCCTTGATCTTGGAGACCAGCGCCGCGAAATCCTTCTCGCCGATGTTCACGCCCTCGTAGAGCACTTCCTTCAAACCGCCGGCGTTGATCGACTTCTTGGTCTCGTCGGCGAGACCCTTGCCGTACGTCGTCTTGTCGTGGACGATCGCGACCTTCTTGCCCTTGAAGGTCTTGATCAGGATACTTGCCGGCCACATCACCCTGCTGGTCGTCGCGACCGCAGGTGCGGAACGTGTTCCACAGTCCGCGCTCGGTGAGGTCGCGGGTTGGTGGATGCGGGAGAAATCATCAGGATGCCGTTCTCGGCATAGACTTCCGACGCGGGGATCGTAACGCCCGAGTTGAAGTGTCCGAGAACCAGGCGGACCTTGTCGCCGACGAACTTGTTGGCGACCGAGACGCCTTCCTTCGGATCGGAACGGTCGTCGCCGAACGACAATTCGATCTTCTGGCCGAGGATGCCGCCCTTGGCGTTGATGTCCGCTGCGGCCTGCTCGGCACCCTTCTTCAGCTGCGCGCCGAAGGTCGCGTTCGACCCCGTAAATGGCCCCGCGACGCCGATCTTGATCTGAGCGCTCGCAGCGCCCGTCAACGCGAGTGACGCCGCGACGGCCACTCCAGACCACATCAGCTTGTTCATCAAGGGCTCTCCTCTGTCTCAATGGGGCCGGTGCGGTCGCCGCAGCCGGCTACAGGCGATTGACCCCGCCCGTGCGGGCAGGATTCCCGGAAATAAGGGCAAAGTCACGCCCAATCGATAAGCACTTGAAAGCCGTGGACTGAGCGGCGGTGGCGCGGTGTCAGCTCCCGGTGCGCCGCACGGGTTGTCCCCCGTCGTCTTTGGCGGCTGACGGCGCGAGCCAATCATACTGCTCCAGCATCTGGCGCCGGCGCGTGATCCGGAACCCGGCGACCGCCGCCGCGATCAGCACGACGAGATCGACCAGGAAGCTGCGCGGCGCCAGGAACGGCTCCTCGAACAGCGCGAAATGGATGAAACGGACCGCGACCGCGATCAGCACGCCGTAGATGAAGAGCTGCCAGCGCGGCCGCCATGTCGCCGCGATCGCGCTTCCCGTCGCGTAGGCCGCAAGATTGCCCATGACGACCGTCACCAGCAGGAAGTACCAGTGTCCGTTGGGGCCGGCATCGTAGAGCCAATCAGGCATGTCGCGCTTCCCGGTAGCGGCTTGTTTGAGAGTTCTGATTCACGCTCTCGGTGCTCGCGCAAGCGCTCGCACCTCGAACGATCAGGCTCTAGTGCCGTCCACCTTCGAGATAGGCAGCGCGGATCTCCGGTCGCTCGAGCAGTTCCTGCCCGCTCCCCTCATCGTGATCACGCCATTGACCATCACATAGCCGCGGTGAGCGAGCCGGAGCGCATGAAAGGCGTTCTGCTCGACGAGGAAGATCGTCATGCCCTCGCGCTTGTTGAGTTCGCGGATGGCGTCGAAGATCTGCTTGACGATGAGCGGCGCGAGACCGAGCGAGGGCTCGTCCAGCAGCAGCAGCCGCGGCCGGCTCATCAGCGCGCGCGCGATCGCCAGCATCTGCTGCTCGCCGCCCGACAGCGTGCCGCCGCGCTGCTCGAGCCGCTCGCTGCAGCCGCGGGAACAGCTTGGTCACGCGCTCCAGATCCTCGTCGAAGTGCGCAGGCGGTCGAGCTCGGCGCCCATCTGCAGGTTCTCGAGCACCGTCATGCGCGGGAAGATGCGCCGCCCTTCCGGCGACTGCGCGATCCGGAGGCGCGCGATCTCGTGGGTCGCGAGCCGCGTGATGTCCCGTCCGTCGAAGACGATGCGTCCCTCGCCGCGCCCGCGGACTGCCGAAGATCGTCATCATCAGCGTCGACTTGCCGGCGCCGTTGGCGCCGATCAGCGTCACGATCTCGCCCGGCGACCTCGATGTCGACGCCCTTCAGCGCCATGATGTTGCCGTAGAAGGCTCGACGCCGCGGACGGACAGAAGCGCGTCGCTCATGGCTGCTCGCTCCCCGTCACGCGCGCCACCTCCTCGTCCTCGACGCCGAGATAGGCGGCGATGACCTTGGGATCGTTGCGCACGACTCGGGCGTGCCGTCCGAGATCTTGATGCCGTACTCGAGCACGACGACGTGGTCGGAGATCTCCATCACCACGGACATGTCGTGCTCGATCAGCAGGATCGAGGTGCCGTGCTCGCCCTGGATGGTCTTGCAGCAGCGCGCTGAGCTCGGCGCTCTCGCGCGGATTGAGGCCGGCCGCCGGCTCGTCGAGGCAGAGCAGCACCGGATCGGTGCACATGGCGCGCGCGATCTCGAGCCGGCGCTGGTCGCCGTAGGGCAGATCGCCCGCCGGATCGTCGGCGCGTTCGGTCAAGTCCGATCAGGTCGAGCCAGTAGCGCGCGCGCTCGACCGCCGCGTTCTCCGCGCGGGCAGAAGCTCGGCGCGCCGAACAGGCCGAGCAACCGTCCAGCCCGAGGCGCCCATCAGCGCGTTGTGCTGGGCGACGATCAGGTTCTCGAGCACCGTCATGCCGGGGAACAGGCGGATGTTCTGGAAGGTGCGGGCGACGCGGGCCTTGGCCGCGATCTCGTAGTCCGGCATGCGCTCGAGCAGGAACAGCGCATTGTCGGCGTGGCGCATGAAGCGTCGCCGCTTGCGGTCAGCGCGCGCGACATCGGCCGGCGCCGAATTGCCGGTGTGGCTCATGACCATGCGGCCCGCGGTCGGCTTGTAGAAGCCGGTGATGCAGTTGAAGACCGTCGTCTTGCCGGCGCCGTTGGGGCCGATCAGCGCGGTGATGTCGCCGCGGCCGGCCGCTGAACGACAGGTCGTTGACGGCGACGAGGCCGCCGAAGCGCATCGTCAGGTGCTCGACCTCGAGCAGCGGCGCCGTGACGTCCCAGCGCATCAGCCGTGGCCCTCCTTGACGAGATCTGCCGGAAATCGTGCGCCGCTGCTTGCAGGAACACGGACGGCTGGCGCGCTCGAGATCGAGCCCGCGCGGCCGCCAGATCATGATCACCACCATGGCCAGGCCGAACATCAGCATGCGGTACTGCGTCGGATCGAAGTCGGTGCCGAAGATCTGCCTTCAGCCAGTCGAGCTCGCGCAGGATCTCGGTGCCGCCGATCATGGCGATGGCGGCGATGGCGACGCCGATCTGGCTGCCCATGCCGCCGAGCACGACGATGGCGAGGATCATCGCGCTTTCCATGAAGACGAAGGATTCCGGGCTGATGAAGCCCTGCCGCGCGGCGAAGAAGGCGCCGGCGAAGCCGCCGAACACGGCGCCGATGGCGAAGGCCGTGAGCTTGGTGTTGACCGTGTTGATGCCGAGCGAGCGGCAGGCGATCTCGTCCTCGCGCAGCGCCTCCCAGGCGCGCCCGACCGGCAGCCGGCGCAGCCGGACGTCACCCAGTTGGTCAGCAGCGCCAGCGCCAGGATGACGTAGAACAGGAAGATCGTGCGGTGGAGCGGCGAGAACTCGAGGCCGAAGCGTCGCGGCGAAGCCCGTGCTCGGTGGCGTTGAACGGGAATGCCGAAGAAGGTCGGCCGCGGGATGCCGGAGATGCCGGCATAGCCGCCGGTGACGTCGACCCAGTTGATCAGGACGAGGCGGATGATCTCGCCGAAGGCCAGCGTGACGATGGCGAGATAGTCGCCGCGCAGGCGCAGCACCGGGAAAGCCGAGCAGGATGCCCCAGAAGGCGGCGAGGATGCCGGCCAGCGGCAGGCAGAGCCAGAACGACAAGCCGAAATTCTTGGACGAGCAGCGCGCGAGGAATAGGCGCCGACCGCGTAGAACGCGACGTAGCCGAGGTCGAGCAGGCCGGCGAGGCCGACGACGATGTTGAGCCCCCAGCCGAGCATGACGTAGATCAGGATCTGGATGCCGAAATTGTCGATCCACTTGATCGCGCCGCCGGCCGCCGCCGAGCCCGAGCGCGATCCAGGGATAGGCGAGCAGCAGCACGAGCCCGCCGACGCGAAGGCGCCGCGGCTGGCGCTGGACGCAGGCGCATCGGCGCCGGGCGGACTGGGCGCGGCGGCGGCCTGGCCGCGAGCGCCTGCCATCGGCGAGCAGAAGCAGCCGGCCGACGAAGACGACGGCGCACGAGGCCAGCGACGAGTCTCCAGCGCGGCTGCAGCACCAGCTGGTTGGAGATGTCCTGCTCGGTGCTGCAGCAGCGACGATCGGGACGCACAGGCCGAGCGCCAGCAGCGCCGGCAGGCCGGCATCCTTGACGCGCGGCGACGATCGCGAGCCGGACCTGTCGCGCTCGCCGCCGTCGCGCCGCCTTGTCGCCATGGCGTCACACCTTCTCGACCTCGGGCCGGCCGAGCATGCCGGAGGGCATGAAGATCAGCGTGACGGCCAGGATCGAGAAGGCGGCGACGTCCTTGTAGTCGATCGAGAAGTAGGCCGACCACAGCGTCTCGATCAGGCCGATCAGCAGCCCGCCGAGCACCGCGCCGGGCAGCGAGCCGATGCCGCCGAGCACGGCGGCCGTGAAGGCCTTGACGCCCGGCACGAAGCCGTCGGCGAAGCTCACCACGCCGTAGTAGACCATGTACATGACGCCGGCGACGGCGGCCAGCGCGGCGCCCATGACGAAGGTCAGCGAGATGGTGCGGTCGACGTCGACGCCGAGCAGCGCCGCCATCTTGCGGTCCTGCTCGCAGGCGCGCTGCGCGCGGCCGAGCGGCGTCTGCTGCACCAGTACCAGAAGCCCGCCAGCAGCACCGCCGTCACCGACCATGATCAGGATCTGCTTGTAGCGACGAGCGTGACCGAGCGCCTCGCGCCGATCGGCAGCGTGATCGACGTCGTTCAGCATCGGCGGCACCGGCTTGTTGCGCGGGCCCTGCACCACCTGCACGAAATTCATCAGGAAGATCGACATGCCGATCGCCGAGATCAGCGGCGCCAGCCGGAACGAGCCGCGCAGCGGCCGGTAGGCGATGCGCTCGATCGCCCAGCTCCACAGCGAGGTCACGACCATGCCGCGACCAGCACGATCAGCAGCGCCAGCGACGAGCGAGCCGATGCCGAGCGACCTGCGGTCAGCAGCAGGAAGACGATCAGGGCGATGAAGGTCGACAGCATGAACACGTCGCCGTGGGCGAAGTTGACCATGCCGATGATGCCGAACACCATCGTGTAGCCGATGGCGATCAGGCCGTAGATCGAGCCGAGCGTCAGGCCGTTGATGAGCTGCTGGAGGAAGTATTCCACCCGGTCCTCTCCATTCGTCGCAGCCCCCGCCGGCGCGCGACAACGCCGCAACGGGCGACGCTCTGCTCCGTCGAAACGGCCCTGCCCCGCGCCACGTCCTCGAAGACTTGCGGGCAAGCACGCCCGGTGTAAAGCGCGCTAAAGCAACGGTCTTGAAATTCACCTCAACTCGAGGCCAGGTGGGGAGTGAATTTCAAGTCCAAAGTTGCTTTAGAACCCTATGATTTCTAAAGCGTCTTTGGACCTTAAATGCGACATTGAGGCCGGCCCAGGCGCGGGTCGCATTTAAGGTCCGACGCTCTAGTGATGCAACTCCGCCGGGAATGTCCGTTATCCCGGCATTCCGTGCCGCATCCGTCACAGGCGATCGCGTGCCCGCCGCCTCACAGCATGTTGTGGGCGCCATCGCAGAAGGGCTGGTCGTCGGTGGTCTTGCAGCCGCACAGGTTGAAGGTGCCGGAGCTGTCGGGGACGAAGCGCAGCGGAACGAATGACGTTCCCTTGTGGCCGGCTGAGTCGCAGAACGGTTGACGGCTGGAACGTCCGCACCGGCACCAGAAATAGGCTTTTCCGGCTTCGAGCTGGACTTGGTAGGGCCCCACTTGGGCGACGACGGCTTCATCGGACATCGACCGGTCTCCTTGCCATGACCTCGATTGCCGCATCTGGCCACAGGAGCACCGCGGCCGGCAAGGGCGCAGTGAGCGCCGGCGACGGGCGCGGCTATTCGATCAGCTGGAGACGGTCGCGCTCGACGCGCGGGGCCTCGTGCTTCGCCGGCTCGTTCGCCCAGCGCTCGTAGCGCACGCCGGGGAAAAGCACGATCTCGGCCGAGGTGCGGTCGTGCCGCGTCTTGCGCGCGCGCGGCGGCGCCTGCATCTCGGGAAACTCAAGTATCGTCGCTGCCATCTCTCGTCTCCAGCCGAGGTGCGAGCTTCAGAAATTACGCATCACGACCGGCGAATCCGGCTTGTATTAACAGAAGGTGACGGCCGGGTGGTTAATCAAAGGTTAACGCGGGCGGTCGCCGGCCGTCATGCCGGCCGACTTGATGCCCGCGGGCAACAAATGGCGGCGATGGGCGGCGTTGCTCAGCGGCTGCCGTCCGCGCCGGGCACCTTCGCGCGCAGGCGCACCGCGACCTCCGCCGGCAGCGCCCCGCTCTCGACCAATTCGCCGATCACCTCGGCCTGATGCTCGCCCATCCGCGGCCCCGCATGCCTGATCCGGCCCGGCGTGCGCGACATCCGCGGGAAAACGTTCTGCATCCGTAGCGGTCCGAGATCAGCATCGGCGACCGTCGTGAAACTCTCCCGTGCCAGATACTGCGGGTCTTCAACGATCTGCGCCGCGTCGTAGATCGGACCGATCGCCGCTTCCACTTTCTCGAACGCGTCGAGCACCTCTTTCAGCGTGCGCGCGCCGATCCAGTCCGCCACCATGCCGTCGACCTCGTCGGCCCGCTTCACCCGCTCGACGTTGGTCGCATAGCGCGGATCGTCGGCCGTCCCTTCGCCACCGCACA
The DNA here is from genome assembly GCA_963775035.1 of uncultured Alphaproteobacteria bacterium. GTDB lineage: Bacteria > Pseudomonadota > Alphaproteobacteria > Rhizobiales > Hyphomicrobiaceae. Next base: position 26,794 of record CAVZHG010000006.1, on the reverse strand, counting down.
AGTTGAGCACGCGCCGAGCGATCGATGGCGATGCCGTCGACAGCGCCACCCAGCGCCCGTCCTTGGTCTTGTAGGCATTGCGCGGCACATTGTTCGCGGAGCGGTTTCCCGTACGGTTCTGCACGATCCCGAGTTGATCGTAGGCCGACGTCTGCGCGCCGAGGCAGGCATAGAGCGGTTCATAGAGCGCCAAGTCGATGAACTGCCCCTTGCCCGAGCCCTGCACGTCACGCTCGTAGATGGCGAACATGATCGCAAACACCCCGTGATAGGCAGCAACCCCGTCCGCCAACCCGAACGGCGGCAGCGTCGGCGGTCCGTCCGGCTGCCCGGTGATATGCGCAAACCCCGAGAACGCCTCCGCCACCGTGCCGTAACCCGGTCGGAACCGATAGGGACCCGTCTGGCCGAACCCCGTCACGCGCAACATCACGAGGCGCGGATTGAGCTTCGAGAGCACATCCCATCCGAGCCCCCACTTCTCCAGCGTGCCGGTGCGAAAATTCTCAACCAATACGTCCGCATCCTTGACCAGCGCAAATAACGCCTCCTTGTCCTCCGCGTCGTGGAGATCGAGCGAGATCGCCCGCTTGTTGCGATTGGTCACCTTCCACCACACGCCGTGCCCATCCTTGGCGTGCCCCATTTTGCGCAGCGCGTCGCCCTCCGGATGCTCGATTTTCACGACATCGGCACCAAAATCGGCCAGCACCATCGCCGATATCGGCCCGGCGAGTACCGTCGAGCAATCGATGACCTTGAGCCCGGCGAGCGGCCCGTCTTGCTCCGTGTCATGCTTCATTGGTGCGGCCCTTTGCTGTGCCCATCGATCCCTGGGTGTTATCTGCGTGCCGCCAAACCGCCTTGACCTTGCGCTCGCGCATGAAAGTGTAAGAGCCCAGCCAGCGTCACGATCGTCGTGCCGAGGAACGCCATGGCGTCTGGCCATTCGCCCCAGATCACGATGCCGACCAGGATCGCCCAGAGGATAACCGAGTAGCGGAACGGTGACACCACCGCCACCTCGCCGTAGCGCATGGCATCGACCATGAAATAGTACCCGCCAAGCAGGAACACCGCCGCGCCGGCGAGCAGCGCCAGGCTTTTTGGTTGCGGCACCACCCACGTCTCGAACAGCGCGAAGCCGGTTGCCGCGATCGTCACGGTGGCGGCCGAATCGTCATCAGCAGGATCGCGGGCACCTGGTGGCTGATCCGCCGCATCGACAGATCCCGCAGGACCGAGAACCCGACACCGGTCAGCGCCAGCAGCGTATAGGCACTGAAGCTGTCGCTGCCGGGCCGGATGATGAGCATGACGCCGAGGAAACCGACGGCGGTCGCGAGCCAGCGCCGCCAGCCGACCGGCTCGGCGAGGAAAATGGCGGCCGATGCCGTGATCGCCAGGGGGATGAACTGCAGGATCGCGGTGGTCGTCGCGATCGGCAGATGAAAGAGCGCGCTCAGATAGAAAAGCGTCGAGCCGATCTCGCCGATGTTGCGCAGCGTCAGGATTTTTCCCTGCCCGCGCAGCGTCGAAAATTTCAGGCCGCCGACCGCCGCGCAAATCGTGAACGCAACCGCAAACGCCATCACGCCGCGTAGAAAAATCGCCTGACCGCCGGGCATACCCTCCGCCGCCAGCTTGATCAGCGCGTCGTTGATGGTGAAGGTCGCCTGCCCATCAGCATGGCGCCGATCGCGCGCATGTTGGACGTCGATTGGTCCGCCGTGGTGATCATGATCGGCCCCGCATCTGGGCCAGCCGGCGTTCGCGGGCGAGCATGGCGAGGCCCGGTGCGATGACGATGGCGATCCCGAGAACCGCGACGATGTTCGGCACCTCGTCCCACACGACGATGCCGATCAGCAGGGCCCACAGGACCGTGCCGTAGCGGAACGGCGCCACCGCCGAGACCTCGCCGAGGCGCATCGCCTCACCATGCAGTAGATATCCGGCCGCGACGAAAACGCCGCCCGCAGCAACGAGCCCGGCCGCCCGTGCCGACGGCAGCGGCCATGGTGCCAACGGCAACATCGCGAAGCTGTGACGCGAGCCGGCCGCCGAGACCGTGCCGATCAGCAGCGTCGGCACACTGCGGTCGATGCGGCGCGTCGCAAGGTCCCGCACCGACCATGCACGCATCGCCGCCACCGCGACCAGCGACCACCGTAGAAGCCGATGGTCCCCGGCCGGAGGACCATCCCGACGCCGATCAATCCGATCGCGCCGGCGCACCAACGTCTCCACCCGACGCGTTCGGCGAACAGCCAGGCCGCCGCCACCGTGGTGACGAGGGGAATGAACTGGAGGATCGCCGCGGCATTGGCGAACGGCATCCGCAGGATCGCCGCGATGAAAAACAGGGCCGCACCGATCTCCGCCAGAATGCGCACGACCATCGCCATGGAGTGGAGGCCGCGGTGCCAGCCGCAGCACGCCTCGCTCACCATGCCGCGAGAGCCAAGCACGCGCACGCGACGATGCTGCGCCCGGCAACCAGCTTGCCGAGCGGCAGCTCGGCCGACGGTCCACGCAGGAACGCATCCCCGCAAATGAGAAAGAAGCCGGCGCTGATGACCGTTGCGATCGCCAGCAGATTGTTGCGCGCCTCCGTACCCGACCCCGCATCCGCCCCGACCTGCGCGACGGCGGGCGCGCACGCCGCGCTGCCGTCCGACTGCCCGATACCCACCTCGTGCCTCCCTATGCCCGCTCGGGGCGGGGCATTTTCATGCTTGTTGGGCGCCGGTCCATATGGTCCGACACCTTCATGACTTCAACCGACGCAGCGTCTGCTCGCGGTAGAACGTATAGAGGCCCGCACCGACCACGATGGCGATGCCGAGGAACGTGAGTGCATCCGGCCAGTGGCCGAACACCAGCACGCCCGAGACAATCGAGAACAGAATGATCGTATAGCGGAAGGGAACGACCGCGGACACCTCGCCGGTGCGCATGGCTATGATGATTCCGAGCTGGCCGAGCAGGCTGAATATCGCCGCGCCGCAGAGCTTCGCCATCAGCACCTGATCGGGCCAGTGCCAGTTCGAGAAGGGCGCGACCGCAAGGCCGGCGACCGTCACCGCGCCGGCTGAAAGCGTCATGATGAGGATGGCGGCACCCGGCGGTCGATGCGCGGGTGGAAAGATCGCGGACCGTCGTGAACAGGACCGAGGCGATGCCGGCCAGCGCCCACCAGCTGAATGCGGACCGCGCCCGGCCGGATGATGATCACGACACCGAGCAAGCCCGACCGCCGTCGCCGTCCAGCGCCGCCAGCCCACCCGCTCGCCGAGGAACAGGGCCGAGGCCGCCGTCATCGTCATCGGGCCGAGCTGGCCGATGGCCGTTACAGTCCGCATAGGGCATGCGGGCGAGCGCCATCTGGAACAACCAGCCGCCGCCGATGTCGCCGACCGCCGCACCACCATGGCGCGCTCGAAGGCATGTCGCAGCACCCGAAGGCGCCGACCAGTGAAACAGGCGACAAGCGACACCGCAAAGTACGAAACTGCCTCGGATGAACAGCAGCTGGCTGGTCGGCAGGCTCATCGACGCGAGCTTCATCAGCGTGTCGCCGCAGGCAAACGACGCCATGGCGACGATCATGGCCGGGATGGCTCTCGCACGTTGGCCGGCCGCTATTGCCGGTGCGGCCCGCTCTCGATCCGCCGCCTGACCCGGACTCGCGCCCCGCTCGGCTCCGCCCACCCCTGATTCACCCCTGCCACGCGGCGCCATGCTAGCCCCGGCGGTCAGCCGCCGGTCACGCTCATATGACGCTGGACCGCCGGACGGCTGGTGCGCCGGTCGATGATGAAGTCGTGACCCTTGGGTTTGCGCGCGATCGCCTCGTCGATGGCGGCTTGCAGGAGCGGTCATCGCTGCTCGGAGCCCGCAGCGGGCTGCGCAGATCCGCCGCATCGTCCTGTCCGAGGCACATGTAGAGCGTGCCCGTGCAGGTCAGCGCGCACGCGGTTGCAGCTCTCGCAGAAGTTGTGCGTCATCGGCGTTATGAAGCCGAGCCGGCCGCCGGTCTCCTGGACCTCGACATAGCGCGCCGGCCCGCCGGTGCGATAGCGGGATGTCCGCCAGCGTGAACGCTCCATCAGCCGCGCCCGCACGATCGACAGCGGCAAGTACTGGTCGGTGCGGTCGCCGTCGATATCGCCGAGCGGCATCGTCTCGATCAGCGTCAGGTCGGCGCCGCGGCCATGCGCGAAGCGCACGCAGGTCCTCGATTTCGTCCTCGTTGACGCCCTTGAGGGCGACGGCATTGATCTTGACCTTGAGGCCCGCCTTCTCGGCCGCCTCGATGCCCTCCATGACGCCGCCGAAATCGCCCCAGCGCGTGATCGCCCTGAAGCGGTCGGGATCGAGCGTGTCGAGCGAGACGTTGATCCGCTTGACGCCGCAGTCGGCGAGATCGCTTTCGCGTACTTCGGCAGCTGGCTGCCGTTGGTGGTCAGCGTCAGTTCTTCGAGTGCGCCGCTTCTCGAGATGGCGCGACAGCGCCTCGAACAGCCACATGATGTTCTTCCGCACCAGCGGCTCGCCGCCGGTGATGCGCAGCTTGCGGACGCCGCTTTTCGACGAACGCCGAACACAGCCGGTCCAGTTCCTCGAGCGTCAGCAGATCCTTCTTGGGCAGAAACGTCATGTGCTCGGACATGCAATAGACGCAGCGGAAGTCGCAGCGATCCGTCACCGACACGCGAAGGTAGCTGACGTGCCGGCCGAACGGGTCGATCAGGTCGCCGCCAGCAGTGCTTTTGGCGCCCGCCGGCAGCACCCCTGTGGCACTCCCTGGGCCCGCCTTTTCACTCGACATCTAGTGTTCCTCATACCCGCCTTCAGGCAGGCTTAATGTTGCAGCCGCCACCTTCTGACATTGGAGATGGGGCCGATTTGCCAGAATTTCTAGCACAACTTGCGCCCCCGCACGAGCCGCACGGCGCCTCCGCGCCATCGCCCAGCCTGCTACGCCTGCCGCATAGGATACCGCGGCAGGTGCAGGCAAAAACGGGCTCCGAATGGGGAGCCCGTTGCCACCGTCGTGGGCCTACATACCCGCCTTGGCGCACTGCTCGTCCTGATCGCCAGTGACGCCACTCACTCCCGCGGCCCCAATGACTTTACCGTCGACCATGACCGGCACTCCGCCCGGTGACGCGAATACCCCCGGAAGAGTTGCCGTTGCTGGGCTGCCCTTGTTAATCGCGTCAGCAAAAACGCGAGTAGTCCTGCGATAGGTAGCAGCAGCTTTTGCCTTGCCAATAGCAATTTCCACACTGGCGTACTGCGTATTCTCCATGCGCTCGAAATAAATTAGGAATCCATGAGTATCCACGATCGCAACGGCGACGTTCCAACTGTTCTTCTGGCATTCGGCTATGATACCTGTGGCGATCTTCTTCGCCGCTGTGAGGTCAATCGACGGTCCGTATTCGGGACGCCGGTCCTGCGCAGAAGCACCCGTTGTGAACACTAGGAGAGTAAGGCAGAGCACGAACCTGAGAATCGGCATTCTTGTTTCCTCCGTTAGTTATTTTATTGGAACAGCCCAACTATACCGCGACGGCACGAACTGTCAGACCGAATTGCGGCAGGCGGCGTCGCGTATGCCGATTTGGTCTTTCGGCGCACCCCGCAGTTGAGGTGGCGCCTCACGTTCGAATTCGACGCGCCCAGGAACCCGAAAGCGATGCTCTGGATTGAGGCATAAGAAGTACCCGTTCCATTTAGCTCGCGCTATTCCGCGTTGCGCCGGCGATCATTAATAAATCGCTACGTGTCAGGACTTTACCTTCATAAGGGCTCCACGGCGCATCGGGCATCTCGTTAACCGATGCTTATGCTCTCGCCCATATTGTTGACACGTTCATCGAACGGCGAGGGGCTAGCCCGCGATGCTGAACGCGGTTATTGGAGTGGGGCTGTCAAGCACCCTCATGGGCAACTACGCGGTCGGCCTCAGCGAGGCTGTACTGCGGCAGCGGACCCGTGACGCCGAGCGGTCGGCCAAGCTCGAGTCCCAGCTCGCCAAGAAGATCAAGTCCGAATTCATCTCGAACATGAGCCACGAGCTGCGCACGCCGCTCAACTCCGTGCTCGGGTTCTCGAAGCTGCTCTCCGAGCACGAGAACCGCAAACTCAGCGATGACGACATCGTCGAATATGCCTCTCTCGTCCAGGACGCGGCGACGCACCTGCTGACGGTGATCAACAACATCCTCGATATCTCGAAGCTCCACAGCGGCAGCTTCATTCTCGATCCATCCGACGTCCAGATCGCCGACAGCCTGGACGACTGCCTGATGCACTTCTCCAGGCAGATCAATGACACCGGGCTGAACCTCGTGTGCAACCTTGCCGACGACCTGCCGGTCATGCAGGGCGACGAGCAGAAGCTGCGCCAGACCTTCACCAATCTCATCGGCAACGCGGTCAAGTTCACGCCCTCCGGCGGCACGATCAGGATCGACGCGGCCTGCGCACTCTCCGGCGATATCGTGGTCTCGATCGCCGACACCGGCGTCGGCATGACCGAGGAAGAGATCCGCGTCGCGCTTGCCCCGTTTGGCCAGGTCGATGCCAGCCGGTCGCGCTGGCGCGAAGGTTCGGGCCTCGGATTGCCGATCGCAAAGGCGCTGGTCGAACTTCACGGCGGCAGCATCGTCATCAAGAGCGTCAAGGGCCAGGGCACCGAAGTCATCGTGTGCCTGCCCCCGACACAGGAAGATTCCAGCGACAGTTGATACCCCGCATCCGGCGGACACTGAAACCGATTGCGAATTGAAGCATCCGAGCCGAGGCAGATCAGATGGCACTGACGTCTAGTCCAACTACTCAGGCCGCACCCGGCGCGGATCCGTCCATTGGCCGCATCGTCTCGGTGACGGGGGCGAAAGCCATCGTGTTGCTCGACAACGATACCCGCAGGCCGATCCGGGACATCGCATCGCGCCCCGACATGGGCACCCTGCTGGCGATCGAGACCGCAGAGACGATCGTGCTCGCCATCGTCTCCGCCCTGAGCGTGCCGGTGCCGGCGCAGCGTGAAGGCGAAGGCGAGATCTGGATCGCCGAACTCGGACTCGTCGGCGAGCTCAGGCGATCGGAAGACGGCATGTCCGGCTACTTCAATCGCGGCGTCACGATCTATCCAGGCCTCGGTGACCGGGTCCGGGTGGCCTCGAAAGTCGAGCTGCAGCAGGCTTTCTGCGGCGACATGAGCCGGTCGGTTCGCGTCGGCTGCATCCGCCAGGACAACTCGATCCCCGCGATGGTCCGCGTCGACGATCTGCTCGGCAAGCATTTCGCCGTCCTTGGCACCACCGGCACCGGCAAGTCCTGCACGACGGCGCTTATATTGCGCGCGATCCTCGAGCAGAACCCGCAGGCGCACATCGTCCTGCTCGACCCGCACAACGAATACGCGACCGCTTTCCCCGAGTGGGCCGAGGTGATCTCGCCGCGCAACATGCAGCTGCCGTTCTGGCTGCTGACGTTCGAGGAACTGCTCGAGGTCGTGATCGGCGATCCCGCCGAGCGCAAGCACGAGATCGAGATCCTCCAGGAGCTGATCCCGATCGCCAAGAGCCGCTACAGCACCGGCCGCAGCAAGGACAACCAGGTCGTCCGCAACCGCGCCATCGACGCCAGCCGCTTCACGGTCGACACGCCCGTCCCCTACCGCCTGTCGGACCTCACCTCGCTCTTCGACGAGCGCATGGGCAAGCTCGAGAACAAGCGCGACGTCGCGCCGTACCGCAATCTGAAAACGCGCATCGAGATGCTCTCGCTCGATCCGCGCTACGCCTTCATGTTCGGCTCGCTGACCGTCTACGACGGCATGGCGCAGATCCTCGGCCGCATCTTCCGCGTGCCGGTGGAGAACAAGCCGATCACCATCCTCGAGCTCACCGGATTACCGACCGAAATCGTCAACGTCGTCGTCTCCGTGCTGTGCCGGATGACCTTCGATTTCGCCCTGTGGGGTGAAGGCAAGGTGCCGGTGACGATCGTCTGCGAGGAAGCGCACCGCTACGTGCCGGCGAACCCGGCTCTTGGCTTCGAGCCCTGCAAACGGGCGATTGCGAAGATCGCCAAGGAAGGGCGCAAGTACGGTGCCTCGCTCGCGATCGTGACGCAGCGTCCGGCCGAGATCGATCCGACGATCCTGTCGCAGTGCAACACTGTCTTCGCGCTGCGCATGTCCAACGATCGCGACCAGGCGATCGTCAAATCGGCGATCTCGGACACCGGATCGGGCCTCCTCGAATTCCTTTCCGCACTCGGCCAGCGCGAGGCGATCGCCTTCGGCGACGGCGTGACGCTGCCGGTCCGTATCCGCTTCGACGACCTTCCTGCCCATGCCATGCCGCGCAGCTCATCGGCGATGTTCACGACGATGTGGCAGAAGCCGAGCACCGACACCGGCTTCCTCGAACAGATCGTCGACAAGTGGCGCTATTCGATCAGCGGCGCCGAAGCCGGTCAGGCGACCGCCATGTTCGCCGACGCCATGGGCCTGACGACGCCCGGCGGCGGCTCGGCGGCACCGGCGCCCCCGCCCGCCCTGGAGCCGGCCGCGCGGCGCTATCCGGCTGGCCCGGAGACGAATTCGCGCGATGCGGGGCGCCCGCGATTGGCGAGCGAACATCCGGTCAACGGGCACACGCCGGCCGCCACTCAGGCTGCGCCCCAGCCTCCCGCGACACCTGCGCCGGCGCAAGCTTCGAGCGCGCTGCGGTCACTGCGAGACCGCCTCAACCAGCGCGGCGGATCGCGGTAATACCGGCGACTACTGCGTCACCACGAGGCAGTCGTAGCCCTTGGTGCGGAGCTGATCGCAAAGGGCCTTCGACTTGTCGACGGCGGCAAAGGGCCCAAGGCGGACACGGTAGAACGTGCCCATGTTGCCGAATACCGTCTCGTCGACTTCGAGCTTGTGCGCGCCGATGACGCGGCCATGCTCCTTGCGTACACGCGCCGCCACCGCCTCGGCCTCGGTACGACTGCGCACGGCGGCGATCTGGAGCCGATAGGCGCCCTGCGCCCGATGCGCAGCCGGCGGCGCGGCGCTGGTCACGACGGCCACCGATTTCTCGGGCGATTTTTCGGCCGCCCGGCGGGCCGTTGGCGACCGAACCGAGGTCGACCATGATGGCGCCTCCGCCGACTTGGTCGCCCCTTTCGGAGGCGGCGAGGACGCGGGCGCTCCACCGAACAGACCGGTGAAGAACTCACCGATCCCGCCCCCCGAATTGGAGGGTTCGCCCGGCGGCGGCGCGGGGGCGCGCGATTTCGGCGGTTCGGAGAGCGCGACCCGGCCATCCCTGGGGACGGCCGAGGTCCTGCTGTCCCAGCTCGATGTCGCCTTGCCGGAATTCGCCGGAACACGATCGCCGCTGCTGCTCGCGCTTGGCGGCGGCGATGAGACGGCTGGCGGTGAGACGGGTGGCGCCGTTGGCGGCGCGCTGGGTGCTGCCGTCGCCACGACCCGTGGAAATCCGCCCTCGGAGAGACCGGGCTCGCCAACCGGCGGCGGACGCCGGATCAAACCCGATTGCGCCACCGGTTCTGGTCGTGACGGCGCCTCGGTCGCTGAACGCGGCGGCGGTGGCGAGCGCTGCGGCGCCGCTTCTTCGACGCGCGGAAAACCGCCTTCCGAGATACCAGCCCCGCCACCCGGCGGCGGACGCCGATCAAGCCGGTCTGTGCCGCGGGCGCCTGGACTGCCGGCGCTGCAGGTGCGGGAGTGGCGGACCCTGTGGATGACGGCGGGCCGGCGTCGGCGACGCCAATCTCGCGCGAGACCTCGGCCCGCTCCTTGAGCGCCGCCGTCCGATCGGCGTCGCTGAGACCGTCCTTCACCCAGATGGCGCTGGTGAGATCGGCGATCGCCTGGGCCTGTCGGGCTTTCTTGCGATGGGCGATACCGCGCAGGTAGAGCGCCCGCGCCATATGATTGTTGGCGAGGCCACCGCCGGTGAGAATGCCGTCGAGCGCCGTCATGGCGGCATCCGCATTGCCCTCCGCGAGCGACTTGGCGGCGGTATCGAGCAGACGATCGGTCTCGGCCGGCGCGCGCACACCTTTGCCGTCAGCCGCCGCATCCTTGCTTTTTGCCTTGGCGACCGGCCGCTTGGCGCCGGCCTTGCGGTCTTGCGACGGCGGCGCACTCTGGGCTGCCACGGTCTGAGCCCCGCCCATCCAGCCGCTCGCATCGGCAAGCGGCAGCGCCGCCGCCAGCAGCAATGCGGCCCCCAACGGACCAAGCACGGGACCAAGGCCCAAGCGCAAGCGCATCACATCTCTCCGGGACCCCCCTCGACCAGGTCCGATTCGCGCATCATTCGCTCAACTATGACAAACCGCACCCGCCCGGCAAATGTAAGGCACCCCTTATCCCCCGCTGCCCGACTATTCCACAGTCACCGATTTGGCGAGATTTCGCGGCTGGTCGACGTCGGTGCCCATGAATGTCGCGGTATGGTAGGCGATGAGCTGCATCGGCAGCGCATAAACCATCGGCGCCACGAACGGATGCACCTTCGGGACGCTGAGGTGCGTCGCGACCCGGCAGCCGACCTTGTCCGAATTCGCATCGGACACCAGGACGATCTGGCCGCCGCGCGCCGCCACTTCCTGCATGTTCGACACGGTCTTCTCGAACAGGTCGTCGTCCGGCGCCACGACGACTACCGGCACATTCTCGTCGATCAGGGCGATCGGCCCGTGCTTCATCTCACCTGCCGCATAGCCCTCGGCGTGGATGTAGGAGATTTCCTTGAGCTTCAGCGCGCCTTCCATGGCGATCGGGTAGGCGGTGCCGCGGCCGAGATAGAGCACGTCCTTCGCTTTCGCGAGCCACGGCGCCATTTCCTCGTACTGCTGCTCCTCGCGGAGCAGGCCGACCATGTGGCGCGGCACCTCGGTCAACGCCTGCACGAGTTCGCGCTCCATCTCCGGCGTGATCGCACCGCGCGCGCGCCCGATCGCCAGCGCGAAGCAGGCAAGCGTCGCGAGCTGGCAGGTGAACGCCTTCGTCGAGGCGACACCGATTTCCGGCCCCGCCAGCGTCGGCAGCACCGCATCGCTCTCGCGCGCGATCGTCGACGTGCGCACGTTGACCACCGACAAAATGCGCTGGCCCTGCGCCTTGCAGTAGCGCAGCGTCGCGAGCGTATCCGCCGTCTCGCCCGACTGCGACACGAACAGCGCCACGCCGCCGGCCGGCATCGGCGCCTCGCGGTAGCGCATTTCCGAGGCGACATCGATTTCGACCGGCACCCGCGCGTAGCGCTCGAGCCAGTATTTCGCGACCATTCCGGCGAGATACGCGGTGCCGCAGGCCGAGATCGTCACCCGTGGGATCGTCGCGAGATCGATGCCGATATCGGGAAACGCGACGCGGCCGGCCGTCATGTCGATGTAGTTCGTCAGCGTGTGCGAGATCACCTCGGGCTGCTCGTGGATCTCCTTGAGCATGAAATGCTTGTGGTTGCCCTTGTCGACCAGGAAGCCCGACGCCGACGAGGTGATCGAGCGGCGCTCGACCTTCTGTCCGGCGCGATCGCGGAACTCGGCGCCGCCGCGGTGGAGGACGACCCAGTCGCCCTCCTCGAGATAGGTGATCTGGCTCGTGAAGGGCGCCAGCGCGATTGCGTCCGACCCGAGGTACATCTCGCCCTCGCCGTGGCCGACCGCCAGCGGGCTCCCCTCGCGCGCGCCGATCATCAAATCGTCGTGGCCCGAGAAGATGATCGCCAGCGCGAACGCGCCCCTGAGGCGCTTGAGCGCGCGGCCGGTCGCGGCGACCGGACCGTCACCTCGGCGCATCTCCGACGTGATCAGGTGCGCGACGACCTCGGTATCGGTCTCGGAGCTGAACTCGGCGCCCTCGGCACGCAGCGCGTCGCGGATCTCGCGAAAATTCTCGATGATGCCGTTGTGGACGACCGAGACCTTGTCGGTCATGTGGGGATGCGCGTTGCGCTCGTTCGGCGCGCCATGGGTCGCCCAGCGCGTGTGGCCGATGCCGGCCCGGCCCTGCAAGGGCTCCTGCGTCAGCCGCTCGGCGAGGTTCTTGAGCTTGCCTTCGGCGCGTCGGCGCTCGAGGTGGCCGTTCTCGACGGTCGCCACGCCGGCTGAATCGTAGCCGCGATATTCGAGCCGGCGCAGTGCGTCGACCAGTTCACCTGCGACGGGCTTGGTGCCCAGAATGCCAACGATGCCGCACATCCGGTCCTGTCCCCTCGAATCGGCTGAGCCCGTGTTGCATCCTTGCTACTAGCAAGCGGGCTCGCCGTTCAACTCACGTTAGATTACGTCCGTTTACTGGCCTTGGGCGGCACAACGCAATTCCTGTGCCGCAAACGGTTAATTCATGCCGGGACATCGGCAAAATCGATCGCCATAAAACAGCAAACCCCGGCCACCCACGATATGAATGGGGTAGACCGGGGCCTGAAATTGTAAGCGCTTCACTACTCCCGCACATCCGTCCGGAACGTCTTCGACACGATCCGCCAGCCGCCGTTGAGTTTCAGCAGCGACAGGTAGTCCGTGAAATAGCGCGGATGGACCGAGCACTCGAGCTTCACGAACGCCGTCTCCGGGCCCGACATGTCGATCGACACGATCCGGTCGGTGCGCTTCAAGCCCTTCGACTTCGGCGACGGGCGGCCCTTGACCATCTCCAGCCACTTCTCGCGCGGCAGATCGCTGACGCCGCCCTCGTGCATCGAATAGAGGTGGCTGCCCTCGTGGAAGGCCTTGCCGATCTTGCCGGCGTCACCTTCGTGCAGCCCGTCGAGATAGGTCCACACCACCGCTTCGATCGCCTCGATATCCTTCGCCATGGTTCGATCCTCCTGCTTTCGTTTCTCTTGTTTTCAGGCCGTCGCGGGCGGCGCGGCGCACACCTGCTCGTAGCGATAGCGCTCCTTCAGCGTCCCGAAATGCTGGAACACGTCGAGCGCCACCTCGAACGCCGGCTCGGTGATCTCGACATGCGGCGTCCAGCAGCCGAGCTTCTGATACGTCGCGATGCAGCGCGCGAGCACGTCCTCGTCGATCTTCGGGAAGTACGGACTTCTCCGCCCTTGCGATCTCCTTGGCCGGCGTCTCCAGCATATAGACGCGCGTCTTGGCGTAGGCGCGCATGAACGCCTTCGCCATGTCGGAGCCGAGCCACGCCGCGCGTTGCAGCCAGGCTCGAGAACGCGACCGGCCCGATCTTCGGCCCGACCTCCGCAACGACATGGCCGACGCCGTCGGCTTCGAGCTGCTGCGGGAACGGGCCCTGCTGCTGGATGTAGCGGCCCTTGCCCTTCGCGGAACGCCTTGTCCATGTCGCCGGCGCCGCCGGGGGTAGATCGACTTGAGCTTGGCGAAGTCGATGCCGGCCTTGTGGCAGGCGTACTTGAACATCGCGAGCGGCTGGCCGGCCCCGAACACCACGACCTCCGCGCCTTCGAGCTTCTTCCAGGTGAAGCTCGGATCGGGCTCGCGCGCGGTGATGAAGAAGCCGTCCATCTCGTTGATCTGCGCGAAATGCACCGCGACCGGCGTCTCGCCCTTGGCGAGCGACGTGAACCCCTGGCTCGGCGCGCGTCTGGATGACCTGCGCGGTGCCGTCTTCCAGCGCCTTGATCGCCGAGACGCCCGGCGGCGCCACCGACCACGAGGCGTCGAGACCTTCGGCCTTGAGGAAACCGCCCGACATCGTCGAGATCAGCGGCGAATAGAACGCCGAGAACAGCGTGAACTCGATATGGATCTTTTCCACTTTCGGCATCTCTCCCAGATTGATTGCGCCGGAACGCTTTAGCTCAATCGCGGCCATAGCAGCAGCAAGGGCGGGCGGGGTCAACCCGCGCGCACAGCAATCAGCGGGCGAGCCGCCAAATATGACCCATTTGTGATGGGCGGCAGCGCCCCAGCGCCTACACTTTGGCGCCATCCATGGCGCTGCGCAGCACGCGCGGGCGTAGTTGCCGATCGCGATCTTGCGCACGCGGGCTGCATCGATGCGCTTCTCCAGGTGGCGCACGACGCGGCGCACGTCCGCGTACGTTGCGACCGGCGAGTTGGCGACCGCATTCATATCCGTGCCGAATGCGACATGGTCGTCGCCGAGCCACCCCGCCATTTCCAGCACGCGATCGCCATAGGCCTCGGCCGTCGATCCGACATCGGACCGGAGCCCCCACAGACCGACCACGCCGCCTTTGGCCGAGATCGCCTTGGCCTGTTCCATGCCGAGCTGGCGCTTCATCCAATCCGCGTTGCGCTTGAAAGGCCTGCCCTTCGTCACCGAGCTGTGCGACCACACCACCGGCGCGGTCGACGCGGCCAGCGCCTGCTCCACCGCCGCGCTCGTGCAGTGCGCGAGATCGACGAGAATGCCGAGCCGATTGCATTCCTTGACCACCTGCTGGCCGTACTCGGTCAGCCCGTTGTGCGTGGGCGGCTCGGTCTGGAAATCGCCGATCGTGTTGCGCACGAAGTGGACGAGCTGGATATGGCGGATGCCCGCATCGTACGCCACCTTCAGGCTCTCGATGCCGTCGTCGAGGAAGCTCGCCCCTTCGACCGACAGCACGACATGCGGCTCGCCCTTGAGCGCGCGGTCGATGTCCGCCGGCGTCGTCGCGATCTTGATCTTCTGCTCGCGGGCGTGCTGCGTGACGCGCGCGACCTCTTCCTTGAACCAGCTCGTGGCGTCACCACGCTTGGGCGCGCCGCTTCTGGCGCAGCCCGGTCGGCGACGGCTTGATCCAGCGCATGTCGCCGACCAGCGACCACGACACCAGCGTCGCATTGCCGTCGGCCAGCATCTTGCCGAGCGGATGGCGCGAGGCCGGCTTCGGGCCGATGAAGAACAGATGCGCGTGCATGTCCCCGATCGGGATGGCGGCGCTGTCGCCGGCGAGCGCGGGCGAGAACGGCGCGGCCGCAGCGGCCACGCCGCCGATCAGCAGTTCACGACGGTTCATGGCCGAGCGTTTCCCCATCACTCGAACATGACTGTCGCGACATAGTCCATCGTCCGCTTGCTGTTGGTGCGCGGCAGCAGCGTGTTGATGAGAAACGACGTCGGCGAATAGTTGTCGGGGATCGACCTGCGGATGGTCGCGCTGGCCACCCAGGTCTGCGCACGACGCCACCCGCCGGCCACCGCAATCTTGTAGTATTCCTCCAGCGGCTCGAACTTGGGCGTCAACGACTTGGCAAGGGTTCGATGCCCTTCCGACATCTTCGCCAGGACCTTCGGATCCTCCTTGAAAATGCCCTCCACCAGCGGATCGCGCTGCTTCGCCGGCAGCTTCAGCGCATCGACGACCAGAAGGGGCCCCTCGGAGAGGCCGGCATTGGCGCCGCGGGTGCGCAGCGAAAAGAAGTCGCCGGTCGCGCGCATCGGCGACATCATCGGCGTGACGCAGGACGGGACGCGGCCGCCGTTGAAGCTATCTGCCGGTCTTTGCGGGATCGCAATTGCGCAGCGCCAGCACGGACCACACGAACTCCGAGCAGAACATGCTCGTCTGGCCCGGCGGATTCTGGCCGAGGCCGATCTGGGCGAGATGCTTGACGAAGCCGAGCGGCTTTCCGGATTCGTATTTTGGCGCGTTGTAATCATCGTTGAAGCTGATCTGGCTGGGATAGGACTTGCGCGCGCCGCCGTTGAGCCGCGTCGCCCAGGCGACGATCGTCGCCTTCTGCGCCTCCGTCAGGCCGCGCGGCCGGATGATGTGCATGAACTTCAGCGTCCGGTAATGCTCGCTGTCGAAATTGCCGGCGAAGTTGCCGCCGAGGTATTCGGCGTTGAGCGGGATGTCGAGCTGGTGGACGGCGCCGTCCTTGACGTAGGCAACGCCGGTATGGCTGACGCCCATCTGGACGTTCGGATAGGCGCCGCCGCCGCCCCACTCGGGCCGGAACGTCAGGATGATGTCGCCGGTCTGAATGAGGCCGCTCTTCGCCATGCGCTGGCCGAAGCCCGACCGCTTGGCAACGATCATGCGCAAACCGACGTCGCCCGACGCGCCCTTCGCTTCCGGATGCTTGAACTCGATGAGGCGGTCGGTGGTGTTGATCGATTTCGGCAGCGTCAGGCGGGCGGTCGCCGGCACCGCGAAATAAACGGGCATGTCGAGCTTGCGCGCGATGTCCGCGTTCGTCTTCTCATTGAAGGTGAACTCGGCTGCGACAAGCGGCGTGGCGCCGAGGACGACACCGGCGACGACTGCGCTCCGCTGCAAAACCCTGCTTTTGATTGTGACGGACATCCTGCGGCTCCCTCCCTTGACCCGGTCGCCCGCGTCGTTGCCGGACCATCGGCCCGATTTACTTTTCCGCGGCAGCCTACTGCCGTCGCGCCGAAAAATTGAGGCCGCCGCCCGTTCGAACGGTGCGACGGACAACGCCTAAAGCAACGGACTTGAAATTCACCTCAATTCGAGGCTGGGTGGGGAGTGAATTTCAAGTCCAAAGTTGCTTTTGAACGTTACAATTCTAAAGCGTCTTTGGACCTTAAATGCGACTTTGAGGCCGACCCAGGCGTGGGTCGCATTTAAGGTCCGACGCTTTAGCGCCAAATCCGGCACGGCTGGCGTCCCACAGCCTCCGCACCTCGGCAAGCGCGCCCCGCGTCTTATCCACACAACGCACCCCACGCGCCCCGCACAGAAACGGACGTGGCTCAGAGCGAGGAAACAATAGGAGCAGGAACGGGAAAGCGCTACCGGTTGTCGAGGCGACGCAACCGGTCCGCCGCTTCTGCGGCGCCGAGCTGGTGGGCCCTGTCATACCACCGGCGCGCCGCCGCGACGTCGGGCTGCAGTCCGAACACCTTGAGCTTGGCGAGTTCCACCGGGTCGTACGTGCTGCCGAGCGCGAGCGCACTCTCGGCCAGGCCCTGATCGGCCGCGCGACGGAACAGCATCCGCGCCGGCTGGATATTTCCCTGCTCGAGCAATTCCTTGCCTTTGGCGTGCAGGCCCATCGCGCGATCGTGCTCTTTCGAACTCGGCGGCGCCACGGGCTCCCGCTCCAGCGCCGGTTGCGACGGGCCGAGCGAGGCAACGCTGGTTCTCGGCGGCTCCTTCGCCTGCTGTTGTTGCGGCGCGATGAGCTGCACCGGTCCGACGACCAGCACCGTCTTGGCTTCGGTCAGCACGGTCCCCTCGATCGTGACCAGGGCCACGAGCGCATCCCAGCGCCCCTGCAGCCCCACCGGCAACGTGATGCCGAGGCTCGCGAGGCCGGCGAGCGGCACCGCCCAGGCGCCTGGACTGATGGAGTGGCCTTCCGAAAGGACGGCGGCGGTCGGCAAACCGCGAATGCGCACGAAGCTGTTCCTCACCAGCGCGTCGGAAGGGCCGACCTGGATCGGGAAGGGGCTCCGGGTGGCCGGCTCCGCCAGCATCACCGGCGCGACGTTGAGATTGAATTGCTGCTGCGCCTGAGCCTGCGCGCTGAACGCGAGCCCTTGTCCGTCACTCACGAGCTGCGCACCGAGTGCGGCGGCCACGCCGACCGCGAGCGCGAGCGCCCACCCGCGCCGGCTCTTGCCTGGCGCGCCACGCGACCCGACCTCACGGACACACCGAACCCGCCAGCCCGCCGACCCGTCGCGCCGATCCATGGATCGGCGCCGTTCCCCGTTCGCACCGCTCGCCTCCTCCCCCGCCACGCTCTGGGCGGGCAACCGAGCTGCTCCTTTCTCGGCCGCTATCGCTTTTGCTTGCTCCACTCGAGAAACTGACGGAACAGCCGATCCTGCTCGGCTGGATCGAGCGGTGCCGCACGCGCCGCCTGCGCCCGCGCCAGCGCCGGATCGACGCTGCCGGTCGCCGCCCTGGCTGTGGCCTTGTCGATCAGTTCCTGCGCCGCCGGGAACCGGGTCCAGCCCGGAATCGTGCCGGCGATGTTCATTTCCTTCCACTTCGGCTGATACGGCGGCTGGCGCAGCTTGTCGAAGCGCTCGAAGAGATACTCGATGAAGCGCACGCTGCGCCGGTAGCGGTCGTTGTTCGTGTTGGCGCTCCAGTTGAAGACGGCAAGCAGCGCCGTGACCGAGATCGTCTGGACCGTCTCACCCTTGGGAATGAGGTTTGGATAGTCGGCGTTGGTCAGCTCGGCCGGGACATAGTAGTCCTCGAACTTCTCGCTGAACTCGAGCGGGAGAAATTTGTACCCCGGCTCCGGCTTGATGCTCGTGAACAGCGAGTTGGGCTTGCCAACCACATGGATGATCGCGGCAATCTCGCCCTTCCTCATCTGCTCGAGCGCGATCGCGTTGTTCACGAAGAGGCGCTCGACCTTGAGGCCGAGGCGATCGAAGACGATGCCGCCGGTGTAGTTGGCGGCACTGCCGACGGTGTTGAAGTTGACCTTCTTGCCGACCAGGTCCTGCAGCGAGTTGATCTCCGGGCGCACATAGACGTGCAGCTCGCCCTGGAACATCGGCATCACGTAGTTGACGCGCTTCTCGATGCCCGGAATTTTCAGCACGTTCTTGAAGTGGTCGAGCACGTCCGCGTAGGTGATCGAGAAATCGACGCCCTTCAGATAGATGAGATCGCTGACGTTGCCGACGGCGCCGTAGCTGACGATCGGCAGCACCCGCAGATTGTCGCCGTCGTCGAGGGCCCGGCCGAGATCGGCGGCGTAGCGGATGAACGTGCCCTCGAGCAGTCCGCCGGCAAGCCCGACGGTCCAGTTGTTGATGGTCGCTGCCCGCTCGGCCTCATCCACCGCCACCGGCTTGGGCGGTATCGGCAGCGCCCGTCGCGGCGCTTTGCCCTGGACCTGCGCCAGCACGATGGGCGCCACCGCGGGCGCCGGCCGCTCCTGGGCCACGGTTGCAGGCGATTGAAGGAGGCCACCGAAAAGAAAACACCAGTCGCCGATCAGCAGAGCACGCACACTAAAATCCCCCTGAACTTCCCGTTCCGCCGCGAAACGACGGGTCGCTCTCACAAACAACCCGCAATCGGACGCGCAACCCCGCGCCCGCCCAAACCCGTCTCGCCTCATGTCAAAGCTTCAATGTGGCAATGATATGATCTCTGCGTTGATCTGTCGCGTGCGACATCGCCGACGATCCCAATCGATACCACACAACGCGCACCGATTCACGCGCTCAGAAACCCGCGAGCACGCTCTTGCCGATGCTGCCGCCGCTCTCGACGGCTGCATGTGCGCGGCGCAGGTTGGCTGCAGTGATCGCGCCGAAATTTTCGCGCGCCGTCGTGCGCAGCACGCCGCTGTCGACGAGGGCTGCGACCTCGCTCAGGATGCGATGCTGCTCGGCGATGTCGGGCGTGGCGAACAGCGAGCGTGTGAACATCAGCTCCCAGTGCACCGACACGCTCTTGCGCTTGAACGGGACGACGTCGAGCACCTTCGGGTCATCGATGAGACCGAACGCCCCCTGCGGCGCGATCACCTCGGCGATGGCTTTCTGGTGCTGCTCGGTGGCGGTAAGGCCGGCGACGTAGCGCACCTGCGGAATGCCGATCGACTTGAGGCCCTCGCCGAGCGGCACGCGATGGTCGATGACATGGTGCGCGCCCATCGTGCGGCACCACTCCTGCGTCTGTGGTCGCGAGGCCGTCGCGATCACGGTGAGCCCGGTCAGCCGGCGCGCCATCTGGATGAGGATCGAGCCGACGCCGCCGGCGCCGTTGATGATCAGAATCTCGCCGCCTGACGTCTTGGTCCCGTAGGGCACGCCGAGGCGATCGAACAGCAGTTCCCACGCCGTCAGCGCCGTCAGCGGCAGCGCCACCGCGTCGGCAAACGACAAGCTGCGCGGTTTCGGCCCGACGATGCGCTCATCCACCGCTTGCAACTCGGCGTTGCTGCCCTGCCGGTCGATGGCGCCGGCATAGAAGACCGCGTCGCCCTTCTTGAAGCGGGTGGCAGCCGAGCCGACCGCCTCGACAACGCCGGCGGCATCGAAGCCGAGCACCGTCGCCTGCCCCTCGGGCGGTGCCGCCCGCACCCGCACCTTCACGTCGACGGGATTGACGGAGACGGCCTCGACGCGGACCAGAAGGTCATGCGGCCGGAGATCCGGCGTCGGCAGTTCAAGATCGACGAGCGAAGCCTCGTCGGTGATCGGGAGCGAGCGACGGTAGCCGACGGCTTTCATGGGCATGGTCCTTCCGGTTCTCGAACCAGACTACTGACTTTCCTGGCGAGCCGGATGGAAAAAATCGGTACGCGTTCGCGATTGCCTTGGCGACCCATTTTCGGGGATGGCTCTGCAGCGTCCCATGGGCCAGGCGTCGAGGCTCATCCGTGCGCGGCGCGCGAAAGAAATCGGAATGTTGGTGGAGCGGACGGGACGTCACCGCGCAGCGGGATGGCGTCAGGCGGCGAAATGGCCGTCAACGAAAGCGTCCGTGGCGGCGCGCGAGCCGCCACGGACGTAACTGGTATGAGCGCGTCAGGCGACGGCCGACATGCCGGCGCTGGCGACAGTCGGAACCGCGGCGATCGTCTTCAGGATCTGCGAGGCGATCTGGTAGGGGTCGCCCTGCGAGTTGGGCCGGCGATCCTCGAGATAGCCCTTGTAGTCGTTCTTGATGAAGCTGTGCGGCACGCGGATCGACGCGCCACGGTCGGCGATGCCGTAGCTGAACTTGTTCCACGGCGCCGTCTCGTGCTTGCCGGTCAGGCGCTTGTCGTTGTCCGGCCCATAGACGGCGATGTGGTCGAGCAGGTTCTTGTCGAACTCCGCCATCAGCGCCTCGAAGTACGCCTTGCCGCCGACCGTGCGCATGAACTCGGTCGAGAAGTTGGCGTGCATGCCCGAGCCGTTCCAGTCGGTGTCGCCGAGCGGCTTGCAGTGATACTCGATGTCGATCCCGTAGGTTTCCGTCAGGCGCTGCATCAGGTAGCGGGCCATCCACATTTCGTCGGCGGCCTTTTTCGAGCCCTTGCCGAAGATCTGGAATTCCCACTGGCCCTTCGCCACTTCGGCGTTGATGCCTTCGTGGTTGATGCCGGCGAAGAGGCAGAGGTCGAGATGCTTCTCGACGATCTCGCGAGCGACCGCGCCGACGTTGCTGTAGCCGACGCCGGTGTAGTAGGGGCCCTGCGGCGCCGGGTAGCCGGTGGTCGGGAAGCCGAGCGGACGGCCATCCTTGTAGAAGAAGTATTCCTGCTCGAAACCGAACCAGGCGCCGCTGTCGTCGAGGATCGTGGCGCGCTTGTTGGTCGAATGCGGCGTGACGCCATCGGGCATCATCACTTCGCACATCACGAGAACGCCATTGGTGCGGCCGCCGTCGGGATAAACCGCGACCGGCTTCAGCACGCAATCCGACGAGTGGCCCTCGGCCTGCATCGTCGAGCTGCCGTCAAATCCCCACAGCGGCAGCTGGTCCAGCGTCGGGAAGCTCTCGAAGGCTTTGATCTGCGTCTTGCCGCGCAGGTTCGGCACCGGCGCATAGCCATCGAGCCAGATGTACTCGAGCTTGTACTTCGTCATGGGCGACCTTTCTCCGTTTGACGCCGTGGACTGCAACGATGCCGACGCGACGGCTTGGCGCGGCGGCGAAGCTTTTGAGGTTCCCGAGATGGCGGATTGGTGCGTTGCCGCGGTTCCCGTCGGCGGCTCGGCTGCGACGGCCGCCGGCTGCGCTGGCGTGGGGGACGGCACCGGCGATGCCGGCGAGGAAGTGGTCGGCTCCGCAGAGTAACTCGGCGGCGTCTTCGACGACCGGCGCCAACGGCTGAAAAATCCGAACATGCACGTTCCCGTGGACCACTGACGACGATCAACAACGACCTACGTCATTCGGCACACAGCAATTGCTATACAAATGAGCACAAAACATCGCGCCTAAAATGCGGGCAAATTTGATATTTTCCGGGCAATCTGTTTAAAAGATATACGGCTTCACCATATGTCTGAGTCCATCGTCGATACGAAGCGCAAGAAACTGAAACGATGTGCGAGGAAAAAGGACAAATAGGATGACCGAGATCACGCCGCGGCAGACCGCGAAGATTATCCAGTTCCCCATTGAGCGGCGCGCCGTCAAGGGCAGCGCGCAACCCGTCGCGCGCCGAGCCGTGGAACGCCCCGCGGTCGCGATCATCGATGCCGGCAGCGGCTGGTATCACGATGCCGCCATCCAAGATGCAGGAACGGCGCGCCAGCGATAAGGGAAGCGTTTTGTTGCCGGCGAGGATGCCGGCCGAGGACGAGCTCTTTCAAGACACCTGGCCGAACACGGACCAGCCGAGCCTTTTCGACAGCGTTTCGAGCGCGATCGTGCCGAGCCGCGAGTTTCCTGCGGCGTCGAGCCCCGGTGACCAGACGGCGATGGAGCCTTTGCCGGGAGCAATGGCGAGGATACCACCGCCAACGCCGCTCTTGCCGGGAAGGCCGACCCGATAGGCAAATTCGCCGGACCCGTCGTAGTGGCCGCAGGTCAGCATGATCGCGTTTATGCGGCGCGCGCGCTCCGCCTTGACGACCGAATGGCCGGTCGACGGATCGATCCCGGATAGCGCCAGAAAGCGGCCGGCCATGGCGAGTTGGCGACACGACATCGCGATGGCGCATTGATGGAAATAGACGCCGAGCGTGTGTTCGACGGAATTATCGAGAACGCCGTACGACTTCATGTAATTGGCGAGCGCCTGGTTGCGGTATCCCGTCCGCTGCTCGGATGCCGCCACGGCCTCGTCGATCGAGATCGACGGATCGTCGGCCAGAAGTCTCACGAACCTGAGGATTTCCCCCAGCGCCTCGCGCGGTCGATGCCCCGACAGGATGACGTCGGTCACCGCGATGGCGCCGGCGTTGATGAAGGGGTTGCGGGGCTTGCCGCGCTCGAACTCGAGCTGGACGATCGAATTGAATGGGCTCCCGGAAGGCTCGCGTCCGACGCGCTGCCATAGCCGATCGCCGATCTTGCCCAGCGCAAGCGTGAGCGTGAACACCTTCGATACGCTTTGGATGGAGAAGGGCTGATCGCAATCCCCGCCCGCCGCGACATTTCCCGCGGCATCGATCACCACCAGCCCGAAGGCGTTGGCGTCGACGCGAGCGAGTTCCGGAATGTAGGTCGCGACCTCGCCGCGGTCCGTCCGCTGCCGCATCTCGTCAGTGATCTCACTGACGACGAGTTGTAGATCGGGCGCTAGGTTGCTCATGTCCGCCGGCTTGTTGCGCAAGGAGATCCATTGCCAATAGCAGCGGTCGACACGCTTTGGAACTTTCGATCGGGCCAGCGGGGTGCGGTACAAGCGACCGACGCCGGCCGCTGGTCTTCAACGAAGCGCCGGCAACGAAGGCTCATGCCGACGTCAAGACTTGCCGCGGATCGTCTTGCAGCGCGCACGGTGGCGAAGGTGCTTGCGCATAGGATTTGTAGCCTGCACCTGCTTCCCATGTTGGGCCAAGACGTTATAGAATGCGAGCGGCGCTCCGCGATCCGTCTCGAGACACTCGCCAGCCTTGCCGTATTTGGCCTCGTAGCTTTCTTTGGGCTATTGCTCTCATTCAGGTTAATATCAGTTGTCGACGTGCTGATCGGGGTCGGCGGGTTGCGGGGCAACCGAGGTCGCGTTGCAGGATTTTGACGCAGTCCGGGTGTGGCATCTGAGGGCAACGATCGGCGCCCGCCGGGACGCGGGTGCTGGTCGATCGAGGACGTCCGCTCGAGTTAACCAGGGCGGCTGGTGGCTCATGCCGTTGGCCCCAGGATCGAGTAATATTCGGTTCATCTTCTTTTGTTTTGCGCATCGATGTGCTCATGCCGAGTAAATCTATTCTCTCAGTTGTTCGGTACAGCGATCCCCGCGTCGCTTCGCAATGGCTTTGCCAAGCCTTCGGATTTACCGTTCACCGTTCCGTCGACCGGCTCGAGGGCGGTCTCGCCCACGTCGTCCTGCGCCTTGGCGACGACCTCGTGCTGGTCGGGTCATCGCGCGACGACAATCTCCTGGTGGAACCAGATGACGCCGGCAATGGGTCGACGCAGGCCTACTTCGTCGCCCCGGAAGAGATCGACGCGCATTGTGCGCGAGCCGCGAAAGCCGGCGCGAAGATCGCGATCGCTCCCTGTGACAAGGATGGCGGGCGCTACTACATGTGCCGCGATCGGGAAGGCCATCTGTGGAGCTTCGGGCGACCACCGCCGGGCTTGATGCTCGAGGTCATCCAGCGCGACGCCAGCCGGCGGCGGTTGCGCAAGCGGCTGGTCGCCGCGACTGTGGTCGTCCTGGCGGCCGCAGGCATTGCCGTCGCGGTCTACGATGTGGAGTATCCGTTTGCGAAGTCGCTTACGGACCTGTTTGCCAGGAACGGTCCGGTCGAGGCGCCTCGCGCGCTGCCGCAGCAGAGCGCCCCGCCGCAGCAGAGCGCCTTGCCGAAGGAAGCGGCGCCGCCAAAGGAGACCAAGCGCGCATCCACATCCGCCGCCGAGCGACTTGCCGCAGCCGAGGCCAAGTCCGCCGCCGAGCGACTTGCCGCAGCCGAGGCCAAGTCCGCCGCCGAGCGACTTGCCGCAGCCGAGGCCAAGTCCATTGCCGAGCGACTTGCCGCAGCCGAGGCCAAGTCCGCCGCCGAGCACTGGCCGCAGCCGAGGCCAAGTCCGTTGCCGAGCGACTTGCCGCAGCCGAGGCCAAGTCCACCGCCGAGCGACTTGCCGCAGCCGAGGCCAAGTCCGCTGAACTCAGCGCAGCACTACAGTCGTCGCGTCTGCAGTTCGAGGAGGCCTTGCGCAAGCAGCAGGATGCCGAACAGTCGCTGCGTGCTTCGGAAGCCGCCCGTCTGCAGCAGCTCGCCGACAAGCAAAGCAAACTCGACGACGTCGCCGGCGCGAAGGATCTGGCGGCGCGCGAACTCCAGGAGCAGATTCAGAAGATGGCGGCGCTGCAGGCCTCGTTTGCCGATACGCGTCGCCAGCTCGAAGAATTGAGTTCTCGGGAAGGGGAGCAGACGGCGCAAGCGCAGAGATTGCGACAGGAAACGGCTAGGCTTGAGGAAGCTCAGCGCGCCTCGGAGGCGGCAACGAAGGCCGCGAATGCGCGCCTTGCCGCCGCCTTGAGCGAAGAAAAGGCGATGAAGGAAAAATTGCGCACCTCGGAGGATGCGCTGGCCGAGGTGCCTTCGCAGATGTCGCGGCTGACGGCGGAGCGCGAGGCGGAGCGGCAGAAGGCGGCGAAGGACGCGGAAGCTGCCAAGGCAGCGCTCGATTCGGCCAAATCGAGCGAAGCCAAGCTGCGGCAGGACCTGCGCGCCGTTGCCGACGAGCTCAACGAACTGCGTACCGCGCGCCGTCCCGCCAGTGGCGGACCAGAGCGTGCGGAAGTGGCGATCACCAGCGAGCGAGCCCGAAGCGCGACACTGTCGGAGCATGTTGCAACGGTGCAAACTGCCCAAACCGAGATTGCCACGGCCATTGAGGCCGGACCGCAGTCCGCCTCGACCGATCGGCCCTCCGATCGACCGGCATCGCAACCGGAGACCGCGCCGCCTGCGCCGTTGCCCAATCCGCTGCCGCAAGCGGAAGGGATCAAGCCGGCTGCAGTCCGCCCGATAGCATCGCAACAGCCGGCGGAACAACAAGCCGAGAAGGAGCGTCAGAGACTGGCGGCGGCTGAGGCTGCACGAGAGGCCGAGAAGGAGCGTCAGAGACTGGCGGCGTCCGAGGCTGCGCGAGAAGCCGAGAAGGAGCGTCTGAGACTGGCGGCGGCTGAGGCCGCGCGAGAGGCCGAGAAGGAGCGTCAGAGACTGGCGGCGTCCGAGGCTGCGCGAGAAGCCGAGAAGGAACGTCAGAGACTGGCAGCGGCCGAGGCTGCACGAGAGGCCGAGAGGGAACGTCAGAGACTGGCGGCGGCTGAAGCTGCGCGAGAAGCCGAGAAGGAACGTCAGAGACTGGCGGCGGTCGAGGCCGCTCAGAAAGCCGAGGCCGAGCGTCAGAGACTGGCGGCGCTGAGGCCGCCCAGAAAGCCGAGGCCGAGCGTCAGAGACTGGCGGCGGCCGAGGCCGCTCAGAAAGCCGAGGCCGAGCGTCAGAGACTGGCGGCGGCTGAGGCCGCTCAGAAAGCCGAGGCCGAGCGTCAGAGACTGGCAGCGGCCGAGGCCGCTCAGAAAGCCGAGACCGAGCGTCAGCGACTGGCGGCGGTCGAGGCCGCTCAGGAAGCCGAGACCGAGCGTCAGAGACTGGCGGCGGCTGAGGCCGCTCAGAAAGCCGAGGCCGAGCGTCAAAGACTGGCAGCGGCCGAGGCCGCTCAGAAAGCCGAGGCCGAGCGTCAGAGACTGGCAACCGCCGAGGCGGCGCGGATCGCGAAGGCGGCAGCCGAGGCGCAAGACGCGAGCCGATCAAGACCTCGACCGGCGCTCACGTGGCTTTACCGTTACTCCCGAAGACGGCGCCAGATTCCTGGCGCGCGGTCGAGCCTTGTTGTCGACCGGCGACATTACAGGTGCCCGCCTGTTCCTCGAGCGCGCCAGCAATGCGGGCCTCGCGGATGCGGCCATGGAGCTTGCCGAAACCTACGATCCGACGACGGTGACGCGCCTCAGGGTCGTGGGGCTCTTGGGCGATCGCGAGCAAGCGAGGGCGTGGTACATGCGCGCGCGGGCGCTCGGCTCCTCCGCGGCGGCGGAACGGCTGAAAAGCTTCGGTGGTCAATGAGACCCAGACATCCCCAAACTCCCGGACGCCCGTCCCATGAAGAAATCGGGACTGCCGCTCGCCGCAATCGCGGTTGCGACACCGATCATTGCCTGAGAGCAATACATC
>CAVZHG010000005.1:0-89569 GCA_963775035.1 uncultured Alphaproteobacteria bacterium | reverse complement strand
GATCTACATCCACTCGTGAAGGCCGCCGCAGCCCTTGCGGCGTTCAAATATCTCGATATCGGCTTGGTGCGGACGGAGGGACTCGAACCCCCACGACTTGCGTCGCTGGAACCTAAATCCAGTGCGTCTACCAATTCCGCCACGCCCGCAGCCGGCATCGGCGCCGCGCGGTCTGCGGCGCGCCGGACCGTCGCAGAGCGCGATGGCGCCGAGGTATATCCGGCGAGGTCGCCCGGGATCAATGGTTTGTTTGCCGGGACCGGCGCGGCGGCACGCCAGCAGCGCGACCGCCGTCGGCCTCAGCCGCCTCCGCCGCCCTTGCCGGCGAGCGCGAACGACAGCGGCAGCGCGGTCGTATACTTGATCTGTTCCATCGCGAAGGCCGACGACATTTTCGACACTCTCTATGGCGATCAGCTTCTTGTAGAACGCGTCGTAGGCCGCGATATCGGGCACCACGACGCGCATCAGGTAGTCGATTTCGCCCGACATCCGGTAGAATTCGGCGACCTCGGGGAGATCCGCGACAGCGCCGTGGAAGCGCTCGAGCCAGGCGAGGCTGTGCTGGTCGGTCTTGATCGACACGAACACCGTCACACCGACATTGATTTTTACGGGGTCCAGCACCGCCACGCGGGCGCGGATGACGCCGGCCTCGTCGAGCTTCTGGATGCGCCGCCAGCACGGCGTCGTCGAGAGCCCGACCGCCTTGCCGATCTCGGCGATCGGCATGGTTGCATCCGCCTGGAGCAACGCCAGAATTTTCAAGTCCATCGCGTCGAGTTCCATCAGCATCGCTCCAGTAGGATTATTTTGCTTCATTGACACGATATCGCGATCATTTCGCATCGCGCCGAGCCATATTGGCGACATTGTAGTATTTTTTTCAATTTACGCAACAATTCCCCTTGCCCGGCGACGGCGACGCAGCGACATTCCCTGAGCGGCGCAACCGGTGTCGCGTCCGCCCTCGCAAGCCCCGGGACCCGCCATGAACACGCCGATCTTCATCACCCCGCAGTTCGCCGTCACCGCGGCCATGGCGCCTCAGGACTTCGCCGCCGCCGCTGCCATGGGCTTTCGCTCGATCCTGTCCAACCGCCCGGACGGTGAGGCCGACGGCCAGATGACGGCGCGGCAGGAAAGCGTCCACGCCTGGCGCGCCGGTCTGAAATTCCGCCACGTGCCGGCGCCGAAGCTGGATCTGTTCACCGATCAGGTCGTCGAGGCGATGGGTGACGCGGTGGCCTCACTCGATGGCCCGATCCTCGCTCATTGCGCGAGCGGCCTGCGCTCGGCAATCGCCTGGGCCGCCGCCAGCGCCCGCACCCAGAACGTCGATTGCGTGCTCGCGGCGCTGCGCCAGGCCGGTTTCGATGTCGATTTCCTGCGCGACGACCTCGAAGCACAGGCCGACCGCGCCCGCTGGATCGGAACCCGCGCGCCCGCCCTCGACTGCGGCGAAGCCGCGCTGATGGTACCTCTGGTTGCTTAGTTTCCGCGGTCGCCGCGTCACTTTTTTTCCGCGGTCGCCAACGCCTGCGGCTACTGGCGCCGCGGGTCGTACCTCCCGGTCGCATTCTCACCCTCGGCCTTCGGCCGCTAAACTTCTCCCCTCTCCCCGCCTGCGGGGAGAGGGTCAGGGTGAGGGGCGGCGGCAAACTCAGACGTCAGCGCAAGCGGCTGCCCCTCACCCCGACCCTCTCCCCATTGAAGGCAATGGGGAGAGGGAGCAGTAAAGAGCGGCCGAAGGCCGCGAGGTGAAATCTCCGACCGTGAGGCAGCCGCCGCGGCGCCAGTAGCCGAAGGCGTTGGCGCCCGCGGCAAGAAAAAGCGAAGCGGCGCCCGCGGTCAAGAAGAGAGCCTGAGGTTGTTCAGTTCCGAAGCGATCGCACGGAACGCGTTGCGGAGTTGGTCGCCGTCGGTGACGTCGAAATAACTCGACGCGGTGCTGGCGCAACTGCGCAGTGTTTCGAGTGCCGCGGTCGGCGCCTGGAAGCCGACGGCGTAGACGCGGATACCCTGCGCGCGCATCGCCTCACACGTCTCGACGGCGATCGTCGAGACCTGGCGGGCGGTGGCGGACGTATCGCCGCTGCTGACGCCGCCGATGGTGTTGTAGCTTCCGTCGGTCATGAGAACGACAGCCTTGATCGTTTTGGCGTCGCGGTAGGGCGCCGGGCGCGCAGCCGACGGCCACACGCTCGACCACTGCGGGGATACGAGGTACCACGCCCAGGCGGTGCCGAGGTGGCCGG
The DNA here is from genome assembly GCA_963775035.1 of uncultured Alphaproteobacteria bacterium. Lineage (GTDB taxonomy): Bacteria > Pseudomonadota > Alphaproteobacteria > Rhizobiales > Hyphomicrobiaceae. The sequence continues at coordinate 87,311 of CAVZHG010000005.1, read as the reverse complement.
CGGTGGTGCCACCGTCACGATAGGCGTTGATCGCCGATTTCAACGTTGCCTTGGATTCGGTGAGGGCGACGATCGTCGCGTTGCTCGGGCAGGCCTGGATACTGCGACCGCCGAGATCGCTGCGCGCCTTGAGGGAGAGCGCGCCAATGGCGGGCGCATCGCTCGGCTGATCGGTGAGGTTGCGCCGCTCATAGACGCAACCGTCGGTCGAGCGGCCCTCGGTGACGGTTGCCGCGTACGAGCCGGCATTGACGCCGGCCGAGAACGGGGCGAGGCCGACGCGCACCTTGTTCGTGGTACCTTCGTCCGGCAGCATGATCTCGAGGAGGTCGCTGACGGCGACCTTGAGATCGGCGAGCTTCCTGCCGGCCATCGAGCCGGTCACGTCGAGTTGGAGCGCGAGTTCGATGTCGCTGCTCTCATAGATGGCGGTCGAGGTGTGGGGCACCGTGAACTGCTCGATCCCGGCGATGCGCGCAAAGACGGTCGGCACCTGGCCCTGAATGTTGAGCTCGATCGAGTTTGTGACCCGGTTGACGGTGACGGCAAGGTTGCCGGCGACGGTGTAGTTGACGCCGCTCCCAGCAAAGTTGAGCTGGAAGTAGCGCTCGGCGATCTGCTTGACGTCCTCGTCGGAGAGGCCGCCCTCGCGCATGCTCTTGGCCGCCGACAGCGCCGCGGCATCGAGCGCGTTGGCCATCTTCACCGACGCGTGCATGACGCGGCCGATATCGATGGCGAGACCCGCCATCATCACCAGCACGGAGATGGTGAGCGCAAAAATGATGGCGATGGCGCCGTCCTCGGAGCGACGGAAGCGCTTCAGCAGTTGATGATGCATGGTGAGCATCGGCTCTCATCCTGGGACAGGTGTGAATGATTTCCCGATGAGATTTGCAGCGCCTGTGCCGGGCCGGCGGCACGCCGTCCGGTAAAGCCCGGGTTAACGGCCGCAACGCCTGTTTAAGGTTGATGAAAGGTTGCGCGGATCACCGAAACCGGCGCGGACCGCGCTCAAAGCCGCCGTTTCGCGTTAATTTCGTGGGGCCGAGGCCGCGATGTCGCCGAGTTGCGGCGGCGGCCAATCGTAAACGTCGGGCCGTCGCGGCGCGGCAACGGGCGCGAGACCGTCTCCGCGTCCCGAATTGAAACCAGTTGTTAACGCCAAGCCGGGCAAAGCGCGGGGCGCCGCGCTCAGAAATCGGAAATGATGCCGCCCTTTTCCCAGTCGCCGTAGCGCACCGGGTCGGGCCCGGCCTGGCCACCCTTTTCCACCGCTGGCTCCTGGGCCTCGGCGTCCTGCTTGCGGCGCCGCTCCTCGGCCTCGGCCAGCGCACGTTCGGCCTCGGGCGTGAGCGGCCGCTTGGGCGTCTCGGGCGCCTCCGCAGTCTTGGCGGTCTCGGCCGTGGTCTCGTTCGTCGTCACAATTCTCAATCCCTGGCGCGTCCCGATCACTAGCTATCTGTCGTCGGATACACCATATACCATGGCCATATTCCGGCATGCCCCTGATGTGGTGAGGCGCTGGCCGGGAACAAGGGAGTACTCTATGTCGTACGCCAAGACTGCCATGCTGCTGGCCCTGCTGACCGCGATCTTCGTCGCCATCGGCGGACTTGCGGGCGGCAAGACCGGCATGATCATCGCGTTCGTCGTCGCCCTCGGCATGAACGCCTTCAGCCTGTGGAAGTCGGACAAGATGGTCTTGTCCATGCACGAGGCCCAGGAGGTCGACGAGCGCTCGGCGCCGGAATACTACGGTCTCGTGCGCGATCTCGCGGCGCGCGCCGAGTTGCCGATGCCGCGCGTCTACGTCCTCCACAGTGCGCAACCAAACGCCTTCGCCACCGGCCGCAACCCGCAAAACGCCGCCGTTGCCGCCTCGACCGGCCTGCTCGAGTTGCTCTCCCGCGAGGAAGTTGCCGGCGTGATGGCGCACGAGCTTGCTCACATCAAGAACCGCGACACGCTGATCATGACCGTCGCCGCGACGATCGGCGGCGCCATCTCGATGCTCGCGCAGTACCTCCAGTTCCACACCCTGTTCGGCGGCAACCGCAACAATGGCGGCGGCGCGATGTCGATGATCACATCGATCGCGGCGATGCTGCTGGCGCCGATGGCGGCGATGCTGGTGCAGATGGCGATCAGCCGCTCGCGCGAGTATCAGGCCGACCGGCTCGGCGCGATGATCTGCGGCAACCCGCTGTGGCTGGCTTCCGCGCTGCACAAGATCAACGCCTACGCCCAGCAGATCGAGAACCCGACCGCCGAGGCCGCGCCCGCCACCGCGCACATCTTCATCATCAACCCGCTTTCCGGGCATGGCATGGACAATTTGTTTTCGACGCATCCCAACACCGACAACCGCATCGCCGAGCTCGAAGCGCTGGCGCAGGAGATGCGCGTGACGGACTACCGCAGCGGCTCCGCGCCGAGCGCGCCATCGCGCGGGCCCTCTGCCGCAAGCAGCGGGCCATGGGCCAGCGCTCCGCCTTCGCGCTCTCGCGGCCCGTGGGGCTGACGGGTGGCACGCGATCGGACGAAAGCGCCGCCCAAAAGCAAATACCGCCGCCCCGACAAGGAGACCGCGATCCGTCCGGGCCAACCGGTCTCGCGCGGACCGGGTGACAAGAAGCCGGTCCGCCGGCCAGCCGAGGCGCCGCCACCACCGTCCGGCCTCGACGCCCGCGTGATGGCGGTCGACATCCTCGATGGCGTGCTCGGACGCGGCAAGACGCTCGAGGACGCGATGAGCGCCACCCAATCGGGGGCGCGCCAGCGTGTTTTACCGCCGCGCGATCGTGCGTTCGCGCATCTGCTGGCGGCGACGGTATTGCGCAACCGCGGTCGCCTCGCGGCGGTCGTCAGTCGCTTCATCGAGCGCGCCCTGCCACGCGAAGCCCGCCGCGCCGAGCTGATCCTGCTCAGCGCCGCGGCGCAGCTTCTCCTGCTCGGCACACCCGGGCACGCCGCGATCTATCTCGCGGTCGAGCAGGCCCAGCGCGATCAAAAGGCCGAGCGCTACGCAAAGCTCACCAATGCTGTGCTGCGCAAGGTCGCCGCCGAGGGGCCGAAGATCCTCGCGACGCTCGATGTGGTCGCGACCGACATGCCGGCGTGGCTGCTGACGCGGTGGACCGCGACCTATGGGCCCGACGTCGCGCGACGCATCGCGGAATCAAGCCTTGCCGAAGCTGCCCTCGACGTGACGCTGAAAGTGCCGGCGGAAGCTGCGTCCTGGGCCGAGCAGCTTGCCGGCGTCGTGCTGCCGACGGGCTCGATCCGCTTGGGCGAGCATGGCGCGATCGAGGAACTTCCCGGCTTCGCCGACGGCGCGTGGTGGGTGCAGGATGCCGCCGCTGGTCTCCCCGTGCGGCTGCTCGGCGACGTCGCGGGAAAGCGCGTTGCGGATCTCTGCGCGGCGCCCGGCGGCAAGACGGCGCAGCTCGCGAGCCTCGGCGCCCGGGTCGCCGCCGTCGACCATGGCGCGACGCGCTTGGGCCGCCTCGACGATAACATGCGCCGGATGCGTCTCACCGGCAACGTAACCGCCGTCCAGGCCGACATCCTCGACTGGAAGCCTTCCGAACTGTTCGACGCCGTGCTGCTCGACGCGCCGTGCACGTCGACCGGCACCATCCGCCGCCATCCCGACCTGCTCCATCTCAAGACCGAAGGCGACGTCGCGCGCCTCGCTGGACTGCAGGAGCGCTTTCTGACAGCGGCCGCGGCTATGGTCGCGCCCGGCGGCACGCTCGTCTATTGCACGTGCTCGCTGGAGCCTGAGGAAGGCGAGCAGCAGATCGATAAATTCCTCGCCGGCAATCCGGGCTTCGCGCGCTCAGCCATCGCGGCGTCCGAGGTCGGCGGCATCGCCGAATGGGTAACGCCGGCCGGCGATCTTCGCACGCTGCCCTTCCACATGACGCTCGACCCGTCGTTCAAATCGGGCATGGACGGCTTCTACGCCGCGCGTCTCGTGCGCAAAGCGTGAGCGCTCACGCCGCGTGGAAGAGACGCACCGCCTCGTCGCATTCGAACAGGTAGAGCAGCGCTCGGATCGTGGCGCCGCGCGGCCCAGACAGCTTCGGGTCGCGCTGGAGCAGCATCGTCGCATCGTCGCGCGCCGCCGCCAGCAACTCGCCAAATCCCGGCACCTCGGCGACGCGGAACTCCGGCGCCCCGCTCTGGCGCGCGCCCAGCACCTCGCCGCCGCCGCGCAATTCGAGATCCTTCTCGGCGATCAGAAAACCGTCCTCGGTCGCGCGCATCATTTCGAGGCGCGCCTGCGCCGCTTCGCCGAGCGGCGACTTGTAGAGGAGGATGCAGAACGACTGCCGCGATCCGCGCCCGACGCGCCCGCGCAACTGATGGAGCTGCGCCAGACCGAAGCGCTCGGCGTGCTCGATCACCATGATCGACGCATTCGGCACGTTGACGCCCACTTCGATGACTGTCGTCGCGACCAGCACCGACAGCTCCGCCGCCATGAACGCCGCCATCGTCTTGTCCTTGGCGGGCCCCGACATCGCACCGTGCAGCAGCCCGACCTTGCCCTCGCCGAGCACCTGCGCGAGATGCGCCGCGCGCGCTTCCGCCGCCGCCAGCTCCGAGGTATCGGAGGTTTCGATCAGCGGGCACACCCAGTAGATCTGCGCGCCCTCGTTGACCGCGCGCCGCAATCCGTCGACGATCTCCTCGAGCCGTTCCGACGACGCGAGCCGCGTGTCGACCGGCTTGCGACCCGCCGGCTTCTCGGTCAGCCGCGAGACGTCGAGATCGCCGTAGTGCGTCATCAGCAGCGTGCGCGGGATCGGCGTCGCCGTCATGACGAGGACATCGGTGCCGCCATCGCCGCCCTTCGCCTGCAACGCCAGGCGCTGATGCACGCCGAAGCGGTGCTGCTCGTCGATCACGGCGAACGCGAGATCGCGAAATGTCACGTCGTCCTGGAACAGCGCGTGCGTGCCGATCAGGATATCGACCTCGCCCGACGCAGACGCGCCAGCAGCTCGCGCCGCGGCTTGCCCTTCTCGCGTCCCGTCAGCAACCCGATCCGCAGGCCCGCCGCCGTCGCCAGCGGCTCGATCGTCTCGGCGTGCTGGCGCGCCAGCACTTCCGTCGGCGCCATCAGCGCCGCTTGCGCGCCGGCCTCGACCGCAATCGCCATCGCCATCAGCGCGACGACCGTCTTGCCCGAGCCGACGTCGCCCTGCAGCAGCCGCAGCATCCGGCTCGGCGCCGCCATATCCTTCGCGATGTCGGCAATCGCCTTCTGCTGCGACACCGTGAGCGCGAACGGCAGTGTCGCGGCGATCCGCTGGCGCACTGCGCCGCTCCCGATCGTCGCACGACCGGGGCGCGCCTTCTGGCTCATGCGCACGAGGCCGAGTGCGATCTGCCCGGCCAGCAGCTCGTCGTAGGCGATCCGCTGCCACGGCGCGCCGCCCGGCGACACGTCGCCCGCGTCGGTCGGCCGATGCAGCCGGGTCAGCGCTTCGGTCAGCGATGGCCATTGCTTTCTCGCCAGCCACTCCGGCTCCTGCCATTCGGCGAGCACCGGCACCCGCTCCAGCACCTGCCGCATCGCCTTGACCAGCACTTTCCCTGACAGCCCCGCCGTCAACGGATAGACCGGCTCCAGCAGCGGCAGCTCGTCGCGCGCTTCCGGCGCCACGATGTAATCGGGATGCGTCATCTGCACGCGGTCGTTGTAGTGCTCGATGCGGCCGGAGATGAAGCGCGTCGCGCCGACGGGGAGCTGACGCTCGATGAACTGTCGCTCGGCGTGGAAGAACACGAGATCGATCTGGCCCGTATCGTCCTCGCAAGACACCTTGTAGGGCGCCTTGGTATTGCCGCGCGGGCTCGGGCGATGCTTCAGCACGCGCACTTCCAGCGTCGCGATGGTGCCCGGCAGCGCGGAGGCTATGGTCGGCGAAGCCCGGCGGTCGATGACGCCGGTCGGCAGATGCCACAACAGGTCGATGACGCGCGGCTCGGCGATTCCCGGCGGCATCCGCATCGCCTTCTTCAGCAGCGTCTCCAGCCGCGGGCCCACGCCCGTCAAGCCGCGGGCCGAACCAAACAGGGGGGCAAGCTGATCGGGCCGCATCGGGCGGATGGAACCTCTTGGATGAAGGGGCGCGGGACGCTATATCACACCCGGTGATACGGTGGGCCGTGGCCCGCCGTGCCGTCAAGGGGCCACCCGACCCTGCCGCCAAAAGGCGCGCGGGCCAGCACAGGATTCCGCGATCGGATGCACTGGCGATCGGGCGGGTCCGGCAGCATATGAGCACACGCCTTCGGGCATAGCAGAAAGCCTTTGTGGTCTCTCGGACTAGACGCTTCGGGCATCCTAGAACACGCCTTCGGCATCCTGGGGAGCGCAGGTTTCATGACCACCGACACGACGCGCCAGCGCCGCGCCCTCTATCGCGCGCAGCATCGCGGCACCAAGGAGCTGGACTGGCTGCTCGGCCGCTATGCCGAGGCGCGGCTCCCCACGATGGCGGCGGACGATCTCACGGCGTTCGAGGAACTGCTGTCGCTCCCTGATCCGGATCTGCAGAACTGGCTGATGAACGGCACCGGCTTCGACGGCAGCGCGCTCGCCGGACTGCTGGTCGAGATACGCACCTTCCACGGCCTCGGCGCGAAAACGCCCTGAAGGAAATGATGGCGCAGACCGAGAAAACGAAACCGGCGGCCCCCGCATCCGCCATCCTGCCCGGCGAGGAGATCATCCTCGGCGCGCCGGAGGGCTACGACGCGGCCGTCCTCGCGCGCCTCGCCGACGAAGCGAGCGCCATCCACGGCGCGCCGCAGACGCTGCTCCATGTCGCCGCCGACGACCGCCGCCTCGAACAGCTCGAGGCCGGCCTCGCGTTCTTTTCCCCGAAGACGCGCGTCGTGCCGATCCCGGCGTGGGACACCGTGCCCTACGATCGCATCGGCCCCGATTCCGAGATCGTCGCGCGTCGCATCGCGGGTCTTGCGCGCCTCACGGGATCAACACCGAAAGCGCCGACCGTCATTCTCACGACAGTCAACGCCATCCTCCAGCGGCTGCCGTCGCGCGAGTTCCTGCGCCGCGCGCTGCGTCAGATGGCGCCCGGCCAGCGCGTCGACCGCACGCGCCTAATCGAGCGGCTGACGCTTGCTGGATACATTCGCACCGGCACGGTGATGGAGGCCGGCGAATTCGCGGTGCGCGGCAGCCTCGTCGATCTGTTCCCGCCCGGCCGGCCCACACCCGTGCGGCTCGACTTCTTCGGTGACACGATCGAAAGCATCAAGGCGTTCGATCCCGAGACCCAGCGCACCGGCAAAATCGTCCAAAAACTGATCCTGATGCCGGTGAGCGAACTCGCCCATGGCCCGGAAGCCGAGAGCCGCTTCCGCCAAGGCTATATCGCGACGTTCGGCGCGGCGAAGGGCGACGATCCGCTCTACGAAGCGATCAGCGCCGGCCACCGTTACCCCGGCATGGAGCACTGGCTCGCGCTCTTCCACGAGCAGCTCGATACGCTGTTCGACTACGCGCCGGGCGCGATCCTGAGCTTCGATCCGATGATGGACGAAGCGATCGCCGACCGACTCGAGCAGATTCGCGACCACTACGAAGCGCGCGTCAACGGCTTGGAGACCACGGCATTTGGCGCGGCACCCTATAAGCCCCTGCCGCCCGATCGGCTGTACCTGAGCGAGAAGGAATGGCGCGCCGCGGTGGCCGCGCGCTTCCGCCTGCGGCTCGCGGCGTTCGGCGCGGATGCCGCCACCGACACCCGCCAGCGCGATTTCAGCGGCCGGCCGGGGCGCACCTTCGCGACCGAGCGCAACAGCGAAGGCGTCAACGTCTTCGATGCGGTCGCGCGCCACGTCAAAACGCTGCAAGGCGCCGGCAAGCGCGTCGTCCTCGCGACCTGGACGGCCGGCGCCGGCGAGCGCCTCGCGAGTGTGCTCGCGGAACACGGCCTCACCAAACCGACCCGCATTGCCGATCTCGCCGAAGGCCTTGTGCTGCCGCAATCGACGCCGCTGCTCGCGACGCTCGGCCTCGAACGCGGTTTTGAAGCCAGCGACCTCGCCGTCATCGCCGAACAGGACATCCTCGGCGACCGCCTCGTGCGGCCCAAGAAGCGCTCGCGCAAGGCCGCCGACGTCATCACCGAGGCAACGAGCCTCACCGCCGGCGACCTCGTCGTCCACGCCGACCACGGCATCGGCCGGTTCGTCGGACTTAAAACCATCACCGCGCTCGGCGCACCCTACGACTGCCTCGAAATCGACTACGACGGCGGCAAATTCTACCTGCCGATCCAGAACATCGAGCTGCTGTCGCGCTACGGCTCCGACGAGACCAACGCCCAGCTCGACAAGCTCGGCGGGATCGCGTGGCAGACGCGCAAGGCGAAGCTGCGTATGCGGCTGCGCGAGATTGCCGGCGAGCTGATCAAGGTCGCGGCACTCCGCCAGCTCAAATCCGCGCCCGTCCTCGAAGCGCCCGAGGGCGCCTATGCCGAATTCGTCGCGCGCTTTCCCCACCAGGAGACCGAGGACCAGGCAGCGAGCATCGACGCCGTGCTCGGCGATCTCGCGCTGGGCCGCCCGATGGATCGCCTCGTGTGCGGCGACGTCGGCTTCGGCAAGACCGAGGTCGGGCTGCGCGCGGCGTTCATCGCGGCGATGGCGGGCTTGCAGGTCGCCGTCGTCGTGCCGACGACGCTGCTCGCGCGTCAGCACTACAAGACCTTCGTCGATCGCTTCCAGGGGCTCCCGATCCGCATCGGTCGCGCCTCGCGATTGGTTGGCACCAAGGAACTCGCCGAGGTCAAGGCGGGCATCAAGGACGGCACCATCGACATCGTCGTCGGCACGCACGCGCTGCTCGGAAAGCAGATCCAGTTCGCGCGGCTCGGCCTCCTCATCGTCGACGAGGAGCAGCATTTCGGCGTCGGCCACAAGGAGCGCCTGAAGCAGCTCAAGGAGGACATCCACGTCCTCACGCTGACCGCGACGCCGATCCCGCGCACCTTGCAGCTCGCGCTCTCCGGTGTGCGCGAACTCTCCCTCATCACGACGCCGCCGATCGACCGCCTCGCGGTACGCACCTACATCTCGCCGTTCGATCCGGTGATCCTGCGCGAAGCACTGCGGCGCGAACGCCACCGCGGCGGGCAATCGTTCTACGTCGCGCCACGCATCTCCGATCTCGACGAGATGGCCGAGTTCCTCGCTGAAGAAGTGCCGGAACTGCGCGTCATCCGCGCGCACGGGCAGATGGCACCCTCGCAGCTCGAGGACGTCATGAGCGCGTTTTATGACGGCCAGTACGACGTACTGCTGTCGACCGCGATCGTCGAATCCGGTCTCGACATACCCAATGCCAATACGCTGATTGTCCATCGCTCCGACATGTTCGGCCTCGCGCAGCTTTATCAGTTGCGTGGCCGCGTCGGCCGCTCGAAGACCCGCGCCTACGCCTACCTCACGACGCCGCCTGGAAAACGCCTCACCGACACCGCCGAGAAGCGGCTGAAGGTGCTCCATTCGCTCGACACGCTCGGCGCCGGCTTCTCGCTGGCTTCCCACGACCTCGACATCCGCGGCGCCGGCAACCTGCTCGGCGACGAACAGTCCGGCCACATCCGCGAGGTCGGCTTCGAGTTGTACCAGTCGATGCTGGAGGAGGCGATCGAGGCGATCCGCGGTGGCGACCTCGGCGACATCGACGAGCAGTGGAGCCCGCAGATCGCGCTCGGCACGCCGATGCTGCTCCCCGAGACCTACGTCGGCGATCTCCAGGTCCGCCTCGGGATCTACCGCCGCCTCGCCAATCTCAAGACGCGCGAGGACATCGACGCGCTCGCCGAGGAGCTGGTCGACCGTTTCGGGCCGCTCCCCGACGAGGTCGAGCACCTGCTCGATGTCATGGAAATCAAGGCGCTGTGCCGGCGCGCGGGCATCGCGCAGATCGATGCCGGCCCGAAAGGCGCCTCGATCCTGTTCCGCAAGGGCCAGTTCGCCAACGCGCGCGGCCTCGTCGCGTTCATCCAGGCGTCCAGGGGCCTCCTGCGGCTCATGCCCGACCAGAAACTCGTCTTCAAGGCCGATTGGGAAGCTCCATCGGCGCGCCTCAAGGGTGTGCGCGGGCTTGCTCAGGAACTGGCGCAGGTTGCCGAGAGTTCATGAGCGGCGGACATCACAGATTCAAATTTTCGTGGGATTGACTTCGCGTCCGGGAAGGCGCACCCCAGCCGCCGCTATCGCATCCACCAGGAGACCAGCCCATGGCATTCTTGACCGCAGACGTGATTCCGAGCGACGACGACGAGCAGCCGTTCAAGGTCGTCTTCATGCGTGGCGCCGAGATCATCGCGGAGTGGCTTGTCGAGACTCAGGAGGAGGGCGAAGAACAGCTCCTCGAGGCCGTCAAGGAACTCGGCGCCAGCGACGACGATGACGAAGACAAGGACGACGAGGAAGAAGAAGAGGACGAGGACGACGGCGAAGACAAAGACGACAAGGATGAGGATGACGACGACAAGCCGAAGCGCGGCAAGAGATAGCTGATACTTTTCCGCGGTCGCCGACTTGTTTGCCGCGGTCGCGTACGGCCTGCGCCGGAGGCGCACCTTCGGTGCGACGCCTACACGCGCGGCGGGTCGTATCCCTCCGGTCGCATTCTTACCTCGCGGCCTTCGGCCGCTACATAAGCGCCGAACTCCAAATCTCAAAAAGGAGGGGGTCCGGGGCCTCCCCGGTTGGGGTGCGGGGCTAGCCCCGCTCGCGCGTCGAAGACAAGACTGACGCCGCGTAACGCGGCAACCCTACTCCGCGGCCATCGCGAGCGCGGCCTTCCGGTCGCGGATGCGCTGCTCGATCACGGGGCGGAAATTGCGCAGCAGGCCCTGCACGGGCCACGCGGCGGCATCGCCGAGCGCGCAGATGGTGTGGCCCTCGACCTGCTTCGTGACGTCGAACAGCAGGTCGATTTCCTCGAACTCGGCGTCGCCACGCTCGAGCCGCTCGAGCATCCGCCACATCCAGCCGGTGCCCTCGCGGCACGGCGTGCACTGGCCGCAGCTTTCGTGCTTGTAGAAGTAGGCGAGGCGCCGGATCGCAGCGATGATGTCCGTTGATTTGTCCATGACGATAACGGCGGCGGTGCCGAGGCCGCTCTTGAGCTTCGACAGGCTGTCGAAATCCATCGTCAGGTCGTCGCAGATGTCCTTCGGCAGGCACGGCATCGACGCGCCGCCGGGGATCACGGCGAGCAGGTTGTCCCAGCCGCCGCGCACACCGCCCGCGTGCCGCTCGATCAGCTCACGCAGCGGAATGCCCATCTCCTCCTCGACCACGCAGGGACGCTCGACGTGGCCGGAGATCTGGAAAAGCTTGGTGCCGGTGTTGTTGGGCTTGCCGAGCGCGGCAAACCACGTCGCGCCGCGCCGCAGGATCGTCGGCGCGACAGCGATCGATTCGACGTTGTTGACGGTGGTCGGCGCGCCATAGAGGCCGGAGTTGGCCGGGAACGGCGGTTTCAGGCGCGGCTGGCCCTTCTTGCCTTCGAGGCTTTCGAGCAGCGCCGTCTCCTCGCCGCAGATGTAGGCACCGGCGCCGTGGTGGACGTAGCACTCGAAATCCCAGCCGTGGATGTTGTCCTTGCCGATCAGCTTGGCCGCATAGGCTTCGTCGATTGCCGCCTGGAGGCGCTCGCGCTCGCGGACGAATTCGCCGCGCACGTAGATGTAACAAACGTGCGCGCGCATCGCGAACGACGCAACGAGACAGCCCTCGACCAGCAGGTGCGGGTCGTGGCGCATGATCTCGCGGTCCTTGCAGGAGCCGGGCTCGGACTCGTCGGCATTGACGACGAGATAGGACGGGCGGGGATCGTTCTTCGGCATGAACGACCACTTGAGGCCGGTCGGGAAGCCGGCGCCGCCGCGCCCGCGCAGGCCCGACGCCTTCATCTCGTTGATGATGGCATCCTGGCCGAGGTCGATCAGGGCCTTGGTGTTGTCCCAGGCGCCGCGGGCGCGCGCGCCGGCGAGCCGCCAGTCGTGGAGACCGTAGATGTTGGTGAAGATGCGGTCCTTGTCAGCGAGCATCGGTTCCCCATAAGTCTGCGCATCGACCAATTTGCGCATGGTTCGGCGCGGGACGGGGCCGCCAGCCCCGAGATTTTGGCCCCGAAAATCTGGAGCCGTTCTAGCAGCCCTGCGCCCGCGAGGCGAGGTCCGATCTGCCGCAGTGCAGCGCGCCCTACTCGGCCGCCTCGCGGGCCGGCGCGCCTTCGACCAGCCCGAGCGCGGCGCGGACGAGGTCGCCGCCAGTGGTGGTGCGCGGCCCCTGCTCCGACAGCAACCGCCGGAACGCGCGGGCACGCGGCTGGCCGTGGTAGAGGCCGAGGATATGGCGCAGCGACGTTGTTGGCGCGGCCGCCCGCCGCCACATGGCGGTCGATATAGGGGATGAGCTGATCCAGCACCTCGGCGCGCGCGGGCGACGGCCGGTCATCTTCGAACAGCCGCCGGTCGACCTCGGCGAGGATATAGGGCGTCTGGTAGGCGGCGCGGCCCAGCATCACACCGTCGAAGATTTTCAGATGCTGCTCGGCGTCGTCGATGCGTGGCGATGCCGCCGTTGAGCACGATCGTCAGCTCGGGCCGGCGGGCCTTGAGCCGCGCGACGCGCCCATAGTCCAGCGGCGGCACCTCGCGGTTCTCCTTCGGCGACAATCCCTTCAGCCACGCCTTGCGCGCGTGGACGATGAACGTGTCGCAGCCCGCGCCAGCCACGGTATCGATGAAGCGGTCGAAGTCGGCCTCGCTGTCCTGGTCGTCGATGCCGATGCGGCATTTCACGGTCACCGGCACGCGCACCGCCGCCCGCATCGCCGCGACGCACTCAGCGACCAGCTCCGGCTCGGCCATCAGGCAGGCGCCGAAACTGCCCGACCTGCACCCGGTCCGACGGACAGCCGACGTTGAGGTTGATCTCGTCGTAGCCCCAGGCTTCGCCGATCCGCGCGGCTTCCGCGAGCCCCGCCGGATCGGAGCCGCCGAGCTGCAGCGCCACCGGGTGCTCCGACGGATTGAACGCCAGCAACTGCTCGCGCTTGCCATGCAGGATCGCCGGCACCGTCACCATCTCGGTGTAGAGCCGCGCGCGCCGCGACAGCAGACGGTGGAAGAACCGGCAATGCCGATCCGTCCAGTCCATCATGGGCGCGACGCAGAAGCGGTGAGTTGAAGCAGTCATGGCGCCCATATCGGCCATGAACGCCGTTTCGGCAAGTGTCCTGTCCGCGGCTCGGCCATGAGCCATCGCGGCTGCACATGGCATCAATTGCCGGGACAGTCAATGATAGACCTTGGCCCAACGGATACAATTAGTGCACGAAAAGCCGCGGGATGCTGGCCAGGCCTATTTTGATTTCCGGCATCGCTTGTCGCCGTGCCGCGTTCGACGCCTTCAGAAGGGAGCATCAACATCAGCGCCGTTTCTGTCGGAGCCGGGTAGAGCCATATGATGTCGCGGCACAATGAGATCAGCATAGTCCCCCGGCGAAAGCCGGCTCCTCATGTTGAGGCATTCCAATACGACAGCCGCCTTGCAGCAGGTCGTCTAGGCAAGTCGCCGGAGGTCAAAAGCCTATGCTAAATCAGGCTCATCTTCTCGAAGAGTCCGCTGCTTATGAGGTCCCATGCCCCTCTGCTTATCGCCATGCAGCTGGTTGACCGTGCAGGAGCGTTCGGCTCAGTGCACCTGATCTTGGAGGCTACGGATAATCACTGGCGTCATCGTCTTCCACCTCATCACTTGTACGACGCCCAAATCGGTCGCGATGGCTGGAGTAGCCACTTGGTCCAATGAGAGCTCCTCGTAGCATCGCCTGGACGCCGCGAACGTCACAGCGCGTCGGCTCGCGTCATCGCGGGGGTGGCATGCCGCGACCAGTCCGAAAACTTCGTGGTGTCGAGCAGGACATAGAGCGTCGCCCGTCAGGCATTCGCCCCGTGGGTGGAATACCAGGGGGCAGCGCATGTCTGCCTCTTCTGAGACGCCGCAGGACTCATCGACGTCATGCGGGCTACTCGCTGCCGGCCTCGAAAACAATGAGTACTGCATATGGGCCCTCTCCGCCCAGTTTCCGAAGCGGCGCAATACGTTCGGACTGACAAAAAAATCAAGTGACTTTGCATGACGCCGACGGGCCGCATCGAAGTCATCTCGGCTACGACTGGTATCTGAAGGGTGGCAAGTTCAACTCCCTTCGCGTGACCGCCGGCTGGCACGCCAAGCTCGCTGAAGCTCAGGCCAAGGGCATCGTCGGCGACGCGTGAGCGGCAATGCCTTCTGATTCGAGGAAAACCAATGGCAGGCCTTCCGTGACTATGAGGAAGAGCGTCGATAGCTTCGATCGCCGGACATAAAATGATTATCATGTGCACGTACTCTCTGAAGGCGAGCCGGCATCGACCTGCTCGACGTGGCGCGGCGTCCAATTTCTCTACCGCGCCCGCCGGCAACGGTCGCTGGTGTTTATCGAAACGCCAGAGCTGGCCGCATGGCGCGGCGGAACGGCCCTCAACGGCGCCATCGATATTCGTTCCGGCCATGCCGATCACCGAGGCCCTTACGCCCACGCGAGCGGATACTCTCGCCTAGTCCTCAAGGGCGCTCAATGATGACACCGCGCCACGGGCTCGGCGCGGTCGTCGCAGATCGATTCGATCGTGCCCATCCTACGTCAGTCCGGCGCGCGGGCCCGTGACTGGTCGCGATGGCTCTCCAGAGCTGGCCATGCAACGAAGTCGTTTGTGTTGGGCTGAAACCGCCCTGACACCGGATCGATCTGCTCCCTACGCCACCGCCGCCGTCCGCGCGTCGACCCTGATCATGTCGGACGCTTTCTCGGCGATCATGATCGTCGGCGCGTTGGTGTTGCCGGAAACCAGGTTCGGCATGACCGAGGCGTCAACGACGCGCAAGCCCCCGATGCCGTGGACACGCAATCGAGTGTCGACGACGGCGTGCGGCATCGCTCCCCATCTTGCACGTCCCGACCGGGTGGAAGACCGTGGTGCCGCGCTCCCGGGCGAACCTCATGAAATCCTCGTCGCTCTTGCAGTCCGGGCCAGGATAAACCTCGTAGCGCACGAGCGACTTGAACGACGGCTGCTCGGAGATGCGGCGCGCCAGCTTCAGGCCGGCGAGCGTGATCCGCCGGTCGCTCTCGGCCGCGAGATAGTTCGCGACGATGGCCGGCTGGGCTTTCGGGTCGGACGAGACGATGTGCTGGTGGCCGCGGCTGTCGGGCCTGAGCACACAGATGGTCGACGACACGCCCGGGAACTTGTGGAGGCCTTTGCCCGGCGCGTCCGCCGAAAAAGGGATGAAGTGGAACTGGATGTCGGGCTCGTCGAGCTCCGGCGACGACTTCGCAAAGGAGCCGACCGGAGACGCGCCCGTCGCAAGGATGCCGCGGCGACTGAACGCATATTGGAGGCCGGTCTTCAACTGCAGCAGCGGGCTGTGCCACACCGCGTTGAGGCTGTCGGGCAACGTCACCTCGTAGACGGAGCGCACCTGATAGTGGTCCTGCAGATTCTCGCCGACGCCCTTGAGCTCATGACGGACGTCGACGCCCGCTTTCTTCAGTACCTCGCCCTGGCCGATGCCGGAGAGCTCCAGAATCTGCGGGCTGCCGATGGAGCCGGCCGACAGCAGCACCTCGCGCCGCGCCTTGATGAAGCGCTTCTCGCCACCGACCGAGTAGCGCACGCCCGAGGCGCGCTTGCCGTCGAGCGCGATGCCTTCGACTTCGGCGTTGGTGATGACGCGCAGGTTCGGACGGCTCGCGGCATCGCGCAGGTAGGTCGCGGCGGTCGATCCGCGTCGGCCATCGCGGATCGTGCACTGGTAGTAGCCGGCGCCTTCCTGGGACTTGCCGTTGAAATCGTCGGTCGGCGGGATGCCCGCCTCGATGCTGGCGGCGACGAACGCCGAACAGAGCGGGTTGTCCATGCGCACATTGGTCACCGACAGCGGCCCGCCGGCGCCGTGCAGTTCGTCGGCGCCGCGCTCCTGGTTCTCGGCCCGTTTGAAGTAGGGCAGCACGTCGTCATAGGACCATCCGACATTGCCGAGCTGGCGCCAGACGTCATAGTCGCGCGCCTGGCCGCGCACGTAGAGGAGCCCGTTGATGGCGCTCGATCCGCCGAGCACGCGCCCGCGCGGCCATGGCACGTGCCGCCCGCCGAGGTGCGGCTCGGGGCCGGCCGCGTACTGCCAGGTGACGTCCGGGTTGTACATGGTGCGAAAATAGCCGCCGGGAATGTGGATCCACGGGTTGGTATCCCGACCACCGGCTTCCAGCAGCGCGACCGTGACGTCGGCCTGCTCGCTGAGCCGGTTGGCGAGCACGCAGCCTGCCGAGCCCGCACCCACGATCACGTAGTCAAAACTGCCCTCGTCCTTCCCGATCGCCATTTCCGTTCCCCGTCTGACGCACTTTTTGTCCTCGGCCGACGTAGCGCTGGCCAAGCTGCCGGGAATGTACACGGACCGCCGGAAAGATCGAGCCTTCCGACCTGAGCCGCCTGATTCCGAGCGCCGCGCTCAAATTACGCAGGAGACGGAACGATCCGTCGGCATGCGTTGTTCAAGTGTTAACCCGCGGCGTTTGACGCCCGTAGGTAAACCTTAATGTCGGTCGGCTATGGTGACGAGCTTGGGTAGGAAAACGGCTCATGCCAAGGGGGGTCTCCGCGGCACAGGCTTTGCAGGCACGGCTCACAGGGTAGAGGCTCAAAGCGCCCGCCAGTGGTGGCGTCCGCTTGAGGGTTGCGCATATGGCACGCGGTAAGATCGGCATTGCACTCGGCGGCGGCGCAGCGCGCGGATGGGCACACATCGGTGTGCTGCGGGCCCTGGCCCAGTACGGCATCGTGCCCGACATCATCGCCGGCACCTCGATCGGCGCCGTCGTCGGCGGCTGTTTTGCGGCCGGCCGGCTCGATGAACTCGAGGGCTTCGCCCGCGACCTGACCAAGCGCAAGATCTTCGGCTATCTCGATTTCAACCTCTCCGGCTCCGGCCTGATCACCGGCCAGCGCGTCATGGAGCGCCTCGAAGGCCATCTCAAGGATGTCCAGATCGAGGAAATGGAGACGAAGTTCGTCGCCGTCGCGACCGAATTCGGCACGGGACAGGAGACCTGGATCTCGCGCGGGCCGCTGGTCGATGCGATGCGCGCCTCCTATGCGCTCCCCGGCATATTCAAGCCGGTCCAGATCAACAACCGTTGGCTGTTCGACGGCGCACTCTGCAACCCGGTGCCGGCGTCCGTCTGCCGGGCGCTCGGGGCCCGCTACGTCATCGCGGTCAACCTCAACGCCGATGCCTGCGGTCGCGGCAACCGTTATTCGGAAGTCGACGGCTCGGCGCACGCCCACGGCGCCGGCGAGCCCGAACCCGCACCAGCCGCGCCGAGCCGCTTCAGCGCCCGCAACCTGCTCAAGCGCCAGCTCTTCGGTGGCCCCAACAGCGGACCCGGCATCTCCACCGTGATGGTCGACGCCTTCAACATCGTCCAGGACCGCATCGCGCGCTCCCGCCTCGCCGGCGACCCGCCCGACGCCATCATCAACCCGCGCCTGGCCGGCATCGGGCTCTTCGACTTCCAGGCCGCCGACGCCCTCATCTCGCGCGGCATGGCGGCAGCCCAGCGCGAAGTCGAAGACATCAAGCGCGAGATCGCGGCGCGTGACGCGGTGGTCCAGCGCCACCTCGCAACGGCGTAGGTCTCTCCGCCCCTTTCTTTCAGAGTTTGAGTCTACGTTCTCGATGGTCGCGCGGGCGCTCGCGTCTCAAACGATCAGGCTCTGGATTACGCCCGCCAGTCATGGTCTGGTGCGCGTCCCCGATCCGGTCCCTCGGCGCCCTCGCCGATCAGCCCGCCTCGAGGGCATACCCCGGGCGGCGCCCGGCAACCATTCGAGACCAAGAAAATGACCAGGGAGGTTGCCCGGCCGGCATCACCGGATGCCCCGGGCGCAGTTACAATCGACCGGCTCGATGTCTTCGCCGTCGGCGTGCTGACGCTGCTGTGCGTCTTCCTCGGGGTCGGGCAGGTCGCGATGAAAATCGCCAACGCCGGCATCTCTCCGATCCTGCAGGCCGGGCTGCGCTCGCTGCTGGCGGCAGGGCTGGTCGGACTGTGGTGCAGCTATCGCGGCATCTCGCTCAAGCTCGCGCCAGCCGTGATCGCGCCGATGCTGCTCTCGGCGCTGTTCTTCACGATCGAGTTCGCGCTGCTCTATCCGGGCCTCGAGCGCACAAGCGCCTCGCGCGCCGTGATCTTCCTCTACACCTCGCCACTCGTCGTCGCCGCGGGCGCCCATTTCCTCATCCCCGGCGACCGCCTCACCTGGTTGAGGACCGCCGGACTGCTGACGGCGCTCGCCGGCGTCTCGATCGTGCTCGCCGGGCGCGAGACGTCGGGCGTGAGTTCGCTCACCGGCGACCTCCTATGCCTCGGCGGCGGCATCGCCTGGGGCTTTCTCGCCCTCTCGGTGCGCGCGACCCGCCTCGCGACCGAAAAACCCGAGCGCGTGATCTTCATGCAGCTCCTGATCTCCGGCGTGCTGCTCTCCCTCATCTCGCGCGCACTCGGCGAGCGCGGCATCACCGACCTCTCGCCCCTCGTCGTCGGCTCTTTCGCCTATACCGTCGTCTTCGTCGCCTTTATCACGTTCACCACCAGCCTGTGGCTGATGACGCGCTATCCCGCCTCGCGCGTGATGGCGTTCCTGATGATCACACCCGCCTTCGGCGTCGCCGCCGGCGTCGCGCTGCTCGGCGAGCCACTCACCATCCACCTCGGCGTCGGCCTTGCCGTCGTCATCCTCGGCCTGTGGCTGGTGAATCGCCCTTCGCCTAAACCAAACAAAATCTAAAATAGAGGGGGTCCGGGGTCTCCCCGGCTGGGGGGCGGGGACTGGTCCCCGCGTCGCGGAGCGACCGATGGCACAACATTCGCGCCTTTCGGCGCGAGTGGGGCCTTGGCCCCACGCCCCAACCGGGGGACACCCCCGGAGCCCCCGCCTTTTATGAGTTTTTTAGAACAACGAGCCCTGATCGCCCGGCTTTAAGCGCGCTGCGGCACGCGGCTTGGGTGCGTCGGCGGAACTCGCCCGATGAGGCCTCAACAGACGTGATGCTGGCGCCCGCGCGGCCATCGGCGAGTTCGACGGCGATGCGATCGCCATGCGCGAGGCCGGCCACCGAGCGCACCGCGTGGCCCTCGGCGTCCCGCACCAGCGCGAAGCCGCGGCGGAGTACGCTCTGGTAGCTGAGCGACGCGAGCATCTGCGCTTGCGCGTCGAGTGCGCGGCGATCGAGTACGATGCGGCTCGCGAGGCTTTGGCGCAGGCGCGCGGAAATATTGTCGATCCGTTCGCGCTGGCGGGCGGCGCGCTGGGCGAGCGCGTGCGGCGTGTGGCGGGCGGCGGTCCGCTCGAAGCGGGTTCGCCGTGTCGACGTGCTGCGGGCGAGCGCGGTGAGACCGGCGCGCTGGAAGCGATCGAGCCGCTGGCGGTCGCGCTCGAGGCGCTGGGCGACGAGCCGGGCCTGCAGTCGCGGCGCCACGCGGCGAGCCGGCGGCCGTGCGCGTGCGTGTTGGCGGCGAGCGCGCGGGCGAGGCGGCGCTCGGCCGCATCGAAGCGCTGGCGGGGCAGCGCCAGCAGGTCCTCAAGCCGCGGCAGGCCGCGGGCGAGGCCTTGAGCCGTTCGCGCGCCTGCTCCACCGTGCGGCGGCACGCATTTGCGCAGCCGCAGCTCCAGGTCGGCGGTGGTCTCGATCAGCTCGGAATACTTCGGCACCGCCCATTCGGCGGCCTTGGTCGGCGTCGGCGCGCGGGCGTCGGCGGCGAGGTCGATCAGCGTCCAGTCGGTCTCGTGGCCGACGGCGGAGATCAGCGGGATCGGCTCTCGGCGGCGGCGCGGACCACGATCTCCTCGTTGAAGCCCCACAGGTCCTCGAGGCTGCCGCCGCCGCGCGCGACGATCAGCACGTCGGGCCGCGGCATCGGCCCGCCCACGGCGCAGCGCGTTGAAGCCGCGGATGGCGGCCGCCACCTCGCCGGCGCAGGTCTCGCCCTGCACGCGCACCGGCCACACCAGCACGCGCGTCGGGAAGCGCTCGGTCGAAGCCCGTGCAGCATGTCGCGGATGACGGCGCCGGTCGGCGAGGTGACGATGCCGACGACGCGCGGCAGGAACGGCAGCGGCCGCTTGCGCTCCTCGTCGAACAGGCCCTCGGCGGCGAGCTTCTTCTTGCGCTCCTCCAGCAGCGCCATCAGCGCGCCGACGCCGGCCGGCTCCAGCGCCTCGATGACGATCTGGTACTTCGACGAGCCGGGATAGGTCGTGACCTTGCCGGTGGCGATGACCTCGAGGCCCTCCGCGGGCTTGAAGCGGAGCTTCGAGAACACGCCGCGCCAGATCACGGCCTCGATCTTGGCCTTGTCGTCCTTCAAGCGCGAAATAGCAGTGGCCCGAGGCGTGCGGGCCGCGGTAGCCCGAAATCTCGCCCCGCAGCCGCACGTAGCCGAAGCCGTCCTCGAGCGCCCGCTTGATGGCGTCGGAGAGCTCCGAGACCGTCAGCTCCGGCGACGTTGCTGCGCGCTGGTCTTAGCCGTGCGCGGACGGGCTCGGCCACGAATCGCATCCGTTTGTTACATCGCTGTGTCAATGATACAGCGAAGTTGGCCGCAGCAAGGATGGCGCGGGGATATCCCCGCTCCTGACCGCGGCATGGTCAAATCGGGACCGCTCGGCGCTTGGCAGGCACTGCGCGTGACGGCGAGCCTCGTGCGAGGGACAGTCGATGAACGTCCTCCTGATCGGCTCCGGCGGGCGCGAGCATGCGCTGGCCTGGGCGCTGTCGGCGAGCCCGCTGCTGACCAAGCTCGTACTGTGCGCCCGGCAATGCCGGCATCGCCGAGGTCGCCGAGTGCGTCGCGCTCGACGTCGCCGATCACGCCGCCGTCATCGCGCTTCTGCCGCGAGCAACGCGATCGACTTCGTCGTCGTCGGGCCCGAGGCGCCGCTGGTCGCCGGCCTCGCCGACGATCTCGCGGCGGCCGGCATCAAGGTGTTCGGGCCCTCGCAAGGCGGCGGCCCAGCTCGAAGGCTCGAAGGGCTTCACCAAGGATCTCTGCCGCGAGTTCGACATCCCGACCGCCGCCTACGGCCGCTTCACGGATGCGGCCGCCGCGCCAAGGCCTATCTCGCCACGCCAGCAACTGCCGATCGTCGTCAAGGCCGACGGCCTCGCCGCCGGCAAGGGCGTCGTCATCGCCGAGACGCCGGGCCGAGGCCGAGGCGGCGATCGACGCCTGCTTCGCCGGCGCCTTCGGCGCGGCCGGCGCCGAGGTCGTGATCGAGGAGTTCCTGGACGGCGAGGAGGCGAGCTTCTTCGCGCTCGTGCGACGGCACGCACGTGCTGCCGCTCGCCACCGCCCAGGACCACAAGCGCGTCGGCGACGGCGACACCGGCCCCAACACCGGCGGCATGGGCGCCTATTCGCCGGCCCCCGTCATGACGCCCGAGATGACGCGCGCGCACGATGGACGAGATCATCCGCCCGACGGTCGCCGGCATGGCAAGCGCGCGGCACGCCGTTCAAGGGCGTGCTGTTCGCCGGCCTGATGATCACGCGCCGACGGCCCCAAGCTGATCGAGTACAATGCGCGCTTCGGCGATCCCGAATGCCAGGTGCTGATGATGCGCCTCAAGTCCGACCTGCTGGCGGCGCTGCTCGCCACCGCCGACGGCGTGCTCGACACGTTCGACCTGCGCTGGCACGACGACGTCGCGCTGACCGTGGTGATGGCCGCCAACGGCTATCCCGGCGACTACCGCGAAGGGCAGCGAGATCCGCGGCCTCGACGCGGCCGGCGGCGTCGACGGCGTCGAGATCTTCCATGCCGGCACCGCGCCGCGACGGCGACCGCATCGCTCGCCGACGGCGGCCGCGTGCTCAACGTCACCGCCCGCGGGCGCACGGTCGCCGAGGCGCAGGCGCGCGCCTACGCGGCCGTCGACCGGATCGACTGGCCCGACGGCTTCTGCCGCCGCGACATCGGCTGGCGGGCCATCGCCCGCGAAAAGAGGGGCGGATGAACGTCGCTCGCCGACCTGTTTCCGGGCTTCACCGAGCGGCGCGTCCTCACCGGCGGCATCGAGATCTTTGCCCGCATCGGCGGCAGCGGGCCGCCGCTTCTGCTGCTGCACGGCTACCCCGAGACGCACGCGATGTGGCATCGCGTGGCGCCCACGCTCGCCCGTCACTTCACCGTCGTTGCGCCCGATCTGCGCGGCTACGGCCGCAGCGACTGCCCTTCGAGCGACGGCAACCATCGCGCCTATTCCAAGCGCACCATGGCCCTCGACATGGTTCGGCCTGATGACGGGCCTCGGCTTCGAGCGCTTCCGCATCATGGGCCACGATCGCGGCGCGCGGGTTGGCTTCCGCCTTGCCTTGGACGCGCCCGAACGCGTCGAGCGCCTTGTTCTCATCGACATCATCGCGACGCCGGACATCGCGCGGCTCCGCGAGGAAGGTTTCAAGTTCGGGATGCTCCACGGCGTCTTCCTGTCGCAGCCGGCGCCGCTCCCCGAGAGCCTGATCATTCAGAACCCGGCCGATTGGGTCGAGAGCCGCTTTCGCCGCGCCACCCTTGCGAAATCGCCGGACGCGATCCACCCGGTGGCGCTCGCCGACTATATCCACATGCTTTCACAAGGAGATCGCGTCCACGCCACCTGCGAGGACTACCGCTCGGAGCACCGCGCCGACCAGGCCCTCGACGAGAACGACCGCATCGCCGGCGCCGCGCATCCAATGCCCCCTCCACGTCGCATGGGCGACCGAGGGCTCGCTCGCGGAGATTGCGGATCCGCTTTCGGTGTGGGAACCCTGGTCTACGCGCCTCTCCGGTGGCCCGATCGAGAGCGGGCACTTCATTCCCGAGGAGAACCCGGCGGCGCTGCTCGAACGGTCCCTCCCGTTCCTGCTTGCAGAGGAGGCGTGATGATGGCCGAACTGCCGGATCTTTTCCCAGGCTTCGAAACGCACTTCATCGAGGTGCCGGGCGCGGGGATCTTCGCGCGCGTCGGGCGGCAACGGCCCGCCGCTGCTGCTGCTGCACGGCTATCCGCAGACCCATGTCTGCTGGCACAAGGTGGCGCCGGAACTGGCGCGTCATTTCACGCTCGTCATTCCCGACCTGCGCGGCTATGGCGCCAGCCGCGCCACCGCGGACGACAACGGCTCCGACGTCCCACATCGCCTACTCCAAGCGCGCCATGGCCGCCGACTTTGTCGCGCTGATGCGGGTGCTCGGCCACGATCGTTTCGCCGTCGCCAGTCACGATCGCGGCGCCCGCGTCGGCTACCGCCTCGCCCTCGATCATCCCGACGCCGTATCGCGCCTCGCCGTCCTCGACATCGTGACGACGCTCGACGCCTGGGCGGACACGAGCCGTGCCACCGTCGTCGGCCGCTTCCACTGGAGCTTCCTCGCGCGGCCGGCGCCGTTTCCCGAGACCATGATCGGGCGTGATCCGACCTACTTCCTCGAATACCTGCTCGCGCAGTGGACCGCGTCGCACGATCTCAGCGCCTTCGATCCGGCAGCCCTGGACCACTATCGCGCCGCCTTCGCAAAACCCGAGGTGATCCACGCGAGCTGCGAGGACTATCGGGCCGGCGCGACTTGCGATGTCACGTTCGATGCCGCGGATCAGGCCGCCAAGCGGCAGATCGGCTGTCCGATGCTGGCGCTCTGGGGCGTCGACCGCGGCCAGGGCGCCATCAACGCGCCGATGAAGGCGTGGGAGGCGTGGTGCCCGCACATCCAGGGCGCCGGCATCGTCTCCGGCCATTTCCTGGCGGAGGAAGCAGCCAGCGGCGACGCTCTCGCATCTCCTGCCGTTCCTGCTCTCGACAAGGCTGTCCTCTTGATCCGACACCGCTGCCGCAACGCCATGATGCTTCGACTGACGCGACGGATGACGAGGGGGCATGAGTAAAGGCGCCACCACGGGGACGAGGACGAGATCGCCGGTGCCCGCGTTACCGACGCGCGGCCCCAGCATCGGTCTCGCGCTCGGCGGCGGCGGCGCCCGCGGGTTCGCCCATGTCCTCATCCTCGAGGTCTTCGACGAACTCGGCATCCGCCCGTCGTTCATCACCGGCACCTCGATCGGCGCGCTGTACGGCGCCGCCTACGCGGCCGGCCTCTCGGCGGCGCTGATCCGCGCCCACACCGAAGAAGTTCTCGGCCAGCGTCTGGACCTCGCCCGCAATCTCTTCGCGGCACGCTCCGATCCCGTCCAGAAGCTGTTCCGCCTGTTTTCGCTGCGCTCGTCGCTGCTGAAACCGGAGGCGCTGCTCGAACACATCCTGCCGTCGCTCGTGCCCCGCCGCTTTGCCGATCTCTCGATCCCCCTCGCCGTCGTCGCCACCGATTTCTACGCCCAGGACACGATCGTCCTTTCCGAGGGCGATCTGCGCCAGGCAATCGCGGCCAGCATCGCGCTCCCCGTCATCTTCCAGCCGGTCATCATCAACAATCGCGCGCTCATGGATGGCGGGCTGGTCGATCCGCTGCCATTCGATCTCGCCACGGCGCGCGCCGACGTGACCGTCGCCATCGACGTCTCGGGCGCGCCGCGGTCGGACCCGCGCGAGATGGGGCCGGGTGCAGTCGAAGCCATCGTCGCCTGCGCGCAGATTCTCCAGCGCTCGCTCGTGCGCGAAAAACTGAAGCGGACCCAGCCCGATATCTACATCGACGTCGATGTCGACGCCTTCCACGTCTTGGAATTCCACCGCTTCCGCGAAATCCTCGCCGCCGCCCGACCGGCCAAGGACCTGCTCAAGCGCCGCCTCGCGCGCGTCTTCGAAAGCCACACCGTTCCGGAGGTCGAACCCGTACTCGCGATCGCCGATCAATCGCCACCTGCCGAGAGCAAGACCAGAAAGCGCCGCGGGCTGTCGCTGTCGCTGCGGCCACGAAAGGACAAGGCATGAGCACGGCCCATCCCGAAACGGCCCCAGCCCCGACCCAGCCGCGCGCCACCGCCGCCGGTACGCCCACCGTCGCCCTCGCTCTTGGCGGCGGCTCGGCGCGCGGCCTCGCCCACATCGCCATTCTCGAAGCCTTCGACGAACTCGGCATCAAGCCGACCGTCATCGCCGGGACGTCGATCGGCGCCATCGTGGGGGCCTGCTATGCGGCGGGACTTTCGGCCCGTGACATCCGCGAGCACGCCGCCGAGCTGTTGTCGAGCCGCAGTGCCGTGCTCTATCGGCTGGCATCGCACCTGCCCGGCCACCTGACCAGTCTGTGGAGCCCGTTGAACCCCGCCGTGGTCGATGGCGCGTCGCTGTTGGACATGCTCCTGCCCGAGCGCGTGCGCGCCGATTTCTCGGCGCTCGCCATTCCTTTTCGTGCCATCGCGCTGGATTTCTACCGCATGGAGCAGGTCGTCCTCACCGAGGGCCCGCTCGTACCGGCGGTCGCGGCGAGTGCTTGCCTCCCCTCGATCATGCGGCCGGTCGAAATCGGCGGCCGCCTTTTGATCGACGGCGGCTTCGTCAACCCGACGCCCTATGACGTCGTCATCGATGACGCCGATATCACCGTCGCGGTCGATGTCACGGGTGCGCCGGACCCGAGCAAGCCGGCGGCATCGCTCTCCGCCGACGACCTCTGGAACGGCGCCTTCCACGCGCTGTTCACGGCCGTGACCCGCGAGAAACTCGCCCGTCGCGGGCCCGACATCTTCATCCGCCCGCCGGTCACGACCTACGAGTCGATGGATTTTCTCAAGATGGACGAAATCCTCGCCGCCGCCGAGCCGGCCAAGCAGGAACTGAAGCGCGCGCTCGCAGAGCGGCTCGGCCGGACCTGACCTCAGGTCTTGAAGTCGATATGCGTCAGGAATTCGCGAAGTACGGTTGACCACCAGCCGACGGTCTCGTCGAAGTTCGCATTGCAGACGCCGCCACGCAGGTTCACGTTCATTTCGATCGTCGCGTCGCCGTCCTTGTCGAGGTACGCCTTGCCGAAGCGCTTGGTGAGGTTCCACTCGTTCATGCGCAGGGCAGTCTGCTTGTTGTCTTTTTGAGTGAAGCCGGCGCGAAACTGGATCGAGGTGCACTGCTCGCCGTTCTTGCAGCCATAAAAATAGATCTGGTACCTCACGCCATGCATGCGGCCATCGACCTTGGGATCGCCGCGGTTGTCGGTGCCGATCTCGGCCGAGCCGTGACCGCGCGCAAGCTGGAAGATCTTGGAGGGATCGCTGCCGTCGACGACGTTCGTACACGACGTCTGGGCGGAGGCGGTGGTGATAGGGAAGAGCAGTGCAAGAAGGACGGCGAGGGACTTCATCTGTACCTCCGGGTGTGCGGCATCTGGCGGCAGTTAAGCACCGACGCGCCAACGTGATCAAGACGGAGCCGGCCCGCGCACGCCAAGACACCGGGGGAAATGTGTCTCTGTTGCAGCAACGGCCTCGTCACGAACCGCTCCCCGTTTCGCGTTGCATATCGGGCCTATCCGGTGATCCGAGCAGCGCCGACCGCATGGGACTATCGCGCCGCTGCGACTTGACATTGCCGATCCCGTTGCTTCACTTGAGCAAAGCCTCCGTGTGCGCCCTTCCAAACCGGCGGACCGCGCGGAAGGTGCCGGAACGAGGGAGACGACCGTGGCGGGCATTGGACGGCGAGAGGGCGGCGAGCCGCACGCCCCGACGGGGGATGCTACAGCGCAGAACCAGGACGGCCGGCTCGACGTCGTCATCGTTGGCGCCGGTTTCGGGGGCATGTACCTCCTGCACCGATTGCGCGCGCTGGGCTTGAGCACACGCATCTTCGAGGCCGCGACCGGCGTCGGCGGCACGTGGTACTGGAACCGCTATCCGGGCGCGCGCTGCGACGTCGAGAGCATGCAGTACTCGTTCTCGTTCTCGAAAGAGCTCCAGCAGGACTGGTCGTGGAGCGAGCGCTTCGCGGGACAGCCCGAGATCCTCGCCTACGCCAATCACGTCGCCGACCGCTTCGATCTGCGCCGCGACATCCAGCTCGAAACGCGAGTGACCTCGGCCCACTTCGACGAGACCACGAGCCGCTGGAACGTCACGACCGACCGCGGCGAACGGATCAACGCCCAGCATTGCGTCATGGCGACGGGATGCCTCTCCACCGCCCGGCTCCCCGAGATCAAGGGCCGCGACAGTTTTAAGGGTGCGACCTATCACACGGGATACTGGCCGCACGACGGCGTCGACTTCGCCGGCCTCAGGGTCGCGGTGATCGGCACGGGATCGTCGGCGATCCAGGCCATTCCCGTGATGGCTCAGCAGGCGGGCACGCTTACGGTATTCCAGCGCACGCCGAACTACTCGATCCCCTCGCGCAACGGCCCCATGACGCCTGACTACGAGGTGCCATGGAAGGCGCACTACGACGTCCGCCGCGCCAAGGCGCGCACCATGCGCACCGGCATCCTCTACGATGCGACGGACCGCAACTACGGCATCAACGACATCTCGGCCATGGCTGTGTCGCCCGACGAGCGCGCGCGCATTTACGAGCAGCGCTGGGCCACCGGTGGCACCTCGTTCATGGCGGCCTTCAACGACCTGATCACCAACCAGGCCTCGAACGATACCGCCAGCGACTTCGTGCGCTCGAAAATCCGCTCAATCGTCAAGGATCCGGCGACCGCGGAGATCCTGTGCCCGAAGGACTATCCGATCGGCACCAAGCGCATCTGCGTCGATACCAACTATTTCGAAGCCTACAACCGGCCGAACGTGACGCTCATCGACCTCAAGGCCGAGCCGATCGAGGAGATCACGCCGACCGGGGTGCGCACGACCGCCGGCGCGTTCGAGTTCGACGCCATCGTCTATGCGACCGGTTTCGACGCGATGACCGGCGCGCTGACCAGCATCGACATCCGTGGCCGCGACGGCATCCAACTCGCTGAAAAATGGCACGGCGGGCCGCAGACCTACCTCGGCCTGATGACCGCGGGCCTGCCCAATCTCTTCATGATCACGGGACCGGGGAGTCCCTCGGTGCTCAGCAACATGATCTTGTCGATCGAGCAGCACGTCGATTGGCTGGTGGATGCGATCGTCCACATGCGCGCCAAGGGCCTCGCGACCATCGAGCCGACCGCGGACGCCGAGACGCGCTGGGGCCAACACGTCAATGAAGCCGGCGAGCGCACGCTCTATACGAAGGCGGCGTCGTGGTACATGGGCGCCAACATTCCCGGCAAGCCCCGCGTGTTCATGCCCTATATCGGCGGCGTCGGGATCTATCGCCAGGAATGCGATGAGATCGCGGCCAAGGGCTACGAGGGCTTCGTGCTGACGGCCGGCGACGCAACCCACGCCGTCGCCGCCGAATAAACAAGGCCGCCGCGTCCGACTTGGACACGACGGCCAGGTTTGATGGCAGCTTGGAAATGCAGTTGACAGGGACCGACCGGTTCTCGTGAGCAGAGGCCGATCGGCTATTCAATCGATCTAGATGATGCGACTTAGGCGTCCCGCCGCATCTGGATAACGTCAGTCCGCTTAGCGCGAACGGCCGCCACCGCCGAACGAGCCACCGCCACCGCCGCCGCCGGAACCTCCGCCGTTGCCGGCGCTGCGGCCACCGCCGGAGAAGCCGCTGTTGCCACCGCCGCTCCGACCACTCGAAGCGCCGCGACCGCCGTCCTGACGGCCACTGCGTCCGATCGATCCGCGATCCCGACCGCCGCGATTGCGCAACTCATGCTGCCCACCGCGACGCACGTGCAAATCCCGGCCCTGACGGTGGGTATACCTCGGCCCGCGATGGCCGCGGTTACGGTAGCTCCAGCCGTGCCAGCCAGGGCCACCGCCCCAGCCGTAGCCTTCGCGCCACTCGTAGCCGCACCGATACCAACCGGGGCCGTTCCAGGCATCCCAGAAGAAGCAATATCGCCGGCCGCCATCGATATAGACCTGCGTCTTCTCGACATCGCTGAAACCCGCGATCACACGCTTGGTGCTTTCGGCGCCGCTGATTGGTGCCGCCTGCGCACTCGAGAAGAATGCGCCTGCCAGGACCACGGCCATCGCCGATCCCACATATTTCACCGACATGGTGATTTCCTTTCGCATGTTGCTGATCGACAGATCGCGCGCATAGGCCTCGATCTCCGCGCAGCGTACGCATCGCGATTGCTGCCGCAAATCGCCTCTCGCGATCTGTCGTCTTCGTGGTGGTCGAACGCGCGAAAGCGTCGAAGCGTTCCCCTTTTACTGGACCGCGGTCACCACGAGCTGCCCCGCGCCGGTCCGTGCATAGAGATCCGGGCGATACATATCCTCGACCGCGGCGGCGGGATGCACGTAGCGGCCCGGCGTGACGGCGCGCACAATATACGCGACCGTCGCGGTGGGCTTGGCGCCGCTGCGGCGATCCTCGCCCTCGAAGTAGTCGAAGGCGGCGACGAAGCGGTCGTCGCGGAACTCCGTATGGGCCGGCTTGCCCACCGTCTGGAGCCACGCGAGGCTCTTGATGTCGCCGCTCTCGACGAGCCGCGGATTCTCGATCTCGAGCCCCGCCGGCAGGCGATCGACCAGCAGCACGCGCCCGCCGGTGTGCTGGCCTTCGAGCTTCAGCACCACCACCATGCGATCGTTCTGGGCAACCGACATCGGCCCGTCGCCCGCTTCGATCTTGCTGCCGTCGAGCGTGTAGTAGGTGCGTGAGATCGTAAATCCCTTCGACGCCGCCGGTTCCGCCGTCAGCGCGGACCCCGTCACCGACACGACCGCCGCGACGGGCGTCTCGCCGGTGTTGAGGATCGAGAGGCCGCCTTGGCCGAGATCGGCCGCCGTCAGTGCCCGCGTCAGCTCGCCGCTGTGCGCGGCACCGTTGACCGTGAGCTTTGTTCCCGCCGCCGCCTCGCTGAGCGCGCGTGCCGCCAGCAGCATCCACGCCTGTTCCTGCGTCGAGGTGTAGGTGCGGATCGCCTGCGCCCGTTCGATGACGGTAACGAGACCGGGCTGCTCACCCGGCAGCGTCCGCGTCTCCGAGATCAGCGTCAGCACCGCGGCGCCGTCACGCAGGCGCGAGCCGTAGTCGGCCCGGCTGTCGTCGACGCCGTCGACGCCCATCGTCGCGAGCGCGGTACGGAACGCCTTCTCGGCGCGCGGCTTGTCGCCGGTCATGGCGAGCGCCGCGCCGATCTGGGCCTGCGCCAGCGCCGTCGAGAAGCGGTCGAGGCGCGTATCGGCGTAGTAGCGCAGTTCGCCGATCGGCGCGCGGCCGTTGCGGGCCAGCACGTAGAGCGCGTAGGCCCGATCCTCGCCACCCTTCTCGAAATCCTGTGCGTAGGAGATGAAGTTCGCGAGACGATCGAGCGCCTGCGCGAACGGCTGCTGTGGCACGGCGTGGCCGAGCTCCTTCGCCCGCGTCAGGAAGTCGGTGACGTAGCCGGTCAGCCAGAGATCGGGC
Source organism: uncultured Alphaproteobacteria bacterium (assembly GCA_963775035.1). Lineage (GTDB taxonomy): Bacteria > Pseudomonadota > Alphaproteobacteria > Rhizobiales > Hyphomicrobiaceae. Next base: position 56,707 of record CAVZHG010000005.1, on the reverse strand, counting down.
ACGCCCGGTCCCCACACGCCGAACGCGCCCGACGCATCCTGCATTTCGAGGACGCGCGCGATCGCCTTGCCGACGCGCTCCTTGAGTTCGCTCTGCTCGGCAAGCCCGATCCGGCGCGCGACGTCGTTGACATAAAGCAGCGGCAGCGCGCGGCTCGTCGTCTGCTCGGCGCATCCATACGGGTAGCGGTCGAGCGAGGCGAGCAGCCCCGGCACATCCATGCCGGCGGACGGGCCGACGTTGAGCGCGATCCGCGCGCTCGACGGGATCAGGTCGGAGAGAACGTCGGACGACAGGGTGAGCCGGCCGCCTTTGGCCGCGATCCGTGCCGTGGTAGCCCGGCGTATGTCGTTTGCCGGCGGCAACACCTCGACGGCGACGCGACGGCGCACCTCGATGCCGTCAGGTCCGGCAACACGCACGTTGTAGACGTGGCGGCCGAGCGCGGCGGGCTTGATCGCCACGCGTTCCGACCGGCGCTGGTTGGGCGCGAGGCGCGGGTTGCGCTGCGCGAGCGAGACGGCGAGCCCCTGCGGGTTCTCCTGCTCGATGGCGACGGCATAGGTCGTATCGGGTCCCTCGATGTTGTGGACGTCGATCGCGACGTTCGCTTCATCGCCGAGGCTCAGGAAGCGCGGCGCGGTGACGGTGAGCGCCAGCGCGTCGCGCACGATCACGTCCGATCCCGTCGAGCCGACCTTGCCGGCGCTCCACGCGACCGCCATCAGCCGCACGGTGCCGTTGAAGTCGGGGATGTCGAAGCGCACCTCCGCCGTGCCGTCGGGCTTGACCGTGACGATGCCGGAGAACAGTGCCAGCGGCTTCTCGACCGGCGGGCTGCCCTTCGCCGACATGCCGCCGCCGCTGCCTTCGCCGTCGCCGCCCGATCGCAGCGTGCCGCGCGTCGCCCGCATTCCGTCGATGAGACGGCCATAGAAATCGCGGATCTCGACGCCGAGACGACGTTGCGCATGGAAGTGGCGCTCGGGCGCGGGCGCCTCGAAGCGCGTGAGGTTGAGGATACCGATATCGACGGCTGCAACGGTGATGCGCGCCGCTTCACCCGCCTTCAGACCGTCGATCTTGACCGGCACGACGAGCGTGCTGGCGGGTTTGATCTTCGCGGGCGCGCCGAGCGTCAGCTTCAGCGTCTCGCTCGTGGTATCGAGCGCCAGCCAGCGCACACCGATGGCGCGACCCGGCATCCGCCGCGAGCCTTCGTCCATGGCGCGATAGTGGATCGCGGTGACGTAGGCACCGGGCATCCAGTCGGCTTCGACGGGGATCGCGATCTCGCCGCCACCAGCGGGAATGTCGGCATCCTTCATCGCCAGCAGGTTGCCCGACAACACCGCGAGCCGCACCTTGCCGGGCAGGCGGCTGTTGATGCGCACGCGCGCGGTGTCACCTGCCTTGTACGACGCCTTGTCGAGCGCGACGTCGAGCACCTCAGGACTTTCCGCGCTCTCGCTCGCGTGCCAGCCGACGTTGAACGCCACGCTCGCGACGCCCGGCGCTTTCGGATCGGCGCTCGTCACTTCGAGGCGGTAGCGGCCCCAGTCGAGCTGCGGCGCCTCGATCTTTGCCGCTGCGGTACCGGGCGCAGTCGTCCCGCCGCCGACGCGCTTGGTCGTGGTGAAGGCTTCGTAGTTCCACTGGCCGTCGCGGCTGTACCACTGCCAGCGCTGATTGAGCCGCACGATCTCCCATTTGAGCGGCGCGCTCGTTTGCGGCTTGCCGCTCGCATCGACGAGCACGGTCTCGAACGCCGCGGTCTCGCCTTCGCCGACCTGGCCGGCCGGAAACAGCGGCTTTATGCCAACGCGGGCTTCGCGCGTGTCGACCGGCAACCTGACGCTGCGCTCGATGGTGCGGCCACCCGGTTCGCGCAGGCGCACCTGGATTTCCGCTTCGAGCGGACGCGCCGTCTTCGGGATCGGCGGCAGGCGCACGCCGATCAGGCTGCGGCCGTCGGCACCGGTCTGCGGCAGGCTCTCGAGCGGCGCGCGCACCGGCATGACGCGCTCGTCGGCGAGACCGAATTTGTAGCCCGCAAGACCCGGGAGATCGCCCGGCGCGGCGCGGACCTGGATTTCACCCTCGACCGCGAGATTGGCGGCCGGCGGCCCGTAGAGATAACGGCCGATCACGGCGACCGATGCTGTCTCCTCGACCGCGATCGACTTCACCTGCGGCTCCAGCGTCAGCGCGAGACGCTCGGGCACGAAATCCTCGACCAGGAACGCGATCTGCGCGAGCGACTTGGCCTTGACGTCCGTATGCAACCGCGCGCGCCACGTGCCGGTCATCGCGGTCGCCGGCAGCGCCAGCGTCGCCGATCGACCACCAAGCTCCGCCTCGTTCAGAACGAAGCGGCGATACTCGACGCCGTCGGGACGCGAGATGACCAGCGTCGCCGGCGCCGACGAGGCCGCACCCGCGCGCTCACGCAGCAGCGCGGTGAGATACACCGGCTCGCCCGGCCGATAGACGCCGCGTTCGGCGTAGAGATAGCCATCGAGCGGACCCGGCGTCTCGCGGCCCTTGACGCCACGATCGGTCAAGTCGAACGCCGCCGTCGCCAAATCGAGGAATGCGTAGTCCTTGTTGCCTTCCGCGACGAGGATCGCGGGGGCAAGACCACCAGTGCCGCGCATCAGGCCGGCGTCGAAGCGCACATAACCGCGCGCGTCGGTCTTCCCTGTCGCCAGCACCTCATTGTTGCGCGCCACAAGTCGCACCGCGATCTCGCCGACCGGATTGGCCGAGCCCAGCGCGCGCACGAACACATGCAACCCGTCATCGCCCGACAGCGCCGTCAGCCCGAGATCGGAAACGATGAACCACTGCGTCGCGGGCGCGGCATACCCGGTGCTCTTGGCATCCGCCGGCGAGGCGATCACCAGATAGACGCCCGGCGCGAGATCGGGCACCGCTTCGCTGACCGGGATCGCCGTCGTCACTTCCTCGTTGAGGCGATTGGCGAGTTCCAGTTCGCCTTCCCAGATTCGCTGTCCCGTACGCTCGCGGATCGTCTCCAACTCGTAGGACTGCACCTGCTTGAGGAAACCATCGAGCGACGTCGCGCCGGCAAGCCCGCGATCGCCGATGCGCAGGATCTCGATCTTCGCTTTCGTCGAATTGACCGACACGACCGGAATGCCCTGCTGGCCACGGTTCGGCAGCACATAGGCGCGCCCCGTGAAGCGCACGCTCGCCGAGCGGTCGCGAACATAGACGGCAATCTCGGATGCCTTGGGCAGCGTCTCGCCGATCGTCGACGGGAGACCCGCGCGCAGCAGCACCTCATAGCGCTTGCCGTGCTCGAGGCCGTCGACGCAGAGCTGTTGCCCCTCGACCGTCAGGTTCTGCGGCTCGCGCCCATCCACCGCGACGAACTTCTGGAGATCGCCGACGCTGCCCGGCAGCCGCTCGGAAAAGTTGATGCAAAGGCGCGGTTCGGCGGCATCGGACTCGGTCTTGTAGTCGACGACGCGGAAGCCGTGCTCGGCGCGCAGTGCGTCGAGCGTATCGCGCACGTCCTCGACATCGACGAGCTTGACGCTGGCCGCCAGCGCCTCAATTGCCGGACGCCACATCGACCGCGCCTTCAGCGCTTCGCCGAGAGCCGCCAGCGCCGCCGCGCGCTGCGGGTTGCTGCCAGCCCGCTCGAGCGCAATGAAAGCCGCGCCGGAAGCGTTGACCGGAATGGAGTAGCGCTCGCCGGGCCGCGCCGGATCAGGCGTCATCGCGAGCAGCGCCTTGGCGAGCCCCGTCCAGGCGGGGACGTCCTTGGGGTCGGTGATCACGGCGATCGCAAGCTGGCGCGCCGCGATCCGCGCGTCGCCACCGTCGGCAACGAGCTTCAGCCCCGCTTCGCGCTGCGAGCGCGCGGCTTGCGGCGTCACCGCCTTGAACACCCCCTTGAGGTAGCTCTCGTAGCGTTCCGCATCCTTGGCGACGACCGGATGTGAGAACAGCTTCTGCTGGGCGGCCGTCGGCAGGCTGCCGATCAGCAGCAGGCCGAAAATGAGGGCGAGCGAGCGGGCGAAAGACATGGATGTGTCCTGAAACGGGAGGAAATCGAGCGGGGTCACCGTATCTGCCGAGTGCGGCGTCGAACCGAGTTCAGCGCCGGTCGATGACCAATTGATGGCACCACCCCACCCCTGTCCACAGGGGGCCGGAAAGGGCGGACCACGGCATGTCCCGATCCGGCAAAAAGCGGCAAGTAACGGCTAGCTTTTCTTGCCGCGCTCGCCGACGGCCCGCGCCAGAGGCGCGCCTTCGGCACGAAGCCTACCGGCGCCGCGGGTCGTGCCCCTCCGGTCGCATTCCTTCTTCACGGCCTTCGGCCGCTACCTGGATTTGCCAATTCACGGCGTTATCGATTTTGGCGCTCGAAGAGCGAGTGGTTAGAACTCGACCGAGAGGCAGCCCCGCGGCCGCAGTAGCCGGAGGCGTTGCGGACCGCGGCAAAAATAGAGCCCGGGAGTTGACTTCACCCCACAGTTCCCGCATGTAACCCCCATCGCAATAGGCCCTGGGTTCCAGAGCCACCGGCTTGCACATGCCACAGGTCCTCTCCGGGCCGAAACGGCGGGAGGCAGGCGCGGTCAACGTCCGTCGGCGAAGGTTCGCTCACGGGCGAATTGGCGTTTGGATACTGGGGTGCGGTCGGCGGGGTGTTCAGTCGGCGTAGCGATAGGGAATGTGAGACGATGCTGAAAGTCTGGGGCCGAAAGACATCGGTCAATGTCCAGAAGGTGATGTGGGCGGTGGGCGAGCTTGGTCTCGCGCACCAGCGGTTCGACTACGGCGGCGAGTTCGGCAAGCTCGATACGCCCGAGTACACGCAGCTCAATCCGAACCGACTGGTGCCGACGATCGACGACAATGGTTTCGTCGTGTGGGAATCGAGCGCGATCGTGCGCCATCTCGCCCAGCGCTATGGCCGCGGCACGCTGTCGCCGGCCGACGAACAGACGTTCGCGCGGGCCGACGCGTGGATGGACTGGGCGCTGTCGACGCTCTACGGCGACATCATCTCGACGTGCTTCATCCAACTCGTGCGCACATCGGCCGCGGAGCGCAATACCGAGGCTGTCGACGCCGCGGCCAAGCGGGCCGGCGAGAAGCTCGCGATCCTCAATCGTCAGCTCACCGGTCGTACCTTCATCCTCGGCGATCAGATCACGATGGCAGACATTGCGGTCGGCGTCCTGATGTACCGCTACTACAATCTCGCCATCCCGCACCCGCCGCTCGCCAACGTCGAGGTGTGGTATAAGCGGCTGACGCAGCGGCCCGCCTACGAGGCGCATGTCATGGTCGATTTCAAACCGATGATGGTGGCCGGAGCCTAGTGCGCGGCGAGAGTCGGAGTGGGGCGGCCCCGCGCGGCGTGCCGCCCCGTTAGAGAGAGTTGAGAGGCCATGTTTCAATCGCTGTCCGATCGCCTGTCCGGCGTCCTCGACAAGCTCACCCGACGCGGTGCGCTGACCGAGAGCGACGTCAGCGAGGCCATGCGCGAGGTGCGGCGCGCGCTGCTCGAAGCCGACGTCGCGCTCGACGTCGTGCGTTCGTTCACCGACCGCGTGAAGGCGAAGGCGGTCGGCGCCAACGTCGTCAAGTCGGTGACGCCCGGCCAGATGGTCGTCAAGATCGTCCATGACGAACTGGTCGAGATGCTCGGCAGCAACGCCGAGCCGATCGATCTCGTGGCGACGCCGCCGGTCGCGATCATGCTGGTCGGCCTGCAGGGCTCGGGCAAAACGACGACCTGCGCCAAGATCGGCAAGCGCCTCACCGACCGCGACCGCAAGAAAGTGCTGATGGCGTCGCTCGACACGCGACGGCCGGCAGCGCAGGAACAACTCCGCGTGCTCGGCGAGCAGACCGGCGTCGCAACGCTGCCGATCATTGCCGGCCAGACGCCGCGCCAGATCGCGCAGCGCTCGCTCGAGGCCGCGCGCCTCGGCGGCTATGACGTCGTGCTGCTCGACACCGCGGGCCGCACCCACATCGATGACGAGCTGATGCAGGAATCGGCCGATATCCGCGACATCGCAAAGCCACACGAGACGCTGCTCGTGGCCGACAGCCTCACCGGCCAGGACGCGGTCAACCTCGCGCGCAATTTCAACGAACGCGTCGGCATCACCGGCATCGTGCTGACCCGTGTCGACGGCGACGGCCGCGGCGGCGCGGCGCTGTCGATGCGCGCGGTGACGGGCAAGCCCATCAAGCTGATCGGCGTCGGCGAACGCTGGGATGCGCTCGAGGATTTCCACCCCCAGCGCATCGCCGGCCGCATTCTCGGCATGGGCGACGTGGTCAGCCTCGTCGAGAAGGCGGCGCAGACGATCGACGCCGAGAAGGCCCAGGCGATCGCGCAGAAGATGCGCAAGGGCGAGTTCGACCTCGAGGATCTCGGCGAGCAGCTCAAGCAGATGCAGCAGATGGGCGGCATGGGCGGACTGATGGGGATGCTGCCCGGCGTCGCCAAGGTCAAGCAGCAGATGGCGGCCGGCGCCATGGACGACAAGGTGATCAAGCGCCAGGGCGCCATCATCTCGTCGATGACGCCCTACGAGCGCCGGCACCCCAAAGTGCTCGACGGCAAGCGCAAGCGGCGCATCGCGTCCGGCTCCGGCACCCGGCCCGACGAGGTCAACCGCCTGCTCAAGATGCACCGCCAGATGGCGGACATGATGAAGATGATGGGCAAGAACAAGGGCATGATGCAGCGCATGGCCGGCGCCTTCGGGCTCGGTGGCGGGGCAGCGCCCAGCGCGGCCGAAGTCGAGCGCATGCAGGCCGAACTCGCTCGCCTCGACCCCAAGGCGCTGGAGCAACTCCCGAAGGAAGTCCGCGAGCAGCTCGGCGCCGGCGGTGGTCCCGGCAAAGGCGCCGCCCCGTCGCTCCCCGGCCTCGGCAGCAAGGTAATGCCGCGTCTGCCCGGACTGCCCGGTCTCGGTGGCGGTGGGCAGCGCTTTGCCGGTCTTCCGGGCCTGCCTGGAAAGAAGAAGTAGCGCGATGGTCCCGACGCTGGAAACCGAGCGGCTGCGGCTCCGTCCCTGGCGGAACGACGATCTCGACGCGTTTGCGGCATTCATGGCCGACGGCGCCGATACACATTTTATCGGTGGCCCCCTGTCGCGTGGCGAGACATGGCGGCGCATGGCGACGCAGATCGGCCATTGGACGATGCGCGGTTACGGCTCGTGGGTGCTCGAAGAGAAATCGAGCGGCAACTGGGTCGGCTACAGCGGTTTGTGGAACCCGTACGACTGGCCGGAACCCGAGGTCATGTGGGGCATCGTGCCGGCAGCACGCGGGCGCGGCTATGCGACCGAGGCGGCGCTGCGTGCCCGCACCCACGCCTACAGCGAACTTCAATGGCCGAGCGCGATCAGCCTCATCGCACCGGCGAACCTGCCGTCCCAGAACGTCGCACGACGCCTCGGCGCGGCACCCGAAACATCAATCGAACTGAGGGGAACCGCTGTCGACGTCTGGCGGCACCCTTCGCCGAAACACTGAACCAAACTTGCAAATGAACTACTAAATCCAAACCAGGAGAGACCTCATGGCCGTAAAAATCCGCCTGTCGCGCGGCGGCGCCAAGAAGCGCCCGTATTATTACATCGTCGTCGCCGAGGCGACCGCCCCGCGTGACGGCCGCTACATCGAGCAGATCGGCACCCACAATCCGATGCTGCCGAAGGATCACGCCGACCGCGTCAAGCTCGACCTCGACCGCGCCAAGCATTGGCTGTCCGTCGGCGCACAGCCGACCGATCGCGTCGCCCGCTTCCTCGACAAGGCAGGCCTCCTGAAGCGCGAGGCGCGCAACAATCCGGAGAAGGCGAAGCCCGGCAAGAAGCGGGTCGAGCGTGAAGCGGCCGCAGCCGAAGCCGCGGCGAAGGCGGCCGAGGCAGCCAGCGCCGAACCGGCGGCATAAGGCTGCCCATGATCCGGGAGGGTGCGCATGGCTGACGGCGAGCGCATCCTGCTCGGCCGGATCGTCGCCGCCCACGGCATCCGCGGCGACGTGCTCGTGCGTACCTACACCGATCGCCCCGAAGCGATCGGCGGCTATGGCCCGCTCAGCGACGCGGACGGACAGGGCGCGTTCAAGCTCCGCGTCCTCCACGTGACCGCGAAAGGTGTCGTCGCGCGGGTTGCCGGCATCAGCGATCGCAACGGCGCCGAAGCGCTCGCCGGCACCGATCTCTATGTCGCGCGTGCCCGGTTGCCAGCCGCCGATGAGGGGTCGTTCTACCATGCCGACCTGATCGGGCTTGCGGCTGTCGCGCGGGATGGCGCGGAGGTCGGGCGAATCGTCGGCGTGCACAATTTCGGGGCCGGCGATCTCATCGAGGTCGCGCTCGGCGGATCGCGCCGGACCGAACTGATCCCGTTCACCGCCGCGTTCGTCCCCGAGGTCGACCTCGCCCGGCGCATCGCGGTCGTCGAGTTGCCGCCGCCCGCGGAGGACGACGAGGCCTCGCCTGGGGATGGCGAATAGCTCGACGCCAGCGCCGAGACAGGTTCGCACGCTATCGTGAAAACTTGTCATGCGCGTTGCCTGTGCGTGCCGTGGTATCGGCGGAACCAATCGCTTAACTGAACGTTAGGCCGACGCATCTAGCGTAATCTCACCACAACGAACCTCAGGACTCCCCCAATGTTGGCTCGGGCCGATCAAATCGCTGCTGCAGCGATGAATGATGATTCTCGCGTCATCCGGATCGAGCGGTCCCGCGCCAAGTGGACGACCGCCTTTGGCGCGGTAGCCGCGCTGTCGATGGGGCTGTCGCTGTTTGGGGGAATGATCCTGGTTGCGTCCCAGGCCCTGAGCGAGCCCGAGGCCCTGAACCTCGCGCTAGCGCGCCCGATGGCGACACTCCAGATCGTCGCCGGATTGCTGTTGCTTGCCACACTCATTCTGATTCCCGTGCGCCGCCTGTTCGCCAGCGTCGGCCGCACCGGCCTGATCGAGATCGACGATCGCATGGTCCGCGTCCGCGAGACCGGTTTGCTGGCCGGTCGATCGTTCGCCGAGCCCCTTGCCGCCTACGAGGGCGCCGCGCACCGCATCCGCACCACGCTCTCGGGCGTCCAGCACGAGGTGATCCTCGTCCATCCCGACGCCCGCCGCGATGTCGTCATCGCGCTCGAAGCAGCCCGGCCGAGCATGACGCCGACCGCGATGATCGCTCGGCTCGCGCTCCCCGAGATCGCCCTCGCCGACATTCCGCGCGCCCGCCGCATCGCCGGCACGCCGTCGCACGGCCTCGATTTCGCCGCCACCGGCACCTCCACCTGACCGCTGTAGCGCAGTTGCCGCGCCGGTTTGCCGCGTGCACCCTGATCGGGGTGTCGGCGCACGGCCCGCCGAGGTAGTGTCCGCGCCATGGCGATCGAACTGGTCCGGCTCTCCGGCATTCATCTGACATTCGGGTCGACGGCGCTGCTGACCGGCGCCGACCTCAGCGTGCGTGCCGGCGACCGCATCGGCCTCGTCGGCCGCAATGGCTCGGGGAAGTCGACGCTCCTGAAAATCGCCGCCGGCCTCGTCGCCGCCGACCAGGGCGAGCGCTTCGTCCATCCCAACGCCCGCATCGCCTATCTGGCGCAGGAGGCCGACCTCAGCGGTTACCCGACCGTCGCGGCCTACGTCGAATCGGGTCTCGCCGACGACGAAGGCGCCTACCTCGCCGAATCCGCCCTCCAGATCCTCGGCCTCACCGGCGAGGAAGACCCAGCGAACCTTTCCGGTGGCGAAGCGCGGCGTGCCGCCATTGCGCGCGCGCTGGCATCGAGTCCCGACGTCCTGTTACTCGACGAGCCGACCAACCACCTCGATCTCCCCGCCATCGAATGGCTCGAAAAGGAACTCGGCGGGCTTCGGGCAGCGATCGTGCTCATCAGCCACGATCGCCGCTTCCTCGAGACGCTGTCGCGCACCACCGTGTGGATCGATCGCGGCATCGCGCGCCGTCTCGAGAAGGGTTTTGCGTCGTTCGAACCGTGGCGCGACGAAGTGCTGGAGCAGGAAGAACTCGAGCGCCACAAGCTCGACCGCAAGATCGCGCGCGAGAACGATTGGATGCACGGCGGCGTCACCGGCCGCCGCAAGCGCAACGTCCGCCGCGTCGCCAACCTCCAGGCACTCCGCGCCGAGCGCCGCGAAGCGACCGCCGCCGTCGGCAACGTCCGTCTGGCCGCCGCCGACGGTTCAACCTCCGGCAAGCTCGTCATCGAAGCGATCGGCATTGCCAAGTCGTTCGGCGGATCGCCCGATCGTCCAGGATTTCTCGACCCGCATCGCGCGCGGCGACCGCATCGGCATCATCGGCCCCAACGGCGCCGGCAAGACGACGCTCCTCGCCATGCTGACCGGCGGCCTCGCGCCGGACATGGGCCAGATCAAACTCGGCACCAACCTCGAAATGGTGACGCTGGACCAGCGCCGCGAGGCGTTGCGCCCCGACTGGACGCTCGCCGAAGCACTCGCCGGCGGTCGCGGCGATCAGGTCGTCGTCAACGGCACAGCCCGCCACGTCGTCAGCTACATGAAGGATTTCCTGTTCGTCGCCGAGCAGGCGCGCACCCCCTTGCGCGTGCTCTCGGGCGGCGAGCGCGGCCGGCTCATGCTCGCGCGCGCGCTGGCCAAGCCATCGAACCTCCTGGTTCTCGACGAGCCGACCAACGACCTCGATCTCGAAACGCTCGACCTGCTCCAGGAAATGCTCGCCGACTACGCCGGCACTGTGCTCCTCGTCAGCCACGACCGCGATTTTCTCGACCGCGTGGTAACCAGCGTCATCGTCGCCGATGGTGACGGGTCGTGGGTCGAATACGCGGGCGGCTACACCGACATGCTGGCGCAGCGTGGAGCGACGCGAGAGGACGAGAAAAGCCGCTCTCCCGCCAAAACCATGGCACCCACGGCGCCGCCATCCGCCCGTCAGCGCAAGCTCACTTACGCGCAGACCCAGGCGCTCGAAACGCTACCCAGGAAGATCGCCGCACTCGAAACCGAGATCGCCACCCTCGGCCGCCGCCTCGCCGACGCGCAACTCTTCACGCGCGACCCCGTGGGCTTTCACACCGCAACCACCCGCATGACCGCCGCCCAGTCCGAACTCGAAACCGCCGAAAGCGCGTGGCTGGAATTGGAAGTCCTCAAGGAAGAAATCGACAACTCCCGTTCCGACGCGCTGAAGCCTTCGCGCTTTTTTTGCCGCGGTCGCGTACGGCTTCGCCTACACGCGCCGCGGAACTGCCTCGCCGGTCACGCTTTCACCTCGCGGCCTTCGGCCGCTACAGCCAATCAGAGTTCCAAATCTCAAAAAAACGGGGGCTCCGGGGGCGTCCCCCGGGCGGAGCGCGAGGCGGCAGGCTCGCTCGCGCAGCGGCCACTTCGCCTCCCCACCCCCTACTTCACTCTCTGCCGCACCATCTGCTCGATATAGACGACGATCGCTTCGCAGATGGCGGCATCGGTGACGCGTTCGGCGATCGACAATGCTGGCGCCACGGTGACGCCGACGATGAGCGGACCCTGACGGGTGACGACGGCATCGACGCCGGCGAGTTCGAGCCCCAGCACGCGCGCGGCGCGCTCAGCGGGCGCCCGCGTCGCGTCGATCGCGGCGGTATCGTCGACCCGCCACTCGGGCGTCGCGTCGATGTCTTCCTCGTCGTGCGCCGCGCGCGACATCGCAGCAATGGCGCGGCCGCCGACGATGGTGTGGCGAACGAGCGTGCCGAGCGAACGCGCGCTGAAACCATCGGCGACGACGTGACGGTCGGCGGCATCGGGATCGGCGGCGGCACTACTGACGGCGGCCGCCGGCACGGGCACGCCGGCGCGCGCGAGGAGCTGGCGGGTCGCGAGCGGATCGGCGACGCGCAGCAGCGCATCGGCGCCATTGAGCACGACCGCGCCGAGCGTCTCGAATTGCCGCGCCACAGCGGCCGAGAACGACGGCGTGCCACGTCCGGGCCGCACGATCAGCGCGTCGCACGGCTCGATCGCTCCGCCGTCGAGCAGGATCGCGGGATCGCTCGTATCGATGAACAGCGAGACGCGGTGACGGTCGACCATGACCAGCTCGTGTCCGCGACGCTCGGCGACGCGCTCGATCCGCCGGTTGGTGGCATTGTCGGGCCGTTGCGTGAGCAGCGCGATCCGCAGCGTGCGCCGATCCGCCGCCGGTCGCGCCGGCATATCGTAACGGCGGTAGCTCAGGCGCGGCTGGCGGAACGACGTCGCGGCATCGACGAGCATGTCGTCCTGGATCGCCTGGCGGCCGATCAGCATCCGGTAGCTCATCGTCTCGCGGTTGGCGAGCGTCAGCTCGATCGGCCACGTCCGCTCGCCGAGCTTGACGTTGGTGCGGATGACGTAGCGCACATCGCTTTCGCCGTTGGAGCTCGTCACCTCGCGGTGATCGATCACCTCGGCGGTGCACAGCACCGTGACATCGTTGCGGCCGGGGATGGGATGGACGCCGAAGCGCACCATGCGGCGGGTCGCCGACCCGAACGGTTCGATGAAGAAGGCGTGGAGCGCGGACGTCTTGGCGCCGGTGTCGACCTTCGCCTTGATCGCGGGCAGGTCGAGATCGGGCAATCCGACCCATTCCTCCCAGCCGAGAACAAAGGGGTCTGCCAAGTTCGCGTATCCCCAAACAGCCGATGCGTGCGCCTCGATGCGAGCAGGTAGCGCAGTCGGGGCCTGAGCGCAACGCAGTGCAGACCTCGGCAAACCGAATTCAAACCGGATTGACCGCGCGGGCGGCCTTGCCTATCTGAGCGTCATGGCCAAACTTCCGATCATTCTGCTCCCTGACCCCATGCTCCGCCAGCCGTCCGCGCCCGTCGAGCACGTCGACGACGACGTGCGCCGCCTGATCGACGATATGCTGGAAACCATGTATGCGGCGCCGGGCGTCGGCCTCGCCGCGGTGCAGGTCGGCGTGCCTCGCCGGGTGCTGGTGCTGGACGTCTCCGACAAGGACGATGACCAAGCGCCGATCGCCATGATCAACCCGGAGATCGTGTCGCTCGGCGGCGAGCCGCGGACCCACGAGGAGGGCTGCCTGTCGATCCCCGAGGTGCGGATCGAGATCGAGCGGCCGGGGTCGGCGACGGTGCGCTATATCGACCGGACCGGCGCGCGCCAGGAACTGGTCGCCGACGGCCTGCTCGCGACGGCGCTGCAGCACGAGATGGATCACCTCGACGGCAAACTGATCATCGACTTTCTGACGCGGCTGAAGCGTGACATGATCGTGCGCCGCTTCCGCAAGCAGGCGAAGGACGCCCCTTCCGCTTGACGCAGCGGGCCGCGGGCCGGCGAGGTGCTTCCGCCGATGGCGGATAAACTCAAGGAGCGCACCGACCATGCTGCGCATTGTCTTTATGGGCACGCCGGATTTTGCGGTACCGACGCTCGCGGCAATCGCGGCGGCGGGCCATGCGATTGTGGCTGTGTATTCGCAGCCGCCCCGCCCCGCCGGGCGCGGATTGCAGCAGCAGAAGTCGCCCGTCCACCTCTTCGCCGACGGGGCCGGCATTCCCGTGTTGACGCCGAGGTCGCTCCGCGATGAGCCGGCCCAGGCGCAGTTCGGTGCGCATTACGCCGACGCGGCGGTCGTCGTCGCCTATGGGCTGATACTGCCGAAACCCGTACTCGACGCGCCGCTGCATGGCTGCCTCAATCTGCACGGCTCGGCGCTGCCGCGCTGGCGGGGTGCGGCGCCGATCCAGCGCGCGATCATGGCCGGCGACCGTGACACTGCGGCCGCGATCATGCGCATGGACGAGGGGCTCGATACCGGACCGGTCTGCGCGTCCGCGCCGATCCCGATCGGCCGTGATATGACCGCGGGCGATCTGCACGACGTGATGGCGGCGCGCGGCGCAGCACTGATGGTCGAGGCTCTCGCCACGCTCGAACGCGGTGCGCTTGCCTGCACGCCGCAGCCACGCGACGGCGTCACCTATGCGGGCAAGATCGACAAGGGCGAAGCGCGCATCGATTGGATGCGGCCGGCGGCCGAAGTGCACAACAAGATGCGCGGGCTGGCGCCGTGGCCGGGCGCTTATTTCGAGGTCACCTCAGGCGCGCGAACCGAGCGCATCAAGGTGCTTCGGGCCACTCTCGCGTCCGCTCCGGTGTCTGAACTCGGCCCGCCCGGCACCCTCCTCGACGGCGAAGGCACGATTGCCTGTGCCGACGGCGCCATCCGGCTGATCGAGGTGCAGCGCGCCGGCCGCCGGCCGATGAGTGCCGCCGAACTGCTGCGCGGCTTCGCGCTCGCACCGGGCACCAGCGTGCGCGGCGTGTCGCCCACTGGCCAGCCGGGGCGCCATTAATCATCGTTGCCAAAAAGTTAAAACGCGTGCCGACGATATCGCTAGTATCCGGACAGCGATGAACGTCCTTTTCGGAGTTGTAGCATCATGCGTCGCCCCCCGATTGTCGCCGCCTTCGCCAGCCTCTGCCTGCTGCTCGCAGCCTGCTCTGCCGCCACCGCCGCCTCGCTGGTCCGCATCGAGACCCGCCCCGTCAATGGCGCGGCGATCGTGACCGAGGAAGAGGGCGTGCGCGTCTACCGTCCGCTGCCGTCGACGCGCTACCTGATCCTCAATCCCGACGGCCGCACGCCGTTGAACCTCACCATCGAGGACCGCAACGTCGTGGTGCAGCACCATCACTACGTCCTCCCGTCCGAGACGACGAACGACGGCGCCGGCCGGTTCGTCGGCGGCTATGGCGTGGGGCTGCCGCATGTTCATCGCGGCGGCGGCGGTCATCGCCATGTCCGCCGCTCGCGCCCGGGCGGCTACATGGTCCACGTGCCGAGAGCCGCGCGCAGCAAATAGACGGCACGCGTGACATCGCTGCCTACTTGAACATTCCCTGGCGCAAATTGATGCCGTACTCGATGTACGCCTTCATCGCGCAGAGCATCTGCGTCCAGCCCTGGCAGTTGCCGTAGGACGCCTTGAGGCCGTTCGCCGTCTCGCGCCAGCCTTCCTCGGCGATCGACACCAGCGTGCGGCCGTCCTCGAGCGGCTCGAACGTCATCGTCACCGTCGTCGTGTAGCCGACCGCCGACGTAACCGCGGCGTCCCCATCCGATGGTGCGCCGTCGTTCGCTTGCCAGCGCAGCACGATCCGTCGGTTCGGTTCGACCTCCACCACCTCGACCGGAAAGGCGCCGGGATAGTCGTGAAAGTCCCATGTGACGGTCGCCCCGGTTTCGAGGCGTCCCTTGGCACCACCCGTCGTGAAGTAGCCCGATAACTTCTTCGGATCGGCCACCGCTTCGAACACCTCGGCGACCGGTCTCGCGATCCGCGCCGCAACTTTGAACTTCAGGTCCATACGCTTCCTCCTTGCTCATCGCGCCATGATGTTATAATTATATAACATGTCATATCGATAACGAGAACGACAAAGTTTTCAAGGCGCTATCGGCTGCGACGCGCCGTGCGATCCTGGATGCGCTGAAGGACGACCCGAAGACGACCGGCGAACTCTGCGCCCGCTTTCCCACCCTCGATCGCTGCACCGTCATGCAGCACCTGAAAGTGCTCGAGGATGCCGACCTGGTGATCGTCGCTCGCAAGGGCCGCGAACGCTGGAACACACTCAATCCGCTGCCGATCAAGCACGTCCACGACCGCTGGATCGGGCCCTACGCGGCCCATGCCGTCACGCTCCTCGATCGGCTGAAGCGCGACCTCGAAGGCTGAAACCTGATCCGCAACTTCAGGTTCCCCAGCGGTTTCCCACCGCGTACGGGGATGCGCTGCCGCCGCACCGTCCGTCCGCCTTGCTCTCGCCCTGAGGATAAGGGTATCGGAACAAGGGGGGCCGCACATTGTTTCAAATGAATTTCAGGGCGAGGTCGATGACCAAACTGACGCCGGGCGAGCGTCTGCACCTGCTCCGCCTCGCCGCGGCCCGCACCCGTCGGCGCGCATTGAGCCGGGCGATGCGGACGCGGGCGCTCCGGTGGCTCGCCGGCCCCGCCCTCGCCGACGAACTGCTGATCGTCCCGCAGGACCTGCGCACGCCCGATCCGAGCCTGTTTGAGGAACTGGCGGCCGGCCAACTCGGCCTCGGCGGCGCCATCGTCGATCTCAACGGCCACTCGCCCTTTGCGCTGGTGCCGCCCTCGGCCGCGTGGGCGCGTGAGCTCAACGGCTTCGGCTGGCTGCGCGACCTGCGCGCGGCAAACAGCGACGCCGCCCACACCCTGGCCCGCCAGCTCGTCGCCGACTGGCTCGCCCGCAGCGCCTCGACGTTTGCACGCACCGACGAGCACGCCGTGATCGCGCGCCGCGTCATGTCCTGGATCAGCCACGCCGGCCTGATCCTCGAGGGTGCGTCGCCGCGCGCCTACGAGGCGACGACCGACAGCCTCGGGCTGCAGATCCAGCATCTCGCCACGTCCTGGCACGACGCGCCGTCCGGTTACGACCGGCTGCTGTCGCTCACCGCGCTGGTGCTCGCGGACCTCTGCGTCGCCGGCCATGACAAGCAACTGCGGCGCATGCAGCGGCTCTTCAGCGACGAACTCAATCGCCAGATCCTGCGCGACGGCGGCCACATCAGCCGCAATCCGGGGACGCCGGTCGAAGTCCTGCTCGACCTGATGCCGCTGCGCCAATGCTACGTCGCGCGCGGACGCGAGCCGCCGGCCGCCCTCGTCAACGCGATCACGCGGATGATCGCCTTCCTCAAGGCGATGCGGCTCGGGGACGGCTCGTTGGCCCGGTTCAATGGCATGGGGCGGACCGAAGCCGACGCACTGGCAACCGTCATCGCCTACGACACGGCGCCGGAGGCGGCCGCGCCGACGATGACGGATACGCGTTACGTTCGTCTCCACCACGGCCGCACGGTTCTGATCATGGATGTCGGGCCACCGCCGCCCCTGGAACTGGCCGGGCAGGCGCACGCCAGTTGCCTCGCCTTCGAGCTGAGCAGCGGATCAAGCCTGATTTTCGCCAATTGCGGCGCGCCGGGGCATGCGCACGAGACCATGCGCGCCGCCTCCCGCGCCACGGCGAGTCACAACACGCTCTGCCTCGCCGAGCGATCGTCGTCCCGGCTGGTCAAGGCGCGGCTCTTCGAGAAGTGGGCCGGTGCCGCGCCGATCCGGCAGCAGGGCGACGTCCGCTACGCTGTTGCGGCAGTCCCGGAGGGCTCGAGCATCCAGGCCCGCCACGACGGCTACCTGAGAAAATTCGGCATCCGTCATTCGCGCCGCCTCCACCTTTCAGCGGACGGATCGCGGCTCACCGGCGAGGACCGTCTCGGCCCGCCGTCGGGCACGCGTCGGCACGAGCGCGACCTCCCTTTCGCGATCCATTTCCACGTCCATCCGGAGGCATCCTGCCGGCGCGGCGACACGCCGAACTCGGCCCTGGTCGGGACTCCCGACGGCGAAACCTGGCGCTTCGCTGCCGATGGCGCGAGCCTCGTCCTCGAACAGAGCTACGACTACGCCCACTATGCCGGGCCCCGGCTCGGCCAGCAGATTGTCCTGCGCGGGACCAGTCCAGGCGAAACGAGCGTCGCCTGGCGCCTGGAGCGGGTTGAGGTGCGGGCTGAGGATTGAAATGCACCACGTTGCGGGGTCTTCGCGACGCGGGTCGCCCCGCACCCCACCGGGGAGACCTCGGACCCCCTCCTTTTTTAGTCTGCGGGAACCTCGCTGCTTCCTTAGCGGCCGAAGGCCGCGAGGTGGAAGTGCTGCCGGGAGGGGTACGACCCGCGGCCGCAGTAGCGAAAGCTTGCGGCTCGTCGTGCACAAGCGCAGCACCGCACCCTCGAGCATCCCATCCAGCACTAGCCACAGCCCCCCACCCGTGAAATATTAGTCTGACGGATTCCTGTGCAGGCGGTGGCCGAACGGGCGCCATGGGCGCGACGGCCCCGACATGGAGCAGCAAAGCTTGTCCACCGACTGGAAAGGCGCAATCGACTGCGACGTGCACCCGCACGTCCCCGACATTGCTGCGCTGACGCACCATATGACCGACTATTGGCGCGAGACGGTCGGCGTGCGCGGCATCACGGGCTTTGAGTCGATCGCCTACCCACCCAAGGCGCCGCTGACCATGCGGCCCGACTGGCGGGGCGACAAGGCCGCCGACCGCGCCCGCGCCGACACCGATCCCAAGCGCACCGCCGCCGCCCTCATGGACCGCCACGGCTTCGCGCACTCGATCCTGAACAGCCTCTACCCCGTCCAGCTCATCCGCGACGAGCACATGGCCTCAGCCTTCTGCCGCGCGGTCAACGACTGGGTGCGCGCCGAGTGGCTCGACCGCGATCCACGCTACCGCGCCTCGATCATCCTGCCGCTGCAGAATCCGGAACTCGCGGTCGAGGAGATCGAGCGCTGTGCTCCCGACAAGCGCTTCGTCCAGGTGATGGGTCTCGCGGCGGGCGAGCAGCCGCTCGGCAAGAGCCAGTTCTGGCCGGTGTGGCAGGCTGCCGAGCGCCACGGCCTCGCGATCGGCATCCATGCCGGCTCGAGCTACCACCACGCAACGACCGGTTCCGGTTGGCCGAGCTACTACCTCGAAGACTACGCCGCCCAGTCGCTGTCCTTCCACACCCAGCTCGGCTCGTTCATTGCCGAGGGCGTGTTCGTGAAATTTCCCAAGCTCAAACTCGTGCTGATCGAGTCCGGTGTCACCTGGATCGGGCCCTATCTCTGGCGGCTGTCGAAATTCTGGCGCGGCGTGCGCTTGGAAGTGCCGTGGATCGACCGCTCGCCGGTCGAGTTCGTACGCGATCACGTCCGCCTGACGATCCAGCCGTTCGATGCACCGAACTCCGCCGAGACCATCGGCCGCTTGATGGATCAGCTCCAGTCCGACCAGATGCTCCTGTTCGCCAGCGACTTCCCGCACTGGCAGTTCGACGGCGATGCCATGCTGCCCGGCGGCATCGACGCCTCGCTGCGCAAGAAGATCCTGATCGACAACCCACTCGCAACGTACCCACGCCTCGTGTGATGATCGAGAAATTCGTCACACTTCGCGGCACGATACTGAACGAATTTCTCGATCTGAATCACATGGCAGAGCTATGACTCTAGTGTGGTTCAGATTCCGAAGTCCGCCTCCGACGCCCGCCGCAAAGTGGTGGCGGACTTCGGAATCACCACACTAGGAGGTAGCCATGCCCCGCTTGATGTCCCGATGGGCCCAGCCGTGTCACCCGCAAACGGAAAAGGCCCCGGCGCGGCGCCGAACCGGCTTGCCGTGATCGACGGCGACGTCCATCCCGCCGTCCGCTCGATGTCGGACCTGAAACCCTACCTCGCCAAGCACTGGTGGGACGTCTACGAGACCTACGGCGCGCGCCGCAAACACGGCAGCTCCAACGGCGAGCCCTATCCCAAGGCCGCGCCGCTCGCGTGCCGCCGCGATGCCTGGCCCGAGGACGGCCGGCCCGGATCGAGCCTCGCACTGATGCAATCGCAGCACCTCGACACTTACAATATCGAAGCCGGCATTCTCGGCCCGCTCGGTAACACCGGCCAGGGCGAGATGAACCTCGAACTATCCGCCGCCATGTGTTCGGCCACCAATGATTGGCAGCGCGACACCTTTACGCGACCTGAAAAGCGCCTCAAGGGCGGCCTCGTCGTCCCCTACGAGGACGGCCCAGCGTCGGCGAAGGAAATCGAACGCTGCGGCGCCGACCCCGACTTCGGCCAGGTGTTCGTCCTCACCCGATCGGCCGAGCCGCTCGGCAATCGCCGCTACTGGCCGATCTACGAAGCCGCCGAGCGCTACAACCTGCCGATCGGCTTCCACGTCTTCGGCACCAGCGGGCATCCCGTGTCCGGCGCTGGCTGGCCGTCCTACTACATCGAGGAAGGCGCGGGACATTCGACCTCGTGCCAGACAGTCGTCACGAGCCTCGTCATCGAGGGCGTATTCGAGCGCTTCCCGAAACTCAAAGTCGTGATGATCGAAGGCGGCTTCGCCTGGGCCCCCGCGCTGTCGTTCCGTCTCGACAAACTGTTCGAGCGGATGCACGGCGAAGTCCCGCACTTGAAGCGCCGCCCGTCCGAATACATCCGCGACCACGTCTACTTCACGACGCAACCGATGGAGGAGCCCGACGACCGCCGCCACGTCCTCGACGTCATGAACTGGATCGGCTGGGACAAGCTGCTGTTCGCGTCCGACTACCCGCACTGGGATTTCGACGATCCGTTCCGCGCCTTCCCGGCCGGCGTCACGCCCGAACAACACCGACGCATCTGCACCGAGAACGGCAAGTCGGTGTTCAGGCTGAACTGAACGGGAGCACCTGATGACCGTGACCCGTCATGTCGTCGCCCGCGCCGCGGACCTGATGCCCGGCACGCGCAAGCTCGTCACCGTCGAGGGGCGCGGCATCGTGGTGCTCAACATCAAGGGCGAGCTGTTCGCGCTCTCCAACACCTGCCCGCACAAGGGCGCGAGCCTCGCCAACGGCCTGCTTACCGGCCTCGTCAGCTCGACCAAGCCTGGCGAATACCGCTACGAGCGCGCCGGCGAAATCCTGCGCTGCCCCTGGCACCAGTGGGAGTTCGATGTCCGCACCGGCCGCTCCTACTGCGATCCGCGCCGCCTGCGCCTGATGCAATTCCCGATCGCCGTCGAGGCCGGCGCGAGCGTCGTCGAAGGCCCCTATGTTGCGGAGACTTTCGCGGTTGCCGTCGAGGACGACTACATCGTGCTCGATGTCCCCTGACCGCTCGCGCCGTAGGCGCGAGTTACCCCACGCGCGCCAGCCCATTATTCAGGATCACCACATCGCGCTCGACGCAGCGCGAGCGGAACGAGATATCGCTGCCGTTGCGCCAGATTTCGGTGCGGATGGTCTCGCCGGGATAGAGCGGCGAGGAAAAGCGCAACTGCATATGCTTGATCTTGCTGGCGTCGCCACCACAGGCGAGCTTGGCGAGCGCGCGCCCAGCAACGCCGAACGAGCAGAGGCCGTGCAGGATCGGCGCGCGGAAGCCGGCGACGGCTGCAACCTTCGGATCGGCGTGGAGAGGGTTCATGTCACCGGAGAGCCGATAGATGAGCGCCTGGCGCGGCAGCGTCGGAATATCGAGCGTCGCATCGGGCGCGCGCTCGGGCAGCGTGTGCACGGCCGGCGTCGGACCCGATGGCCCGCCGAAACCACCGTCCCCGCGCAGAAAACTCGTCGACGTCAGCGTCGCGATGTGCTTGCCGCTCGATTTCTCGATGATGTCGCGCTCCGAGATCAGCAGCGCGCCGCGATCCCTACCTTTGTCGATCAGGCCGGTGATACGCGAGCGGCCGATGAACGTGCCCGACGTCGGCACCGGCGCGTGGATGGCAATCACCTGCTCGCCGTGCACGACCTTGCGCCAGTCGACGCCGGTGCCGCTGTCCTTGAGCCAAAACCCCTGGTAGCCGAGCACCGTCACCATCGTCGGCAGCGCGACGAGATTGTCCTCGTAGACGTACTTGAGTTCCTGCTCGTCGAGCGGATCGCTGCCGACACCGACGCCCAGCGCGTAAAGCATCGTGTCGCGCGCGGTGAACGTGTGGACCACGTCCTCGAACTTCCAGTTGCGCAGCTTGTCGGCGTCCATGGCCATCGGGGCGTCCTCGCAGGTTTTCTGAATTGACTGCGGGGCCACAGTGCCATGGCCCCGCCGGCACGGTCAAACGCGTGTCGCAGCTAGGTCACGCGCTTGCGGATGAGGTAGCGCTGCATCCCGTCCATAACTAGTGTGCCGTCCTGGTTGTGGATGGTGACGGCGAGGCCGAGGACGCCGGTCGTGCGCTGCGGCGTGATCTCGGCGACGGTCAGCAACGGGTAGAGCGTGTCGCCGGCATAGACGGGCGCGAGGAAGCGCGACGACTGCTCGATGAAGCCACGCAGGCTGTCCTGCACGAGGAACGGGAACACGCCAGCGCCGGCCGCCGATTGGATCAGCACCTGCAGCCCGTGCGCGAGCAGCTCGCGATGGCCGTGCGCCAGACAGTAGGGACGGTCGTAGTGGATCGGGTGGTTGTCGCCCGACGCCGCCTGGAACGCGGCGAAGTGGCCATCGGTAACAGTGCGCGAGGGAATATAGAACGTCTCCCCGATCGCGAAATCCTCGAAATAGCGCTGCGGGCCGAAGTTCTTCGCAGCCAGGCCGTGATGCTCTTGCGGTGTCATGGCTCAGCCCTCCTCGCCGGCCTGGCGCGCGAGCCTCTTTGCGATCAGCGCGTCGATCGAAGCCGCACCCATGCCGGCTTCGGCGAGCAGCGCGCGGGTGTCCGCGCCGACGGCCGGCGCAGGTGCTGCAAAGACCGGCTGGCCCGGCAGATGCGGCAGCGGCACCGCGCCGGCCGTCCGACAGCATGTGCGCCGGAGCGCCTCGATCGCCTGCACGTGCGGATGGGCGAACCAGTCGCCATAGGAATTGATGCCGCTCGCGAGCGCGCCCTCCTTTTCGAAGATGGCGATCCACTCGTCGGTCGGCCGTGTCATCAGGGCTTCATCGACGATGGCGCGCAGGGCCGCGACGTTCTCCTTGCGCGCCGCCACCGTCGTGAAGCGCGGATCCGCGATGAGATCGACGCGGCCGATCGCGCGGCAGATCGCCTCGTACTGCGCCTGCGTGACCAGCGTGATCAGGATCCAGCCGTCGCTGGTGCGATAGTTGCCGGCGGGCGGATTGAGAAGACCCGGCGGGCGCCCGACGAACCCGTATTCCAGAATGTTCGGTGCCTGCATGTGGGCGCACGCTTGCAGGAGCGAGATGTCGATATGCTTCGCGCCGCTGCCTTTGGTCTTGCCCCATAGCGCCATGGTGGCCGCCTGAAAGGCATAGAGCCCGGTGATGGCGTCGATCGGCGTCGCGTCGATCTTGACCGGCGCACCTTCGCGCGAGCGGATGACGCTCATCAGGCCGGAGAATGCCTGCCCGACCGCATCGACCATCGGCCGCTCGCGATTGGGGCCGCTCTGGCCCCAGCCCGAGACGGACACATAGATGACGTCGGAGTTGCGCGCCTTGATCGCCTCGAAGCCGAGCCCCAGGCGTTCGAACACGCCGGGCCGCGCGCTCTCGATGACGACATCGGCGCGCTCGGCGAGTTTCAGCGCGATGTCGCGGCCCTCGGGTTTGCGCAGGTCGAGCGCCAAGCTCTCCTTGCCGCGGTTGTAGGCGATGGTTTGCGAGGACATGCCGTCGATGCGCGTGCCGAGGTGGCGGATCCAGTCGCCATCCGGCGGCTCGATCTTGATCACACGCGCGCCGTGCTCGGCGAAGTAGCCGCCGCACGACGGGCCGGCGATGCCCTGGCTCATGTCGAGGACGGTGATGGCGGAGAGCGGGCCGGATGGGGACATGGAATGTACTCGTGCGTAGCGGGCGGACACGGGCACTCTAGGGCCGCGGCCCGCCTTTGCAAGGCTCGCCACCCCGAGCGCACTGCACCATCGCTGTCTGAGTGACTTCCGCGCCGATCACGCTATAAAGCCTGCCCCATCTGCATCGCGGCGCCACTGCGACCCTTCTCACGCCGGAATTCCTTGGGCTACCAATGCGCCGCATCCACGCCGATCTGCTGCTCGTATTCGCCGCCGTCGTATGGGGCGTCGCGTTCGTCTTCCAGAAAACGGCGATGGACCACATCGGCCCGTTTGCCTTCATCGCCGCACGATCGGCCGTCGCCGTACTGGCGCTGGCGCCGCTCGCCTATCGCGAGGGCCGCGGTACCGGCCATTTGCTGCCACCTGGATTGCTCCCGCTCGCCTCACTCGCGGGCGCCGCCTTCTTCACCGGCGCAGCGTTCCAGCAAGTGGGCCTCGTCACCGCCACCGCCACCAACGCCGGATTTCTCACCGCACTCTACGTGGTCTTTACGCCGATCCTCGTCTGGCTCGCGTTCGGGCGCACGCCGATGTGGATCGTGTGGCCGGCGGTGGCCTTATCGTTCGTCGGCACCTGGCTGCTCGGCGGCGGTACGCTCAGCGCCTTCGGCAGCGGCGATCTCCTCATCGCGATATCCGCGTTCTTCTGGGCAGCCCACGTCGTCACGGTCAGCCATGCGACCCGCTTTGCGCGCCCGGTCACCTTCACGGCGATCCAGTTTTCGGTCGTTGGCGGGCTGGGGTTTGTCGGCGCCGTCCTGCTCGAGCCGATCTCTCTGGCCGCCCTCGCCGCGGCGTGGCGCGAGATCGCCTATGTCGGATTGCTGTCGAGCGCGCTCACCTTCACGCTGCTCGCGATCGCGGTGAAATACACGCCGCCGACGGAAGCCGCGATCATCGTTTCGAGCGAAACGCTGTTCGCCGCGCTCGCCGCTTACCTGATGCTCGGCGAGCGACTTTCGCTCGTCGCGTGGTGCGGCGCCGGCCTCATTCTCGGCGCGGTTCTACTGGTCCAAACGGCGCCCTCGATCATGCTGCGCCGAGGCCGCCGAGACACACCTTCAACGCATTGATTTTATGTAGGTTTTTTGCGCGCGGATTTGCCCCGGAAATGACCGCTTTCGCGCCATTGCCGGCAAGCCCGGGCGTGCTATACCTCAGCTCAAATTTGGCGTGGCGCGCCTCCGATTCGGCGGATCGGAGCGCGTTTTTTGCGCCTGTCCTTAGACTGACAGCGGGTGAGCGAACGTGGCCGACAAAGACAAAACCAGCGATGATGGCGGCGGCCAAGGAGCCGAGCGACATCCGCCCGGTCTCGATCTCCGACGAGATGAAGCGCAGCTACCTCGACTACGCCATGAGCGTGATCGTCTCGCGCGCGCTGCCCGACGTGCGCGACGGCCTGAAGCCCGTGCACCGGCGCATCCTCTACGCCATGCAGCGAGCTCGGCCTCGACTGGAACAAGAAGCACATGAAGTCGCGCCAAGGTCGTCGGCGAGGTGATGGGCAACTACCACCCGCACGGCAACCTCGCGATCTACGACGCGCTCGTGCGCATGGCGCAGGACTTCTCGATGCGCGTGCCGCTGATCGACGGCCAGGGCAACTTCGGCTCGGTCGACGGCGATCCGCCGGCGGCCGATGCGCTACACCGAGTGCCGGCTCGCACAAGATCGCGCAGCACCTGCTCGACGACCTCGACAAGGACACGGTCGACTTCCAGGCCAACTACGACGACCGCCGCAGCGAGCCGTCGGTGCTGCCGGCGAAGTTCCCGAACCTGCTCGTCAACGGCGCCGGCGGCATCGCCGTCGGCATGGCGACGAACATCCCGCCGCACAACCTCGGCGAGGTGATCGACGCCTGCGATCGCCCACCTCGACAATCCCGAGATCACCATCGACGAGCTGATGCCAGATCGTCCCGGGCCCCGACTTCCCGACCGGCGGCCTGATCCTCGGCCGGCCGGCGGCATCCTGCCGCCTATCACAAGGGCCGCGGCTCGATCATCATGCGCGCCAAGGTCGACGTCGAGGAGATCCGCAAGGACCGCGAGGCGCTGATCGTCACGGCGATCCCCTACCAGGTCAACAAGAAGCGTGCTGATCGAGAAGATCGCCGAGCTCGTGCGCGACAAGCGCATCGAGGGCATCTCCGACCTCTGGGACGAGATCAACCGCGAAGGCATGCGCATCGTCATCGAGCTGAAGCGCGATGCCATCGCCGACGTCGTGCTCAACCAGCTCTGGCGCTTCTCCGACCTGCAGACGACGTTCGGCGCCAACATGATCGCGCTCAACGGCGGCCGGCCCGAGATGCTCAACCTCAAGGACATGATCCAGGCCTTCACCGCCTTCCGCGAGGAGGTGGTGAGCCGGCGCACCAAGTTCCTGCTGAACAAGGCGCGCGACCGCGCCCACGTGCTGGTCGGCCTCGCCATCGCCGTCGCCAACATCGACGAGGTGATCAACCTGATCCGCCGCGCCGCCGAGCCCGGCCGACGCCAAGGAGCAGCTGATGGCGCGCGACTGGCCGGCGCAAGGACATGGCGCCGCTGATCGAGCTGATCGCCGACCCGCGCCACAAGCGTCGCCGCCGACGGCACCTACCGGCTCTCCGAGGAGCAGGCGAGCGCCATCCTCGAGCTGCGCCTTGCCCGCCTCACCGCGCTCGGCCGCGACGAGATCGGCGACGAGCTGAAGAAGATCGCCGAGGAGATCAAGGAGTACCTCGCGATCCTGTCGTCGCGCGCCGCGCATCGTCGACATCATCAAGAGCGAGCTGACCGACGATCAGCGACGAGTTCGCGACGCCGCGCAAGACCGAGATCCTCGACGATCGAGGGCGATCTCGAGGACGAGGACCTGATCCAGCGCGAGGACTGCGTCGTCACCGTCTCGCACAAGGGCTACATCAAGCGCGTGCCGCTCTCGACCTACCGGGCGCAGCGCCGCGGCGGCAAGGGCCGCTCGGGCATGACGACGCGCGACGAGGATGTCGTCACGCAGATCTTCATCGCCTCGACGCACACGCCGGTGCTGTTCTTCTCCTCGCGCGGCATGTGCTACCGCATGAAGGTGTGGCGGCTGCCGGCGGCGACGCCGCAGGCGCACCGGCAAGGCGCTGATCAACCTGCTGCCGCTCGAGCAGGGCGAGGTCATCACCTCGATCCTGCCGCTGCCCGAGGATGCGAGCACCTGGGGCGAGCTGCGAGCTGATGTTCGCGACGCGCTCCGGCAACGTGCGCCGCAACAGCCTCGCCGACTTCGAGAACATCAACCGCAACGGCAAGATCGCCATGAAGCTCGACGAGGGCGACCAGCATCGTCGACGTCGCGCTCTGCGCGCCGAGCGACGACGTGCTGCTGACGACGGCGCGCGGCCAGTGCATCCGCTTCCGCCGCCGACGACGTGCGCCTGTTCAAGGGCCGCGATTCCGACGGCGTGCGCGGCATCCGGCTCGACGGCGAGCGACACCGTCATCTCGATGGCGATCCTCGCCCACGTCGAGGCGACGCCGGCCGAGCGCGCGGCCTACCTGAAGCAGGCCGCAGCGATGCGCCGCGCGCACGGGCGAGGTTGTCGAGAACGGCAGTGACGTCGAAACGGTCCGCCGATCGCCGAGGCCGAGGAGACGACCGGCGAGCCGAGCTGACGCCGGAGCGCTACGCCGAGCTTGGCGGCGCGCGAGCAGTTCGTGCTCACCGTCTCCGAGCAGCGGCTTCGGCAAGCGCTCCTCGTCCTACGAGTACCGCGTCAGCGGGCGCGGCGGCAAAGGCATCGTCGCCATGGTCGTCAACGACCGCAACGGGCCGCTCGTCGCCTCGTTCCCGGTCGACGACAGCGACCAGATCATGCTCGTCACCGACGGCGGCCAGCTCATCCGCTGCCCGGTCGACGACGTCCGCATCGCCGGCCGCAATACGCAAGGCGTGCGCATCTTCAAGACCGACGAGGACGAGAAGGTCGTCTCGGTCGAGCGCATCCCCGAGGATGGCACCAACGGTGAGAATGGCGGTGAGAACGGCGACGCCGCCGAGGATCCGGCACCGCCGAGCGCGAAGTAGCGGTTCTTTACGAGGAGCACCTTCATGCGCAACAACCACATGAAGGCGCTGCTCCGCGCAGGGAAACCCGCGCTCGGCTGCTCGATCATGATCCCGTCGCCGCAGATGGTCGAGATGGCCGCCCACGCGGGCTTCGACTGGGTGCTGATCGACATGGAGCACGGCACGATCGGTCTGGAAACCGCCGAGCTCATGATCATGGCCGCGGAAGCGCGCGGCATCACACCCATCGTGCGCCCGCGCAGCAACGCCAGCGCCGAGATCACTTCAGTCATGGATCGCGGCGCCGCCGGCGTGCAGGTGCCGCACATCAACAGCGCCGCCGACGCGCGCCGCGCGCTGGCCGCGGTAAAATTCGGTGCCGGTGACAATCGCGGGCTCGCCGCCGGCACCCGCCCCGACAGTTACGGCCTCGCGAAATCGATGCCCGACTTCGTGCGCGACGCCAACGCCGAGAGCCTCGTCTGTGTCCAGCTCGAGCACGCGAGCGCAATCGAGAACGTCGACGCACTGCTCGCCGTCGACGATATCGACGTCTATTTCATTGGCCCATCCGACCTCTCGCAGTCCATGGGCCACCCCGGCAATCCCAAGGCGCCGCCCGTGCGCGAAGCGATCGAGAAGACGCTCACACGCATCGTCGCCGCGGGGAAGACGCCGGGCATGCCGGCCACCGCCGACAACCTCGATCAGGTCATCGCCAGCGGCTGCCGCTATATCTACACGCACCTGCCAAAGCTGTTCGGCGCGGGGGCGAGTGCGTTTCTATCGAAAGCGCGCAAGTAGTTTTTCTTTTCCGCGGTCGCCAACGGCCCGCGCCAGAGGCGCGCCTTCGCCGCGACGGCTACTGGCGCCGCGGGTCGTATCCCTCTCGGTCGCATTGTCACCTTGCGATCTTCGATCGCTACAGCGGCGTCGAACTCTCTGTTTCAAAAAAGAGGGGGGTCCGGGGTCTCCCCGGTTGGGGTGCGGGGACTTAGTCCCCGCTCGTGCGCCGTAGGCGCGACTAAGGCACCAATATCAGCCGCACCGTCCCGCCATCGGCGAGCTTATCGAACCCCTCGTTGATTTCCTCGAGCTTGATGCGCTCGTTCATCAGGCGATCGACCGGCAGCAAGCCCTGCTGGTAGAGCGAGATGAAACGCGGGATGTCGCGCGTCGGGATGCAAGAGCCGACGTAGCTGCCCTTGAGCGTACGTTCCTCGGCGACGAGGTGGGTGGCCGGCAGCGGCATCGTGTGCGTCGGATGCGGCAAGCTGCCGGTGACGGTGGTGCCGCCGCGCTTCGTGACTTTGTAGGCGAGTTCCAGCGCCTTGACCGAGCTTGCCATCTCGAAGGCGAAATCGACGCCGCCGCCGGTCGCTGCTTTCACCTGCTCGACGACATCGGGATCACGGGCATTGAAGGTGTGCGTCGCGCCGAGTTGCTTTGCGAGCTTCAGTTTGTCGTCGAGCATGTCGATGGCGACGACCTGCCGGCAACCGGACAGTTTTGCACCGAGCATCGACATGAGGCCGACGCCGCCGAGACCGACGATGGCGGCGGTACTGCCGGGCGGGACTTTCGCGGTGTTGATGACGGCGCCTGCGCCAGTGATGACGGCGCACCCGAAAAGTGCGGCTTCCTCGAACGGCAGCGACTTGTCGATCTTGACGACGCTGCAGCGCGAGACGACGGCGTACTCCGAGAACGCCGAGACGCCGACATGGTGATAGACGGGCTTGCCGTCGCGCTTGAGACGCGTCACGCTGTTGAGCAACATGCCCGCACTATTGGACTTGAAGCCGGGC
This sequence comes from uncultured Alphaproteobacteria bacterium, assembly GCA_963775035.1. Lineage (GTDB taxonomy): Bacteria > Pseudomonadota > Alphaproteobacteria > Rhizobiales > Hyphomicrobiaceae. The sequence goes on along the minus strand of CAVZHG010000005.1, from coordinate 27,397 downwards.
TCGCACAGTGCGGGGCGCCCTTCCTGGCACGGCGAGCAGCGTCCGCAGTTCGGCACGAACACAAGGATCACATGATCGCCGACGACGAGATCCTTCACGCCTTTGCCGAGTTCCATGATTTCGCCGGCCGCCTCGTGGCCGAGTACCATCGGCATCGGGCGTGGACGGTCGCCGTTGATCGTCGAGAGGTCGGAGTGGCAGAGGCCGGCGGCGCGGATGCGCACCAGCACCTCGTCCTCACCCGGCGGATCGAGGTCCAGCTCCTCGATGACGAGCGGCTTCGACACGGCGTAGGGGCGCGGCTTCTCCATCTCATGGATCACGGCGGCGCGGGTCTTCATGGGCGGCTCCCTGGGCGTTCTGAATGCGATTGACGCGATGATAGCGGGGCCGGCGCGCCGGGCAACCGGTACTTGTCGCCTTGCCGGCGACGGGGCATGATGCCCGCGCTGGCGGGAGTGAACGGAGCAGTAGCAGGGGCATTGCGATCATGCGAATCACGTCAATCGGAGTGGCCATCGCATTTGCGTTCATTTTGAGCACGCCGACGATGGCGCAAAGCAAATCGAAAGACCCGGTGGTGAAGGCCGGCAAGGGTGAGAAGGTCTGCCGCCATACGCATCCGACGGGCCAAAAGCGCGTGTGGGTGTGCAAGAAGGAAGAGCCCTGCTGCGCCTGGGACCTCATCAACTACGTCAAGTGCGGCTCAACGATCACGAAGTGCCTGTAAGCGCGACGCCGAATAGGAACGCTTCATGCTGCGACTGGGATGTGGCGCCGGCTTTTCGTCGGATCGGCTGGAGCCGGCGATCGATCTCGCCGAAAAGGGCCAGCTCGACTATCTCGTGTTCGAGACGATCGGCGAGCGGACGCTGGCGTTCGGCCATCGCGATCGCCAGCTCGATCCCAAGCGCGGCTACAATCCGCAGCTCGCGGCGCGGATGCGCGGCACGCTCGCCGCCTGCCAGCGCCAGGGCACCCGCATCGTCACCAACATGGGCGTCGCCAACGTCGCGGCGGCGGCGGACGTGGTGCTCGAGGTCGCGCGGTCGCAGGGGCTCGACGGCCTGACCGTCGCGGCCGATCGAGGGCGACGACATCTCCCACCTGATCGGACCGGATACCGTCCTCTTCGACAATCACGACAAGACGGTTGCCGAGGTCGGGCGCCCCGTGGTCGGCGCGAATGTCTATCTCGGCATCGACGCGATCATTCCCGGCCTCGAAACCGGCGCCGATGTCGTCATCACCGGCCGCGTTGCCGACCCGTCGCTGTTCCTGTCGCCGCTGGTCCATCACTACGGCTGGCAGCGCGACGACTGGCAGCGGCTCGGCCAGGGCACGCTCGTCGGGCATCTCCTGGAATGCGGGATGCAGATCACCGGCGGCTATTTCGCCGACCCTGGCCGCAAGGACGTGCCGCGGCTTGCCGACTGCGGCTACCCGATCGCGGAGGTCGGCGAGGACGGCCGCTGCGTCATCACCAAGCTCGCCGATGCCGGCGGCATGGTGACGTCGCGCACGGTCAAAGAGCAGCTCATGTACGAGGTGCATGACCCGGCCGCCTACCTGACGCCGGATGTCACCGCCGATTTCAGCGGTGTCACCGTGCAGGAGAGTGGCCGAGACCGCGTCGCGGTCGCCAACGGCCGCGGCCACCAGCGCCCCGACAAGCTGAAAGTCACGATCGGTTTCGATGGCGGCTTCTTCGGCGAGGCGGGCGTCAGTTACGCCGGACCCAACGCGACGGCACGCGCCGCGCTCGCACGCGACATCCTGCGCGAGCGTCTCGCCCACCGCCCCGGCTTCGCCGCGCTGCGCATCGATCTCATCGGCATCAATTCGTTGCATGCCACGGCCCACGGCGCGCGCGCCGAGAGCGCCGATGTGCGCGTGCACACGTCCATGCGCTCGGTGAGCCGCGATGACGTCGCGACGATGCTGTGGGAAGTCGAGTCGCTGCTGTGCTGCGGACCGGCCGCCGGCGGCGGCTACCGCGGCCAGATCACGCCGAGCGTCATCACGCACTCCGCACTGATCGATCGCGACGCGGTACGCCCCACCGTGAAGGTGACCCGCGCATGAGCCGCCGCATCAAACTCCACGAGATCGCGCACGCCCGCGCCGGCGACAAGGGCAACACGTCGAACGTGTCGGTGTGGGTCTATGATCCCGGCGACTATCCGCTCGTCAAGGAACAGCTCACCGCGCCGCGGATCAAGGCCGCCTATCCCGACCTGATCCGGGGGCCGGTCACGCGCTATGCGCTCGACCACCTGCACGGGTTGAATTTCGTCATGGCCGATGCGCTGGAGGGCGGCGTCAACACCTCGCTCGGGCTCGACAGCCACGGCAAATCCTGGAGTTTCCTGGTGCTCGACCTGGACATCGAGGTGCCTGACAACCGGCGCGGCTGACCGCCGCAGGGGACCGCCCGTGACCCTGGAATACCGGGAGCGCTGCCCTATGCTTGTCCTGTACTATGGGAAGAATCGCGGCCGAAGCGGGTGTTGCCGCCACGTGCCGCCCATGGTCATACTTGTGTCGAAGTGCTGGTGGACATCTGGCGCGCGCGTCGCGGAGAAGCGGCATGACGCGCCGAGGGAGCCTTGAATGAGAGCAGTTCGCACGATCCTGGCCGCCCTGTGCCTTTGCACAGCGGTTGCGGCCGTGGCGCGTGCCGACAGCAGTGCCGCCGACTGCCTGAGCGATGACAACGAGCGCCGCATCGCCGGCTGCACGGTGATCATCGAGAACCCGGCGACGACGCCGCTCGACCGCAGCAACGCGCTCGCCATGCGCGGGCTCGCGCTCTCGATCAAGGGCCTGCTCGACCGCGCGATCGACGACTACAACGCCTCGCTGACGATCAATCCGAACTCTGCCCTCCGCGCTCAACAACCGCGCCTGGGCCTACTTCCGCGCCGGCCGCGGCCGGCGACGGCGTGCCCGACATCGAGAAGTCGCTGCTGCTCAATCCAGACAGCGAGCATTCCTGGGATACGCGCGCGCACATCCGCCAGATGTTGGGCAATGTCGACGGCGCGCTCCGGGACTACGAGATGGCCATCCACCTCGGCGGCGAGCGGATGGTCAAGCTTTACCAGTGCGGCCTCGCCGAGCGCGGACTCTACCGTGGACAGCATGGACGGCATCTACAGCTCCGAAATGAAGTCCGCGATGCATACCTGCGTGCGCAAGCGTGACTGCGACCCGCTCCCCGCCGACGAGCAGTGCAAACTGCCGATGTCGTGAGTGTTCTTTGCCGCGGTCGCCGACCGCTTCACGACGCCGGAAGGCGCGCCTTCGGTGCGATGCCTACTGGCGCCGCGGAGCTACCCCGCCGGTCGCGTTCTCACCTCGCGGCCTTCGGCCGCCGCCGATGTCTGCAGACCTCGCAGGGCTGAGCCATCCGCAGGCCGCTCTGCGCTGACGGCGCTCGCGCGCGCCGCGCCGGGGATGCTAGTTTCGGCCTGTCCGCGCACGCAACCCAACCGAGACAGCTGTCCCATGGCCAAGCCCCTGAAGTCATCGGCATCCACGAGCGTCACCGCCGCCATCGAGAAGACCCTCGACGGACTGGAGGCCGCCGACAACAAGCTTCACGCCTTCACCCGGATCACGCGCGACACCGCGCTGGCCGAGGCGCGGCTCGCCGATGCCCGCACCGCCGCCGGCGCCGATCACGGCGTAGCTGCATGGCCTGCCGGTCGCGATCAAGGACATCGCCGACGTCGAGGGTCTCGTCTCGGGCTGCGGCTCGCTGACCCGCAAGCAGGCCGAGCCGGCGCACCGCGACGCCCACGTCGTGACGAAGCTGCGCTCAGCCGGCGCCGTCGTCGTCGGGCAAGACGCACACCGTCGAATACGCCTTCGGCGGCTATGGCACCAACGTCACCGTCGGCACGCCGTGGAATCCCTGGGATCTGAAAACCCACCGCATCCCCGGCGGCTCGTCGAGCGGCACCGGCTCGATCGTCGGCTCGGGATTGCTGCCGGGCGGTCTCGGCACCGACACCGGCGGCTCCGTGCGCATTCCAGCGGCGCTGTGCGGCTGCGTCGGCCTGAAAACCTCGATCGGCATGATCGGCCGCTCCGGCATCGCGCCGCTGTCGCAGACGCTCGATACCGCCGGGCCGCTCGCGTGCGACGTCACGACCGCCGCGCGCATGTTCGCCGCCATGATCGGCCACGACCCCGAGGACCCCTCGACCGATGACTTCCGCCCGATCGATCCGCTGCGCGATCTCGAGAAGGGCGTCGCGGGTCTGCAGGATCGGACGCGTCGTCGACGCCGACCTGACGCTCGCGACCGACGAGATCAAGGCCGATCTCGCCAAATCCGCCGCCATGCTCGAAAAGCTCGGCGCGCGCATCGAGCCGTTCAAGCTGCCGCAGTCGTTCGAGAGCTTCACCCGCTCGACCGGCATCATCATCGCGTCCGAGGGCTACGCCAACTGGCGCGCGCTGATCGATGATCCGAAGTCCGGCATGGCCGACCCGATCCGGGCGCGCTTTCTCGGCGGCAAGACCATCACGGCGCCCGACTACCTCGACGTCATGCGCGCCGCGCGACAAATCGATCGACACCTTCCTCGCCGCCATGGACCGGCTCGACGCGCTGATCCTGCCGACGATCCCGTTCCCCGCGATGCCGGTCGCCGAGGTCGACGAGAACCAGTCGCCGATGGCGCACTTCACGCGCTGGGGCAACTACCTCGCGCTGTGCGGGCTCGCGGTGCCGACGGCGCTGAGCAAGGGCCAGCCTGCCGATGAGCCTGCAGATCGTCGTGCGCCGTTTCGACGACGCGCTGGCGCTGCGCATCGGCCGCGCGTTCGAGAAGGCGCGCGGCGCCTTCCCGACAGCCGAAGATCTGAGCCGGGGCCGCATGAGCGAGACGAGCGACGAAGTCCTGATCCGCGTCGAGGGCCGCGCCGGGCGCATCACGCTGAACCGTCCGAAGGCGCTCAACGCGCTGACGCTCGGGATGGTCAGGGCGATCTGGCCGGCGCTGCTCGCGTGGCGCGACGACCCGGCGGTCGAACTCGTCATTCTCGACGGCGCCGGCGAGCGCGGCCTCTGTGCCGGCGGCGACGTGCGCTGGCTCTACGACAGCCGCGCGCGCGGGCTCGGTCGACGCGCTCGCATTCTGGCGCGAGGAGTACGTCCTCAACGCGCTGATCCATCGCTACCCGAAGCCGTTCGTGCCGATCATGGACGGCATCGTCATGGGCGGCGGCATCGGGCTCTCCGCGCATGCGCAAGGCGGCACGCGCATCGTCACCGAGCGCTCGCAGCTCGCGATGCCCGAGACCTCGATCGGCCTCATCCCCGATGTCGGCGGCACGTGGCTGCTCGCGCACGCGCCGGGCGCGTTCGGCGCCTATCTCGGCCTGACCGGCGAGCGGATGCGCGGCGCCGGCACCATCTTCTCGCGCTTTGCCGACGTGTTCGTGCCGTCCGCGAAGCTCGACGCGCTGCGGAGCGCGCTGTGTGCGACGACGGCGGCCGGCGTGCGCGACGTGATCGCGCGCTTCGCCGAGGCCGCGCCGCATTCGAACCTTGCCGACCGCGCCGACATCGTCGCCCGCACGTTCTCGCATCCGACCGTGCCGGCGATCCTCGACGCGCTCGCCCGCGAGACCGACGAGTGGGCCGCGAAGACCCATGCCGCACTGCTCGAGCGCTCGCCAAAGGCGCTCGCCGCGACGCTTGCCGCCATCCGCGGCGCCCGCGGTCTCGGCTCGCTCGAAGCGGCCCTCAACGTCGAACTCAGGTTGTGCCTCCACCTGTTCGAGGACGGCGAGTTCACCGAAGGCGTGCGCGCGCTGCTGATCGACAAGGACAAGTCGCCGCGCTGGCGGCCCGCCGGCGATCGCGGACGTGACCGACGCCATGATCGAGACCGCTTTTCGCAGCCCTTCCCGCCGACCAGGAGCTGGGCTTGCGGCCGCCCGCCTGATGGTGCACGCTCGGCAGCGACCACTGAAGACGATGGCCCCGCGGTCGCGGATCGACGCGCCGGGCCGCATGATCAAAACCGCGGAGGACACCGATGCCTGAGCCCCAACGTCGTGGCCCGCTGGTCGGGATGCGCGTGATCGATCTCGCCCACGTCATGGCCGGCCCGACCTGCGCGCGGATGCTCGCCGACATGGGCGCCGACGTCGTCAAGGTCGAGAAGGCCGACGGCGGCGACGACACGCGGCGGATGCTGCCGCCCGACATCAAGGGCGAGCCGGCGGCCTACATGATGATGAACCGCAACAAGCGCGGCATCGTGCTCGACCTGAAGAAGCCCGCCGGCCGCGAAGCCCTGAAGCGTCTGCTCAAGACCGCCGACGCGCTGATCGAGAACTACCGCCACGACACGCTCGACAAGCTCGGCCTCGGCTACGAGGATCTCAAGGCGATCAATCCCGGGCTGATCTATTGCGCGCTCTCGGGCTTCGGCCGCACCGGACCGTTTGCGACGCAGGGCGGCTACGACCTCATCGCGCAGGGCATGTCGGGCCTGATGTCGATCACCGGCGAGGGGCCGGGCCGGCCGCCGGTCAAGGTCGGCTCGCCCGCGTGCGACATCACCGCCGGCATCATCGGCGCCATGGCGGTGTGCGCGGCCTATGCCCACAAGCTGAAGACCGGCGAGGGCCAGTTCGTCGACACCTCGCTGTTCGAGGCCGGCATCACGCTGACCTACTGGCAGTCGGCGATCTGCCTCGCGACCGGCGTGTCGCCGGGCCCGATGGGCTCGCGCCATCCGCTCAACGGCCCCTACCAGGCGTTCGAGACCAGCGACGGCTAGATCAATGTCGGCGCGTCGAACCAGAAGATGTATCCGCTGCTGTGCGAGGTGCTCGGCTGCCCTGAGCTCGGACGCGATCCGCGCTTCGTCACCGGCCGCGACCGCATGGGCCATCTCGACGAGCTGATCGACCTGCTCAACGCCCGCTTCCGCCAGCGCACGACGGCGGAATGGCTGGAGCGCCTGGAAGCCGCGGGCATTCCTTCCGGGCCGGTGCTCTCCATCGGCGACATGCTGAAGCATCCGCAGACCCTGGCGCGCGACATGGTGGTCGCGGTCGACCATCCCATCGCCGGACGCGTCGAGACGATCGGCGTGCCGGCCAAATTCTCCGCGACGCCCACCGAAGTCTCGCGCCCGGCGCCGCTGTTCGGCCAGCACACGCGCGAGGTGCTGACCGAAGCCGGCTTCACGCGCGCCGAGATCGAGGCGCTGTTCGCCGAGGGCGCCGCGAAGGAGACGCTGCTGCCGAAGGCCGCCGGATAACGAGCGCGCCGCAGACATTCATTGTATTGTTCTTAGACAGGAGGCTTCGATCATGCCGACCAATCGCCAGGTTCTCCTCGCCAAGCGCCCCGCGCCCGGCCTCGTGACGCCGGACACCTTCGCCGTGAAGGACGCGCCGCTCGCCGAGCCGGGTGACGGCGAGATCCGCATCAAGATCGCCTATGTCTCGCTCGATCCCGCCATGCGCGGGTGGATCAACGAGGGGCGTTCCTATGTGCCGCCGGTCGCGATCGGCGGCGTCATGCGCTCGTTCTCGGTCGGCATCGTCGACGCCTCGCGCAATCCCGACGTTCAAGGTCGGCGACGCGGTGCAGGGGATGATCGGCGTCCAGCAGTACGCGATCTCCGACGGCAAGGGCATCGTCAAGGTCGACCCGACGCTGGCCCCGCTGGAACGCTGGGTCGGCGGGCTCGGAATGCCCGGATGGACCGCCTACTTCGGCCTGCTCGAAGTCGGCCAGCCGAAAGCCGGCGAGACGGTCGTCGTCTCGGCCGCGTCGGGCGCCGTCGGATCGCTGGTCGGCCAGATCGCCAAGATCAAGGGCTGCCGCGCCGTCGGCATCGCGGGCGGGGCGGAGAAATGCCGCTACGTCGTCGACGAACTCGGCTTCGATGCCTGCGTCGACTACAAGGCCGGCGACCTCGCCGGGCAGCTCAAGGCCGCCTGCCCCGACGGTATCGACGTCGACTTCGAGAACGTCGGCGGCGAGATCTTCGATACGGTACTGCTGCAGATGAACGTCCACGGCCGCGTCGCGCTGTGCGGCATGATCTCGGCCTACAACGCCACCGCAGGCGCCGGAGGGCCCGAAGAACCTGCGCGCGGTGCTGACCCAGCGCCTGCGAATGCAAGGGCTTGATCGTCCTCGACTGGGCCGACCGCGTGCCCGAGGCGATCGCGCAGCTCGGCGCCTGGCACAAGGAAGGCAAGCTCAAGATCCGCGAGGACGTGCGCACCGGCGGCCTCGACGCCTTTGCCGAAACGCTCAATCTGCTCTACACCGGCGGCAACAACGGCAAGCTCGTCCTGAAGGTCTGACCCGTGCTGAAAGACGGCATTACCCTGTACTTCGTCCGCCACGGCGAGACGGACTGGAACGCGGTGCGGCGCTACCAGGGGCAGACCGACACGCCGCTCAACGACCGTGGCCGCGCGCAGGCGGCACGCAATGGCCGCGAACTCGGCCGCATCCTCGGCGGCGACGTCGCCAAGTTCGATTTCGTCGCGAGCCCCCTCACCCGCACCGCCGACACGATGCGGATCATGCGGCGCGAGATGGGTCTCGACCCCGAAGCATTCGCCCGCGAGGACCGCCTGAAGGAGATCAACTTCGGCCATTGGGAGGGGCAGATCTGGGACGATCTCCCGACCACCGACCCCGAGGAGTTCGCCGCCCGCAAGGCCAACCCGTATCGCTGGCGGCCGCGCAACGGCGAGAGCTACGAGGATCTCGGCAAGCGCGTCGAAAGCTGGATCGCCGGGCTCACGCGGGACACGGTCGCGGTGTCGCACGGCGGCGTCAGCCGGGTCGTGCGCGGCCATATCCTGGGCCTCGACTGGGACGAGATCCACACGCTCGACGTGCCGCAGGATCGTTTTCTGAGGCTTCGGCGCGGCGAGCAGGCCTGGCTCTGAGGCGCTGCGATTCAGCGCTGCGCCTCGCGATATGGCACCTGCCGCCACGGTGGGTAACCCGAACCGCACGCGGCCCTATTTGCGACGGAATATGGTAGTCAACCGACGCAAGGTGGCCCGCCCGCCGAGGGTGCGATTCCCTGAGCCGCCGCCGCGAACCGGAGCCTGTTCGAGATGACGACCACAGCGACGACTGCCGGCGTCGACACGCGGCCCTTCGCGCCGTTCGAATGGCTGCTCGCGCGGCGCTACCTGCGCGCGCGGCGCAAGGAAGGGTTCATCTCCGTCATCGCCGGTTTCTCGTTCCTCGGCATCATGCTCGGCGTCGCGACGCTGATCATCGTCATGGCCGTCATGAACGGCTTTCGCAACGAACTGATCCAGAAGATCCTCGGCGTCAACGGCCATGTCATCGTCTACCGCGTCGCGGATCCGTTCACCGACTACGACGAAGCGACCGCGAAGCTGTCGAAGGTCCCAGGCGTCAGATCGGTGGCGCCGCTGATCGAGGGCCAGGCGATGATCTCCTCGAGCGCGGTGACGCTCGGCGGCCTCATTCGCGGCGTCAGCGAGGGCGCGATCCGGCGGATGCCGCTGGTCGCCGACAACGTCCGCTTCGGCACGTTCGACGGCTTCGACGACAGTGAATCCCTCGCGATCGGCATCCGGCTCGCCAACATGCTGCGCGTCACCGCCGGCGACGTCATCACGCTCGTCTCGCCGCGCGGCGCGTCGACCCCGTTCGGCATCGCGCCACGGATCAAGCGCTACACGGTCGCCGCGATCTTCGAACTCGGCATGTCCGAGTACGACAAGTCGATGATCTTCATGCCGCTCAAGGAGGCGCAGAAATACTTCTCACGCCCCGATCAGGTCGACGTGCTCGAAGTGCTGGTCAATGAGCCCGAGAAAGTCGGCGATCTGCTGAAGCCGCTGCAGGCGGCCGGTGGCCCGACGCTGAGCTTCACCGACTGGCGCCGACGCAACGAGACGTTCTTCACCGTGCTCGAAGTCGAGCGCAACGTGATGTTCATCATCCTGTCGCTGATCGTGCTGGTCGCCGCGCTCAACATCATTTCCGGCCTGATGATGCTGGTGAAGGACAAGGGCCGCGACATCGCCATCCTGCGCACGATGGGCGCGACCAAAGGCTCGATCATGCGCGTATTCCTCATCACCGGCGCCTCGATCGGCATCGTCGGCACCATCGCCGGGCTGATCCTCGGCATCGTCTTTTGCTGGAACATCGAGGGCATCCGCCAACTCGTGCAGCGCATCACCGGCACGACGCTGATGGACCCGACCGTCTATTACCTTTCGCGTATGCCGGCCGACATCGACATCCGTGAGACGACCTCGATCGTGATCATGGCGCTCGTCCTCTCGGTGCTCGCCACGCTCTACCCGTCGTGGCGCGCCTCCCGCCTCGATCCCGTCGAAGCCTTGCGCTACGAGTGACGACAGCCATGCAGGATTTCACCCGGCAACCTGGCCAGCCCGTCCGACGCGGTCGTCCTGCGTCTCGTCGATCTCACGCGCACCTTCCATCAGGGCTCGCGGAAAATCGAAGTGCTGGCCGGCGCCTCCGCGGAGCTGCGCGAGGGCGAAGCGGTGGCGCTGGTCGGGCCTTCGGGCGCCGGCAAATCGACGCTGCTGCACACCGCCGGCCTCCTCGAGACGCCCGACAGCGGCCAGGTCATCATCGCCGGTCGCGACTGTTCGCGCATGAAGGACGACGATCGCACCCGCATCCGCCGCTCGACCATGGGCTTCATCTACCAGTTCCATCAGCTGCTCCCCGAATTCTCCGCGCTCGAAAACGTCGCGATGCCGCAACTCATCCAGGGCCGCAGCAAGCGCGAAGCCACCGCCCGCGCCACCGAGTTATTGACCACCGTCGGTCTCGCCGAACGCCTCGACCACCGGCCCGCCGAGCTCTCCGGCGGCGAGCAGCAGCGCGCCGCCATCTGCCGCGCGCTCGCCAATGCGCCGCGCCTCCTGCTCGCCGACGAACCGACCGGCAACCTCGATCCGAAAACCGCCGAGATCGTTTTTCAGGAGTTGATCGAGCTGATCCGCGTCAAGCGCCTCGCCGCGTTGATCGCGACCCACAATCTCGAACTCGCCGCCCGCATGGACCGCGTGCTCAAGATGGAAGGCGGGCGGCTCATCGAGCTCGAGCCGCATAGTTTGGTTTAAGCAGTTCCCTCACGCGGGCGCCACCTTCGATCGCGCTTTCAGCGCGAGCGCGGCCGCGGCCTCGCGCTCCGCCCACGCCGGAGGCGTGTCTTCGACACGACGGACACCCCTCGGAGCCCCCGCCTTTTTGAGATTTGGAGTTCGCCGCTTCTGTAGCGGTCGAAGACCGCCAGGTGAGAATTCCAACCGGCGAGGCAGCCCCGCGGCGCGTGTAGGCGGAGCCGTACGCGACCGCGGCAAAAAAATCACGCCTCTACTTCACTCGCAAGATACTCGATCGCGGCTTCGACACCGCCGGCGCCGTGCGGAATTTTGAGCGCCTTGAGCGACATCTCGACGGCTGCGAGCGTGCCCAGCACCATCGGCGCGTTGGTATGTCCCATGTGGGCGATACGGAATGCCTTGCCGGTGAGATCGCCGATACCGACGCCGAGCACGACGCCGCATTTCTCGCGGCAGTAGTCGAGGATGATCTGTGGGTTGATGCCGTTGGTGAGCACGTTCGTCACCGAGTTGGCGCGCTGTGCGGGATCGATGATGTTGAAGGCGAGCACCTGCCCCTCGGTCCACTTGGCGACTGCGCGGCGCGTTGCCTCGGCGAGCAGCGCGTGACGGCGGAAGGCGTTCTCGAGGCCCTCGGCGAACAGCATGTCCATCGCGGCGCGGAGCGCAAACAGCAAGTGCTCGGGCGGCGTGCCGCAGTATTTCTGGTAGTGCTCGGGCCCGTCGCGGAACGTCCAGTCCCAGTAGAAGGTGCGCAGCCCCGCGGTCTTGTGCGCTTCGTGCGCGCGCGGACCGGCGGCGACGAACGCGAGGCCGGGCGGCGTCATCAGGCCCTTCTGCGAGCCGCACATGGCCACGTCGATGCCCCAGGCATCCATCTCGAACGGCATCGTACCGAGCGAAGCGACCGTGTCGACCATCAGCAGCGCCGGATGGCCGGCGGCATCGATCGCCTTGCGGATCGCGGGGAGATCGTTGACGACACCCGTCGCGGTGTCGATCTGGACGACGAAGACCGCCTTGATCGTGTGCTTGGTGTCGGCCTTGAGGCGCGCTTCGACGGCTGCGGGATCGACGGCCTTGCGACCGCTCTGGGCGAGCACCTCGATTTCCGCACCCATCAGCTTCGCCATCTCGCCCCAGCCGATCGCGAAGCGACCGCTTTCGAGGATGAGCACGTGATCGCCGCGCGAGAGCACGTTGGTGAACGCGCCTTCCCAGCCGCCGTGTCCGTTGGCGGCGTAGATGTAGCAGCGTCCGGCGGTCCGGAAGAGTTTGGGCAGATCGGCGAGCAGGCTCGCGGTGATGCCGAGCATGTCGCCCGAATAGAGGTCGATCGCCGGCCGGTTCATGGCCTGGAGGACTTTGTCCGGGACATTGGTCGGCCCGGGTATCGACAGGAACTGGCGGCCGTTGCTCACGGTCATGGCGGCGTCCTTGGCGTTCGGAGGGTTTCGGCGTGGCTTACCACGCCGGCGGGCCGCACCCAAGCGCGACAATCAGGCGCTGACGCACCTGTGACCGGCCGGTTGCCGGGCGGCTGGTCACACGAGCATCCGCACGGGGTCCTCGATCAGGGCGCGGAAGGCGTTCAGCAGCTCGGCCCCGATAGCGCCGTCGACGACACGGTGGTCGCACGAGAGCGTGCAGCTCATGACCGTCGCGACCTCGATGCGGTCGCCGTTGACGACGGGGCGTTTCTCGCCGGCGCCGACCGCGAGGATCGTCGCGTGGGGCGGATTGATCACGGCGTCGAAGGACGTGATCCCGTACATGCCGAGGTTCGAGATCGACGTGGTGCCGCCCTGGTACTCGTGCGGCGCGAGGCGGCGCTTACGGGCGCGCTCGGCGACATCCTTCATCTCGTTGGAGATCTCGCCGAGCGTCTTCAGCTCCGCGTGCCGGATCACCGGGGTGAAGAGACCGCCCTCGACCGCCACCGCGACGCCGACGTCGGAATGGCGATGGCGCAGCATCCCGGCAGCGGTCCACGTCGCGTTGGCGGCGGGGACGTGCTGGAGCGCCAGTGCCAGCGCCTTGATGACGAAGTCGTTGACCGAGAGTTTGTAGGCGCGCGGGCCCTCTTTGGGTGCGGCGGCGTTGATGCGCGAACGCGCGGCGAGAAGCTGGTCGAGGCGGCAGTCGAGATTGAGATAGAAGTGCGGGATCGTCTGCTTCGATTGCGTGAGGCGCTCGGCGATGATGCGGCGCATCCCGTCGTGCGGCTGCACCTCGTAGCTGCCCTGCTCGTAGAGCGCGAGAATCTTGGAGTCGGCCATCGGCGCAGCCAGGGCGGGGGCCGCTGCGGCAGCGGCCGTCGTCATCGCGGTGCTTGGTGCGGGCGCGCCGGCTTTGGCGGAGCCGCTCTTGACGGCGGCCTCGATGTCGCGTTGCACGACGCGGCCATGCGGACCGGAGCCGGCGACGCGGGCGAGATCGACTTTTGCTTCGGCAGCGAGGCGGCGCGCGAGCGGCGACGCGAAAATACGCTCGCCGGCGTGGCCATTGGCGGCGGGTTTCGCGGCGGCGGGCGCGGGAGTGGGAGCCGCTGGGGCAGGTGCGGGCGCTGCGGCCGCGTGCGGCTTGGCGGCGGGTGTTGGCGCGGCCGCTGGCGGCGCAGCAGCTTTCGGCGCGGCGGCTTTCGGCGCCGCGCTCGCGCTCTCGCCTTCCTCCAGCAGCAGCGCGATCGGCGTGTTGACCTTCACCTTGTCGGTGCCTTCCGCGATCAGGAGCGAGCCGACAGTGCCCTCGTCGACGGCCTCGACCTCCATCGTCGCCTTGTCGGTTTCGATCTCGGCGATGATGTCGCCGGAGCGCACCTTCTGCCCTTCTTTCACCAGCCACTTGGCGAGCTTGCCCTCCTCCATCGTCGGAGAGAGCGCGGGCATCAGGATCTGGGTCGCCATGGTCGTTTCCTGCTCGTCGGTCGATGGTCGTTATCGCGCATTCTCAATCGCAACGTGGGCCGGCGTCCACCGCGCGCTTCCGCGCTCGCGGTTTCGTCGTCACAAGCCTCCGGTGCGCATCATCAGATAGGCGTCGTTCGGCGTGAAGCGGACCTCACCGCCGACCATCTGCACCGTTGCCGGCCGGTCGATCCGCATCTCGTGCTGGGCGTGATAGACGTGCACGCCCGCGGCTTCGAGGTCGGCGCGTTCGGCTGCCGCGCGTGATGCATCGGCATCGCGGAGTGCTGTCGCCAGTGCCATGAAACGCTCGGTGAAATCGACGTAGGCTGGCGCGTGTGTGAATTGGCCTGACATCGTGGCGCTGTCGCCGACGGTGCCGGCAACGCCCCGCAACGAACCGAGCGTGGTCTCGCCGCAGCGCAGCTCGATCGTCGCCATCTCGGCGCGGCGCTTGACGGTGACGGTGCGGGTCGCGGTCCGGGCCATGGGTCAGGTGCCCTCCGTTGCCGGCGGCGGATCGTACGGCCACAGTGCGCCGAGCGAGAAGGAGATGGCGTCGAACGGCTCGGCTCGGACGTCAACGTGGCCACCGAAATTCCTGAGCGCCTGCCAGTGATCGGCGCCGCGCCCGAATACCTCAAGCGTTTTGTATTCAGGATCGAGGTACCAGAGGTAGCCGACGCCAAACGTGTAGTAGATGTCGAACTTGATCGTTCGATCATGGATTGCTGTGCTCGGCGATAGCACCTCGCAAATCCAATCCGGCGGTACTGTGATGCCGACCTCTTCCAGCATGGTCGGCATTCGCTCGCGGCGCCATGCAGCGAGATCCGGAACGACCACGTTCGCTCCGAGATGCAACTCAGGCTCATCAATAAAGATCCAGCCGCCGGGCCCGCCATTTCCCCCTTTCTGGAACGGGCCCGCCCAATTCGACACCGAGCGAGGCGCTGGCAATTGCCATGCCGCGGCCGCAGTGAATGGGTAACGAGTTCACCGCCGAGGATTTCCGCCACCATGTTCGGCGGCACGGCTTCGAGATCGGCGTAGGTCGCCGGCCTCTTGCGTGATTTGCCGTGGTGGTCATCCGTCCCTCACACGTAGCAAACCGACTTCACCGCCGCGACGACCTGGTCGGCGTTGGGGAGCGCGAGCTTTTCGAGGTTGGCGGCGTAGGGCATCGGCACGTCGGCGCCGTTGACCTTGGCGGGCGGCGCGTCGAGATGGTCGAACGCCTGGATCGCCACCTGCGCGCAGATTTCCGAGCCGATCGAGCAGGTCGGCCAAGCTTCCTCCACCGTGACGAGGCGGTTGGTCTTGCGCACCGACGCAAGGATCGTGTCCCAGTCGATCGGGCGCAGCGAGCGCAGGTCGATCACCTCGGCGTCGATGCCCTCGCCGGCCAGCGTCTCGGCGGCGGCGAGGGCGTAGTTCATGCCGCGCGCGAACGAGACGATCGTGCACGTCCTTGCCCGGCCGCGCGATGCGCGCCTTGCCGATCGGCACCAGCCAGTCGTCGACCTTCGGCACGCGGACCGCTGACGCCGTAGAGCATCTCGTTCTCGAGCACGAGGACGGGATTGGGATCGCGGATCGCGCTCTTGAGCAGCCCCTTGGCGTCGGCCGGATTGGACGGGATCACGACCTTAAGGCCGGGCACATGCGCGTACCACGACGAGTAGCACTGCGAGTGCTGGGCGGCGACGCGGGAGGCCGCGCCATTGGGGCCGCGGAACACCATCGGCGCAGCCCATCTGGCCGCCCGACATGTACAGCGTCTTGGCGGCGGAATTGATGATCTGGTCGATCGCCTGCATGGCGAAGTTCCAGGTCATGAACTCGACGATCGGTTTGAGGCCCGCCATGGCCGCGCCGACGCCGATGCCGGCAAAGCCCTGCTCGGTGATCGGCGTGTCGATGACGCGGCGCGGCGCCGAACTCGTCGAGCAGGCCCTGGCTGACCTTGTAGGCGCCCTGGTACTGCGCGACTTCCTCGCCCATCAGCAGCACGTCGGGATCCCGACGCATTTCCTCGGCCATGGCGTCGCGCAGCGCTTCGCGCATGGTCTGCTTCGATCATCTCGGTGCCGGGCGCGACGCTGGTGTCGGCGATTGCGGGGGCCGACGGCGGCGCGGGTGCGGCAGACGCAATAGCCGGCGCCGCGGCCGGTTTGCTCGCCGCCGGTGGCGCTGCGGCGGGCGCGGCCTTTGCGGCTCCGTTGGCAGCCTCGCCTTCCGCGACGATCGTCGCGATCGGCGTGTTCACCTTCACCTTGTCGGTGCCTTCTTCGATGAGCAGCTCCGACACCGTGCCTTCATCGACCGCCTCGACCTCCATCGTCGCCTTGTCGGTCTCGATCTCGGCGATGATGTCGCCCGGCTTGATTATCGCCCGGTTCTTACAGCCATTTGGCGAGCTTGCCCTCCTCCATGGTCGGGGAGAGGGCAGGCATAGAATCTTGAGTGGCCATGTTGTCTGGGCTCTTCGGCTCGTGGGCGCTCGGGCGCAGGGCTCGCTATCGGCGGGTGCAACGCGTGACGGTCAGGCTCACCTAGAGCAGCACGTCGGTCCATAGCTCCTTGGGATCGGGCTCGGGATCGTTCTGGGCGAACTCGGCAGCGGAATTGACGATCGCGCGGATCTCGGCGTCGATCTTCTTGAGCTCGTCTTCCTTGATCATGCCGGCTTCGAGCACGCGACGGCGCACCCGCTCGATCGGGTCGCGCTCCTCGCGCACCTGCTCGCACCTCCTCGCGCGTGCGGTACTTCGCCGGATCCGACATCGAGTGGCCGCGGTAGCGATAGGTGAGCATTTCGAGGATGCACGGGCCCTCGCCGGCCCGCGCCCGCTCGACCGCGCGCTCGCCGGCCGCACTCACCGCGCGCACGTCCATGCCGTCGACCTGCTCGCCGGGAATGTCGAACGAGGCGCCGCGAAGCGAAAAATCCGTCGTCGCCGAGGAGCGCTCGATGGACGGTGCCCATGGCGTAGCGGTTGTTCTCGATGATGAAGATCACGGGCAGGTGCCAGAGCTTCGCCATGTTGAAGGTCTCGTAGACCTGGCCCTGGTTGGCGGCGCCGTCGCCGAAATAGGTGAGGCACACGTGATCGTTGCCGCGGTACTTGTTGGCGAAGGCGAGGCCCGCCCCGAGCGGCACGTTGGCGCCGACGATGCCGTGGCCGCCGTAAAACGCCTTCTCCTTCGAGAACATGTGCATCGAGCCGCCCTTGCCGCGGGAGTAGCCGCCCCTGCCGGCCGGTCAGCTCCGCCATCACTCCCTTCGCGTCCATGCCGGTCGCGAGCATGTGGCCGTGGTCGCGATAGGTGGTGATCACCTGATCGCCCGGCTTGATCGCCATCTGCATCCCGACGACGACCGCTTCCTGGCCGATGTAGAGGTGGCAGAAGCCGCCGATGAACCCCATGCCGTAGAGCTGGCCCGCCTTTTCCTCGAAGCGCCGGATCAGCAGCATCTCGCGGTACGCGGCCAATTCCTCGTCGCGCGTGAACTGCAGCGGCGTACCGGCGCCCGGAATCCGGCCGTTCAATTCGAGGCTTGTCGCCGCCATGCAACCTCCCAGTGAACCGTTGGCGTGAGTGTTCTAAGTGCGTTGAACGCTTATGAGATTACTAGCTGACCGGCAAGACGCTGGCCAGTCCGTTCGAGGCGATCGGCCGACGGATCGCCGGGCGTCGATTTGTCATCCTAATTCCTGGCCGCCGCGGTCAAGATACTCGACCGCAGGTCGCCGGACGGTCTATCTAGGCGGGCGGGCCATTGAAAGTCCATGAACGGCGTTCCCCGCGGATGGGAGAGGCGAGCGGCGGATGCAGACCAGCAAGCGACCGGGCTCATGGCTGGCGCCGCTCCTTCGCCCATCGGGGCGGCGGGCCGGGATGCCGGTATCGCGCGGCTGGGCGGTGGCCGTTGGCGCCATCGTCGCGCTGACGGCGCTGCCGGTCGGGGCCATCGCGTTCCTGGCGCTGTCGGCCGATTTCTCGACGTGGCCGCACCTGTGGCGCACGATCCTGCCCGATGCGCTCAAGACGACGCTCGTCGTGATGACCGGGGTCGCCGTCGTGACGCTCGCGGCCGGCGCCGGGACGGCCTGGATCGTCACCATGTACCGGTTTCCCGGGCGCGGCCTGCTCGACCGGCTGCTGGTGCTGCCGCTGGCGGTGCCGACCTACATCGTCGCCTACTGCTACGTCGACCTGCTCGACTTTGCCGGGCCCGTGCAGACGGGCCTGCGGCACCTGTTCGGGTGGCACACACCGCGCGACTACTGGTTCCCGAACATCCGCTCGACCGGCGGCGCCATCTTCCTGCTGTCGCGCCGTGCTCTACCCCTATGTCTATCTCGCGGCGCGGGCGAGCTTCGTGCAGCAGTCGATCTGCGTCCTCGAGGTCGCGCGCACGCTCGGCCGGACACCGACCGGCGCCTTCTTCAGCGTCGCCCTGCCGCTGGCGCGGCCGGCGCTCGCCGCCGGCGCCGCGCTGGTGCTGATGGAATGCCTCAACGACCTCGGCGCCGTCCAGCATCTCGGCGTCGAGACGCTGTCGGCCGCGATCTATTCGACGTGGCTGCAGCGCTCGAACCTCGGCGGCGCCGCGCAGATCGCGCTGACGGCGCTCGTCGTCGTGCTGGTGCTGTTCGCGATCGAGCGGCACGCGCGCGGCAACCGCCAGTTCCACCACACGACCGGGCGCTATCGGGCGATCCCGTTCTCGGATCTCGACGGGCTGGCGGGCCGCCGCCGCGATCACCGCCTGCGCTGCTCCCGTTCGTCGCTCGGCTTCGTGCTGCCGTTCGCTGGTGCTCGCGACCAATGCCGTCACGCACAGCACCGAGGCGCATGTCGCCGGCGCTTTGGCGGGCGGCTGGGAACAGCGTGCTGCTGGCGGTGCTGG
Source organism: uncultured Alphaproteobacteria bacterium (assembly GCA_963775035.1). Classification (GTDB taxonomy): domain Bacteria; phylum Pseudomonadota; class Alphaproteobacteria; order Rhizobiales; family Hyphomicrobiaceae. Next base: position 8,422 of record CAVZHG010000005.1, on the reverse strand, counting down.
CGGCGGCCGTCACGGTGCTGCTGGCCGTGATCCTCGCCTATGCGCGCCGCATCGCGGGGAGCCGTTTCATGCGCCTGGCGGTGCGACTTGCCGGCGCTCGGCTACGCGCTACCCGGAACCGTGCTGGCGCTCGGGCTGCTCATTCCGCTGGCCGCCCTCGACAACCGGATCGATGCGCTGTCGCGGGCGCGTTTTCGACCTGCTCGACTCGGGCTGATGCTGTCGGGATCGCTGGTCGCGCTGGTGCTCGCCTTCTCGATCCGGTTTCTCGCGGTCGTCGCTCGGCGCCATCGAGGCCGGCCTGGAGCGCGTCTCGCCCAATCTCGATGCCGCCGCCCGCACGCTCGGCGCGACGCCGCTCGCGACCTGTGGCGCGTGCATCTGCCGTTGCTGCTGCCGGCGCTCGGCACGCGCGGCGCTGCTGGTGTTCGTCGATGCCATGAAGGAGCTGCCGGCGACGCTGCTGCTGCGCCCCTTCAATTTCGAGACGCTGGCGACGCACGTCTACAGCCTCGCCTCGCTCGAGCAGTTCGAGAGCGCCGCGCTCGGCGGCGCTGGCGATCGTGCTCGTCGGCCTGCTGCCGGTGCTGGCGCTGCATCAGGCGATCGCGTCGGGCCGCTCGGGACAGAGGAGTGGTGCGCCACGCGTCACTGACCGCACTCGTTCCTCCCCCCTTGTGGGGGAGGTTAGGAGGGGGGGATTGCAGAACATCAACGGTAGGGATTCTCCCCACCCCTAGCCCCTCCCCACATTCGCGCCGAACGCACGCCTTCGGCGCTGGGGGAGGGGGATTTCAGAACTCATTGTGCGGGCAAGATCGCCGCGTCCCGCAGCCAGGCGTCGATATCCGCCAGCGCGCGTTCGGCCAGGAGGCGCTTGCGGGCAACGCCGCGCTCCTTGCCCTTGATGCGTTTGCCGGCGGCATCGGTGCGCGACTTCCTCGATCGGCGGGAACAGGCCGAAATTGACGTTCATCGGCTGGAATGATCGCGGGCCCTCGTCGCCGCCTCGATGTGGCCGCCGGTGATGTGGGCGAGCAGCGCGCCGAGCGCCGTGGTCGGCGGCGGCGCGAGCAGCGGCGCGCCCGATCCGCTCGGCGGCGGCGAAGCGGCCGGCGAGCAGGCCGATGGCGGCGCTCTCGACGTAGCCTTCGACGCCGGTGATCTGGCCGGCGAAGCGCAGCCGCGGCATCGCCTTGAGGCGCAGCGGGCCATCGAGCAGCCGCGGGCTGTTGAGGAACGTGTTGCGGTGGAGGCCGCCGAGCCGCGCGAACTCGGCGTTCTCGAGCCCCGGGATCATGCGGAAGATGCGCGTCTGCTCGGCGTGTCTTCAGCTTGGTCTGGAAGCCGACCATGTTCCACAGCGTGCCGAGCGCGTTGTCCTGGCGGAGCTGCACGACGGCATAGGGCCAGCGCGCCGGTGCGCGGATCGTCGAGGCCGACCGGCTTCATCGGGCCGAAGCGCAGCGTCTCGCGGCCGCGCTCGGCCATCACCTCGATCGGCAGGCAGCCCTCGAAGTAGGGCGTGTAGGCTTCCCACTCGCTTGAATCTCGGTCTTCTCGCCGGCGAGCAGCGCGTCGATGAAGGCGCTCGTACTCCTCCTTGTTCATCGGGCAGTTGATGTAGTCGGCGCCGCTGCCGCCGGGCCCCGCCTTGTCGTAGCGCGACTGGAGCCAGGCGATCGTCATGTCGATCGACTGTGGCGGTGGATGATCGGCGCGATGGCGTCGAAGAAGGCGAGTTCGCCCTCGCCCGGTCAGCTTCGCGATGGCCGCGCCCAGCGCCGGCGAGGTCAGCGGGCCCGTGGCGACGATGACGCTCTGCCCAATCCGCCGGCGGCAGCCCGGCGATCTCGCTCGCGCTCGATGGTGATCAGCGGATGCGCCGCGAGCCGCGCCGTCACCTCGGCCGAAAAGCCGTCGCGATCGACGGCGAGCGCGCCGCCCGCCGGCAACTTGTGCGTGTCGCCGGCCGCCATCACCAGCGAGCCGCGCGCCGCATCTCCTCGTGCAGCAGGCCGACGGCGTTGTTCGGCCCAATCGTCGGAGCGAAACGAGTTGGAGCAGACCAGCTCGGCCAGATCCGTCGGTCTGGTGCGCCTCGGTGATGCGCACCGGGCGCATTTCGTGAACGACCACGGGCACGCCGGCCGAGGCGATCTGCCACGCGGCCTCCGACCCCGCGAGTCCGCCGCCTACAACATGTAAAGGCCAATCTTTCTGCATCATCCTGTTTTCTGTGGACAACTTAGTCCCATGAGAGATATTGGCTTTTCGGGTCGAATCATCGAATTCTGGGACCCGATGCGGGGCGGGGGCTCGAGGGGCGGCATGCGCTTGGTTACGTGGATCGGACTGTTGCTCGTCACGGCGTTGACGGGATGCACCTACGAGCGCGAGGGGCCGGTCAGCCAGCACTACGTCGAATTCAAAACTCAGGCGCCGCGCGGCAATACTGTCTACGTCTGTCATGCCTATGGCTGCAACATGCAGACGAAGTTTCGGTTCACCGAAACCGACATCGCGTCGCTGCGCGACGTCATGAAAAAAATGCGCAACACCGACGACGCCAAGGGCGAGCGCCGCGCCGTCGCCTACGCGATCGCCTGGATCGAAACGCGGGTCGGCAAGGAAATCGGCACCGACAAGGACCGCCCGGGCATGGACTTCAACGCCTCGGGCGATCCGACCCAGCAGGATTGCGTCGACGAGGCGACCAACACGACGACCTACCTCACCGTACTCGACCAGGTCGGGCTTTTGAAACACCACACGATCACGCGGCCGATGTCCAAGGAGAACCTGCTCCGCGGCGTTGCGGGCTGGCCGCACTGGACGGCGGTGCTCGTCGAAAAGGGCAACGGCCAGCGCTGGGCCGTGGATAGCTGGATCTACGCCAACGGCGAGAACCCGGCGATCGTCGAAGCCGAGAAATGGTACATCGACACGCTCGACAACCTTCCGATCGCGATGCGGTGAGGGGGTGGGGAACCACAGTGAATTCCACTGACACGCCCCAAGCCCCGGTTCATTCCGGCAGCCCTGCTAGCTTAAGCGCATTCACGATGTAGGTCATGTATTCAGGGTCCTTGAAACGACCAATGAGGCCGGTACTGATCCGGTAATTCGGATCAATACGGAGCACCTCGGCGGCGGCCATACGTGCCCGGTCCAAGTCGCCCATCGCTGCTAGCGAAGTTGCCAACCAGGCATGGGCGTGTCGATTGTTGGGTGATCGCGACACAAACTCTTCGAGATATCGTATGGCCAGAGCAAATTGCCCGAGTTTGCCATATGCCCCCCCCAGCCATCCGGCAGTCGTAGGCGGGTAGTAGGGATCCAGTCTGATCTGCCGCTTCAACTCCTCAATCGCCCTGGCTGGTTCTCCTGCCCGGTAAAGCACCGCACCAGAATAGTTTCCTGCATAGCTCGGATTGAGGACGCGGACTTTTTCCAGCGCTGCAATGGCTTGGTCGTGTTCCCCTAGGGAAGAAAGTATGATGCTTAGGACGGTGTATGCTTGCGCCAGCATCGGATCTAACGAAATTGCCCGGCGCGCCATTTGGCGCCCGCGTTCCAAAATGGGCCAGCGGAAATAGTGCTCTGACTGCGGCCGAAGGAAGTCGCTGTAACAAATGGCAGCGAGAAGGGCGTGCGGGCGGGCGTAGCCGGGATCAAGAGCAAGAGCATTCGCGAGATGAGCCCGACAGCTCTCGAGATCAACTGCTTGCATCGTGGATTGATAACGATGGTACGATGCAGATGCTTGGACGTAATGGTCATATGCAAGCCACTAAGTCGGCGGCTTTGAAGCTGTTCGCATTGTCTCGGCCCGCTCGACGTGGGCAACCAGGATCGAGGCAATTGTGCAGGCTATTTCATCCTGCACTGCGAATATGTCCTTGAGCTCTCGATCATATCTCTCTGCCCACCGATGCACGCCGCTAATGGCGTCGACAAGTTGGGCAGTTACGCGAATGCGATTCCCATCACGGCGGACGCTGCCCTCGACGACATAGTTGGCGCGGAGTTCGCGACCGATTTGCCGGACATCGACCGACCTGCCTTTATATTGAAAACTTGAATTGCGGGCTATTACCGCCAGATCGCTGAACCGCGACAACTCCGTGATGACATCTTCCGCCACTCCGTCGCCGAAATAGCTGTGAACGCCATCCTCGCTCATGTCGACGAACGAGAGTACGGCCACCGACGCCTTGTCGAGCAGCGAGTCCTTTGCTGCCGGCATGACGTCGTCGGGGCTCAATACAGTTACCGCGATAGGCGAGCAGGTGACGTCCGCCGCCAAGAGGTAACCCCGCCGAGGTACGGTCTTGATGACAAGCTGGTCGTGATCGCAAATGGCCCGGCGAATATCGCTGATGCAGTTGGTCAGTGACTCGTCCGACACGATCGTCGTCAGCCACCCCGCCTTGATTAGCAGGCTGTTGAATTTCTCGCCTGCTGACAGCATCCCGCGAATATGATTCCGTTGTGGTCCATGTCGAGGGGGCTCACATGCGCGGATCGGATGCAAAGTCGGGATCGCTGTTTTCCTACGTCGACCTCGATCAACGGGTGCCGGCGAAGCATCCGCTGCGGGTGATCAAGGTGCTGGCCGACGACGTGCTCGTCTCACTCGATGCCGAGTTCGAGCGGCTGTATGAGGGCACCGGCCGCCAGTCGATCGCGCCGGAGCGGCTGCTCAGGGCTTCGCTGCTGCAGGCGTTCTACTCCGTGCGCTCGGAGCGCCAGTTGATGGAACAGATCGACTATAACCTGCTGTTTCGCTGGTTCGTCGGCCTCGGTATCGACGATGCCGTATGGGACCATTCAACGTTCTCGAAGAACCGCGATCGCCTTCTCGACGCCGATGTTGCCGCCAAGTTCCTCGAAGCCGTACTGCGCCACCCCAAGGTGAAGCGGTTTCTGTCGGACGATCACTTCTCGGTCGATGGCACGCTGGTGGAGGCCTGGGCCAGCCTGAAGAGCTTCCGCGCCAAGGACGGCAGCGACGAACCGCCCGCACCCGGACGCAACGGGACCCGCGATTTCCACGGCGAAAGGCGCGCCAACGACACGCACGAGAGCAAGACAGACCCGGATGCGAAGCTGTTCCGCAAAGGCCAAAGCCAACCCGCGAAGCTTTACTTCATGGGCCATGCGCTGATCGAGAACCGGCACGGTCTTGTCGTGCGGGCGGATGCGACGCAGGCAACCGGCAAGGCCGAACGAGAGGCTGCGCTGGCGATGATCGACCGGCATGATCCAGGCTCAGAGCGCCGGCTCACGCTCGCCGCAGACAAGGGCTACGACACGTCCGACTTCGTCGCCGACCTCAGGCGGAAGTGCGTGACGCCGCACGTCGCCGCGAAGGTCAAAGGCTCCGCCATCGACGGCCGCACGACGCGACACGCGGGCTACAAAGTCAGCCAGCGCAAACGCAAGCTGGTCGAGGAGGCCTTCGGCTGGGGCAAGGCCATCGCCGGGATGGCGAAGGTGAAAGTGCGAGGCTTGGCGCGCGTGCGCTTCAAGTTCACGTTCGCGATGGCCGCCTACAATCTGATCCGCATGCCGAGGCTGCTGGCCGCGGCGTGAGCAGCCAGGACGAAGACCAGGCGACCGTCCTCGGTTCCAATCCTCCCGGAAGTTGCCAGATCAAGCCCTTCGAGGAGAAACCCGTTCTATCGTTCCGCCAATTTCAACGGCCTGCTAGCCTTGAATGGACGGCTGTAGATGGTCCAGAGCGAATTGCTCAATATTTCAGGGGTGTGCGCAGACAGACACGGACTCGGCTGGACGGGAGTTCGTAGGAAATCCTCTCCACCAACTTTCCCGCCTGTTTTTATTCTAAATCATCATTCAACCGACGCCCGGCCGGTACGTGCGCCAGTATTTGCTCGGGCGTGAGAGCCCTCATGACGCGCGGCGACGGTTTTCCGCGTTCCATACGTTAGTACCTGTCAGGGGCGATAAATCCTAAGCTACATGGAAGCCAGCCGACACTGAACGACCGTCGACCAAGCCTGCAGACCGACTCTGAAGGGGCGTTAAGGTGTTGAAACTGCTCAAACGAATACTGCCGGCGGCGATCATCTGCGCCATCGGGGTGGGCGTCTACGTTGCAACGACCATCCCCCTGGTGCAGGAGCGGATCGGCGGCGTCCGCCGCAAGGGCCCAACCGACATTGCCGTCCCGGTGCTCGCGGCAACGGCCCGGCGGGCCGATATGCCGGAGTATCTGTTTGGCGTCGGGACCGCGAGGGCGCGCAATTCGGTCGTCGTGCGGCCCCAGGTCGATGGCCGCATCCTGAGCATCAACTTCAAGGAGGGCCAGGAGATCAAGAAAGGCGACCTGCTCGCCAAGCTCGATCCCGCCACCTACCAGGCCCAGTTCGACCAGGCCACCGCCAAGAAAGCCTACGACGAGGTCCAGCTCGACAATGCCCGCCGCGACCTCGATCGCTACTCCCAGCTCGGCGGCGGCGTCGTGGCCCAGAAGACCATCGACACGCAGCGCGCGCTCGTCGCCCAGCTCATCGCTCAGCTCAAGCAGGACGATGCGGCAATCGCCAATGCCAAGGCCTATCTCGACTACACGACCATCGTCTCGCCCATCGACGGGCGCACCGGCATCCGCATGGTCGACGAGGGCAACCTCGTGCGGGGCGGCGACGCCGGCCTCGTCATGATCACGGAGGTGCGGCCGATCTCCGTGCTGTTCACCCTGCCGCAACAGCAGCTCGCCCAGGTCAACAAGGCCCTGATGAGCAAGGCACGTGAGCGTCGACGCGCTCGACGCCGACGGCAACACCGCTGCTCGACCGCGGCACGTTGCAGGTGGTCGACAACCAGGTCGATCAGTCCACCGGCACCATCCGCATGAAGGCCGAGTTCCCCAACGCGAACCTGCAGCTCTGGCCCGGCCAGTTCGTCAATGTCCGCATCCTCATCGATACGCTGAAGCAGGTGGTGGTGGTGCCGACGCCGGCGGTGCAGCGCGGCCCCAACGGCACCTTCGTCTATGTCGTGCAGCCGGAAGACAAGGTGGCGCTGCAGCCGTCACCTGACCATCAGAACGAGAAGGAGGCCGTGGTCGCCAACGGCGTCGATCCCGGCGACCGCGTCGTGACGACCGGCTTCGCCCGCCTCAAGGATGGCGCGCGCGTCAGCCGTCGGGGCCCGGCGACGAGAGCGGCACCCGGGGCCGAAATCCGAGCCCGGAGCCAAGCCGGCGAAGCCGGCCGGGGGCCGCGGCGGCATCGGCGCGGCCTGCGCCGAAGACATCGCAGAATTCTGCCCCGGCATCGAGCGGAGCGAGGCATCCGGGGCTGCCTGCAGGGAAAGCCGCAAGCTCTCAGAGACCTGCAAGGCGGCCGCGCTCGGCGGCGGCGGCAAGGCGGGACGCCGAACGTAAGGCCGACGGCATCGACACAATGAGCGTCTCCTCGCCCCTTCATCCAGCGTCCGATCGCGACCTCGCTGCTCGGCTTTGCTGTGCCGCTCGGCGGCGCGCTCGGCTACTGGCTGCTGCCCGTCTCGTCGCTCCGCAGGTCGATTTTCCGACCATCCAGGTGACGACGCGGCTCCTGGGCGCCAACCCCGAGACGACCGCCACCTGGTGACGGCGCCGCTGGAGCGGCCGCTCGGGCAGATCCCGGCGCTCGCCACGATGACCTCGTCGTCGTCGTACGGCATCAGCCAGATCACGCTGCAGTTCCAACTCACCCGCGACATCGACGCAGCCGCGCAGGACGTGCAATCCGCCATCAACGCCGCGGGCTCGACTCTGCCGCGCAATCTGCCCTATCCGCCGACCTACTCGAAGGTGAACCCGGCCGATGCGCCGATCGTGACGCTGGCGCTGACGTCGCCGAGCATCCCGCTGCGCACAGCTGAGCGATCTCGCCGACACGATGATGACGCAGCGCCTGAGCTCGGTGCCGGGCTCGGTCACGTCGTCGGTGGAGGGCGGCATCAAGCCGGCGGTTCGCATCCAGGCGGATCTGGCACGGCTCGCCGCCTACGGGCTCAGCATGGCGGATCTGCGCACGGCCATCGCCGCCGCCAACGTTCCGGCCCCAAGGGTCGCTCGACGGCCCCTACCAGTCCTATACCATCGCCGCCAACGACCAGATCACCAACGCGGAAGCCTACGCGTCCGTCATCATCGCCTACCGCAACAACGCGCCGGTGCTGTTGCGGGACGTCGCCGACGTCATCGAGAGCCTGGAGAACACCAAGGTCGGCGCCTGGTTCAAGGATGTGCCGGCCGTCATCGTCGACGTCTACCGCCAGCCCGGCGCCAACGTCATCGAGACGGTGCAGCGGATCCGCGCCGAATTGCCGCGCCTGCAGCGCACGATCCGAGCGGCGCCGAACTGATCGTGGTGACCGACCGCACGACCACCATACGCGCCTC
>CAVZHG010000004.1:0-203674 GCA_963775035.1 uncultured Alphaproteobacteria bacterium | reverse complement strand
GTACGGCCCGCGCCAGAGGCGCGCCTCACGGCTGTCCGGTTGAGTTTTGATGGACACGGGGCATGGCGCTGATTCTTCTGTGATTCGAGAGCTTGCCGGCTTCATCGGACACGGAAGGTGACCAACGCCATGCGACCTGAGACTACCGTGATGCACGACCTTTTGAAGCCCCTTCCTTGGAGCCGGTTCGAGGCGCTTGTTGACAAGTACGAGGCCGACCGCAGCATCCGGACCCTGAGCACGAAGAGCCAGCTCATCGCACTGCTGCACGCCCAGCTCTCCGGCGCCGTCAGCCTGCGCGAGGTGGTCGCCACCATGGCGAGCCACGAGAGCCGCCTCTATCACCTCGGCGCGGCGGCGCCGAAGCGCTCCACGCTCGCCGATGCCAACGCGAAGCGGCCGGCGAAGCTGTTCGCCGAGCTGTTCGACGTCCTGCTTGCCCAAGCGCACCGGGGGCTGCGCAAGGCTTCGCAGGACGCCATCCGCCTGATCGACGCCACCCGCATTCCCCTCAATGCCCTGTCGACAAGCTGGGCGCGCTACGACGTGCGCTCGAACGGTGTGAAGGTCTCCATCGTCTACGACCCCGACGCCGCCGCTCCGGTTCGCTTCGCGATCAATCTCGCTCGCGAGAACGACATGGTGCCGGCCAAGGCATTCCCGATCGAAGCGGGCGCCACCTACGTCTTCGACATGGGCTATTACAGCTTCCAGTGGTGGGGCGATCTCGACGCCAAGGGCTGCCGCTTCGTCACGCGACTGAAGCGATATACGCCGACCCGCGTCGTCGAGGAGCGTGCTGTGGCCGAGGGCAGCCGGATCGTGCTCGACCGCGTCGTGATGCTGCCGAAGAGGCTCCGCAACACGCGGGCGCATCGGCTGGGCGAGAAGCCGGTGCGGGAGATCCACGTCGTCATCGACACCGGCAAGACGCTGCGGCTCGTCACCAATGATCTCAGCGCCTCGGCAGAAGAGATCGCTGAACTCTACAAGACCCGCTGGGAAATCGAGCTGTTCTTCCGCTGGGTCAAGCAGACGCTGCGGATCCGCAAGTTCCTCGGCACCTCCGAGAACGCCGTGCGCATCCAGATTGCGGTGGCGCTCATCGCCTATCTCCTGCTGCGCATGGCCCAGGCGGCACAGTCAGCTGTCGAGGGACTGCTCACCTTCGCGCGCCTCGTCCGCGCCAACCTCATGCATCGCAGATCGATCCGCGACCTCCACAAACCGCCGGACAGAACGCTCCACATTCCCAACCAGATGGAACTCGCGCTATGCTGAACCGGACAGTCGTGAGGCGCGCCTTCGGCGCGACGCCTACACGCGCCGCGGGGCTGCCTCGTCGGTCGGCATTCTCACCTCGCGGCCTTCGGCCGCTACAGCAGAGGCGAACTCCAAATCACAAAAAGGCGGGGGTCCGGGGGTGTCCCCCGGTGGGGGCGTGTCCAGACCGGGTACATGGTGGACAGGTGTACGAGGACATAGCTGACAGATCAGGGTTTCCCGAGCGGCAATTGATTCGGGGGCTCTCATGGGCTGGCAGGAGGTGTCGATCGTGCAGTCGCGTCGCGAGTTCGTGAAGCTTTCAAGCCAGGACGGGGCCAACGTGGCCGAGCTGTGCAGGCGCTTCGAGATCAGCCGGACGACGGGCTACAAATGGCTCGAGCGGGGGCGCTCGGAGGCTGCGCCGTCGTTCGAGGATCGCTCGCGGCGGCCGCATTCCTCGCCCGCGCGGACGCGTGACGCGATGGAAGCGGCGGTCGTCGACCTTCGCCGCCGGCATCCGGCCTGGGGCGGCCGCAAGATCCACCATAGCCTGCTGCGCGCCCGGCACCGCAACGTGCCGGCGCCCTCGACCATCACCGGCATCCTCGCCCGCCACGGGCTGATCGAGCCGGAGGCCAGTGCCGCCCGCGTGCCGGCGACGCGCTTCGAGCACGAAGCGCCGAACCGTCTCTGGCAGATGGATTTCAAAGGCCACTTCGCGCTCGCCGAGACGACCGCGCGCTGCCATCCGCTGACCGTCGTCGATGACCACTCGCGCTTCGCCCTCGAACTCGGCGCCTGTGCCAACGAACGCGGCGAGACCGTGCGCAGCAGGCTTTCCGCCGCCTTTCGCCGCTACGGCCTGCCCGAGCGCGTACTGACCGACAACGGCGCACCCTGGGGATCGGGCGGGGAGGTGGCGCACAAGCTCACGCCGTTGAATGTCTGGCTCATCCGGCACGGCATCGCGATCTCGCATTCGCGGCCCCGCCACCCCCAGACGCATGGCAAGAACGAGCGTTTCAACGGCACGCTGAAGATCGAGCTGATGCGCGATCATGCCTGGCGCGATCTCGATCAGGCTCAGGCTGGGTTCGATGGCTGGCGCGACATCTACAATCACGAGCGCCCCCACGAAGGCATCGGCTTTGCCGTGCCGGCCGACCGCTACCGCGCGAGCACGCGCAGCTTCCGCGAGACGCTGCCACCGATCGACTACCCCGCCGGCACGATCGTGCGCAGCGTGCACCAGCACGGGTTCGTCAAGTTCCGCGGCCGCATGTGGCGCCTGCCGAAGGCGCTCGTCGGTCACCGGGTCGGCATTGATCCCACCGCGATCGACGGCGTGTTCGAGGTCCGCTTTCTCCACCATCTCGTCGTCGAGATCGATGTGCGTGAACCCGAAGACGAGGCTTGAAATGTGTCAACCATGTCCCCGCACGACTGTCCACCATGTACCCGGTCTGGACAGGGGTGCGGGGCCGTGGCCCTGCTCGCGCCAAAGGCGCGAAGTAGAACCGTTTACCGCCTACTCCAAGGCGCCACCAGGATCGCTCCCAGGATCATGCTCGCGCCGCCGAGGGCGAAGATGAGGACGTGGCTCTGGGTCCACTCGTAGATTTGCGGCAGCACGAAACCGGCGACAACGGCGCCGAGGGCGCTGCACGGATCATCGCGCGCATCAGTTGCGGCATGTGGTCGGCCTCGGCGAGGTCGCGCACGCGGGCGGCAAGGAGCGTGGAGATGCCCGGCTGCGCACCGAACAGCAGCGATGACGCAACAAGAACGGTTGCCGTGGCGCTGAGCACGGGTGCTGCAATGCCGATGCCCAGCACGAAGAAGGACAGCGTGAGCGCCCAAGTGGCGCCGAGGATCGTGCCGAGCGCGGCAGCGAGCGCAGGGCCGGCCATCGACGCGAAGCCGACGAGGCCCCAATGAATTCCGCCCGCACCGATGCCGAGGTTCAGGCCGCGGGCGAGAAAATCGACCCAGTAGAGCGTGTGCGGCACGATCGCCATCGAGAAGCAGACGTGGGCGACCAGGAGAAGCCGCAGCGACCAGTTCCACGGGACCGCGGAGAGCGATGAGCGCGCGGCAGGCCCGCCGGCGTGGACGGGTGCGGCCCGCCAGCCCCAGATCGCGAGGCACGCGCCGGCGAAACCGCAGGCGGCAAGACCCAGCCACGCGATTGCGAGGTCGTGACGAAGCAGCCAGGGTACGAGGAAGCCGGTCGACAGGATCGCGCCTCCGACGCCCGCGAAGACGAAGCTCGCCGCGACCGGGCGTCGTGCGGCTGGTGCGGTAGCGGCGATCAGCGCGAGGCTCAGCACCATGACGATGCCGCCGGTGATCCCGATGACGCCTCGGCACAAGGCGAGCCACGCGAAGCCGAACGGCGCCGCGGAGGCCGCGAGCGCCAGCACCGAGATCAGAATCGCGGCGGTAAGGGCGCGGAATTCGCCGAAGTGCTTGCGCAGGGAGACCGAAATTGCGGCGCCGCACACGAAACCGACGAGATTGAACGCGCCGACGCGACCGGCTTCGAGCGCCGTCAGCTCGCCCGATGAGATCAGCGCCGGCACCATCGCGGTATAGGAAAACCGTCCGAGGCCCATGCCGACGAACATGCCGCCGCCACCGCCGATGGCGACGCGGCGCCATGCCGGCCAGCCGTCGGCACTTGTCGGTGTGCCCGACACGGCGGCGGGCGCCAGGGCGGGCGTCCCGCCGTCGACGTCCGCGGGCGTCCCGCCGTCGACGTCCGCGGCGTCCCGCCCGATGCCAGTCGGCTCATCGGCCAAGCTCCCGCTCGACCTTTTCGATCAGATAGGCCCACTTGCCGCGCTGAGCGTTGACCAGCGCCTGCATGTTGCTCTTGAGGCGCCCGAGCGCTGCGCAATCGGGCGTCGGCGCGGCGGAGCCTTCGGCCCCCATGCGCGAGATCTCATCGAGCAGGGTCGAGGATTCCTTGTCGTAGGCGTCGGTGCGCGCGTCCTGCACGATCGGCGCCGCCTCGCGCAGGAACTGGTTGTGATCCCAGCCACGCTTGTCCTTGAGCTGGCGCAGGCGTGTCTGGAACACCGGCCGGTTCTGGCCGGTCAGATCGCGGAGCGCCTCGGCCGACAAGCCGACCGCCTGCTCGAAGGCTTCGCGCGTGCAGGGGAGGTCCTGCGCGGCGCCAGGCCCCGCACGCAGCAGCAGCGCGAGCGTCAGCAGCGCGCAAGCCGCCCCCGACCGCGACGTCCGCACCCGCCCTGCGTCCGTGTCCCCGCTGCCAACCAACGTCAGGCATCCTTATTCCTGCCGCCGCCTCCTGACCGAAGATGCCGGCCGGCGACGCCCACCGCGGAACTTATCCGTCTTCGTTGTTGCGTGAAACACCAGACGTGCGGCTGTGCCCCATCGTTCCGGCGACCACGACGACCAGTCCCGCCGCCAGCAACAGCACAAAGCCGAGGTCACCGAAACGCCCATACACGGTCGGCGCCAGCGCCGCCGGCAGCCGCGCATCGATCACGCCGACTACGTCGAGGTCGAGCCGGCCGAGCACCCGGCCATGGGCGTCGATGACGGCTGAAATGCCGTTGTTGGCGGCGCGGAGCAGCGGCAGGCCCTCCTCGACGGCGCGGACGCGGGCCTGGTGGAGGTGCTGGCGCGGGCCGGTCGTATTGCCGAACCAGCCGTCGTTGGTGACGTTGACGAGGAAGGCGGGGCGTTCGCCGCCCTGGATGATGGCGCGCGGAAAGATTGCTTCGTAGCAGATCAGCGGCGCGAAAGGCGGAATGCGCGGGAGCTTGATCAGCGCGCGCGGCATGGGGCCGGGAGTGAAGCCGGCACCCCGCTCGGTCAGCGGCTCGAGCCCGATCGTGTTGAGGAACGTATAGAGCGGCAGGAACTCGCCGAACGGAACGAGGTGGATCTTGTCGTAGGCGGCGATCGGTTTTCCTTCCGTGCCGAAGGCGAGGAGGGTGTTGTAGAGCCGGCGTTCGTCGTCGGATTTCGGAGGGGCCGGGGGCGGATCGGCCCGGAGCGCGCCCGAGAGGAGATGCGTGCCCAGCGGCAGTAGCTTGCCGATCAGCTCGATCGCTTCGGGGGTATCGAGCGGTAGGAACGGCATCGCGGCCTCGGGCCAGATCACGAGGTCGATCCCGGCGGCGCCGTCCTCGACACCGGACGCGTTGCGCTTCGTCAGGTCGAGGTGCAGATTGAAAATCTTGCGCTGGTGGATCGGCATCCACTTCTCGCGTTGCAGCACGCTCGGCTGGACGAGGCGGATGTGCGGCGCGTCCGCGGCGGCCGGGGTGGGTTCAGCGAGATACCAGTGGCCGTAGGCCATCAGGACCGCGACCGTCGCGACCAGCATGGCGCCTCCGCTCCACTTCGCGCGCCCGCCATCGACCCACGCGACCAGCGGCGCCGCCAGCACGAGCACCGCGACCAGGCTCAGGCCGTAAATGCCGATCACACTCGCCGACTGCATGAGGCTCAGCGGAAAGGTCAGCGCGTAGCCGATAATGTTCCATGGAAACCCGGTGAGGACGTGCCCACGCAGCCATTCTGCGATCGCCAGCGCCAGCGCGAGGGCCAGCACGCGGATGAGGCCGGGCCGCCACGCGAGCGTCGCCGCTGCGGCCGCCGCGGCCCAGAACAGCGCCAGCCCCGCCGGCATCGCCGTGACCGCGAGCGGCAGCAGGGCGATCACCTTGCCCGGCTGAACGAGGAAAGCCTCGCCGATCCAGAACAGGCCGAAAAAGAAATAACCGAAGCCGAACCACCATGCCGCGATGCGCGGCTTGTGCCGCCGGCGACGAGCGCCAACCGGTTCGAGCCGGCACGGTGCGCACGACGGCGCCATCGATCAGCCAGACCAGCATCGCCAGCGTCACGATCAGCACCGGCCAGACGTGGAACGGCGCCATCGCCAGATCGGACGCGGCGCCGGCACCAAACGCCAGCAGCGCGCGGCGCCAGCCGGTGCGCGTCCTGACCCAGCCGGCCAAACGGTCTATGAGCATCGCCGCGCGATCCTAATCGCCGCTCTCCCTGATCGAGCCAGTCGCGCAGCTCGGTTTTCAGGATCTTGCCGTAGTTGTTCTTCGGCAGCGCCGCAACGATCCGGTAGCCGCGCGGCCGCTTGTAGCGCGCGATGTTGTCGAGGCACAACCGGTCGAGTTCGCCCGGCTCCACGGCAACACCCGGCCGCGCCACCACATAGGCGATGATCTCCTCGCCCCAGTCGGCGTGCGGGCGCGACACGATCGCGGTCTCCAGCACCGCTGGATGCGTCAGCAGCACCTCCTCGATCTCGCGCGGATAGACGTTCGAGCCGCCGGAGATGATCATGTCCTTCGAGCGGTCCTTGATGGTGAGGAAGCCGTCGTCGTCCATGGTGCCGATGTCGCCGGTCCACAGCCAGCCGTCGCGCAACGCCTTGGCGTTGCCCTCGGGGTTCGCCCAGTAGCCCTTCATCACGGCGTCGCTGCGGGTCGTAATCTCGCCGATCTCGCCGCGCGGCAGCTCGCGACCCTGGTCGTCGACGATCGCGATCGCGCAGCCTGTCCGCGCCACTCCGGTCGAGCCGAGCCGTTCGTCGTAGCGGGGATGCTCGGTGTCGGCGTGCATCCACTTCGGTAGCCCGGAGATCGTCATCGGGCACTCGCCCTGCCCGAACAACTGGTAGAGCTTGGGGCCGAACAGGTCCAGCGCCCGCTTGAGGTCGGCGACATACATCGGCGCGCCGCCGTAGCTGATTGTCTTGAGGTTGCGCGTATCGGCGGATCCCGCCAGCGGATGGGTAACGAGCCGCGTCAGCATCGTCGGCGCGGCGAACATCGCGACATTTTGGTACTTCGGCAGCGCGCCGAGAATGCGCTCGGGCTCGAACGAGCCGGGGATGATAACGTTGTGGCCGCCCTTGGCGATGAACGTCAGTGCCCAGCAGCCCGAGCCGTGCGACAGCGGGGCTGCGTGAAAGCAGGTGTCGCGGTGGTCGATGTGGTCGATGTCGGCGGTGTAGCCGTGGATGCAGAACTGCAGATTGCGGTGGGTGAGAATGGCGCCCTTGGGTCGCCCCGTGGTGCCGCTCGTATAGAACAGCCACGCCTCGTCCTCGATGGAGACGGGGGCCAAGCGGATCGGATCACCCGCGAGCAGCGCCGTGTGGTCGCGCGTCCCCGTCACGACGACCGGCGGCAGTGTGCTCCCCGCCGGTAGGTCGGCGAGCTTGCCGGCCTGATCGGGCGTGACGACGCACAGTTTCGCCGCCGAATTGTCGAGGATCCACTGCAGCTCCTTGGCGTGCAGCTTGGCGTTGATCGGCACCACCGCGAGCCGCGCCCGCCAGGCGGCGAACATGATCGGCAGGTAGTCGAGACAGTTCTCCATCCAGATGCCGACGCGGTCACCGTCACGGAGGCCGTGGTGCCCGCGCAGCGCCCCCGCGATCCGCGCCACCTGATCCTCGAGCGCAGCATAGGAAAGCGTGGTGCCCTCCTCGGTGATCGCGGGGCGTCCTGGTTGATATTCGGCCACCCGCTGCAACGTGTAGGACAGGTTCATGCCGCTTTCCTTATCCGCCTTCGGCTCGGGCCTCGTCCGCCGCTTTCACGGGCGCGATCCGTTGCCGCGTTGGCGCGAAAGCCGTTATACACTCGCGGGTCCCCCGCATCACCTCCCGGGAGAGGCATCCTGCATATCAGCCTGACGACGGTGGAAGAAGCCTGCGCTGCCTTGGGGGCGTTGCGCGATGCCGTGCGCCACGCCTTTGCCGGTGTCGCGACAGGCGAGGCCAATGCGCTGCCCAAGGCCAATCTCGACCTCGGCGTCGGGCATTTCTTTCAGGCCATGGTTGCAGCCGACAGCCGGACCGATCTGGCCGCCGTGAAATGGGTCGCGGTGGCGCCGGTCGACGGCGCGACGGCGATCCGCTCGCACATCATGCTGAGCCGGCGTTCGACCGGCGAATTGCTCGCGACCATGGATGCCGATCCGATCACGGCGGCGCGCACGGCGGCGATGTCCGCGATCGCGGCTGAGCATCTCGCCCGGCCGGACAGCACCTCGATCGCGTTCATCGGGTGCGGGACGCAGGCGCGCAGCCATCTGGCAGCCCTGGCCAACGTGCTCCCCTGCGTGTCGCGCGTGACGGCCTACAGCCGGCGGTTGGAAACGGCCGAGGCCTTCGCCGCCCAAGCGCGTCGCGCCGGCTTCGATGCCGAGGCCTTCAACGATCCGCGCGCGGCGATCGAGCCCGCCGATGTCGTCGTCAGCAGCGTCTCGATCGGCGGGCTCAAGGAGCCCTTCGTCGATGCCGGATGGCTCGCGCCGGGTGCGTTCGTCACCGCGGTCGATCTGGCGCGCGCATGGAACGCTACGAGCTTCCACCACTTCGATTTCGTCGCGACGGACGAACGGCACCAAAGCCAGCAGCTTGCCGAGAAGGGACGGATGCCCTTCGCCTGGACGTTCGACGCGGAATTGAGCGATCTCGCACTGCGGCAGATATCACTTCGCGCCTCCCCATCGCAGAAAACACTGTTCGTCTTTGCCGGTCATGCGCTGGGCGATCTGGCGGTCGCCGGCTTTGTTTATGACTATGCCCGCGGTCGGCTCGCGCAGGGTGCCCCTTGACGGGGCGGTGGGCGGCCGTATTGAGGTGTCCGAATGAGGCTCGTCATTTTCGACTGCGACGGCACGCTGGTCGACAGCCAGCACGCCATCGTCGACAGCATGTCGCTGGCGTTCAGCTCCCACGGGCTGGCGGCGCCGTCGCGCGCCGACGTCCTGGGCGTCGTCGGTCTGTCGCTGCCGGAGGCGCTGGCCGCGCTCGCGCCCGGCGAGAGTGAGGCGGTCCGCCGGAAGCTCGTCGCGGCCTACCGGGACGGCACGGTCATCATTCGCGAGCAGAAGAAGCACGTGGAGGTGCTGTACGACGGCGTTGCCGCCACCGTCGCGGCCCTCATCGCGTGCCCCGAGACGGTCCTCGGCATCGCCACCGGGAAGTCGAAACGCGGCGTCGCCCGCCTGCTCGCCCAGGAGGGCTGGGAGGGCGGCTTCCTGACCATCCAGACCGCCGACGACCATCCCTCGAAACCGCACCCCTCGATGATCCACAAGGCGATGGCGGACGCCGGCACCGCGCCGCGCGACACCATCATGATCGGCGATACAACGTATGACATGGAGATGGCCCGCAATGCCGGCGTCGGCGCGCTCGGTGTCGCGTGGGGCTATCATGCGCTGGAAAGCTTGACCCGCGCCGGAGCCCACGCCGTCGTCGACACCGGCGCGCAACTCCTCGGCGCCATCGATCAGCGGCTGGCCGCCCAGCGCGAGGCGATGACATGAGCGAAGACCCGCCGCGTAAGCCCGATCCCGCCGCCCTCGCTCGTGGCGGCCAGGCGCGCACGCTGCCCAAGCGCTTCTACACCGAAGCGACCGCGGCGCCGCGCGGCGACGGCCACGCCGTCCACCTCGACGGCCGGCCGCTGCGGACGCCGGGCAAGCTCGTCCTGATCCTGCCGACGGCTGCACTGGCCGACGCCATCGCCGTCGAATGGGCGGCCCAGAAGGAGCAGATCGATCCGCTGACGATGCCGCTGACCCGGCTCGCCAACTCCGTCCGCGATCAGGTCGAAGGCCGCGAGCGCGAGGTGCGCGCCGACATCGCGAAGTACGCCGGCAGCGATCTCGTCTGCTACCGCGCCGACGCACCCGAAGGCCTTGTCGCTGCGCAGGCGCGCGCGCTGGGACCCCGTGCTCGATTGGGCGCGCCGCGATCTCGGCTGCGATCTCGCGGTCGGCACCGGCATCGTCCACGTCGCGCAATCCGCCGCATCGCGGGCGGCCATCGAAGCCGCGGTCGCCCCGCTCGAGGGTTTCCGGCTCGCGTCCGCCCACGTCATCACGACGCTGCTCGGCTCGGTGATCCTGGCGCTGGCGGTCCTGCGCGCGCAACTGGCGGCGGACGAGGCCTGGGCCGCAGCCCATGTCGACGAGGACTGGCAGGCCGCCAAATGGGGCGCCGACGCCGAGGCCGTGCGCCGCCGCGCCGCGCGTCTGGTGGAATTCCAGGCAGCCGTCCGACTGTGCGATCTGGTTTGATCCGGACCGCCCGGTCGCGGCTGCGGAATGGATAAAATTCAGTGCGATTTTCGGTCTCTGCGACGGATTGGCTGGGCATGGCGCGTTAAGGGCGGCCATGCGATCACCGGCTATGACGCGCACTCAAGATCACGTGACATTACGTCTTCGTAATTGGAGCCGGGTGCGGAATCCGGAGTACAGTCACGGCAACTGAATTGTCCGCGGGGCCCGGCGGGAGACGTATGCCGGGGTGAGACTGCGGCAACCATTCGCGCGGCGACACGTTGCCTGAGCAATGTGGCGGGCGCTGCGAAGAGAGGGAAGTGCAATGGCAACCAAGGCACTGCCGGTCCTGGCCTCTGGCTCGGCCGGTCTTTCTCGATATCTCGAGGAAATTCGCCGGTTCCCGATGCTGGAGCCGGGCGAGGAATTCATGCTGGCCAAGCGCTGGCAGGAGCACCAGGACACGGAAGCGGCGCACAAGCTCGTGACGTCACATCTGCGTCTCGTCGGCCGTATCGCCATGGGCTATCGCGGCTACGGTCTCCCCATGGGCGAAGTGATCTCGGAAGGCAACGTCGGGCTGATGCAGGCGGTCAAGCGCTTCGATCCCGACAAGGGCTTCCGTCTCGCGACCTATGCCATGTGGTGGATCCGGGCCTCGATCCAGGAGTACATCCTGCGTTCGTGGAGCCTCGTCAAAATGGGCACCACCGCGTCGCAGAAGAAGCTGTTCTTCAACCTGCGCCGCATGAAAGGCCAGATCCAGGCCATCGAGGAAGGCGAACTGAAGCCCGAGCACGTCAAGGCCATCGCGACCAAGCTCGGGGTCAGCGAGGAAGACGTCATCTCGATGAACCGCCGCCTCGGCGGTGACGCCTCGCTCAACGCGCCGGTGCGCGCCGACGCCGAAGCCGGCGAATGGCAGGACTGGCTGGTCGACGATGCGCCGGATCAGGAGGAGCAACTCGCCGAGACCGAGGAACTGGCGCTGCGCCGGGGCCTGCTCGAGGGCGCGCTCAAATCGCTGACCGACCGCGAGCGTCAGATCTTCGAGGCGCGGCGGCTGCGCGAGGATCCGGCGACGCTCGAGGACCTTTCGGTCGAGTTCGGCGTCTCGCGCGAGCGCATCCGCCAGATCGAGGTGCGCGCCTTCGAAAAAGTGCAGCGCGCCGTGCAGAAGGCCAACGCCGCCGTCGAAGGCGCGGGCGTTAGCGCGTAGAGCACAGGTTTGTCTGTGAGTACCAATCAGGCGCCCCTGCCCCGGGGCGCCTGATTTGATTTAGGCGTTTGGCGCAGCCTACGCCAAGTCGATTTCCTTGTAGCCGCCCGCGGCCACGGCATCGCACCAGGCGCGGTAGGCCGGCGCGCTGCCGCTGTAGCGCGCGATCGTGCGGACCTGTTTGCCGTCGACGTTGGAATTGATGCCGGTCATCCAGGAATTGATCTCGTTGGTCAGCAGGCCCTCGCCGGCAGCGTGCACGTTCTCCGTCCACGCGGCGACCGCTTCGGGGCGCGGATCGGCGTGCGTCAGACCACGCTCGTGCATGTAGGCGATCAGGCCCGTGACCCATTCGACGCTGTACTCGATGCTGCGCGGGATGTTGCCGAGCGCGGTGTGCGGCCCCATCAGCATGAACATGTTGGGGAAGCCCTCGACCTGCACGCCGACGAACGTCTTGGGTCCACCCGTCCACACTTCCCGGAGCGTCTGCCCGTCCTTCCCGCGCCAATTCGATGCGATGGAAACTCCCGGTGATCGCGTCGAACCCGGTCGCATAGATGATCATGTCGAATTCGTATGACGTATCGCTGGTCTTGATGCCGCCCGCCGTGATCCGCTCGATCGGCGTCTCCTTGATATCGACGAGCTTCACGTTCGGCTGGTTGTAGGCCTCGTAGTATTTCGTCTCGAGCGGCACCCGGCGCGTGCCGAAGCCGTGGTTTTTCGGGATCAGCTTGTCGGCGACGGCGGGGTCCTTGACCCGCTCGCGGATCTTGCGCGCGACGAACTCGGAGATCGCCGCGTTGGCCTTCCGGTCGGTCAGGATGTCGCTGAAATTGCCCTGCCAGATGCCGAAGCCCGGCGTCGCGTAGAGCTGCTCGAACGCCGCCTCGCGCTCCTCGTCGCTCACCTCGAAGGTGCCGCGCATGTCGGGCGTGTGGACGAAGCACGCGATCGGTCTCCTTGCAGCGCGCGAAGATCTCGTCGTAGCGCGTCTTGATTTCGCGCATCTCGTCAGCGCCGATCTTGGCGTTGTGCAGGGCGCGCACCAGTTCGGCGTGCGCTGGAAAACGGTGAGATGGCCGACCGTCTTCACCACCTCCTGGATCGTCTGCACCGCCGTCGCGCCGGTGCCGATGATGCCGACGCGCTTGCCTTCGAAACTCACCGGCGTATGCGGCCACTGCGCGGTGTGATAGGCCTCGCCCTTGAACGCCTCGACCCCTTCGATACGCGGCATGGTCGGCGTCGACAGCGGACCGATCGCGGTGATCAGGAAGCGCGTCGTGTGGCGGCTGCCGTCTTCGAGCGTCAGCTCCCAGCTTCGCTCAGCCTTCCGGTAGTGGGCGGCGGTGACGCGGCTCTTGAACTGGATGTCGCGGCGCAGGTCGAATTTGTCGGCGACGAAGTTCAGATACTTGAGCGTCTGGGGTTGGGGCGAGAAGTGCTCCGTCCAGTCCCACTCCTGCAGCAGCTCCTTCGAGAACGAGTAGCCGTAGGACCAGCTCTCGGAATTGAAGCGCGCGCCGGGATAGCGGTTCCAGTACCAGGTGCCGCCGACGCCGGTGCCGGTCTCGAACACTCTTACGCGCAATCCGAGCTCGCGCAGTTTCAGGAGCTGGTAGAGCCCGGAGATGCCGGCGCCGATGATGACGGCGTCGAAGTCGAGGCTCGGCGCCGTCTGGCGGCTTGTCTTAGTGGCCTGCAGCGTGGACACCGGCTGTCACTCCCAGTTTGTGCGTTACCCTGAATGTCGGCTCTTTGCGGGGTCTCGTCATTTTGGTCGAGCGCTCAGGCTTTTTCCACCCCGAGCGCGATGCGGAAGCGCCGGGCGATCGCCGCGCCGTCCTTCTCCGGCAGCGCCCAGGGATCCTCGGTGATCGCGATCTTGGCGACGGCGAGCACCGGCCCCGGCCGCTTGAACAGAAGTCGGCGAGCTCGCCGACTTGTGCGCCTGCTCGGTCACCAGCATCGTCTCGCCGATGCCGAAGCCCCGGCGACGGCGCACAGGTCGGTGCGGTCCGCCGTGAGGCCGCGCTGGCGGCCGGTCTCGGCGAAATGCTCGTTGTCGAGCACGAGGATGGCGAGGTTGGTCGGCGCCTGGTCGGCGACCACGCCGAGCGAGCCGATGCCCATCATCATCTCGCCGTCGCCGGTGATGCACGAGCGACGCGGCGCGTTCGGCTGCGCCAGCGCGAGCCCGAGCGCGGTCGGCACGCGCGAGGCCCATGCCGCCCCAGGAGTAGAGGTACTCGGGCTGTCGCCGGCGGCGAACATGTCCCAGGTCGGGCTGCCGAGGCCGGGCACGACGAGGCGCGTTGCCGCGGTGCTTCAGCAGCTCGGCGACGAACGGCCGGCGCGTCGATCTTGTT
Organism: uncultured Alphaproteobacteria bacterium; assembly: GCA_963775035.1. GTDB lineage: Bacteria > Pseudomonadota > Alphaproteobacteria > Rhizobiales > Hyphomicrobiaceae. The sequence goes on along the minus strand of CAVZHG010000004.1, from coordinate 189,727 downwards.
GGAGCTGGGCTGGCGCTTGCTGCGGCGATTTGCTCATTTGATCCGTCTGCTCATTTCTGGCCAAACCCCTTGGCGCCGATGATGCGCTGGCTGACCAGCACGGCGGCCGACAGCGGCCGTTGAAGGCCATGTCGGCGGCGGCGGCGAACGTCTCGCCGACCTCCTCGGCTTGCTCGACCGGGAAGCACTGCACGCCGACCGCCTCGAGCGCCGGGCCGCACCGCCTGCCCCATCGGCACCTGCCAGGGATTGAACTCGCCCCACTGGCCGCGCATCGTCACCAGCATCAGGCAGGGCGCGCGCATGGTCGCCGGCAATGCCGAGCGCATTGATGCAGTTGCCGACGCCCGACGACTGCATGGCGATCATCGCGCGCTGTGCCGCCGAGCCACAGGCCGGTGACGACGCCGATGCCCTCCTCCTCGGTCGAGAGCGTGACGAGGCGCATGTCCTTGTCGGCCTCGACCATCTTGAGCAGCCCGGTCAGGCCGCCGTCGGGGATCGTGCAGACCGTCTTGATGTCGCGCGCCTTCATCTCGCGGAACACGTCGTCGGACCAGTCGCGTGTCATTGTCGTCATCGTGCCTCTGCGGTTACGGCGATTGAAATCCGGTTATGCGGCGCCTCAGCTTTTGCCATCATCGCGGGCGCCGGAAAGGCGGGTGCGGAAGCCTTCGGGCGCGGTCTTGCCGGCCGCCTCGTAGGCTTTCTCCATCGCCTCGACGTTGGGGCCGAAGATGGTCTTGCGGTTTTCCCGGCACCAGTCGCGGGAGGCGATGATCGTGTCGAGCGAGCCCTGGAATTTCGGCATCACCCAGCGCGCGAACAGCTCGTAGGACCGCATCGTCTGCTTCGCGGTTGGCCCACTCGTGGCTGCGGAACATGACGCCGCCGATGCCGCCCTGCTGGCGCTCGATCAGGCCGCTCGATGCCCTTGGCGACCGTCTCGGGCGAGCCGACCAGCGTGTTGCCGGCCTTGACGCCCTCGCGCAGCGGATCCTGCGGCGCGGCCCGGCGGCCGCCCCAGCGTGTCCTCGAAATAGGTGACCGTCTCCTGGCGCTCGCCGTATGTGCGACCTCGCGCAAGCGCCTGCTCGTCGTCCTCGGCGCAGTGCATGTTGACGACGAGGCGCCAGTCCTTGCGGTTCATCGTCTTGCCGTGCTTGGCCGCCTCGTCCTCGGCGATCTTCCACTGCTTGGCGAGCGCCTCGGCGCCGCCGGGCAAGCCCGGCGCCGAGCGAGAGCACGCCGAGCCCGTGCTTGCCCGCGGCCTGCATGCCGGCCGGCGTCATGCGTGCTCGCCACCGCGATCGGGAAATGCGGGTCGGTATAGGGCGCCAGATGCAGGCGCGCCTCGCGCATCTCGAACCAGTCGGTCTTCATCGTCACCGGCTCCTCGCACTTGAGGAGCGCCATGATCGCGTCGAGCGACTTCGTCCATGCGCGGGCGCTGCGTGCGCGGGCTCGATGCCGAGCATGTAGGCGTCGGAGATCAGCGCGCCCGGCCCGCAGCCGAGCATGGCGCGGCCGCGCGTCATGTGGTCGAGCTGCACGAAGCGCTGGGCGACCAGGAAGCGGATGATGATAGGGCAGGCTGGTGACGCCGGAGCCCAGCCGGATGTGCTTGGTGCGCTCGGCCGCGGCGGCGATGATCGAGCTCGGGCGCAGGCGATCAGCTCCCAGCCGGCCGAGTGGTGCTCGCCGATCCACGCCTCGTCGTAGCCGAGGTGGTCGAGCCACTCGATCAGCTCCATGTCGCGGCCCATCGCCAGCGTCGGGTTGTCGCCGGCGCGATGGAACGGCGCGAGGAAGATGCCGAAGATCAGGCCGCGGTGCGGCGCCCGTTGAACCATCGTCGTTCCTCCCGTCCTTGAGCCCGCCGGCTAGACCCGGTCTGATCAATCCATATGTCCAGATATGCTGCGCGAACCTAGCGGCCCAACCCAAGCATTGCCAGTAGCCGATGCGAAGGGCCGCCCGCGCCCAGGGCATAGTTCTTGGTTGCCGCGGTCGCCGACGCCTTCGGCTACTGCGGCCGCGGTGGGTGAAAAGATAGCGGGCCTGGAGAAATCCAGGCCCGCTTCACGTCTACGTCGGCGTGGGGATGAGATTAGGCAACCGCCTTCAGTACAGCCGCGATCTTGTCGCGCATTTCGCCGATCTGGCTTTCGCTGACGATCAGCGGCGGCGAGAGGATCAGCGTGTCGGCGGTGACGCGGCAGTAGAGGTCGTGATCGTGCATACATGCGCTCGATGGCGTCGTAGCCGCGCACGCCGAGCTTACCCGGGATCGGATCGAGATCGATGCCGGCGAGCAGGCCGATGGGGCGGATATCGACGACGTTCGGCAGCGCCCTTGAGGCTCATCATGGCGTCGGCGAACTCCGGCTCGAGCGCCTTGGCGCGCTCGAAGATGCCCTCGTCCTTGTAGAGTTTCAGCGTCGCCAGCGCGGCGGCGACGGCGAGCGGATGGCCCGAGTAGGTGTAGCCGTGGAACAGCTCGGGAAGGTGCTCGGCGCCTGTCATGTGCGTCTCGTAGACGCCCTTGCGCACGAACACGCCCGACATCGGCACGGCGCCATTGGTGACGCCCTTGGCGAACGTGATCATGTCCGGCACGACGTTGTAGCGTTCGGCGGCGAAGCCGTGGCCGAGGCGGCCGAAGCCGGTGATGACCTCGTCGAAGATGAGCAGGATGCCGTGGTCGGCGGTGATCTTGCGCAGCCGCTCGAGATAGCCCTTGGGCGGCGGCAGCGCGCCGGTCGATCCGGCGACCGGCTCGACGATGACGGCCGCGATGGTCGAGGCGTCGTGCAGCGCGATCATGCGCAGCAGCTCGTCGGCGAGTCTCCGCGCCCCACTCGGGCTCGCCGCTTGGAGAAGGCCTGCTTCGAGCGGTTGTAGGTTGCGGGGAGATGATCGACGCCCGGCAGCATGTTGCCGAACATCTTGCGGTTGGCGACCATGCCGCCGACCGAGATGCCGCCGAAGCCGACGCCGTGATAGCCGCGTTCGCGGCCGATGAAGCGGGTGCGCTCGCCTTCGCCGCGCATGCGGTGATAGGCGAGCGCCACTTTGAGCGCGGTGTCGACGGCCTCCGCTGCCGGAGTTGGCGAAGAGGACATAGTCGAGGTCGCCCGGCGCCAGCAGCGTGAGCTGCGAGGAGAGCTGGAACTGCGCGGGGTGCGCCGTACTGGAAGGGCGGCGCGAAGTCGAGCGTGGCGGCGGCCTCCTGGATCGCCTTGACGATCGGCGCGCGGCTGTGGCCGGCGTTGACGCAGAACAGGCCCGCCGAGGCGTCGAGCACCTTGCGGCCGTCCGGCGTGAAGTAATGCATGTCCTTGGCGCCGGAGAACAGGCGCGGGCTCTTCTTGAATGACCGGTTGGCCGTGAACGGCATCCAATAGGGCTCGAGTTCGTTGGGCTTCATGTCGAGCGGGGCCATGGGGACCTCCTGGCTGAGTGGGCTCATGATTGGCGGAATCTTTGGTTCCGCTGGACGATATCAGGGGTCTGGAATGTTTGAAAGGCGCCCGGCTTGCGGCAGCATAGGTCCCCTGCAATAAGGGACGCTGCCGCACATTGCGCTGCGACGCAACAGCGCCACCGGGATCACTCATGACAAGTTTCGTGCTCGTGCTGATCGGCCCGGCCGACGGGAGCGGCCCGGTCCAGGAGGCCGCGCGCGACGTTGTGGTGGCGGGTGTTGGCGCCGCCTGGCAGGAGACGCATTGGCTGTCGCCGGGCGAGGCCTGCGACCTGCCGTTCGAGGCATCGGACGCGGTGGCGGCCCGCGCCATCCGCGACGAGGCGGCCGTGCGCTGGCGGGAGGCCCCGATCGACATCTGTGTCGTGCCGGCGGACGGGCGGCGCAAGAGGCCTGCTGGTCGCCGACATGGATTCGACGATCATCCAGCAGGAATGCATCGACGAAATGGCCGATATGCTGGGGCTGAAGCCCAGGATCGCCGCCATCACCGAGCGCGCGATGCGGGGCGAGCTTCCGTTCGAGGCGGCGCTGACCGAGCGCCTGGCGCTGCTTGCCGGGCTCGGCGAGGGCGATCTGCAACGTGTGTTCGACGAGCGCATCACATTGATGCCGGGCGCGCGGACGCTGATCGCGACGATGCGGGCGGCGGGGGCGTTCACGGCGCTGGTGTCGGGCGGCTTCAGTTTTTTCACGTCGCGCGTTGCCGCGGCGGTGGGCTTCGACGTCGATCGCGCCAATACGCTGGAGGTGGTCGACGGCCGGCTGACCGGCCGGGTGGTCGGGCCGATCCTCGGGCGCGAGGCCAAGCTTGCGGCGCTGGAGCACTATCGCGGTGCACGCGGCCTTGCGGCGGCCGCGACCATGGCGGTCGGCGACGGCGCCAATGACCTCGCGATGATCAAGGCGGCCGGTCTCGGCGTCGCCTACCGGGCCAAACCGGTGGTTGCGGCCGAAGCGCACGCCGGCATCACCCATGGCGATCTCACCGCGCTATTGTTCCTGCAGGGCTATGCGCGTGCGGAATTCGTGGATCGCGGCTGAGGTGCGCGCGCCGCCGCGCCGCTACCGGAAGCAGGCGTCCGCCGCGGCGCCCTTGAGAATGATCTGCTTGCCGATCAGCGTCGCTGGGACATTGAAGGGTTCCTTGCCGGCGGTACAGCCGTTGAGGACGGTCGGCGCCTCGATGACAAGTTTCAGATAGTCCGCTTTCGGCTCCGGCGGCTTGGTTGGCAGCGCTTCGGCGCTGAATTTGCCGACCACCTTGTCCCCGCACCGCATCGTGCAGGTGAACGTCAGCCCCTCGCCCGCGCAGGCGGCCGAAATATCATTAGGGATTCGGGCCGGTCCGACCCTTCGGCAGGACACCAATGCGCAGTCGCGTCAGGGCGAGGGGCTTGCCTTCGGTCTTGAACTGGAGCGGCTGCAACTCGATCCGGTCCACGATTGCCGACGCTGGATCGATCTCGCCCACTGTTTCAGGCGTCGCCTCGTAGATAAAACACGTACCCGGTATGGCAGAAATGTTTGCTGGCAGATCGTCGGCCGCGTCGAGACGGGTCGTCGTGAGCAGGCAGACAAGCAGGATCGGCAGCAGACGACGTAACATCAGGTCTCCAGGACAGCGTCGGAACGCCCCGACAGAGTGCAGCCTCGCGGCACGCGCGAGCAAGCGCCTTTAATGGGCGCAAGCGACAATTCATCGTGCGAGCGGTGTTTCGATGCGCACCGTGCGTCGCGCCAGAAAATCAGGCGCTGCCGCGATGGCGCGCGTGACGCATCGGCCGACATCAGCGCCTGATTCTGAGCGCCGCCCAGATACCGGCGATGAAGCCGACCACGCCGCCGACCGGCCCGGCCGCAAAGAATGCGAGCATGGCGCGCTTGCCTTCGAAATCCGAGACACCGGCGAGGCTGCCGATGCCGAGGAAGGCGAAGGCGGCGACGACCCAGCCGAGTGCCAGCCCAAACACGCCGGCCAGCACTGCAAGGACGATTTTCACCTGACAGCCGCTCCGGGGCGCAGATAGTGGGCGGTTAAGCCTGCCCTTCGGTCTCGAACATCGTCGAGGCCAGCGCCTCGCGGCTGTCCTTGCCGGCCCATACGACGAACTGGAACGCCTGATAGTAGCGCTCGCATGCTTCGAGCGCGGCTTTCAGCAGCGCCTCGCACTGACTCTGGGTGGCGACGGCGCCGTTCAGCATCAGCCCCTGGCGGAACATGATGAGGCCTTCCCGCGTCCACACGTCGAAATGGCCAAGCCAGAGCTGCTCGTTGATCTGGGCGACGAGGCGGTAGACCTCGGATAGCCGATTGTCGGGCACCTTGAAGTCGAAAGCGCAGGCGATGTGCAGCGATTCGAGGTCTTCACGCCAATTGAGCGAGAGCTGGTAGTCGGTCCAGTTGCCGGCGACGACGAGCGTCAGTTCGTCCTCGTGCGTGCGATCGCAGGCCCAATCATGGGCGCCGGCAACCTGCTCGATCAGATCGACCGGGTTCCTGGCGCTCGTGTAACCCGTCTCTGCCATGGCCATGCGATTTCCTCGTTTGGCGCGTCGTTCTTCGCGGCGCCCACCAATTGCCCGTCGTTCACGGCGAAGCAGTGCGCAGGACGGAGCTAATCTAAGGTCGCCCGTGCTCGCAAGGCGCGGCCCGTCTTCTCCACGATCAAAGTAAACGAGGGTGGCAAAATGAAGGGGCGCCTGCGTCAGGACGACGATTTCGTGGAGAAGCTGTGGGTGCGCGGTGGATTCCCGGGGTATAACGCCTGAGGGGGCTGGTGCCGGAGCGGGCGTCCGAATTCCGGAGCCGAAAATCGGCCGGCGATCTACTCGCCGTTGGTGCCACCGGCGAGCCGGGCTTCGAGCGCGGCAACCCGAACGATCAACGCCTCGTTCTCCTCGCGCGCCTTCTGGGCCATCGCCTTCACGGCCTCGAACTCCTCGCGCGAGACGAGATCCATCTCGCGCACGATCCGCTCGCCCTGGGCCTTGAAGAGCGTCGCAGCTTCGCGCTGGACGCCCTGGGCGGCGCCGGCCGCGTCGGTCAGCAGCTTGGCGATCTCGTCGAGCAGGCGATTGTTCGATTGCGTCATAAGGTCCTCCGCGCCGATGGTGCGGCTGCATGGGTTTCTGCTAGCACGCCGCGCCGCTCGCGGCCATGGCAGCGATTCGCCCCTACGGCTTGCGCGCCGGCAGGAGCCTTGGTGCGGGGGGCCGCCCGTGGCAGTCTCCGTCACTGGCCTCGCGATTTTCTGGGCCTGCGCTCCTGGTTGGTTTCTTGAGCGTGTGGATTTCGGAGGTTGCCATGCCGGTCGTACAGATTGCCGACGTGCCCTGCGAGCCCTTCAGGGGCGGCGCCACCTACCAGACGATAGTCGGCGATCAACAGGGATCGACCCCGATCCGCGTCGGCCTGCAGACGTCGCCGCCGGGGTACAAGACGCCGCTGCACTCGCACCCATACATGGAGACGGTGACCGTGCTGGACGGAGAAGGCGAGGCGTGGCTTGAGGATGGCGACGGGGTGGTGGCGCTGCGGCCCGGCACGACGCTCGTGTTTCCGGCCCATCTCCGCCATTGGTTTCGTGCGCTGGGAACCAAGCCTCTCGTCACGCTCGGCGTGCACGCGTCGCCGCATCGGATCGTCAACGTGCACGGGGACTGAGGGCTAAGCCCGCTACGGTTTCCGCCCAATGCGAAAGGGACCCATGGACCGGCACACCGAACTCGGCATCATCCGTGCGGCTTACGCAAAGCAGATCCTTGCCGCCGCGAGCGTGGTCGATGCGCGTCTCGAGGCCGCGTTCGGCGCAATACACCGCGAGGATTTTCTCGGCGCCGGGCCATGGTCGATCCTGCGCTGGTTTCGGAACTACGTCGTCACGCCCGACGCCGATCCCGTCTACCTCTACACCGACGATCTCGTCGCCATCGTGCCCGAGCGGCAGATCAACAACGGGCAGCCGTCGCTGCACGCCCGTCTCATCCACCACGCCGCGCCTGCCGCCGGCGGTCACGTCGTGCATATCGGCACCGGCACCGGCTATTACACGGCGATCCTCGCTCATCTCGTCGGGCCGTCCGGCCGGGTGACCGGCATCGAATACGATCGCGAACTTGCCGCGCGCGCCACAGGAAATTTCGCGTCGCAGCCGAACGTCAATATCGTCGAAGGCGACGGGGCGTCGGTATCATTCGATGAAGCCGATGCGATTTACGTCAATGCCGGCTGTACGCGGCCGGCTGAAAGCTGGCTCGATCGCCTCGCCGATGGCGGTCGCCTCATCCTGCCGCTGACGTCGGATCAAGGGTTCGGTGCAAGCTCGCTCCAACAAATGGCGCGTGCCGGGGCCGTCTATTGCATCAAGCGGCGGGGCAGCGACTATTTCGCGACGTGGATTTCGCCGGTCGCGATCTTTCCCTGCGCCGGCAGTCGCGACGAAGCCTCCGAGCGCGCGCTGGCCGCGGCCTTCGCCAAGGGCGGCTGGGAACGGGTCACACGCCTCTATCGCGATCAGGATATTCCCGAGGAGCGTTGTTGGGTTCGCGGAACAGGATGGTGTCTCGCCTATAGCTGACGCCGGGACCGGCTGCGACGTGTCCCGCCGGCGTAGGGCGGTTCGCCGCCGCAGGCGTGGCCGATGGCCGCCCGTGCCTTGACACGGCCACCCGGCTCGCCGAAACGTCCTCCGTCACCGTCCAGGAGCCGTCCGGCCGCCCATGAGCCCCCTAAACCTTCTCGCCATCCCGTTTCCGGCGATCGACCCCATCGCGCTCCAGCTCGGGCCCATCATCGTGCGCTGGTACGGGCTCGCCTATGTGGCGGGGCTGCTGCTCGGGTGGCTCTACCTCAAGCGGCTGCTTGCGACGCCGCGGCTGTGGCGCGACGACAAGCCACCGTTCTCGCCGATCATGGTCGACGATCTCTTCGTCTGGGTCGCGGCCGGAGTCATCATCGGCGGGCGGCTCGGCCACGTGCTGCTCTATCAACCCGGTCACTATCTCAGCAATCCGATCGAGATCCTCTACGTCTGGCAGGGCGGCATGGCGTTCCACGGCGGGATGCTCGGCACCATCTTCGCCATGTGGCTGTTCGCGCGGCGCCACGCCATTCCGGCGCTGAGCGTGATGGATTCGGTTTCCGCCGCGGTGCCGATCGGCCTCTTCTTCGGGCGCATCGCCAACTTCATCAACGCCGAGGTCGTCGGCCGCGAGACGTCGGTCCCCTGGGGCGTCGTCTTTCCCGGCTGGGGCCCGTCGCCGCGTCATCCGGTGCAGCTCTACGAGGCCGCGCTCGAAGGCCTGGTCCTGTTCCTCATCCTCCGCCATCTCGTCTATCGCTATCGAGCGCTCGCTTCGCCCGGCGTGATCGGGGCGGCGTTCCTCGCCGGCTATGGCGGCTTCAGGATCATCTGCGAGTTCTTCAAGCATGACGAATACCGCACGATCATCGCCGAGGGCTGGCTGACCACCGGCATGATCTATTCGATCCCGATGGCCCTGTTCGGCCTCGTCGCCATGCGAGTGCTGTGGCGGCCAAAGGCGGCATGAGCGCGCCCGCACAGCCGACGCCCCTCGCGCGCATTCTTGTTGAGCGCATCGCCCGCGACGGGCCGATTTCGATCCGCGACTACATGGCGGCCTGCCTGCATGATCCCGAGCACGGCTACTACCGGACGCGTGCGGCGATCGGCGCGAAAGAGGATTTCATTACGGCGCCGGAAATTTCGCAGGTGTTCGGCGAGCTGATCGGGTTGTGGGCCGCCGTCACATGGCAGCAGATGGGGAGCCCGGGGCGCGTGCGGCTCGTCGAGCTCGGGCCGGGACGCGGCACGCTGATGCGCGATGCGCTGCGGGCGGCGCGCGCGGCGCCCGCGTTTCGTGCGGCAATCGAGGTCGTGCTGGTCGAGCCGAACGCGGCACTCCAAACAGTGCAACGCGCGACTCTGGCCGGCGTCGACGCTCCCGTGCGCTGGTGCGCCGACCTCGCCGCGCTCGCCGATGATACCGCCGCCGCGCCGACCATCGTCGTCGCCAACGAGGTCCTCGACGTCATCCCGGTCACCCAGCTCCAACGCACCGACACCGGATGGGTCGAGCGTGGCGTCGGCATCAACGACGCGGGCCGTCTGGTGTACGGCACCGTGGGTCCCGCGACGCCGCCGGACATCGCCGTCGAGGCCCGCCCCGGCGACATCGTCGAGCTGCGCGATGTCCGCGCGTTCACAGTCCCATTGCGCCGGCTCGCCGATGCCGGCGTGCTCGCCGCGCTGTTCATCGATTACGGTTACGTCGGCCCCGCCGTCGGCGACACGCTCCAGGCCGTGCACGCGCAAAACTACGAGGATCCGCTCGCCGCTCCCGGCGCCGTCGACCTCACCGCGCACGTCGACTTCGCCGCCGTCGCCGCCGATGCTCGCGTGCTGGGGCTCGCGGTTGACGGCCCGCGCGCGCAGGCCGCCTTCCTCGGCGGCCTCGGTATCGTCGAGCGGACCTCGCGCCTGATGACCGCCAATGCGACCGCTGCCGCGTCGCTCGAAGCCGCCACCGCCCGCCTCATCGCGCCCACCGGCATGGGCGCCCACTTCAAAGCGATGGGTCTGCGCAGCCCCAATCTCCCACCTCTGCCGGGGCTGTAGCTTTTTTCTTGCCGCGGAGCGCGTACGCGCCCGCGGCAAAAAACTACCTCTTAAACAAGTTCTCCGCAGCCGCGCTATGCGCTTTCTTGCGGGTGATCTCGGCGCGCACCCGGGCGATCTCCGCCTCGAAAGCGGCGATGCGCGCTTCGAGTTCGACGACCGACAGCTTGTCGAGGTTTTCGCCGGTGCTGGCGGTCTTCGCGGTCTTCTCACGTGCCTCGTCCCAATCCATGGCTGCCTCCTCTGTCGTTGGCCGTCCGCGCGGCTTTGTCCCCGGCCTTCGGGGCGGGTGCAGGATCGGCCGATGTCCACGCTGCCGCGCCATCTCCGCTCGCTGCCGCAACTCATGGCGATCGCCGATGCCGAACTCGCGGACCGCACACTTCTAGGCCGGGCGGCGCTCATCGCCAAGCTCGAGCGCGCGCTTTACGCCGAACGGGCGCGCGGCCTCGCCCGGCACTGGAGCTACGAGCTGGCCCGCCACACCGCGCTGTTCGCGGTCTACCGGCGGGAGCGGGACGTCTTCCGTCACGATTTCGGGGTGGACGCGCCGCCCGCGGATGCAGGGCAGAAACCCTGCCGCCCGATTGTAGCTGGTCCGGGCGCGCCGGCGCCGCTAGTGTTTCGCCAAATCGACGGTGACGCGCCCGGCCGCAGAAGCCGCGGCAGGGGAGCGAGGCGGATGCCCAAGGACGACAACGGTGGTGCGCCGCCGCAGCAGGGGTGGCAGAGCGAGCTCGATGAGCTGCGCCGGCGCCAGAACCTCGCCAAGGAGATGGGCGGCACCGACAAGGTCGATCGCCAGCATCGCGAGGGCAAGCTTACCATCCGCGAGCGCATCGGCCGGCTGGTCGATCCCGGCACGTTCAACGAGGTCGGCACGCTGACGGGCCGCGCCGAGTACGATGCCGACAATCGCCTCGTCACGGTGACGCCCGCCAACCGGGTCGGCGGCCGCGCGATGATCGACGGCCGCCCGGTCATCGTCAGCGGCGACGATTTCACGGTGCGCGGCGGTTCGGCGGATGCGAGCATTTCGGAAAAAACGGTCATTGCCGAGCGCATGGCGAACGAGCTGCGGCTGCCGATCATCCGCATCATCGAGGGCTCGGGTGGTGGCGGTTCGGTCAAGACGATCGAGACGACGGGCCGCGCCAACCTGCCGGGCGGCCTCGGCGGCTCAGCGATGCGCTACAAGTATATGACCGACAACCTCGGCGTGGTGCCGGTGGTGGCGCTGGGTCTTGGCTCCGTCGCCGGGCTCGGCTCGGCGCAGATGTCGGCGAGCCACTACTCGATCATGACCAAGAACACGTCGGCGATGTTCGTCGCGGGCCCGCCCGTCGTCGCCCGCATCGGCGACAAGCAGGCGCTGTCGAAGCAGGCGCTCGGCGGCTGGGAGATCCAGTGCGGCGCCGGCGCGGTGGACGATGCCGTCGACACCGAGGAGCAGGCGTTCGAACGCGCGCGCCGGTTTCTTTCGTACATGCCGTCGTCGGCATACCAGGTCGCGGCGCGCGGGCCCCGCACCGATCCACCGGGCCGCCGCGAGGAATGGCTGTTCAACGCGATCCCGCGCGACCGTTATCAGCCCTACAAGATGCGCCCGATCATCGAGTCGCTGGTCGATCGCGGCACCTTCTTCGAGATGGGGCGCCACTTCGGCCGCCCGGTCATCACCGGTCTCGCCCGCATCGACGGCCTGCCCGTCGCGATCCTCGCCGGCGATCCGTTTCATGTCAGCGGCGCCTGGACGGCGGACGCGTGCAGCAAGGTGATCCGTTTCGTCGATCTCGCCGAAACCTTCCATGTGCCGATCGTGCACCTCGTCGATTGCCCCGGCTTCATGATCGGCCTCGAAGCCGAGCGCGCCGCGACCATCCGGCTCGGCGTGCGCGCGATGGCGGCGATCAACCAGACCACCGTGCCGTGGTGCTCGATCGTCATCCGCAACGTGTTCGGTGTCGCCGGCGCCGCCCACGTGCCGGCCGGCCGCTACGCGATGCGCTACGCGTGGCTGTCGGCATGGTGGGGCTCGCTGCCACTGGAAGGCGGCATCGAAGCCGCCTACCGCGCCGAGATCGATGCGTCCGCTGATCCCAAGGCCAAGCTCGCCGAGATCGAGGATCGCCTCAACGCGCTGCGCTCGCCGTTCCGCACCGCCGAGACGTTCGCTGTCGACGAGATCATCGATCCGCGCGACACGCGCCGCCTGCTCTGCGATTTCGCAATGCTCGCCGAGCCGCTGTTGACGCCGGGAATACGCACGTTCGGGATGAGACCCTAGCTTTTGTTTGCCGCGGTCCGCAACGCCTTCGGCTACTGCGGCCGCGGGTCGTGCCCCTCCCGGCCGAAAATTTCACCTCGCGATCTTCGATCGCTACCTGAAAGTCTCAAAAAGAAGGGGGTTCGGGGTCTCCCCGATTGGGGTGCGGGGCAAAAGCCCCGCTCGCGCTGAAAGCACGAATGCGTTTCCGCGAGCGCCGCGTCCATTCCTCAATCCGCCGCCATCAGATCCCTGTCCGGATTGCTGGCGCGGCCGTAGAGGACGCGGCCGTCGGCGCCGATGGTGCGATCGGCGCGGCCGCGGCCGACGAGGTAGTTGGCGTGGGCGAGGGTCTCGGCGAGCGCGGCGCGACCCTGGCCTTCCTCGACGGCGCGTGTGAAGAGGCCGCGGGCAAGCTCCATGGCGACGCGCGGCTCGTCCATAAGGCGGGCGAGATCGTCGAGGCGCAGCTCATGGTGGCTGGCAAGCTGGTCGACGCGCGCGTGCAGGCCGTGGAACGGGAGGCCGTGCGAGGGCAGCACCAGGGTGTCGGCCGGCAGCGCCCGGAAGCGCGGCAGCGAACCGAGGTACTCGGCGAGCGGATCGGCTTCGGGGATTGCGGGGAAGACGCCGATCATCGGCGAGATGCGCGAGAGGATCTGGTCGCCGGCGATCAGGATGTTGTCCTCGGCGCACCAGAACGAGGCGTGCTCGACGGCGTGGCCGCCGGCGACGATGACCGTCCAGTCGCGCTCGCCGAAGCGGATGATATCGCCGTCGCGGAGCCGGGTGATGGTGCCGGGGAGCGCGCCGAGCATCGACTGGGTGCGCTTCCTGTCGGCGTCGTAGCTCGCGACCGTCGCGGCATCGCAGCCGTGGCCGGCGAGGAACTTCTCGACTTCCTTGCTGGTCGAAGTGCGCGCGTCCCAGATGCGGATCTGCGCCGCCATCCACTCGCCGAGCGTCGAGACGAACGGCACGCCGCCGGCTTTTTCGACGAGCCAGCCGGAGAGCCCGACGTGGTCGACGTGGCCGTGCGTGGCGACGAGCCGGTTGATGCGTCCTTCCGCGAGCGGGCCGGCGAACAACGCGTCCCACACGGCGCGGGCGTCGGCGGTATCGCAGCCGGTGTCGATGATGGTCCAGCCGTCGGCATCGCGGAGCAGCCAGACGTTGACGTGGTTGAGCCGGAACGGCAGCGGCAGCCGCGCCCACAGGATACCCGGCGCGATCTGGAAGGTCTCGACGCCCTTGGGGTAGCTCTCGTGGAGATAGCGGATCTCGGCCGCGGAGGATGTCATGCGGGAATGCGCTCCTCGTCGACGGGCGCCTGTGCCCTCGGAAGTGACGAGGTATCGCGCCGGAGCCACGCCCGCCATAGGCCCGTGCGCATGGCTGCCGACCGCCTCGGGGTGACTACCAATGCCACTGGGCCGGTTTGGCGCCGGCAATGGGCGATCGGAACGAGACGACGCCGGAGCCGTTGAGGCAGCCGAGGTAGACGGTCTTCAGGTCCGGGCCGCCGAAAGCGACGCTGGCGATGTTTTTCAGCGACCGCGTGGCGCCGCCTTCGAGACCTTCACGACCGCCAAGACGGCGCTGGTACTGGGCTTCGGCCTGGTCGATCACGTCGGGGTCGGAATCGTCGAGGATGAGCGTGCGGCGGCCGTTGGCCTCGATGCGGATCACCCGGTTCGACACCACGCAGGCGACCCAGGCGGCGCCCTCGGCGTCGAAGGCGAAACCGTCGGGGAATTCCCCGGGGCCGAATTCGTGCATGACCTCACGGCGGCCGAGGCCGTGTTTCGTGACGGCAAACCGCGTGATGCGGCGGCCAAAGGTCTCGTTGACCCACAGCCATTGGCCGCTCGGGTCGACGTGGCACTCGTTGGTGTAGGCGAGGCCGCCGGCGACGATGCGGGCGCCGTCCTTGTCGCGGCGCACGATGAAGCCGTCGCCGAAATCGGGTTTCATGGCCTGCTCGCGCGGATACTGGCGCGTCGAAACTGAGATCCACTCGGTGTGGCCGGCGTCTAGACCGACGAAATTGCACACGCGCAGGGCTTCGCCCTGGACCTCGAACAGCTCCGGCCACAGCCGCCACTCAGGGTCGAGCCGCCAGACGCCGCCGCCGGGACCGAGATTGGCAATGAGAAATTGCCGGTCGGGGCGCATGGCGACGCCATTCGGGATGAAGCCCGGCGGCGCGCCGACGAGCGTGCGCTTCGGCTTGCCGATTTCGACGATGCCGGCCTCGTGGTCACCGGCGAAGAGTTCGCCCTTGGCGGTGGTCAGCACGCATTCGGGCCGCTTGAGGCCGGTGCCGACCCAGGAGATCGCGGAAAGTGGGATCAGTGGCTGCTCGGCCATGGTGCGATCCTCCCGTCAGGCGCCGGTCGCGATCGGCAGATCGGTGCGCGCGCCCCATTCGGTCCACGAGCCGTCGTAGACCGCGGCATCGGGCCGGCCGAGCATGGCGAGCGCGAAGGCGACGACGCCCGCGGTGACGCCGGAGCCGCAGCTCGCGACGACGGGCCGGTTGATGTCGACGCCGGCCGCGGCGAATTCGCGCGCAGCGCGGCCGCATGCCTTCAGCGTGCCGTCGGGGTTGAGCAGGTTCGTGAACGGGCAGGTTGCGCGACGACGGAATGTGGCCGGAGCGCAGCCCCGCGCGCGGCTCCGGCGACGCTGCCGGCGAAGCGGGCTGCTGCACGCGCGTCGAGGATCTGCGCGACGCGGTGGCCGATCAGCGCCTTCACGTCGTCGGCGTCGCGCACCAGGGCGGCGTTGAAGCGCGGCGTGAAGTGGCGCGGCGGCGCGGGCGGCGGCGGCTCGTCGGTCGAGCGGGCGGCCCTCCGCCTTCCATTTCTTCAGGCCGCCGTTGAGCATCGCGACGTCCTCATGGCCCATGGTGCGGAACATCCACCAGACGCGCGCCGCCGAGTAGAGGCCTTCGCTGTCGTAGACGACGATCCGCGATGCCGTCGCCGATGCCCATTTTCTTGCACCTGCGAGGCGAACTGCACGGGCGACGGCAGCATGTGCGGCAGCGGGTTCTTCTTGTCGGCGATGTCGTCGATGTCGAAGAACAGCGCGCCGGGGATATGCCCGGCCGCGTACTCGGCCGCGCGCATTGCGGCCCGAGGTCGGCAGGTGCATCGAGCCGTCGAGCACGATCGACGTCGGGGCGCGTCGAGGCGCTCGGCGAGCCAATCGGTCTCGACGAGCCAGTGGCGATGGCGGAGTAGTCATGGCATCTCCTCGTGCTGCTGCGGGCTCGGCTCAGACTCAGGCGAGCGCCACGCGGATGCGCCGGTTCTGCTTGCCCTTGCTCTCGATTTTTGTGACGGCGACGGCGGCCGATCTCGCCGGTGCGCGCTGACGTGCGTGCCGCCGCACGGCTGCAGGTCGACCGCGCCGTCCTCGCCGATCGCGACGAGCCGCACCTCGCCCTGGCCGCATCGGCGGTTTCACCTCTCATCGTGCGCACGAGGTCGGGCTGGCTTCGAGCTCCGTCGTCGGTGATCCAGCGCGTCGTGACCGGGTGATCCGCGGCGATCAGCGGTTGAGGCCCGCTGGTCAGCGTGTCCTTGTCGATGCCGGCCATGTCGGCGATGTCGAAGTCGAGCCGGCCGTCGTCGGCGCCGATCTGGCCGCCGGTCACGGGAAAGGCACCATGCGAGCACAGCAGATGCAGGCCGTGTGGACGCGCATGTGGCGGTGGCGGGTCTCCCAGTCGAGGGCGAGCCTGCACCGCGTGGCCGGCCGCCGGCAGCGGCAGCACCCGTCGGCGGGCACATGCACGATCGTCGTCTTGTCGGCGTCGTAGACGGTCGTGGCGATGGGGCAGCCGCCGCCCTCCCACGTCAGCGCGCCGCTGTCGCCCGGCTGGCCGCCGGCTGCGGCATAGAAGATGGTGCGGTCGAGCACGATGCCGCCGCGCTCGTTGACCGCGACGACATAGGCCTCGCAGTCGCGCGCATAGGCGTCGGCACGGAAGAGCGTCTCGGTCATGGCGCTCAGCTTGTCCTCAGGCCTTCGACGAACGCACGACGGCGGCGGCGGCGCGGCGCTTGGCGAGCCAAGCCGGCACCGGCAGGCTCTTCGAGCGCAGGAACTCGGGATTGAACAGCTTCGACTGGTAGCGCGTGCCGTAGTCGCACAGCAGCGTCACGATGGTGTGGCCGGGCCCGAGCTCGCGTGGCGAGCCGGATGGCGCCGGCGATGTTGACGCCCGACGACGAGCCGAGGCAGAGCCCTTCCTCCTGCACGAGCTGGAAGACGATGGCGCAGGCTTTCGGCGTCGGGGATCAGGTACGAGTGGTCGATCGACGGCGCCCTCGAGGTTCGCGGTGATGCGGCCCTGGCCGATGCCTTCGGTGATCGACGAGCCCTCGGATTTGAGCTCGCCGGTCGTGTAGTAGCTGTGCAGCGCCGCGCCCGGCGGCATCGGCGAGCGCGATCTCGACGTCCTTGTGCTTCGCCTTGAGGCCCATCGACACGCCGGCCAGCGTGCCGCCGGAGCCGACCGCGGAGACGAAGCCGTCGACCTTGCCGCCCGTGTCGGCCCAGATCTCCGGCGCCGTCGTCTCGATGTGGGCCTGGCGGTTGGCGACGTTGTCGAACTGGTTGGCCCAGATGGCGCCGTTCGGCTCGGTCTTGGCCAGCGCCTCGGCGAGGCGGGCTGAATACTTCACGTAGTTGTTGGGGTTCTTGTAGGGCACCGCCGGCACCTCGACCAGCTCGGCGCCGAGCAGGCGGAGCGCGTCCTTCTTCTCCTGCGCCTGGGTCTCGGGAATGACGATCACGGAGCGGTAGCCGAGCGCGTTGCCGATCACGGCGAGGCCGATGCCGGTATTGCCGGCCGTGCCCTCGACGATCGTGCCGCCGGGCCTGCAGCTGCCCCTTCGCCACGGCGTCCTTGATGATGTAGAGCGCCGCGCGGTCCTTGACCGACTGGCCCGGGTTCATGAACTCGGCCTTGCCGAGGATGGTGCAGCCCGTCGCCTCGGAGACGCGGCGCAGCTTGATCAGCGGCGTGCGGCCGACGGCGGCGGCGACATCCTTGAAGATGCTCACGATGGGTTCAGGCTCCTCGGTCTGAGGGGAGCGCGCGGCGCTCACGGGTTGCGCCAACCTAGTTCGCGCCATCCGTTGCCGCAAGGCGCGGCTCCGTGGGCTGCCATGCAGGCGGCTATCTAAAGCGTCGGACCTTAAATGCGACCCACGCCTGGGTCGGTACTCAAAGTCGCATTTAAGGTCCAAAGACGCTTTAGAAGTCATAGCGTTCTAAAGCAACTTTGGACTTCAAATTCACTCCCCACCCAGCCTCGAATTGAGGTGAATTTAAAGTCCGTTGCTTTAGCCCGCAATCCTAGGCTTTCTTGAAATTGTAGATTTGGCCGCTGTCCGACTGGCCGGCATCGACGAGGTCGAGGAATAGCGGCACCAGGGCCTCGGGGGCGGGGAGCGTTTCCGGGTTCTCGCCGGGGAAGGCGCGCTGGCGCATGGTCGTGCGGACCGGGCCGGGATTGAGGATATTGACCTTGATCGCGGTGCTCGCGACTTCGTGGGCGTAGGTCTTGACCAGCGCCTCGAGGCCCGCCTTGGAGACCGCATAGGGCCCCCAGTAGGCGTTCTTGCCGGTGGCGGCGCCGGAGGACACGAACACCGCGCGGGCGGCGTCGGCGCGCCGCAGCAGCGGGTCGAGCGAGCGGATCAGCCGCCAGTTGGCGGTGAGGTTGATGTCGATCACCTCGTTCCAGGCGTCGGCGGTGATATGCGGCAGCGGCGAGATCGGCCCGAGCACGCCGGCATTGGCGACGAGGATGTCGAGCTTGCCCCAGCGTTGGTAGAGCGTCGGCCCGAGCGCGTCGACCTTGTCGGGCTTGCGCAGATCGAGCGTGACCAGCGTCGCGGTACCGCCGGCCGCGCGGATCTCGTCGTCGACCTCCTCGAGCCCGCCGTCGTGCGCGCGAGCAGGACGACGTGGGCACCCTCGCGGGCGAGACCGACCGCGACGGCGCGCCCGATCCCGCGCGAGGCGCCGGTGACGAGCGCGACGCGGTTGGCGAGACGGGGGCTGTCGGTCATGGGGGCCTCGGACAATTCGCAGGCGAACGGTGGACTTTTAGAGAAAGTCCGGCAGCAATGGAAGCGCGCGTGCGGCGATCACGTCAGCAGGACGATTTCCGCTTTCGGCAGCGTGAGATCGCCGCCCGGCTGATGGCGCCAGTCGGCGCGGTTGCGCATCTCGCCGGCATCTGCAAGGCGGGCCAACGCCGCGAGGTCGACGCTCGGCGTAGACCCAGCCCGGCGCGTTGAGCATGCCCTCGGCCAGCACGCCGGTCTCGGAAATGCCGGCTTCGGCCGGCACGTAGATGCCGGCGGCGCCACTGATTGCGATCGACCGCCGGCGACCAGGCGGCGTCGCCGACGGTCGGCGACGACGACGGTCGCGATCCGGCCTTCGAGCGCGCGGGCCAGCGCCGCCGTGCGCACGCGATGATAGCCCGAGACGCGCTCGGTGCAGGACGGGAATGAGGATGATCTCGGCGCCGGCCTCGACCTGCGCGCGCACCAGCAGCGGGAACTCGCTGTCGTAGCAGATGGCGACGCCGATGCGGCCGAGCGCGGTCTCGAACACGTTGCAGCGCCGCGCCCGGCGATTGCCCCAGTCGCGCTCGAACGGCGTCATGATCAGCTTTTCCTGCACGGCCGATCGCCCGCCGGCGCGATAGAGCCGCGCGGCATTGACGAAGCGGCCGTCAGGCCGCGCGCGCGGGCCGCTGCCGGCCAGGATGTGGACGCGGTGCGCCGGCGAGCTCGGCATGGACCGCATCGATGCGCGGCAGTGCGTCGGCGACCGCCGCGAGCGAGGCCTGCGAGATCGCCGCCACCGCTCGCCCGCAGCGTCGCCGGCGATCTCCATGGCGCCGTACTCGGGAAACACCAGCAGCTCGGCGCCGGTCGCGGCGGCCTCGCCACCCAGCGCGCGATCTTGTCCTCGACCGCGCGAGGTCGCCAGCCGTCGATCGGATACTGCGCGGCGGCGACGCTGACGCATGCGGGCGGGCGCGCTCATGTCACAGCGCCTTCATCCAGAACTGCATCGGCTTGGTCGGTCTCGCCGGGCTCGCCGATGTCCGTCCAGCCGAACGTGCCGACCAGGCCGTCGACCTTGGCGTAGCCGCGCTTCATCCAGAAGGCATCGAGCGGGCAGGTAGCCGGCGGGCCGCAGCGGATGGTCGTCCGGCCGCACGACGCCGCAGAAGTTGATGTGCGTGAAGCCGTCGCAGCGCGCGCGCGTGCGCCTCGCGGTGATCGAAGAAGGCGTGGCCGATGCCGCGGCCGCGATAGGCCGGCAGCAGCACGGACTCGCCGAAATAGAAGATGCGTGTCGATGTCGAGCCGCGCCGGCGAACGGCTCGGCGAACTCGTCGGCGTGCCCGGCCAGCGGCGAGGCCGGTCGCCGCGCCGACGATCGTCGTCGCCGTCGCAGGCCGCGACGATCACCGCGTCCTCGCGCGGCGCGCGAACTTGGCGCAGGTAGCCGCTGCTCGTAGGCGAGCGTGCCGTCGTAGAGATAGGGCCAGTCGCGGAACACGGTGATGCGCAGCCGGGCGAGGGTCGGCAGCGCGCATCAGCGCTCGCCCGTCAGCGGCTCGACGCGAGTCATGCATGGCCCGGGCCAGCTCAGCGCGCGCTCCGGCGACCTGCATGAGCCAGTCGGTGAGATTGTAGTAGGTGGTGACGCGGGCGATCCGGCCGTCCTCGACGGCGAAGAACGTGCCGGCCGGGGAGCCGTAGCTCTGGCCCGTCGCGCCGGCGGCAGGCCCTCGTCGGTCTCGAGATAGGTGCCGTGGACGTTGAACTCGGCCGCCGCGCGCGCGCCGTCGGCGCTGACCATGATGGCGATGCCGCTCAGCTGCTCCTTGTAGTGCTGCGCCATGTGCGCGCAGAAATCGCGGAACGCCCCTTGCCGACGCGCCGCTCGCCCTGGTTGACGTCGTGGACGACGTCGTCGGCGAGGCAGGCGAGCATGCCGTCGACGTCGCCGCGGTTGAAGGCGTCGTAGTAGCGGCGGATCAAGGCTTCGGTCGCAGCTTGAGACATGAGCGCAGGGCCTGCTGAGTATGAATGGAACGATGAAACGGAATTGGCACGATGGTGCCGGAAGGTCCAGAGGGCAATATTGTGGCTGAATTCATCCTTTAGGCGGCCGGGCTGTCAGCTTGGCGCATCCAACATGAACCCCGCCTATACAAGCCCCAAAGATCTCCTGACGCTTGCTTGACCCTGCCCACCGGGTGTAGCCCAGAGCGATGACACCGCACCTGCGCAACGTCTCAGCCCTTCGGCCCGCGGTCGGCTGGCTCGCAGCCCCGCACCCCGTGCCCTACCCCGAGGCGCTGGCCTTCATGGAAGCGCGCGCCCAGGCCATCGCCGAAGGAACCGCCGGCGAGATGATCTGGCTCATCGAGCACCCGCCCCTCTACACCGCCGGCACCAGCGCCAAAGCGGCCGATCTCGTCGCGCCGGACCGCTTCCCGGTCTACGCAGCCGGTCGCGGCGGCCAGTACACCTACCACGGCCCTGGCCAGCGCGTGGCCTACGTCATGCTCGATGTCCGCCGGCGCGGCGGCGACGTTCGCGCCTTCGTCTGTGACCTCGAAGGCTGGCTCATCGATACGTTGTCGGCATTCGGCGTCGCCGGCGAACGCCGCTCCGACCGCATCGGCGTCTGGGTCCGCCGCCCCGAGCGCGGCCCGAACGTCGAGGACAAGATCGCCGCCATCGGTATCCGCCTGCGCCGCTGGGTCAGCTTTCACGGCATCAGCCTCAACGTTGCCCCCGATCTCGAACATTTTTCCGGCATCATCCCCTGCGGCGTCCAGGCCCACGGCGTCACCTCCCTCGCCGACCTCGGCATCGCCGCATCCATGACCGACGTCGACGCGGCGCTGCGGATGGCCTTTGAGCGGCGATTCGGCGCGACAGCGGACGAGCCTCTCGATATCAAAAAAGGCGGGGGTCCGGGGTGCTCCCCGAGTCGGGGCGTGTCCAGACCGGGTACATGGTGGACAGGTGTACGAGGACATAGCTGACAGATCAGGGTTTCCCGAGCGGCAATTGATTTGGGGGCTCTCATGGGCTGGCAGGAGGTGTCCATCGTGCAGTCGCGTCGCGAGTTCGTGAAGCTTTCAAGCCAGGACGGGGCCAACGTGGCCGAGCTGTGCAGGCGCTTCGAGATCAGCCGGACGACGGGCTACAAATGGCTCGAGCGGGGGCGCTCGGAGGCTGCGCCGTCGTTCGAGGATCGCTCACGGCGGCCGCATTCCTCGCCCGCGCGGACGCGTGACGCGATGGAAGCGGCGGTCGTCGACCTTCGCCGCCGGCATCCGGCCTGGGGCGGCCGCAAGATCCACCATAGCCTGCTGCGCGCCCGGCACCGCAACGTGCCGGCGCCCTCGACCATCACCGGCATCCTCGCCCGCCACGGGCTGATCGAGCCGGAGGCCAGTGCCGCCCGCGTGCCGGCGACGCGCTTCGAGCACGAAGCGCCGAACCGTCTCTGGCAGATGGATTTCAAAGGCCACTTCGCGCTCGCCGAGACGACCGCGCGCTGCCATCCGCTGACCGTCGTCGATGACCACTCGCGCTTCGCCCTCGAACTCGGCGCCTGTGCCAACGAACGCGGCGAGACCGTGCGCAGCAGGCTTTCCGCCGCCTTTCGCCGCTACGGCCTGCCCGAGCGCGTACTGACCGACAACGGCGCACCCTGGGGATCGGGCGGGGAGGTGGCGCACAAGCTCACGCCGTTGAATGTCTGGCTCATCCGGCACGGCATCGCGATCTCGCATTCGCGGCCCCGCCACCCCCAGACGCATGGCAAGAACGAGCGTTTCAACGGCACGCTGAAGATCGAGCTGATGCGCGATCATGCCTGGCGCGATCTCGATCAGGCTCAGGCTGGGTTCGATGGCTGGCGCGACATCTACAATCACGAGCGCCCCCACGAAGGCATCGGCTTTGCCGTGCCGGCCGACCGCTACCGCGCGAGCACGCGCAGCTTCCGCGAGACGCTGCCACCGATCGACTACCCCGCCGGCACGATCGTGCGCAGCGTGCACCAGCACGGGTTCGTCAAGTTCCGCGGCCGCATGTGGCGCCTGCCGAAGGCGCTCGTCGGTCACCGGGTCGGCATCGATCCCACCGCGATCGACGGCGTGTTCGAGGTCCGCTTTCTCCACCATCTCGTCGTCGAGATCGATGTGCGTGAACCCGAAGACGAGGCTTGAAATGTGTCAACCATGTCCCCGCACGACTGTCAGCTATGTCTCCGGTCTGGACACTGGGGCACGGGGCGAAAGCCCCGCGTCGCGAAACGACCCTGAGCGCTACGTCAGCAACACCACTAGAGCTTTTCCGCGTTAGTTGGAATCTGGGGATTCCCAAATCAGTCGGGTTCTGATTCAAGATGTGTGCTGGAGCTGGGGGCCAGCACGCATGGCAAAGCCCTATTCCGCTGACCTGCGCTTGCGTGTGGCCGCAGCCATCGCCGATGGCGAGACCTGCCGCTCGATCGCCGAGCGCTTCGATATAGCGCCCTCGACGGTCGTGAAGTGGTCGAAGCGCGTGCGCGAGACGGGAAGTCCGGCGCCTGCCAAGTTCGGCGGCTATCGGACCTGTACCCTCGAGCCGCATCGTGCCTTCATTCTCAACGAGATCGAGAAGGTGTCGCATCTGACACTGCATCGACTGAAGGACCTGCTGGCAGCGCGCGGTGTCATGGTCTCCCACGATACGGTCTGGCGCTTCCTGCGCCGCGAGGGCCAATCGTTCAAAAAAAACGCTCTTCGCGACTGAACAGCATCGCCTCGATGTCGTCAGGCGGCGCGAGCGCTGGCAGCGGGCGAGCCGTCACCTCGATCCCGCCCGCCTCGTCTTCATCGACGAAACCTGGATCAAGACCAACATGGCGCCGATCCGCGGCTGGGGCCCGAAGAGTGCCCGCCTGCTCGGCTTTGCGCCCGATGGACGCTGGCACACGCTCACGTTCCTTGCAGCTCTCAGGGTCAATGCGCTGACCGAGCCCTGCGTCGTTGACGGGCCGATCAATGGGGTGATCTTCCGCGGCTACGTCGAGCAGTTCCTGGTCCCGACGCTGAAGCCGGGCGACATCGTTGTTCTCGACAATCTCGGCAGCCACCGCTCGCGCGCCATCCGCACGGCGATCCTCGGTGCAGGCGCCAAGCTCGCGTTCCTGCCGCCCTACTCGCCCGACCTCAACCCGATCGAGCAGGTCTTCGCGAAGGTCAAGCACTGGATGCGAATGGCGCAGGCGCGAACCGCAGACGCAATCCACGAACGCATTGCCAGGCTCGTCGCCGGCATCTCGCAGAGCGAATGCCAGAGCTACCTCAACAATGCCGGATACGTTTCCAGCTAAACCTGAAAGACTCTAGTCCTCACACCCGCGCCGCGAAATCGGCGCGTTCCATGATCCGCGAGACGGCGACGCCGAAGACGAGGCCCCAGAACGGTGCGCCGATGCCGGCGATCGATATGCCGGCGACGGTGACGAGGAACGCAACGAGCGCGCCGATCCCGAAGCGCCCTGGAATGCGGTCGCGAAAGCCGATCTGCAGCACGCGCAGCATGGCGAGGCCGGCGAGGGTGGCGATGAAGGCCGGGGGCGCGGCGAGCAGGAGCCTCGTGAACAATGGCGAGAACAGTCCGAAAACGATGGCGAAGACGCCGACGAGGATGCCGGCTGTGTAGTGGGTGCGCTTGTCGCGCGCCGGTGGCGATGATGGCGTTGGTCGGCCCGGTGAGGCAGGTCGAGACGGTGCCGACAAGGCCAACGAGGATCGACCAAGCGCCGCAGGCGATGGCGATTGCGTTGACCGGCGGGTTGTGTCCGGTCGAGCGGAGGACGGCGATGCCCTGGCCGTTCTGGACGACGAGCACGGTGATCGCGAGCGGCACGACGAGTTCGATCAGCGTCGCGGGGGAAAACACCGGCATCACGAAGACCGGCGCGGCGAGGACCGCGTTCGCGTCGATGGGCGGCAGCGATCCGGTGTGCGTCGCCGCAATCGCGATGCCGCCGACCGCCATGGCGACGATGAGCGGCGGCAGGCGCTGGGCGACGGTCGGAAATGCCGACAGCAGCAGGAACGCCACGGTCATCGACAGCGCCACGGCGAGATCGGTCTCGAACGCCTTGATCCAATCGAGGCCGAAGGGGAGGAACACGCCGGCGACCATGCCCATGACGATCGGCATGGGTATTGCGTCCATGGCGCGGCGGACGACGCCGGAGAGGCCCAGCGCGAGCATCAAGACCCCGGTGACGACGAACGCACCGACGATTTCGGGAAAGCTCGCGTGCGCCAGCGCCGGGCCGAGGAGGACGGTGCCGGGGATGCTCCAGAAGAACGCGAGCGGCTGGCGGTACCAGAAACAAAATCCGATCGAGAGCAGGCCGTTGAGGAAGAACGCGCCGAAGATCCACGAGGCGATCTGCGCTTCGCTCAAACCGCCGCGCGACCCGACGGAGAGGATGATCGCCATCGGTCCCGAGATGCCGAAGGCGAAGGCGACGATCGCGTTGACGGCGTTTTCGGCGGTGAGATCGTGCAGGAAGGACGACCGCTCCGGCGCCGCACTGCTGATCGGATCGGGTCCCATGTCGCTCCCTTCGAGCCACCGGCTGGTCGGCCTCTGGTGCCCGCAATCCCAGCGGCGCACGGCAAGGCAGTCATGCATGGCGCCGTTTTCCACTTGATCCGGCCGCCCGCTGGCTTCAGTTTCTGCGGCCGGGAAACGCTGCACGGCAAAGCACAAGCAAACGCGCTATCCACGAGGGAAGGGTCCGCCCATGAGTGCCGCACAATCCGGCTCCGTGATCAACTACGACGATCTCAGGCTGTTGGCCAAGCGGCGCCTGCCGAAGGTCGCCTATGACTTCATCGAGGGTGGTGTCGACGGCGAGGAAGGTCTCGATCGCAATTTCGAGGGTTTCGAGCGCTACCGGCTGGTGCCGCGCTACTGCGTCGACGTGACGAAACGCGACCTCAGCACGGAGCTGTTCGGGCGTCGCTATTCGAGCCCGGTCGGCATCGCACCGACCGGCATCGCGGCGCTGTTCCGGCCCGGCGCCGACATGATGCTGGCGCGGGCGGCGCGCGATGCCAACGTGCCCTTCATCATGTCGGGTACCGGCACCGCCTCGATCGAGGAACTGGGGCAGATCGCGCCGGAGCACGGCTGGTACCAGATCTACGCGGCGAAGGATAAATCGATCTCCGAGGACCAGATCCGCCGCGCCAAGGAAGCACAGCTCTCGACGCTCGTCTTCACCGTCGACGTGCCGATCCATTCGAACCGCGAGCGCAACAAGCGCAACGGCATGGCGCGGCCGCTGCGGCTGCCGCTCAAGTCCAAGATCGAGGCGCTGATGCACCCCGGCTGGATGATCGACTATTACCGCCACGGCGGCCAGCCGATGTTCCCGAACTGGGCGCAATACGCGGGCCCCGGGGCGGAGGGCGATGCCGAAAAAGTCGCCTCGTTCGTCGCCACTCAGACGGCGCCGCCGATGACCTGGGACGACGTCAAGCGGTTCCGCGATCTGTGGCCGCGGAATTTCGTGCTCAAGGGGATCATGCATCCGGCGGACGCGGAAATGGCGGCCAAGATCGG
The DNA here is from genome assembly GCA_963775035.1 of uncultured Alphaproteobacteria bacterium. GTDB lineage: Bacteria > Pseudomonadota > Alphaproteobacteria > Rhizobiales > Hyphomicrobiaceae. Next base: position 163,623 of record CAVZHG010000004.1, on the reverse strand, counting down.
CGTCGACGGCATCATGGTCTCGAACCACGGCGCGCGCCAGCTCGACCGGGCGCCGTCACCGGTCGAAGTGTTTCCCGCGATCCGCGACGCTGTCGGCGACAAGATGACGTTGATGCTGGATAGCGGTATTCGGCGCGGCGGCGATGTCGCGACGGCGCTGTGCCTCGGGGCCAAGTTCGTATTCGTCGGCCGCATGACGCTCTATGCCGTGGCGGCGGGCGGCGAGGCGCTGGCGTCGACCGCGCTCGGCATGATCAAGAACGAGCTCGATCTCGTCATGGGTCAGATGGGCGCGCCGAGCATCAACGCGCTCGGCCCCGACTTCCTGATGTGGGATCACCCCGAGGATCTCCGCCGCAACAAGCGGCCGTAAGGCCGCCTGCCGCTGTGATCCGCATAACGGCGCTGTTCCGCCGGCGTTGCTATTCCGCTGCGAGGAGGCTGCGGTCTTGGCTCCGGCCGGTGCCGGGATTGATGGCGGCAATCCGGCCGAGGGCGTCGACGAAGTGGCTCCGGCTCGCCTCGGGTAGCGCATTGAGCAGCATCTGGTCGACTTCGTGGGCGCGCAGGCGGAAGCTCGTGAGCAGCGCTTTGCCTTCCTCGGTCAGGCGGAGAACGTTGGAGCGCGCGTCGTGGCGGGCACGACGGCGGGCGAGCAGGCCCTTGCGCATCAGCCGGCGGACGAGATCGGCGGTTGTCGAACGGTCGATGCCGGTGGCGTCGACGAGGCCGACCTGGTTTGTGCCCTCGCGCTCGGCGACGATGACGAGGACGGCGAGCTGCCGCGGCGTCAGGCCGGTATCGGAAAATGCTGCGGCAAAGGCTTCGTCGGCGGCCTGCTGGGCGCGATGCAACAGGTGCAGTACGCACGAATTGAGGTCGAATCCCCGTTCCTTATCCTGATCCACGGCGCAATTTCCCTCGTCGGTTGGCGTTAACAAGCGACCGCCCACCGGCCCCCCGGCCAAAAATGAGCAATGCGTCCGATCTCCAATTCGAAGGTATGAAGATCATCTTGGGGGTGATTTTGACTGTTGATAAACGATCGGCAACCCCCTAAAAATGCTCCATGGCTGTTAAAAAACGCACAGTTGTTCCGGATTGGGAAGATGTGCATTTCTTCCTAGAACTCACGCGGTTGGGTAGCCTTTCCGCGGCCGCGCGGGCGCTCGGCGTCACCCACGCGACGGTGGGTCGGCGCATCGCCGCGCTCGAAGCAATCCTCCGCGTCCAGCTTTTCGACCGTCGGGGCGGCAAATTCACGCTGACGCCCGCCGGCGAGAGCGCGGCGGCCGCCGCCGGCATCATGGCGGACGGGGCCCACGCGATACGGCGGATGAGCGGCGGGCCCAGGGATGCCGTTGTCGGCAAGGTCAGGGTAACGGCGACGGAGGTCTTCGGCTCGTTTTTCCTGATGACGCGGATGCGCGACCTGGTGGCGCAGAACCCCGGTCTTGAGATCGAACTGCTGATTCACCAGCGCAACCTCAGCCTCGCCCGGCGCGACGTCGATCTGGCAATCCGGCACGCCCGGCCCGATGGCGCCTCGATCGTCACCCGCAAGATCGCCGACTACGCCAGTAATTTCTACGCCGACCGCGCCTACCTCGAGGCCCGCAAAGGCGAGCCGCTCGATTTCATCGGCTTCACCGACGAGGTCGCGAACCAGCCGACGGCGATGCACACGATCCGCGCCGCGGGCAACCATCAGCGCTACTCCCTGAAGGTCAATACCCTGTTTGCCCGTCTCGCGGCGGCGCGGGCCGGGCTCGGTGTCGGGATCGTGCCGAAGTTCGTCGCCCACCAGTACCCCGACCTCGTGCAGGTCGATGTCGGTGTCGAACCGCTGGTGCGCGAATTGTGGCTGGTCGCGCACCCCGATGTCCGCGCCGTGGCGCGGCTGCGCGTCACGTTCGACTACATCGCGAGCGCCATCGCCGGCGCGCGCCATATTCTGATGTAGGCCGCGCGCGGGGACGCTCAGTCGTGGTCGGGATGCTGGCGGCTGGCGAGCCGCGCCATGCGCTCCGGCGGGACGTCGCTCTCGGTTGCCGTCCCCGGCAGATCGAGGATCTCACCCAGCCAGGGCATGCGACCCTCGATGCCGTGCTGCTTTTCAGGCTTGACGAGGCTCGGGTCGTCGAGCGAGCCGAGCGAGACCGAGATGCGGTCGCGGTCGAGATAGCGGAACATGAGCGGCGTGCCGCAGTCGCGGCAGAAACCGCGCTCGACGAGGTCGGACGAGCGGAACGTGCCGGGCGTGCCACGCGTCCAGGCGAAATCCCTGGGCGGCACGCCGGCGAAGGCGCCGAAATAGCCACCGACCGCCTTCTGGCACATGCGGCAGTGGCAGATGCTGGCGCCGGTCGGCTCGGCGTAGAGGGCGTAGCGGACGGCGCCGCATTGGCAGCCGCCGGTGTGAACGCAATCGCGCGTGTCAGCCATGACGAACCTCCGTCGGTCGCCCGCATGATAGCGCCAACGCGCCGACGAAACAAAAGAGCCCGGCGCGGCGGCCGGGCTCCTGATATTTCCGTAGCAGCGGCGCTACGCGCCCATCGCCTTCTTGAGGTTCTCGTCGATCTTGTCGAGGAAGCCGGTCGTCGAGAGCCACTTCTGCTGGTCGCCGACGAGCAGCGCGAGATCCTTGGTCATGAAGCCCGATTCGACCGTGTCGATGCACACTTTCTCGAGCGTCGTCGAGAATTTGGCGAGCTTCTCGTTATTGTCGAGCTTGGCGCGATGGGCGAGCCCGCGCGTCCAGGCGAAGATCGAGGCCATCGAGTTGGTCGAGGTCTCGCGGCCCTTCTGGTGCTCGCGGAAGTGGCGCGTCACCGTGCCGTGCGCGGCCTCCGCTTCAACCGTTTTGCCATCCGGCGTCAGCAGCACCGAGGTCATCAGGCCGAGCGAGCCGAAGCCCTGGGCGGCCGTATCCGACTGCACGTCGCCGTCGTAGTTCTTGCACGCCCACAGGTAGCCGCCCGACCACTTCAGCGCCGCCGCCACCATGTCGTCGATCAGGCGATGCTCGTAGGAGAGCTTCTTCTTCGTGAACTCGGCCTTGAATTCGGCGTCGAACACTTCCTGGAAGATGTCCTTGAAGCGGCCGTCGTAGACTTTCAGGATCGTGTTCTTGGTCGAGAGATAGACGGGGTAGTTGCGGGCGAGGCCGTAGTTAAACGAGGCGCGCGCGAAATCGCGGATCGACTTGTCATAGTTGAACATCGCCATCGTCACGCCGGGGCCCGGCGTCTTGATCACTTCGCGCTCGATCACCTTGCCGTCGTCGCCGGTGAATTTCAGCGTGATCGTGCCCTTGCCCGGGAAGCGGAAGTCGGTGGCGCGATACTGGTCGCCGAAGGCATGGCGGCCGATGACGATCGGCTGCGTCCAGCCGGGCACGAGGCGCGGCACGTTCTTGCAGATGATCGGCTCGCGGAAGATGGTGCCGCCGAGGATGTTGCGGATCGTGCCGTTCGGGCTCTTCCACATGTCCTTGAGTTTGAATTCCTCGACGCGCTGCTCGTCCGGCGTGATCGTCGCGCACTTGACGCGCGACGCCGTGCTTCTTGGTCGCGTTGGCGGCGTCGATGGTGATCTGGTCGTTGGTCTTGTCGCGCGCCTCGACGCCGAGGTCGTAGTACTCGAGATTGACGTCGAGATAAGGGTGGATCAGCTTGTCCTTGATGAGCTGCCAGATGATCCGGGTCATCTCGTCGCCGTCCATTTCGACGACCGTTCCCGCGACTTTGATCTTGTCCATGACGCGTATTTTCTCCTCTGGGCGCACGCCTGAATTTCGCGGCGCACCATAGTGCCATGGCGCTTCAGATGGAAGCGTCATGCGACGGAAGTCTCGATTGGGCAGGATCAGACTTTATCGGCGCCCTTGAGGGTCGCGCGCGCCTTCTCGATCAGCTCGTCCTGGGCTTTCAGCGCCTCGAGCGTCGGCATCGAGACGATATTGTAGCCGCAGTCGACGTAATGCACCTCGCCCGTGACGGCGCCGGCGAGGTCGGAGAGCAGGTAGAGAGCCGAGCCGCCGACCTCGGGAAGCGCCGGCGTGCGCCCCATTGGCGCGCTCTCGCCCTGGAAATTGAAGATCACGCGGGCGTCGGAGATCGCGGCGCCGGCGAGCGTGCGCATCGGGCCGGCGGACAGCGCGTTGACACGAATGCCCTGGCGGCCGAAGTCGGCGGCGAGGTAGCGCACCGAGGCTTCGAGCGCGGCTTTGGCGACGCCCATGACGTTGTAGGAGGGGACGACGCGCTCGGAGCCGCCATAGGTCAGCGTCAGCAGCGACCCGCCGTTTTTCATGAGCGGTGCCGCCCGCTTGGCGATCTCGGTGAACGAGAAGCAGGAGATCACCATGGTGTTGGTGAAGTTGTCCCGCGTCGTGTCGGAGTAGCGGCCCATCAGCTCGCGGCGGTCGGAAAAGGCCAGCGCGTGGACGACGAAATCGAGGCCGCCCCACGTCTTTTCGATCTCCGCGAAGACGTGGTCGACGCTTGCGAGGTCGGTGACGTCGCAGGGGACGATGACCTCGGAGCCGACCGATTCCGCGAGCGGCACGGCGCGGCGGCCGAACGCGTCACCCTGATAGGTGAACGCCAGCTTGGCGCCATGGTTGGCCAGCGCCTTCGCGATGCCCCAGGCGATCGACCGCTCGTTGGCGACGCCCATGATGAGGCCTCGCTTGCCGGCCATCAGCGGACCCGGCTGGGTGATGTCTTTCTCGCTCATCTTGGTTCCTACGATACCGAGGCCCTTCTGACGTGCCATCGTCAGCCAGCAGCGCCCGGTGGCTGACGCCTTGTCCCGGCGAAAATGCTCCATGCGAACCTCGGCACCCCTTGGGGCACCGTGTGGCGCCCGCGCGGGCCGCCTGAGAGGTCGCAGCGGGGGCGGGTCGCGCCCCGCCCTTAACCTGAATGGCGGCGGAATACCAGGGTGGCATTCGTGCCGCCGAAACCAAAGCTGTTCGAGAGCACACAGTTAAGGAGGGCGTCACGGCGCTCCCGCACGATGGGAACATCCGCGAAGGCGGGGTCCAGTTCGTCGATGTTGGCGCTCTCGCAAATGAAACCGTTGTTCAGCATCAGCAGCGAGAAGATCGCCTCCTGCGCACCGATCGCCCCGAGGGAATGCCCGGTCAGCGACTTGGTCGCGGAAATCGGTGGAATATCAGTGCCGAAGACCTCGCGGATGGCGGCAATCTCGCGCTCGTCGCCGACCGGGGTGCCGGTGCCATGGGGGTTGATGTAGTCGATCCTGGCGCCGACGCCTTCGCCGTTGAAGCCTTCTAACGCCTTGCGCATGCAACGTACCGCACCTTCACCCGACGGCGCGACCATGTCGAAACCGTCGGAGGTTGCGCCGTAGCCGACTAGCTCGCCGTAGATCTTGGCACCACGCTTCAAGGCGCGTTCGCGTTCCTCGAGCACCAGCATTCCGGCGCCGCCGGCAATGACGAAACCGTCGCGGTTGGCGTCATAAGCGCGCGACGCCTTGGCTGGCGTGTCGTTGAAGCGCGACGACATCGCGCCCATGGCGTCGAAGAGGACGGAGAGCGTCCAGTCGAGCTCCTCGCAGCCGCCCGCGAACATGACGTCCTGCTTGCCCCACTGGATCATCTCGGCGGCATTGCCGATGCAGTGGGCCGACGTCGCGCAGGCCGAAGAGATCGAATAGTTGACGCCCTTGATCTGGAAGCTCGTCGCCAGCACCGCGGAGGGGCCCGAGCACATCGCCTTCGGCACCTCGAAAGGGCCGATCTTCCTTGGCCCCTTCTCGCGCGTCGTGTCGGCGGCGTTGACGATCGCCAGCGTGGAGGGGCCACCCGAACCCGTGATGATGCCGGAGCGCTCGTTGACGACATCCTCGGGTGACAGCCCCGCGTCGCGGATCGCCTGATCCATGGCGATGTAGTTCCAGGCGACGCCGGCTTCCATAAAACGCTTGGGCTTACGCGGCACCGCTGCCTGCCAATCGAACTTCGGCTCGCCGTGCACCTGGCAGCGGAAGCCGAGCTCGGCGTATTTCTCGGCGCGCGTGATGCCGGATTTGCCCTCGCGGAGCGAGGCCAGCACTTCCTGCGTGTTGTTGCCGATCGATGAGACGATGCCCATCCCGGTAACGACGACCCGCCTCATTCTCCGCCTTCCTTATCAGCCGATGGCGACCGTTGTCGGCCCCCATGGTCAAAATCGTTTCCCTCGCCGCGCATGTCGCTGGGACTCAGGCCTATGCGCCGCCTGCGACCTCGCCCGTCTCGAACAGGCCGACCTTCATGTCCGTGACCTTGTAGATCACCTGGCCGTCCGCGGTCAGCGTCCCGTCGGCTATACCGAGCTTCAGCTTGCGCAGGATCACGCGCTTGATGTCGACAGTGTATTCCAGCATCCCGACGGTGGGCAAAACCATGCCGGTGAGCTTGACCTCGCCGACACCCAGCGCCCGTCCGCGCCCTGTTGCGCCGAGCCAGCCGAGGAAGAAGCCGGTGAGTTGCCACAAGCCGTCGAGCCCGAGACAACCGGGCATGACGGGATCGCCCTTGAAATGGCAGGCGAAGAACCAGTCGCAGGCCGGGTTACCCGCGACCTTGAGCGTCGCCTTGAGCTGGCCCTTGCCGTGTGCGCCGCCGGTCTCCGAGACATGCGTGATCTTGTCGAACATCAGCATCGGCGGCAGCGGCAGCTGGGCGTTGCCGGCGCCGAACAGCTCCGCGCGGCCGCATGCCAGCAGATCGTCATAGTCGAAGCTCGATCGCCTCTCGGTCATTGCGCTGCTGCCCACCCCTCGATCCATTCCAACGCCGCGTTCTACGGCCGGCCTGTCGTGCCTCATTCGTTGCAGCGTTTACCTAACACATTCAACCCGACGTTCAAATCCTGCAACGGTGGCGCGCCGCCGCAAATGTCGCACGGCCGCGATGGCGGGATCAGGGCGGAAACCTGCGCTTTCCGACGCGGTGCCGCGCACTTTTCTTATGATGTTTCTAAGGCGCGGGAAGGATCTTGCCGGGATTGAAGATGTCGAGGGGATCGAGCGCCTGTTTGATCGCGCGCATGGTGGCGAGGGCGGGGCCATGCTCGGCCTTGAGATACTTCATCTTGCCCTGCCCGATTCCGTGCTCGCCCGAGCAGGTGCCGTCCATGGCAATGGCGCGCTTGGTCATGCGCTCGACGAGCTGCTCGGCGGCCGCGATCTCCTTGGGGTTCGACATGTCGACCATCGGCATGGTGTGAAAATTGCCATCACCGACGTGCCCGACAATCGGCGCGCTGAGGCCTGAGGCGCGGATGTCCTCGATCGTCTCGGTGACACACTCGGCGAGACGCGAGATGGGGACGCAGACGTCGGTTGTCATTGCCTGGCGTCCCGGATGGGCCGCCGTCACCGACCAGTAGCTTTCATGGCGCGCCTTCCAGAGGCGGCGGCGGTCTTCCTCCGTCGTTGCCCAGTCGAAGCCGATCGCACCTTCCCCGCGCGCGATCTCCTCGAAGATGCGGACCTGGTCGCGCGCGCCGGCCTCTGTGCCGTGGAATTCCAGAAACAGCATCGGCTTGATCGGCAGGTTGAGCTTCGCCTGCTCGTTGAGGATGCGCACGTTGGCTTCGTCGATGAATTCCGTGCGCGCGATGCCGAGGCCGAGCTGGATCGCCGTGATGACGGCATTGCACGCACCCTCGACCGTCTCGAAGGGGCACACCGCCGCCATGATGCTCTCGGGGATGCCGTAGAGCTTGACCGTCAATTCGGTGATGATGCCGAGCGTCCCTTCCGATCCGACGAGCAGCTTCGTGAGGTCATAGCCGGCCGAGGATTTCCGCGCGCGCCGCGCCGTGCGGATGACCGACCCGTCGGCCATCACGGCGGTGAGGCTCAGCACGTTTTCGCGCATGGTGCCGTAGCGCGCGGCCGTCGTGCCCGAGGCGCGCGTTGCCGCCATGCCGCCGATCGTCGCTTCCTCGGCGCCGGGATCGACCGTGAAGAAGAGACCCATGTCGCGGAGATAGTCGTTGAGCTGCTTCCTCGACACGCCCGGCTCGACGGTGGCGTCGAGATCGCGGTCATTGACGGCGAGCACGCGGTTCATGCGTGAGAAGTCGAGCGAGAGGCCGCCGCGCGGCGCATTGAGGTGGCCTTCCAGCGAGGTGCCCGCGCCGAATGGGATGATCGGCACGCGATGCGTCGAGGCGATGGCGACGATGTCCTGCACTTCCGCCGTGTTCTCCGGCCAGAGCACGGCATCAGGCGGCTGGTTCGGCAGCCAGGTCAGCGTGTGGGCGTGCTGGCGGCGGATCGCTTCGCCTGTTTGCAGGCGGTCGCCGAAGCGCTGGCGGAGAATGCCGAGCGCAGTCTCTATGTTGGAGGCCGCGCGGGTTGTCGTCTCGCTCATCGTGGGCGTTCCTCGGTTTTGATCGGCGCTAGTGTCCTGATCGCGAAATTCGTCTCATTGTGCGGCTGGCTCGGAACGAATTTCGCGATCTGAAGGACACTAGCAAATTGATGATTCTAGTGTGATTCAGATCGAGAAGTCCGCTCACGAACCCAGCCCAGCGCGATAAAGCGGACTTCTCGATCATCACACTAGGCGCGCTCGTTGTTCGACCGCCAGATATAGGGCCGGCGCCTGATGATGTCACGGCGCGGTCAGCCCGCCTTGAGCACCCGTGCCGCTTCCGGCGCGAAGTAGGTGAGGATGCCGTCGGCGCCGGCGCGCTTGAAGCCGAGCAGGCTTTCCATCATCACCCGCTCGCCGTCGAGCCAGCCATTCAGCGCCGCCGCCTTGAGCATCGCATACTCGCCGGACACCTGGTACGCGTAGGTCGGCACCGCGAACGTGTCCTTCACGCGCCTGACGATATCGAGATACGGCATCCCCGGCTTGACCATCACCATGTCGGCGCCCTCGGCGATGTCGAGACCGACTTCGCGTAGCGCTTCGTCGGAGTTGGCCGGGTCCATCTGATACGTGCGCTTGTCGCCGATCAGCGTCGCGTTGGTGCCGATTGCGTCGCGGAACGGGCCATAGAAACCCGACGCATACTTCGCCGCATAGGAGAGGATCTGCACCTCGTCGTGGCCGGCGGTATCGAGCGCGCGGCGGATGGCGCCGATGCGGCCGTCCATCATGTCGGAGGGGGCGACGCAATCGACGCCGGCATCGGCGAGCGCCAGCGCCTGGCGGCACAAGATGACGACCGTGTCGTCGTTCAGGATGACGGCCGCGGTCATCGAGGATGCCGTCGTGGCCGTGGCTCGTGTAGGGGTCGAGCGCGACGTCGGTGATGACGCCGATCTCCGGCACCGCGGACTTGATCGCGCGGACGGCGCGGCACATCAGGTTGGTGGCCTTCATCGCTTCGCTGCCGGTCGGATCGCGCAACGACCGTTCGACGTAGGGGAAGGGAGCGATGGCGGGAATGCCGAGTTTTGCCGCCTGCTCGGCGGCGCGCTGGGCCTCCGCGATGTTGAGGCGGTCGACGCCGGGCATATGGGCGACCGGCGAGCGGGTGTCGGCGCTGTCGTAGAGGAAGATCGGCCAGATCAGATCGGACGTGGTCAGGGTATTCTCGGCGACCAGGCGGCGTGACCACGGGCTCTTCCTGTTGCGGCGCATCCGCACTTGGGGGTAGGCGCCGGGGGCAGAGGCGCCGTGCGCGGCCGTCTGCTCAGGGTTGGCCACCGGCTTGGACTCGGCCCGTTCCAGCTTCAACGGCTTCATCTGAGGTCTCCGGGCGGTTGGCCAGGTCGTGTGTGGCCCGCGGGCATCGATATTTGCGAATTGGGCGCATTCTCGCGCGCGGCCGCGGCCCTGTCCACGGGTCTGTGCACCGTGTCGCGCCCGACCCCTTGCGCGTCTCCGGGGAGGGGCGTAGAAGTCCCACTTTAATGAACACCCAGAGCCCACCGTCCTTCTACTTCCCCGGGCGCCATCTCCTCACTTGCGAGGGATTGAGCGCCAAAGAGATCAATTCCATCCTCGATCTCGCCGACCGGGCCGCCGACACCAACCGACAGGTCAACAAGAAGCGCGACGTGCTGCGCGGGCGCACGCTCATCAATCTGTTCTTCGAGGTTTCGACGCGGACGCAGTCCTCGTTCGAGCTGGCGGGCAAACGCCTCGGCGCCGACGTCATGAACATGAACGTCGCGACATCGTCGGTACAGAAGGGCGAATTGCTGATCGATACCGCGATGACGCTCAACGCCATGCGCCCCGACCTTCTTGTGGTGCGCCACTACGCGGCGGGCGCGGTCGAACTGCTCGCCCAAAAGGTCGATTGCTCCGTCATCAACGCCGGCGACGGCGCCCACGAGCATCCGACCCAGGCGCTGCTCGATGCGCTGACCATCCGCCGCGCCAAGGGCCGCATCGCCGGGCTCACGGTCGCGATCTGCGGCGACATCCTCCATTCGCGCGTCGCGCGGTCGAACATCCATGTCCTCAACGCGATGGGCGCGCGGGTGCGCCTCGTCGCGCCGTCGACGCTGCTGCCGACCGGCATCGAGCGGCTCGGCGCCGAAGTCTACACCGACATGTGGAAGGGCCTCGCCGACTGCGACATCGTGATGATGCTGCGGCTCCAGCGCGAGCGCATGGAAGGCAACTACGTGCCGACGTCGCGCGAGTATTACCACTTCTTCGGCCTCGACCAGGAGAAGCTCGACTGCGCCAAGCCGGACGCGCTGATCATGCATCCCGGACCGATGAACCGCGGCGTCGAGATCGCCTCGCCGATCGCGGATCACTCGCGCAGCGTCATCCGCGAGCAGGTCGAGATGGGCGTCGCCGTGCGCATGGCGGTGCTGGAAGCGCTGGCGCGGCATCTGCCGAACCACTGAGGCACCGTAGAAACGGACAAGGGGTGACAGCGTGAAACCGCCGATGAACAGGGATGGTGCAACAAATGGTGCCCAGGGCGCCGGCAGCACCGTGTTCATCAACGTCCGCCTCATCGACCCGGCGTCCGGGCGCGACGAGCCGGGCGGGCTGCTGGTCGCGGACGGCCTGATCGCCGATCTCGGCGGCCATCTCAGGCGCAACGCGCCGGCCGGCGCGACGGTGGTCGACGGCCAGGGGCACATCCTGTGCCCGGGCCTGATCGACGCGCAGGTCTACACCGGCGATCCCGGCCAGGAACATCGCGAAACGCTCAAGACCGCGAGCTTTGCCGCTGCCGCAGGCGGCGTCACGACGATCGCGTGCATGCCGGATACCGAGCCGGTCATCGACCAGGTGGCGCTCGTCGACTACGTCCAGCGCCGCGCCCGCGAACGCGCCATCGTCAATGTGTCCATCATCGCGGCGCTAACGCGCGGCTTGCGCGGTGAAGAGCTGGCCGAGGTCGGGCTTCTCCAGCGCGCCGGCGCCGTCGCCTTCTCGAACGGCAAGGGGTCGATCTCGAACACGCGCATCATGCGCAACGCGCTGCTCTACTCGAAGGACTTCGGCGCGCTGATCGTCCACCACACCGAGGACCCCGGTCTTTCGAACGGCGCGGCGATGAACTCGGGCGAGGTCGCGACGCGGCTCGGCCTGCCCGGCGTGCACAAGGCGGCCGAGACCATCGTCCTCGAGCGCGACGTGCGCCTCGTCGAGATCACCGGCGGGCGCTACCATGCCTCGACGATCTCGTGCGCCGAAAGTCTCGCCGTCATCCGGGCCGCCAAGGCGCGCAAGCTGCCCGTGAGCTGCGGCGTCTCGATCAATCACCTCACACTCAATGAAAACGACATCGGCTCGTACCGCACGTTCTACAAGGTGCGCCCGCCGCTCCGGTCCGAGGAGGACCGGGTCGCCATGGTGCGGGCGCTGGCCGCCGGCGACATCGACGTCGTCGTCTCGAGCCATGACCCCCAGGACGCCGACGTCAAGCGCCGCCCATTCGCGGAAGCAGCCGACGGCGCGATCGGCTTGGAGACGCTGCTGGCTGCCGCGCTCCGGCTCTACCATGCCGACGAGATCGGGCTGCTGCCGCTGCTCCGCGCGATGACGATCAACCCGGCGAAGCTGCTCGGCCTGCCGGGCGGCCGGCTCGAGAAGGGCGCGCCCGCCGATCTCCTGCTGTTCGATCCCAACCAGCCCTGGGTCGTCGACCGCGAACACCTCCGCTCGCGCTCGAAGAACTCGCCCTTCGACGAACAGAAGCTTCAGGGCCGCGCGCTCAAGACCATGGTTGCCGGCCGGATGGTCTATCAGTACGGTTCCTGATCGCGCTCCCGCCCCACCCGGCGGCCCATCCCGGCGCCCATCCCGTCGCCGTGACGCGTGCCGCCACACACCGGACACCCACGCATGTCCCCAGCGATGCTTCCGCCCCTGCTGATTGCGTTCGCGCTCGGCTATGCGCTGGGCTCGATCCCGTTCGGACTGTTGTTGACCAGGGCCGCCGGCCTCGGCGACGTGCGCGAGATCGGGTCGAAGAGCATCGGCGCCACCAACGTGCTGCGGACGGGTAACAAGACGATCGCGGCGCTGACGCTGCTGTTCGACGTGCTCAAGGGAACCGCTGCGATGCTGCTGGGGATCCTTGTCGCGGCCAAACTGGCCTCGGCATTCGTCGGGCCGCCGAATGGGGTGCTGGTGTTCTTCCTCGTTCCCTGGTTCGCCGGTCTCGGCGCCGTCGTCGGCCACATGTTTCCGGTGTGGCTCGGTTTCAAGGGCGGCAAGGGGGTCGCAACTTTTATCGGCGTACTCGTCGGCGTCGCGCTGATGTCCCGGGCTCTCTGGGCGGCACCTTTCGTGTTCTGCCTGACGTGGCTGGTGGTCGCAGCAATCACCCGGTATTCATCGCTCGCGTCTCTGGTCGCAACGGTCGTCACGTTCATCTATTTCATGATCTACGGCGGCCCCCTCGTCGTCGCGATCGTGTCCATCATGTCGGCGCTCATCTATTGGAAGCATAGCGAGAATATCCGGCGCCTCGCCGCGGGCCAGGAGAGCCGGATCGGTGCCAAAGCGTGAGGCATCCGGCGCGGGAGTGCGCCCAGCGCCGCTCCCCATCGCGGAACTCGGCGACGCCGAACGTCTCGCCTGCCTGCGCCTGATCCGGACGGAAAACGTCGGCCCCGTCGCCTTCCGGGAACTCATCAACCAGTGCGGCGGCGCGGAACAGGCACTGGCCGCCTTGCCCGATCTCGCCCGTCGCGGCGGGCGGCGCCAGCCGGTGCGGATTTATCCGCGCGACAAGGCGGAGGCTGAACTTGCGGCGGGGCGCGCCATCGGGGCACGAGCGCTGTTCACGATCGAGCCCGGGTATCCAGCGGCGCTCGTTCACGCCGGCGTGCCGCCGCCGCTGATCTACGTGAAGGGGCGGGTCGAGTTGCTGGCGCAGGCGATGATCGCGATCGTCGGCTCGCGCAACGCGTCGGCTGCCGGTCGTGCGATGGCGCGGCAACTCGCGGCAGGGCTCGGCGCGGCGGGCATGGTCGTCGTGTCGGGCCTCGCGCGCGGGATCGACGGCGCGGCGCACGAGGCGGCGCTCGCGACCGGCACCGTCGCGGTGCTGGCCGGCGGTATCGATCATGTCTATCCGCCCGAGCACGAGGATCTGCACGCCCGGATCGGCGTTGAAGGCTGCATCGTCAGCGAGCAGGCGCCCGGATTCCGCGCCCGCGGCAATGATTTTCCGCGCCGCAACCGGATCATCTCAGGCATCTCGATGGGTGTGGTGATCGTCGAGGCGGCGACGCGATCGGGCTCGCTGATCACGGCCCGGATGGCGGCCGAGCAGGGCCGCGAGGTGTTCGCGGTGCCAGGCCATCCGCTCGATCCGCGCGCCGAGGGCACGAACAAGTTGCTCAAGGGCGGCGCGACGATCGCGACGTCGGCTGCCGATATTCTGGAGGCGCTGGCGCCGCAATTGGGACGGTCAGCGCACGGGATGGCCGAACGCGCGGCGCGAGAGCGGTTGGATTGGATAGGCGGCGATGCCATGGCGGCGCCTGGAGCGGCCGCGGACATCAGCACTCAGCGCCCCGATCCCGACGCCACCGACCCCGACGCCGCCGCATCGGAACCGGAGACCGCCGGATCGGCCGCCGGCCTGCCGGAGTCGATCCAGGCCACAGTGCTCGCCGCGCTCGGCCCGGCGCCCTTGTCGATTGACGAACTGGCGCGCGCCACCGCGCTTCCCATGCGGGCCCTGCGGGGCGCACTGCTCGAACTGACGCTGGCGGAGCGCATCGAGCGGCACGGCGCACAGCTCGTTTCGCTGCGGCCGGCGCCGGATTGACACCGCGCCAGGGGAAACGGCAGGGGCCGCGGCGGCGAGCGTCACTCCCGCCCCCGCCGTCGCGGCACCACACCGCGTCGTGCGCTCACCGGTCGTGGGCTTGGATCTTTGCCTCGCGGTGGCCGACGACGAGCAAGCCGGCAAGCGTTGCGCAGCCAAGGTTGTCGGCAATCTCCTTGAGTTCGAGAATGAGATCGGCAAGATACTCGAGCTGGTCCGCCCTGCCGATCTCTACAGTGGGCGGATCGGTCAGAAGTGGCCCGGTTTTCTTCGCTGGCTGCCCCAGAAGATGGCGCTGAAAGTGGTGCATCGAGTTCGTCATGGCGAGGGCCGCCTCCTGAAGTTGCACGTCACATCAAGATACACGTTATAGTAGTTTTTGAACAAAACTACAACCTGAGATATATCTCGCGCCGCGCTTACGTCATCATTCCCACAGGTTTGTCGCTGGAGCGTGCGGGCGGCCTGGTTGGGCGCCGGACGCGGGGCCGCAAGAGGCCTCTCCACGGAGGATGGTGATTTAAAATATTGATATAATGAGATTATATTGGAATTTGCGCGTTGCTGCCGGCCGCTTGGTTTGACAGGCCGCCTGCCATCACCCATGTTCCAGCCCACTCATCCACCCAGCGGCCGGCCTCGCCAATCGGTGATTTTCCCGGGGCCGTCAGACGCTGCCAAAGGTAACGGTCCCCAATGAACATCGTCATTGTCGAGTTGGCCGCCAAGGCGAAGACCATCAACAAGTACCTCGGCCCGAAATTCAAAGTTCTGGCGAGCTACGGCCATATCCGCGACCTCCCCTCGAAGGACGGTTCCGTCGAGCCGGACAACGATTTTCTCATGCACTGGGACAGCGACACTCGGAACGCAAAGGTGATCCGCGAGATCGCCGCCGCCGTGAAGGGTGCCGACAAGCTGATCCTCGCCACCGACCCCGATCGCGAGGGTGAGGCAATCTCCTGGCACATCCTGAAAGTGCTGGAAGAGAAGAAGGTGCTGAAGGGGATGCCGGTTGAGCGGGTGACGTTCAACGCGGTCACCAAGCAGGCCGTGCTCGACGCCATGAAGGCGCCGCGGGGCATCGATGCGCCGCTGGTCGAGGCGTACCTTGCCCGCCGCGCGCTCGACTATCTCGTTGGCTTCACGCTGTCGCCGGTGCTGTGGCGCAAGCTGCCGGGCGCGCGCTCGGCAGGCCGCGTGCAGTCGGTGGCCCTGAGGCTGGTATGTGACCGCGAGCGCGAAATCGAGGCGTTCCGCACCGACGAATATTGGACCATCGAAGCGCTGCTCGCGACGGGGAAGGGCGACGAGGTCAAGGCGCGCCTGACTTCCATTGCCGGCACCGCGCTCAAGAAGCTCGACATTAAGGACACCGTCTCCGCCAGCGCCATCAAGGCGGCGATCGAGAAGGGCGACTTCGTCATCACGTCGGTCGAGAAGAAGGCGGCGCGGCGCAACCCGGCGGCCCCGTTCACGACCTCGACGCTGCAGCAGGAAGCCTCGCGCAAGCTCGGTTTCTCGGCGAAGCAGACGATGAACGTCGCCCAGCGCTTGTATGAAGGCGTCGACATCGGCGGCGAGACGGTCGGCCTCATCACCTACATGCGAACCGACGGCGTCCAGATCATCCCCGAGGCGATTGGACCGATCCGCCAGTCGATCGAAAACACGCTCGGCAAGCGCTACGTCGCGCCGTTCATCCGCGAGTACAAGACCAAGGCGAAGAACGCGCAGGAAGCGCACGAGGCAGTGCGGCCGACCGACGTCGCGCATCGGCCGGAGGATATGGCGCGCCACCTGCAGAAGGATCAGGCGAAGCTCTACGAACTCATCTGGAAGCGCGCGGTCGCGAGCCAGATGGCGTCGGCCGAGCTCGAGCAGACGACGGCCGAGATCGAGGTCAAGGGCCGCGACGGCAAGGGCTACGGCTTGCGCGCGACCGGTACGGTCGTGTTGTTTGATGGCTTCCTCAAACTTTACGAGGAAGGCCGCGACGAGGAGGACGAGGAGAGCCGCCGCCTGCCGCCGCTCAACGAGGGCGAGCATCTCAAAGATCGCGGCATCGAGGCCAAGCAGCATTTCACCGAGCCGCCGCCGCGCTATTCCGAGGCGACGCTGGTCAAGAAGATGGAGGAGCTCGGTATCGGGCGGCCATCGACGTACGCCTCGACGCTCGCGGTGCTCGAGGATCGCGGTTATGTCCGCGTCGATCGCAAGCGCCTCATCCCCGATGACAAAGGCCGCCTCGTCACGGCGTTCCTCGAAGCCTTCTTCAAGCGCTACGTCGAATATGATTTCACCGCGGGGCTCGAAGAGAAACTCGATCTCATCTCCGATCACAAGCTCGATTGGAAGGAAGTACTGCGCGACTTCTGGAAGGAATTCACGGGCGCCGTCGCCGAGACCAAGGATCTTCGCGTGAGCGAAGTCCTGGAAGCGCTGAACGATCTGCTCGGTCCGCACATATTCCCCGACAAGGGCGATGGCTCGGATCCGCGCGCCTGTCCCACCTGCGGCGAGGGCCGCCTGAGCTTGAAAGTCAGCGGCAAGTTCGGCGCATTCATCGGCTGCTCGCGCTATCCTGATTGCCGCTTCACGCGCCAGATCGCGCAGCCCGCCGAAGGCTCGGTCGACGAGTTCAAACTGGATGGGAAGGTGCTCGGCAAAGATCCGGAAACCGGGCTGGAGGTGACGGTGCGCACGGGCCGGTTCGGCACGTATCTGCAGCTCGGTGACGGCACGAAGGAAGACAAGCCCAAGCGCAGCTCGATCCCGAAGGGGATCGACGCGGCGACGATCGATCTCGAAAAGGCGCTGCAACTCCTGAGACTGCCGCGCGAGGTCGGACTGCATCCGGAAACGGGGACGATGATCACGGCGGGGCTCGGCCGCTACGGGCCGTTCGTGCTCCACGACGGCAAGTATGCCAACCTCGAATCCATGGAAGAGGTGTTCTCCGTCGGCATCAATCGTGCCGTCGCGGTGATCGCGGAAAAGGCTGCCGGCGGCGGCAAGGGCCGCTTCCAGCGCGCGGGACCGACGGTGCTCAAGGATCTCGGCGCGCACCCCGATGAGGGCGGGCCGATCCAGATCCTGTCCGGGCGCTATGGGCCCTACATCGCGCACAACAAGGTCTACGCCAACGTGCCGCGCAACAAGGAGCCGGAGGCGGTGTCCGTCGAGGAAGCCATCGCGCTGCTCGCGGAACGCATCGCCAAGGGCGGCGGCAAGAAGACCAAGGCCAAGCCTGCGAAGAAGCCGGCGGTTGCGGACGCGACCGAGAAGAAGCCGGCGAAAAAGGTTGCAGCCAAGAAGGCTCCGGCCAAGAAGGCTCCGGCCAAAAAGGCTGGCGCCAAGGATGCACCGAAGGCTGCGGCCCCGCGTCGTCGCGATGCTGCCGAGTAAGGCCAACCGAAAGACGATCCCGCGTGCCGAAAAAGCAGAAGCGCCGCGATACGCCTGATCGGCCCACGCGATCGAGCAAGGCGCGCGCGGCGGCGCGCAGCGAAGCGCCAGCCGGCGGAATGCCGACGCGCGAGCAGCTCCTCGACTACCTCGGCAGCACGACCGAGAAGGTCGGCAAGCGCGAGATCGCGCGCGCGTTCGGCCTCAAGGGCGAGGATCGCGTCGCGTTGAAATCCATGCTGGCCGACCTCGCCGCGGACGGCGCCATCGTCGGCAACCGCAAGGCGCTCAAGGCCAAGGGCAAGCTGCCGCCGGTCGGCGTCCTCGAAATCGTCGAGCGCGACAACGAGGGCGAACTGGTCGCGATCCCCGCGGTGTGGGACATCGAGGAAGGCGAGAAGCCGAAAATCCTGATGCTCAAGGCGCGCCGCGCGATCGGTCCTGACGGCGACGGCGCACTCGGCATCGGCGATCGCGTCCTCGCGCGCATCACGAAGCTCGAGGGCAAGGATATCTTCGGCTACGCGCACGAGGCCGAGCCGATCAAGCGGTTGCCGCGCGAGCGCAGCCGTCTCATGGGCATCTTCCGCAAGGCCGTGCGCGGTGGCGGCGGCACGATTGATCCGGTGGACCGCAAGGCGCTCAAGGAATGGCCGGTGCATCCCGGCAATGAGGGCGATGCCGCCGATGGCGATCTCGTGCGCTTCGACATCGTGCGCCGCCATCGCGAGGGCGTCCCGCAGGCGCGGGTCGTCGAAGCGCTCGGCAATCCGCAGGACCAGCGCCGCATCAGTCTCGTCGCGATCCACGCCCATGGGTTGCCGGACACGTTTCCCGACGCCGTGCTGGCCGAAGCGGAAGATCTCCCCGCGATCGACATGCGTGGCCGCGTCGACCTGCGCGCGCTGCCGCTCGTCACCATCGATCCCGTCGATGCGCGCGACCACGACGATGCGGTTCTCGCCGAACCCGACGGCGATCCCGGCAACGAGGGCGGCTACATCGTCACTGTCGCCATCGCCGACGTCGCGTACTACGTGCGCCCCGGCTCAAAACTCGATCGCGAGGCGCGCCTGCGGGCGAACTCCGTCTATTTCCCGGATCGCGTCGTGCCGATGCTGCCGGAGCGCATCTCCAACGATCTATGCTCCCTTCGCGAAGGCGAGGAGCGCGCCTGCATGGCGGTGCGCATGGTGTTCGACCGCCACGGCGACAAGCGCCGGCACACTTTTATACGCGGCGTCATGCGCTCGGCGGCGCGTCTCAGCTACCAGGAAGCGCAGGCCGCGATCGACGGCCGGCCGAGCGATCGGGCAGCCCCGATGCTGGAGACGGCGCTCAAGCCGCTATGGGCTGCGTATGCGGTACTCTCGGCCGCCCGCGACCGCCGCGCGCCGCTCGACCTCGACCTTCCCGAGCGCAAGATCGAACTCAACGACGCCGGCATGGTCCGCCGCGTTCATGTGCCCGAGCGCCTCGCCGCCCACCGCCTGATCGAGGAGTTCATGATCCAGGCGAACGTCGCCGCCGCCGAGCAGCTCGAGGAAGCGCGTGCCGCGGTCGTCTATCGCGTCCACGACAAGCCGGGCGCGGAGAAGCTGAAGTCGCTGCGCGAATTGCTCGAAGGCTTGGAGCTGACGCTTCCCGCCGGCAACGCGCTGCGCCCAAAACACTTCAACACCGTCCTCGCGCGCGCCAAGGATCAGCCCTACACCGAGTTCGTCAACGAGGTGATCCTGCGCTCGCAGGCGCAAGCGGAATACGCGACCTCGAACCTCGGCCACTTCGGCCTCAACCTGCAACGCTACGCCCACTTCACCTCGCCGATCCGCCGCTACGCCGACCTGCTCGTCCACCGCTCCCTCATCGCGGCGCTGAAACTCGGTCACGGCGGCATGACGCCGGAAGAGCGCCCGACGTTGGCTGCGACCGCCAAGGCGATCTCGGAAGCAGAGCGCCGCGCCATGGCGGCGGAACGCGAGACCATCGACCGCCTGATCAGCGCGTTCCTCGCCGATCGCGTCAATGCCGAGTTCGCGGCGCGCGTCTCCGGCGTCACGCGGTCGGGGCTGTTCGTGCGCCTCGCCGAGACCGGCGCCGATGGGTTCATTCCGGCGGCCACCCTGGGCGGCGGCGAGTTCTGGCGCCATGTCGAGGAAGCACACGCGCTGATCGGCGACCGCAGCGGACGCGGCTATCGCCTCGGCGACCGGGTCGAGGTCAAGCTCGTCGAGGCGATCCCGATGGCCGGCGCGCTGCGCTTCGAGATGCTGTCCGATCCCGTGGCGATGCCGCAGCACGCAGGCCGCGGCGGCGGCAGCCATCGCCGGGGCCCGCGGGTGGGGCAACACCGCCATAGACGGCGCTGACAACGCTATAGTTTCCGTCGATGCGCGCGCGCGCGTGACGCACCATCCATGCAAAATGGCCCATGGACCGGCGCGGTCTAAGTGACTATCTCCTGGGATAGGCGACATGCTGATTTTCCGCGCGAGCCCAACTGAATTCGGCCCACGCGTCGCCACCGCGAAAGGGCGGCTTGATGACCGATCTCTCTGTCCCCTCCTCCGTGCTCCCCGTCGATCCGCTGGCACCCCGGAAACTCTCCGAGGCCATGCTGCGTGGCGCGCGCTTGCGCTGCCCGTCCTGCGGCGAGGGCCCGCTCTACAGGAGCTACCTCAAGGTCGCCGACAGGTGCACGTCGTGCGGCGAGGAACTCCACCATCACCGCGCCGATGACGCGCCGGCCTATTTCGCGATCACCATCGTCGGCCACATCGTCGTCGGCGGCATCCTCATTCTCGAGCGGCTCTACGCGCCGGAGACCTGGGTCCACATGGTGCTGTGGTTGCCGCTGACGCTGCTGTTGTCGCTGGCGCTGCTCCCCGTCATCAAGGGCGCGCTCGTCGGCCTGCAGTGGGCCAATCGGATGCATGGCTTCGGCGGCGTCGAGGATACGCCCGAGCCCGAGCCTATGGCCGCGGGCGACAGCGCGGCAGCCGACGCCGGGAGGCCGCGTTGAGCGACAACGAATCCTTCAAGTCGCTGGTCGCCGAGCGGGCGGCGGCAAAGGCCGGCCCGGCGGCCCCGGCCGCCAAAGCGCCGCTGCTGAAGCCGCGCGACGCCGCGACCCTGATCATCATCGACAGCGAAGGGAGCGCGCCGAAGATCCTGCTCGGCAAGCGCCGCCCGGACCTCAAATTCATGCCCGGCAAATACGTCTTTCCCGGCGGCCGCATGGATGCCGACGACAAGGCGATCGTTGCCGCGCGTGAACTGCGCCCGGGCGTGGCCGACAAGCTGCTGATCGACATGAAGGGACGGCCGAGCGCGGCGCGTGCCCGTGGTCTTGCACTGACCGCGGTGCGCGAGACCTTTGAGGAAGCCGGCCTGATCATCGGCAGCGCAGCGGAAACGGCGAGCAACGAGCTGGCGCCCCCATCCGAGAACCCTTCGCTCGAAAGCCCCGCGTCCAAGACCTGGCGGCTCTTTCGCGAGCACGGTTTCGCGCCCGATCTCGCGCCGCTGACATACCTCGCTCGCGCGATCACGCCGCCGGGGCGCCCGCGCCGCTTCGACACCCGATTCTTCTGCGTCGAGGCCGCGGCCATCGCCAAGACCACCGACTACAACGACGGCGAACTCTCCGGCCTCGTGTGGATGACGCTCGCCGACAGCCGCGATCTCGACCTGCCGCCGATCACCCGCGTCATCCTCGAGGACCTCGCCGAGCGCATCGCGGCGCACTCGCTGGATGATCCCACGGTGCCGATCCCCTACTACTTCAATCGCGCCGGCACCTTCCGCCGCGAGGTGATTGGATAGGGTTTCTTGCCCCTCACCCTCTCCCTTCAAACGGCATCGCCGACGCTTTAATCGTCATCGTCAGCACGTTGGTGTCGAGCGGCAGGCTCGCCATGTAGCGGATCGCGGAGCCGCAGTGGTCCACGTCCATGACCGCCTCCGGCATGATGTCGCCGCGCGGTTGCGGTACGCCGGCCTTCATGCGGCCGCCCATGGCGGTGTCGGCATTGCCGATGTCGAGCTGGCCGCAGGCGATGTTGAAGGGCCGCCCGTCGAGCGCGATGCACTTGGTGAGGCCGGTGATGGCATGTTTGGTCGCCGTATAGGCAACCGACATCGGCCGCGGCGTGTGGGCCGAGATCGAGCCGTTATTGACGATCCGGCCGCCCTGCGGCGATTGCTTCTTGAACTGGCGGATGGCCTCCTGGGCGCACATGAGGCAGGCGGTCAGGTTGAGGTCGACCACGCCCTGCCAGTCCTCGAGCTTGATGTCCTCCATCGGTCCGGCGGGGAGGCCCTTGCCGGCGTTGTTGAACAGGAAATCAAGGCGCCCGAACGCCTTCACGGTCTCGGCGAAGACCTTCTTGACTTCGGCTTGCTTGGTCACGTCGGCCGGAATCGCCAGCATCCGCCCGCCGCCCTTCTTCGCCATCCCGACGGCCGCATCGAGCTCGGCCTTTCGCCTTCCGACGACCGCCACGTCCCAGCCGTCGGCCTGGAGATGCAGCGCCGCCGCGCGCCCGATGCCGGTGCCGCCGCCGGTAATGATCGCGACCTTGTTCGTTGCCATGTGGGCGCTCCTCTGCTGGTTTTTGTGATGATGGTGTCATGTCGGCGTGGCGTGTCTGGCCACGACCGTCGAATGGCGTTGAGGTTTGCCAGTCGATCATGAAAGGCAGCGCCCGATCAAGGGCCGTGGCGGCGACTACGCCGTAGTCGGGTGGTGGCGATCACAGCTCGACTCGGCCCCGCGAATCACCTCGACATGCGCCAAGCGCATGACTGCGCCGCAGTGCACCATACTTGTTGCGACGCAGCATGACGGGCATATTCACCTTATCGCACCCGCGAACAAAATGCGGGGCATGAGCACCAAGGAAAGACCCGATCATGAGCACGAAGACCTATAACGACGCCCTCGATTTCATGCCCGTTGACGCGACTGCCGCCGCGGCGCGCCCCGGCCTGTTCGCCCGGGTCAAAGAGTATATGTCGGCGATGCACGCCGGCCTCGATGCCTGGCGCGAGTACGAGCGCCTCACCGCCGCTGGCGTCGCCCCGGACGAAGCCGCGCGCCGCTCCTTCCAACAGCATTTCGAGCAATAAGCCCGCTGGACACGCTAGAGGTCGAGCTGTATCGCACCCGTTCGCGCCTCGCGGCGCGAGCGGGGCTGCCTCGCACCCCAGTCGGCGGACTGTCCTCAACTCGCGGACCCCCGGCCGCTACCATAATTTGGAGGCCGGGGCTCCAGTCGACCGAAGAAGGCGAGGTGGAATCCGACCGGCGGGTGTCACCTCCGCGGCTGCGGGTACGGGGCGAAGCCGTCGCGACCGCGGCAAGAGAAGCTGAGCGGCGCGGCCTCGCCGCTGCAGCTCACACCCCAGCCTTCCCCGCAATCTTCAGCGCGAACGCGTAGTCGACCGCGATTTCCTTCAACGCCTCGAAGCGGCCTGACGCGCCGCCGTGGCCGGCTTCCATATTGGTCTTGAGCAGAACGAGGTTCTGCGACGTGTTGCGCTCGCGCAGCCGCGCGATCCACTTGGCCGGCTCCCAATAGGTGACGCGCGGATCGGTGAGGCCACCGTAGGCGAAGATGTGCGGATAGGGTTTGCGCCTCGACGTTGTCGTAGGGGCTGTAGCTGCGGATCTGGGCGAACGCCTCGGCCGAGCGGATCGGGTCGCCCCACTCGGGCCACTCGGGCGGCGTCAGCGGCAGGGTCTCGTCGAGCATCGTATTGAGCACGTCGACGAAGGGGACGTCGGCGATGATGCCGAGGAACAGGTCCGGCGCGAGATTGGCGACGACGCCCATCAGCATCCCGCCGGCCGAGCCGCCGTTGGCGACGATGCGGCCGCGCCGCGTCAGCCCGAGGCGTGCGATATGCTCGCCGGCCGCGACGAAATCGGTGAACGTGTTCATCTTGGTTTCGAGCTTGCCGCCGGTGTACCAGCGGTAGCCCTTGTCCTTGCCGCCGCGGATATGCGCGATCGCGAAGATGAAGCCGCGATCGACGAGCGACAGCCGCGTCGTCGAGAAGCTCGCAGGTATCGAGATGCCGTAGGAGCCGTAGCCGTAGAGGAACAGCGGCGCCGAGCCGTCGAGCGGCGTATCGCGGCGATAGAGAATCGAGATCGGGATCATCTCGCCATCGGCGGCGGGCGCCTCGATGCGCCGCGTCACATAATCGGCGATGTTGTGCCCGCTTGGCACCTCCTGCGTTTTCCGCAAGGTCCGCGCGCGCGTCTCCATGTCGTAGTCGTAGACCTGCGCCGGCGTCGTCATCGACGAATAGCTGAAGCGCAGCATCGTCGTGTCGTACTCGTAGCCCGACGACATGCCGAGGCTGTAGGCCTCCTCGTCGAAGGCGATCTCGTGCTCGGCGCCGGTATCGAAGCGGCGGATGATGATGCGCGGCAGTCCGTTCTCGCGCTCGAGGCGGGCGAGATGACCGGCGAACGCGGTGATGTCGAGGAGCAGGCGGCCGGGCTTGTGCGGGACGATCTCGCGCCAGTAGGCCTCTTGCGGCGTTGAGATCGGCGCCGCGCAGATGCGGAAATCTTCCGCGCCCCCCGAATTGGTCATGATGATGAGATCGTCGCCGTGATGATCGATGGAGTACTCGTGGCCGTGGCGGCGCGGGCTCACGAGCTGCATCGGGCCGTCGGGGCGTGCCGCGTCGATGAGGCGGGCCTCGTTGGTCTGGTGATCGTGTGCATCGATGACGATGTAGCGGCCGGACTGGGTCTGGCCGACGCCGACATAAAAGCCCTTGTCGAGTTCCTCGTAGACGAGGACATCCGTCTCGACGGGCGTGCCGATCCTGTGGCGATAGACGTAGAGCGGGCGGTGGTTGGCGTCGAGGCGGACATAGAACAGCGTCGCGCTGTCCTTGGCCCACACGAAGCCGCCGCGCGTATCGGGGATTTCGTCGGCGAGATCCTTGCCTGTCGCTAGATCGCGGACGCGGACCGTGAAGAGCTCCGAGCCCTTGTCGTCGACGGCGTAGGCGAGATAGCGATGGTCGGGGCTGTGGGCGGCGTCGCCGAGCTGCCAGTAGGGCTTGCCCGCGGCCTCGACATTGCCGTCGAGCAGGATCGTTTCGCCGGCGCCGTCAGCGGCCCCGCGCGGCCGCCGCATCAGTCAGTGGATACTGGCCGCCGGTGATGAAGCTCATCGCATATTCGAACGCGCCGTCGGGCGACGGCACCGAGCTGTCGTCCTCCTTGATGCGCCCCTTCATCTCGGCGAACAGCCGCTCCTGCAGCGCCGCCGTGTCGGCGAGCTGGCTCGCCGTGTAGGCGTTCTCGGCTTCGAGATAGGCGCGGATTTCGGCGTCGAGCACGCCCGGGTCGCGCATCACGTCCTGCCAGTTTTCGGCGCGGAGCCACGCGTACTCGTCGACGAGTTCGATGCCGTGGTAGATCGCCGACTGCGGCTTGCGCCGGGCACTGGGCGGGGCCGGTTCGGTGGGCGTGGTCGCGGCGGGCAAGGCTGACATAGTGCTTCTCCAGGCGCGCCCGGTGGCGCTGAGGGTTTGCGGGTGCCGCACGGCGCGGACCGATCAATTGCGGTCCGTCGGGGCGGGCGGTGTCCTTTGGTGTGTTGCTGGGCGATGATCCGCTCGACCGGAAGCGATGCGGACCAGCGGCTCCCTCATCCCCGGGGTGTCGTGCGCGGTCCGTGCCTGAAGCGAGATACGACTCAGTCGTGAACCAATTCAAGGGTGGAAACCAGTCCTCTCGATCAACATCGCATGTGTCGCAGGCTATCGTTTGCCGGCGAGGGCGGCGTTGGTGATCATCGGCTGCTGTTCGGGCGCGGCGGGAACAAGCAAGAGCCCCAAAAGGTTGCCGGAAAGATGGTGGAAATTTCAGCAAAGCCACTTAAGGATATTGGCACCAACACTGCTTTTACTATACCGTGCTCTGCAATTGCCATCCTGTCCGAAGTGGAGTATTGCCGATCTCTACTCGTGGACTTTGATCGGGGTGTCGATTTTCACGAACCTTGTTGCGCCTCGTAAGGCGGGTCGGCTGGCGCCCGGCGGCAGCGCCGCCCGGGACGGAATTTTGAGTGCACCGCGGCAGGCGGCGCCAGTACGGGAGACGGGGCCTGATGGAAAATACCGGCGGAAATCATCTGGTCGAGCTGACTGCCGAGATCGTCTCCGCGTATGTCAGCAACAATACTGTTGTTGCTTCGGATCTACCGGCATTGATCCGGGATGTGCATGACGCCCTCAACCGTGCGTCGAGCAACGAGCCGATCGCCGACAGCGAAGAGTTGAAGCCGGCGATCGCCGTCAGGCGGTCGGTGACGCCGGACTACATCATCTGCCTCGAGGACGGAAAGCGGTTCAAGTCGCTGAAGCGGCACCTGCGGACGCACTACAAGCTGTCGCCGGAAGAGTACCGCGCCAAGTGGAAGCTGCCGAACGACTACCCGATGGTGGCGCCGAACTACGCTGCCGCGCGCTCGCAGCTGGCGAAGAAGATGGGCCTCGGCACACGCAAGGATTGAGGGCTCGGTCCGCCGCCTACCTGCTGCCCCCTCTCCCGCGTCCCGAGGGCGCAGCCCGTTGCTCAAGGCATAAAGACGACATCCGTGTCGTCGGGCTTGGCGCCGGCCGCCGTCAGCATGGCGTGCACCTGGCCGCGATGATGGGTCTGGTGGTTGAAGATATGCGCAATCGCCAGCCCCGATGGCCGCGACATGTTCTTCTGCTGCAGGCCCGACCACCACACGAGATCCTGCGCCACCGCCTCCGGCGTCAGCGCGTCCGCCCACGCGACGATCTTGCCATCGAGCACCGGGCGCGCCGCGGCAAGATCGTCGAAACGCTGCGATACTCGTCGACCGATGCCTTGCCGTTCGCAGACCGTGGACGATCGACGACGCCGAAGCGCGACAGCCACATGCAGTCGCCCCAATAGATGTGATTGAGCGTGCCGTGGATCGAGCCGAAGAAGGCGCCGCGGTGCGTCGCCGCTCCTCGTCGGAGAATCTTGCCACGCCTCGCGATAGAGGCTCTCGTTCTGCCAGCGGTTGTAGCGGGCCATCGTGACGGCATAGGCGGGCGTGATCATCGCAGTATCCCCTAGCTGCGGCGTTTGGCGGTTACCTCGATCTCGATCTTTATGCGTTCGTCGGCGAGACCGGCAACGATCATCGTCGATGCCGGGCGCACGTCACCGAAATGGGCGCGAATGACCGGCCAGCACGCCGGCCAGTCGGCACGATCGGAGACGATGAAATTGGCGCGAACCACGTCGGCCAGTGTCGCGTCGGCCTTGGCGAGTGCGCTCTCGATGTTGCGGAACACCTGCGCGCATTGCGCGACGACGTCATCGCCGATGGTCATCGTCGCGTAGTCGTAACCGGTACAGCCCGCGACGAAGATGAAATCGCCGTCGACGACAGCGCGCGAGTAGCCGATCTCCCCCTCGAAGCGTGAACCCGACGAGATGAGCTTGCGCATCGCCGGCACGTCCGATCTCAGCCGAC
Source organism: uncultured Alphaproteobacteria bacterium (assembly GCA_963775035.1). Lineage (GTDB taxonomy): Bacteria > Pseudomonadota > Alphaproteobacteria > Rhizobiales > Hyphomicrobiaceae. Next base: position 136,442 of record CAVZHG010000004.1, on the reverse strand, counting down.
GATTTCGGCCGGCTTGAAGTTGAGCGCGATTTCGCGTGCGGCCGCGGCGGGGCTGTCGGAGCCGTGGGTGGAGTTCTCGCCCTTGGATCTGGCGAACAGCTTGCGGATCGTGCCCTCGGCGGCCTCTGCCGGATCGGTCGCGCCCATGACCTCGCGGTACTTGGCGATCGCGTTCTCGCCCTCGAGCACCTGCAGCACGATCGGACCCGAGGTCATGAACGTGCACAGTTCGCCGTAGAACGGGCGCGCCTTGTGCTCTTCGTAGAAGGTCCCCGCCTCGGCGGTCGTCCAGCGCACGCGCTTTTGCGCGACGATGCGCAGGCCCGCCTTCTCGATCACGGCATTGATGGCGCCGGTGAGATTGCGCGCGGTGGCGTCGGGCTTGATGATGGAGAAGGTGCGCTCGATCGCCATGCGGCGGCTCCTGACTTTGCGATTGCTGAGGGACGGGGTCTGGCGCGGTTTATAGCGGCGCCGTGCGACCGCGACAAGTCAACGGAAGGATCCCGGGCAGGTTCGCTCCCGTCACCCGCTTGGTCACCCCTTCGTCACCTATGGGGCGACCCCTCGCGCCATGCGGCCGGCTTCAAGCGGAATCGCGGCTCGCCTCATCCAGGAGCCCGGAGAACAGCTCATAGTTCAGCGGGATGATGTCCATGATGTCGCACGGCTCGGTGGGCGCGATCGACGGGTCATTCGGGAGATAGCGGAACACCAGGCGGCCCGTCGCCACCCAGACGCCGATCGGATCTCGCGATGGATAGACTGCAACGCCGCCTTGCGGACCGAGGCGAAAGGTCAGCGTCCGCGAATGCAGCCTGAACTCGCCGCGCAAAATGCGCAGGAGCTGGCCATCCCATGGGCTCCAATGCCGAACCATAAATATGTCCCCTCCCAATTGATGCGGTGCACGATAGCCGCTCGCGCCCGCCCGCGCAGTGGTTAAATGCTGTAAATGATACCGGAGTTCGGTTCTGCCGATGCAACATTGACTAAAAAGCGACATGCCGGACGGTGGCCGCTTGACGTTTGTCCAGTTCGGGCCTGAGATGATCGGTCAGATTGTTTCGGGAGTGTGCGATGAAACGGATTTTGGCTGCAACGGCGACGGTACTTTTGCTCGCGACGGCAGCAGTCAACGCAGGACCGCTCTCCGGAGCACTTGGCGCCAAGTACACGACGGATCAGTTGGAGACGGCGCAGTTCAAAAAGAAAGGGAAAGGTTTCAAGAAGAAGGGAGCGAAGGGCGGAAAGGGCGGGAAATGCTGGGCGCGTTGCATAGCGAAAGTGGCTCTGGTGAATGCGTGTCAAACGACATGCGCGAGCAAGGGAAAGCGGTGAGCTGAAGCGCGCCGGAGCCTCCGGCTTCGCACGAGCAGGGATCGGCAGGCGCAGTGGATACCGGAAGCGGCAGCGGTGAGCCAAGGCTCCACGCGCGATTGAAACGGATCGCGCGTGCCGCGAGGACCGTGCCGGTCGAAGCGGCAGGCCAGGTCCGGGCCTATGCGAACGATCCGACCGGCGGGCGGCAGCGGCGCGGGCCGGCAACGAAGCGCGCGCCTTCGGCGCCCGCCATGGCGGCGACGCCCTCGCCGGGATGGTCGCGGCGCTGGTGACGATCGCCTACTGCATTTCCTTCAGCGCGCTGGTGTTCCAGGGCGATCTGCGCGGCGGGCTCGCCATGGGCCTGTGGGCGCTGCTCACGGGCGCCGCCATCACCGGCATCATCGTTGCGATGACGACGACGCTGCCGCCGGCCGAAGCGGGCCCGACAATCCCGCCATCGCCGTCTTCAGCGTCCTCGCGGTGACGGTCGGGGGCGCGATCACGAGCGCCGGCGGCAGCATCGAACTCGCCGTGCGCCACGCGCTCATCGGCATGACGCTGGCGACGGCTCTGACCGGGGTTGTGCTCTGGGGACTGGGGCGCTTCCGCCTCGGCGCGCTCGTCCGTTTCGTCCCTTTTCCGGTCATTGGCGGTTTCCTTGCGGCCTCCGGCTGGCTGCTCGTCACGGGCGGCGTCGAGGTCATCACCGGTCGCGACATCACGCCCGCGACGATCGCCAGCGCCATCCCGCTCGCGGATCTGCCGAAGGTCGCGATCGCTTTTGCCTTCGCCATCCTGGTGTGCTCGCCGTCCGCCAGCGCACGGGCAACGTGTTCACCCTGCCAGCCGCGTTCTTCGGCCTCGCGCTGATCCTCGACATCATCCTCGCACTTGCCGGCGCGAGTGATCCGGCGCGGGGCTGGTACGTCAAGGATGCCGGCGTCATGACGCCGTGGATCCCGCTGGCGTCGACTCTTCTCGCCCGATATCCATTGGGCCGTCTTCCTGCATGCGCTCCCAGAAATGGGCGCAGTCGCGGCGGTGACCGTGCTGGCGCTGCTGCTCGATATTTCCAGCCTCGAGGTCGCGCGTTCCAAGGTCGCCGACCTCGATGCCGAGTTCCGCTCCAACGGCGTCGCCAACATGGTCGCGGCCCCGCTCGGCGGGTTTGTCGGCAACCTCTCGCTCAACGCGAGCCGGATGCTCGAGGAGACCGGCGGCCGCACGCGGCTCTGCGGACTCTACGCCGCGCTCGTGATCGGCGCCGTGGTCCTCTCGCGCTTCGATCTGACCGCGCTCGTTCCGACGCCGGTGCTCGGCGGCCTGCTCATTTTCATGGGGTTGATCGTGCTGCGCGAGGCGCTCGTGCGCTCGCCGGCGCGCCGCTCCTGGGTCGAACTCGGACTCGCACTTGCGATCATGTCGGCGATCGTCCAGTTCGGCTACCTGACCGGCGTCGTCCTCGGTTTTATCGGCGCCTGCCTGCTGTTTGCCTTCAACTATGGCCGGATCGGCGTCATCCGGCGCCACGTCACGCGCGCCGCTTTCGCCTCCAACGTCGAGCGATGCGACCAGGACCGCCTGCATCTCGAAGGCGAGGGCGACCGCATCCACGTCTTCTGGCTGACCGGCTTCATCTTCTTTGGTTCCTCGAACGGGATGTTCGAGCGCATCTCGACTGAGGTCGGGCAACCGCACAGCGGCCGGGCGAGCGGTTCGTGGTCCTGGATTTCAACGACGTTTCGGGCTGCGATACCTCAGCGTTGCTGTCGATCGTCAAGCTGCGCAACTGGGGTCGCGAGCACGCGGTGCGGCTCGTGTGGGCGGGGCTCGCCGACGAGATGCGTGCGACGCTTGCCCGCGCGGGATTGTTCGATGGCCGCGAGCCGGCGATTTTTCCGACCCGCACCGAGGCGATCGAATGGTGCGAGGAGCGCGTTCTTTCCGAGGCGACATTGTATGAAGCGCGCGCCGAACTTGCCCCGTTCGAGGATTGGCTCGGCGACGTCCTCGGCCGCGAGCCGTCGGAGCGCCTATTGCGCGATTATCTCGAACGTCGCGAATACGAGGGAGGCGAGCTGCTGTGCGCGCAGGGCGGTCCCCCCGATACCATCGACCTCGTCGCGCAGGGCTCGGTTGCCGTCACCATTGTCGACGACGCGGGCCGGGCGGTCCGTGTCCGCCGCATGGTCGGGCAGACGGTGGTCGGCGAAATGGGCTTCTTCCGTGGCGTGCCGCGCGCCGCATCCGTGATCGCCGACGGCCCGACGGTGGTGTTCGTGCTCACGCGGGAACGCTATACGCAGCTTCTCGCCGCAAGATCCCGAGCTTGGCGCGCTCTTCCTGCAGTTCATCGTCCGCGTGCTCTCCGACCGCGTCGCCTTCGCGAACAAGGAAATCGCAGCGCTGCTCTGAACGAAGCCGTATCGCGGCCCACTTTTGGGCGTGGCGCGCACGGCGGCGGTCGGCAAAATTACGGCCCGTTGAACCGCATATTGGTGAAGACGTTGCGCATCCATTCGCGCTTCGCCCGCTTCTTGGACTTCACTCGCGGACAATGCGGGCTCGCAGGACGCACTGGGGCGGCGGCGCGCACCTGGTGGCGGGGTCGGGATGTCGCCGACGGTGGCGCCGTCTCGATTGCCGGCCGGGCGATCGCCGGGCTGCGATGCGACACGAGGCAACGGTTGCGGCAGTCGCGCGCAGGATCGCTGGCGCGTTGGGATTGCGCGGATCGATATGCGCCAGCAGCGGATCGCCGGGCGCCGACACCAAGACCCATCCGCGTGGTATCCGGCACCGGGCGTGCTCGCCGCGGCCGGACGCGTCCACCGGCGTGGCGACGGGCGCCTGGCTGCACGGCGCTCGCCGCCGTCGCGGCACGCTTGCGCGTCTCGATGCGCATGAGTTCGTCGCGGGCGGCCTTCAGCGCGCCGCCTCGACGTTCGGACTCGGCGTCGCGGACGGTTGAGCGTTTCGGCGGCGCATCGGGGACGGCGCGCCAAACCTTCGGCGGCTCCGATGCCGAAGGACGAACCGGGCTCGGCGGCGGCGTGCCGGGTCGTTCCATTGGTCGGCCGCACCTCACCCTTGCCCGGCCCGGCGATTTCGGGCGCTGCAATTGCGGCCCATCTGGTCGCGCGGCTGCGCGGCCGCCGACCGCTGCGTCGACGGCCGCACACCGCGCTCGCCTGGCTACGCGCCAGCGCCAGCATGATGTAGTCGGGCGTATCGACCGGGCGCAGCACGCTGACGCGCTCGCCGAGTGTCTGCATGGCGCGCTGGGTTGCGTCGTTCCATTTCCCGTCGATGGCGCCGCCATAGCAACCGAGGCGATGCAACTCGGCCTGGATCTGCTGTACCAGCACGACAGTCGGTTCGCCGCTCGGCGTCGGGTGCGGCGCGTGCGACTGGTGCGTGATTTGACGGCTCAGGTTGCCGGGATCGCCTTGGGTGCCACCGCAACCTTTGTCGCGGACGTCGAAAGCTCCAAAGCGGACGTCGGCGGACTGCGGCAGCGGCGCCATCAAGTACGCAACCGCGCCAACCGTCGTCACCGCCCCCACGAGGCCGATGAACTTGCCCATCGGTCGTCTCCTTACGCAATACAGAACCAGGACCGCCGACCCGCGAAGCGCCAATGGAGCAAAGGACGGCTCCCACAGCCCGTCACCCCTTCGCGCCCTCGCGGCACGTGCCTACAAACGATACGTATAGATATGCCTTTTGGTTCACCCAACCTAGTCCTCCATTCATCACAAATTTTCGACTGACCCGGTCCCACAATTCAGTTGCAAAATGCCCAGCAGCTCAGTGCGCGGCCGCCGCGAGATCCATCCGCCAAGGGAAAATCGACCCCATCGGGCAAAAAGAGCGTATACTTATAGTCCCCACTCGGGATAATTCGTGCGCCCTCGTCGTTTCGTGGCAAAAAGGACGGAAAACCATGGACCTCGGCCTGATCATTCAGCTCATCAGCGGCATCGTCGGCGGTAACGTAGCGGGCGCTGCACTCAAGGAAAAATCGCTGGGCATGCTCGGCAACTCGATCGCCGGCCTGGTCGGCGGCGGTCTCGGCGGCCAGATCCTCCAGGCGCTGCTCGGCGTCGGCGCGGCCGGCGGTGGCGGACTGGATATCGGCGCCATCATCTCCCAGATCGCCGGCGGCGGCGTCGGCGGCGGAGTCCTGATGATCGTCGTCGGTATCATCAGAGCAGATGATGCAAAAATAGGCGCTACCGCCTCCTGATTTCGGCCGCGTCCTCGGGCGCGTCATTTGGCAATGGGCAGACCCGTCCGGATCGCTTGACCGGCTGGCGGGCGGGTGCTGTATCGGCGGGGACGGACATGCAACCATTCTATGCCCGCCGAGAGGTGAGATGCCCGCGCCCGCCACGACGTCCAAAGCATCCGCAGCCACCGTCGCCGCGCCGACCGGCGACGTGGTCCTGATCATCGATTTCGGCTCGCAGGTGACCCAGCTCATCGCGCGGCGGGTCCGCGAAGCCGGCGTCTATTCCGAAATCGTGCCCTTCAATCGCGCCGACGAGGCGCTCCGGCGTCTGACACCGAAGGCGGTCATCCTGTCGGGTGGCCCCGCCTCGGTGACCGCGGACGGCTCGCCCCGCGCCCCGCAAGCAATATTCGAGGCCGGCGTGCCGATCCTCTCGATCTGCTACGGCCAGCAGACGACGGCGGTCCAGCTCGGCGGCGTCGTCGAGGGCGGCCATGCCGCCGAATTCGGCCGCGCCGATATCGTCGATCCAGGAAAAGAGCGCGCTGTTCGAGGGCATCTGGGAGATCGGCCAGCGCTATCCCGTGTGGATGAGCCACGGCGATCGCGTCACGCGCCTCCCCGAAGGGTTCACCGTCAAGGCGGTGAGCGAGAACGCGCCGTTCGCGATCGCCTCCGACGAGCGCCGCCGCATCTACACGACCATGTTCCACCCCGAGGTCGTCCACACGCCCGACGGCGCGCGGCTGATCACCAATTTCGTGCGCAACATCGCCGGACTGTCCGCCGACTGGACGATGCGCCACTTCCGCTCGAGCGAGATCGAGAAGATCCGCGCGCAGGTCGGCAGCGGCCGCGTCATCTGCGGCCTTTCGGGTGGCGTCGATTCAGCCGTCGCCGCCGTCCTCATTCACGAGGCGATCGGCGACCAGCTCACCTGCATCTTCGTCGACCACGGCCTGATGCGCCTCAACGAAGCCGACGAGGTCGTGCGCCTGTTCCGCGGCCACTACAACATCCCGCTCGTCCACGTCGACGCGACCGACCGCTTCCTCGGCGCACTCGCGGGCGTCAGCGATCCCGAGACCAAGCGCAAGATCATCGGCCGCCATTTCATCGAAGTGTTCGAGGCCGAGGCCGCGAAAGATCGGCGGCGCGCAGTTCCTCGCGCAGGGCACGCTCTACCCCGACGTCATCGAAAGCGTCTCCTTCACCGGCGGCCCGTCGGTGACGATCAAGTCGCACCACAATGTCGGTGGCCTCCCCGAGCGCATGAACCTGAAACTGGTCGAGCCGCTGCGCGAGCTGTTCAAGGACGAGGTGCGCGTGCTCGGCCGCGAGCTCGGACTGCCCGAGGCGTTCGTCGGCCGCCATCCGTTTCCGGGCCCCGGCCTCGCGATCCGCATTCCCGGCGAGATCACGCGCGAGAAACTCGACATCCTGCGCAACGCCGACGCGGTCTATCTCGACGAGATCCGCAAGGCAGGCCTCTACGACAAGATCTGGCAGGCGTTCGCGGTGCTGCTGCCCGTGCGCACGGTCGGCGTGATGGGCGATGGGCGCACCTACGACCACGTCTGCGCGCTGCGCGCCGTCACCTCGGTCGACGGCATGACCGCCGACTTCTTCCCCTACGACATGAATTTCCTCGGCCGCGCCGCGACCCGCATCATCAACGAGGTCCGCGGCATCAACCGCGTCGTCTACGACATCACGTCGAAGCCGCCCGGCACGATCGAGTGGGAGTGAGTCGAAACCGTTGCTCGCGACTCCGGGCCAGCGGCCATAGTCGAGCGGGGCGCATCAATGCCCGAAAACAAAACCAAACCCACCCGCGCGTCAGTCGACAAACTTCATCGCTGCCGTCGCCCACGAGGGCCGGCGCCGCGACGCCGAAACAGTTCGCGCGATGATGGAACGCATCTCCGGCGAACCGGCAGTGATGTGGGGGCCGAGCATCGTCGGCTTCGGCCACGTTCGCTACAAATATGCGAGCGGCCACGGTGGCGAGATGGGCCGGATCGGTTTCTCGCCGCGCACGAGAGAACTGGTCGTCTACATCGTGGGCGGTTTCCCGCGCCACCAGGCTCTGATGGATCGGCTCGGCAAGTATCGCATCGGCAAGTCGTGCCTCTACATCAAGCGTCTCGCCGACATCGACGAGGCTGTGCTCGCCGACCTGATCCAAGAATCGCTCGACTACATGGCGAAACAATTTCCCGACGACGCTTAGCCACCTTCACTCGAGCGGCTTGAGCCCCGCCTCGATCGCGGCGCGCTTGCTTTCGAGGAACGGCGGCAGCGCCAGGCGCTCACCGAGCGTGTCCAGCGGCTCATCGACCGCAAAGCCCGGCCCGTCGGTGGCGATCTCGAAAAGGTTGCCGCCCGGCTCGCGGAAATAGAGCGAGCGAAAATAATAGCGCTCGACCTCGCCGCTCGATTGCACCCCGAATTCCGTCAGCCGCGCAGTCCAGGCGTGAATGCCGTCGAGATCGGGCGTGCGGAAGGCCACATGATGCACGCCGCCTGCTCCTTGCCGCGCGATCGGCAATCCCGGTTGCACGGCGACGTGCAGTTCCGCCGCCGGCCCGCCTTCGCCCATCGCGAAGACATGCACGTCGCCCTCACCATCGGGGGATGGATACGCGCGCACCTCGCGCATGTTGACGACCGTGGTCAGCAGCTCCCGCGTCGGCGCGAGATTGCGGACGCTGATCGTGATCGGCCCGAGCCCGCGGATCTGATGCGCGACCGGCACCGGGCTACGATCCCACGGATACGCCTCGCCGGCACCGCCATCATCGACAAACCGAAACCGCTGGCCTTCCGGATCCTCGAACTCCAGCGACGCACGGCCGTCGATCTCGGCGACGTCGCCATGAGCGAGCCCCGCAGCCGATAGTCGATCACGCCACCAGCCGAGGCTCGCGGCACTGCCGACCCGGAGCCCGGTACGCGTGATCGCGCTCGTGCCGCGCTTCTCCCGCGCCGCCGGCCAGTCGAAGAACGTGACGTCCGTTCCCGGCGACGCGCGGCCGTCGGCGTAAAACAGATGATACGCGCTGGTGTCGTCCTGGTTGACCGTCTTCTTGACCAGCCGCAGCCCGAGCGTCCCGGTATAGAAGCGCTTGTTTTCCGCCGCCGTTGCGGTGATCGCGGTCAGGTGGTGGATGCCGGTCAGTTGGAGGCTCATCGGTGGGTCTCCGTGGGATCTCCCTCAGCTCGCTGGATGCGGCGATGGTAGCGGTGCGGCGCGGCGGGTCAACGGTTGATGCGATGACAAAGCCGTGTGCCGGAGGCTTCGAGGCGGCTACACTCTGCCAACAGATTCATCGGATCTGAGCCGGATCAAGGCCGACCCATGCCGAAAGCGCCTGCGAAAAAGCCCGCTCCCAAAAACCCTCTCCCCAAGCGCAGGCCCGGCGAGCCGAGCTATTGGCTCATGAAATCGGAGCCCGATGCCTTCTCGTGGGAGAACCTGAAGGCCAGGGGCGCGGCCGGGCGAGCCGTGGACCGGTGTGCGCAATTTCCTCGCCCGCAACAACATGAAAGCCATGCAGGTCGGCGACCTCGGCTTCTTCTACCACTCCAACATCGGCCTCGACGTCGTCGGCATTCTCAAGGTGATCGCGCTCGCCCACCCCGATCCGAGCGACGACACCGGCAAATGGGAATGCGTCGATGTGATCGCCGTCGCGGACATTCCGAAGCCCGTGTCACTCGCCGACGTGAAGGCGACGCCCAAGCTCGCGCAAGATGAGCCTCGTCACGTCGATGCGGCTTTCCGTGCAGCCGGTGACGCCTGGAGGAATGGCGGATCGTGTGCAAGATGGGCGGCCTCGATCCGAAATCCCTGACGCCGGTTTGACGCACCCGTGCCGCGCGCGTTGTCGGCGCGCCGATCGCGTCGCCATATAGAGGGGAAGAACCACGAGCCACCGAGGGATCATCGCCTGCATGGCTGACGACGAGGAGGCCAACCGCCTGAGCGCCCGCGCCGCGCGCTACCTCCGCGTCGGCACCAATGTCGGCGCGGTCGCGGCGCGCGTCGCCGGCAGTCGCCTGTTCGGCTATGAACTCGACCGCGACAAGAACGCGGCCGAACTCGCCAAGGCGCTGGGCGGGCTCAAGGGCCCGATCATGAAGGCGGCGCAGCTCCTCTCGACCATCCCCGAGGCGCTGCCGCCCGAGTACGCGCGCGAACTCGCGCAGCTCCAGTCCGCCGCGCCGCCGATGGGCCCCGCGTTCGTGCGCCGGCGGATGCAGGCCGAGCTTGGCCCCGACTGGCAGCAGCGCTTCGCGTCGTTCGAGCTGGCGTCGGCGGCGTCGGCTTCGCTCGGCCAGGTGCATCGCGCGACCGCCCACGACGGCCGCGCGCTGGCCGTGAAACTCCAGTATCCCGACATGCAGTCGGCGGTCGAAGCCGACGTCACGCAGCTCAAGGTCGCGTTTGCCATCCACGCGCGCATGGACCCCGCGGTCGAGACCGGCGAGATTCTCAAGGAGATCTCGGCGCGCCTGCGCGAGGAACTCGACTACGATCTCGAAGCCCGCCACACCGCGCTCTATCGCAACATCTTCCGCGACGATCCGCTGATCCGCGTCCCGGATATCGTCGCCGATCTCTCGACGCGCCGGCTGCTGACGATGACCTGGCTCGAAGGCCGTCGCCTGCTCGACTACAAGACCGCGCCGATCGAGGACCGCAACGCCATCGCGCAGGCGATGTTCCGCGCGTGGTGGTATCCGTTCAGCCATCACGGCGTCATCCACGGCGATCCGCACCTCGGCAACTACACGATCTTCGAGGAGGGTGGCCGTCCCGCTGGCGTCAACCTGCTCGACTACGGCTGCATGCGCACGTTCGCGCCGAAGTTCGTCGGCGGCGTCGTCGATCTCTACTCGCGGCCTGCGCGATGGCGACGAAGCGCGCGTCGTTCACGCCTACGAGACGTGGGGCTTCGTCGGGTCTGTCGAAAGATCTGATCGACGTGCTGAACATCTGGGCGCGTTTCATCTACGGCCCGCTGCTCGACGATCGCGTGCGCTCGATCGCGGAAGGCACGACGCCCGGCGAGTACGGCCGCCGCGAAGCCTTCACCGTGCACACCGCGCTCAAGGAGAAAGGGCCCGTCCGCGTGCCGCGCGAATTCGTGTTCATGGACCGCGCCGCCATCGGCCTCGGCGGCGTGTTCCTGCATCTCGACGCGCGGCTCAATTATTTCCGCATCTTCAACGACACGATCGAGGGCTTCGACCTCGATCGTCGTCGCCGAACGCCAGCGCAAGATCTTCGCCGAAGCGGGCGTGCCGCTGCCGGAAGAGTTGCCGCGGCGTACGCGCGCTCGATCGCGCCGTCAGCGCGACGGCTCTGTGCCGCCATGTCCCTTCTCCCCGTCCTGTACGGGGAGAAGGTCAGGATGAGGGGCGGCGGCATATTGCAAACGTGAAAGTTTGCCGCCGCCCCTCACCCTGACCCTCTCCCCGCAAGGGCGGGGAGAGGGAAGAATTTAGCGGTCGAAGACCGCGAGGTGAGATCGCCAACCGGAGAGGCAGCGTCGCGGCGCGCAGTAGCCGAAGGCGTTGCGCGACCGCGACAAGTAAGAATCACTGCATCGGCGAGTGTGCGCTCGGGAGCATGATCATGCTGTTCATCTCATCGAGCAGCGGACCGCCGATCTTGAGGAACGCCTGCCAGCCCGGATCCTTCGACCGCTTCGCCACGCGCCTTGGCGCGGGCATTGAGATCGGGATAAGCCCAGAGGTGCATGACCTCGTTCGGCTGGCCGGCTTCGGTCGTCCACAGCCCCGAGATCTTGGAATACTTCTGGCGCACCTCGAGCGCGCTGGTGAAGGCGTCGAGCCACGGCTTCACGCCGCCGGGACGGGTGCGGTAGTAGCGCAGCTCATAGACGTTGCCGGTCGTCGCCGGCTTGGTCGGCGCGATGATCGGATTCAGCAGGCGGATGTCCTGGCGCAGCAGGTAGGGGCCGGATCAGTGGGATGTATTCCTCGGTCCAGCGCTTGTTCTTCGCAGTTCGACCGCGCAGCCGCGCGCGATCGTTGAGGCTCTCGTAGCTCCACAGGTGCACGACCTGATTGAGCGCGCCGATTTCGGTGATCCAGTAGCCTTCGAGCTTGCCGTAGTTGTCGCCGCGGATGTCGCGGCCGACGGTGCCGGAATTCTTTGCCGCTTCCGCCTCCCATGCCGGCCTTGAGCGTGTAGATCCTGAGCTCGTTGATCACGGGCGTTCCTCCATGGTGTTGGGTGTCATGTGTCGAAACCGGCGCCACGATAGGCCGGCGCGGCGGAGCTGTCATCCGGCGGCGATGGCTATCTGATCCGCGCGCCGCTGCACCGGGCCGCTCGGGCGTCACGCCTTCACGAGATCGCGGGCGAGCAGGAAAGCGTCCTCGCGGCGGCCGTCGGGGAGCGTGTAATAGCCCGTGCGGTCGGCCGGCCTCGGCGAACCCGCAGGCGGCATAGAGGGCGCGCGCCGCCGCGTTGCTTTCCGCGACATCGAGGTACAGGCGCCGTGCCTCGGCGCGGGCCGCGGCCCGCACGGTACCATCGATAAGACTTGCGGCCGATGCCCTGCCGCTGGGCATCGGCGGCGACGCCGATACTGAGGATTTCGGCCTCGTCGGCGGCGATCTGGGCGATCACGAAGCCGACGATCATGGCGGCCCGGCAGCGCGGCGATCAACGAAACCGCAGCGGGATGTTCGATCAGCGCCTTGACGGCGTCTGCTTCCCAGGGTGTCGGAAACAGGGTCGCGTGGACGTTCGCGATCGCGCGCGCGTCGTCTGGCGTCGACCACAGCAGGCTGACAGCGGCGCGCGAGGGTGCATCGGTCATGGCTGTCTCGCGATCGGGCCCGGCTGCGGGCGGACGTCGGGGCTGCGCAGGTAGAGCGGCGCGATGGTCGGGGCCGGGTGCGGGTCAAACGGGCGATCGGCCGCCAGCAGCGCCAGGAACCGCGCGTGCGGCTCGATGGAAGCGAGTTCCGTGTCGATTGTGTGACCCGCGGTCGCGGCATAATCCGCGATGATCGGGCCGCCGGAACCGATCACCAGTGCGCGGTAATCGCGCGCGATCGTGGCCGCGGCCTCGGGCGTCAGCAGCATCGGGACGATGTCACCGCCGGTGATGCCGTCGCGGTGGAGCGCGCAATAGAGTCCGCCGCGCCGGGCATCGACCGCGACCATCAGCGTGCGGCCGTCGCCGCGCGCGCCGAGTAGACTGGCGCCCGCGCGCAGCGATCACCTCGAGGCTGGAAATGCCGACGACCGGTTTGCGCCGCCGCGAGCGCGAATGCCCGCGCCGCCGCCACGCCGACGCGCACGCCGGTGAAACTGCCGGGCCCCACGGTGACGGCGAAGCATTCGATCTGTTCGAATTCGAGGCCCGCACTGGCCATGACCTCGGCGATCATCGGCATGAGCCGCTCGGCGTGACCGGTCTGGCGCGCCTCATACGCCTCGCGAATGAGTCCAGTCGCCGTTCGCCGCGCGATATCGCACCGCGACCGAGACCGCTCCGAAACAAGTATCGAACGCGAGCAGCGCCATGGCGACAAGCTAAAGGATCTGGGCCATCTCGTCGAATGCGAAGCCGCGGCAGGCGGCCGAGCACCGCCGACGCATCGCCATAGCCGACGCTGCACAGGAAGTTGGATTTGACCTTGCCGTCGGGGAAGAACTCCTTGTCGACGCCGGGCTGGTCGTAGCCCGACATCGGCCCGGTATCGAGGCCCAGCGCCCGCGCGGCGAGAATGAAATACGCGCCCTGCAGCGTGCCGTTGCGGAACGCGGTCTTCTCGGCGTGGGCGGGGCTCGCGGTGAACCAGCCCTTGGCGCTCTGGTTGTGCGGGAAGACGCGCGGCAGGTTCTCGAAGAACTCGAGATCGTAGCCGATGATCGCGCACGCCGGCGCCGACATCGTCTTGGCGCGGTTGCCCTCGGACAGGAACGGCGCCGAGGCGCGCCTTTGCCGCCGCCGATTTGACGAACAGGATCCGCGCCGGCTGGCAGTTGGCGCTGGTCGGCCCCATTTTCATGACGTCGACGAGCTCCTTGAGCAGGGTGTCGGGGACGTCCTTGTCGAGCCACTTGTTGTGGGTCCGGGCCGTCAGGAACAGCTGGTCGAGGGCGGCGGCGTCGATCGCGTTCGGCCATACAATTCTCCTGTCGCGCGTAGATCTGTGGGCCTTGCCGGCACTATAGGCCGTCCACAGTCCAGATGTAGCCCGCTGACGCGCATGGCTCACTCAAACGTGTCGCGGACCGGCGTCCGCAACAAAAAAGCCCCGCAGAAGCGGGGCTTTTCTGTTCTCGGAAGATCGCGCCGTCAAACCGGGCGCACTTCCTGGACTTCGGGCAGGAAGTGCTGCAGCAGGCGCTCGATGCCGCCGCGCAGCGTCGCCGTCGAACTCGGGCAGCCGGCGCAGGCGCCGCGCATGTGCAGGTAGACGATGCCATCGCGGAAGCCGTGGAACACGATGTCGCCGCCGTCGTTGGCGACCGCCGGGCGCACGCGCGTGTCGAGCAGCTCCTTGATCGCCTTGACCGTCTCTTCGTCCTTGGGGTCGTAGTCGCCGCCAGGCAGCGCCTCGCCGTCCTCGCCGCCTTCCATGACCGGCGCGCCGGACATGTAGTGCTCCATGATGGCGCCGAGGATCGCCGGCTTCAGGTGCTGCCACTCGCCGTCGCCCTTGGTCACCGAGATGAAATCGGACCCGAGGAAGACGCCGCGCACGCCGTCGACCGCGAACAGGCGCCGGGCGAGCGGCGAGCCGTCGGCTTCGTCGATGTCGCGATAGTCGGCGGTGCCGTCCGGCAGAACCGACTTGCCGGGGATGAACTTCAGCGTCGCCGGATTGGGGGTCGGCTCGGTCTGGATGAACATGATCTGTCCTCTGGCTTCGTGTGGCCGGCGCTGAGCCGGCAGGGCCCATGCGCAAGGACCGTGAATTTCTTGGAATCCTTCTAGACTACGGCGCTCAGCCGCGTCAAATCCGAACTCCGTGGATAATATTTGGGGGCGGGCACGGCAAGCGTCAACGCGCTGTGCCCGCCGGTTGGCCATGCGTGCTGCGGGAGCGCGCCGATGGTTCAGGCGAACGCCTTGAGATCCTCGAGCGTCAGCGTGCCGGGCACCACCGTGATGGGGATGTGGAAATTCCCCGCCATCTGACCCGATCCCAGCGCCGAGACCAGCGGCCCCGGCCCCTTGGGATCGGCCGAGGCGCCGAGCACCAGGATCGCGATGTCCTCGTCGTCCTCGATCAGCTTGACGATCTGCTCGGACTTGCCGCCTTCGAGGATGACCTCCTCGTGCTCCGTCGCCTCGAAGCCCGAGTTGTTGAGCTTGCGGCGCATGAGGCGGAACAGCGCCTTTGCCTTGTTGGTTTCTTCCTCGAGCTGCACCTGCCGCACGCCGGCCCAGTGCTGATATTCCTGCGGCTCGATGATGTAGAGCAGCAGCAGGCGGCCGCTGGTGTGCGAGATGCGCAGCGCCGCATAAAATAGCGCGCTCTCCACTTCCGGTGAATCGTCCACGACCACCAGGAATTTGCGGTGGTGACCCTGCTCGAAAACCCGTCTCTGCTTGGCCATGCGGTGACCTGTCGTTCTGTGCCGGCGCGGGACGTGTGCGGTCCCTCGCGCCAAGTTTGCAGTCGCGTCGGGAACCGTCAGCCTATCACGAACGCCAGACTATCACGACTGGACGAACCCGACGATGTCCTTGACCTCGGTCATAATCGGCTGCGCGATGACGCGGGCGCGCCGCGCGCCATCGGCGAGGATACGGTCGATCTCCGCGGTATCGCCGAGCAGGCGGCGCATCTCGGCCGTGATCGGCTCCAGCTTGGCAACGGCCGCGTCGGCCAGCGCCTTCTTGAAGATCGAAAACTGCCCGCCGCCGAACTCGCGCAACGTCGCACCTGTGTCGTTCCTGTAAGTGCGGCATAGATGCCGGTCAGGTTGTCCGCTTCCGGTCGCCCTTCGAGACCTTTGGTCTCGGAGGGAAGCGGCTCCGGGATCGGTCTTCGCCTGCTGGATCTTGCGCGCGATGGCTGCCGCGTCATCGGTGAGGTTGATGCGCGAGAGGTCGGACGGGTCCGATTTCGACATCTTCTTCGTGCCATCGCGCAGGCTCATGACGCGCGTTGCCGGCCCGAGAATGATCGGCTCGGGCTGCGGGAAGAAACCCGCTTCGCCGTAGCCCTTCATCAGGATCGCGTCGCGGTAGTCGTTGTTGAATTTCTGCGCAATGTCGCGCGCGAGTTCGAGGTGCTGCTTCTGGTCCTCGCCGACCGGAACGTGCGTGCCGCGGTAGACGAGAATGTCGGCGGCCATCAGGTTGGGATAGGCGTAAAGGCCCGACCGACGCGTTCTCGCGGTCCTTGCCGGCCTTCTCCTTGAACTGCGTCATGCGGTTCAGCCAGCCGAGACGCGCGACGCAATTGAAGATCCACGCCAGCTCGGCGTGCTCGTGCACCTGGCTCTGGTTGAAGAGGATGCGACCTCTTCGGGTCGATGCCACTGGCGATGTAGGCCGCTGCCGCGCGGCGGATCGACTGGCGCAGCTCGTCCGGATCGAGCCATTCGGCGGTGATCGCGTGCATGTCGACGACGCAGTAGATGCACTCGTGCGTGTCCTGCATGGACACCCAGTTGATGAGCGCGCCCAGGTAGTTGCCAAGATGCAGGCTGCCCGTGGGCTGCATGCCGGAGAAGACGCGCGGTTTCAGCTCGATCATTGCCTAAGTCCTTGCTGAACCGCGCCGTTATGGCGTGCCGGGGGAGCCAGGGCAAGGGGGCCGGGCCGCGCAGGATATTGCGAGGGGACGACGGAGGATCCCGTCGGCTATGCAACGCGAGGAAGGAACCGGCCGCCGCGCTGGGCTGTTGTAACTCGGGCAAGGTGGGTCCGTTCCGCGCACCCCGGACCCCCCTGAACAACCGAGATCCCCCGATGGCCGACGCCTCCGACCGTCCGACGCTTCCGACGCATGGCGCGGCCACGCTGCCGAGCGTCACGGTCGACAGCTACAACCTGGAACTCGAAGACGCCGACGGCTTTATCGGCGACAAGGCCCGCCGGGACGCGTTCCGCGAAGGGCTCGACGACTGGCGCAAACGGCACAAGGCCGCCTCGGGCGACGATCCGCTCGGCGATACCAAAACCGCTGACATCAGCAAGAAGCAGCTCGACGAACTGCTCGCGAGCGGTTCGGTCGAAGCCGCCGGCATCGTCCTAAGCGCCATCGAGGACTATGCCCAGGCGCTCCACGCGGTGCTCAAGCGCTTCCTCAAGAACAAGGCGTGGGCCGATACCGAGGCGATCGTCTTCGGCGGCGGCTTTCGCGGCAGCCGCATCGGCGAGCTTGCAATCGGGCGCGCCGGCGCACTCCTCAAGGGCGATGACATCGCCGTCGATCTCGAACTGATCGCGCACGATCCCGACGAAGCCGGCCTGATCGGCGCGGCGCATCTTTCTGCCGGCATGGATGCTCGAAGGGTACAACGGCATCCTCGCCGTCGACGTCGGCGGCACCAATATTCGCGCCGGCATCGTCGAGCTGCGGCTCGGCAAGTCCAAGGATCTCTCGTCGGCCCGCATCGCGGAGTCGCACTTGTGGCGCCATGCCGATGAGAAGGTCTCTCGCACCGAGACGATCGAGCATCTGGGCGATCTCATCCAGTCCCTGATCAAGACAGCCAAAAAGGAAAAGCTCTCCCTCGCGCCGGTGGTCGGCATTGGCTGTCCCGGCATCATCGAGGCCGACGGCAGCATCGCGCGCGGCGCCCAGAACCTCCCCGGCAACTGGGAGAGCAGCCGCTTCAACTTCCCCGCCGCCATCACCGAGAGCGTCCCGAAGATCGGCGATCACGAGACCGTGGTCGTGATGCACAACGATGCGGTGGTGCAGGGCCTCAGCCACCTGCCGCTCGCCCAGAAGCGCAAGCAGTGGGGCGTCCTGACCATCGGCACCGGCCTCGGCAACGCCCGCTTTTCGACGCGCGCGCGCGGCAAAGCCAAAGCGCGCTGAGCCATCCGACATTCTGCGTGCCGCCCCGGCGTGCGTGCCGCATGCCGGACGGGAATGGCGTCTCCGCGAACTTGCCGTTCCCATTGTGTCGAGGGCGCGCTAGCCTGCGGGCTCAACGATAGCGTGGCATCAAGATCACGCGAGACGAGGAGACGTCCGACATGGCCCTCGCGAGCAGCCTGTCCCAGCGATCCGGCAACGATACCGCTCGACGCCATCGATGTCAGCGATCCCGCGCTCTATGAGCAGGACACCTGGCAGCCGCTGTTTGCGCGGCTGCGCAGCGAAGCACCGATCCACTACTGCGCAGTGAGCGCCTACGGGCCCTACTGGTCGGTGACGCGCTATCAGGACATCATGAAGGTCGAGCTCGATCACGCGACCTACTCCTCGCAGACCGGCGGCATCCAGGTCGAGGATCAGCCCGGCGGCATGGAGCGGCCGAGTTTCATCCGCATGGACCCGCCGCGGCATTCCGAACAGCGCCGCACGGTCGCGCCCGTCGCCGCACCAACCAATCTCGCCCACTTCGAGACGACCATTCGCGCGCGCACCGTCGGCGTGATCGATGCCTTGCCGCGCGGCGTCACGTTCGACTGGGTGGAGCATGTCTCCATCGAGCTGACGACGATGATGCTCGCGACGCTCTTCGATTTTCCCTGGGAGGATCGCCGCAAGCTCACCTTCTGGTCGGATGTGGCGATCGCCAACGTCAACTCACCCGATGCGCCCGTGCATTCGGAGGAGGAGCGCTTTGCCGAACTGAAAGGCATGGGCGCCTACTTCCTCGAGCTGTGGAAGGCGCGCGCCGGCCAGCCGCCCAAGCTCGACCTCATCTCGATGATGGCGCACAGCCCCGCGACGCGCGAGATGCCATCCATGGAGTTCATCGGCAATCTGGCGCTGCTGATCGTCGGCGGCAACGATACGACACGCAACTCCATGTCGGGCGGTCTGCTCGCGTTGAGCGACAATCCCGAGCAATGGGCCAAGCTGCGCGCCAATCCGTCGCTTGTGCCGAGCCTCGTCGCCGAGACGATCCGCTATCAGACGCCGGTGATCCACATGCGCCGGACCGCGGCGCGCGACGTCGAGCTTGGCGGCCAATCGATCCGCAAGGGTGACAAGGTGGTGATGTGGTACGTCTCCGGCAATCGCGACGAGAGCGCGATCGACAACCCGGACGCTTTCATCGTCGATCGCGCCAAGCCCCGTCAGCATCTCTCTTACGGCGCCGGCATCCATCGCTGCGTCGGCGATCGCCTCGCCGACCTTCAGCTGCGCATCCTGTGGGAGGAAATCCTCGCGCGCGACCTCGCCATCGAGGTGATGGGGCCGCCGAAACGGCTCTATTCGAATTTCATACGCGGCATCCGCGAACTGCCGGTGCGGATCAAGTCCTGACGCGCGTCGCTCCCCAATACTTCGACCCTTTGAGAAATTGACTGCCCCGCGGCGCGCTGAAAAAAGCGCGCCTTCGGCCTTGACAACGCTGCTCTGTTGGCGAGTAATAGACCGGTCGGTCTAATCACATACGAACCGAGGGAGGCACGGATGCGCGTCGCAAAGGACCAAGTGGACGTCAGGATGGCAAATTCCGGGCGCGACCGTCCGCCAGCGTACCGATTTCGGGGACGTGACGGGGTATGGCAAGATCAGCGGGGAATACTTCACGCTGGCCGCCGGCGTCGACACGACGCCGCTGTTCGTCGGGCTCGAAGGCGACCAGTGCCAATGCCCGCACTGGGGTTTCGTCCTGCGCGGCCAGATCACGACGACGGATGCGGCCGGCGCGCAGGAGACGGTGCGGGCGAACGACCTGTTCTATTGGCCGCCGGGGCACAATGTGCGGGTCGATGCCGACGCGGAGATCATCATGTTCAGCCCGCAGCACGAGCACACCCATGTCATCGATCACATGAAGAAGATGACGGGAAGCTGAGCCGCGTCGCGGCTCGGCTCATTCGGAGATGGCGTTGCAAACGATGCACCCGACCAAGCAACGCCTGATCACTAGCGGGCCTCAGCATGCTCCTGGAGCGCGGCTACAACGATCTCGGCATCCAGGCGCTGCTGGCGGCGACGGGCACGCCCAAGGGCTCGTTCTACCATCACTTCGCCGACAAGGAGGATTTCGCCCTCCAGGTCATCGATGCCTACATGGTCGACGTCCACGCCGCGCTCGATGCGTGCCTGCAGGATCCGGAGCGCACGCCGCTCGCGCGGGTGCGGCACTTCTTCGAGATGACGCAGGAGGCGTACCGCGAGCAGGGCTACATGGGCTGCCTGCTCGGCGGGCTCGGGCAGGAGCTGTCCGGCGTCAGTGCGGTGTTTCGCGGCAGGATCGAGGCCTGCATTTCCGCGATCGCGGGGCGCATCGCGCTGTGCCTCGAGGAGGCGCGCGCAGAAAGGCGAGATCGCCGAGGATTGCGATACGCGCCAGCTCGCGGACCTCTGTGTCAATTGCTGGGAAGGGGCGGCACTGCGCAGCCGCCTGCGGCAGGATGCCGGGTCGCTGGACGCGATGCTCGATTTCTATTTCGGCGCCGTGGCCAAGCGGCGCGGCGGCGACGTGACGTAACAGGCTGCGAGCCAACGCCATTGGCACTTGAGGAGATCGCGATGAAGCACCCTCTCGACTGCTGGCGCCCCAGGCGGAGCGCGGCGCGGATCGCGCCGCCCGCGCCATCGTGGCGCTGATCAACTCGCGGCCCTATTCGCCGCGGCAGGACGAGATCGCCGCGATCATCGAAAAGCTGGCAATCGAGCGACGCTGCGCGCCCGCACCATCCGGCCTCGACGAGTACGGCCCCGACCTGACGACACTACGGCCTTGAGGGTATTACGCCTCGCGTACGGCATCCGTGCCACCGGTTGCAAGGACCTGCTCGCAAGTGCACACCGCGACTCATATCGCGGCCGTCAGGTGGTCGACAGCCATTGCCGTCCTGCCCTGACACAGACTCGCGCCTCTCGACAAGGCCAACTCCGCTCCTAGCATGGGGCCGCATACTCGCACTCTTAGCGCTTTTCCGGACTGATCCCGCGCCATGCAACTGCGACGGTCATACGGCGCCCTGTTGTCCGTTCATCGCTTTGCGTCGCTGTGGGGTTGCTCGGCCAGAGCACTTCCGCGAATGCTGATGATTGGGGCGATTGCAAGCACGGCCCTAGTCCCCGTCGCGCATTGCCGCCTGCACGCGCATCATCGAAAAGGGTCCGCCAAATTCCAAGACGATCGCACTTGCGCACGTCTATCGCGCCGGCGCCTACCGGAACCGCGGCGACAATACGCGCTCGATCGCCGAGCTCACCCGCGCCATGCAGCTCGATCCCAACCTATCGTCGTTGGGTCTGGGGCTCATCCTGATCGCAAAGAGCGAGTACGATCTGGCGATCCAGTCGCTCAACGATGCCATTCGAAAAAACCCCAAGAGTGCCCTTGCCCACAACGCACTCGGCAACGCCTACAACATAAAAGGTGACTACGATCGTGCCATCGAGGCCTACACGGCGGCGATCGAAGCGGATCCGCAGTTCGCCTTCGCCTTTCGCAATCGGGGTGCAGCGTACGGTGTCAAGCGCGAGCACGATCGTGCCGATCGCCGATTTCGACCAAGCCATCGCGATCAGTCCGAACTTCCCCGATGGCTACAACAGTCGCGGCATCGTGCTCGAAGCCATGGGCCAGATCGACCGTGCGATTGCCGACCTGAGCAAGGCCATCGCAGCTGGAGCCGACATTTTCCCGCGCCTACAATAATCGCGGCAACATCTACCGCCGTCGCGGGGATCAGGCGCGGGCGCTGGCGGACTACAACAAGGCGATCGCGCTGGATCCGACCTACGGCACGATCTACCTCAACCGCGGCGAACTGCGCTGGAACAACAAGGATCTTCCGAGGGCGCTTGCCGACTTTCGTAAGGTCGTCGAGCTGCCGGCACCGACCGGCGTCGAGCGCCAGCGCCAGGAGTTGGCGCGGGCCCGCATCGAGCGGGTGACGAAGGAACTCCAGAAAGGCGCCGCCAAGCGATC
This sequence comes from uncultured Alphaproteobacteria bacterium, assembly GCA_963775035.1. Classification (GTDB taxonomy): domain Bacteria; phylum Pseudomonadota; class Alphaproteobacteria; order Rhizobiales; family Hyphomicrobiaceae. The sequence continues at coordinate 114,786 of CAVZHG010000004.1, read as the reverse complement.
GACGCGGCGTGTCGCCCTGGTGGTCGGCAATGCGCGTTATGCGCACGCGAGCCCGCTCGCCAATACGCGGAACGACGCGCAGGCGATGGCTGCCGCGTTGCGGCGGCTCGGCTTCTCCACCGTTGTGGAGCGGCACGACGTGACCCACAAGGAACTCCAGCAGGCCCTTCGCGATTTCGGCGACCTCGCCGAGAAGGCCGAATGGGCCGTTGTGTTCTTCGCCGGCCACGGCATCGAAGTGAACGGCATGACGTATTTGATCCCCGTCGACGCGACCCTGCAGCGCGACACCCACGTCGCCGACGAAACGATCCCGCTTACCCAGATTCAGGGCAAGGTCGACGCTGCCGCCAAGCTCGGGCTGGTGATCCTCGATTCCTGCCGCAACAATCCCTTCATCGCGAAGATGACCCGCTCGGCTGGTGCGACGCGCTCGATCGGTCAGGGCCTCGCGCGGATCGAACCCGAAGGCAATGTACTCGTCGCCTATGCGGCCAAGCACGGCACGACGGCCCTCGATGGCGACGGCGCCAACAGCCCGTTCACGAAGGCGCTGCTGGCGAGCATCGAAGAGCCGAATCTGGAGGTCAATTTTCTCTTCAGGAGGGTCCGCGACGACGTGCGAGCGAGCACAAAGCGCCAGCAGGAACCCTTCCTCTACGGCTCCCTCGGCAGTGAGCCGCTGTACTTCAAGTCGGCGCCGCGCCCGCCTTGAGCGCTTCGAGAAATTTCGCGCCGTAGCGGCTGACGCGCGCCTCACCCATGCCGTGGACGAGTTTCAACTCATCGGGCGTGCGCGGCTTGAGGCGCACCATGTCCATGAGCGAGCGGTCGTGGCAGATGATGTAGGGTGGCACGCCGGCCTCGCGGGAGAGATCGCCGCGCACCTCGCGAAGTGCCTGGTAGAGCACGACTTCATGCTCCTCGAGGCCGGGCACCGCGGCGGCGCGACGCGCCCCTCGTTTGCGGCTCCCTGACGCGCGCACGCTTGCCCCGGGCGCAGCTTTGCGCACCGCGAACGCGGCTTCGCCGCGCAGCAGCGGCCGCGCGCTCTCGGCAAGCAGCAGCGTGCCGTGGCCTTCCTCGTCAGCCACCAGATGACCGGCGGCGACGAGCTGGCGAATGACACTGCGCCACTGGGCACCGTCGATGTCGCGGCCGATGCCGAACACCGACAGCCGGTCGTGATGGTTGCGGACGATGCGTTCCTCGGACTTGCCAGTCAGCACATCGACGAGGTAGCCGACGCCGAAGCGCTGGTCGGTACGGTAGACGGTGGAGAGCACCTTCTGCGCCAGCACCGTGCCGTCGACGGTGTCGGGCGGCTCGAGGCAATTATCGCAGTTGCCGCAGGGATCGTGGCGTTGCTCGCCGAAGTAGGCGAGCAGCCGCCGACGGCGGCAATCCGGCGCCTCCGCGAGCGTGATCAGCGCGTCGAGCTTGCCGCGCTGGACCGTCTTGTGCGCCTCGGCCGCCTCCGATCGCCGCGATCCACTGGCGCTGCATGATGATGTCGCTGAGCCCGTACGCCATCCAGGCGTCGGCCGCTTCGCCATCGCGACCCGCGCGTCCCGTTTCCTGGTAATAGGCCTCGATCGTCTTCGGCAGGCTGAGGTGGGCGACGAAGCGCACGTCCGGCTTGTCGATGCCCATCCCGAAAGCGATCGTCGCGACGACGATCAGCCCATCCTCGGCGAGAAAGCGCTGCTGGACCTTGCGGCGCACCTCGGGCGTCAGCCCCGCATGATAGGCGAGCGCGGTGCGCCCCTTGACCGGTGAGCCAGGCGGCTGTTTCCTCGACGCTCTTGCGGCTCAGGCAATAGACGATGCCAGCGCTCGTAGCATGATCCTGCGCGATGAACCGCCACAGGCGGTCGCGCGCGCCGACGCTGCCGGTCTCGGCGATGCGGTAGCGGATGTTGGGGCGGTCGAAACTGGCGACGAGTTTTTCGGCGTTTTCGAGCGCCAGTTCGCGGACGATCTCGGCGCGCGTGCGTTCATCGGCGGTGGCGGTGAGCGCGATGCGCGGCACGCCCGGGAAGCGCTCGGCGAGGATGCGGAGCTGGCGATACTCGGGGCGGAAGTCGTGGCCCCATTGCGAGACGCAGTGCGCCTCGTCGATCGCGAACAGCGCGATATCGATCGCCGACAGCAGCTCCAGCAGGCGCGGCTGCACGATCCGCTCCGGCGCGACGTAGAGGAGATCGAGCGTGCCGGCGCGCACCGACTTTCTCGATCTCGATCTGCTCGGGCCACGACTGCGACGAATTCGAGGAACGCCGCCTTGATGCCGAGCGCGCACAGTGCGTCGACCTGATCCTGCATCAGCGCGATGAGCGGCGAGACGACGACGCCGAGGCCTGGGCCGAACCAGCGCAGGGATCTGGTAGCACAGCGACTTGCCGCCGCCCGTCGGCATCAGCACGAACGCGTCGCCGTCCGCCGAGGAGGGCGCGGATGGCGCTCTCCTGGTGCGAGCGGAACGACCGGTAGCCGAAGGTCTTCGGCCAGGATCGCCTCGGCCCGCGCGAAGGCGTCCTCGGGGCGCTGGGGCTCCGGCGGCGGCGACTTCAGGGCGAGCATGGGCATGTCGGCATCCCGCGGGTGGCGGCGTCCCGGCGGGACCTCGGTGTCCGCAGGATTAGCCCGATTCTGGCCCGGAGCCAACGTTGGCGCCGCCGATCCGCCGTGGATTGCGGAGCGGGTGCGGCCTCAAGTCCCCGCCGAAGACGCGGGACGACGCACCACGCGGGCCCGGTCTGCGACTATGGCTGGTCCGCGCGCCGCTTCCGCCGTGCAAAACTTGCGAAGTACGCCGCGGCCCGCCTATAGCAGTCCGTCGCGCGAGTCGCGCCCTATTGATCTCCTGGAGAGTTTGCTCGATGTCCCAACGCCCCGAGATCCGCTTCGTTGCCCTGGATGCGGCGCCGAGCCCGGTGGTCGCGGCGCTGGTCGGAGCGGACCTGGCGATGCCGGCGCTGCTCAAGGGCATGGATCAGAAATCGAGCGGTGCCGTCGCGCGCGCCGCGAAGGCCGCCGAGTTCAAGGGCAAGGCCGGCAGCAGTATCGAGATCCTGTCGCCGGAGCGGTTGGAGACGGTGCGCCTGCATCTCATTGGCTACCGCGCGCAACGAGCCCGCGAACGACACCGACTGGATGCGCGTCGGTGCGTCGGCTTATGCGGCCGCTCTCGGCGCGCGCCGCGCCCGCCTTCAGCCTTGTCGCCGAATCAGCCGGAGAAAACCGGAGTCGCCGCCGATGAACTTGCCGCCCTCCTTGCCTATGGCGCCCTGCTGCGCAGCTATTCTTTCCGCAAATACCGCACGCGCGAAGTCGGACGACGAGAACGGCAAGACCGACGACGACAAGAAGCCGTCGGTGCTGCTGATCCATTGCAAGGATCCGCGCGCCGCCGAGAAGGCGTTCGCCGACAAGCTCGCCCTCGCCGAAGGCGTGTTCGTCGCCCGCGACCTCATCAACGAGCCGGCCAACGCGCTGGGCCCGGTCGAGTTCGCGGATCGCGCGGGCGAGCTTGCGGCGCTCGGCGTCGAGGTCGAAATCCTCGAACCCGAGGCGCTCGAAAAGCTCGGCATGGGCGCGCTGCTCGGCGTCGCCCAGGGCAGCGTGCGGCCGGCGCGTGTCGTCGTCATGCAGTGGCACGGCGCCAAATCCAAGCGCAGCCAAGCCCGTCTGCATCATCGGCAAGGGCGTCGTGTTCGACAGCGGCGGCCTCTCGATGAAGCCCGCCGGCGGCATGGAAGACATGAAGGGCGACATGGGCGGAGCCGCCTGCGTCGTCGGGTTGATGCGCGCGCTCGCCGGGCGCAAAGCGGCGGCGAATGTCGTCGGCATCATCGGCATCGTCGAGAACATGGTGTCGGGCGCCGCCCAGCGCCCAGGCGACATCGTCACGTCGATGTCCGGCCAGACCATCGAAGTGCTCAACACCGACGCCGAAGGCCGCCTCGTGCTGGCGGATATCATGTGGTACGCGCAGGACCGCTTCAAGCCGCGCCTGATGGTCGATCTCGCGACGCTCACCGGCGCCATCATGGTCGCGCTCGGCAAGGAATACGCCGGCCTCTTCTCCAACGACGACAAGCTCGCCGCCGATCTCGCCGACGCGGGCCTCGCGATCGGCGAGAAGGTGTGGCGGATGCCGCTCCACAAGGCCTACGACAAGACGCTCGACAGTCCGCAACGCCGACATGAAAAACATCGGCGGCCGTTTCGGCGGCGCCACCATCGCGGCGCAGTTCCTCCAGCGCTTCGTCAAGGACACGCCGTGGGCGCACCTCGACATCGCCGGCACCGCGATGGATTCGGTGAAAGACGAACTCAACCAGGGCTGGGCCTCCGGCTGGGGCGTCCGCCTCCTCGATCGCATGATCGCGGATAAGTACGAGAAGTAGGGTAGAACTGTTAGATGCGGGGCTTCTGTTTCCGCGGTCCGCAACGCCTTCCGCTACCGCGGCCGCGGGGACGTATCCGCTCGGGTCACTTTCTCACCTCGTCGGCCCTCGGCCGCCGCAATCGTCCTCCTTCTCCCCGCGTGGCGGGGAGAAGGAAAGATTTAGCGGCGAAGGCCGCGAGGTGGAAATTCCAACCGGCGAGGCAGCCCCGCCGCGCGTGTAGGCAATGGCGTACGCGTCGGCGGCAAGAAAAAGAACATCACTCCACCTCGCCTCTTCCTCCACGACAACGACCGCATCCACGATCGCGTAACCTCCCGCATCCGACGATCAGCGGGTTGATGTCGAGGCTGAGGATGCGCGGGGTGGCGCGGGTGACGAGATCGCCGACGGCGCGTGCAGCTTCGGCAACGGCAGCAATATCCGCGGGTGCCTCGCCGCGCGTTCCCGCCAGCACCGGCCAGCAGCGCAGCGACTTCAGCGCGGCAGTCGCGTCATCGGACGTGAACGGCGGCAGCAGCAGGCGCACGTCGGGCATGGCTTCGACGTACTTGCCGCCATCGCCGAGCGCGACGATGGGCCGAACATGGGATCGCGGTGCGCGCCGATCATGAGTTCGCGCGTGCCCCGTACCATGCGCGCGACGATGACGCCGTCGAACGTGGCGCCGGCCTTGGCGATCGCCTGCTCCATGTCGCGGAACGCCGCCTGCACGGCGTCGGCGTTGTCGAGGCCGAGGCGCACGAGGCCATACTCGCTCTTATGCGGCAGGTCGGCGGAGCAGCCCTTGACGGCGACGGGTCCACCGAGATTGCGCCAGGCGGTGGCGGCCTGCGCGGCGGTGCGGCAGAGATGATGCGGCACGACGCGCAAGCCCGCCTTCGCCAGCACGGCGAGGCTGTCCGCTTCGTTGAGCACGCGGCCTTTGCCGACCGAAGCGCCATCCGGTCGCGACCATTTCGGCGCCGGCCGCGTCTGCGCGCGCGCGATCGAGCGCGTCGTGATCGATGAGGCGGGCGAGGGCCGCGATCGCGTCGGCTTCGAGCGGGAATGTCGGCACGCCCGCGGCCTTGAACGGGTCGGCGACCGTCTTCTGCCACGCCGAGACGACGACCGGCGTGCCGGTCGCTTCGGCGAAGGCGGCGGTGTCGCGCGCGAAAGTCGGCACGTCGTAGCCCTGCCCCGCGATCGGGAAGCCGATCATGAAATTGTCGGCGGCGTTCTCGTGGGCGAGCACGGGCAGGATGTCGGAGAGGAGCCGGTTGTTGGAGAGCAGCGCCGCGGTGAGGTCGATCGGATTTCCGGCGGAAGCAAATGTCGGCAGGATCGCGTCGAGTTTCTGGCGCACGGGGCCTTCGAGACGCACCATCTCGAGGTTCGCGAAGGTCGCTTCGTCGGCGCTCATGACGCCGGTCGCGCCGGAGCCCGAGATCGTCACGAGGCGGCGCCCCTTGGGCTTCCAGCCCTTGAGATAGATCTGCGCCGCCGAGACGAACTCGCCGATGTTGCGCGCGCGCCAGATGCCGACGCGTTCGAGCGCGGCTTCGACGACGCGATCCTCGTTGGCGAGCGCGCCGGTGTGCGAGAGCGCGGCGCGCTGGCCGGCTTCGGTGCGTCCCGACTTGAGCGCGACGACGTAGACGCCGCGCGCGTGCGCCATCGCCGCCAGCGCTTCGAGCAGCTCCGGCCGCGGGATGCTTTCGAGATAGAGGAGCAGCAGTTTGATGTCGGGATCGTTTGCCGCAGCCGTCGCCATCTCGAGGACGTTGACGTCGGCGTCGTTCCCCGTCGCCAGCGAATAGCGCACGCCGAGGCCCTGCTCGAACAGCAGCCCGATCGGCACCGCGCTCATGGCGCCGCTCTGGCTGACCATCGCGATCGGGCCGTCGAACGGCTCGCTCTCCATCCACATCGTCGAGAAGCTTGTCACCGCGCCGTTGCCGAAGTTGGCGAGGCCCTGCGTGTTCGGCCCGACCATGCGCATCCCCGCCGCGCGCGCCGCCGCGACCATCCGCGCTTCCTTGGCCTTGCCGGCCGGGTCCGACGTTTCGCCAAAGCCCGACGACATGCAGATCAGGCCCTTCACGCCTTTCTTGGCGCACGCTTCGACCGCGGCCACCGCGTGATCGCCGGGCACCGCGACGACCACGACGTCGGGCACCTCCGGGAGATCATCGAGGGTCGGCACGCACTCGTAGCCCTGCACCTCGTCCCGCGTCGGATTGATCGCCCACACCGGGCCATTGAAACCGAAGCGGCGGAGATACGCGAGCGGCCGCCCGCCGATCTTGTTGGGATTTTCCGAGGCGCCGATAATCGCGATGGATCGCGGCGCGAGGAACGGGGTCAGGCTCTCGATCGACATGGGACGTCCTCAGGCTCGCTTGAAGAGGGGGATGGGGCGGCCGGCCAGTTCGACGATGTGGCCGGTGACGGGATCGTCGATCGCGAGGCCCGGCGCGCCGTGCGCCATCAGGCGGAAACCTTCGGCGGCGTCGACCATGACCAACGTATAAGGCGCGAGCGCCTTCATCTCCGCGGTCGGTGCGCGATCGACGATGGTGACGGCGTGGACGACGCCGCGTCCCGATGCGGTATGCGCGGGGACATCGGTGCCGCCGCAACGCGGACAGAACGCGCGCACGAAATACCAGGTATGGCCGCAGCCGCCGCACCTCTGATAGCGAATGCCGTCGCTCATGAGCGCCGCTCCAGGATCAGGCTGACGTGGGAGGACATGACGCCGCCGTCGCCGTGCAGGACCGCGAGGCCCGTATCGGCAACCTGACGCGGGCCGGCGCGGTCGGTCATCTGGAGGTGCGTCTCGACGAGGTGGGCGAGCGCGCCGCCGACGCCGCAGTGGCCGTAGCTGAGCAATCCGCCGTGGGTGTTGAGCGGCTTGGCACCGTTCCGCGAGAAATGCCCTTCGCGCGCCATGCGGCCGGATTGACCACGCGGCGCGAGGCCCAACTCTTCGAGCAGAATTGCGAGCGTGATCGTAAAGCTGTCGTAGATCGCGAGGTAGCCGGCGTCCGTGGTCGCGAGGCTGCGCCCGGTCGCCTCGATCGCGCGATCCATCGATAGCCGCGCGCCGAACTCGGTGAGGCTCGGCGCCTCGCTGATGTGCTGGTGCGTGTGCGCTTGGCCAGCACCGATGATCTGCACGCCGGCATCTCCGGTGCGATCGCGGCTGATGACGAACGCGACGCCGCCGTCCGCGGTCGCGCAGCAATCGAGGAGCCGCAGCGGCTGTGCGATCGGCTTCGACGCCAGCACGTCGTCGACGGTGATCGGCTCCTTGAACTGGGCGCCCGGATGCGTCGCGGCGTTGGCGCGCATGAGCACGGCAAACTCGGCGAGGTCGCGGGCGCTGATCTTGTGCTCGTGCATGTAGCGGTTGGCGACGAGGCCGTAGTAGGCCGGGATCGTCGGCCCGAGCGGCACCTCGTGGACGGGATGGCCGACCTGGGCGAGCGTCTCGACGACCTTGTCGCGGCCGCCGGGCGCCGACATGCGGTTCTCGCCGGCAACGACGAGGACGTTGCGCAGCCGCCCTGCCGCGACCAGTTCGTGCGCCAGCATGACCATCGCGAACCCGGTCGCGCCACCGACCTGCAACCCGTGCGCGTACGCCGGCTGCAGGCCGAAGTGCTCGCAGAACACGGTGGCCAGCATGATGTGCGGCATCGTCGTCGCGTAGCCGGTCAGCACGCCGTCGATGTCGCCGCGCGCGAGGCCAGCGTCGGCCATCGCCAGCGTCGCCGCCTCGCTCATGAGGTCGAGCGTGCCTTTTCCCTCGTGGCGGCCGTAGGGCAGCAGGCCGACGCCGGTGATCCAGCTCATGCGGTGCGCCTCCTCCCGCCGAGCGGCGTCAGACCGTCGCGATGGCGTTGGCGGGCGAGCCGACCGCGCCCGGCAGGTTGAGCGGCGGCGCCGTCATCAGGAAGCGGCTGCGGTTGTTGCTGCGCAGCCAGTCCGCGAGTTGCGACAGCCGCCAGATCTCGCCGAGATTGACGCCGGTCTTGAACAGGCAGTGCTGGTGCAGGGGCAGCGCCGCGCACTGGCCGGGTTTCAACGGTGCGTTGTGGACCTCGACCGCGTAGTTGTCCGAGATCAGCGCGACCAGCTTCAATTCCGTGATCCAGCGGTGGAGCTTTTCGTCGCTGCCGTCGAGACCGGTGCAGGTGTTGTGCATGGCCTCGATCCGTCGGCTTCTTGTTCTGCTCGAGGATCACGTTATCGAAGCCGGTCCGGAGGCACACGAAATCGCCGGCCTCGACCTTGATCCCGTCGGCGGCGATGACGCGCATCAGGTCGTCGTAGGTCACGGCGTGCTTACGCCGGCCGAAATGAGCGAAGAGATCGATCATCACGCCGCGCCCCTGGAGGCACTTCTCGGCCATGTTCTCGACGCCCAGCGCGTTGGCCCGCGAGGTCGACTTGGCTTCGACGAAGGTGCCGGGGAGCGCGCCCGCGTCCTTGGGATCGCTCGGGCCGACGATGTCGGTGCCGCCGCGATAGCCGTTGTAGAACACTGGCTCGGCGACGCCGTCGCCGTCGGCGTCGAACAGCGCGCCGACGTGGGCGAGCGTGTCCCACTGGCTCGAATACTGGAGGTGCAGGAGCACCATGTCGTCGTTGATGACGTCGACGAGGCCGGGATGGTCGAATTCGGTCCGGTACATCCACACCGGGCGCTCGCCGCGCAGCGTCGGGCGCAGCAGCGGCGGGTGGCGGCGCGGGTTGAGGACGGCGCCGCCCGGCGTGTCGAGCGGCATCGAGAGGCAGAACGTGCGCCCCTCCTTGACCTCGGCGACGGCCTGCCGGATGCGCTCCGCGTTGAGCTCGTTCATGCGGCCGAGCTGGTCGTTGGGGCCGTAGTCGCCCCACGTGGAATTCTCGGGCCGCTGCTTCCAGCGGTCGTTGCGGGCCATGGGCCTTCCTCCTGATCCCGCGCTCGATCAGCGGCGCGTTTTTTTGGACGCCGACGGTCATCCGCCGGTCGCGCCCTCAGGATACGTGGAGATCGCCCGCGGGCAAGCCGAGACTGCGCGGGCGGCTATGCGCGCCAGACCAGCACCGGGATCGTCGAATGGGTGAGTACCTTCTTGGTCTCGCTGCCGAGCAGCAAGCCCGCCAGTCCGCGCCGGCCATGTGACGCCATGACGATCAGGTCCGCGCCCTCCTTTTTGGCGGTCTGAATGATCGCCTCCCAGGGATGGCTATGGCTCAGGTGATGGACTGAGACGGTGAGTCCTGCCGCAGCGGCCGCCACTTTGACCTTGTCGAGGGCAGCGGCGGCGTTGGCGGCCGCTCGGCTCTTGTACTCCCCTTCGGGCAAATAGGCCCCGATCTCGCCGACGGCGATATCGCGGTAGGGAGCCGTCACGTGGACTGCAGTAAGCGCCGCGCCGAGGGTCTTCGCCAACTTGATCGCATAGGCAACGGAACCCTCCGCGAATTCTGATCCATCGATCGGTAGCAGTATGCGCTTGTACATTTTCACCTCCGACATTTGCTGACGTTGACCAGCGTGCCTTGTGGTCGGGAAGCCAGGATTGGGCAGCGCTGATACACTCGCCTGCGCGCGGGGGCGGTGCCTTGCGGCAGATCAAGTCGTGTGCGTATTTGGCGCCCGAGACGGAAGCGGATAGTGTGGCCGCATGAACAATGAGAACACCGAGGGGAAACGCGCCATCGACGCGCACGTGTTCCGGCCGCCGGCGGAAAGCGCGCCGCTCGACCGGGCGCGGCTGGCGGCATATCTCGCCGGCATCGGCCTGCCGCTCGATCGCGAGCGAGCCGATCCAGCAGTTCGGCACCGGGCTCGCCAACATCAACTACCGCCTGACCGCAGGCGGTCGGCGCCTCGTGCTGCGTCGCCCCCGGGCGGCGAGCTGCCGCCCGGCGCCCACGACATGGCTGCGCGAGCACCGCATCCTGTCGCGGCTGTGGCAGGTCCATCCGCTGGCGCCGCAGAGCCTGCACCTGTGCGAGGACCGCGAGCGTCATCGGCGTGCCGTTCCAGCTGATCGACTATCGCCCGGGCCTCGTGATCAAGGGCGACGACCGCTCGCGCTTCGATGGCCGGCCCGACGTCGCCCGCGCGACGAGCGACATGCTGATGAGACGCTGATCTCGGTGCACCGCGTCGATTGCGCCGCGATCGGTCTCGACACGCTCGGCAAACCCGAAGGGTTCATCGCGCGCGCGATCAAGGGCTGGGTCGGGCGCGGCGCGCGCCTCGACGTGGCGCCGACGACGGCGCGGCTGCTGGCCGAGGTCGGCGGATGGCTCGAGCGCCAACCGGTGCAGACGCCGCGCGCCGGTCCTCCTGCATTCCGATTTCAAGCTCGACAACATGATCGTGCACCCGGAGACGCTGGCGCCGGTCGCCATCGTCGACTGGGACATGGGCACGCGCGGCGATCCGCTGTTCGATCTCGCGACCATGCTCAGCTATTGGGCCGAGCCGGGCGATCCGCCGTGCATGCACGCGCTGCGCCAGATGCCGACGACGGCGCCCGGTTTCGCGACCCGCAACGAGGTCGTCACGGCGTACGCGCGGCGATGGACATCGACGTCTCCGACTGGCCGGTCTTGCGCGTGCTCGCCATGCTGAAGCTGGCGGTCGTTCTGCTCCAACTCTTTGCGCTCTATCAACGCGGCGCCGCCAAAGGGTAGCGACTATGCCGACCTGGACCAGGTCGCGACGGAACTTCTCGCTTATGCAACCGACGTCGCGCACGGTCGCGCCGACTGACCGAGGAAAACCCATGGACTTCACGATCCCCAAGCCGCTCGAAGAACTGCGCGACAAGGTCGCGCGCCTTCGTGCGCGAGAAAATCATCCCGTTCGAGAAGGACCCGCGCTGGGGCCATCACGGCATCCCCGAGGATCTGCGCCGCGATCTCAACGCGGCGGCCAAGGCCGCGGGCCTTCTCGGCATCAACAGCCCCGAGGAATTCGGCGGGCAGGGCTTCTCGCATTTCGAGCAGGCGGTGGTGTTCGAGGCGGCGGGCTACTCGATCCTCGGGCCGATCGCGCTGCATTTCCATGCCCCCGACGAGGGCAACATCCACCTGCTCGACGTCATCGCGACGCCGGCACCAGCGCAAGAAATACCTGGCGCGCCTCGCGACCGGCGAAGTGCGCTCCTGCTTCGCCATGACCGAGCCCGATGGCGGCGCCGGCGCCGATCCGGTGCTGCTTGAAGACGCGCGCCGATGCCCGACGGCAACGGCTTCGTCATCAACGGCCGCAAGTGGCTGATCACCGGAGCGGAGGGCGCCGCGTTCGCCATCATCATGGCGCGCACCGGCGACGGGCCCGGCGACTGCACGATGTTCCTCACCGAGTTGCCGAACCCGGCGTTCAAGATCAGCCGCGTGCTCGGCACCATGGACTCGAGCTTCATGGGCGGCCACGCGGTGATCGACATCGAGAACCTGCGCGTCACCGGCGACGACATCCTCGGCGAGGTCGGCAAGGGCTTCCAATATGCCCAGGTGCGCCTCGCGCCGGCCCGGCTCACGCACTGCATGCGCTGGCTCGGCTCGGCGATCCGCGCCCACGACATCGCCACCGAGTATGCGCGCGAGCGCAAATCGTTCGGCAAGCCGCTCGGCGATCACCAGGGCGTGTCGTTCATGCTCGCCGACAACGCGCATCGACATCCACACCGTCGCGGCTCGCGATCTGGCACTCGCGCCTGGCTGCTCGATCAGGGCGACCGCGCGTCGACCGCGAGCTCGATGGCCAAGGTGATCTGCTCGGAAGCGATCTTCCGCGTCGTCGACCGCTCGCTGCAGATCCTCGGCGGCATGGGCGTGACGTCGGACACCGTCGTCGAGCGGATCTTCCGCGATGTGCGCGCCTTCCGCATCTATGACGGCCCGTCCGAAGTGCACCGCCACTCGTCGGCCGCCGCATCGTCAAGGGCGAGCGCCCGAAAGCGGCGGAGTAGGCGCTCGCGCAGCAGCGCCTACTTCTTCCCCGCGACCGCGGCGTCTCCGCCGCCTTGTCGTCCGGCGTCTCCGGTTTTTCGTCGGTCTCGGCAGCGTCCGGCTCGGGCTTCGTTACGTCTGAAACCGGCGAAGGGCCCGGTGGCGACGTGTTGCCGATCACCAGCTTGCACGCCGCGGGAAGATCCGCGAGCGTGATCTCCGGCTTCTTGGGCTGGGGTTTCGGCTTCGGCTGCAACGATCTTCGGATCGACGGGCGGCCGCGGCGCGTAGATGCGCTGCATCAGTTTGATCCAGGTGTCGACTTCCTTGCCGCAGCCGTCATCGGTGCCGACCGCGCCCTGCGGCGTGCATCGCGGGGCTGTCCTTCGGGCAGGCCATGCGGATGTGCATGTGGAAGTGGTGGCCCCAGTACGGGCGCACCTTGCGCAGATGCTCGCGCGGGAACGCCTTGTTCTCGCACAGCGCCTTCTTGATCGCGGGATTCACGAGCACGCGCTCGACCTGCGAGTAGGAGGCCGCGCGCAGGATCAGGCGACCATGCGCCTCGGTCCAGATTTTCGGATCGACCGTCACCCGGTCCGCGCGCCAGCATCGACGTCGCGGCGAGATCCTCGCGCTCGCGCCGGGTCAGGCGCTTGTCCGGCATCGGCGTCAGCCAGATGTCCGCATCGAGGCCGATCTGGTGGCTTGCATGCCCGGTCAGCATCGGACCGCCGCGCGGCTGCGAGATGTCGCCGACCAACAGGCCGTTCCAACCGTCGTGCGCCTTGACGTCGACGGCGAGCCGTTCGACCAGCCGCGATCAGCCGCGGATGACCCCAGTTGCGGTTGCGCGACAAGCCGCATCACCTGCCATGCCGGGCCGTCGATCGGGATCGCCTTGCCGCCGGCGAGGCAGCCCTTGGCATAGAAACCGATGGACGCGCGCGGCGAGGGGCGACGGCGATTTGACCGCACCGAACAGGGCCTTTCGCAGGTGTCGGCGGTGGGCCCTTTCGGGCGGCCTTGGCTTTCGATCGCGCCGTTTTCTTGACGGATTTCTTGGCCTTCGCCGGTGCTCGCCGCCTTCTCTTGTCGCTGCGGCCACAGCCTTCTTCTGTTGCGCCGAGAGTTGCTGGCTCGCCGGGCAACGTCACCAGTGCCAGCAGCGCGAGTGGCAGCGCCACGGACAGCCAGAGCCGGCGAAGTGCGGAAGTCATGCGCGCGCTCCTCGTAAGTTCGCGGGGCGTATCTACCACGGCCGAGCCGTAAGCCCAAGGCAGCGCGCGGAAGCGGCCCTGCCGGCGCGATCGTCGCGCCAGCACGGCCGAGCGTGTGTGAACGGCGGATGAACCCGCGCAGCGGCCGGTCGCCAGGTGCGGGCGACCGAAAGCGCTGTCTGCGGGACTCAGTGGCGGGAGAGCAACGCGCGACGGGCTGTTCAGGCGATGGTCGGCCTGCGTTGGCCTGGCGCTATCGACGGGATCTGGCCGACCAGTTTCTGGCGCCAACAGCGATCCTGCCAGGTCTTGCCGAGGCGAGGCCGCTGGGGCAACGCGAGGCCGGCGGCCACGGATACCCTTCATGCCGACGATCGGTGTCGCTGTGTCGGACATGGCCAGATCTCCTGTTCCTTGACGCGTCGCCCCGGAACGGCCTCCGTCCCGGGGCGGGAATGCGCACGCGATGCGGCGTTACTTCTTCTCGATCTTCGGCAGCGCGCTCACCTGCTCGGCAGTCAGCGTCAGCACGATCTGCTTGTTCGACACCGTGAACTGCGACGGCATCAGACGGACGCGGGTCTCGCCCATGCCGAGGAAACCACCGACGTCGGCGTGCAGCTCGGTCACCTTGCCGGTGGCGTCGCGCTGGATCGCGGCGACTTCGCCGACGTTCTTCTTGTCGCTGCTGATGACGTTGGCATCGATCAACGCCTTGGCCTCGGCCTCGGTCAGCGACAGCCCGGTCTGTACCGGCGTCGTCGGACGCACGCTCGGCGCCGTTTCCATCGGCTTCGTGTCGTTGACGGCCGGCGGTGTCGCCGGAGCGGTCGGGGTCGTGGTCTGCGCGAATGCGCTCGGTCGCGGCGAAGAGAACGGCGGCGGCGGTCGCGGGAATGAGCTTTTTCATGTCGTGATCTCCTGATCGTCTTCGAAGGATGGCACCGCGTCGATCGACGGCGCTGGCAGAACAACCCCCGAGCACCGAAGCGGTTCCGCGCTCATTTGTGGCGATATCGCGGTCTGTTCTCGATGACCTTAGCCCGGGAACTTTCTCGCCGGGCCTCGCGTTTTCATTTCATCGGCCGTCGGCGGAAACGCTTCTGTCGGCGCGACCCGAACAAATAAATCTCGAGAGGAGCAAAACAATGGATTGGGATCGTATCGCGGGCAACTGGAAGCAGTTCACCGGTAAGGCGAAGGAGCAGTGGGGCAAGCTCACCGATGATGAGCTCGACCAGATCCAAGGCAAGCGCGAGCAGCTGGAAGGCAAGATCCAGGAGCGCTACGGCTACGCCAAGGATCAGACCCGCAAGGAAGTCGACGCCTGGTTGAACCGCATGTAATGTGCGGGCCACGTGCTCGACACGTGGTCGGATCAATCGCGTCGGGCGCACCCGGAGAGGCTCACAAGCCGCTCCGGGTCGCTGCGCGTGGCGCTGCGGCCCGGCTATGTGCGCCTGCCTTTCAACTTTCGAGTGGTGGCATGTCGTTGGATTTTTCCACGCTGATCTGGATCGTCATTCTCTTCCTGGCGCTGCAGCCGATGCTGACCGGTCGCTGGTCCGGCATGCAGCGGATGCGCATGATCCGTGCGATCGAGCAGGCGCACGGCTCGCGCGTGATCACGATGATCCACCGCCAGGAGCGCCGCAGCCTGTTCGGCTTCTCGGTCGCGCGGCACATCGATCTCGAGGATGCCCAGACCATCATCGCGGCGATCAAGGAAACGCCGCGCGACATGCCGATCGACCTGGTCCTGCATACGCCGGGCGGACTGGTTCTCGCCGCGATGCAGATCGCCCGCGCCGTCGAGGCGCATCCCGCCAAGGTCACCGTCTACGTGCCGGTCTATGCGATGTCGGGCGGCACGCTGATCGCGCTCGCGGCCGACGAGATCGTCATGGGTGAGTTCTCAGTGCTCGGCCCGATCGATCCGCAGATCGCCGGGTTGCCGGCGGCGAGCATCGCCAAGGTGCCGAAGATCAAGCCGATCGAGCACGTATTCGATCTCACGCTCATTCTCGCCGACGTCAGCGAGAAAGCGATCGAGCAGGTGAAGCGTGGCGCCGTCGAGCTGCTGACGCCGCAGATGGAAGAGAGCGCGGCGCGCGCGTTGGCGGAGAAGCTTGCCGGCGGCTCATTGGACGCACGACTACGCCCTGACGGCGGAAGAGGCCAAATCGCTCGGTCTGCCGATGCGCGTCGCGATGCCGAACGAGATTCTCGACCTGATGAAGCTCTACCCGCAGCCGGTGCAGCAGTCCGGCGTCGATTTCCTGCCGATCGAACTGCCGCGGCGGCGCCCCGGCTGATCCGTCCGCACGCGCGACGATCACAGTCTGCCAGTGCGACCGCGCTGTGCCCTTCCAAGTCGCCTGCGTTAACCACGCACCATGCTCCGGCAAGCGACAGTAATGCGACCCAATGCTATGGTCTGGGGACATCGTTGTCCGCGGATCGAGCCGAGTGGCGGCGGCGCGATCCGCGACTTCGCAGAGGGAGGCATGATTGCCGTCAGGGGCAGGTGAATCCGGCGCTGGGAACGGCCACCTTCGCCGTGGCCCGAAGGCTGCGCGCGGAGTTGTCGGCGGCGCGATGGGCCTGCGCTCCTATCTGCCGACCGCCCTGGTCCTGCTGCTGTTGCTCGGCGCGACGGCGGTCGCGACCGTGGCGATGCTGGCCGATGCCGACGAGAAGGCGCGCCAGCAGTTCGACGACCGGGTGATGGCGTTCTCGACCCTGCTCTCGGACGCAATGCGTTCCTACCAGCAGGTGCTGCGTGCGGGCGCCGCCGCCGTCAACGCCATGCCCGCCGTCACGCGCGACCAATGGCATAAGTTCGTGCGCGATCTTTCGCCCGACGACTTCTACCCGGGTATCCGCGGCATCGGCTACGTCAAACGCCTTCGCGCGACCGAGATCGAGGCGTTCGTCGCCGAGCAGCGCCGCCAGGGCAGGTCGGAGTATCGTTTCCACCCTGAAGGCGAGCGCGACCTCTACACGGCCGTCGTCTATCTGGAGCCGGACGATTGGCGCAACCGCCGGGCGATCGGTTACGACATGTTCTCCGAGCCCCGCCGCCGCTACGCCATGGAGCTGGCGCGCGACAGTGGGCGGCCGGCCCTCAGCCGCAAGATCACGCTGATGCAGGAGACCGGCGAGGACGTCCAGCCGGGCACGCTCGTATTCATGCCGGTCTACGTCGACGGCGTGACGCCGGAAACGGTCGAGGCGCGACGGATCGCCCTCGACGGGTACGTCTACGGCGCCTTCCGCATGAAGGATTTTCTCGCCCGCGTGGTGGCGAGCAACCAGGCGGACGCGTTCCAGAACCTCCACGTCGCCGTCTATGACGGCACCGGGACGGAGGAGAAGGACCTGCTGTTCGATGATCGCATGCTGGCAACCGACAGCGCCGTGCGCCTGCCGCCGTTCAAGGAAGTGCCCCGCTTTACCGATCACCGCACCATCAAGATCGCGGGCAGGGACTGGACGATCATCGCCGGCTCGACGCCGACGCTCGAGCAGACGATCGATCGGCGGCTCGGATGGATGGTGCTGTTCGCAGGCGTCCTCATCGCCTTCCTGATCGCGGGCAACTTCGCCTCGCTCGCCTATGCGGGCAATCGCTACAGCCTTGCCCAGCAGAGGCTGTCGGCCGAGGTCATCGAGCGCAAGCGGGCCGAGGACCAGGCCCAGTTCGCTAATCGCGAGCTTATTCATCGGGTCAAAAACATGCTGGCGATCGTGACCGCGATCGCTTCTCAAACGGCGCGCTACAGCCCGACCGTCAGCGACTTCAACAAGTCCTTCCGCGAACGACTGTCGGCGCTTGCGCGCGTTCACGATATGCTGCGCCCCGAGCCAGCTCACGCGCCGGACCTCGGCAGTTTCTGTCAGGAGATCCTCGCACCCTACTGCGCGCATCGGGCCGGGGCCTTGTCGGCGGAGGGCCCGACGGTGCTGCTCACGCGCAATGAAGCGGTGTTGCTGAGCCTGCTGCTCAACGAGTTCGCGACCAATGCCACCAAATACGGTGCCTGGTCGGTGCCGGCCGGCCAGGTGTCGCTGGCGTGGCGCCACATCGAGACCGTCGACCCGGTCGAAGTCGAGATCGTCTGGCAGGAGCGTGGCGGGCCGATGGTAACGGAGCCGTCGAAAAGCGGCTTTGGCACCAACGTGATGAAATTCTCGATCGAGCGCGGCCTGCGCGGCCGAATCAACACGGCGTTCGACCCGTCGGGCATCCGCCACGAGGTGAGCTTTCCACTCGCTGGGGAAGACGAAGCGGTCGATGACGACGGCGCGCCGATGGATCCCGACGACGCTACTCGCGCGACCCCGCCAGCCGCTCCTTGACCCGGCGGCGCACGGCGCGCGCGTGCTCGATTGCCTGCGCCAGGTCGGGGTCGCGCCGCGCTGCGGCTTCGATGTAGCGCGCCATCAGCGGGTCCAGGCGACCCGCGACATAGTCGCTCACGAGCGCGGCCGACATCTGCGGCCCCTCCTCGTTGGCTGCGTGCTCACGCGCTGTCCGGTCGGGGCTCAAAGGATCCCGAAGATATTGAGGAGGATGAGCACCGAGATCGGCACGCCGAGCATCCAGAGAATGAGGTTCTTGGCCATGGGAGAGCTCCTGGTTGGGTCGAGATCCGGGTCTTGGCTGCGCGACCCGAGAGGACCGCGGCTCGAAAGAATAACGCGCGGCGCCCGGGATCGTTGCGGGCCCCGGCCCTACGCGATCCGCGCTGCGAGTGGTCCTTCGTCGCCCAGAGTGAGTGTGGGCCCGGTGGCCGCGACTTCGCGCCGTCGTGGCGCGCAGTCGAGGGCTGCTATGATCGGCGCGACGGTCGTGTGAACCTGGCTGTTTTTTCCCTCGGCCTTGCGGGTTTCCTCACGCTCGGCGTCGACCGCCTCGTCGAGCGACATGACGAAGTGATTGGCGTGGGGAAAATCGCGCACTGCGCGCCGCGCGATCAGGCGGAGTTGCTGCCCATCGACCCCGCCGACCGTCGTGACGATGAGGGTGTCGACGTTCTCGTATTCGGCCATGGCGTGGAGATCGGCGATGGCGGTAAGGCCGGCCGAACGCGTCGCCACAACCGCACGACACGGCGTCTGGCGGTTCACCAGGAAGGCGATGTGCTCGGCAGCCGCGTGGTCGATGGTGCCGCGCGCGGGGATGACGCAGACCGTGGGTCGCGCCGACGCGCGCGCGGCGCCGTTCGCATCGGTATCCTCGGGCGCCTCGAAGGAGAGGTCGGCGGCGTCCCGCATTGTCTCGCGCAGGCCTTCCGCCTGTTCGCTGTCGATTCTCTGGTGGCGATAGTCGTAGGCCGCGAGCTTGAGGGCCGGCAGCACCAGACGCTCGCTGACCTCGACGAGTGACAGCTCGTCCCCCTCGGTTTCGAGTGTCGAGGCCGCCGCAACCGGATCACCGGCCAGCAGGCGATGGTAGAATTCCTGTGGCGGATCGAGCGCCGGCTGGTCGCCGAACAGCACCGAAATGAATTCGAGGCCGCGGATGTGACGGCCGAAAACGACGATCGTCGTCGTCAGTGGGGCCGAGAGCAGGAGACCGATCGGGCCCCATACGATCGTCCAGAAGGCCGCCGCGACCGCCATGCCGAACGCGGTGATGCCGGCCTTGCGGCCGAGCACGATGGGCTCGACGACGTTGTTGAAGATCAACTCGCCGATCCCGAACAAGGCGATGGTCGCGAGCATCGTGCCCCAGCCCGGATCGACCGCGGCGGCGAGCACGATCGGCGGAATAGCCGCCAGCAGCGGGCCCGCAAACGGCACGAACCGCAACAGCATCGAGAGCACGCCCCACAGCAGCGCGTTCGGCACACCGATCAGCCACAGGGCGACGCCGACGATGAAGCCATAGCCGGTATTTATCGCCGCAAGTGCCAGGAACAAATCTGAAAGCTTGCTGCCGGCGTCGCTGATGGCGGCGGCGGTGCCGCTCATGCGGTCGGTTCCCGCAATGCGCACGAGGCGATCGCGGATGTCGTGATGCTGCAACAGCAGCAGCATGGCAAAGAGCACGGTGATGCCGACCTGCGCCAGCGGCCCGAGAACGGTGCTGACGCCATTGATGATTTCAGTCGGCGTGCCCTGCTGCGGCTGTGCCACCACGACCGCATCGCTCTTTGGCGCGACCGCGCCGCGGCCGAGCTCGCGCTCGATTTCGGTGCCGAGCGTCTCGATGGCCGTGACCGCGCGCTTGACCACGCCGTCGCTGCGCCCGTACTCGGCAACCGTGCGCACTTTGGTGACGAGGTTCTGCTTGTAGCTGTCGAGTTCCGCTGTGAGCGAGAGGAGCTGCGCGCTGAAGGCGAGGGACAGCCCGACGAGCAGCGCAATCGTGAGTCCGAGCACGCCGACGGCAGCGATCGGTTGCGGTACGTGCCGCGCCGCCAGCCACCTCACCAGCGGCGCCAGGACGAAGGCGATCACGATCGCAACTGCCAGCGGCATGAAGAGGTCGCGGCCGACCACGAGGGCGCCGATGACCAGCGCCATGATGATCAGCGACGCGGAAAGATTGCGCAGGCTGTCTGCGAGCAGAGGCATCGTGAATGCTCCGGTGGCGGCGTTTGGATCCGGGCAACGACAAGCGCCGGTGTTGTCGGGAGAGCATCCCCCGCGTCGGTGCTACAACGCGGTGCGACGAACATGGTTGCGCGCGGCGGGTTGCGGCGCTCCGCAACGACGCATGGAACGGGGACGCATGGAACGGGGATCACGGGTTACCCGGAACGATTAGCCGGGCCAGCGCGTTTGGTCGGCATCATCAAGCCGTCAAGGAGCAAAGCAAATGGGCAATCTACTTCATTATGCCGTGGTCTTCCTCGTCGTCGCGCTCGTTGCGGCGTTCCTCGGATTCGGCGGCGTCGCGGGTACCGCCATGGAAGGTGCGCGCATCCTGTTCTGGGTCGCCATCGTTCTGTTCGTCATCGCCGCGATCGGCGGTTGGATGAGACGCGCTTAGCGCTGTTTTTGTACGGTAGCGGGGTACACGGTCGGAGCCGCTGGTTGACCATTGCGTCACCAGCGGCACCGGCCGATTCGCATTGCGGTCGGCGCGCGGCACTCGTCGAAACGCTGCAAAGCCGCTATCCTTAGATGCGCCGGCGCGGAACAGCCCCGGCGACCCACCCCCACCGAACTCGATCGAGCAGCAATTTCGGGGCCTGATCACGCGATGGCCAAAACCAGTCCGGCGACCAGCGCCGCCCGCTACATCCTCGTCGTCACCGCATTGCTGCTCCCGACACTGTCGCTGGTGCCGCTCGGCGGCCTCTATCTATGGCAGAACGGCTATGTGCTGTGGTGGGCGCTTGCCGCGCTCGTCAGCGTTGCGCTGGTCGCGGTGGCGCAGCGCTGGCTGATCGCCGGCGCGGTACGCAAGTCGCCAGTCAAGGAAGGCGATGCCGGGTCCTCGAGTGAAAGCCTGGATGCCGGATTGGCGGATCCGACGTGGAGCCCCGCCGAGGCGCAGGCGTGGGCCGACGTGAAGGTCGTCGCCTCACGCGTCGATCTCGAAAAAATGGTCGACCTCGACGCCGTCGTGCTGCTCGGGCGCAACACCGTCGACGTCGTCGCGCGCCGCCTGCATCCCTCGCGCACCGATGCCATCTGGCAGTTCACGCTGCCCGAGGCGCTGGCCATTTCGGAGCGAGTAAGCCGCCGCCTCGGGCGCATGATCGAAACCAAGGTGCCGTTCGGCGATCGCATGACGGTGTCGCAATTCCTCGCCATCTATCAGTGGCGGCACATGATCGACAAGGCGGAACGCGTCTACGACATCTGGCGGCTGGTGCGCCTCGTCAATCCCGCCACCGCACTGACCAACGAGGCGCGTGAGCGGCTGTCGCGCGCTCTCTTCCAGTGGGGGCGCGAGCACGTGATGCGCCGGCTCGTCGAAGCCTATGTCGAAGAGGTCGGCCGTGCGGCGATCGATCTCTACGGCGGGCGGCTCAAGATCACGCGGGCGCAGCTCGGCGATACGATCGACGGACCCGAGGCCGCGGGCGATCTTGCGGCGCTGACGCGCGCGCCCATCATCGTGCTCGTCGCCGGCAGCTCGGAGACCGCGCGCGAGAATGCGGCGGCGCTCCTCCGTATGGTCGAGCAGGACCGGGCGCGTGACATGGTCGAGCGCCTCGGCAGCAACGGCGCGCCGACGGCAGTTTCGGATCTCGTCGGCATGGAGGTGCGCCTGTCGCGCGCCGACATTGCGATCGCCAAGCAACGCCGGCGGCTCGTCGAGGAGGCGGGCGACGCCGATCTGCTGGTCTGGGCGGTGGCGGGTGACGGCGCGCCACTCGCTGCGCATCGCGACGCGATCGTCGCCATCGCCGATCACTTCAAGGCGACGCCGAGCCTTCTGGCACCCGCGGTGGTGCCGGTGCGGCTCGGCGGTGCGACTGCCCGCGCGTTGCCGTCGCGCACCGACATCAGCGCGGCGCTCTCCGGCACCGGGCTTGCCGCACACGATGCCGTCGATGCCGATCCCGCGTCGGCGAATCCCGAACAGGATGGCGCTCGGCTTGCGGCGGCGCTGGAGCGGGCGTTGCCGCAGGCGCGCCGGGTGAAAGCCGTGCGCTTCCTCGAGCGGCTCAAGTCGCAGCGGAATTTCACCGGCGCCGGTCGGCAGGCGGCGTCGGCGATCGGCTCGACCATCCGTTCGATCTTCTGGCGATGATCGTTGCGGCTCGGGCGGGCGCCGGTCACGTTGCCGCAGCGGAATTCGGCAGACACGTGGAACTCGAAACGCGTGCGGAACGTTCTGGCTGTATCCCTAACGGTGGCGCGGTGCGCCAAGTCGACAGCAGCCATCCTGATCCGAAGGAGTCCTCACGATGCAAACCGCCAAGAGCTACCCCCATCACGACAGCGATACCAAACGCGCGCAGGCCGCAGCGAGCGACATCGCCGACAAGGTCGCCGACAAGGCGTCGGAGTATGCGAGCAAAGCCGGCGAGAAGCTCGAGGAGGCTTATGAGACAGCCGACGCCACCGTGCGTTCGGTTGCCGAGCATGGCCGCGAGGCCGGCGAGCGTGTGCAGGAAGTGGCCGGCAACATGAAGACTGCCGTCGACAAGTCGATCAAGGATCAGCCGATGGCCACGCTGGCCGTCGTCGGCGCCCTCGGCTTCGTGCTCGGCGCGCTCTGGAAGTCGTAATTCGTCTGAATTGAACCAGGTCGGGGATCGCCATGCTGGGCAGTCTGTTTCGTCGCGCGCAGGCCACGGTCGACAATGCGATCGATCAGGTCGTTAATCGCGCCCTCGTGGCGATCCCGTTTCTTGTCGCGGCCGGGTTCGGCACGGCGGCCCTGTCGATGCGTCTCAATCGGGAATTCGGAGCCGAAACGGGCTCGCTGATCCTCGCCGGCGGGTTCGTCGTCGTGGGTCTCTTCGTCGCGTTGATCGTCCATTCGCGGATGGCCAAACCGGCGAAGCCGGCCGCCGAAACCACCGAGAGCGTTGAACGGGCGGCGGACGAGGCGCAGGACCCGGCCATGGCGAACGTCGACCGCGAATTGCTGATGGCGGCGCTGACGACCGCCGCGCCGATCGCGCTCCCCGGCCTGCTGCGCGCCGTCATGCGCAATCTGCCGATCGTGGCGGCGGTCGCGGCAGCGGGATTCATCATGTCGCGGAGCACCGAGACCGACGTACTGGAGCCGGGCGAATAGACCTCCGGGATTATTAGTGAAGAAAATCATGCCCCGCAGCCACTGAACACTGCGGACGACTAGGCCCCGACCCCCCAATGGAAATATCTCGGTGCGGCCGGGAACCATTCGGCCACCCGCGTGTTAAGTCACGGTTGTGGGTGGGCCTCACAGCGATTTCGCCGCCGCCGGGCGTCCTGGATGGGCCACACGTCCAGGAAACTCCGCGACACGGGGCACCAGGGGGAACGAATGGGTAACGATCGTAAGCTCAGTGACGACGAAATGCGGCAAGAGGCCAATCCGACAGCTATGACCACACCATCCCCCCATAACGCGCCCTCCCACAACGCGCCCCATGAAACCGATGTCGTCCTGCCGTCCGAGGCACAGGGACTGATCGGCCATCAGCTCCGCCAGGAGTACAAGCGGCTGCTTTCCGAGCCGCTGCCCGACAAGTTCACCAAGCTGCTCGATGATCTCGCCCAATCCGAGCGCAAATCGGAGCGCAAGTAATGACGGCGGCCAGTTCCGACGACATGCAGGCGCAGCTCACGGCGCTGGTGCCGAATTTGCGCGCTTTCGCGCGATCGCTGTGCGGCGCCGCCGACCAGGCCGACGATCTCGTGCAGGAGACGCTGGTCAAGGCCTGGAAGAGCCGGGCGAGCTTCGATCCGGGCTCGAACCTGAAAGCCTGGCTGTTCACCATTCTGCGCAACACCTACCTGTCGGAGCTGCGCAAGCGGAAGTACGAGGTCCAGGACCACGACGGCGAGCTCGCCCAGCAGCTCAGCGTCAAGGACGGCCAGACCGGGCATATGGATCTCGTCGATTTCATGAAGGCATTCGCGCTCCTGACGCCGGAGCAACGCGAGGCTCTGGTGTTGATCGGCGCGGAAGGCTTTTCCTACGACGATGCGGCGCTGATGTGCGGCTGTGCTGTTGGCACCATGAAAAGCCGGGTCAACCGCGCCCGCGGCAAGCTCGCCGAGCTGATGGGCGTGTCCGGCGCCGAGGATTTCGGCAGCGAGCACACCCCGAACCCGCGCGCCCGCGCCAGTCTCGGGCTGATCGCATCCATATGATGGAACCGGCGATGCCCCACCGCGTTGTGCTTTTACGGAGGATCGGGGCGCGCTTTTTTTGATCGGAGCGTGGAACCGCATGGCCACGTGCGCGTTCTGGAACGACACGGTATGGCCACGTTCGGCCAGCCGCGCCAAGCCCGGCCTCAACAGGGGGAGTAGCCGTAGATGACCAGTTCGGTTGCCGATCTGATCGCACCTCAAATTCCCTACCTTCGACGATACGCCCGCGCGCTGACGGGGTCGCAGGATCGCGGCGACGCCTACGTTGTTGCGACGCTGGAAGCGCTGGTCGCCGATCAGCGGTCTTCCGCCGGGATCTCACGCCGCGCGCTGCGCTCTATCACACGTTCGTCCGCGTATGGGGGGCGCTGCCGATCAACCACGAGGCCGAACCGGTCGAGGCGACGCAAGGCAAGGTCGTCGATCGCCGCATCGAGACCCTGACGCCGCTGCCGCGTCAGGCGTTCCTGCTGGCGGCCCTCGAGGAGTTCCCGACAGCCGGATATCGCCGCGATCCTTCAGACAACCGAGGACGATGTGCGCCGGCTGGTCGATACCGCGGGCCAGGAAATCGCCGAGCAGATCACCGCCGAAAGTGATGATCATCGAGGATGAGCCGCTGATCGCGCTCGATATCGAAGGGCTCGTCAGCGAGCTTGGCCACGACGTCGTCGGCATTGCGACGACGCGCAAGGAAGCCAACGAGCTCGCCCAGCGCAAACGAAGCCGGGCATCGTTCTCGCCGACATCCAACTGGCCGACGGCAGCTCGGGGATCGATGCCGTCAACGACATCCTGAAGCACTCTGGACATTCCCGTCGTCTTCATCACGGCCTACCCTGAGCGGCTGCTGACCGGCGAGCGCGCGGAGCCGACGTTCCTGATCACCAAGCCGTTCAAACCGGAGATGGTGAAGGCTGTCATCAGTCAGGCCCTGTTCTTCGATGTGCGCGCTGGCGGGCGCTCGCGAGGCGCGGCGGCCTGAGGGCCGACCAGGCGGACACGAGACAATCGAATGCTGGCAATGAAGGGTCTTGAGGGAGGGCGGAGAGCAGAGCAGCCGGGCCGTCACGCGACGGACCGGCCTCGCCGTGAAGGAGCGCACGATCTGATTGGGGTCTTGCGGGGCTTGGCGCGTCTGGTGCGCCAGCTTCCGGGCCCAGTGGGGTACCGTTCGGCAAAATGACATCAAAGCCGCCTCCCGACGTGGCCGCAGCCGCGCCTTCGCCTCGAACGCCGCGCAACATACCTTTGCGATGGCGCCGACGGCTGCGCGACGGTGTGGCGTCGGCGCTGCTGGAGGCCAGTCCCGACTGCGTGAAGCTGCTCGAACCTGATGGCGCCATCCGGTTTCTCAACCAGTCCGGCTACTCCCTGATGGAAGTCGATGCCGGGACGGCGCTGAAGGGAATGCGCTGGGTAGATCTGTGGCCCAAGGAGATGAGCGGCACGATCGACGCGGCCCTCGAGCAGGCGCGCACCGGCGGGCCTGCCCGCTTCAACGGTCTTTGCCCGACCGCCAAGGGTACACAGAAGTGGTGGGACGTCGTCGTCACGTCGATCCGTGCGGCGAACAATGAGATCGATTGTTTCTTGTGCGTCTCGCGTGACATCACCGCCTGGAAGACAGCGGAAGAATCGCTCACGCTCAGCGAGCAGCGTTTCCGCGCGCTTGCCGACAACATGGCGCAATTCGCCTGGATGGCCTACCCGTCGGGCTACACCTTCTGGCACAATCAGCGCTGGCTCGACTATACCGGCGTCAACGCCGTTGATGCGACCGGCAGCGGCTGGCAGCAGGTCATTCATCCCGACTATGCCGAACGCGTCGTGCGCCAGTTTTCCCTCGCGCTCGAGAATGGCGAGACGTGGCAGGACACGTTCCCGATCCGCAGTGCCGACGGCGATTATCGCTGGTTTCTTTCGCGCGCGATGCCCGTCCAGGACGACCACGGCCGCGTCATACTGTGGTGCGGCACCGACACCGACATCACCGAGCAGCGCCGCACCAGCCTGCGGCTGATGAGGAAGCAGCGCGTCATCGAGCTCTCCCACGAGGCGCTGCTGGTATGGGATCTCGACGAAGGCATCATCCTGTTCAACCGCGGCTGCGAGGAGCTCTACGGCTACAAGAAGGCCGAGGCGCTGGGTGCGACGGCCGCGGATCTGCTGAAGACGCGCTATCCGATGTCGCGGGACGTTCTCATGGAGCGGCTTGCGGCGGACGGGGCGTGGTCGGGCGAGGTACGCCAATCGTCGAGTGACGGCCGCGAGATCTGGGTCGACTGTCGCCTCCAGCTCATCCGCACCGGCGGCGGCGAGTTCGTATGCGAGACGAACCGCGACATCACCGAGCGCCGCAAGGCCGACGAGGTGCGCAATCTTCTGGTCGGCGAACTCAATCACCGCGTCAAGAACACGCTCGCGATCGTCCAGTCGATCGCCGCTCAGACCGGGCGCACGTCGGGCACCATCGATCAGTTCATCAGCCGCTTCAACGGCCGCATCCAGTCGCTGTCGAGCGCGCACCACATACTGACCGAGGCGCACTGGTCGGGCGCGTCACTGCGCGAACTCGTCACCTCGCAGATCGCGGTCAGCGCCGGCGAGTTGCACAACGTCGATATCGTCGGCGATGACGTCTTCGTGCCGCCGCAGATGGCGCTGCAGATGACATTGATGCTGCACGAGCTGACGACCAACGCGCTGAAGCACGGCTCGCTCTCCCGACCCCAAGGCCGCGTCGCGGTTTCCTGGACGATCGAGCGCGGCGACACACCGCGGATCGTCCTGCTGTGGACCGAACGGGGCGGGCCGCCTGTGACGCCGCCCGTTGCCCGCGGCTTTGGGACGCTGCTCCTTGAAAGGTCCGGCAAGCTTCCACATCTCAGGGCATGGCTGGAGTTCAAGCCGGACGGCGTCGTCTGCCGGATCGAGGCCGATCTTGCCGCCGCCAAACAGGGCGAGGCCGGCTATTTCGACCCGCGCCACGGCGCGGCCCGTGGCGCCTCGGGCAGCAACGGCGCGTGACGACATCGGCGGATAAGGGCGCGTCACAGCCCTCAGGCTGGTTGTGACCGAAACCGGACGATGGGAACCAGGCAATGGGGCCCGGCGTTCTTCTTCGACGCAGGCTCGGAGGACCAACCATGTCAGAAATTATGCGCATCGTTCCGGACAAGGCGCGACAGGATCCGGAAGCCGTCTTTGCAAGGCCCGCCGACATCGAGAAGCACGTCGGTCTGACGCGCGGCCAGAAGCTCGCGACGCTCAAGCGCTGGGAGGTCGATGTCACGCAGCGCCTCGAGGCGACCGCGGAAGGGATGCCGGCGAACGGCACGACGCTCGACAATTCAGCCTTGCTCAAAGAGATCAGGATCGTGATCGCAGCCATCAATGCCGGCGAAGAGCCGCAGCCCGAAAAGCAGTAGGCCACGCCTGCGCTGCGGGGCGGTGTGAGGCCGCGGGTTGCTTCAGCCGCCCCGCATGATCCCCGCCAGCGGGCCGGTGAGCAACTTGGGCGTCCCTGCCTGATAGCCGCCACGTTTCGATGTCTTGAGACCCAGCGCGGCCAGCATCTCGCCGAGTTTCACCGCCGCACCGACACCGTCGATCACCGGACACTGGTGCGCGGCTGAGAGGTCGCGCGCAAGCTTCGCCATGCCCGCGCACCCGAGCACGATCGCTTCGGCCCGGTCCTCGGCGAGCGCGCGGGCGATCTCCGTATCGATGCGCGCCCGCGCGTCCGATCCCTCATCCTCCAGCGCCAGCACGGGCACCTCGGCCGCCCGCACCCGCGCGCGACGCTCCAATCCGTACTTCAGCAGATTGTGCTCGAGCGCCGGGATCGAGCGTTCGAGCGTCGTTACCACCGTGAACCGGTTGGCGATCAGCATCGCGGCGTGACAGGCGGCTTCGCCGATGCCGATGACGGGTGCAGTCGCGATCTGGCGTGCCGCATCGAGCCCGGTGTCGTCGAAGCAGGCGATGACGTGCGCGTCCGCGCCCAGCGCTTCGCCGCGGCGGATCTCGATCAGCAGCCCCGGCAGCGACAGCGCCTCGTCGTAGTAGCCCTCGATCGAGACGGGTCCGGTCGACGAGGTCACCGCGTCGATCACGGTGCCGGCCGCCGCCGCGTCGCGGGCCGCGCGCGCGATCGTCTCGGTCATGGCGGCTGTCGTATTCGGATTGATGACGCGGATGCGCATGCGCGTTCACTTCCCGGCGGTGCTCGCGGGCGGCACGGCGGCGAGCCGGTTCGCCGTATCGGCCGTCCGGTGACAGCGTACGAGATGGCCGCCCCCGAGCGCCACCGGTTCCGGTATCGTCGTGCGGCACGTATCCGCCACCAGTGTGCAGCGGGGCGCGAAGGCGCATCCGGGCGGCAGATTGGCGAGGTCGGGCGGGCTGCCGGGGATCGCCGGCAGGCGATGGCCTTCGAGACGGCCGCCATGGGCGCGCGTCGACAGGAGTCCGATCGTGTAGGGGTGCCGCGGCGCACGGATGACGTCGCGCACCGAGCCGGTCTCGACGATGCGGCCGGCGTACATCACCGCGATGCGATCGGCGACCTCGACGGCGACCGAGATATCGTGCGTGACGAAGATCATCGAGAGGCCAAGCTCGCTCTGCAACTCGCGCAGCAGCAGCAGAATCTGCACCTGCACCGTCGCATCGAGCGCCGTCGTCGGCTCGTCCGCGAGCAGAATGCGCGGCTTGCTTGCCAGCGCCAGCGCGATCATCGCCCGCTGGCGCATCCCGCCGGACATCTCGTGCGGATAGGCCTGCAAGCGCCGCTCGGGGCTCGGAATGCGCACGAGCGTCAGCATTTCGAGCGCGCGGGCGCGTGCCGTGGATTCCGAGCACCCTTCGTGCTTGCGCACGGCTTCGGTGATCTGCCGGCCGACCGTGTAGACGGGGTCCATGGCCAACATCGGCTCCTGGAACACCATCGAGACGGTCTTGCCGCGGAACGCTTCCAGCGCGCGGCCCTGAAGTGACGTGACGTCGATACCTTCGACGTGGATGGTGCCATCGATGCGGGATTTCTTCGGTGGATGCAGCCGCAGGATCGCGCGCAGCGTGACGCTCTTGCCTGATCCGGACTCGCCGAGGAGCGCCACGACCTCACCCTTGCCGAGCGACAGATCGACACCGTCGAGCGCGCGCACCGGCTTGGCGGCGCCACCAAATGTGACCGTGAGGCCGCGGATCGCGAGGACGGCCTCGCTGGTTTTGACTGCGTTGTTCGCCACTGCCCCGGTCATGCGGCAGCCTTGCTGTGGCCGGAGGCGGTATCGACCATGTGGCACGCCGCGAGATGCGCGGGGCCGCTGGTCCACAACGCCGGCGTGCTGGCGGCGCAGACCGGCTCGGCCATCTTGCAGCGCGTGTGAAAACGGCACCCCGGCGGCGGATCGATGGGGTTGGGCGGATCGCCGGCGAGCGGCGCTTCCATTGTGCGCTCGTCGGGGTTCATCGACAGCATCGAGCCGAGCAGCGCCGTCGTGTAGGGGTGCCGGCCGCCGGTATAGAGTGTATCGGTCGGCCCGATCTCGGCGACGCGACCGAGGTACATGACCATCACGCGGTTGGCGATGAAGCGGACGACTTCGAGGTCGTGGCTGATGAAGATATATGTGAGGCCGATCTCTTCCTTGAGATCGAGCAGCAGGTTCAGCACCTGCGCCTCGACCGATTTGTCGAGAGCGGACACCGCCTCGTCGAGGATGATGATCTTCGGCTCCAGCGCGAGCGCGCGGGCGATGTTGACGCGCTGGCGCTGGCCGCCGGAAAGCTCGTGCGGATAGCGCCCCGCAAAGCGGCGCGGATCGAGGCCGACGCGATCGAGCAGGCGGCGTGCGCGGCGGACCGCATCGTTCGAGGAGAGGCCGTGCACGGTCGGCCCATACGCGATCGAATCCTCGACCGTCAGCCGCGGATTGAGCGACGCATAGCTGTCCTGGAACACCATCTGCACTTGCGAGCGGAAGGCCTTGAGCGACAGCTCCGCCGTCCCCGGTGCGCGTCCGTTGAGCAGCACGTTGCCGCTGTCGGGCGCAATGAGGTTCATCAGCACCCGCGCCGTCGTCGACTTGCCGCAGCCGGATTCGCCGACGATGCCGAGCGTCTCGCCCTGATAGAGCGAGAACGTGATCCCGTCGACCGCGCGAACGACGGCGTTGGTCTGGCCGAGCAGGCCCGACTTGATCGGAAAGTGCTTTACGAGTTCCACGGCTTCCAGCAGTGGGTGCGCGACGGCGCCCGCTGTTTGCGCCGTCGGTGCTGTCGCCACTGTCCGATCGCTCGCCATCGCTATGCCTTGATGTCCATGGCCGAGCGCAGGCCGTCGGTCAGGAGGTTGAACGAGATCGAGGTGATGAAGATCATGACACCGGGCAGCGCGCACAGCATCGGTTGCGTATAGAGCGCGGTGCGCAGCGTGTTCAGCATGAGGCCCCATTCCGGTTCCGGCGGCCGCACCCCGAGGCCGAGGAACGACAGCCCCGACGCGAGGATCATCGACACCGCGATCAGGCTCATGGCGTAGACGAATATCGGCCCGAGCACGTTGCCGAGCACGTGTGTGCGCACGATCGACAGGCCGCCGGCGCCACTCGCGCGCGCAGCTTCCACATAGTCGAGGCCGCGCACGCCCGTCGTCACGCTTTCGGCGATCCGCGCGATCGGCGGGATGAAGACGACCGTCAGCGATATCAGGCCGTTGGTCACGCCCGCGCCCATGGCGCCCGACAGCGCGATCGCCAGCAGCACCGAGGGGAACGCGAAGATGACGTCGATCGTGCGCATCAGCAGCGTATTGACGAGGCCGCCGACAAAGCCCGCGGTGATGCCGATTGCCGAGCCGATGAACAGCGCGATAAACACCGGCGTCACGCCCATGAACAGCGACAGCCGCGCGCCGTAGATCAGGCGCGAGAGCATGTCGCGGCCGAGTTCGTCGCTGCCGAGCGGGAAGCCCGGCGTGCCCGGCGGCCGCAGCCGGCGCAGCGTCGCGCCCTTGTAGGGATCCTGCGGCGCGATCCACGGCGCGAAGATGGCGACGAGGATCAGCAGCGACGATCACCGTCAGCGCGATCATCGAGACGGGATCGCGGCGAAAGCGGCGCCACACCGTCGCCCAGTAGCCGGGCGAGCGCTCGATGGCGGTATCGTCGATCATGGGTGCGGCGGAGATGGCTTGGACCATGGCGTCAGCTCCGCGCGATGCGGGGATCGATCGCGGTCTGCACCACGTCGACGATCAGATTGAGGACGACGAAGAAGCTCGCGAGCACGAGGATCGTGCCCTGCAGGAGCGGCAGATCGCGCTGGAAGATCGCATCGTTGAGCAGCAGCCCCGTCCCGGGCCATGAAAAC
The DNA here is from genome assembly GCA_963775035.1 of uncultured Alphaproteobacteria bacterium. Classification (GTDB taxonomy): domain Bacteria; phylum Pseudomonadota; class Alphaproteobacteria; order Rhizobiales; family Hyphomicrobiaceae. The sequence continues at coordinate 83,045 of CAVZHG010000004.1, read as the reverse complement.
ACCGTCTCGATCAGGATCGAGCCGCCGAGCAGATAGCCGAGCTGGATGCCCATCACCGCGAGCGCGGTCGGCGCGGCGTTCTTCACGACGTGGCGAAAGACGCCGAACGACGACAATCCCTTCGCCTTGAGGCCGGCGATGAACTCCTGCGACAGGATCTCGGCGACGAGCGCGCGCACGGTGCGCGCGATGATGCCCATCGGAATGACCGACATGGTGATCGCCGGCAGGATCGAGATGGCGGACGTGCTCCCAGTTCCAGCACCCAGTTGTCGGAGCCGCCGGGCCCGGCGCCGGTCGGTGGCAGCCAGCCGAGCTGCGCCGAAAAGATGATCACGAGCACCATGCCGAGCCAGTAGTGCGGCACGGATACGCCGATCACCGAGATCGCCGAGGCGACCTTGTCGATCCAGGTGTCGCGGAAGCTGCCGGCGACGAAGCCGAACAGGCCGCCGAGAACGAAACCGATGAATGTCGCGAGCGCCGCCAGCATCAGCGTGTTGGCGACGGCCTTGCTGACCTCGGCGACGACGGGGCGATTGGTGCGAATGGAGGTGCCGAGATCGCCGAAGACGGCGCGGCTGAGCCATTTGAAGAACTGCTCGTGATAGGGGCGATCGAACCCATAAAGCACCAGCATCTGCTGGCGGAGCTGCTCGGAGGCGTCCGGCGGCAGCACCGACACCAGCGGATCGCCCGGCGCGAGGTGCACGAGCAGGAAGCAGACGATCGCCACGCCCAGCATGATCGGCAGTGTGTAGATGATCCGCTTGGCGATGTAGGTGAGCATTGGGCCCTCTGTGGAGCGGACCGTTGCGGTCCGCTCCACGATCAGGTTGTCGGATCGGGCGCCCGTGCGGCGCCCCGCGGCTTACTCGATGCTGACCGTCGCGAGATCGATGAACCAGCTCTTCGGCTGCACGACGCCCTTCAGTTTCGGGCTCATCGCGCGCGGGCCGACGTCATGCGCGATCCACAGGAACGGCGCCTCCTCGACGATGCGGGCATGCAGTGCGGCGAGCGCGTCGTCACGCTCCTTGTCGGCGAACGACGTGCGCGCCTTGGCGATCAGCTCGTCGAACTCGGGGTTGATGAAGTAGCCCCAGTTGTTCGAGACCGGCGGCACCGTCTTCGACGACGTGAAGCGCACCATCGCGAAGAAGGGATCCATCGCCGCGAACGAGACGTTGGTCGCGTGGGCGCCGCGCGAGCCCGGGTCCTTGGCACCCTGGCGCCAGTTGGTGAACAGCGCGTTCCACTCGATCACGTCGAGTTCGACGTCGAAGTAGCATTCCTTCAGCGCCTGCTGGACGAACTCGTTCATCGGCACCGGCTGCATCTGGCCCGAGCCCGACGCGGAGGTGATCGTCTTCACCTTCGCCATCTTGGTCGGACCGAATCCGGCGTCCGTCATCAGCTTCTTGGCGGCGGCGAGGTCGTACTTGATGTCGAACTTGGGATTGCCCCACCAGGGATGGCCCGGCGGCACCGTGCCCTTGGGCACTTCCATCATGCCGTTGAGGGCTTCCTTGAGCTCCGCGCGGTTGAGGCAGAGGTTGGCTGCGTGGCGCAGGCGCTTGTCGACCCAGGGCGACCCCTCGGCGAACGAGAACTGCCACGGCCACACGTGCGGCTGCGCGTTGGCCTTGATCACGAAGCCCTTGGCCTTGATCGGGCCGAGCGCATCGGGCGCCGGGTTCTCGATCCAGTCGACCTGGCCCGACAGCAGCGCCGCCGTGCGTGCGTTGGCTTCCGGCATCGGCAGCAGGACGACGCGGTCGATCTTCGGCACGCGCTTGGCGTCCCAGTACGTCCGTGTTGGCGGCGTATTCGACGCGCTCACGGGCTGAGAAGCTCGCCATCTTGAACGGGCCGGAACCCGACGCGTCGATGGCGAAGGCGGCCCAGGCCTGCTTGGCGCGCTCGGCGGGATCGGCGACGCTTGCGAGCGCGTCATACTTCTTCTGCCAGTGGGCGGGGGAGGCGATGAACAGGTTCGTCAGGTTGATCGGGATGAAGCTAGTCCGGCTCCTTGGTCGTCAGCTCGACGGTGTAGTCGTCGATCGCTTTGGCCGAGACGAGGTTCGGCATGCGGCTGACGGTGACGCCGATCTGGTCGGGCGCGAAGTGCGGCGCCGTCTTGTCGAGCACCTTCTGGACGTTCCAGACGATCGCCGACGCCTTGAGGTCGCTGCCGTCGTGGAATTTCACGCCCTGGCGGAGCTTGAATATCCACTTGGTCTTGTCGGCGTCGGAGACCTTCCACTCGGTGGCGAGGCCGGGAATGAGCACGCTCGGCTTGTCTTCCGACGACAGATCCCACTGCGTCAGCGAGTCGTAGAGCGGAATGCCGGTGAAGCGGTTGCCCTCAAAACCCTGGTCGGGCTGGCCCGAGGTCTTGGGAATATCGGCGGCCGTCATGCCGATGCGCAGGACCTTGCCCTGCGCGAGCGCCGGCAGCGCCGGGGCAAGCAGCAGCAGCATCGAACCGGCCATGCAGGCCTGCTCGATGTGCAATTTTGGAAGTGGTGGATTTCATTGCATGCGTCTCCATCTACGCCATGAACTGGCTGTCGATCCCGTGCGGCCGAAACCGCGTCGCAGTCGGTCGCCGCCGCTGGATGCGGCCGAGCGCGCGTCGGATGCCCTGCGCGCACCCTTGAAATGTGGGCACCTTTCCTGCGGTTCGGCCCGAACCCGCAGTCCTCCTCCAGACTGCTTCCGTCGCCCGGACCATCACTGACTGTATACAGGGCACATCTCATCGCCAAGCCCGGCGAATGGGCAGAGAGCTGCCTAATCCTGCGTCATGCGGTATGTTCGCAATGGGAGAGCTTCCGGGACGCGCTTTGCTCTTGTATACGGGATGGATGCCAAATCCGCGGAACATCAACGGCGAAGGTGGCGGCGCGAGCACCGAGGCGATCGTCGAGCGCATCACCACGGCCGTCCTCGAGCAGCGCTTGCCGCTCGGCGCCAAGCTCGGCGAAGAGAAGCTGTGCGCCGCGTTCGGCGTCTCGCGGACCAAGGTGCGCCAGGCCCTGAACCGCCTCGCACGCAGCAAGCTCGTCGTGCTGAAACCGCGCCGCGGCGCCTTCCTCGCCGAGCCGACGCACGAGGAGGCGCGCCAGATATTCCAGGCCCGCTGGATCATCGAGAGCGAGATTTTCGAGCAGTTCACGAAAACGGCGACCGAAGCGGATCTAGTCGCGCTGGAGCGCCACAACGAAGCCGAGCGCCGCGCGATCGAGAGCAACGACGCGCCCTTGCGCAACCGCCTCCTCGGCACCTTCCACGTCCGCATCGCGGAAATGGTCGGCAACAAAGTGCTGACGGACATCGTCACCGACCTCGTGACGCGTTCCTCGCTGATCACGCTGCTGCTGCAGTCGGCGCAAGCCGCGTCGTGCTCGTCCGATGACCATCGGATGCTGATCGAGGCCATTCGGGCGCGCAAAATTCCACTGGTGCGCAAGCTGCTCCACGAGCACCTCGACTACGTCGAGCGCAATCTCGCGGACATCGAGAGCCGGCGGCGCGAATTCGATCTGGTCGATGCCTTGCGGGATCCGGCTGGCGATCGCCGTCGCGCCCGGACGCGCGCAGAAGCGCACGAAAGCAAGGTTGGCGAGCGTGCCATGACGGAGGCGAGCCACTACCCTCGCGACCTCGGCGGCTACGGTCGCAATCCGCCGCACGCCCGCTTCCCCGGAGACGCGAAGTGTGGCCGTCCAGTTCGTCATCAACTACGAGGAAGGCGGCGAGAACAATATCCTCCACGGCGACCCGGCATCGGAAGCGTTCCTGTCGGAGATCGTCGGCGCGGTGCCGTGGCCCGGCCATGCGGCACATGAACATGGAGTCCATGTACGAGTACGGCGCCCGCGCCGGCTTCTGGCGGCTGTGGCGCGCCTTCACCTCGCGCGGGATGCCGGTGACGGTGTTCGCCGTCGCTCACGCCCTCATGCGCGGTCGCGAGCAGGCCGCGGCGATGGTCGAGGCCAACTGGGAGGTCGCCAGCCACGGCCTCAAATGGATCGACTACAAGGATTTCACCGAGGCTGACGAGCGCGCGCACATTCGCGACGCGGTGCGGATCCATACGGAGGTCACGGGCGAGCGCCCGCTCGGCTTCTATCAGGGCCGCTGCTCCGCGCACACGCTCAAGCTGACGATGGAGGAGGGCGGCTTCGTCTATTCCGCCGACAGCTACGCCGACGATCTGCCCTACTGGGTCGACGGCCCGTCCGGTCCATTCCTGATCGTGCCCTACAGCCTCGACGCCAACGACATGCGCTTTGCCACACCTCAGGGTTTCAATTCCGGCGACCAGTTCTACGCCTACCTCAAAGACACGTTCGACGTCCTCTACCGCGAAGGCGAGATCGCCGCCGCGCATGATGTCGGTCGGGCTGCACTGCCGCCTCGCCGGCCGGCCCGGCCGCACCGCCGCGCTCGAGCGCTTCCTCGACTACATCGCCGGGCACGACCGCGTCTGGGTCGCGCGCCGCCTCGACATCGCGCGCCACTGGCAGACGGTGCATCCGCCCGCGAGTGCGCCACGATGAGCGATCTGGCGCTCGGCCGGCGATTGATGGATCGCCTGGAGGCGTTCGCGCGCTTCACGGACGATGCCGAGGGGTTGACGCGCCTCTATCTCTCGCCGTCGCACCGCCGCGCGGCCGACGTGCTGTCGCGGCTGGATGCGCGACGCCGGGCATGGACGTGCGCATGGATGCGCTGGGCACGCTCGTCGGCCGCTATTCCGGCACCAGCGACAACGATCGATCTCTGCTCGTCGGCTCGCATATCGATACCGTGCGCAATGCGGGCAAGTACGACGGAGCGCTCGGCGTGCTCGCCGCCGTCATCGTGGTCGAGGCCCTTGCCCAGCAGGGCGAACGCCTGCCTGTTGCGATCGACGTCGTCGCGTTCGGTGACGAGGAAGGCATCCGCTTCCCCTCGACGTTGCGCGGCTCGCGCGCGCTCGCCGGCACGCTCGATGCCGCCACGTTCGATGATCGCGATACCGGCGGGCGCGTCCGTGCGCGAGGCGCTCGTCGCCTTCGGTTGTGACCCTCACCGCGTGGCGGACGCCGCGTTCTGCGCGCGGTTCCACGCTCGGCTTCATAGAAGTCCACATCGAGCAGGGACCGGTGCTCGAGCGTGCGGGCCGGCCCCTTGGCGTCGTCACCGCGATCAATGGCGCCCGGCGCCTCAGCGTCGCCGTCCAGGGCATTGCCGGCCACGCCGGAACGTCGCCGATGGCCATGCGCCGCGACAGTCTGGTGGCGGCGGCCGAGATGATCCTCGCGGTCGAACGGATCGCGAAGGAGACGCGCGATGTCGTGGCGACGGTCGGTGTGATCGAGGCGCGACCCGGCGCGGTCAATGTCATTCCCGGCGAGACGCGCTTCAGCTGTCGATGTCCGCGCGCCCGTGGATGGCGCGCGCGACGCGGTCGTCGACGGAATCGAAAACGCTATCGAGGGTATCGCCGCCCGCCGTGGCCTCAAAGTGCGCATCGCGACGACGCATCGCGCGCCCGCTACGGCGTGCGATCCGGCGTCTGATCGCCGCGCTCGATGCCAGCGCGCGCGCAGTCGGTCATGAACCCGTGCATCTACCGTCGGGCGCCGGCCACGATGCCATGGCGATGGCGGCGCTGTGCCCGGTCGCGATGCTGTTCGTGCGCTGCGCCGGCGGCATCAGCCATCATCCCGCCGAAGCGATCACGCTCGAAGATGCGGATGCGGCCATGCGCGTGCTGCTGCACTTCCTGCGCGCCCACAAAGCCTGAACGACTGAACGGACCCCGATCATGAGCAAAGACGTCGATCAGAAGCTGCGGGCATTCCTCGGGTTGCGAGCGCGAGGCGCAGGTTCGCTTCCTGGCGGAGCTCGTCAAGATCCCGACCGACAACCCGCCGGGCGATTGCGCGCCTGCGGCCGAGCGCGCGGCGAAGCTGCATCGAGCCGTTCGGCTGGGACGTCGAGCGCCACGCGGTGCCGGCGGAGCTGCCGCCAAGCACGGCATGATCTCGTGCACCAACCTCATCGTGCGGCGCACGTTCGGGCCGGGCCCGACGATCGCGCTCAACACGCATGGCGACGTGGTGCCACCGGGCGACGGGTTGGACGTTCGATCCCTACGGCGCCGAAATCCGCGACGGTTGGATGTACGGGCGCGGCGCCGCCGTATCGAAATCCGATTTCGCAACGTACGTCTGGGCGCTGCGGGCGCTCGAAGCGAGCGGCGCCCGCCTCGGCGGCACGGTCGAGCTGCACCTGACCTATGACGAGGAAACCGGCGGCGAGATCGGCCCCGGTTATCTGCTGTCGCAGGGCCTGAGCAAACCCGATCTCGCGATCGGCGCCGGTTTCTCCTACGCCGTCGTCACCGAGCACAACGGCTGCCTGCATCTCGAAGTCGAGGTCGTTGGCCGTTCCGCGCACGCGGCAAAACCGTGGACCGGTGTCGACGCGCTCCAGGCGGCAACGGCGATCCTGGCGGCGCTCTATGCGTGGCGGCCGCAACTCGAACAGCGCGTATCGGCAACGCCCGGCATCGGCGCGCCTCAGCTCACGATCGGTCTCATCAGCGGCGGCATCAACACCAACGTTGTGCCGGATCGCGTGGTGTTCCGGCTCGACCGGCGCATCGTGCCGGAGGAGGACGTCGGTGCGGTCGAGGCCGAATTGCGCACCGGTGATCGCGGCAGCGGCGACGGCGGTTGCGGGAGCCCGCGTCGAGGTCCGCCGCATCCTGTTCGCGGCACCGCTGCAGCGCCTTGCCGCCGGCGCACGGATGACGGAGGTGCTGTGCCGCCGCGCCAGCGAGGTGATGGGCGAGCCGATCGCCGCGACCGGCGTGCCGCTCTACACCGACGCGCGCCACTACACGGCGCACGGCATTCCGATCGTCCTCTACGGCGCCGGGCCGCGCACCATCGAGGAAGCGAACGCGCACCGCGCCGACGAACGGCTGCCGATCGCCGATCTGTACAAGGCGACCGAGGTGATCGCGCTGACGCTCGCTGACCTGCTGGCGGTGTGACGGCCGCTCAGCCCTGGTCCAATCCTCTTATTCCGCAGCCTTGGCCGGCGATCGCAGCCGCGGGATGACCTCGCGCGCGAACAGCTCCAGCGACGCCTTCGCCTTCTCGGTCCCGTACCACGGCGGATAGTGCAGCATCATCGAGGTGAGCCCGGTCTTGGCGCGCAGCTCCTCGATACGGGCAACGACCGTCGCCGGCGACCCGTGGATGATCGTCGAGCGCGCCAGCGTGTCGTAGTCGAGCGCATCGGCAACCGAGTCCTTGCCCTGCGAGACCTGTCCGAGATAACCGGACTGATGGCCACCGAAGAAATGGTTCAGGTGCCGCAGCAGGCCGTCGGCGCTGTCCTTCTTCGCCTGCGCGTCGGTCTCGGCGACATAGACCCAGCGCGCGATGTCGATCTTTCCGAAACCCGGATTGGCGCGCGCGTCGGCGCTCGCTTCGGCGAGATTGGCGCGGTAGTGCGCGACTTGGCCGGCGAGCGTATCGAACGGCGTCAGCGTCGACAGCATCAGCCCGAAACCGAGCTTGCCTGCCGCTCCAATCGAGCGGTCCGTCGCGCCGGCGAGATAGAGCGGCGGATAGGGCTTTTGGATCGGCTGCGGCAGCAACTCGTAGTCGCCTTCAACAGCGGCGGCAAAGTACTTGCCTGCGCGGCTGGTCTTGCCTGTGCGCAGGAGGTCGAGCATCATCGCCAGCGCTTCGTCCTGCATGTCGCGGCGTGCGTCGAAGTCGAGCCCGAAGCCGTCGAACTCGTATTTGCGGTAGCCGGAGCCGAGGCCCAGCGCGACGCGCCCGCCGCTCAGGATGTCGACGAAGGCGGCGTTCTCGACCACCCGCACCGGGTTCGACAGCGGCAGCGTCACGACGGCCATGCCGAGCTTGATGCGTTTCGTCAGCGCCGCGAGATAGCCGGCATAGACCCACACGTCCGGCATGATGCCGTACTCGGTCGAGAAGTGGTGCTCGGCGAGCCACGCGGTATCGAAGCCGAGCCGATCGGCGGCGACGATCTCCTCGGTGACGCGCGCATGGACGGCCTGATGCGGATAGGGTTCGCGATCCTTGTGCGGATGCGAGGTGAAGAGGATGCCGAAATCCATGGGCGGGCTCCGTCTCTGAGTTGGTTGCGCGGTTTGGACGACTGTTGCCGAAACGCGCGGACTTGCCAACCCTGGGCCCTGCAACCCTGGCGACCGGCAGCGCAGATCGGCGCGGGAATCAGACGCGGGCGGGAGCAGCGGTCACGGTGGCGAGGGTCGCAGCGGGCCCGGTGCTGGGAAAACTCACGGCGCGGCGGTGGCGGCTGCGGATGACGGCGAGGATGGCGACCACCAGCGCCATCGCGATGAGAGCGACGGGGCTCGACATCAGCGTCAGCACGATTGCGATCGCCCACAGGATCGCCAGCGCGTGCTCGACCAGCGCGATCAGCTTCGATTGCGAGTGGCGCCGCAGCATCCCGCGGCGGTTGCCCGGCATCGGATGCCAGAAATTGAGGAGCGCCGTCGATGCAGCGCCAGCGGTGGCGAACATCGTGGTCAGGAGCGCGGTGCGCCAGGAGACGAGCGCGAGCCCGGCCAGCGGCAGCGCGACGATCACGAAAACCGGCAGCGCGACGGCGGTGAGCTTGGCGCGGTCGACCTCTGACGTCTGCACCGGCGCCGACGCCATCAGTTCCGGCGCGTCCTCGCCGGAAACCATGAGCCAGGCGAGGGACGCGGAGACCTGGGCGGCGATGACGACGATGGTCGGCGCGAGCGCCAGCGCCGTCGGCAGCGCTTCGCTGCGCAGCAGCACCACCGCGATCGGGATCGTGTAGACGATCTGCAGGCCGAGTTGGGCGAACAGGCTCGGGTCGCGCGCCAGCAGCCGCCACTCCTTGCGCCGGAGATTGCGGGCGAGGCCGCCGCGGAAGCGGACGGGCGTGCATGGCGCGGCGCGTTCCGCCGTTGCCCGACGGCGCGCCTGACGCCGCGAGCGTGGCTGCCGCGAAGCGGGTCGCGAGCAGGTTCACGGCAAGCGCGAAAAGACTGAGACCCGTCGCGAGCAGCACGGCAATGGCGCGGCCATCACCCAGCGCGGCATCGACGGGCAGGAACACGACATGGCGCACTGACTCCTTGGCGCGCGCACCCGCCGAGGCGAACCATTCGATGATCGCGTCGCGCAGCGGGCCCGGGCAGGATCGCGACGATCTGCGCGCCGAGCACGAACGCGCCGGCGATCACGGCGCCCGGTCATCTGCGTATAAAGCCGCGCGCGGCGCGGGCCGAGCAGGAAGAACAGCGCGATCGAGAGGCCGAGGCCAAGCGACGTCGCGATCAGGGCGAGCGCGATCAGCGTCGGATACACGGCGAGCCATGCGGGCTGGCCAAGCGAGTGCGCCGACATTGGCGAGCGGGCACGACCAGCAGCGCGATGGAGCCGAGCGTGCTCGCGGCGATCGCGGCGGCCTTTGCGGCGAGGATGCGCGCCGCCGGCAGCGGCGAGCCGAGCAGCAGATCGAGGTCGCCGCGGTCGTAGAGCGTCCGCGTGACGCCGAAGAGGCTCTGCGCGATCATCCACGTGAAGATGCAGAACACAGCCGTCGCGGATGGCATGACCGCCGCGCCGTCGCCGTGCACATGCGGTTCGAGCCACAGCACCGCCGGCCATGCGACGAGGTGCAGGACGACGCCGCCACCGACGAACAGCCCGGTCAGGCCGACGATGCCGGCGCCGCCCAGCATGTCGGTGAAGCGGCGCCAGTTGAGGCGCACGTCGTGGGCGACGAGCCAGGGGAACGAACCGGGGGCCGATCTCATGACGCCGCCGGCTCCGGCATTGTTACTGCCGGCACCAGCGTTTCCTCCGCGTCGCGCTCTCGTGCGTCAGCGACAGGAACACGTCCTCGAGCGTCGAGGAGCCGCGCCCGGCGGCGTCCTTCAGCTCCGCCAGCGTGCCTTCGACCGCGAGGCGGCCGCGATGGACGATGCCGATGCGGTCGGCCAGCCGCTCGGCGACCTCGAGGATGTGGGTCGTCAGGATGATCGTCGCGCCGGCGCGGACGCGGGCCGTCAGCAGCTCCTTGACCTGCCGCGCGATCGCCGCGTCGATCCCGGTCAGCGGCTCGTCGAGCATGATCAGTTGCGGGTCGTGGATCAGCGCGCCGGCGAGCGCCACCTTCTGTTTCATGCCGCGCGAAAAACCCTCGCAGCGCTGATGGCGATGCGGGCCGAGATCGAGCATGTCGATCAGCTCGGCGGCCTGGCGCTCGGCGTGGGCCGGCGGCACGCGCCACAGACCCGCGACCAGCTCGAGGTATTCGAGCGGCGTCAGCTTGTCATAGAGCATCGGCTCGTCCGGGAGCCACGCGGTGATGCGCTTGGCGGCGATCGGATCGGCGAGCGCGTCGATGCCGAAGATGCGGATCGTGCCGGCGTCGGGTCGCAGCAGGCCGGCGATCATGCGCAGCGTCGTCGTCTTTGCCGGCGCCGTTGGGGCCGAGCAGGGCGTAAAGCTCGCCGGGGCGGACGTGGAGGTCCATGCGGTCGACGGCGACGCTCGCGCCGAACGTACGCCGCACGCCCGTCAGGGACACGGCATCGGCACCCGTTCCGGGGCTGCGGTGTTCCTCGACGTCATACTCCGGAACAACGCTTAAGCTTGCCGCCACATCCGTCTCCCGCCCGCAGGACTGATCGCGGGAAGCTAGCGGAGATGCCTTGCCGGGGACTTAATCGATCGCTGTCATTTGAGATCACGCGGCGCGATGGATGTCGCGACGGGGTTTGAACTGGCGCGCCGCGCGCGGGAGGCGAGCCACCGGCGGCGTGTCGGGGATATCCAGGAAGCGGACGCCGACACGTTCGCCCTTGCGCCAGACGATGTGGGCGGGATGGCGCGTACCGCCGTGAGCGTCGACCAGGGTGAAGCTGTTGGGAATGCCGACGGTCATCGGCACGACGATGCTCGCGCCGGTCAACGACAGGTTGCGGATGACGCAGTCGACGACGCAGGCGTCGTTGGCGAACGCAATCTTGCCGCCTTTCAGGGTGCGGTGCCGGGGGTTGATGCGATGTTCCTGTGCCATGCCCAGATATAGGGGCCGGAGGGGCGCGATTCCATCGAGCGCGCCAGCGTGCCGGACTAACGAAATCTGCCGATGTGCTTGATAGACCACTAATCCGCTCGCGGGCGCGGTGCGGCGCGCGGTCGCTCCTGTCAGGGCGGGAGGACTGGACAGGGCCGGCTTCCTTCCGCTCTAATCGACGCAGCGGACAACCCAGCGGAAGCTGTTGCGGGATGAGCACGGCCATGGCGGGAAAGAACGAACTCGAGACGAAGATCTGCGGATGGCTCGCAGAGAACCGCCAGGCGATGCTCGATCTGCTCGAGGAGGTCGTCAACATCGACGGCGGCAGCTACGACAAGGCGGGTGTCGACAAGGTCGGCGACCGCTTCGTGCGCCATTTCGAGGAACGCGGGCTGATCACGCGTATCGAGCCGCACGAGACCTTCGGCAACGCCATCCATGTCCGCCTCGACGACAGCCCGACCAACGAGAAGCCGATCGTCCTGATGGGCCACCGCGACACGGTATTCCCGAAAGGCGAGCCGACACGCCGGCCGTTCAAGATCGAGGGCGGCCGCGCCTATGGCCCCGGCGTCGCCGACATGAAGGCCGGCCTCGTCATGAACGCCTTCGTGCTCGAAGCCTTCAAGCGCTTGGGCGGGGCGCCGGCGCCGCTCGCGGGCCTTATCACGTCGGACGAGGAGATCGCCTCGCCATCGTCGCGGCCGGTGATCGAGCGCGTCGCGCGCGAAGCGAGATGCGTCTTCAACTCGGAGCCCGGCCGGCCGACCGGCAACGTCGTGCAGGGGCGCAAGGGTGGCATCTTCATGCGCTGCGAGGTGCTCGGCAAGGCCGCGCATTCCGGCGGCAATTTCGAGAAGGGCATCTCGGCGATCGGCGAGCTTGCACACAAGATCGTCGCGCTCCACGCGCTGACCGACCTTCCGCGCGGCCTCACCGTCAACGTCGGTCTCGTCTCGGGTGGCCAGAGCGTCAACACGACAGCACCCTCGGCCGAGGGGCGGATCGACCTGCGCTACGTCAAGCCGGCCGATCGCAAGTTCGCGCTTTCGGCGATCCAGAAGATCGTCGACATGGCGACCGTCCCCGGCACCACCGCGACGCTGGAAATCCTCGGCGAATTCCTGCCCCTCACGCAATCGGGCGAGAGCGAACGGCTGTTCGATGCCTACGCGGCGGCGTCGAAGGATCTCGGCATGACGGTGAAGGGCGAGTTCACGGGTGGCTGTGCCGATTCCGGATTCACGGCAGGCGTCGGTTGCCCGACGCTGTGCGCGGTCGGGCCGGTCGGCGGCAATGCCCACACGGTCGAGGAGTATCTCGAGGTGGATTCGATCGTCCCGCGCGCCCAGGCCCTCGCCCTGGCGATCCTGCGCCTTCCGCCGCCCGGCTGAATTCGGCCGACTTCACGTGCCAATCACCTCGAAATCATCGCTCGAGGTCGCCGGTCGGCGTCCTCGAAAGGGGAAGGGTGTGCCGACTGTTGCATTGTCGCCCGGATCACGATGATGGAAGCTCACCTTCATTCAGGAGCCGATCCTACCGAATGGCGCATCAGCACTCCGCTCATCTCCACGATCGTTGTCGGCCTGACTTCTGGCGTTCCTGTTCGGGACGCTGGCCCAGCGATTGCGTCTTTCGCCGTTGATCGGCTATCTGCTCGCGGGGATTGTCGCCGGCCCCTATACGCCGGGCTTCGTCGCCGACCAGGCGCTCGCCGACGAACTCGCGGAAATCGGCGTCATCCTGCTGATGTTCGGCGTCGGTCTGCATTTCTCGCTCAAGGATCTGCTGGTCGGTTCGAAACATCGCGATTCCCGGCGCACTGGCTCAGATGGCGGTCGCGACCGCTGCTCGGATGGGGCTTGCGGTACTTGGTCGGTGGTCGATCGGCGCCGGCCTGGTCTTCGGCCTGTCGGTATCGGTCGCAAGCACCGTGGTGCTGTTGCGGGCTTTGCAGGAACGCCGGCTGCTGACCACGGAACGGGGCCACATCGCGCTCGGATGGCTGATCGTCGAAGACATCGCGATGGTCTTTGTGCTCGTTCTCATTCCGGCGATCGTGCCGCTGCTCGACGGCAGCATGCAGCGGAACGCGCGCCTTCGGCCTCGGCTCATCGGAGGTCCTCGCGCACCATCGCGCTCACGATTGCCAAGGTCATCGCGCTTTGTGGCCGTGACGATCCTCCTTGGCCGGCGATTTATCCCGTGGACGCTCCACTACCTCGCGCACACCGGCTCGCGCGAGCTGTTCCGGCTCGGCGTGCTGGCGATTGCGCTCGGCTTCGCCTTCGGCGCCGCCAAGCTGTTCGGCGTGTCGTTCGCGCTCGGCGCGTTCTTCGCCGGCATGATCCTGAGCGAATCCGAGCTCAGCCAGCGGGCCGCCGAGGAGACGCTGCCGCTGCGGGATGCCTTCGCGGTGCTGTTCTTCGTTTCGGTCGGGATGCTGTTCGATCCCTCGATCATCGTGCGCGATTCCTGGCCGCTGATCGCTACCCTCATGATCATCATGATCTTCAAGTCCGCTGGCCGCGTTCTTCGATCGTTCGCGCCTTCGGCCATCCCATTGAGCACAGCGCTGACGATCTCGGCGAGTATTGCGCAGATCGGCGAATTCTCATTCATCCTGGCCGGCCTCGGCGTCGTCCTCGGCGTCATGCCATCAGCTGCGCGGGATCTGATCCTGGCCGCGGCCCTGATCTCCATTCTCGCCAATCCGATGCCCTCTTCCTGCGCTCGACCGGCTCCGACCATTGCTCGAGAAGAACGATGTCGGCGCGGATGCGGCAAAGCCCAGCGAAACGGAGCCTGCTGAGATCGAGGTGACGACCGCTCGAGATCACGTTGTTCATCGTCGGCTACGGGCGTGTCGGGCGTCGCATCGGCGAGGCGCTGCTGGATAGCGGCGTTCCGCTGTTCGTGTCGACGAGAGCGAGGACGTCGTCATCGCACTCAAGGCTCGAGGGCATCGAGGCGATCGTCGGCCAACGGCGTGACGAGCCTCAAGGCCGCCAACCTCGACAAGGCGCGCTGCCTGCTCGTTGCGATCCCGGAGAACTTCGAGGCAGGTCAGATCGTCGAGCAGGCGCGGGCCATCAGTCCAGAGCTTCTGATCTTCGCGCGCGGGCATTCCGAGGCCGAGAAGGCTCACCTTGAAGAGCTGCGGCGCCAGCGCGGTCGTGCTTGGCGAGGAAGAAATCGCCGGCGCCATGCTCGGCTTCTATAGGGCGATGGCTCAGCCGGCCTCGGAGAAGTTTGCGCCCGCCGAGGCTCAGGCTCCGCAATCGGCAGCCACCTGATCGGGCACAGGGTGTCTCGGCAGCTTGCGCCGGGATCAGGAATTTGCCGCGCGTTGAATCGACCTGTTGTCGTCTCGGGCGGCGCTCGATATTGCAATCCGGTCCGGGATCAACATGATGGATCGGATCGCATCACAGGAGAAACCGGCCACGGATGGAGCACCATACCCCACTCATATCCACCATTGTCATCGGCCTGTCGTTGGCGTTTCTGTTCGGGGCGCTGGCCCAGCGGCTGCGCTTGTCCCCGCTCGTCGGCTACCTGCTCGCAGGCATCGCCGCCGGCCCCTATACGCCGGGCTTCGTCGCTGATCAGGCGCTCGCCGACGAACTCGCGGAAATCGGCGTCATCCTGCTGATGTTCGGCGTCGGGCCTGCATTTCTCATTGAAGGATCTCTGGTCGGTCCGCGCCATCGCCATTCCCGGCGCGCTCGTCCAGATGGCCGTCGCAACCCTGCTCGGCATGGGCCTGGCGGCCCTGATGGGGTGGTCGATCGGCGCAGGTGCCCGTATTCGGACTGGCGCTCTCCGTCGCAAGTACGGTGGTGCTGCTGCGCGCCTTGCAGGAGCGACGGCTGCTCACGACCGAACGGGGCCACATCGCGATCGGCTGGCTGATCGTCGAGGACATCGCGATGGTCTTCGCGCTGGTCCTGATCCCGGCGCTGGTGCCGCTGCTCGACGGGAGCATGCAGCGCAACGCCGCTTTCGGCCTCGGCTCGTCCCAGGTCATCGCCACAGTCGCGCTGACGATCGCCAAAGTCCTCGCGTTCGTCGCCGTAATGATGATCGTCGGGCGGCGGCTCATTCCGTGGATGCTCCACTACATCGCACATACCGGCTCGCGCGAGCTGTTCCGCCTCGGCGTGCTGGCCATCGCGCTCGGCTTCGCCTTCGGCGCCGCCAAGCTGTTTGGCGTCTCGTTCGCGCTCGGCGCCTTCTTTGCCGGCATGATCCTCAGCGAATCCGAGCTCAGCCAGCGCGCCGCCGAGGAGACGCTGCCGCTGCGCGACGCGTTCGCGGTGCTGTTCTTCGTCTCGGTCGGGATGCTGTTCGACCCGTCCATCATCGTGCGCGATTTCTGGCCGGTGATCGCGACGTTCCTCATCATCGTGATCGGCAAGTCGGTGGCTGCCCTCGCGATCGTGCTCGCTTTCGGCCATCCGCTCCGGACCGCGCTGACGATTTCCGCGAGCCTCGCGCAGATCGGCGAGTTCTCCTTCATCCTGGCCGGCCTCGGCGTCATCCTCGGCGTGCTGCTACCGGAAGCGCGGGATCTGATCCTCGCCGGGCGCCCTCCTCTCCATTGTGGCCAATCCGATGATCTTCCTCGCGCTCGATCGGCTGAAACCTTGGATCGACAAGTACGACGGCGTCGTCGATGCGGCGAAGCCGGCGAGAAGCGATGCCGGAGACGATCGAGGCGACGACGCTCGAGACCACGCTGTCCTCGTCGGCCATGGCCGCGTCGGGCATCGGATTGGTGGCGCGCTGCTCGATGCCGGCATACCGCTTTTCGTGATCGACGAGAGCGAGGACGTCGTCAACGCGCTCAAGGAGAAGGGCATCGAGGCGGTGGTCGCCAACGCGGTGACGAGCCTCGCCGCCGCCAACCTCGCGAAGGCGCGTTGCCTGCTCGTCGCGATTCACGAGAACTTCGAGGCTGGCCAGATCGTCGCACAGGGGCGTGCGATCAGCCCCGACCTCGTCATTCTCGCGCGCGGCCATTCGAGTGCCGAACAGGAACACTTGAAAAGCTGCGGCGCTACCTCCGTCGTGCTCGGCGCAGACGAGATCGCCGCCGCCATGATGCGGTCCTACTGGACGATCATTCCATCAGGTGGCACCACGTCCTAGTCAGGAGAGAACAACGATGGCTCAGACGAGTCGAGGAAAAGGCCCGCCGGTTCGCTGCCCTCCATGAGCGGCCGGGCGCGTTCGTCATCCCGAACCCCTGGGACGCGGGCTCGGCGCGGCTGCTTGCCGGCCTCGGTTTCGAGGCGCTGGCGACCTCGAGTGGCGCCTGCGCCGGCGTGCTCGGCCGGCGCGACGGCCGCGTCTCGCGCGCCGAGGCCATCGCCCACGCGAGGGCAATCGTCGAAGCGACCGATCTCCCCGTCGCCGCCGACCTCGAGAACGGCTTCGGCGATGCGCCCGAGGATGCCGCGCTGACGATCCGCGACGCCGCTGCCGTCGGTCTCGTCGGCGGCTCGATCGAGGACTCCTCCGGCAAGCCGGAAAAGCCCATCTACGATGCCGACCACGCCCTTCGCCGTGTCGAGGCCGCCGTCGCGGCGGCCCGCGCGCTGCCGACAAAATTCCTGCTCACGGCGCGGGCCGAAAACTTCATCCGCAGCAATCCCGATCTCGCCGACACCATCCGGCGCTTGAAGGCCTACGAGAAAGCCGGCGCCGACGTCCTGTTCGCGCCGGGCCTGCCGGATCTCGCGGCAATCAAGGAGGTCTGCGCCAGCCTCGAGCGGCCGTTCAATTTCATGGTCGGCATCAAAGGGCGCTCATTCACCGTCGCCGATCTCACGGCTGCCGGCGTCAAACGCATCAGCCTCGCGACCTCGCTCTACCGCGCCGCCGTGACCGGCCTCATCGACGCCGCCCGCGAGGTCAAGGACAACGGCACCTTCGGCTATCTCGACCGCACGATCGCCACGCCCGACCTGAATGCGCTGCTGAAGAGTTAAGTCGGATCACGCGAAAGAAGCAGTCGCCGTGCGACATGGGGACCACTGCAGCGGCCGAAGGCCGCAAGGTGAGAATGCGACCGCGAGGCAGCTCCGCCGCGCGTGGAGGCGGAGCCGTACGCGTCGGCGGCAAGAAAAACCCCTACAACCCTTCGATGCAGTAGACGCGCGCGGGGGCGCCGTCGGCGCCCGGAATTTTGAGCGGTGCGGCGGAGAGGAATACGTTGGCCTCGCGGATATCGGCGGTATTGGCCACGTACTCGATCATGTGCACGCCCGCCCGCAGCAGCACGTCGTGCGTCACCTGCTCGGCGAGGGGGCGCGTCTCGCCTTTGAGAAGCAGGCGGATCGGGTAGTCCTGCGGGAAGCTGTAGCCGATGGTGCGAATGCCGGCGGCGAGCAACCATTCGGCGGCGTCGCGCGTGAGGTAGGGGCTGTCGAGCCAGAATTCCTTGGTGGTCGGCGAGCGCTGGCGATCCCAGTTGGTTTTCAGCAGCACCATGCCGCCGCGCGTGATGTGCTTGCCGCGCGCCGCGAGCTTTTCCGCACCGATCGCCTCGTTCGGCTTGATGTCCATGAGGTCGACGACGGCGCAGGGTCCGACGAGCGCGTCGAGTGGCGTCGCCTCGATCGTCGCGCCGTCGGCGAACATGTGGCGGCGCGCATCGACGTGGGTAAAGGCGTGACAGGACACCTTCAGCCAGGTCACTTGCGCGAGGTCGCCCTTTTGCCAGGTCGCCAGTGGCGGTGACTTCGGTCTTCCAGCGCGGATGATCGGCGGCGATCGGGAGTGAGAGGTCGATGATCCGCATGGTGATCCCCCTGATCGTCGCTATAGTTATGGGCGTGTTTGGCCGGTGCCGCGCACGACGTATTTGAAGGTCGTGAGCTGCTCGACGCCGACCGGTCCGCGCGCGTGCAGCCGCCCGGTGGCGATGCCGATCTCGGCGCCGAAGCCGAACTCGCCGCCGTCGGCGAATTGCGTCGAGGCGTTGTGCAGAACGATGGCGCTGTCGACGCGGGCGAGGAAGCGCTCGGCGGTGCCGTGGCATTCGGTGACGATGCTGTCGGTGTGCTGCGAGCCGTAGTGCGCGATATGCGCGATCGCCTCGTCGAGGCCATCGACGGTCTTCACGGCGATGATGGCATCGAGGAATTCGCGGCCGTAGTCGTCGGGTGCGGCGGCCTTGACGCGGGAATCGACGGCGACGGTCGCGGCGTCGCCGCGCACCTCGCAGCCGGCATCGAGCAGCGCCTTCACCAGCGGCGTCAGATAGTCCTCGTGCGCGCCGCGATCGACGAGCAGGCATTCGGTGGCGCCGCAGACGCCGGTGCGCCGCAGCTTGCCGTTGAGCACCAGCGGGATCGCGATGTCGAGATCGGCGCCACGATCGACGTAGGTGTGGCAGATGCCTTCGAGGTGCGCGAACACGGGGACGCGCGCCTCCGCCTGCACGCGGCCGACGAGGCCCTTGCCGCCGCGCGGCACGATGACGTCGATGGCGCCGTTGAGGCCCGCCAGCATGTGGCCGACGGCGGCGCGGTCGGTGGTCGGGACGAGCGTGATGGCCGCTTCGGGCAGGCCAGCTTCGCGGAGTCCGGTGACGATGCAGTCGTGGATCGCGGTCGCCGAGCGCTGGGCGTCGGAACCGGTGCGCAGGATCGCCGCGTTGCCGGATTTGAGGCACAGCCCGCCGGCGTCGGCCGTCACGTTCGGGCGGCTCTCGTAGATGATGCCGATGACGCCGATCGGCACGCGCACGCGCTCGAATTTCAAGCCATTGGGGCGTTCCCACTCGGCCATTCGGGCACCGACCGGATCGGCGAGCGCCGGCGATGTCCTCGAGGCCCTTGGCGATCCCTTCGATGCGCTCCGGCGTCAGCGTCAGCCGGTCGACGAAAGACGCGGCCTGCCCCGCGGCGCGCACGGCGGCGACGTCGAGCGCGTTAGCCTCAAGGATTACCGCCTGCGACCGGCGAAGCGCGGCGGCCATGGCGGCGAGCGCGGCGTTCTTCTGGTCGGTGGGCGCGAGCGCCAGCTCGGCTGCCGCCGCACGCGCGCGCACGCCGATGTCGAGCATCAGCGCGCTCGATGTCGCCGGTGTCGATGCGTTCTGGACGGTTCATGTCCGCTCCGTGCGATTGAGCGCCATGTCGTCGCGGTGGATCAGTTCCGCGCGGCCGGCGTGGCCGAGAATGGCGGCGATGTCGCCCGACTTCTTGCCCATGATAGCGGCCGCCTCGTCGTTGGGATAGGCGATCAGACCCGCGACCGAGATCGCGCCCGTCGAGCGCCTGGATCGTCACCGCATCACCGCGATCGAAGGTGCCCTCGACGCGGACCACACCGGCAGGCAAGCAGGCTTTTTCCTTGCCCCAGTGCGCGCTCGGCGCCCCCGTCGACGACGATGATGCCGCGCGGCTCCAGGTTGCCGGCGATCCAGCGTTTGCGCGCCGCGACCGGATCGGACGTCGCCAGGAACCATGTGCACGGCGCGCCCTCGCCGAGCCGGCGCAGCGGATGCAGCGCCGCGCCCTCGGTGATGACCATGTCGGTGCCCGAGCCGAGCGCGATGCGTGCCGCTTCGAGCTTCGTCACCATGCCGCCCTTCGAGAGCTCGGTGCCGGCGTCGCCCGCCATGGCGAGGATCTCGGGCGTGATCTCGCGCACGACGTCGAGGCGCTTGGCCGACGGGTCCTTGGCCGGCGGCGCCGTGTAAAGCCCGTCGATATCGGAGAGCAGCACCAGGCAGTCGGCGCTCATCATCGTCGCGACGCGCGCCGACAGGCGATCGTTGTCGCCGTAGCGGATTTCGGCCGTCGCGACCGTGTCGTTCTCGTTGACGACCGGAACCGCGCCGCACGAGATCAGCGTATCCATCGTGCGCCGCGCGTTGAGATAGCGCCGCCGCTCCTCGGTATCGCCGAGCGTCAGCAGCACCTGCGCCGCCGTCAGCCCGCGCGCCTGGAAGACCTCCTGGTAGGCGCTCGACAGGCTGATCTGGCCGACGGCCGCCGCCGCCTGCGACTGCTCCAGCGCCAGCGCGCCCTTCGGCAGCCGCAGGACGTGGCGGCCGAGCGCGATCGCGCCCGAAGAGACGAGAATGACCTCGCGTCCCTCGACGGCCAGCGCCTTCACGTCGTCGGCGATCGAGTTGAGCCACGCCGACCTCAGCCGGCCCGTCGTGCGCTCGACGAGCAGCGCCGAGCCGATCTTGACGACGATGCGGCGGGCATCGCGCCACTCGGGCCGGACGGTGGTGGTCGATGTGGATGTAGCGGCGGGCGGCATGGCACGAACAAGGTCCTGGGCGCACATGCGAGACGCTCCCATAGCAGAAGCCGCGCGTTCCCGCATCCCGGGATCGAGAATGTGGTGATCGGCCGATATTGCGCGTTTGGTCAATGGTGTGGGCCTTGGTCGCTTCGCGACGCGGGGACCAGTCCCCGCACCCCCTTCTTTCTTGTGACTTGGCGCTCGAACACTCGGTAGCGGCCGAAGGCCGCGAGGTAAGAACTCCAACCGGTGAGGCAGCCCCGCGGCGGCAGTGGCGTCGCGCCGAAGGCGCGCCTCTGGCGCGGGCCGTTGCCGACCGCGGAAAAGGACAAGCCTATTTATCGATCGCGCGCGATGAGCCGCCACGCTTCCTCCTCGACACGGATGTCGGCGAGGATGCGATCGATCAGCAGGGTGGTGCGCTTGAACAGCTCGGAGCCTCGGCGGTAGTCGGCGGGCGCGAAGAAATCGCAGCGGCCGGCCTTGAACAGGTCGACGCACTTGGTCGCGCGCCTTGCCGGGCGGATGGACGGCGATGGCGTGGCCGCCGTTCTTGCGCATCACGGCCATCGATGGGCACGTCGGTATCGCCGTCGCCGAAATAGATCATGTTGGCGAACGGTATCGGGCGGGCGGCCTCGGGCATGTGCTCGTTGATCGAGTCGCCGAGGTTCTCGATGCCCTTGTTGATGCGGAACAGGTACTGCGTCTTGCCGGTGTCGGTGATGACCCGCTTCGGGTAGGGAACGTCGTAGGCCTCGAACCAGTATTCCGAAGCGAACACGTTGTGGAAGTGCGGGAAGATGCGCGTGCCTTCGATGATCTCGACGAGGCCGGACGAGATCAGGTAGTGGCGCAGCGTCACGCCCTGGCTCTCGGCGCGGATGGCGATGTAGTCCGCGATTTCGCCGAACCATTCGTCGACGCCGGGGAACAGTTCGACCGCGCGGCCCAGCGCCACGAGGTCCTCGCGGTCGATGCGGATGCCGCGCGCCTTGGCCTTCTTGTACATGAGGTGCATGTAGGTGATCAGCGGATCGGCGCCGTGCGCGCGCGCCGTGGTATTCGCCTCGGTCCAGAACGCCTTGGGATCCTCGCCGATCTTGGGCAGGAACGTGTATTCCTGCATCGGCCGCGGCGACAGCGTGCCGTCGAAATCGTAGACGAGCGCGATGGTTTTCTTGCTGAACGTCGGCTTAGCCGCGGCGCGGCGGCGCGCGTTTTAGTCGCGGCGGCGGGCGGCGTGCTCGAGGTCTTGGCGCCGGCACCGCGGGCGCGGGAGGCGCGCGCGCTGGTCTGCTCCGTCATGGCACCCTCTCGTTCGTTCGAACGGCAACCGTGGCCTCAGATGAGGCACGATTCGCCGGGCGAAGCGAGGGCGGTGGCCTCAGGAGCCGGGCTTTTCCTGCGGCTCGGCGGCGCCGCTCGGCGCCTCGTCGGACGCTGTCGGATGCGGCTTCCTCGCGGCGCGGCCGGCGGACCGGGCGGCGCAGGAATTCCGGCTGATCCTTCATCATGTCGGAGCGCTCGCGGCGGCGCGACGGCGCCGGCTCGCGCGGTGCGGCGGGCGGCTCCACGGCCTCGATGACGGGCTGGGGCTGATCCGCGACAGGCGGCGGGCTGCGCATCGGCCCGATCGATCGGCGGCGATTCGTTCGGTTCGCTGCGATACTCCGGCCGCTCGGGTCGTTCTGGGCGGTCCGTGCGTTCCGGCCGGTCCGTGCGTTCGGGACGGTCGGGCCGTTCGCTGCGCTCGATCCGCTCGGGGCGGTCACCACGGTCGTGCGCTCGAACCGCCGGTCGCGGAAGCGGGGATTGTCGCCGCCGCGTTCGTTGCGGTGCTCCTGCTGGCGGCCCTGCTGGGGACGGCGTTCGTCCTGGGGGCGCCGGTCATCCTGGGGGCGCCGGTCATCGTGCGGCCGTTCTCGTGACGTGTATCGGGACGCGAGTCCTGGCGCGAACTCTGGGCGCGGCTCGAAGCGCGGCTGGCCGTCCTGGCCGGGCTGACGGGAATACGTCGGCATCGGGGGCTGATCGCCCATGCCGGGATCCATCGGCTCGGGATCATCGCTGTCGGCGTGCTCGCCGTACTCGTTCACCGTCCGCATGCGATGGCCGTTGGCGGCCGGTCGCGTCACCGCCCTGCAGGATCTGCTGCTCGCGGTAGGTGATGATCATGCGGTTGTAGTGTTCGGCGTGCTGGAGATAGTTCTCGGCGAGCACCGGGTCGCCCGACGTCTGCGCGTCGCGCGCGAGGTCATGTATTTGCTGGCGACATCGGCCGCCGTACCCCGGACTTTTACGTCGGGACCGTTGGACTCGAAGCTGCGAGATAGTGGGTTTTGCCCTTTGCGCTGATTCTGGCTGCCGTGATTGGTATGGCCGCCATTGCCACCGCTGCTCCCGCGGCTACGCCCGCGGCGATGCTGCTGACCCTGCCTCATAGGCTCTCGTTCTTTCCTCGAAGGTTTCTTGCGTGTTCATACACGCCGGAGCCATCCAAATCGTGGCTCCAATTCCGAGCGGGCCCGTCACGGGATCGGAGACGCTTTGCGTCTCCCCACACCGTCGCGGCGACATGCTACGAAGCCCGCACTACACCGACCAACATCAGAGATGTCCCTGTGATCCTCTACGCACCGCCCCTGACCCTAGGCCCCAAGGTGCGACACACGTCTCGATCACTGAGTTGAGGTGGATTTGGCAGTCTGGGCGCCAACAGCGCCATACTCTGCCTCTCACCAGCCGGGCCTGCCTTCTCGCCTGCGATCCTACGGTCGATCGCTTTGGTCAAGGCACGCCACGCGCTTTGCCTGGGAGCTAAGCTAGACCGATCGATCCTCGATTCCAAGTGTTTTTTTGACGTCGCACCCAGGTGTGGCAGCCACAACACAGCGGATGGTGCCGCCCAGGTCGCGCAGCGGCGGCCAGTCGAGCCGGCGCCGCGACCAAGCCATGCGCCGTCGCCAGGGCTGAAACCGATCGGCGGCCTGGCCCGCGCCAACCTCGAAAACCAGCCCATCCGCCGGGCGCCAGGACCCGGCCGATGGCGGCCAGGATGGCGCGATAGGCGTCGAGGCCGTCCGGTCCGCCATCGAGGGCGGCGCGCGGGTCGAAGTGTGCGACTTCGGGTGCCAGGCCGGCGATGTCCGCGGTGGGAATGTATGGCGGGTTTGCCACGATCAAGTGGAAGCGTGCCATCGACCCGGTCGAGCCAGTGCGACGCGAGGAAGCGGATCCGACCGGCGAGCCCATGGCGTCGGCGTTGGCGCGCGCGACCTCGAGGGCGGCGGGACTGATATCCGTGGCGACGGCCTCGGCGTCGGGCAGCGCGCTGAGCAGCGCAAGCGCGATGGCGCCGCTGCCGGTGCCGAGATCGAGGATTTTGCAGCGGCCCGTCGTCGGACGCGCTCCATGCGCTCAGCGATATGGCGCGCGATCGTGACGACGGTCTCGGTGTCGGGTCGCGGATCGAGCGTCGCCGGCCCAAGAGCGAGCGACAGTCCGTAAAAATCGCGCGCGCCGACGATCCGTGCGACCGGCTCGCGCGCGGCGCGGCGCGCGAGGAAATCGGCCAGCCGCGTAAGCGCGGCGGCATCCGGCGTGATGTCGGGGTCGCGGAGCAGCGTCTCGCGGTCCATCCCCAGCGCGTGCGCGACGAGACGGCGGGCGTCGGTCGCCGCGTCCGGAGTGCCCGCCTGGTCGAGGCGCGCGGTCGCTTCAAGCAGCATGTCGCGGACGCTGCGGCAGGCTTCGACGCGGCGGCTCGTATCGCATGGTCAGGTCACAGAGCCCGCCGCCGGCCATGGCGGCGAGCTGGCTGGTCTGGTGATCGGTGATCAGGTCGTCGATCATCTCGTCGAGGGCCGGGCCGCCTTCGAGCATTTCGCCGAGGCGATGCATGGTCAGGCCGATGCGATGGTCGGTGACGCGCCCCTGCGGAAAATTGTAGGTCCGGATGCGCTGCGAGCGGTCGCCCGAGCCGACCTGGTCCTTGCGCGCAGCGGAGCGCGCGTCGTCGGCCTGCTGGCGCTGCATCTCGTAGAGGCGCGAGCGCATCACCTGCATCGCGAGGCGGCGGTTCTGGTGCTGCGATTTCTCGGCGGAGACGACGATGATGCCGGTGGGTATGTGGAGGATGCGGACGGCCAATTCAGTCTTGTTGACGTGCTGGCCACCGGCGCCGCCGGCCCGCATGGTGTCGATCCGGAGGTCTTCGGTCTTGATCTGGAGATCGACCTCTTCGGGCTCCGGCAGCACCGCCACCGTCGCCGCCGAGGTGTGGATGCGGCCGCTCGCCTCCGTCGCCGGCACGCGCTGGACGCGGTGGACGCCGGATTCGAATTTCAGCCGCGCGAAAACACCCTTGCCCGAGATCGAGGCGACGATCTCCTTGTAGCCGCCGAGATCGTTCTCCGACATCGAGATGACATCGCACTTCCACCCGTGCTGCTCGGCGTAGCGCGAATACATGCGGTAGAGATCGGCGGCGAACAGTGCCGCCTCATCGCCACCGGTGCCGGCGCGGATTTCGAGGACGACGTTGGCTGCGTCGGCTGAAATCCTTCGGCAGCAACTGGATCGTCAGGTCGTGCTCGAGCGCCTCGAGCCGCGCGTCGACCGCGCGCAACTCCTCCTCGGCCAGCGCCGCCATTTCGCGGTCGCCGGCGCTGGCCTTGATCATGGCCGCGAGATCGTCGCGCTCGGCCGTCGTCCGGCGCAGCGCCTCGATCGCCGACACGACCGGGTCGAGCTCCGAAAACTCCTTCGAATACTTCGCGAAGTCGGCGGCGCTCGGGCCGGCGTTGAGCGCCGCCTGGAGGGTGTGCCAGCGCTCGACCAGACGATCGAGCCTCTGCTGCGGAATGGACGACATGGGCCTTGTTCTTTGCGTGGCGCGGGGCAGCTGGCAGCCCCACCCCATCGACGAAACGCGGGGAACGGGGAGGAGGCCGCCGGCTACGGGAAGCCATGCCGGCGTCGTTTCCGCCCCCCGCATAGCACAGCGCTGGTCGCCGAGAACCACTGCCCCGCTCCCGAACCCCAGAAATCAGCGCTTTTCGACGTCGAGTTTATCGGCCTTGCGGCTGCTCGGGTCGGCCACCTCGATCCAGCGCAGACCGTCCTGGCGCCGGGCCAGCCGCATGGCCATGCCATCCATCCCCGCCAGCATGGGCTGGGCGAGCGACTGGGGCAACGCTTCGATCGCCGCGCGCAGGCCCGGGGTTGCGCCTGAATGGCCCAAACGACCGCGGCGACCACGACCATGGGCCCCGCGACGGCCATCAGCACTCGCCCCGGCCCTTGCGAGAGCGACGGGGCCCGCCAGGGCTTGCGCGGCTTCCGCGCGGGCTTTGGCGTCACCGCCGGCCCGTTTCTGGCGTGGCCGCTCCGCCTCGCCGTACGCAACATCATCGCCGGGCCCGCCGCTGGTCCGGTGCAGGGCGCCTGGACCGCGCGCCGGCGGGGCGCCGAGGCTGGTCTGGCTCGTCTGCTCGACGATCCGATTGAGGATCGGGCGTGGGTCGACATGATGGAGGGCGCACAGCCCGCAGACGACGCGCTGGGTCTCCTCCCACTGCGGCAGCGCGCGCAAGCGCCCTTGCTCGAGGATCATGATGATCTCGACCGAGCTCCCAACCCGCAGCGCGAGTTCGCCCGGCGTCATCGGGAGCGCGAGGCGCATGTCGCGGAGCAGAAAACCCAGATGCTCGTCGTGGCCGGAGGTGCGTTCCGCAACCGCCGTGATGCGCACGGGGGCGGGCTGATGCGACGCGGGCGCTATAAGGCGCCGGCTGAGGTGCTGCATGGCCGCTGCGGCTGGGTCTGGCCCCTGGATCGGCCAGCCCTGTCGAACCCCGGTTTTTCGAACGATGAACGCACGATACTCGCTTCCGATACGCTAACGTACGCCGTACGTCACAGGTCACCGGGCCAAGACACACGATCGGCCACGCGACAGGTGATACGCACCAACACACAAGACATCACGACATGGGGAACACTTCGAGCCCCCGGTCACCGTCGTCCCCACGACGGCGAAATCCACCTACCCGACCATTGTGATGCGGGGGTGGCCAGCTTGTCAAAGGTTTGTCGCTTGGAGAGCACAACGAACGGGGGATGCCGCGATCGCCGCTGCCGGCGTACCTCGTGAGCAATCCCGGACGGCGCTATTTCGTTGCGTCCGCCAGCCGCCGCGCGGGCTCAGGGGGTCGAAAGCAGCTTGGCGACCTCGGCCACGAGATCCTTCAGATGGAAGGGTTTCGAGAGGACGCGGGCATCCTTGGGCGCCGGCCTGTCGCTATTGAGCGTCACGGCCGCAAACCCGGTGATGAACATGATCTTGAGTTCGGGGTCGATCTCGCTCGCGCGCCGCGCCAGCTCGATGCCATCCATGCGCGGCATGACGATGTCGGTCAGCAGGAGCGAGAAGGGCTCTTCCTTGAGCCGATCGTAGGCCTCGGCGCCGTTGGCGAAGGCGATGACGTCGTACCCCGCCTTGATCAGGGCCCGAGTGAGAAATCCGCGCATCGAATCGTCATCTTCCGCGAGGAGGATGCGTTGCGTGGACAGTGCCGATACCTTTGCCGTCATCGTCGCGCCCCCCACCCGCCCCCGTCCCGGCCGCATGCCGGACTATGGACCGACGAGCTCGTGACTTTGGAATCTGACGTCAATTTGGTAAATTGGAGATGAACACACAGAAATTCATCGCCAGGGAATTGAACGACCGGAGCGGTCCGGGCGGTACCGGCCGCTGGGTCGGGCGGGCATGTCACCGCGGCCATGCGACGACGTATCCCGCCATGCACACGTGCGCCTGGAATGCTTTGAAACCGGCGTTTTCTGCGACATCTATACGCTGCTCCACCACAATCTTCGCCACTGCGCACGCTTATGATGGACAGGGCAAGCCGCACTTGGCAATCTTGTTTGTGGCTGTCATGAGGGGCGTCATTCGTAGGGCCGCGCGCGTCGCAGCGCGTACCAGAAATGCGATAGACCGGCGGCGCGAACCCATCGCCGCGACCCGGAAACGAGCTGGCAAGAGACATGCTGGAAAACGAGCGCACCGCCATCGAGCAGCATCTGTCGCCGCCCTATTCGCTGGCGATGCCGCGGCTGCAGACGGTGCCGTTCGTATTCTGCTCGCCGCATTCCGGGCGCGTCTATACCGACAGCTTCCTTGCCGCCTCGCGCCTGACCGCCAACGCGCTGCGCAAATCCGAGGACTGCTACGTCGACGAGTTGTTCGCGGGCGTCGCAGCTCTCGGCGCGCCCCTGATCGCGGCGCGGTTTCCCCGCGCCTACGTCGACGTCAACCGCGAGCCCTACGAGCTCGATCCCGAGCTGTTCGACGAGCCGCTCCCGGCGTTCGCCAATTCCCGCTCGATCCGCGTCGCCGGTGGTCTCGGCACGATCGCGCGCGTCGTCGCCGATGCCGAGGAGATCTATCGCACGCGGCTGCCGCTGGCGGTCGCGCTCGAGCGCATCGAGCGCCTCTACAAGCCGTTCCACGGCGCGCTCGCCGCGCTGATCGACACCGACCGCACGCCAGTTCGGCGCCGCGATGCTGATCGACTGCCACTCGATGCCGTCGTCGTCGACCGGCTATGTCGGACCGCAGCGGCCGGACTTCGTGCTCGGCGATCGGTTCGGCGCCTCGTGCGATGGCCGGCTCACGCGCTTCCTGCGCGAGGAGCTGACGGCGCTCGGCTACACCGTGCACCTCAACCGCCCTTACGCCGGCGGCTACATCACCGAATACTACGGCCGCCCCCAGCGCGGCCTGCACGCGCTCCAGATCGAGATCAATCGCGCGCTCTACCTCAACGAACGCACGTTCGAAAAGAAGCCGGGGTTCTCGGTCGTCGAGCGCCATCTGCGCACCGTCGTCGGGCGCCTCTTCAACGAACTCCCGGGCGTGCTCGGCGGTCGCGAGGCAGCGGAATAGGCGGTTTCTCTCCGCGCGGTCGCATTTTTTGCCGCGGTTGCCGAGCCGCGTAGCGGCTCTGCGCAAACGCCTCACGCCATAAAATTGCATCTCCGGCCCGGAAGTGGTGAATTGCGCCTGAGCCACATCGCGTCGGAGATCGAATGTCATCCAATCCTTTCTCGCTGGCCGGCAAGGTCGCGCTGGTCACCGGCGCCTCGTCGGGGCTCGGCGAGCACTTTGCGACGGTGCTGGCGGCGAGCAGGCGCCAAAGTCGTGGTCGCTGCCCGCCGCGCGGATCGGCTTGAAGCGCTGCGCGGACGGATCGCGGCCGCGGGCGGGGTGGCGCACGCGGTCGCGATGGACGTCACCGACCGCGCCGACGTAGAGCGCGCCTTTGCAGCCGGCGAAGCGGCGCTCGGGCCGATCTCGATCTGCATCAACAATGCCGGCATCACCGATCCCGCATGGTTCGTGAAGATGCGCGAGGACCAGTGGCGCAAGATCATGGACGTGAACCTCGACGGCGTGTTCCACGTCGGCCAGGAGGCCGCGCGCCGCATGATCGCGGCCGGCAAGGGCGGCTCGATCGTCAATATTTCCTCGATCGTCGGGCTCGGCGCGATCAAGACGCTATCGGCGTACGCGGCGTCCAAGGCGGCGGTGATCGCGCTCACCCGCAACATGGCGCTGGAGTTGGCGCGCGACAAAATCCGCGTCAATGCGATCGCGCCCGGGCTACATCGCGACGGAACTCAACGCGCCCTACTGGGACACCGATGGCGGCAAGCGTATGATCGCGCATGTGCCGATGCAGCGGCTCGGTACGCCCGAGGAACTCGACGGGCCGCTGCTGCTGCTGGCGTCCGATGCCGGCTCGTTCATGACCGGGAGCGTCCTGACCGTCGATGGCGGGCATCTCCTGCCGACGGAGTGACGATGTCCGCGACCGGCCCACGCACCCTCGACCCGTCCAACCTCGAGCCCCTGGCGACATGGCTCGCGGGCGCTGTCGGCGCTGGTCGCGTCGATATCGCGCGCGCGGAACGCCTCTCGGGCGGCGCGGTGCAGGAGAACTGGCGGATCGACGTGCGTGATCGAGGGCGGGCCGCGGGCCGGCGCGCATTCACTGGTGCTGCGCACCGACGCCGTGGCGCGGCTGCCGATGAGCCTCGATCGGCCGCGCGAGCTTGCCTGCATCCGTGCGGCGCACGAAGCGGGCGTGATGGTAGCCGAGCCGATCGCCGAGTGCGCCGACCGGGCAGTGATCGGTGCACCATTCGCTGTGCAGCGGCTCATTCGCGGCACGGCACAGGGGCGTCGCATCGTGCGCGATCCGCACCTCGCACGGCATGGTCCCGATCTCGCGCGCCAGCTTGGCGGCCAGCTCGCGCGGATCCATACGATCCGCCCACCGCGCGCGGACCTTGCATTCCTTCCGCTGCCTGAGCCCGACGCCGTCGGCGCGGCAATTGCGGAAATGCGCCACGCCCTCGACAAGGCGAGCGTCGCGCGACCGGCGCTGGAATTCGTGCTGGTCTGGCTCCTCGCCAACCGGCCGGCGCCGCGTCCGACCGTACTGGTCCACGGCGATTTCCGCACCGGCAACTACATGGTCGAGCATTCCCGCCTGACCGGTATCCTCGACTGGGAGTTCTGCCACTGGGGCGACCCGCGCGAGGATCTCGGCTGGTTCTGTGCCCGCTGCTGGCGCTTCGGCAACGATGCGCTGGCGGCCGGCGGCATCGCCAGCCGCGAGGACCTGCTGGCCGGCTACAACGCCGGATCGGATGCGTCGATCACGGCGGCCGAACTGGCATACTGGGAGATCCTCGCCGCCGCGCGCTGGGCGGCGATCGCGCTTCTCCAGGGTCAGCGCTTCCTCACCGGCGGCGAGCGGTCGCTGGAGCTGGCGTTGACCGGCCTCATGCCGGCAGAGATGGAACTGGACGCGCTGGACGCCATCGCGATTCTCGAAGCTGGAGGCAAAGCGCCATGACGAGCCGCCGCGTTGATCCCGATGCGCTCCTCGATCTCGCGATCGAGACGCTGCGCGCGGACGTGCTGCCCGCGCTGCCGCCCGAGCAGCGCTATGCCGGCGCGATGATCGCCAACGCGCTGGAGATCGCGCGCCGCGGCCTTGCGGGCGAAGCCGAAGCGGCGGAATGGGTGCTGCTCGATGACCTCTACGACGACGGCGAGGGAAGCCTCGCCCAGCTCGCGCGCGACATCCGCGCCGGGAGTTTGCCACAGGGCAAGGTCGCCGGACTGGCGCAGTCCCTGCGCACGCTCCTGATCGCAGAGCTGCGCGTCACCAACCCGAAATTTCTCGCCTCGCGCGGCATCGCGGGGTGATGGACGAATCGAACCGAGCTGGAGGAGAAGATGGACGCAGCGTTTGCAGCATTCCGCAAGCAATTCGAGACCGCCATCGCGGCCCAGCTCGCGGGCGATTCCGGGCCCTTCAAGGCGCTCTGGTCGCATAAGCCGGACGTCATGATCTTCGGGGCGCAGGGCGGCATGGAAAAGGGCTGGCCCGAGGTCGGCGACCGGCTCGATTGGGTCTCGGGCGTCGTCCGCGCGCGGCTGACGAGCGTCGAGAACGTCTCGACCGTCATTAACGGCACCATCGCGCTAACCGCCGAC
Organism: uncultured Alphaproteobacteria bacterium; assembly: GCA_963775035.1. GTDB lineage: Bacteria > Pseudomonadota > Alphaproteobacteria > Rhizobiales > Hyphomicrobiaceae. Next base: position 52,051 of record CAVZHG010000004.1, on the reverse strand, counting down.
CTCGAGCACATGGTCCGCAGCCTCGATGGCCGCGAGTTCGAGCGCACGCTGCGCGTGACGCAGGGCTACCGCTTCGAGGACGGGACGTGGAAGATCTTCTACCGGCATGGCGACGAGTTCCGGCCCTCCGGCCGGTAGCGTGGAGCGTCGTCAGTCGCTGCTACAGGATACCAAGACCCAGGCGCGCCGGAGATGTGCGCGGGGCAGGGAGGCAGGATGTTCGTGAACGGTCCGGAGCTTGAGAAGTGCGCGGCGAATTTCGTGCCGCTGAGCCCGATCAGCTTTCTCAAGCGAGCGGCGGATTTCTTCGGCGAGCGCACGGCGGTCGTGCACGGCGACCGCCGGTTCACCTATCGCGATATCTATGCGCGCACGCGGCGGCTGGCGCACGCGCTGACCAAGGCGGGCATCGGCCGCGGCGATACGGTCGCGATCCTGGCTCCGAACACGCCGGCGATGCTGGAGGCGCACTATTCAGTGCTGATGATCGGCGCGGTGCTCAACCCGATCAACATCCGGCTCGATGCGGCGGCGATCGCATTCTGTCTCGACCACGGCGGCGCGAAGCTGTTCCTCGCGGATCGGGAGTTTCACGGCACCATTGCGCCGGCGCTCGAGTTGCTCGGGACGAAATGCCCGATCGTGATCGATATCGCCGATGCGGAGACCGCGGGCGCGCCATCATTCGGCGGTGTCGAGTACGAGAGCTTCATCGCCGCCGGGAGCGACGGTTTCGTCTATTCCGGTCCGCAGGATGAGTGGGACGCGTGCTGCCTGCTCTACACGTCCGGCACGACAGGCAACCCGAAGGGCGTCGTGTTCTCCCATCGCGGCGCCTACCTCGGCGCGCTCGCGAACGCGCTGACGTTCAAGCTCGATCACGACAGTCGCTACCTGTGGACCCTGCCGATGTTCCACTGCTCTGGCTGGACGTATACCTGGGCGGTCACGGCGGCCGGCGGCACGCATGTCTGCCTGCGCCGCGTCGAGCCCCAGCGCATTTTCGAGCTGATCGCGGACGAGCGCGTCACGCATATGTGCGGCGCGCCGATCGTGCTCAACATGATGGTGCACGCGCCGGACGCCGTGAAGAAACCGCTGCCGGTCAAAACCAAGGTGGCGACGGGCGGCGCGGCCCCGCCCGCCATCGTCATCCAGCGCATGGAGGCGATGGGTTTCGAGGTGCTGCACCTCTACGGCACGACCGAGAGCTATGGCCCCTCGACCTATTGCGCGCCGCACCGCGAATGGGACGCGCTGGAGACGAGCGAGCGCTACCGGCTGATGGCGCTGCAGGGCATTCCGAACGCGTTGATCGAGGACATGATCGTCGCCGATCCGGAAACCATGGAGCCGGTGCCGCGCGACGGCGAGACGATCGGCGAGATCATGCTGCGCGGCAACCTGATCATGCGCGGCTACCTCAAGAACCTCGATGCGACCAACGATGCCTTCGCTGGCGGCTACTACCATTCGGGCGATCTCGCGGTGTGGCACGCCGACGGCTACATCGAGGTCAAGGACCGGTCCAAGGACATCATCATTTCCGGCGGCGAGAACATTTCGTCCCTGGAGGTCGAGGAGGTCCTCTATCGCCATCCGCAGGTGATGGAGGCGGCGGTCGTCGCGCGGCCCGACGAGAAATGGGGCGAGACCCCGTGCGCGTTCGTGACGTTGAAGCCCGACGCGGCCGACGTGACCGCCGACGAGATCATCGCCTACTGTCCGCGACAACCTCGCCCACTACAAGGCGCCCCGCACGGTCGTCTTCGGGCCACTGCCGAAGACCTCGACGGGCAAGATCCAGAAATTCGTCCTGCGCGATAAAGGCTGGGAAGCCTTTAATTTCCGCGGTCGCCAACGGCTTCGGCTACCGCCGCCGCGGGCTGCCTCGGGTCGCGACTTTCACCTCGCGGTCTTCGACCACACCGATATTTTTGCATGTTGCTCAGTTTCATATGTGGCGGCCGAGGGTGTCCCGCGAGGGAAGCGCCGACCGGTCATGTCGGAGACACGACCTCGCGGCCGCAGTAGCCGCGGCGTCGCGCTGACAGCGGCAAAGTGAATCACTCACTTCTTCAGCAATGCCTCGAGATGGAGCCTGTCGAAGCTGCCGGCGCCGGCGTTGCCGCGCCTGCGTTGCTCGCTTGCGCTACCGGACCGGTCGGTGCCAACGGCATCGCAATTGGCGGGGCTCGTTGGCTGCTGGGTCGGACTGCGGCGGCGATGCGTCTGCACTGGCGCTGAGGCCGGTCTCAGGAACGCCGGGCAGCGCTGTCGGCGGCAGCGCGCTGTGGGCGTCGCGCATGACGTCACGCCAGATCAGCGCGGGAAGGCCGCTGCCGGTGATGCCGTTCATGGGCGAGCCGTCGTCGTTGCCGGTCCACACGCCGGCCGTGAGGTGCGCGGTGTAGCCGACGAACCAGGCGTCGCGGTTGTCCTGCGTGGTGCCGGTCTTGCCGCCGGCGGGATGGAGCGGGATCGCGGCGCGGCGGCCGCTGCCGGAGACGAGGGCCGCGTGCAGCATGTCGTTCATGCGGGCGACGTGCGCCGGCGCGACGACCTCGGCCGGGCGCGAGTCCGGCCGGGCATGGAGAACGAGGCCGCGGTCGGTGCGGACGCGGCGGATGACGTGCGGCGATCACGCTCAGGCCGCCATTTGAGAGAACGCCATAGGCGCCGGTGAGCTCGATCAGCGTTACTTCCGAGGTGCCGAGCGCCAGCGATGCGTCTTCCCGGAGCGTGCTGGTGATGCCGAGGCGGCGGGCCATGGCGGCGACGCGCTTGATACCGACATCCTGCTGGAGCGCCACGGCGATCGTGTTGACCGAATGCGCGAGCGCGTGGCGCAGCGTCATGGCGCCGGCATAGGTGTCGCGATTGTTGCGCGGACTCCAGCCACCGATCGTGATCGGGCGGTCGTGGACGATGGTATCCGGCATCGCGCCGGCTTCGAGCGCGGCCGAGATAAACCGACCGGCTTGAAGGCCGACCCGGGTTGGCGATGGGCGCGGACGGCGCGATTGAACTGGCTGCGGCTCCAGGCGCGGCCACCGACCAGGGCGCGAACGCCGCCGTCGCGGTCGAGCACGACGACGCCCGCTTGGGTGTCGTCGGTGGTGCCGGGGGTGGTGGCGAGACGGCGCGCGACGATCGCCTGCGCCTGTTGCTGGAGGGCTGCGTCGATCGTCGTCTCGACGACGATGCCGGTATGGCCGTGCCCGACGAGGGGCGGCAGACGTTCGAGCGCATAGTCGACGGCGTATTCGAGGCCGGACTCGGCGCGGCCGGTGTCGTTGGCCGCATAGGTCACGGGCTGCTGGAGGGCTGCAGCATAACCCGCATCATCGAGGAACCCGGCGTCGCGCATGGCCGCGAGCACCAGGATGCGCGCGGGAGGCGGCGGCTTCCGGGCGCGCGGCCGGCGACAGCCGCGAGGGTGCCTTGAGCAATCCGGCGATGATCGCCGCCCTCCGGGACCGTCAGCGCGCGCGCGGACTTGGCGAAGTAGCGCTGGGCGGCGGCCTCGATGCCATAGACACCGGCGCCGAAGTAAACCCGATTGAGGTACAACTCGAGGATCCCCGCCTTGCCGAGGCGAAGCTCCAGCCACAGCGCCAGCACGACCTCCTCGATCTTGCGTTCGAAGGTGCGATCCGAGCGACAGGAACAGGTTTTTGGCGAGCTGCTGGGTCAGCGTCGAGCCGCCTTGGAATAGCGCGCCGAACGCAGGTTGGAGAGCATGGCGCGGACGAGCCCGCGCGGATCGAGGCCATAGTGCTCGAAGAACCGCCGGTCCTCGATCGCGAGCACGGCGTGGATGACGTGCGGCGGCAGCTCGGCGATCGGCACGGCGCTGGCTGATCGACCGCGTTCGGCAAGGACGCTGCCGTCGCGCGCCAGCACCCGGACGACGGGCGCCTGCTCGCGCTGCCGCAAGGCCGAGGGATCGGGGAAGCGGATGGTGTAGCGGACCATCGCCGTCGAGACGAGGACCGCGGCGAGCACAGTCGCGAACGTTGAGAGGCGCAGCAGCAGGCGCACGCGCCAAGGCCGCCGCGTGCGGCCGCGGCCGTCGCCCGACATTCCCGTGTGGTCTGCGTCCCCGCCCATGGCCGCGAGCAAGCCACAACATGGCTAAGGTTTCGTTAGGGCCGGGGATCGGGATGGAAAGCGCCAGCTTTCAATCTGGAAGCCCGCCGGTCTGACGCAGTGCCTCGCCGAGCACCATCGCCGCCGCGACCGCGATGTTGAGAGACCGCAGCCCCGGCCGCAGCGGAATCCGTACGCGCGCGTCGGCGACGGCGTGGACGTCGGCGGGAACACCGGCGCTCTCGCGGCCAAGCAGCAGCGTGTCGCCCGCCGCGAATTGAAACGCCGGATAGGCGATGTCGCCGGCGGTGGTGAGCAGGACCAGGCGACCCGGCGACTTGGATGCAGCCGCAGGGGGCGATGCGGGCGGTGGCGCGGCCTCCCGGCGGCGCGCGAGGTATGCCGCGAACGAGACGTGCCGCGCGATTTCCACGTGTTCGAGATAGTCGAGCCCGGCGCGGCGCAGATTGCGGTCGCTGAAATCGAATCCGGCCGGGCCGATCACGTCGACGGCCACCCCCATGCAGGCCGCGAGCCGCAGGATCGTGCCGGCATTTTGTGGAATGTCAGGCTGATAGAGGCCTAGGCGCATGCGATGGTTCCGTCTCTTGATGGACGTCGCACCGGCGGGCCGTCCACGTGTCACGCAAAGAGTGCGTTGCCGCCCCGCTTCGCGAGCACCCGGCATGCGCCAAATTGCCCCTTGGCCGTGCCGGCCGACGTGCTTGTGCCTGCTTAGAAAGGATGCAAAAAGTACGCGCGTCAAATCGCCCGCTCCGGGGAGGGGCGGGCCACGTCGTAACTACGGGGACACCGCGACAAGGGTATGGCTGTTTCGTGGCGACAGCGGCGCCGGCTCTACGCCTGGCCCGATCGCCGGTGGAGCGGGGGCATTTCCTGAAGCGTCGGCGTGATGGACCGGATGCGGCGTCGGGTGCCGGGTAGGGCAGCGGTTCGGTGTGGGTCGGCGAAGGCCGGGACGGAAAGAGGAGGCTGAGTGGCGGCCCATACGGACGATGGAACGCGGCGGGATTTTCTGGTGGTCGCCGCCAACGCGTTTGCCGCCGTCGGTGGCGCGGCGGTGCTGTGGCCGCTCATCCAGCAGATGAACCCCGACGCCTCGACCCAAGCGCTGGCCTCCATCGAGGTCGACGTCGCGCCCGATTCAAGGAAGGGCAGGCGATCACGGTGATGTGGCGCGGCAAGCCGGTCTTCATCCGCCACCGCACCAAGGACGAGATTGCAAAGGCCGCCGCCGTCGATCCCAAGGACCTGCCGGACAAGTCAGCGCGCAATGACGCGCTCCCCGAGAAGGCCATGGCGAGCGACGCCAACCGCACCAAGGCGGGCAAGGCGCAGTGGCTGGTGATGGTCGGGATCTGCACCCACCTCGGCTGCATTCCGAAGGGCCAGGGCCTCTCCGACGTCAAAGGCGACTACGACGGCTGGTTCTGCGTCTGTCACGGCTCGAGCTATGACACGGCGGGCCGCATCCGCCGCGGACCGGCGCCGCGCAATCTCGATGTGCCGGCCTACGACTTCATGTCCGACACCATGATCAAGATCGGCTAGGGCTACCCATCCCATGTCTCAGCACGAATTGACATACAAGCCCGGCTCCCGCCTCGAGCATTGGATGGACGAGCGCCTTCCGCTGATGCGGATGATGCATGGCCAGTTCGTCGACTTTCCGACGCCGCGCAACCTGAATTACCTCTGGACGTTCGGCGGCATCCTCACGTTCTGCCTCGTCGTCCAGATCGTCACCGGCATCGTGCTGGCGATGCACTACATCCCGCACGCCGACATGGCGTTCGATTCGGTCGAGAAGATCCGCCGCGACGTGAACTACGGCTGGCTGATCCGCAACGTCCACGCGGTCGGCGCGTCGATGTTCTTCTTCGCCGTCTACGTCCACATGGCCCGCGGCCTCTACTACGGCTCCTACAAGGCGCCGCGCGAGGTGCTGTGGATCCTCGGCGTGCTGCTGTTCCTGCTGATGATGGCGACCGGGTTCCTCGGCTACACGCTGCCCTGGGGCCAGATGAGTTTCTGGGGCGTCACCGTCATCACCAACCTGTTCTCTTCGCTCGACAGCATCATCCCTGGGCTCGGCACCAAGATCGTGCAGTGGCTGTGGGGCGGCTTCTCCGTGTCGTCGGTGACGCTCACCCGCTTCTTCAGCCTCCACTACCTGCTGCCGTTCGTGATCGTCGGCGTCGTCGCGCTGCACATCTGGGCGCTGCACGTGGTCGGCCAGAACAATCCCGACCGGCCTCGAAATCAAGACATCGAACGACAGCGTCCCGATGGCGCCGCACGCGGTCGCAAAGGACATGTTCGGGCTCGGCGTGTTCGTCATCCTGTTCGCCTGGTTCGTCTTCTTCGCGCCGGACTTTCTCGGCCACGCCGACAACTACGTCCAGGCGAACCCGCTGGTGACGCCGCCGCACATCGTTCCTGAATGGTACTTCCTGCCGTTCTACGCGATCCTGCGAGCGATCCCCTCGAAGCTCGGCGGCGTCATCGCGATGTTCTCGGCGATCGTGATCCTGGTCTTCATCCCGTGGCTCGATACGAGCCGCGTGCGGTCGGCAAGGTACCGGCCGATCTACAAGTGGTTCCTGTGGTTCTTCTTCTTCACGGTGCTGGCGCTGGGCTATCTCGGCGGCAAACCGGCGGAAGATGTTTACGTCGCGTGGGCGCAGATTCTTCACGCTCTACTACTTCGCGTTCTTCCTCCTGATCATGCCGATCGTGGGTGTGATGGAAACACCGTCGACCATGCCGCGCTCGATCGCCGAGTCCGTGCTTGGTGGCAGCGGCAAACCGATCGGGGCCGCCGCGGCTCCCGCGAAGCATTGAGGACGGGAGCCAGCAGATGACGCACACGTACCTCCCGGATCAAAAGGATCGTACTCCTCGCCCTGGTCGGCACGACGCTGCCGCTGCTCGTGCACGCCGCCGGCGATGCGATAACGATCGAGCGCCAGAAGTGGAGCTTCTCCGGCTTCACCGGACGCTTCGACCAGAACCAGCTCCAGCGCGGTTTCCAGGTCTACAAGGAAGCCTGCGCCCAGTGCCACGCGCTCAGCCGGATCGATTTCCGCAACCTCGCGCAACCCGGTGGGCCGGTGTTCAACGAGGATGCCGTCAAGGGACTTGCCGCGACCTACGAGGTCCAGGACGGCCCCAACGACGACGGCAAGATGTTCAAGCGGCCCGGCCGACTGTCGGACAAGATTCCGCCGCCCTACGCGAACGAGAAGGAAGCGCGCTCGATCCACAATGGCGCCTATCCGCCGGATCTGTCGCTGATCGCGAGGGCGCGCGGCCTCGAGTACCACGGCTCGCTGTTCGCGCATCCCTACCATCTGCTCAAGGACATGGTCGCGGGTTACCAGGAAGGCGGCGCCGACTATGTCCATGCGCTGCTCATGGGCTACGTCGCCAAGCCCGATGACTTCAAGATGGCCGACGGGATGAACTACAACCGCGCCTTCGCCGGCCACCAGATCTCGATGCCGCCGCCGCTCCAGGACGGCGCGATCAAGACGGACGGCAAGCCGACGTTCCAGGACGGCACGCCGGCGACCGTCGACCAGATGGCGCGCGATGTCGTGGCCTTCCTCTCGTGGACAAGCGATCCCAAGCACGACGAGCGCAAGCGGATGGGCCTCCTCGTGATGCTCTACCTGCTCATCACCGCGGTCCTCCTCTACTTCGCCAAGAAGCGGATCTGGAAGAGCGCGCACTAATTTCCGCGGTCGCAACGCCTTCGGCTACTGGCGCCGCGGGTCGTGCCCCCCGGTCGCATTCTCACCTCGCGGCCTTCGGCCGCTAAACTTGGTCCCCACTGCGCGGGCGAGGGAAATTCTGTAGCGGCCGAAGGCCGCAAGGTAGGAATGCAACCGGAGGGCAGCCCGCGGCGCGGTAGGCGAAGCCGTCGGCGACCGCGGCAAGAATCTAAGCCACTCGGGTCCGATACCGCACCGGGCGTCCGAGCAACCCTTCCGCTGCGGCCATGATCGCTTCGACGTCGAGACCGTAGTGGCTGTAGAGCTCGGATATCGAGCCCGATTGCCCGAAGTGCTCGACGCCCAGCGCGCGCACGCGATGGCCCTGCACCGAGCCGATCCACGACAGCGTCTCGGGGTGCGCGTCGCACACCGTGATGATGCCGGCGTCGCGCGGCAGCGCCGAGAGAAGCTTCTCGATATGCGCGCGGGCTCCGAAATTTCCGTGTTCTCGGGCACGCTGGGCGCCGTGCCATCCGGCCGTCAGGCGGTCGGCGGATGTCACTGCGAGCACGCCGACGCCGCGCCGATCCTCGCTCATCAGTCCGGCTGCTTCGATCGCCTCGGGCGCCACCGCGCCCATGTAGACGACGGCGAGTGACGTCGACGCCTCCGGCCGCCGCAACCAGTAGCCGCCGTCGATGATGTCGGCGTTGAGGTCGGGCGACATGATGCGCGGGATCTGGTCGAGCGGGCGGGTCGACAGGCGGAGATAGACGGAGCCGCCCTTCTCGTCGTGGTGGCGGTGCGGCTCGGCATCGTCGCCGCCCTCGCGCTGGATGTAGTCGAAGGCCCAGGTCATGATCGCGCCGAGTTCGTCGACATAGGCCGGCTCGAACGATGCAAGCCCGTCCTGCGCCATGCCGATCAGCGGCGTGCCGATCGACTGATGCGCGCCGCCCTCGGGCGCGAGCGTCAATCCCGCCGGCGTCGCGACGACGATGAAGCGCGCATCCTGATAACAGGCGTAGTTCAGCGCATCGAGCCCGCGGCAGATGAAGGGATCGTAGAGCGTCCCGATCGGGATCAGCCGCTCGCCGAAGTGCGTGTGGCTCAGGCCCGCGGCGGCGAGCGTCAGGAACAGATTCATCTCGGCGATGCCGAGCTCGAAATGCTGGCCTTGCGGCGACATCTCCCAGCGCTGCGGGCTCATCAGCCCGCGCTGCTTGAACACGTCCTCGCGGCTTTCCATGGAGAACAGACCGCGTCGGTTGACCCACGGCCCAAGGTTGGTCGAGACGGTGACATCGGGCGACATGGTGAGGATGCGATCGGCGAGCGGGCCGCCGCGCTTGGCGATGTCATCGAGGATGCGGCCGAAGCCGGTCTGCGTCGAGGCTGCGCCCGTGGTCGTGATCGGTGGCAGGTCGGGGAGCGGAATTTGCGGCCCGTTGAAGCGCCGTGTCCCCTTGGCGTTGAAGGGCACGCGCGTCAGGAAGTGCGCGATGTCCTGATGCGACAGCGCGAGGCCTGCGAAAGGCTCCCATTCCTCGCCCTTCTGGATGCCTTGGGCGGCCTGGAACTCGGCCATCTGGGTCTTGTTCATGAGACCCGCGTGGTTGTCCTTGTGGCCCTGGAACGGCAGCCCGAAACCCTTGATGGTGTAGGAGATGAAGCAGCACGGCTTGTCCGTCGGCGCCGACGCGAAAGCGTCGAGGATGCTTTCCATGTCGTGGCCGCCGAGATTGGTCATCAGGCGGGCGAGCGTGTCGTCGTCACGGCGCTGGATGATCGCGAGCGTATCGGCATGGCCGGCGAGATCGGCTTCGAGCTGACGGCGCCAGCCCTTGGCACCTTCGAACACGAGTGCGGAATAGAGCTGGTTCGGGCAGTCCGCGATCCAGTCGCGCAGGCGCGCGCCGCCGGGCTCGGCGAACGCGGCCTCCTGCAAGCTTGCCGTACTTGATGAGGATCACCTCCCAGCCGAGGTTCTCGAACATCCCCGCGACCTTCATGAAGAGCTTGTCGGAGACGACGGAGTCGAGGCTCTGGCGGTTGTAGTCGACGACCCACCAGCAGTTCGTGAGGCCGTGCTTCCAGTACTCGAGCAGCGCCTCGTGGATGTTGCCTTCGTCGATCTCGGCGTCACCCATCAGCGCGACCATGCGCCCCTTCGGCCAGTCCGCGCTCCAGCCCTTGGCGTGGACGTAGTCCTGGATGAGGCTCGAAAACCCCGTCGCCGCGACGCCGAGACCGACCGAGCCGGTCGAGAAATCGACGTCGTCCTTGTCCTTGGTGCGCGAGGGATAGGATTGCGCGCCGCCGAAGCCGCGGAAGTTCTGCAGCTTGTCGAGCTTCTGGTTGCCGAGCAGGTACTGGATCGCGTGAAAGATCGGGCTCGCGTGCGGCTTGACCGCGATGCGATCCTCGGGCCGCAGGACGTGGAAATAGAGCGCCGTCATCAAGCGTCGCGAGCGAGGCCGACGACGCCTGATGGCCGCCGACCTTGAGGCCGTCGCCGCGGTCCACCTCGTGGTTGGCGTGATGGATCATGTAGGTCGAGAGCCACAGCACCTTGCGCTCCAGCTCGCGCAGCATGGCGAGCGTGGCGGTGCGGTCCTGGGCGATGTCCTGCATGGCGGCCTCGGCGGTCGGACGTGAGCGATTAACCGAGAATAGACCGATCGCCGTAGTGAGAGTTTGCAAACTGTGCCGGCCGAGGCCGAAGATATTGGTGATTTCCACCATCAAAGGCCTGAACAATGACGGAAGCGGCCAATATCTCGCTCGATCGCATCGACCGGCGACTCCTCGCGGCGCTCCAGGAAAACGGGCGCCTGACCGTCGCCGAACTCGCCGAGCGGGTCGGGCTGACCGCCAGCCCGTGCTCGCGGCGGCTGCGCATTCTGGAGGACGCCGGGATCATCCATCGCTACGCGGCGCTCATCGACCAGAAGAAGGTCGGGCTGCCCGTGAGCGTGTTCGTGTCGATCAAGCTCGACCGCCAGCAGGAGGACAAGCTGCAGCGCTTCGAGGACGCCATCCGCCGCTGCCCCGAAGTGCTCGAATGCTACCTGATGACCGGCCCGCGCGACTATCTCCTCCGCGTCGTCGCTCGCGATCTCGAAGACTACGAGCGCTTCGTGAAGGAGACGCTCACCCGCATCGACGGCATCGCCAATATCGAATTCGAGCTTCGCGCTGGGACAGGTGAAGCACTCGAGCGCGCTGCCGCTAAGTTGATTTTTGCCGCGGTCGCGCAACGCCTTCGGCTACTGCGCGCCGCGGGGCTGCCTCTCCGGTCGCATACTCACCTCGCGGTCTTCGGCCGCTACAGATGACCGCGCTCCAAATTCAAAAAGCGGGGGCTCCGGGGGTGTCCGTCGTGTCGAAGACACGCCTCCGGCGTGGGCGGAGCGCGAGGGCGAGGCCTCGCTCGCGCCGGAGGCGCGACTAAGCGCCCTCACCTCTTCTCCCCATACGCCTCGCGACTCGCGTCATCGCTGACGAGGCCGGCGTCGAGATCGCGCGCGATCGCGGCGGCATCGCGCGCTGAGGGATCGCCGAGGCCGCCGCCGCCGGGTGTGTTGACGACGAGCCGATCGCCGGCCGGCACCATGAGGAAGCCTTTGCCGGGGAGCTTCTTGCCGCTCTTCAGCGACACGCTGCCGGTTGCGCCATTGCGGCCACCGTCGCGGCCGCGCGCGGGGTGCACGATGCGGTCGTAGGCGGCGAGCAGTTCGAACGGCTCGCCGACGCGGCTTTCGATTTCGATGATCTGGCCGTGGCCGCCGCGGGTGCGGCCGGCGCCGCCGGAATCGGGGCGGTACTCTTTCTTCCAGAACAGCAGCGGCGTGATCTGCTCGGCGATCTCGACGGGCGTGCCCTTGACGCCGGACGGGTAGGCGGTGGCGGAGAGGCCGTCCGAGCGCGGGCGCGCGCCGGTGCCGCCGTTCGACGTGAAGGCCATGCGAGAACCCGTAGTTGCCGCCCTCGCCACCCTTGAGCTTGCCGCGCACGTTGAGGTTCCACAGGCACGAGGTGCCCTCGGCGGGCACGCGGTCGGGGATCGCCTGGCGCAGGCAGCCGAAGACGACGTCGGGCAGCATCTGGCCGATGACGTGGCGCGAGCAGACGGGCGCGGGCTTCGGCGCGTTGAGGATGCAGCCTTCGGGCGCGGAGACGGTGAGGGGCGCGAGCGAGCCGGCGTTGTTGGGGATGCGCGAGCCGACGATGCAGGCGAGGCCGAACACGGTGTAGGCGGTGGTGTAGGCGAGCGGCACGTTGATGCCGCGGCCGGCGACAGGGCTGGTGCCGGTGTAGTCGACGTGGATGCCGCTGTCGGAGACGGTGACCGTGCCGGTGAGCGCGATCGGCTGGTCGTAGCCGTCGGTGACCATGGTGTTGGTCCAGCGTGCCGCTGCGGCAGCTTGCGGATTTCCTCGAGCACGGCTGCCTCGGAGCGGTCGCAGATGTAGGCGCCGAGATCATCGAGGTCGTCGAGGCCGAACTCGTCCATCATCTCGACGAGGCGGCGGCAGCCGACGTCGTTGCAGGCGGCGAGCGAATAGGTGTCGCCGACGGTATCGACGGGCAGGCGCGTGTTGGCGCGGATCATCGCCATCAGCGTCTCGTTGACCTTGCCGCCTTCGATCAGGCGCGAGGAACGGGAATGTACAACCCTTCCATGAACACGTCGGTGGCGTCGGGGCCGAAGCCGATGCCGCCGATGTCGATGAGGTGGCTGGTGCAGGAGAACAGGCCGACGAGCTCGCCCTTGTGGAAGCACGGCGTGGTGACGACGAAGTCGTTGAGGTGGCCGGTGCCCATCCACGGATCGTTGGTGATGTAGGCGTCGCCGGGCTTCATGGTCTCGAGGCCGAAGTGGCGGATGAAATGCTTGACCGATTCCGCCATCGAATTGACGTGGCCCGGCGTGCCGGTGACGGCCTGCGCGAGCATGCGGCCCTGGCGATCGAAGACGCCGGCGGAAAGGTCGCCCGCTTCGCGCACGATCGGCGAGAAGGCGGTGCGCAGCAGCGTCTGGCGCCTGCTCCTCGACGATGGCGATGAGCCGGTTCCACATGATCTGGCGCTCGATGTCGCGCGCGGTATCGCTGATCTTTGTTGGCGGACATCAGGAGGGCTCCTTGAGGGTCAGGACGAGGGCCGCGCCGGCATCGACGTGGGCGTCGAAGGAGGACGTGACGAACGTCGACGTGCCGTCCTCCATGACGATGGCCGGGCCGGCGAAGCGGTCGCCGGGTTTGAGCGTGGCGCGATCGTAGACGGCGGCGTCGACGAAATGGCCGAGGCGGGAATCGTAGAGCTGTCGTTTCGCCATCGCGTTGATCGTCGTCGCTTTGGGCGCGGCGGGAAGCGCGGTGCGCGTCTCGCGTCGCCGTCGAGACCGCGACCGACCAGCTCATGATCTCGACGCTGGCGCCGGGGATGTGGCGCTCGAACAGGCGCCGGTACTCGGCCTCGAACGCCGCGCGGACGACGTCGGCGTCCTTGGTCGGTGATCTCGCGGCCCGGCAGCGCGACGGCGATCTCGTGGCCCTGGCCGGTGTAGCGCATGAAGGCCGATCGCGCCTCGGCGAGCGGCCGCTCGCCGGCAGCCGAGCGCGCGAGTGCGGTGGCTTCCGCGCTCATGGCGTCGAGCAGCGCGTTGGCGGCGGTCGCGTCGAAACGATCGAGGCGCATATAGCGCGAGCGCACGATCTCGTAGGCGGCGGGCGCGCGCAGGAAGCCGATCGCCGAGCCGACGCCGGCGCCGGTCGGCACGATGACGCGGCGGATCGCGAGCTTCTCGGCGAGCCGCGCGGCGTGGAGCGGCGCCGCGCCGCCGAACGCGATGAGCGTGCGCTTGGAGATCGCGACGCCGCGCTCGACGGCGTGGACGCGCGCGGCGTTGGCCATGTTCTCGTCGACGATCTCGCCGACGCCGTAGGCGGCGATCTCGGTGGTCATGCCGAGCGGCCCGCCGATGACGGTGTCGAGCGCGACGGCTGCCTTGTCGGCGTGGATCGGGATCTTGCCGCCGGCGAATGTCGCGGGATCGACCTTGCCGAGGACGACATCGGCATCGGTCACGGTCGGGCGCGTGCCGCCGAGGCCGTAGCAGGCGGGGCCGGGCTCCGACGCCGGCGCTCTGCGGGCCGACCTGGATGCGGCGCAGCGCGTCGACGCTCGCGATCGAGCCGCCGCCGGCGCCGATCTCGACCATCTCGATCACCGGGATGCGCACGGGAAGGCCGCTGCCCTTCATGAAGCGCGAGGTGCGGTCGACTTCGAACGTGCGCGCTTTCAGCGGCGCGCCGTGCTCGATGAGGCAGATTTTGGCGGTGGTGCCGCCCATGTCGAACGACAGGATTTCCTTCTCGCCGCGCTCCTGCGCGATGCCGGCCGCGAGGATGGCGCCGCCGGCGGGACCGGATTCGACGAGGCGGACGGGGAAGCGCCGCGCGGTTTCGAGGCTCGCGAGGCTGCCGCCCGAGGTCATGAGATGGATCGGGTTGCGATAGCCTTCCCGGGCGAAGGCATCGGCGAGGCGCGCGAGATAGCCGGCGATCAGCGGCTGGACGTAGGCGTTGGCGATCGCCGTCGAGGTGCGCTCGTATTCGCGGGCCTCGGGGCAGGCTTCGCTGGAGAGCGTGATTTCGATGCCGGGGCAGAGTCTCGCGGAGGATCGCGGCGGCGCGTTCCTCATGCGCGGGATTGGCGTAGGCATGAATGAAGGCGATCGCGACCGCCTGGATGTCGCGGCGCATGAGGTCCGCGGCGACGGCGCGCACGGCGGCTTCGTCGAGCGCGAGCCGCACCACACCTTCGACGTCCATGCGCTCGGGAACGGTGAAGCGCAGCGCGCGCGGCACCAGCGGCGCAGGCTTTTCGAGAAACACATCGTACTGGTCGTAGCGGCTCTCGTCGGCGATCTCGACGACGTCGCGGAACCCTTCGGTCGCGATCAGCGCGGTGCGGGCGCCCTTGCGCTCGATGATGGCGTTGGTCGCGAGCGTGGTGCCGTGCAGGAACACGCCGATGTCCGAAAAGCCGAGGCCCGCGTCGGCGAGGACGGCGCGCGTGCCCTCGACAACGGCCTGCTCGGGCGCGCGCGGGCGTCGTCAGCACCTTCATGGTCAGCAGGCGATCGCCCACCTCGAGCACGATGTCGGTGAACGTGCCGCCGATGTCGGCGGCGAGCCGCACGGGGGAACTTGTCTTGCTCATGTCGTCCTTGCCGGTGAGATACGCGGATTTGCGATCGCGCTTGTCTAGCAAGTGTTGGGCGGCACGGCCAGACGGCAGACCGCAACCCTGGTCAAAGCGCGATGCGGTCGCGGCCGCCGAAGAAGTCTGCGCTGATCTGAGAGGATCGCGGTGCCGGAAGTCCGGGCACGGCGATGAGGCGGTCGCCGCGCCAGCAGGCAGGCAGCATCGCGGCGGCGCCCGGCGGCAGGCGGAGCTTTGCGAGCGCGCGGTGCACCGCTTTCAGCGTCCGCCAGCCGGCGGCACCCAGCGCGCGGACGTCGATGGGGCCATCGAGGTCGGGCGACGTCGTGATCGCGAAGCGGCGATCCCAGACGGCTGATTTCGTGCCTGGCGGGATTTGCAACGATGGCAAGGGCGCGCGTCCCGCTTCGCGCCAGACGCGGAGGTCGCCCCCCGGTCGCCAGTCGAGCCGGCAACCGCCGAGCGTCGCGGCGCGTGCCGGCCAGGCGCGGTCCGTCGTCGCGCGGATGCGGTTCGTGAGGGCTTCCACTTCGGACAGGCGCGGATCGGGCGCGGCGCCGCTGAAGGCACCGATCAGCCGCGTCAGGAGGCGGATCGCGATCTCCTCGTCGAAGTCGTTGAGCGCGTCGAGCGGGATCGAGCCGAACTGTCCGTCGTGCCAGTGGATGTGGCGATCGGCGGCTTCGGCGGCCTCACGCATCACCGCCGATCGCGCACGAGACAGACGCGACGCGCTGCGCGCGATGGATGCGCTGGTGACGCCAAGCTCTTCGAGGATGCCGAGCGCCTTGCGCACGCGCACGCGCTCGAAATCATCGCGCTCGTTGCTCGGGTCCTCGCGCCAGTCGAGGTCGGCGGCCTTCAATGTCGCGATGAGGCGCGACTTCGGGACGTCGAGCAAGGGGCGAACGACCGTGAGTTGCACACCGTAGGCGCCGCGCGGCATCGTCGCCGTCGGGATGAGCGCGGTTCTTTGCATGGCGCTGAGCCCATCGATGCCGCTGCCGCGCGCGAGGCGCATGAGAAAGGTCTCGGCCTGGTCCTCATAATGATGCGCGGTGAGGACAGGGCGGACGAGGTTGTGATAGGGCTGCGCCTCCTCGACGAGCGCCTCATGCATGAGCTGATAGCGCGCCGACCGCGCCGCCGCCTGGATGCCTTGCGCCGGCTTGTCGCCCTCCCAGCGCAGAACGCGGCAGGGCAGCCCCGCGGCTTCGGCGCGAGATACAACCCAGGCGGCGTCGTCAGGGCTGTCCGGTCGCAATCCGTGGTCGACAGTGAGAACGATGAGCCGGGGCCGCCCCGGCAGCCGCATCCCCTCGACCGCCGGCGGCACCAGTTCCAGCGCGCGCTGGGCAATGTGCATCAGCGCCATGCTGTCGGCGCCGCCGGAAACCGCGACAGCCATCGGCGCGCCGAGCATAGGCTCGAACAGCGCGCGGATTTCGTCGTCGGAAATGGGCTCTTCGGCGTCCATGGCAGGGCTCCCGCACCGTGCGGTGTGCGGACGTAAAGCGTCGGACCTCAAATGCGACCCACGCCTGGGCCGATCTCAAAGTCGCATTTAATGTCCAAAGACGCTTTAGAATCATACCTTTCTAAAGCAACTCCGGATTTGAAATTCACGCCCCGCCTAGCATCGAGCTGAGGTGAATTTCAAGTCCGTTGCTTTAGCAGCCGACCCGCTGCTTGACGACACGGGCGCGGCCCTTGATGTCCTGTGGCGCGTTGGGGTGCTTGGTCTCGAGTTCGGTGAACAGGGCGCAATCCTTCTGGCCGAGCTGCTCGAGCGTCATCGCCAGCATGAGCAGGCTGTTCGGCAGCTTGGAACTCTGGCGGTACTGCTGGACCACGCGCAGGAAGGCCTGGCCGGCTGGTTTATAGCGGCGCTGCACGAACAGCGTCTCGCCGAGCCAATATTGGGCGTCGGCGGTGAGCTGGTCCTTGGGATAGCGGCGCAGGAATTCCTCGAAGGCCGCTTCGGCGGCACCATAGTCCTGCTGGAGCAGATAGCCGTAGGCCGTCTCGTACAACTCCTTGGAGCTGCCGGATTCGGTGATCGCGGGCGGCAACGTGCCTTGCTCGACCCGGCCCGGGATTGGCGCTGATGATCTGGCCGATCGGATCGCGGGTCCCCTGCGGCGTCACCACGACCGATCCGAAACCGGGAGCGCCGGCCGGCGGTGGGGCGGCGCCCTCGCGGCCCGCTTCGCGGACCGGTTCACGCGCCGGGAAAGGCGGGCCGTCGTCGCGGCGGCCGGACTGCTGGCGGCCCTGCTGGAGCTGCTCGATCTGGCTCGCCATGGCGCGGATCTGGGTTTCGAGCACGTCGATGCGCGCCGATTCGCTGGCGCCGCTGCTGCCGCCCTCGCGTGGCGCGCCACCGCCACCGCCACCGCGGGCGAGCGATTTGAGCGTGCCGACCAGCACCTGCATGTCGACGAGCTGCTCTTCCAGTTGTTCGACGCGCTGGCGGAGTTGGGCTTCGCCGGTGGTCGCGCTTGGGGCGGGTTCCTTGCGCGCGCCGCCTTGGTCGGGGCGCGGGGCGGCTGAGTGCCCTGTGCGCGGCGCGGGTGCCTGCGTGCGGATCCACGCCGGCGTCGCCGGTGCGGCCTCACGCACGGCAGGGAGCGCGGCGGTCGGCGCGGCGGCGAGATGCATCAGCGTGATCGCGACGGCGCCGCAAATCCACACGTTGGATGATCGCACGGGAACCTCTCGTTCTCTTTTGCAGGCGGCATCTGGCAGGAGCCGCTTTGCCCTCCGCCTGCCTGCCCGGTCTTTCGCACCATCTGCTGCTATCATAGCCCGCGCGCGGCTACCTGTCTCGGCGCCCAATCGGCGCGGGACGCGCTAGGCCGCTCGCGGGTGCCCCACCGTTGTTCGCCTGCTGGGACGGCGACAATCGCGTGCCGCGCGCGTCGGTCAGGACGAGCACTGCGCGCCGGTTCTGGGCCGCACATTCCGGCGCCGTACAGGTCGTGAGCGGCGTCTCCCGACCAAAAACTGCGATATGCAACCGGGTCGCGGCGAGACCGGCCTCGACCAGCCCATCGCGAACCGCTTCGGCGCGGCGCAGCGCGATGGCACTGTTCGCCTCGTCGCCGCCGGCATCGTCGGCATATCCTTCGATCCGCACGAACACCTGGGGATAACGCCGCAGCCATACCGCCTTTTCGCGCAGAACGCGGCGACCGCGCCCGCCGACGTCGACGCTGCCATCGGCGAAAAACACCCGGTCACCACCGCTGGCGCTGAAGTCGGTCTCGAGGAGGCCGGAGCCGGGCGCGCGCGCCGCCGTCTGCCCCGTACCCGTGGCGGTGCCCAATGGTAGCCTCGATCGACGCGACACCTTTCGGCATCGGCGGCATCGGCACGCCGTCGATCAGGGCGAGTTGTTCGAGCAGCCGGCGGGCCCGCGCGCCGACAGAGGTCGCGGCAAAGCGCGTGACGAGGAGTTCCAGCCGCCGGCGGGCGCTGCGCAGTTCGCCGAATTCGAGTTCTTCCCGGGCCTCGGAGAGCAACAGGGCGGCAATGCGCTCGTCGGATGCTTCCTGCCGCGCCGTATCCTTTTCGATCGGCGGTGCCGCGAGCGGCGCCAGCGCCGGCCGCTGCACGCGGGGCTGTTCGGCGCGCCGGTTTGGGCGGCAGCGGTCTCGAGGCCAGCCGCCAACGCGACCGACGCCGCCAGCAGGCGCAGGGCCTTCCGCGATCCCGAGGCGGGGTCGAAAAGACCCCGCACGCTCAGCACGTTCGACACCATGGCTTGATACGACCCCGCAGTCATCTCACCCCCGCATTGACGGTAACAATAGGGCCGTTTTGCGGAGGGTCGAACCCTGCGAGGTGGGGCGTCCGACAACGAGCATCGAGCGCGTGGCTGAAATGATACGCGGTGCGCTCGTGGCGGCGGGTGACCGCGTCAACCCGAACCGAAGCGAGCGTGGCTCCAGCCGGCGGCGGGGCAGGTCAGGCGCCGCCGCCGCGGTTGTTGAGGACGGTTTGGGCGCGGCGGTTCTGCGACCAGCAGGAAATGTCGTTGCAGACCGCGACCGGGCGCTCCTTGCCGTAGGAGATGGTGCGGATCCGCGCCGCGCTGACGCCGTTGCGGGCGAGGAAATCTCGGACCGACTGGGCACGCCGGGCGCCCAGCGCGATATTGTATTCGCGGGTGCCGCGCTCGTCGGCATGGCCTTCGATGGTGATCGTGTACTTGGCGTATTGCTGCAGCCAGCGCGCCTGACCGGCGAGCGTCTGCTGGGCTTCCGGCGACAGATCCGTGGCATCGGTCGAGAAGTAGACGATGTCGCCGACATTGACGCTGAAATCGCGCGCCGAGCCTGGGTGTCGCCGGTCCGCCCTTGCCATAGGGGGACAGGCCGACATCCTCCGGTCGCGGGTTCTGGCCCGCGCACGCGGCTAGCGTCATGGCCAGCGATACCGCCGCCAACAGGCGCACAACGCGCGCAACCGACCCCGCTCGGATTACGGACATCTCTCCGTCCCTCATTCTAGCTAAACCGCTCATTCGATCCGTGGCTCATTCGCCAATCGTCGTCACACGCGTGCGGCCATAAATAACCAGTCCGTCACGCCCTCTACGCAAAACGCCGGCAGTTGGACAGTCGCCCGCAATTCGCGGCCGCACCGCCACGCTCGCAGCGCTTCATAGTCCGACCGCCAAGCGGAAATATGACCATTCGGCGAACTGCCGATTCAGACCAGCGCAAATTTGCTCCGCGCGGACTAACCCCCAGATTATTTGCCGCGAAGCTAAGTCTTGACGCGGACGGTAAAAATATTCCTCGCGATTGGGCGCGTGCGCAGCACAGCACCCTCTCCCCGACGAGGCGGAGAGAGGGTGTGCAGATATTGCAGAAGTCGAGTGATTCGGAATCGAGAACGCTTAGACGTGCGCCTCGATCTGCTTCGTCGCGCCGTTGCCGATCTGGACGGCACGCGGCTTCAACCGCTCGGGTACGTTGCGCACGAGGTCGACGTGGAGCAGGCCGTCCTGCAGGTCGGCGCCCGTCACCTCGACATGATCGGCGAGCTGGAACCGGCGCTCGAAGGCGCGGGTCGCGATGCCGCGATGAAGGTACTGGGACTCCGTGTCCGCGGCCTTCTTCTCGCCCTTGATGGTCAGGGTCTGCTCTTTAACCTGGATGTCGATCTCATCGCGCGAGAAGCCGGCGACGGCCATGCTGATCCGATACTCGGTCTCGGATTTACGCTCGATGTTGTAGGGGGGGTAGGTGTTCGCCTCGCTCTCGACGCCGCCGGCGCCGTCCAGCAACTGGAACAGGCGATCGAAGCCAACGGTGGAACGATAGAGGGGAGCAAAATCGAAAGGTCGCATGAAGTCCTCCATGAGAAGCGACTGGGTTCGTTAGCCTGCCCCGCGGGGCCAGGCGTCGAAGCGGCGCACCCGATATCGGCGTGCGCACACTCTTCGATTTAGGGAGCTTCACGGGCTTTCAAGGGGTCGTGAAGCGTCTCTAGATGCCGAGTTTCGATTTAAGAATCTCGTTCACAGCCGTGGGGTTGGCCTTGCCGCCGGACTGCTTCATCACCTGTCCGACGAACCAGCCGAGCATCGTCGGCTTGGCTTTGACCTGCTCGACCTTGTCGGGGTTCGCGGCGATGATCGCGTCGACCGCGGCTTCGATGGCGCCGGTGTCGGTGACCTGACGCATTCCCGCGCTTGTCGATGATCTCGGCGGGATCGCCACCTTCGGTCCACAGGATCCCGAACAGGTCCTTCGCGATATTCCCCGAGATGGTGCCGTCCGCGATCAGGCGCACGAGCCCGCCGAGCTGCGCCGTCGAGATCGGCGATGCGGCGATGTCGAGGCCCTCCTTGTTGAGGCGGCCGAACAGCTCGTTGTTCACCCAGTTCGCGGCGAGCTTGCCGTCGGTGCCCTTGGCCACCGCTTCGAAGAAATCGGCACTCTCGCGCTCGGCGACGAGCACCGTGGCATCGTAAGCCGAGAGCCCGTAGTCCTTCATGAAGCGCGCGCGCTTGGCGTCCGGCAGTTCCGGGAGATCCTTCGCGAGCGCGTCGACCCAGCTCTGCTCGAGCTCCAGCGGCAGCAGGTCGGGATCGGGGAAGTAGCGGTAGTCGTGCGCCTCTTCCTTCGAGCGCATCGAGCGCGTCTCGCCCTTCGACGGATCGAACAGCCGCGTCTCCTGGTCGATCTTGCCGCCGTCCTCGATGATGCCGATCTGGCGGCGCGCCTCGGTGTCGACGGACTGGCCGATGAAGCGGATCGAGTTGACGTTCTTGATCTCGCAGCGCGTGCCGAGCGGAGCGCCCGGCTTGCGCACGGAGACGTTGACGTCGGCGCGCAGGTTGCCCTTCTCCATGTCGCCGTCGCAGGTGCCGAGATAGCGCAGGATCGTGCGCAGCTTGGTCACGTACGCCTGCGCCTCGCGCGCCGAGCGCATGTCGGGACGCGACACGATCTCCATCAGCGCCACGCCCGAGCGGTTGAGATCGACGTAGGAATAGTCGGGATGCTGGTCGTGGATCGACTTTCCCGCGTCCTGCTCCAGATGCAGCCGCTCGATGCCGACGGTCTTGCTCTCGCCGTCGATGTCGATGACGACCTCGCCTTCGCCGACGACCGGGTTCTTGTACTGGCTGATCTGGTAGCCCTGCGGCAGGTCGGGATAGAAGTAGTTCTTGCGGTCGAAGATGCTGTTGAGGTGGATCTCGGCCTTGAGCCCGAGGCCGGTGCGCACGGCCTGCGCCACGCACGCCTCGTTGATCACCGGCAGCATCCCCGGCATCGCCGCGTCGACGAGGCTGACATGGCTGTTCGGCTCGGCGCCGAACTCGGTCGAAGCGCCGGAGAACAGTTTCGCGTGCGTCGCGACCTGGGCGTGGACCTCGAGGCCGACGATGACCTCCCAGTCGCCGGTCGCGCCCGCGATCAGGTTCGAGGCCTTGCCCTTGGAATTCTCTTTGACTGTGTCCTGCGTCGCCATCGCGCATCCATCCGTCTTGTTCTGTCCGCCTGAATGGCAGCTACGCGCGAAGGGCGCATGCTTTTTTTGCCGCGGACACCGTCACGCTTTTCTTGCCGCGGTCGCGCAACGCCTTCGGCTACTGCGCGCCGCGGGTCGTACCCCTCCGGTCAGCGATCTCACCGCTCGGCCTTCGGCCGCTACCAGCAGGGTCGCGCGGCGCTCGCAGCCGGCAGAGGGCATGCTGTAGCGGCCGAAGGCCGCAGGTAAGAACGCGACCGCGAGGCAGCATCCGCCGCGCGTGTAGGCGTCGCACCGAAGGTGCGCCTCTGGCGCAGGCCGTACGCGCCGGCGACAACTAAAAAGCTGCAATGATCAGGAACGCGCCCAGCAACAGCGTGGTCCAGAAGGCCATGGTGCCGGTGGGCCAGGTGCGCCCGAACGTGCCGTCGGGTCCATGTAGTGGCGACGCAGGCGATCGGTCGACCCGGGCCGCCCCACCGTAGATGCCGCTCACCAGCCCGTTCCAAAGCCTGGCGCTCCAGTCGTTGACGCCGTTGAGGCAGGCCTGGCCGGCCCTGCGATAGAACCAATCGGTGTCGAGATTGACCGAGCGCAACTCGGGCGGATAGAGGCCCGTCCGCATCAGGAAGGTGAACGCCAGCGCCGAGAACATCAGGAGCTGCATCTGCGTGACGACGTGCTCGACGGTATAGGGGACGAAATCGATCTTGAAGGGCAGGATCGCATAGAGCGGCGCCGGCCACACGCCGATACCGATGCACAGCAGCGCCGTCAGCGCCATCGCCACGAGCATCGAAGGGGGCGCTTCGGCGCAGCGCTTGCCCGAGTCGTGCGCGAAGAAGGCGAAATAGGGGATCTTGATTCCCGAATGATGGAAGACGCCGGCACTGGCAAACAGCAGGACCAGCCACGTCCAGAAATAGCCGTCCTCGAGCGCGGCGGCGATGATCAGCGATTTCGAGACGAAGCCGCTGAACAAGCGGGAACGCAGAAATGGAGGCGGCACCGACGATGCAGAACGCGGCAGTCCATGGCATCGATTTGTACAATCCGCCGAGTTCCGAGCCTTTCACCGTGCCAGCCCGCAACAGGACAGCACCCATCGACATGAACAGCAGCGCCTTGTAGAGGATGTGGCAGAACGCATGCGCGGCCGTGCCGTTGAGGGCCAGTTCGCTGCCGATGCCGATGCCGACCACCATGAAACCGAGCTGGTTGTTGAGGCTGTAGGCCAGCACGCGGCGCAGGTCGTTCTCGATCACCGCATAGAAGATGGGGAACGCCGTCATGGCGGCGCCGATGGGAACGAGGATCTCGGTGCCGGCATAGCCGCGGGCCAAGGCGTAGACCGCGAGCTTGGTCGTGAACGCCGAGAGCATGACCGTGCCGCCTGGTGTGGCCTCCGGATAGGCGTCCTGAAGCCAGTTGTGCAGCAGCGGAAAGGCGCACTTGATCCCGAATGCCAGGAAGATCAGCCAGGTTCCCGTCGAGACCAGCCCCAATTTGTTGAATGCGATCGACTGTGTGGCGTGGAAATGGAGGAGCGTGCCGGCCAGCAGAAGCACGCCCGAGCCGATCTGGATGATGAGATACCGCATCCCCGCGTCGAAGGAACGCTCGGTGCGGCTCGCCCAGATCAGGAATACCGAGGCGATCGCCGTCCCCTCCCAATAGAGGAACAGCGTGACGAGATCGCCGGCGAATACCGCGCCGACCGCCGACCCGGCATAGACGAGGCCTGCGACGTGCTGCACCACGTCGTCGTGGTAGAGCGTGTAGAGAACGCCGAGAAAGCTGGCGATCAGGAAGATGTAGCCGAAGATCGTGCTCAGCCGATCGATGCGCAACGTGACCAGCGGCAGGCCGAGCACGCTGATCTGGCCGAGATCGCCGTAGGGCAACGCGACCAGTTGCGCGAACGCCAGCGCCGGCAGCGCCAACATATAGGCCGAGCGCACCAGCCCTTTGAGCAGGGGCACAAGCAGTGCCCCCAAAATCAGGATCAGGCCGGGAGAAATCTCACCGATCATAGTAGTCCTCCGGCCGCATGAGCACCCACCGCAAAACCTTGGCGGCCAGCACCAACCCGACACAGGCGATGAAGCCGTACCAGGCATAGAACCCGAAGACGTGCTCGATCGCGAAGGGGCCGTGCTTTGGAACGAAAACATCGGCGACGACGAGCACAGCGCAGATCAAATACAGCGCCCGCACGATCCGCTCGACATTGCCCGGGCGGTCCAGCCAATAGGTCGCGTTCTCGTTCATGTTCGCGCTTGCCGCCGAAGCTGCTTTTGCGGGCGCATTCGAACCCGAACCCGATTTGCTCTCGTTCATGGCGCGATCCCTCGGTTCCCGGCTAAAGCGTCGGACCTTAAATGCGACCCACTCCTGGGTCGGCCTCAAAGTCGCATTTAAGGTCCAAAGACGCTTTAGAGTCATAGCGTTCTAAAGCAACTTTGGACTTGAAATTCACTCCCCACCCAGCCTCGAATTGAGGTGAATTTCAAGTCCGTTGCTTTAGCCGACCGCTACGAGTGCCCGCAGCAGGCTCTCGATCCGGTCGGGGAAAATGAACAGTATCAGGCACAGCAGGGCGGTGAAGGCGAGCGCCAGAACGCACGGCAGCGGTGCCTCCTCGATCCCGACCTTGGCCGTGCCGTCCGTGCCCTCCGCCGCCTTGAAGAAGGCGCGCGCGACGATCGGCATGAGATAGGCGACGTTGAGGAGCGAGCTGATCATCAACACCGCGACGACGAACTGATAGCCGGCCTCGAGAGACCCGACAGCCAGATACCACTTGCTCCACGTCCCGCCGAACGGCGGCAATCCGATGATGCTGAGCGATCCGATCATGAACGCGGCCATGGTGATCGGCATCTTGCGTCCGATGCCGTCCAATTGGCTGATCTCGGTCTTGTGCGCGGCGACGTAGATCGCGCCGGCGCAGAAGAACAAGGTGATCTTGCCCGCCGCATGCATGGCGATGTGCATGCCCGCGCCGATCACACTGGACGACGTGGCGAGTGCCGCCCCGAGCACGATGTAGGCGAGTTGGCTGACGGTCGAGTAGGCGAGCCGTGCCTTGAGGTTGCCGCGCGACAGCGCGATGATCGACGCGACCAGCAGCGTGAAGCACGCCGCATAGACGAGCCATTGCTGGCGCCGGTGGTGCTCAGCGTCTCGATCCCGAAGATGTAGACGACGACCTTGAGGACCGTGAACACGCCGGCCTTGACGACGGCGACGGCGTGCAGGAGCGCGCTCACCGGCGTCGGCGCGACCATCGCGGCGGGAAGCCAGAAGTGGAACGGCATCAGCGCCGCCTTGCCGATGCCGAACGCAAACAGCGCCAAGCAGAGCCGCCAGCATCGCCGGCGCCGCCTTGCCGGCGAGGATGCCGCCGGGCGTGAAATCGAGCGTACCGGCGAGGACCCACGTCCACGCGATCGCCGGCAGCAGCAGGACCATCGACGTGCCGATCAGGATCAGCAGATAGATGCTCCCGCCACGGATCGCGTCGGCGTTCGCCTTATGGGCGACCAGCGGATAGGTCGAGAGCGTCAGGATCTCGTAGAACACGAAGAGCGTGAACAGGTTCTTCGCGAAGGCGATGCCCATCGTCGCCCACAGCGCCACCGCGAAGCAGATGTAGAAGCTCGTTTGGCGCGGTTCGTCGTTGCCGCGCATGTAGCCGATCGAATAGACCGAATTGACGATCCACAGCGTCGAGGCGACGAGCGCAAACAGCATTCCGAGTGGCTCGACCTGGAACGCGAGGCGCAGGCCCGGCACGACCGCAATGTCGAGCGCCTCGGGCCGCGCACCAGCGAGCACATGCGGCAGCAGGCTCCACGTCGTCAGCGCCAGCGCGCCGGCCGTGATCAATGTCACGGCTTCGCGGGCATTGGGCCGGTCGTGAAACAGCGGGATGAGCAGCGCGCCGACCAGCGGGATCGTCAGCGCCATAAGGATCAGGGTGTCGGGCGCGTGGGGCAGCATCACTTGAGCCCTCCCACCAGCGTCTCCGCGATCCGGCCGGCAACACCCGCCGAGAGCTGCGTGTCGATGCCGAAATAAATCGACGCCAGCGCCAGAACGAGGATCGGCGCGAGCATCATCAGCGGCGGATCCTTGGCGCGTGCCGCCGCGTCGCTGATCGGCCTGAAATAGGCGACTTCGACGACGCGGCCGATATAGACGACCCCGATCAGCGAGCTCGCGACGATCAGAAAGGTCAGCGGCCACCATTCCTCGTAAGCGCCGACGATCAGATAGTATTTCGAGATGAAGCCGGCGGTGCCGGGGACGCCGATCAGGCTCAGGCCGGCAGCGACGAAGGCGGCGAACGTCAGCGGCATGGTCCGCCCGATGCCGCCGAGATCGTTGAGCTTGACGGTGCCGCAGCGGTAGACGACGGCGCCGAGGGCCAAGAACAGCGCGCCCTTGATCAGCGCATGATTGAAGAGGTGGACGACCGCGCCGGTCATGCCCGCCTTGTTGGCCATCGCGATGCCGAGCGTGATGTAGCCGATCTGGGCGATCGATGAATAGGCCAGCATCCGCTTGAGATTTTGCTCATACACCGCGAGGATCGACGCAATGAACATGGCCGCGATCGAGAGCGGATAGAGAACCTCGGCGACCCCCAGATCGTCGGCGTTGATCGCGACGCCGAAGACCGAAAACACCATGCGCAGGAAGAGATAGACCGCGACCTTGGTCGCCGTCGCAGCGAGAAACGCGGTCGCGAACGACGGCGCGTAGGCGTAGGCATTCGGCAGCCACACGTGCAGCGGAAACAGCGCGAGTTTCAGGCTGATCCCGACGAACAGGAACGCCAGCGCCGCCACCACGGGGCGCGGGAACGCATTGTTGGCGCTTGACAAGGCGCTCGGCGATGTCGGCGAAGTTGAGGCTGCCGGTCACCAGGTAGAGGAGGCCGATCCGATCACGTAGAAGGTCGCGCCGATCGTTCCGAGCACGAGATACTGGTAGGCGGCGAGAAGCGCGCGGCGATCGCGACCCATGGCGATCAGAACGTAGGTCGCGAGCGATGATATTTCGAGAAAGACGAAGGCGTTGAAGGCGTCGCCGGTGATCGTGATGCCGAGCAATCCGGTCAGGCACAGCAGGTAGGCGGTGTAGAACCAGGCCTGCCGGTCGCCGTCGATCTCGTAGGCGATGCTGCGGCGCGCGAACGGCATCATGACGGCGCTGACGAGCGCCAGCAACAGCAGCACGAAGGCATTGAGCAGGTCGACCCGGTACTCGATGCCGATCGGCGGTCGCCCATCCGCCCATGTGGTAGGAGATGGGCCCCGAGGTCCACACCTGCGCCAGCAGCGCGAAGGCCATCACGGGGGTCGTCGCCGTGACCAGCGCCGCCCAGGCCCAGGCCAGCGCGCCGCGGCGGATGAACGCCGAGACGATCGCGCCGACAAGCGGGATGACGACCTGGAGGGCCGGAAGCTGCGCCGAGAGAGCACTCATTCCGGCTCGTCCTGCGCGAAAATCTCGTCTTCCTCGATCGTGCCGTAGGCTTCCTGGATGCGCGCGACGAGGGCGAGGCCCAGCGCGATGGTCGCCACGCCGACGACGATCGCCGTGAGGATCAGGACGTGCGGCAGAGGATTCGAATAGACCTTTAAGGCGGGATCGAGGACCGGCGGCGTGCCGCCGAATGATCTTGCCCGGCGCGATGTAGAGGAGGTAGACGGAGGTTTGGAACAGCGACAGGCCGATCAACTTCTTGATCATGTTGCCGCGGGCGATGACGATGTAGAGGCCGGCGACCATGAGCAGGATCGTCGCGACGTAATTGTAGTGGTCGAAGAAGTTCTTGAGCCCGTCCATCAGCGTCCCCGCTCCGAAAACGCGTAGAACAACGCGACCATGGTCGAGGCAACAGTGATCAGGACGCCCGCTTCGACGAGCAGGATGCCTGTTTCGCGACCATGGGCGGCATCGGCTGCCAGCACCGAATAGTCGAGGAAGTTCTTGCCGGCGATGAGCCCGACGATGCCGGTCCCGGCGTAGACGAGGACGCCGAGCGGCACGAGGAATTCGACGAGGCGGCGCGGCACGATCTGCTGGGCGGCATCGAGGCCGAAGACCAGCGCGTAGACGATCACGGCGCCGGCCACGATGACGCCGGCCTGGAAGCCGCCGCCCGGCCCGTAGTCGCCGTGGAGCTGCACGTAGAGCGCGAACAGCAGCATGAACGGAATCAGGAACTTGACGATGACCCGGATGATGACATCGAACTTCATGGCGCCCCTCCCTCGCCTCTTGCGCGTGGGCCGCCGCCCCTTGAGGAGGAGCATGACGCCGATGCCGGCCGTGAATACGACCACCGTTTCGCCGAGCGTATCGTAGCCGCGGTAGTCGGCGAGAATGGCGGAGACGAGGTTCGGGACCAGCGTGTCCTTGAGCGCGTTGTCGATGTAGTAGGGCACGACGTGCTGATGGATCGGCGCCGCTGGCTGACGCCGAACGCGGGAAGATCGTAGGTCGCCCAGATCAGCGCGGCGCCGACGATCCCGGAGACGATGATCGGGATCGCGGCGGGGCGCGCGACGCGGATACTCCATGGATTTCGTCAGGTGCAGCGCCGCGAGAAAGAGCACGGTCGAGACACCCGGCACCGACCGCGGCCTCGGTCATCGCGACGTCGACGGCGTCGTAGACGATCAGGACGCTCGCCATCAGGAAGCTGTAGACGCCGGCGAGCACGATGACGCCGAAGAGATTGCGCATCCGCACGATGGTGATCGTGATGATCACCAGCAGCGTCAGCAGCACCGTATTGATGAAGCCGTCTATGACCGCCTCCCCTCGTCTGCCGGGGTGCTCGCCAGTCCAATGACCGGTCGCGACGGTCTTCATCGAGCTCCGGCTTGATCCCGGCGATCATTGCGGCTTGCGCGAGCGCGTGCGTGATCACCGGTCCGGTGAAGAAGAACAGCAGCAGGATGAACAGCAGTTTCAGGGTGACCTGATTGAAGCCGGCCTGGAGCATCAGGCCGGCGAAGAGAAAGCCCGCGCCCAACGTGTCGATGATGCTCGCCGAGTGCATCCGTGTGTAGACGTCAGGGAGGCGCATCATCCCGATGGCGCCCGCCAGGATGAAGAAGGAGCCGGCGAGGATCAGCGCCCAGCTTGCGATATCAAGGATCAGCGTCACGCGTCCTCCTCCTCGGCATCGTGCGCGAGATCGCCATGGCGGAAGAATTTCAGGATCGCCAGGGTCCCGATCAGGTTGAGGACGCCGTAGGTGATGCCGAGATCGAGCCACTCGGGCCGGCCGTTGAGGAAGCCGAGCACGGCGAGCAGGAGGATCGCCAGCGTCCCCACCGAATTGGCCGCCAGCACGCGATCGAAGACGGTCGGCCCCTTGATCACGCGGATGACGACGAGCACCAGGGCTGCAATGACCGCGAACGTGCCGACTGCAAACATCACGTCCCCCTCTCGAACTGGGTGACGCGAGCATCCATGCCGCCGCCCTCGAGATCGATCGCGCCGCTGCTTTCCAGCGCGTGGACGGTCAGGATGTTGTCCTTGACGCCGGTGGTGATGGTGCCGGGCGTGAGCGTGATCGAGTTGGCGTAGGTGACGATGCCGGCCGGCGTGCGCTGGGAGGCGACGACGCGCGTCAGCGTCGGCGAAATCGCGAGCTTCGGCCGCAACACGGCTTTGGTCACCGACCAGCCGGCCTTGATGATTTCCCACAGCAGCCACGGCCAATAGGTCGCGGCGGCGGGCAGCAGGTGCGCCGGATGACCTTCGGTGTCGAGGAGCCGCATGCGCCGGGCCACCAGGACCACGGCAAGGGTGCAGAGGAGCCCGCCGATGAGCAGGAACGGCTTGAAGTAGCCCGACAGCGCCAGCCAGAACAGATAGAGCACCACCGAGAGCGAGATCAGCCGCATACCGCAGCACTCCCTCGTGGGCGGCGCGCGCGGCGGCGATGAAAAAAGTTTTGCTCCGCCACATCCCCGTCAGCGGATGCGGCACCCTCTCCTCGCATCGCTTCCTCCCCGGCCGCGAAGTTTGTTCTCGTTACCTAACGACAATCGCGCGGAGGGGCAACCCTTGCCGGCCATCCAAAAAGCAAAGGCCCGCTCCGGTCAGATACCGGAGCGAGCCTGTGCCCATGCGGCGCGGAGATCACCGCATTATTTCGGCGGCAGCGGCGCCTGCAGCGGCGCTGCGTCGTCGGCGGGTGCTTCCGGCGCCGCTTCGGCGGGAGCCTCGCCGGCGCTTCGGCCTGCTGGACCGGAGCAACAACCTGCGGCGCGATGGTGACGCGGTTCTGGAAGAGATGCGTCGTGCTCGGGGGCGCAGTACACGGGGCCGGCGTTGTAGCCGTGGCCGATGAAGCGGACGTGCTGGGCGTTGGCCGCGCCGGCGAAGGTGCCGAGGGCGATGAGAGCGGCGAGAAGCGTTTTCATGGTCGTTGTCCTTGTGTGTTCGGCCGGTGGCCGGGGGTTGTGTTTCCGGCCTCTCGGCCGGGGTTGGTTGGTCGGTAGCACGCTCGGCCGCGAGCATGGGACGTGTCGTCATTTCACCAGCGCGGGCCGCTGAAAAAGGGGGGCGGGGGCACCGCCTGATGGATGGAAACACAATCGAGGGCGACTGAAACTCCGACTGAAAAGGCAAGGAAAATTGAGCCAAGCGAGAATCCGGTTTTGGGCGCTGGCAGCTCTCGGTTCCGGTTGCCCGGGCCGTCGGCTGTCAGTGTCCGACTACCGATAGATGGGGCGCGTTGAACGAGTATCAATAACGTCGTTCAAAATAATCGATCAAACGAATGTGAACGACTGTAAATAGGCCGTCGCGGTCGGCGCTGGAACGCGCAAATCGATGCAATATTATGGCGTTAATTGCCAACTACAGGCGCTACAACGCAAAGCGGCCGCTCGACGCGGCCGCTGCACATATCCCGTATCTGGCGTGAGGGCGCGGCCTACGCCGCCTTGATGTTCGACCGCTTGATCGTATCGAGGTTCTTGCCTTCGATGCGGACCAGCTTGGTCGCGCTGTCGCGCTTGGGCGAATGGACGGCGCCGACATCGTAGAATTTCGCCATGCCGGGCTCGAGCTTGTAGACGCGCACCGGCTCGACCATAGAAGGCTGGTCGCCCTCACCCTTCTTGACGATCTTCCAGTCGGTCATCTCGGTGACGCCGATGGCCTGGCCGTAGATCGCCCAACTCGGGCCGTGGTCGTGCGCCGCCGAGGTCGCCGCGCCCTCGTAGGTGTGGGCGCAGACGCAGAAGCCGGTCTCGGGGTCCTCGAAGATGATTTCGCGGGTCTTCATGCCGGGCTTGCCGAGATTGACCTGGACGAATTCCTTGTCCTTCAGCGCTTTTTCCACGAACGCGACCACTTTCGGGCCGGTGTCCGAGATCGCCCCCGACTTGAGTGTCTTGCGAATGTCGGTCGCGAGTGCTTCGAGCGTATAGGCCATCTTCGCCTCCAGTCTTTCTGCTTCTCTCCCGTGGGTTGGAATTCTATTCCGCCAGCGGGCTCCGCGGAAGGGGATCGTTGCCGCATAGCTCAATGCGCGAAAAACGGGAGGGCCGTGCGAGGCGCGTGCAAAGAGCATGGTGGGGGTATAGAAGGGCTGCCGGCCGGGTGCGGCCTTCAAGCTTTGGGGAATGCCATGTCGATCGACGATGTCCGTGAGTCCTTGGCGGATGACAACGCGCGCAACAAGTGGATCGGCGTGTGGATCGGCATCCTCGCCGTTCTGCTGGCGGTGTGCGGAGTGGGTGGCGGCAATGCCGCGAAGGACGCCAACCGCGCCAATATCGACGCATCGAACAAATGGGCGTTCTTCCAGGCGAAGAACATCCGGCGGACGAGCTACTATCCTGGCGGCGGACGAACTCGAGCTGACGCTGCTGGCGCAGCCCGGCCTTTCGCCAGAAGCAGCCGCCGCGATCAAGACCAAGATGGGCGCTTGGCGCGCGACCGCGGACCGCTATCGCACCGAGCCCGATACCGGCGAGGGACTGGCCGAGCTTTCCGCGCGGGCCAAGGAGCTCGAGCGCGAGCGCGACCAGGCGCTGCGCAAAGATCCCTACTTCGACCTCGCGGAGGCGCTGATCCAGATCGGCATCGTGCTCGCCTCGGTCGCGATCATCGCCGGCACCAGCGCGCTGCTGTTTGCGAGCTTTGGCGTCGGCGTTCTCGGGACGCTGATGATGCTGAACGGCTTCTGGCTGTTCGTCGCGCTGCCGGGGCTGGGGTAGCGCGACGCGCTACTCGGTCTTAGGTAGCGCAGCGCGCTGCTCGGGCGGCGGTAGCGCGACACGCTACGGGGCAGCACCCTCGTATTTGACGATCGCCTGGTCGATGGCACCAAAAATGCTGTTGCCGTCGCCGTCGTGCATTTCGAGGCGCACGCGGTCGCCGAATGCGAGGAACGGCGTGCTCGGCTTTCCCGCCAGCAGCGTTTCGACGACGCGGACCTCGGCAATACAGGTATATCCGGCGCCGCCCGCATCGACCGGCTTGCCGGGTCCACCGTCCAGTTTGTTCGACACCGTCCCCGAGCCGACGATCGTGCCAGCACCGAGGCGGCGCGTCTTTGCCGCGTGCGCGATCAGTTGGGCAAACGAGAACGTCATGTCGACGCCGGCGTTGGGACGGCCGATGAGTTTGCCATTGAGGCTTGCGAGCAGCGGCAGGTGGATCTTGCCATCGCGCCACGCCGCGCCAAGCTCGTCGGGCGTCACCGCGACCGGCGAGAACGACGACGCGGGCTTGCCATGGAAGAAGCCAAAGCCCTTGGCGATCTCGTTAGGGATGAGGTTGCGCAGCGATACGTCGTTGACGAGGGTGATGAGCCGCACATAGTCCAGCGCCCGCTGCGGCTGGATGCCCATGGGCGTGTCGTCCAGGATCACAGCAATCTCGCCTTCGAGATCGATCCCCCAGGCTTCCTCTGCGACCGGCACCGGGTCCATGGCGCCGATGAAGACGTCGGAGCAGCCTTGGTACATCAGCGGATCGGTGGCGAAGCTCGCCGGCAGCTCGGCGCCGCGCGCCTTGCGTGCGAGTTCGACGTGATTGACGTAGGCCGAGCCGTCCGCCCACTGGTAGGCACGCGGCAGCGGTGCCATGGCGCGGCTTGGATCGAAGTCGAATGCGGGGAGACGCGCGCCGTTGCCGGCCGACACATCGTTAAGCTCGGCCGCGATGCGCGTGGCGGCCGGCGCGTACGTGTCCCAGTCGTCGAGCAACTGCTGGAGCGTGGCCAGCCCCGCGATCGTCTCCGCCGCCCGCACGGCTTTGCTGAGGTCGCGCGACACCAGAACGAGTTCCCCGTCGCGAGTGCCATTGCGCAGCGTCGCAAACTTCATGGTGGACCTCCCGATGCTGGCTCACTCCGCGGACAGGATAGGGTGCGTGGCCCCGGTCTCCAAATAGTTCGCTGCGATTTCCGCCATCACCGGGGCGAGCAGATAGCCGTGGCGGTGGGCGCCGTTGACCAGCAGCCGACGCCCCATGGCAACGATCTTCGGCACGTTGTCGGGAAAGGCCGGGCGGACACCCGACGACAGCTCGAGGATGTCGGCCTCGCCGAACCCCGGATGCAGCGCGTAGGCGGTGCCGAGCAGATCGAGCGCGGAACGCAGCGTCACCGGCCCCGCGTCGTCGCGCTCGATGACGGTGGCCCCGATCATGTAGCGGTGATCGCTCCAGGGCACGACGTACAGCGCGAAGCGCGGATGGAGCAGCCGCACCGCCCGCGTCAGCGTCACGTCGCGGCTGCGCAGCACCGCCATCTCGCCGCGCACGCCGCGCAAGCGTCGGCAGATCGTCGCGCGCAGCGAGGCCCCGGCAGTCGATGACGACGCCGCCGTCGCCGCCCGCCCGCCACACGGGCGAGGGAACCGCGGAGCCGAAATGAAGCGTGCCGCCGAGCCGGCGGATTTCTCCCGCGAGGAAAGCAAGGATGCGCCGCGGCTCCATGTGGCCTTCGTCGGCATAGAAGAGGCCGCGGCCGAAGCGGTCGGCAAGATCCGGTTCGAGTTCCGCGACGGCGTCGGCGTCGACGGCGCGATGGCCGTCCGTCATGCGGGCAAAGCGCGTGAGTTCGCCCTGGTCGCGCGCGGCGGCGACCACGAGGCTGCCGCGCATGACGATGCCGGGTACGGCGTCGCGCCAGAGTGTGAGACCGCGCACGCCAAGTTCCTGGACGATCGGCTCGGCGCCTTCCGCTTCGCAGTAGGGGGCCAGCATCGCGCCCGCGACTCGGCTGGCGCCGCCGGTCTGCGCCTCGCTCATCGCCTCGTGCAGCGCCACGGCATGGCCGCGCCGGGCGAGTTCGAACGCCTGCCAGAGGCCGAAAATTCCGCCGCCGATGATCGTTGCCGAGAGCCGGGCCACCGAAGTGCTCGCGTTGTCCTAGGGTTGGACTGGTGGCATAGCATCACGCCGGGCAGGTGGCGAGACGCGGTGCGACCGTGCAAAGCTGGGTCGCGCGCCGGCGGTCCGTCGATCCGCGTGTTTCAGCTTCGCGGTACGGCGCAGCGACACACCTTTGGGAGGCGGCACATGGCTGCGATCGTCGCGCTCGGTGATGATACAACTGAGGTGACGCGCTGGGCCATCGACCGCATCTTCTTTGGCTCGGCGGGGCGCACGACCTTCGCCGACGAGGCGGAACGGAGTGCCTTCCGGGAGCGCTGGCTCGGGCGCTATCTGGTCCATGATCGCGACCACGTGTTTCTGGCGCGTGACGACGACGGCGGCGTGATCGGCTATCTCGTCGGCTGCCTCGACGACCCGGCGCGGGCCGAGCGTTTCCGTGACATTGGCTATTACGCGGACTTTGCCGATCTCACGGCGCGCTACCCGGCGCACCTCCACATCAACCTCGATCCAGCCTGGCGCAGCCAAAGGATCGGCGGGCGTCTCATCGACGCGTTCGCGCGGGAGGCCGCGCGGGCCGGCGCGGCGGGGGTGCACGTGGTGACGGGGGCCGCGGCGCGCAATGTCGGCTTTTATCGCCGGTGCGGATTCGAGCCGTTGCGCGAGGCCCAATGGAACGACGCGGCAATCCTGTTCATGGGGCGGGACCTCGTGGCGGCGCCGCCCATCGAATGATCCACCGGTCTTCGGTCACTCGCTCAAAACGAGCGGGCCAGCCGGACCGATGCGCTGCATCGATCTCGGCTGGCCCGCAACGGAACGACCCGAATTTACGACGGAGTCGACGCAATAGTCCCAATAGCCCTGGGTCTCATCCGGGTCGGCCCAGAACCAGCACAGGCCCGGCGCCGGCGGCTCTGCCGCATAGGCGTAATAGGCCGACGCCGCGAGGATCGTACCGATGGCGACGCCGCCGATGATGGTCCCGTAGTACGGCCGGTGATACCAGCGCCGCACGACGAGGTGCTGCGGATGCCAGCGGCGATAACCGGCCGGCCGGAAGCCACGACGGTGAACAACCGCCGGCGCGGCCAGGACCAATGGCGCGGCCCGGACGAGCAACCGCCGCACGGCCTGGGCCAATGTTGCCCGGGCGGACGACCCGGTTCGGAGCAACGCGGACGGCCCGGTTCGGAGCGATACGTGCAGCGGGCCGCGCGGCAGGACGGAAATTTGCGCGCGGAGCGGGTCTTGCGACGGCTCGCGGAGCGGCGCGAAATTGACGTTGCTGCACCTGAACGATCGCGGATCCGGCGTAGTCCTGCATCACGCCCTGGCCAGGGGCGAACAACCGCGGCGTCAGCCCCGGTGGGTAGGACAAGTCCCGCTCCAGCGAGCGCGAACACGGCAGCCACTGCAGTCTTCTTCATGTGGGTCCACCCTTCAATTCGTCGTTTCATCCCGAATTGAGCAAAGCTCTTATTCTCCGCCTTCCGTTGGCGGGTGCAGCGCTATAGGCTGCACCCGAACGACAACTAATTCAAGTGGTCAGCAGTAGTCCCAGTACCCCGCCCTCGTACCGGTCCGCCCAGTACCAGCACAGTCCCGGGGCCGGCGGTGCACCCGCATAGGCGTAGTAGGCCGAGCCGGCGAGCAGGGTCCCGAGTGCGACGCCGCCGATGATCCGGCCGTAGTGGGGGCGGCGATGCCAGCCGCGATAGGCCATGTGATGCTTGTGCCAGCGGTTATAGCCGGGCGGACGGTAGCCTTGGGGTGGCGGCCGTACTGAACGTTTGTGACGAGCGAGTTGGATGCATGTCGCCCGCGGCGACCCGGCTGTCTGGTGAGAACACAGCAGCCCCGGCCTGCGTCGGCAGGACGAAGCCGGTCCCGGCGAGCACGACGGCTGCCGCCATGATGGTCTTTTTCATCGAGTTTTCCCTTGGTTCCTGATCGTACGCCGTCGTCGACGGCGTGCCTCCGGCGGTATACGCGCCGGACACACGTGGGTTCCAAATCCGTACCGGAACCGTGCGCCGGAATAATGGTCCGAACCTGAACCGGACATGAACTCGCGATCCAGGCAATCTCTTGTTGCAGGTAGCTTTTCCGCGCTTTTCCGTTTCAACTATTTCGCGTTTTCGGCGGACCCGGCATCCGCCGTCCGCTCACGATCGCGGCGCCGGCTCGGCCCAAAGATCGTAGGCGTCGGCTTCGAGGATGCGCGCCGTCGAGCATGTCGCCCGGCTTTGAGGTCGGTCGCGCCTTCCAAGAATCACCGAGCCGTCGATCTCCGGCGCATCCCACATCGAGTCGGCCGACCGCGCCGTCCTCGTCGACCTCGTCGATCAGCACCTGCACCGTGCGCCCGACGCGGGCCGCCATGATCTCCTCGGAAACCTTCTGCTGCGCCTGCATGAAGCGATGCCAGCGCTCCTCCTTGACCTCCTCGGGGACGGCGCCCTCGAGCGCATTCGCCTTGGCGCCCTCGACGGGCTCGTACTTGAAGCAGCCGACGCGGTCGAGACGCGCTTCGCCGATCCAGTCGAGCAGGATCTGGAAATCCTCCTCGGTCTCGCCGGGGAAGCCGACGATGAATGTCGAGCGGACGGCGAGTTCCGGGACACACCTTCCGCCAATTGCGCAGCCGATCGAGCGTGCCGGCGCTGGCTCCGGGCCGCCGCATCGCCTTCAGCACCTTCGGGCTCGCGTGCTGGAAGGGGATGTCGAGATAGGGGAGGATCTTGCCCTCCGGCCATCAGCGGAATGACGTCGTCGACGTGCGGGTAGGGGTAGACGTAGTGGAGGCGCACCCAGGCGCCGAGATCGCCCAGCGCGCGGCAGAGATCGAGGAAGCGGGCCGCCAGCGGAGCGCCTTTCCACGGGCTCTCGGCGTACTTGATGTCGAGGCCGTAGGCGCTGGTGTCCTGGCTGATCACCAGCAGTTCCTTGACGCCCGCTTTCACGAGGCGCTCGGCCTCGGTCATCACGTGATTGGCCGGCCGGCTCGCGAGACGGCCGCGCAGCGACGGAATGATGCAGAACGAGCAGCGGTTGTTACAACCTTCGGAGATCTTCAGGTAGGCGTAGTGCCGCGGCGTCAGGCGCAGCCCCTCCGGCGGCACGAGGTCGAGGTAGGGATCGTGCAGCGGCGGCACCGCGTCGTGCACCGCTTCCATGACGGCTTCGTACTGGTGCGGGCCGGTGACCGCGAGCACGCCCGGATGAGCCTTGCGGATGACATCCTTCTCGACGCCGAAGCAGCCGGTGACGATGACGCGACCGTTCTCGGCCATCGCTTCGCCGATCGCGTCGAGGCTTTCCTGCTTGGCTGAGTCGAGGAACCCGCAGGTGTTGACCACGACGACATCGGCGCCGTCGTAGTCGGGCGCGATCTGGTAGCCCTCGGCGCGCAGCCGCGTGATGATGCGCTCGGAATCGACGAGCGCCTTGGGGCAGCCGAGCGAAACGAACCCGACTTTCGGCGGCGCCTTGATCTTGCGCACGCGGGGGCCGGTCGGGGCCTTGGGCGCAGGCTTCTTGGCGGAACGGGGCCGGCGGACTGTGATTTGGCTCATGGCGCGGTTTCTAGACGTTCCAAGGAGCGTTGTCATGGCGTAAAGGGAGCGCAAAGGCGCCCGGGGCTCAGCCCTTCTTTGCCCGCTCGGCCTCGGCGGCGACGAGATCGGCGACCTTGGCGTCGTCGTGCGCCCCGCGCGCCTTGAGACCGGCAACGACGCCCTCGCGGTCGGGGATCTCGCGATTCTGGCTCATCTTGGCCTTGCCTTCGAGCCGCCCGATCGAGAAACGCATCCCGACGATGCCGCGCGACATGACGTCGATGTAGTTGCCCGGCGCGTCGCTCGTCGCCCACGGTTCGGCGTGCCCGCCTCCTGCTGATCGGTCAACTCGCTGACGTGGCGCACGAGCCAATCGCGATCGTCGACGATCTCGGCGGTGCCGTGCGCGTGCACGACGGCGTAGTTCCACGTCGGCACGGCTTTGCCGTGCGCGGCTTTCGAAGGGTACCAGCCCGGCGTGATGTAGGCCTGCGGACCCGTGTAGATGAGCAGGCCGCGGCCGCTGGTGGCAATGGTCCGCCAGTGCGGATTGGCGCGGGAGACGTGACATTCGATGAGGCCAAGCTCGCCCTCCGATTTCAGCACCGTCGGCAGATGCGTGACCTCGTAGCCGGCGTCACTGGTCGTGATGAGCGCCGCGAACGGATAGGCGCGCATCAGCGCGTGGTGCTCCGCGACGCCGCCAAGCTTGAAGTGATCGGGGATGAACATCTCGTGCGTCTCCTCGGTGCTCGCCGATCAGGCGGCGGCTTCGACCCGCGACAGCGCGACCTTGAGTTTGCCCTGGCGCGCCTCGAAGTCCGCCTGGCGCTCGCGCAATTCGTCGATGACCTCTTCCGGCGCCTTGGCCATGAACTGCGGATTGCCGAGCCGATCGGTGACTTTCTTGATCTCGCTCACCGTCCGGTCGATCTCCTTGGCGAGGCGCTTGGCTTCAGCGCCCATGTCGATGACGCCGGCGAGCGGCAGCGCGGCGGTGGTGTCGCCGACGATGATCTGGGCGGCGCCCTTGGGGGCTTGGTCCGCTGATGTGATGGCATCGAGGCGGGCAAGGCGTTTCAGCGTCTCGTCGTGGCGTTCCGCGCGGGCTTTCGTTGCTGCGCTGGCGCCGACCAGCACCAGCGGCACTTTCGCGCCGCCCGGCACATTCATTTCCGAGCGCACGGAGCGGACTTCGGAGACGAGCGCGACCACCCAGCCGATCTCGGCGTCGGCTTCGGCATCCGCGAGACCCGATAGGCGCGGCCACGACGCGAGCGCGAGGACCGACTGTCGCGCGGGGCCATGCTCGGCGGTCTTCGCCCACAGCTCCTCGGTGATGAAGGGCATGAACGGATGCAGCAGCGGCAGGATCTGGTCGAGCACCCAGGCGGCGGTCGCCTGCGTCTCGGCCTTCGCCGCCGCGTCGTCGCCGGTCAGCAGCGGCTTTGCGAGTTCCAGATACCAGTCGCAGGTGACACCCCAGACGAACTGGTAGGCGGCGCCGGCGGCCTCGTTGAATTTGTAGGCCTTCAATGCAGCTTCGACGTCGGCGACGGCGCGCTGGGTCTCGCCGGCGATCCAGCGGTTGAGCGTGTGCTTGATCTTCTTCGGGTCGAAGCCCTCGACGCGGCGGCACTCGTTCACTTCCATGAAGCGCGCGGCGTTCCAGAGTTTCGTCGCGAAGTTGCGATAGCCCTCGACGCGCGCCGTCGTCATCTTGACGTCGCGCCCCTGGGTGGTGAGCGCGGCGAGCGTAAAACGAAGCGCGTCGGCGCCGTACTGGTCGATCAACTCCAGCGGATCGATGCTGTTGCCGAGCGTCTTCGACATCTTGCGGCCCTTCTCGTCGCGGACGAGGCCGTGGATGAAGACGTCGTGGAACGGCACTTCCTTCATGAGGTGCGTGCCCATCATCATCATGCGGGCGACCCAGAAGAAGATGATGTCGAAGCCGGTGACGAGGCAGCTCGTCGGGTAGAAGCGGGCGAGTTCCTTCGTCTGCTCGGGCCAGCCAAGCGTCGAGAACGGCCACAGCGCCGACGAAAACCACGTGTCGAGGACGTCGGGGTCGCGGGTGAGGTATTGCGACGCAAGTCCCCTCTCCCCTCGTGGGGAGGGGCTAGGGTGAGGGGCATCGGCAGACGCCGCCGTTCTGCGATCGCCGCCCCTCTCCTGCCCTCCCCCACAAGCGGGGGAGGGGATAGAGGCTAGTATTTGTCGGCCTCGGCATAAGCCTCTGCTCGTCATGCGCGACGAAGACTTTTCCATCGGGCCCATACCACGCGGGAATCTGGTGGCCCCACCAGAGCTGACGTGAGACGCACCACGGCTGGATGTTTTCGAGCCAGCGGAAATAGTCGGCGGCGTACTTCTCCGGAACGAATGTGGTCTTGCCGGAGCGCACGGCCTCCATCGCCGGCTTCGCCAGCGTCGCCGCGTCGACGTACCACTGATCCGTCAGCCACGGCTCGACAACCGCGTCGCCGCGCTGGGCGTGCGGGACCGCGTGCGTGTGCGGCTCGATCTTCTCGATGACGCCCAGCGCCACGAGATCGGCGACGATCTTTGCGCGCGCGACGAAGCGATCGAGGCCGCGCAAGTGGATTGGAATGTCCTCGAAATGGGAGAGTTCAGTTTGGCCTTCCGGATGCCCTTGCTCCAAGTTCGGTCGACCAGCAACCGGATATCGCAATGCGCCATTCCACTTATCGGACCGGAGATAATGCGGCCCTCGGAATCGAAAATATTGAACTTCGAGGCCGCAGCGCTTGCCGACATCCCAGTCGTTGAAGTCGTGCGCGGGCGTGATCTTGACCGCGCCGGTGCCCT
Organism: uncultured Alphaproteobacteria bacterium; assembly: GCA_963775035.1. GTDB lineage: Bacteria > Pseudomonadota > Alphaproteobacteria > Rhizobiales > Hyphomicrobiaceae. The sequence goes on along the minus strand of CAVZHG010000004.1, from coordinate 11,211 downwards.
TCTCGGGATCGGCGTAGGTGTCGCCGACGATCGGGATCTCGCGACCGACCAGCGGCAGGATCGCTTTCTTGCCGATGAGATGCTTGAGCTTCTCGTTCTCGGGATGGATCGCGACGCCGGTATCGCCGAGCATCGTCTCGGGCCGCGTCGTGCCGACCGTCACGAATTCACCGGGCGATCCCGCGATCGGATAGCGGATGTAGTACATGTGCCCGCTCGGATCGCGCGCCAGCACCTTCGCCAGCGCCGCGCCGTCGAACGCGACCGCGTTGCCGTCCTTGTCCTTCAGCTCGGGCGACCACTTGAACGAGCCGGTGTGCTCGCGCGGCTCGACCTCGAGATCCGAGATCGCCGATTGGAACTCAGGATCCCAATTGACGAGCCGCTTGTCCTTGTAGAGCAGGCCCGCCTTGTGCAATCGACGAACACCTTCAGGACGGCCTTCGACAGGCCCTCGTCCATCGTGAAGCGCTCGCGGCTCCAGTCGCAGGACGCGCCGAGACGTTTTAGCTGATTGATGATGGTGCCGCCGGATTCGGCCTTCCACTTCCAGACCTGTTCAACGAATTTTTCGCGGCCGAGGTCCTGGTACTGGATCTGCTTCTCGGCGAGCCGCCGCGTGACGACGAGTTGCGTCGCGATGCCGGCGTGATCCATGCCCGGCTGCCACAGCACGTCCTTGCCCAGCAGGCGCTCGTAGCGGCACAGGATGTCCTGCAGCGTGTTATTGAGCGCGTGCCCGATGTGCAGCGAGCCCGTCACGTTCGGCGGCGGAATGACGATGCAATAGCTGCCGGCGCCGGCGCGGTCGGCGCGCCCGGCCTTGAAGGCTTCGGCCTTCTCCCAATCGGCATGGATGCGGGCCTCGATATCGGCCGGCGAATAGGTCTTTTCAAGCATGGTGGCGCCGTGGTGCTATCGGTCGGAGGAAAGAGTGTGCGGGCGGTCCTACCCGTCGTCGGCGTCGCCTGTCAACGCGGCCGCAAGGCCTGCCTAAACAGCGATCAATGCCAACGACGTGCTTGCGCACCCGCGCGCGGATGTAGACCATAAGCATTCCAAAGAAGCAAAGGGAGGGCGGCATGGCAGGGGCCAAGATCGTGCGGGTCCGGGTCGATCCCGACAAGTGCCAGGGGCACAACCGCTGCAAGGCGCTGGCGCCGGCGCTGTTCGAACTCGACGAGTACGGCAGCGCCAAGGAAGTCGGCGACGGCGTGGTGCCCGCGGACCAACTCGAAGCCGCCTACCTCGCGCGGGCCAACTGCCCCGAGATGGCCGTCGAAATCATCGAGGAATAGGGGCCGCCAGATGAGCCAGGATACACCGCTACGCGCACCCGCCCGCCGGTCACCGACTGGGCGACCGACTGGGACCATCTCGACGCCGGCTGGCGCGACAACCCGTTCCCGATCTGGGACGAACTCCGCGACACCTGTCCAATCGCCCACACCAAGCGCTATCTCGGCGCCTACCTGCCGACGAGCTACGCCGCGGTGAAGGCGATCGCCTATGACACCACGCATTTCTCCAACCGCCGCGTGGTCGTGCGCGAGGTGCGGCCCGAGCCGCCGATGCCGTCGCCGCCGATCACGTCGGACCCGCCGCACCACAAGCCGGCAAAGCAGCTCCTGCTGCCGCCGTTCACGCCCGACGAGATGAAGCGGCTCGAACCGCGGGCGCGCGCGATCTGCAACGAACTGATCGACCAGTTCATCGCCGAAGGGCGCTGCGACGCCGCTCAAATGTACACGCGGCACATTCCGGTCCGGGTCATCGCGCACATGCTCGACGTGCCGGAGAAGGACGGCGATCAGTTCATCCAGTGGATCCACGAGATCCTGGAGCTCGGCATCACCAACGACGAGATCCTGATGAAGGCGGTGCGCGAGATGACCGGCTATTTCGCCGGCTATGTCGCGGAGCGCACGGCGAAGCCCGGCGACGACCTCATCAGCCGCATCATCATGGCGCGGCGCGATGGCGAGCCGCTGCCGCCCGACCATGCGCTCGGCATGATCCGGCTCCTGCTGATCGCCGGCATCGACACCACCTGGAGCGCCATCGGATCGAGCCTGTGGCATCTCGCGCGCCATCCCGCCGATCGCGCGCGACTGATCGCCGAGCCGGAACTGATGCCCTCCGCGATCGAGGAATTGCTGCGTGCCTATGCGCCGGTCACCATGGCGCGTGAGGTGGTGCAGGACACCGTCATCGAAGGCTGCCCGGTCAAGGCCGGCAACATGGTGCTGCTGTCGTTTCCGGCCGCGAACCGCGATCCCGCGATGTTTCCCGACGCCGACAAAGTCATTCTCGACCGCCAGGAAAACCGCCACACGGCGTTCGGGCTTGGTATCCATCGCTGCGTCGGATCGAACCTCGCGCGACTTGGAGATGACCGTGGCAATCGAGGAATTTCTGAAACGAATTCCCGATTTCCGCCTTGATCCGGCGCTCCCCGTGACGTGGTCGGAAGGGACGGTGCGCGGGCCGCGGCAGTTGCCGTTCCTGTTCTGATGGCGCGCGCGGAGTCGCGGCAACCCGCGGCGTCGATAAAGTCAATGTGAGGATCGCCGCGCGGCGCGGCGTGGTAGCTTGCGCGAGTCCATGAATCACTCACAATTGGAGGTGGGGCCGCGTGGCAGACGTTCGTGCTGAAGGAATGGTGACTGAGGCCGAGCGCCCGACACGCAAATTCCAGGATCCCGATTGGACGGTTGGCGGCGATCGGCGCGCCACCGTCGGCCTCGATCGCTTGCGGACGCTGTGGTTCAATACCGGCACGCTCTGCAACATCACCTGCCGCAACTGCTACATCGAATCGAGCCCGACCAACGACCGCCTCGTCTATCTGAGTGCGGCCGAGGTGCGCGCATATCTCGATGAGATCGCGCGTGACATCCTCGGCACCACCGAGATCGGCTTTACCGGCGGCGAGCCGTTCATGAACCCCGAGATCATCGCGATGCTCGAGGCGCCGCTGGCGCAGGGATTTCGCGTGCTCGTGCTGACCAACGGATTGCAGCCGATGCTGCGGCCGCGCTTGAAGAAGGGACTGCTGGGTTTGCTGGCGGCCCATGGCGATCGGCTCACAGTGCGTGTCAGCCTCGACCACCACACGCAGGCGCTGCACGAAGCCGAGCGAGGCCCGAAAACGTTCGCCAAGTCGCTTACGGCGCTTGATTGGCTGTCGGGCGAGGGATTCAAGACGGCGATCGCAGGCCGGACCTGCTGGAACGAGCACGAACACGAGGCGCGCGATGGCTATGCGGCGCTGATCGCTGAGCGCGGCTGGCGGATCGACCCGCAAGACCCGCTCGCTCTGGTGCTTCTCCCCGAGATGGATGTGACCCAGGACGTCCCCGAGATCAGTGTCGGCTGCTGGCAGATCCTGGGGAAGTCGCCGGGCGAACTGATGTGCGCCTCGAGCCGCATGATCGTGAAGCGCAAAGGAGACGCGCGGCCGACGGTCGTGCCGTGCACGCTGCTGCCCTATGAGCACGCATTCAACATGGGCGCGACGCTCGACGCCGCCGCGCGCGCCGACGGCGGCATGTTCGACGACGGCCAGGTCAAGCTGTGCCACCCCCACTGCGCCAAGTTCTGCGCGCTGGGTGGGGGGAGCTGTTCTTAGTTTGCCGCGGTCCGCCGACGCCTTCGGCTACTGGCGCCGCGGGTCGCTCCCTCACGGTTGGATTTTCTCACCGCGCGGTCTTCGATCGCCACTTAGTGCACCTCTCCTCGCGAAGGGTAGGCGAAGAGCAGAATATGTGGCGGTCGAAGGCCGCGAGGTTGGAACGCCGACCGGCGAGGCAGCCCCGCGGCCGCCGTAGCCGAAGGCGTTCAGCGGATCCGAGGCAATTAAGCGGCGAGCGGCGCTCGCGCCGATGAGCATCCGCCGATATACGCTGAGCCCGACTCCAGCGAAGCGCGGGAGTGAAGCCAGACCATGAACGATGCGACCCGACAGCAGCGCCGCCGCGAGGTTCGCGAGCAGATCAAGGCTGGCCGCGCGCTGCTCGGCAAGGGACTGTCGCTGCAACCCAAGGCCGCCGAGATCATGGCGGTGGCGATGGTCGTGAAGGCCAAGCTCGAAGAAGCCGGCAATCCACGGCGTGCGAGCGAGGCGGCCGAGTTGGCGCAGACGCTGGTCGAGACGTCGGTCACCGCGCGCCCGCCGACGGTGCAGAAGATCGCGTGCGCGAAGGGCTGCGCCTATTGCTGCCATACGTTCGTCGCGATCACGCCACCGGAGGCGTTCCGGCTGGCGGACGCGGTGCGTGGCGGGCGCGCGGCGGGGATGACGGCGGATATCGTCAGGGCGCGGGGCGCGGCGCTGGTCGGCGTTCGGCCCAGCGAGCGCATCGGGCGCAAGCTTGCCTGTCCGCTGCTGGTCGATGGCGCCTGCTCGGTCTACCGCCATCGGCCGCTGGCTTGCCGGCAGGCGACGTCGCTGGATCTCGCGGCCTGTATCGACGAGTTCGAAGGTCGCGAATCTGGAGGCGCGCATTCCGATCTCGGGCGCCTATCTCAACTTCGCGAGCAATGCCCATATCACGCTGCTCGGCGCGATGCGGGCGGCCGGATTCTCGACGGAGTCCATGGAACTGGCGGCGGCGCTCGATGTGGCGCTGGCGGCGCCGGACGCAGAGGCGCGGTGGCTTGCGGGCGACGATGTCTTTCGCGATGTGCAGCGGCCCGGCGCACGCGAAGCGCAAACCGAGCGGGCCATCCAGCACGTCGCGGATGCGCTGCTCGGGTAAGGCAACACTCAATCCGAGCTCGTCGCGGGCCTGCTGCACCACCGCTTTGAACATCTCAGGCGTCAGGCGCCGCGTCTGCGTGTTGTAGCGCGAGCAATGATAGCTGCAGTGGAGGCGGAGCCCACCCGGTCGCGGATCCGGCAGATCGTGGCGCGCGCCGTGGCCGAACGGGAAGGCGGAGCGGCGCAGGCCGAGCGCCGCGAGCGTGCTCTCATGCGCGATGCGGCCGAGGACGAGGATCGCGCCGGAGGTGCGGCATCGCGCGGATGGTGGCAGCGAGATAATCGCGGCAGGTGGCGATCTCAGCGGGCGTCGGCTTGTTCTGCGGCGGCACGCAGCGCACCGCATTGGTGATCCGCGCATCGACGAGCGTGAGGCCATCCGCCGGATCGGCGCGATAGCTGCCCGCTGGCAAAGCCGGTCTCGATCAGCGTCGCGTAGAGGAGATCGCCGGCATAGTCGCCGGTGAACGGCCGCCCGGTCCGATTGGCACCCCTGACGCCCGGCGCAAGGCCGACGATCAGCAGGCGCGCGTCAGCCGCCCCGAACGAAGCGACCGGCGCGTTATGCCATTCGGGTTCGGCCTGCACGATTGCGAAGGCGATAGTCGACGAGGCGGGGCAGCGCGGGCAGTCGGGGCACGGCTCCGTTGCCGCGCCCACCGCCGTCGCCGTGGCACGTTCATGGCGACACGTCCGCGCGCCATGACGACCGCTTACATGTCCAGCGGATCGTCGTGACCAGTGGCCGGAGCCGACGCCCTCGCGCTGGGCGCGGAACTGCGCAAGCCGCGTTTCACGCGCCTCACGGGGCACGCGCTGGCTCGGATCGCGGCAGATTTCCTTCTCCAGGTCCGCAATGTCGATGAATTGATCGGCCTGGCGGCGCAGTTCGTCGGCCACCATCGGCGGCTGGGTCTGCAGCGTCGAGACGACACTGACCCGCAAGCCCTTGGCCTGAAGGGCGGCAACGAGACTGCGGAAATCGCCGTCACCGGAGAACAGGACGACATGGTCGAGTTTCGCGGCCAGTTCCATGGCATCGACGGTCAGCTCGATATCCATGTTGCCCTTGATCTTGCGGCGGCCCGAGGCGTCCGTGAACTCTTTGGTGGGCTTGGTCACCATCGTGTAACCGTTATAGTCCAACCAGTCGATCAGCGGTCGAATCGAAGAATACTCCTGATCTTCGATCAGCGCCGTGTAGTAGAGCGCGCGAACAAGATAGCCCTTGCTGCGGAACACGCCGAGCAAGGTTCTTGTAGTCGATGTCGAAGCCGAGAGCCTTTGGCGGTTGCGTAGAGATTGGCCCCGTCAATAAACAGGGCGATACGCTCCGTCGGATAAAAAAACATCGTCGCAATGCCTTTATTCTTTGTTGATTCATCGTTCACTGACGGCGCAGTGACAATGTCATCGGCGGGCCCCTTCGGCCGTTACAATCATGTAGGACGCACGTGCAGCTCGAACGTCGTAGCGGGCATACATAAGCAATACCAGGGTGAAATAGAAGCGCGATATTGACGCAACTATAAGCTCATCGTCGATGTGCGCCAATGCGACTTTCACATATCCCACGGCCGCAAAATGCCGAACCACGACATCTTTGTTTCGCTAGGCGCAAATACGCGAGGTTGCTGGGGGGCTGCCTGCTGATACACTTTGTCGCTCGTTGCAGGAACTTGAACGCTGCGGAATTAACATTGCAGTTTGTTCACCGGTCTACCGTTACACGGCCGCATGCTGGTTCCGGCCTGATGCCAGCCTTCCACAATGCAGTCGTCGTGATACGCACTGACCGCGCGATTGGTTCCCTGCTTCGCGCTCCTAAAGGATATTGAACGGCGGGCAGGGCGGCGGCCAAGCCCGCGCTGGAGCCGCAGGCCGCTCGATCTCGATATCATCGACCACGGCGGCCGCGTCTTGAACTGGCCCGCACCGACCCGCCCTGGCGGGCCACTCGTTCTTCCGCATCCCCTGATGCACCGACGCGGTTTCGTGCTCGTACCGCTCGCGGACATCGCCCCGTATTGGCGCCACCCTGTGCTCGGCGTGTCGGCAGTTGACTTGCTTGCCCGCAAGCCGGCTCTGCGGCGCGGTATTGTGCGTGTCAGTGCGCTGCGGGCTTGATGACACCTGTGCAGGGCCCCAGCAACTCGAGTGGCGCCCACGGTCGCCCAGCCGGTCCAGGCAAGCCGGCCGGCCCACGGCTGCTGCATCGCGGTGGCTTGATTCAGCACGCCAATCGTGGCATGTACGGGCCATGAGCGGGTGAAGGCCCGCGGCGGCGCGCAACTGCGCCTTTTCCCGATCGATTTCTGACCGCGAGGTGCTGCAGCGATGGCGCGTGTAACTGTTGAAGATTGCGTCGACAAGGTCCCCAACCGGTTCGAGCTGGTGCTGCTGGCCGCCCATCGGGCGCGCGCGATCGCCATCCGGCTCGCACCTCACGATCGAACCCGAGAACGACAAGAACCCGGTGATCGCGCTGCGCGAGATCGCCGAGCAGACGGTTCCTGCCGACGACATGCGCGAGAGCCTCATCCACTCGATCCAGAAGAACGTCGAGGTCGACGAGCCGGAGGCCGGCGCGGCGCCGCTGCTGGGCTCAGACCGCCGCAGCGCGCCGCTCGGCCGCGACGACCAGTCGGCCGATACCGTCGATCGACCAGATATCGATGTCGGAGGAGCAGCTTCTGCGCGGCATGGAAAGCATGACGCCGATCGAGCCGTCGTCGAACGGTGGCGGCGGCGGCGGAATGGTGGGCCGCGGGGCCGCTGAGCTGGACGTTTTGCCACGCCGGGTACCATGGCGGCGGTGCGCGTAGCGGTGGATGTAACTCATGGTCCTGTTCACCGGCTGCGGGCTGCCGGCTGGATGCTGTGGCGTACTGACCGATCGACAAGGAACGAGTTGACTGCCCGCGCGGCGGAGTGGCGGGAGTGACGCACGGACGAGGGGCCTGAAGCGCCATGATGCGCCAGTACGAGCTCGTCGAGCGGGTTCTGCGCTACGATCCCAAGGCCGACGAGGCGCTGCTCAACCGCGCCTACGTCTATGCCATGCGGGCGCACGGCAACCAGAAGCGCGCCTCGGGCGACCCCTATTTCTCCCATCCCCTCGAAGTCGCCGCGATCCTGACCGAGCTGAAGCTCGACGACGCGACGATCGCGACGGCGCTGCTGCACGACGTGATCGAGGATACCGAGGCGACGCGGGCCGAGATCGATCAGCTGTTCGGGCCCGAGATCGGCGTCCTGGTCGACGGCCTGACCAAGATCAAGCGCCTCGACCTCGTCTCCAAGAAAGCCGAGCAGGCGGAGAACTTCCGCAAGCTGCTGGTCGCCATCTCGACCGACATCCGCGTGCTGCTGGTCAAGCTCGCCGACCGCCTGCACAACATGCGCACGCTCGAGCACATGAAGCCCGAGAGCCGCCAGCGCAACAGCGAGGAGACGCTCGAAATCTACGCGCCGCTCGCCGGCCGCATGGGCATGCAGGCGCTGCGCGAGGAGCTCGAGGAGCTGGCCTTCCGCTGGCTGCATCCCGAGGCTTACCGCACGGTGCGCGACCGGCTCGACCGCCTCAGCGACCGCAACGAGGGGCTGGTCGACGAGATCCGCGCAGCCTGGTCGAGAAGCTCGCCGAGGCCGGCTTCATCGCCGAGGTCTCGGGGCGCGAGAAGAAGCCCTATTCGATCTGGCGCAAGATGGAGAACCGGCAGATCTCGCTCGAGCAGCTCTCCGACATCTACGGCTTTCGCGTCATCTGCAAAGGTCGAGGACTGCTACCGCGTCCTCGGTGTCGTGCACACCACGTGGCGCGCCGTGCCGGGCCGCTTCAAGGACTACATCTCGACGCCGAAGCAGAACGGCTACCAGTCGATCCACACCACCGTCGTCGGCCCGCGCCACCAGCGCGTCGAGCTGCAGCTCCGCACGCGCGCGATGCACGTGACGGCCGAGTACGGCGTCGCCGCGCATGCCCTCTACAAGGACCTGACCGAGCGCGCCGGCGCCAACGGCAAGGCGCCTGCCGCCGACACCGCGCGCGATCATCGGCCCCTATATCTGGCTGCGCCAGCTGGTCGAGACGCTGCTCGAGGGCGACAACCCGGAGGAATTCCTCGAGCACACCAAGCTCGAGCTGTTCCAGGATCAGGTGTTCTGCTTCACGCCGAAGGGCCGCCTGATCGCGCTGCCGCGGGGCGCGACGCCGATCGATTTCGCCTATGCGGTGCACACCGACGTCGGCAACTCCTGCGTCGGCGCCAACATCAACGGCCGCCAGTTGCCGCTGACGACGCAGCTGCGCAACGGCGACGAGGTCCAGATCATCACGTCCGCAAGCCGACGCCGCCCGCCGCCTGGGAGCGGATCGCCGTCACCGGCAAGGCGCGCTGCGCCGATCCGCCGCGCGGCGCGCGATGCGCTGCGGCGCCAGTACGCCGAGCTCGGCCGGCGCCTGATCGTCTCCGCGTTCGCCAAGATCGGCGTTGACTACACCGACGATAAGCTGCGCCGCGCGCTCAGCCGCCTGACGCAGAAGACGGTCGAGGACGTGCACGCCGCGGTCGGGCGCAGCGAATTGCCGATCGGCGATGTGATCCGCGCCGATCGCGCCGGGCGCCGCGACCGGCGCCGGCACCGTCGCGGCGCCGGCCGCGCAACCGCCACGAGCAGAATCCGGCGACCGAGGAGGGCTGGTTCAACCTCTCCAAGGTCATGGGCCTCAAATTCCGCTGGCCGTCGAGCGGCAGCACCGAGACCGGGACGCGGAAGGCGGCGGCAGCGGCAAGGGAATCGTCGATCCGCGGCGTGCGCAACGATGTGCCGGTGTCGTTCGAACCGGGCGGCGCGGTGCCGGGCGACCGCATCGTCGGCGTGCTGACGCCGGGCGAGGGCATCCGCATCTTCCAGATCCACTCGCCGCGGCTGAGCGAGTTCGAGCACGAGCGCTGGATCGACGTCACCTGGGACGTCGATCCCGAAGCGCCCGAGCGGTTTCCGGCGCGGATCATGGTGACGGTGCTGAACGAGCCCGGCACGCTCGCCCAGATCGCCCAGGTGATCGGCGAGGCGGACGGCAACATCGACAATCTCCGCATGCTGCACCGCGGCGCCGACTTCACGGAGATGCAGGTCGAGGTCGAGGTGTGGGATCTGAGCATCTCAACCGCATCATCAACGGCCTCGCAGCCAAGCCCGTCGTCAGCAAGGTCGAGCGGGTGTTCGAGTAGCCGGCTCCCTGTTCAATTCGCGTTACAGCTCTTGTCGCGTCACACGTGGCGCCCCACTTGGTGGCCATATTCACCATGTCTTTCGCTGCCGTGAGCCAGCGCATGTCCCAGCGATCCCAAGTGCGTACCACGATCCGGGCGACAGCGCTGATGGCGCGGCGGCCGCGGCGCGTCCCGGCTTGCTCCCGGCGTGGCGGTCCATCCTGCGCCTGGAAGCGACGCCGCACGCCGTCGGTCTCGGGCTGGCGATGGGCGTTTTCGTCGCGTTCCTGCCGATCCTCGGCGCCCAGATGATGATTGCGGCCATGATCGCCTGGCTTGGCCGTGCCAATGTCGGCGCAGCACTCCTCGGCACCTGGGCCGGGCAATCCGATCACCTGGCCGATGATGTGGGTCGCCTCCTATCTGATCGGCATCTCGCTGCTCGGCGAGGCCGGCGCGATGACCGTCGACGAGATGCAGCGCACGCTGGCGCGCCTCGGGGATCACGCGGCCGCAAGCGTCGGCTGGCTGACCGTGCTCGAGGGCGCCAGGACGCTGCTGTGGCCGATCATGAAACCGCTGTTCGTCGGTGGGCTGGTGCTGGGGTTGATTTCCGGCGGCGCTCTCTATTTCATAGGCCGCCGGGCGGCCGAGGCCTTCCGCACCCGCAGCCAGCAGCCGGCCTGACGCGGGCGCCGGGCTCGACCGGGGCGCGGTCACGGCCGCGATGCTAAGGCGCTGAAGGCGAGCACGTTTCAATGTCCAAAGAGAATGCGCTTCCCACGGCCTTGCGCCTGGGCGTCAACGTCGACCATGTCGCCACGGTTCGCAACGCGCGCGGCGGCCGCCATCCCGATCCGGTGCGCGCCGCGCATCTCGCCATCGAGGCCGGCGCCGACGGCATCACGGCGCATCTGCGCGAAGACCGCCGCCACATCCGCGACGACGACATCGTCCGCCTCAAGGCCGAGCTGACGCGGCCGCTCAATTTCGAGATGGCGGCCACGCCGGAGATGCTGGCGCTCGCCTTGAAGACGGTGCCGCACGCCTGCTGCCTGGTGCCGGAGAAGCGCGAGGAGCGCACGACCGAGGGCGGCCTCGACGTGGTCGGCGCCGGAAACTTTCTGGAGCGCTGCATCGGCGAGCTCAAGGCCGCGGGCATCCGCGTGTCGCTGTTCATCGAGCCCGACCGGGCGCCGATCGAAGCCTCGGCACGGCTGACCGCCAATA
>CAVZHG010000003.1:0-48136 GCA_963775035.1 uncultured Alphaproteobacteria bacterium | reverse complement strand
CCGCGCCAGAGGCGCGCCTTTGGCGCGACGGCTACATGGCGAAGCGGGCGACCGCGGCAAAAAATAGCCCCTACTTCCACTCCTCCTTCACCTCGAGGCACTTGTCGGCGATGAACTGGTTGATGTCCTCGACCAGCGTCGATTGCAGGACGTTGAAGGTGTTGTCGGTGGCGGTGGCGGTCCACATCGCGCCCTTGACCAGCGCAGGCGCATCGATCGTGCCCCAGTTGAGCGACGACTTCGTTGCCTTGCCGCCCTCGAAGGTGACCTTGGGCGAGAACGCGAAGCTGATCTTGGCCGGAGATTCCTTGTCGCGGTCGATCTCGCAGCTCACTTGATGCGTGTCGAGCTGCGCGACGTAGGTCTTGTCGCCCATCGCCTTGATCAGGTCGGCCCGCTTCAGCTTGATGTCGGCGACGCACTTCACCGCCCCCCACGGCCACGACACCTTGGCCCGCTCGATCATCTTTTGGAGCTGCTCCTTGCGCCACGACTTGAGCACGTTGCAGGCGATATCCGGCCCCTCGGGCTTGCGCAGGTGAAACGCCGAGCAGATCTCGACCTTGCAGGCCTTGCGGCCTTCGCGTTCTGCAAGCTCGGCCGGCGTCAGCTCCTCGAGCGCCACCTCGGTCGACTTGGTGGCCTGAGCCGAGGCCGGCCCCGATGCGGCGGAAAACAGCAGCGCAAGACAAGTTGCGCGCACAACATCTCTGATCATTCTTCCCCACTCCACCAACGATTTTGAATCTGCAATCGCACCCGGCGCGACCGCCCTTGGGCACTTAACCTTATTCTCGCGGCTTTTTTGGTTCGGCAATATGACACTAGAGCCACAGTCTCAGTTGCTTGAAGTCGAGCGCGCCTGCACCATATGAATCTCCATACCGCCCAGGTGCCCGGCAACGGGGCCATGCGTCGATCGGATGCCCTGATGGGACCGGCCTTCGCGACGGGCGCACGAAGTCGCTTCTGGGAGAGGGCTTGTCGGTCATGTCACGGATGTCGCTGCTGTCGAGCCCGCTGCTCTTGGGCTTCGACGAGATCGAGCGCCTGATCGACCGCGTCGCAAAAGGCGGCGCCGACGGCTATCCTCCCTATAATATCGAACGAATTCCGAAGGGTAACGCGTCCGCCGAGACGCTTCGGATCACACTAGCGGTCGCTGGTTTTACGAACGACCAGCTAGATATCACCCTCGAGGACAACCAACTCACGATCCGCGGCAAGCAGGACGACGACAAATCCCGCGAGTACCTCCACCGGGGGATCGCGGCGCGCCAGTTCCAGCGCACGTTCGTCCTGGCCGACGGGATCGAGGTCCGCAACGCGGATCTGAGCAATGGCCTCCTCGCCATCGACCTGGTCCGCCACGAGCCTGAACGCCTGGTGCGCCGGATCGAGATCGGACGGAAAACGTCCGGGTGAGTCGTTTCAGTCACATGTCATTCAGCCGAATCGTCGGAACATTCGGTTGAGGATGGATCGGGCCGGTCAAGCGGCAGCCGCCGCCTAACGGCCCTGGAGGTCTTCTTGTGCCTCTAGCCGAAGGAGTCGCGTCATGGAAGGAAGCAGCAAGACCCGTACCCGGCGCCGGTCGTCGAAGAAATCGGACGCCCCCCTGATGAGCGACATCGACCTCGCTCAGCTGGGCGATGGGGTAATCGCCTACATCCGCACGATGACGTCCGAGGAGGCCAAGGAGCGCTTTCCATCGGTCGACAACCTGCCCCGTGGGCTGACGCTTTACGCGCTGCACGCAGCGGATGGCACCCCGATCGCGCTGACCGACACGCGACAGGCGGCGCTGAGCCACGCAATGGGTGACGATCTGGAGATCGCGACGGTGCACTGAACACCGCGCGGTTCAACGGACACGAATTTACAGACGGCGGGGCGGCAACGCTCCGCCGTTTTGCTTTGCGCCTTTTGCATACCGCCATTCCCGCCGCATCGGATTTCGAGACTTGTCGTCTCGCTGCGCGCGCCGCATTGTCCACTTCTAAAAACCAATTTCAGGGGCGGAAGCACGCGATGAAGCTCGATGACCACCAGCAGGCGATGCTCGCCGGCGCCGAAGGGCCGGCGCGCCGCTCCGCCATGGAGCAGATCGTCAAGGTCGGCCGCTTCTTCGATGCCGAGGACTGCGTGGCGATCTCGCAGGTCCACCTGATGGCGGACCCGGAAGCGCTCGGGCCGTCGGGCGTCGACTTCCTCGAAGGCCTCGCCGCGATGCCGCTCGCCGAGCGCCGCGTCCGCGTCCCGACCGTCACCGACCCGCGCGGCGTCGACTTCGCCGCCTACAAGCGCCTCGGCCAGACCGAGGCGATGGCCGACCTCGAGCGCCGCGCCACCGCCGCCTTCGAGGCGCTCGGCTTCATGATGACCAACACCTGCATCAACTATCAGTCGGTCATCCCGCCGGTGCTCGGCGAGCACATCGCGTTCGGCGATACGGGCTCGTCGATCTACGCCAACAGCGTGCTCGGCGCGCGCACCAACTTCGAGGGCGGTCCCTCGGCGCTCGCCGCCGCGCTCACCGGCTGCACGCCGCGCTACGGCTATCACCTCGACGCGCGCCGCCGCGGCACGACGCACTTCGAGATCACCGACGCGACCGAGGGATCTCGCCGAATGGGGCGCGCTCGGCGGCCTCGTCGGCCGCGCCATGCGCTCCTACTGGGAGGTGCCGGTGCTGACGCGGCATCGACGGCCCCGTCACCTCAGACGAGATCAAGCAGTTCGGCGCCGCGCTCGCGAGCTTCGGCTCGACGCCGCTGTTTCATATGGTCGGCGTCACGCCGGAAGCGCCGAGCCTGGCGGCCGTGTTCGACGGCCCCGTGCCGCCGCGGCGACCAAACTCGGCCGCGCCGACATCGACCGCCTGATGGCCTCCTACCGCCCCAAGGACGACAAGCTCGACGTCGTCGTCTTTGCAGCGCCCCAACTCTCGCTGTTCGAGATGCGACGCTCGCCGAGCATGCTCGACGGCCGCCGCATCAACCCGAACGTCGCGCTGCTCGCCACGCACCTCGCCCGACATCAAGGCGGCCTGCGACCGCATGGGGATCACCGGCATCGATCGAAGGCGCCGGCGGCACGGTGCTCTCCGGCGTCTGCTTCTACCAGATGTACGCCCGCGACATCGGCCAGGCCAACGGCTGGAAGCGGCTGATGTCGAACTCGGCCAAGCTCGTCAACATCCTCGGCGGCTACGGCTACGAGCCGATCCTCGACAGCATGGACGCGTGCGTCGCGAGCGCCGTCGCCGGCCGCATCGTCGGAGCGAAGTCATGAGCGCACGCGCATCTATCGCGGCCATCCCGGCCCCGGCGTCAAAGTCACCGGCGAAGCGCTCGTCGCCGCCGACAACTTCTCGGCCCGCTACGATCTCGATCTCACCAAGGGCATCGTCTCGCGGCCGCAGCACAAGCTCGCGGGGCAAAGCTATGTCGGCAAGATCCTGATCCTCAACATCGCCAAGGGCGGCGTCGCCTCGGCGTGGATGCTGCGCGACATGGTGCTGAGCGGGCGCACGCCGAAAGCGCTGATCCTCAACTTCGCCAACCCGATCATGGCGCAAGGCGCCGCCTTCGCCGACCTGCCGCTGATCGACCGCTTCGATGTCGACATCACCGCCGCCATCACGTCCGGCGAAACGGTGATCGTCGATCCCGTCGCGGGGACGCTGACGGTCGGATAGGAGCTGGTTGGCGGCCGAGATGTGCGTCAATCGGACTTCGGTTCGTGCCGCTTGGCGACATGGACGGGCGTGACGAGCTGGACAAGCGCGCAGGTCTCCGCCGATGTGACGTCACCCGAACGGGCGATCGACCATTTTGACTTCACCCATCAGATAGGGGCGAAAGCGCGCGACCTCGGCGGCGATGAAATCGCAGAATACGCGCACGCGCGCGGTGCGCCGCAGATCTGCATGCGTGACCAGATAGAGCCGCGAGCCGATTTCCGCAATTGGCGCGAGAACGGCTTCGAGACCATCCTCCGAGCCGCCGAGCATCATGGGCAACGGCGCCAGGCCGACCCCCGATTTCACCGATGCCATGACACCGAGCATCGAATTGGCGCGGGCCGCGATCCTCGCCTGCGGCGCGATTTTCCGAAGCCAGTTGCCGGCTTGACCGGCCGCCATCTCACCGGCGAACTCGATCACCGCGTGATGATCCAGATCTTCATACCGCTGCGGTCGGCCGTGACGTTTCAAATAGGATTGGCTCGCGTAAATGCCCCACGCCGAATCGGCGATCCTGCGGGCGATGAGCGAGTCATCGCCGGGCTCATGCATGCGGACCGCGACCTCCGCTTCACCCTTCGCTAGATCGAGCCGGCGATCCGTCATGATGAGATCGACGCGAAGCTCGGGGTATTTTGCCTGGAATGCCTCGATCATCGGCGCGAGGAGTCGGGACGCCACGCCCTCGGGGCACGTCACCCGAAGCGTGCCGCTCAGTTCCTTGCCCGCCGACGTCACATGCCGCTGGAACGCCGCGACGGATCGCTCGACATCCTCGGCGTGCGGGACGAGCGTCCTGCCGAGCTCCGTAAGCCGGTAACCGGTCGGATGATGCTCGACGAGCTTGCGGTCGATGCGCTCCTCGAGCGCGGCGAGGCGACGCTGCACGGTCGGCTGGCTGACACCGAGGGCCTTCGCCGCCGCAAGCGTGCTGCCCTCGCGCGCGATGGCCAGAAGAAAGCGCAGGTCGTTCCAGTCGAACATGAACGCACCCAACATTTCTGTCGATCGAGCGGACAAACTTGTGGCTGACGGAGCGCCCGCTCGCGGTGCTACTGACCCGATGCGGCTGGCGATATCCGGTCAGCCTCAGCCACAGGGAGCATAGCACATGGAAAAGCAGGGTTCATACGCGACGAAGATCGGTCCATCGATCGCGGAGGAAGCGTTGATTGCGCCTCAAACGCGGCGCGGACTGTTCGCCAGCACGATGGCCCTGTCGGTTGCCGCCATGGCGACGACGGTCTCGGGCGCGTCGGCCCAGGTCCAGACCAAAGCCAAGGCGGTCGATCTCCGGATCAATCCGGCGGACGAATCCATCCGTCTCGGGCCGCTCGCCGTGCGCTTCCTGATCACCGGAGAAACGTCCAGTGGCAGCATCGCGGCGTTCGAAGTCCTCGTTCCCGGTGCGCAGCGCCTTGCGGCACCCGCTCATAGTCACGATGGGTACGAAGAGACCATTTACGGCATCGACGGCGTCCTCACCTGGACCGTCAATGGAAAGCCGTTCGATGTCGGCCCCGGCCAGGCGCTCTGCATCCCGCGCGGCGCGGTCCATCGCTTCGACAATAAGAGCGGCACGGATGCCAGGGCCCTATGCGTGGTCACGCCGGCGGCGATCGGGCCCGAATATTTCCGCGAGTCCGCCGACGTGCTCAACGCCGCCAAGGGTGGCCCCCCGGACATCGCGAAGATGGTGGCGATCATGCGACGCCACGGCATTACGCCTGCGACGCCATAGGCGCGGCGCGGGTGCGTGATGCCCCCGCGGGCCGTCACCGGGAGAGCGACAATGTTCCACATCCTGCATCGCCACGAGCAGCGGAAAGGCGCGATCGCCGACGTCGCGTTCGAGGGCCAGCCATACGATGCCGGCGTTTCTTTTTCGTTGGCGACCTGGAGCCGGGAAAAGGTCCGGGGCTGCACAAGCATCCCTATTGCGAAACGTGCGTTATCCACTCCGGCCGTGTCGCCATGACCATCGCGGGCGAAGAGTTCGTTGCCGGCCCCGGCGACATCGTCGTCATCAAGCCCGAGGCGCCGCACCGGTTCACCGCCATCGGCGAGGAAAGGCTGGTCGCGGTCTGCATCCACGCCTCGGATCGGTTCGTGATCGAATGGCTCAGTGAGAATGCCCTGTCGGAGGGTCCGGACACGCGGCGCGCGTCATGAGCCCTGTCCGACGGCGCACGGCGACGGACGTCGGGCGCGGAGATCAGGCCGGCACGCTGACGGTCGGGTAGGGAGCTGGTTGGCGGCCGAGGAGTGCGCAGCTCACATCGCAATCGCGGTCCAGAGGTTTGACAAAAATGCTCTAAAATCATATGGATAGAGCGCCTCCACCCGATCGCTCGCGGTCGTGCCGCAACCGAAACGGATCGACCAGGGTCCTCCCGTAGAAGAAAAAATTTCGGGGGATGTCGGCGAGGCGCGCACTGTTACGTCCTTTGGGGCAGTGATCTCGGTCTCTCCGTTACGAAAGGACACGTCATGGCCAAGAATACGATTTGCGTCTGGTACGACAAGGACGCCGAGGCTGCCGCCCGCTTCTACGCCAAGACTTTTCCCGACAGCGCCGTAAGCGCTGTCCATCGCGCACCCAGCGACTACCCCTCGGGAAAAGAGGGCGACGTGCTGACCGTCGAATTCACGGTCGCCGGTGTTCCCTGCATCGGCCTCAATGGCGGCCCCGCCTTCAAGCACACCGAAGCGTTTTCATTCCAGATCGCCACCGATGACCAAGAAGAGACCGACCGGCTCTGGAACGCCATCGTCGGCAACGGCGGCCGGGAAAGCGCGTGCGGCTGGTGCAAGGACAAGTGGGGCATCAACTGGCAGATCACGCCGCGCGTCCTGACCGAGGCGATTGCGGCCGGCGGTCCCGAAGCAAAGCGCGCGTTCGAAGCGATGATGCACATGACGAAGATCGACGTAGCCAAGATCGAAGCCGCGCGGCGCGGTTGATGTTGGGTGACACCCGCAACCAAGACCCGGAGCGGTCCTCGGTGCTCGCTCATCGATTGCAGTGCAGCACCGTCGGAGAAGTTGCCGATCATCCTTCGGGCAACCCAGCTTTGTGAAGGCCCTTGAAGTAATGCTCGGCATCGTTCGGATGCCTCCACACGGCGCCGATTCGTCTACCGGCTTCTCCAATCGTGTAGCCCGGGTAAATCTGCAGCGCCTTGTGCGTCTCGCCTCGAGCGTCCGAAAGTCGCCCAAGTTGCGAATAGGTCGCTGCCAGCCAGATGTGGCCATGCAGAAAGTTTGGAGCTCGCGATACGCACTCCACGAGAAGCGGCAATGCCTGGGAATATTGTCCGAGCATGAAGTGCGCGAGCCCCAACCAGTGAGGCGTGAGTGGTGAATAGAACGGATCGAGCCGCATTTGCGCGGCGAACATGTCAATGGCTCTCGGGAACTCCCCTGCCATGACGAAGACCGCCGAGAAGCGAGAACTGGTGAAATTCGGATTTATCTGAAGCGCCCTTTCAAAGGCCGCGATCGCGGCATCATGTTCGGCCTTCCAGGTGAGGACATTTGAGAGAATGGCGAGAGCTTCCGGCAACTCTGGGTCCAATTCCAACGCTGTACGCACGAGATCGTGCGCACGCTCAATTGCAGAGGTGTTGAGAAACTCTTCGTTCACTGGGTTGAGGAAGCCGGTCGCGTAAGATCGTGATAGCGCCGCAAACGCACGCGCGTACTTTGAATCAATCGCCAGGGATTGATCGATGCTGCGACGCGCCTCGAATAGGTGCTCGCCCCTGAACGTGGACCAGAATCGTTGCCAGAGCCGCGCAGCCGCGCATGTAGTGGTCATAGGCCTGCCATGTCGCAGGAGGCTTCAGCAGCGCGCGTTCCGCTTCCACTTTCTGCACGTGCGTGGACAGGATGCCTGCGATCGTACGCGCAATCTCGTCTTGAACGGCAAAGACATTCTGCGTGTTTCGATCGTACCGTTCCGCCCAGCGACTTACCCCAGTTGCTGCCTCGGTGAGTTGTGCCGTTATGCGAATATTTTCCCCAGACCTTCTCACGCTGCCTTCGACGACGTAGCCAACCCCAAGCTCCATGCCAACCTGCTTGGGGGTTGAGGAACTGTCGCGGTAATGGAATGACGAGTTGGGCGCGATGATGAAGAGGTCGGAAAACCGGGAAAGCTCCGTTGTGATGTCTTCTGTCAGGCCCTCCGCGAAGATGTCCTGCTGCGGATCACCGCTCTTGTTGACGAAGGGGAGAACAGCAATCGAGGGCCTATCTGGCAATGCCAGAGCAGGTTTCGACGAGGCTCTTAGGACGTCGGCAGTTGCGATGCTATCGGAGAGTTGCTCTTCGCGCACTTCGCCCACGAAGCGGAACCCCTTTCGAGGGAACGTCTTGATCAGACGCTGTTGCTCGCCGCGGTCGCCGACGGCGCTTCGGGCGACGTTCATTCGGGTGGTCAGGGCGGAGTCCGAAACGACGCGACCGTTCCAGATCGCAGCGATCAGATCATCCTTGCTGACGACACGTTCGCGGTTGCGGATCAGGTAGCACAGCAAGTCGAAGACTTGCGGCGTCACGGAGACGAGATTGGATCCCCGCCGCAGCTCGCGCCGCTCGGTATCCAACGCGTAGCTCTCAAAGACATAGCGCACGAGACCGCCCATGCGATGAACCTGGTTGAGCCGCTTGCAGCTTACCAGACACGCCAAAAAAACAGCAGCCGGTGAGAAAAATGTAAGGCGATTGTAAAGCGCGCGGATCGCCGCCTTGGCAGAAGGATGCCGATAGGCCACGGAAGGGCGACGATCATGCGCAGTCGATGGGGTATCCTTGCAGTCCTATTTATCGTGCGGGCCATCATGGCCATCCAGTACCAATCGGTTGCTGGCATGGCGCCGCTTCTCAGTCGCGATCTAGGGATCGATCTCACTGATATCGGCGTGCTGATCGGGCTCTACATGGCGCCAGGCGTGGCGTTGGCTCTTCCTGGGGGAGCAGTCGGGCGAAGGCTCGGTGACAAGACAGCGGTGCTGTTTGGTCTCACATTCATGACGGCTGGCGGCCTGGCGATAGCACTCGCGGGGACTTGGGAAGCGCAAATCGGTGGTCGCCTTGTGGCCGGCATCGGCGGCGTTCTCATAAGCGTCCTTCTCACCAACATGGTCGCCGACTGGTTCGGACCCAAGGAGATCGCGACGGCCACGGCCCTATTGATGGTGTCCTGGCCGGTGGGTCTTGCCCTTTCGCTGATGATCGTCCCGGCCATCGCAGCAGCCCACGACGTGGCGACGGCGAATGGTGCCGTGGCGGGATTGGCCGCGATCGGCTTTGTCCTTTTGGCAACGTGCTACCGGCCGCATTCGTCGCCATCCCGAGTGATCGCGCGCCCACGATTGCAGCGCGATGCGGTCTTCCTTGTCATCATCGCAGCCGCCGCGTGGAGCCTATATACCCTTGGCTACGGGATGATTGTGGGCTTTGGCCCCTCAATGCTAGCGGAGCGAGGGTTGCCAATCACCGACGCCGGCTCGACAACGAGCGTCGTGATCTGGCTTGGGGCATTCTCGCCATTGATCGGTGGAGCCCTGGCGGACAAGACCAAGCGCTACTCCTTGATATCCGTCACGAGCTACCTCGTGTTTGCGGTGCTCTTGCTGGTCGCGCCGCGCACCGATTCCCTCAATTCTTGCATTCGTCGCACTTGGGATCGTGAGTGGATTGCCGATTGCCTCCGTCATGAGCCTGCCTGTACGCCTGTTGCCCGCGGGAGTTCGCCAGATCGGGCTAGGCGTGTTCTACACCGTTTTCTACGTCGCTATGATGGTAGGGCCGGCGTTGGGCGGGAGATACGCCTCATGGCGCGGCACGGCCGCGGCCGCCTTCGACTTTGGCGCCGGGATGGTCCTGGTCGGGGCGGTGATGCTTTGCGCGGTCGCCTACTTTCCTCGAATCCTTTCACCGACCACCCGGGCAGCCCCCTGAACTCCGGCTCGAGAAGAGGATAAACAATGGTACTGCGCGGACGAGCTTTTCTCTCCCTGTGGTCTGGCCTATTGCCCGGTTACGAGCGCGAGCTTGATCGGTGGCACACGATCGAGCACATGCCCGAGCAACTTGGCGTGCCCGGCTTCCTTCGGGGTCGCCGATACATGCTTTCGGGCGCGTCGGATCATGCGATGTTCATCCTGTACGAGGCGGCGCATATCGAGACTTTTCGCTCTCCCGGCCTGCTCGCACGCCTCAACGATCCCACCGAATGGTCGAAAAGGGTGCAGCCAGCGTTGGTGAACTTCATCCGCGCTCCATGCCAAACACTAGTCTCATTGGGTGAGGGAGTGGGCGGCGCACTCATGACCATCCGCCTATCCCAGGGAAGCGGTGAGGCCGGCCATTCGCTTGCGAGTGCAGCTTCGACAATCGCGCGGCTGCATGGTGTGACCGGCGTTCATATCGGACAACACGTGTCGGACGCCGTCGTGACCGCTGAGACGAAGCTGCGACCGAGAACATCGTCGTCAGCCTTCAGCTTCGTCCTCCTCATTGAAGGGATTGGCGTGAGCGAACTTGAAAACGCAGCGAGCGACGTGGTCGCTGCTGCAGTCAGGGCGTCATCTGGATCGTGTGAAGCCGGTGTCTACCGCCTAGCCTATCTACTGGACTCCAATGGTTGAGCTTTGACTTTCAAAGTCATCAAGCATCAGGTTCGAATTCTCGATGGCCAAGAACCGACTATTACGGTTGCCCACAAGCAGGTCGAACGCCGCCCCGGGGCCCTTCATCCAAGCTATGTTTGCTGCATTGCACGAGTCCGGAATTGGCTCGTTGCGGAAGTCCCAACCGCCTATCAGCCCATCCACCAACACCCGAGTGACCTCTCCCGCCGGCCTTGATACACTCGCGCGAACTACAACAAGCATACCGCCGGGGAGGCGCCCGACATGACGCGCGAACGCACGCACTTCCTCTTCCTCAATATCGGCCACTTCCTCGATCACCTGTTCACGCTGATCTTTGCGACCGTCGCCGCCCTCGCCCTCACCCGCGAATGGGGCCTGAGCTATGCCGAGCTCATCCCCTACGCCACGCCCGGCTTCGTCGCCTTCGGCCTGTTCTCGCTCCCCGCCGGCTGGCTCTCCGACCGCTGGAGCCGCTATGGCATGATGTCGGTGTTCTTTGTCGGCATCGGCATCGCCTCGATCTTCACCGCGTTCGCCTCGACGCCGCTCCAGATCATGATCCTCCTGTTCTTCGTCGGCGTGCTGGCGGCGATCTACCATCCCGTCGGCCTCGCCATGGTCGTCGAAAGCGCCAAGGCGTCCGGCACCGGCCAGGCCATCGCCATCAACGGCGTGTGGGGCAACCTCGGCGTCGGCAGCGCAGCGCTGATCACCGGCTTCCTCATCGACAACGGCGGCTGGCGCTCAGCCTTCATCTTCCCCGGCGTCCTTTCGATCGCGATCGGCATCGCCTATTTCCTGTTCTCGCGCCCGGACATGGCCGCCGAACAGGCGGCGAAAGCCGCAAAGCGCGCCGCCGCCGCGGCAGCACCTGCGAAAGCCGCCGCGAGCAGCGCGGCGCATACCGACCAGCGCCTGCGCCAGCTTCTCCTGCGCCTTTCGATCATCATCTTCTGTACCGCCGCGCTCTCGAGCATCGTCTTCCAGTCGACGACGTTCGCGCTGCCGAAGGTTCTCGACGAGCGACTGAGCGGCATTGCGGGATCAGCGACCGCGGTTGGCTGGCTCGCCTTCGTCGTCTTCGCCATCGCCTCGATGGCGCAGCTCGTCGTCGGCCGCCTGCTCGACACACTCGGCCCGCGCATCGTGTTCATGGTTGTCGCCGCAATGCAGGTCTTCTTCTTCCTGCTCATGCCGGGGCTGTCGGACTGGACCGCGCTCGCCGTCGCGCTCGGCTTCATGCTCGGCGCATTCGGGCAGATCCCGATCAACGACTACATGATCGGCCGCATGGCACGCTCCGAGTTCCGCGGCGCCGTCTACGGCGCGCGCTACGTCGTCTCGTTCGTCGCGCTGGCAGCCGCGCTGCCGCTCATCGCCTGGGTGCACGGCAATTGGGGCTTCGACGCCCTCTTCCGCATTCTCGCAGGGACGGCCGCTGTCATTTTCCTGTTCGTGTCGATGATACCGGGCACGCTGCCCGTGCCGGACGAGGTGCCGGTGAAGGCGTGAGGGATGGTCGGGGCATGTCGGGTCGCGCCTTCGGCGCGAGTGGGGCCTTGGCCCCACGCCCCAATCGGGGGACACCCCCGAACCCCCGCCTTTTTTAAATTTGGAGTTCGCTGCTTCCATAGTGGCCGAAGGCCGCGAGGTGAGAATGCGACCGGTGAGGCAGCCCCGCGGCGCGTGTAGGCGAAGCCGTACGCGACCGCGGCAAGAAAACGCTTAGCGGCCGAAGGCCGCGAGGTAAGAAAGCGACCTGGAGGGATACGACCCGCGGCGCGTGTAGGCGAAGCCGTACGCGACCGCGTCTAGTCAAGAAATCTAGCCGGATCGGGCTTGCGGCCGGTGACGCGCTCGAGCGCCATGGCGGCGAGGATGCGATCGTTCATCGTTTTCTCGGGCAGGCGATCGATGCTGTAGCGCTCGTGCGCCTGCGCGGCGCCCGGCCCGTACCCGGGACCGCCAAGGTTCATGCCCGCAATCTCGTTGCGGCAGCCGGACAGCAGTGCAGCGAGGGCCAGAGCAACGGCGACACGTGCGATCATGGGATATTCCCCCTTGTCGTCTGTCGCCGCGTGAGATTGTGGCAATCTCGCCACGGCGATGTCCGAAACCCGACTCCCCCGAGGCGGACTTGGCTAATTTAGTGGACACGTTGCGACGAGGCAACCCCGCAATCGTCTTTTCCACTTAGAGCTGCAGAGAGTTTTTCTGCACCGCAATAGGCGGCTCACGCGCCGTCACGCGGCTTGCCCGCAGCATCGACGGAGAGCGCCCGCGCGAAGAAGGCGTGCGTCGGCGTCGCGACGCCGTGGCGCGATCCGACGCGCACGACGCCGCCCGACAGCCACTCCACTTCCAGCGGCTTGCCCGCGCGCTTGTCGTGCGCCATCGACGAGACCATCCCATCGGGAAGCTGATCGATCGTCTTCATCACGCTCTCGAAGTCATCGGGCTTGATCGCGATGCCTTCGGCCTTGGCGACGTCGATCACTTCCTGCACCGCCAGACGAATGAGCGCGTATGTGCCCGGCGCGGCGCGCAGTTCCTTCGCCGCATGACCGGTGAGCGCCGTGATCCCCGAGAACGGCGCCAGCATCGCGAACTTGATCCACTGCGCGCGCCGGATGTCGGCGGGCATGATCGCATCGATGCCGGCGGCCTTGCAGCGGGCGAGGAAGTCTTCGAGCTTGGGGTTCTTCGAGCCGTCCGGCTCGGCGAATTCGATGCGGGCGAACTTGCTCCCGTGCTCGATGACTCCGGGCCGCGGGATGTGCGAGGCGATGCGTGCGACGCCGGGAATGACGTGCGCCGCCGGCAACACGCGCTTGACGACGTCGGCGCCCTCGACGCCGTTCTGGAAGGCGATGATGGTGGTATCGGCGCCGATGGCCGGCTTGAGCTGGGCGGCCGCGGTCTCGGCGTCGACCATCTTGGTCGCGAAGATCACGATGTCGGGTTTGCCGGCCGCCATCGGATCGGACACCGCCTTCGCCGGCTTGATCCGGGCTTCACCGAGCAGGCTGTCGAGCAGCAGCCCGTCCTTCTGTATCGCCGCGAGGTGGGCGCCGCGCGCGACGAACGTCACGTCGTTGCCGGCTGCCGCAAGCCGGCCCCCGAAGTAGCCGCCGACACCGCCCGAACCCATGACCAGAATGCGCATGATCGATCCTCTCGTTGTCGTTTTGGGCGCCACTTTCGCAGACCGCGAAGCCGACACGCAACGGCCCGCGGGGCATTGCTGCCACGCGGGCCGTACTTCGTCCGTTCTTGACCTCAATGATTGTCGCGCGGCAGGCCCTTGGTCTTGGCGATCCGCTGGTATTTGACGGCCGGCTTCAGCACCATGCCGTTCGAGAGTTCGTCGACGATGCCGCGCTGGATCTCCTGCCATGGCGTCTGGTGATCGGGATACTTGTATCCGCCGGCCTTCTTCAGCGCCTCGCGGCGCTTCGCCAGCTCCGCCGCCGAAACCTTCATATCCGCGGTCCGCTTCTTCATGTCGATGCGCACGATGTCGCCGGTCTTGAGCAGCGCCAGCCCGCCGCCGGTCGCCGCTTCCGGCGACGCGTTGAGGATCGACGGGCTGCCCGACGTGCCCGACTGGCGCCCGTCGCCGATGCAGGGCAGCGACGTGATGCCCTTCTTGAGCAGGTAGTCCGGCGCGCGCATGTTGACGACCTCGGCCGCGCCTGGATAGCCGACCGGCCCGGTACCGCGCATGAACAGCAGGCACGTCCCGTCGATCTCGAGTTTCGGGTCGTCGATGCGCTTGTGATAGTCCTCCGGCCCGTCGAACACGATCGCGCGGCCCTCGAACGCTTCCGGATCCTTCGGGTTCGACAGATAGCGCTGGCGGAATTCCTCCGAGATCACCGACGTCTTCATGATCGCGCTGTCGAACAGGTTGCCTTTGAAATTGAGGAAGCCGGCGTTGCGCTTCATCGGCGCGTCGTACGACTTGATGACGTCGCGGTCGGAGGCGAACTTGCCCTCGCAGTTCTCGTAGAGCGTGCGGGCGTTCACCGTCACGGCCTTCTTGGAGATCTTGCCCTTGGCGATCAGCTCCGCGACCACCGCCGGCACGCCGCCCGCGCGATGATACTCCTCGCCGAGATACTCGCCCGCCGGCTGCAGGTTGACGATCAGCGGCACGTCGTAGCCGAGCTTCTCCCAGTCGTCGTTGTCGAGCTCGACGCCGATATGCCGCGCGATGGCGTTGAGATGGATCGGCGCATTGGTCGAGCCGCCGATCGCCGAGTTGACGACGATCGCGTTCTCGAACGCCTCGCGCGTCAGGACGTCGGAAGGCTTCAAATCCTCCCACACCATCTCGACGATGCGCTTGCCGGTGAGGTAGGCCATCTGCTGGCGCTCGCGATAGGGCGCGGGGATCGCCGCGCAGCCGGGCAGGCTCATGCCCAGCGCCTCGGCGAGGCTGTTCATCGTCGACGCCGTGCCCATGGTGTTGCAGTGGCCCGCCGACGGCGCCGACGACGCCACCAGCTCGAGGAACTCTTTGTACTCGATCTCGCCGCGCGCCATCATCTCGCGCGCCTTCCACACGATCGTGCCCGAGCCCGTGCGCTCGCCCTTGTACCAGCCGTTGAGCATCGGCCCGCCCGACAGCACGATCGCGGGGATATCGACCGTCGCCGCCGCCATGATCTGCGACGGCGTGGTCTTGTCGCAGCCCGTCGTCAGCACGACGCCGTCGATCGGATAGCCGTAGAGCACCTCGACGAGCGACAGGTAGGCGAGGTTGCGATCGAGGCTCGCGGTCGGCCGCTTGCAGGTCTCCTGGATCGGATGGAGAGGGAATTCGAATGCGATGCCGCCGGCCTCGCGGATACCCTCGCGAACGCGCTCGGCGAGGTAGATGTGATGCCGGTTGCACGGCGACAGGTCCGAGCCCGACTGCGCGATGCCGATGATCGGCTTGCCTGACTGCAGCTCATCAAGCGTCAGACCGAAATTCATCGTCCGCTCGACGTAGAGCGCCGTCATATCCGCGTTGTCGGGATTGTCGAACCAGGCCTTGGAGCGCAGCTCCGAGGGTTTGATCCGCCGCCCGCCGTTCGATACCTTCTTGCCGTTTTTCATGCGCCTTGCCCCGGTTCCGAGAACGTTTCCAAAGGGGACCATAGCGGAAGGCGCCCGGCTGCGACATACTCAGATCGTGCGACGCACAGACAGGCTTACCGGACCGCCGGCGGCATGACCGAAACGACGACCCAGATCCACGCCACCGCGATCGCGCTCGACGACCGCCGCGCCGCGCTGATCCTCGGCCCCTCAGGCGCCGGGAAATCCGATCTGGCGCTCCGCTGTATCCTCCAGGGCGCCTGGATCGACGGCCGCCACCGCCTCGCGACGCTCGTCGCCGACGACCAGGTGATCATCGAGCGCACGTTCGACGGCCTGCGCGCCTGGCCGCCCGACGCCATCGCCGGCCGCATCGAGGTGCGCGGACTCGGCATCGTCGCGATGCCGCACTTCGGCTCCGCCGCGGTGACGCTTGCCGTGGAACTGGTCGACGCGCCGGAGATCGAGCGCCTGCCCAACTCGGCCGCCACCGCGCAAATCCTCGGCGTCGACATCCCGCTGATCCGCGTCGCCCCATTCGAGGCTTCCGCGCACCTGAAAGTGCTGCTCTCACTTATGGCCGGATTGACGCCGACGTAGCGAAAGTTCCGGGTCGCTTCGCGACGCGGGGACCCATGCCTCTGGCATGTCTCCGACATGACCCCCGCACCCCTAGCCGGGGAGACCCCGAACCCCCTCCTTTTTTCGATTTGGGATTCAGGCATATGGTAGCGGCCGAAGGCCGCGAGGTAGGATTTCCAACCGGCGAGGCAGCGCCGTGGCGCCGGCAGGCGTCGCGCCGAAGGCGCGCCTACGGCGCGGGCCGTCGGCGACCACGGCAAGAAAGTATTGGAGGAACGACAATGCCGACGATCGGATTGGTGGGGGTGGGGTTGATCGGGCGTGCCTGGGCGAATGTGTTCGCGCGATCGGGCTGGGACGTCGTGATGTGGGACGCCAACCCGGATGCGACGGCCGCTGCACCGGGCCTCGTCGCGGAGTCGCTGCGCGATCTCGCGCGTCACGGGTTGGTCGATGACCCCGTAAAGGCCGCCACACGGCTGCGCACCGCGCCGACGCTGGAGGATGCGGTCAAAGGCGTCGACCTCGTGCAGGAGTCCGGCCCCGAGCGTCTCGAGGACAAGCTCGCGATCTGGGCGCGGCTCGACGCGGCGGCGGCACCCGAGACGATCCTGGCGTCGTCGACATCGGCGATCGTTGCATCGCTGTTCACGGAGAAACTCGCCGGTCGTGGCCGCTGCCTCGTCGCGCATCCGGTCAACCCACCGCATCTCGTGCCGATCGTGGAACTCTGCGGCGCGCCGTGGACGACCAAGGAGACGGTGGCGAAGGCGCGATCGTTCTACGCGAGCGCCGGCCAGGTGCCGATCGAGGTCAAGAAGGAAATCGACGGGTTCATCCTCAACCGGCTGCAGGTGGCGCTGCTGACGGAAGCGTTCCGGCTGGTCGATGAGGGCTACGTCTCGCCGCAGGACCTCGACCACACGATCGCCGATGGGCTCGGCTTGCGGTGGGCGTTCATGGGACCGTTCGAGACGATTGAACTCAACGCGCCGAAGGGCACCGCCGACTATTGCGAGCGCTACGGCGACTGGTTCCGCCGTTACATGAAGGACCTGCCGAAGCCGTCGGTGTGGGACGAGGCGAGCTGGCGCCGCGTCGCCGAGGCCTGGGGACCGCCGACCACACCCGACAAGGTCGCCGAGAAATCGCTGTGGCGGAACGAGCGCCTCGCCGCGCTCGCCGCCCACAAGAAGGCACAGAAGCCCTATCAGGAATGACCGCGCCCACCGCGCCCGCTTGACAGGTGACTGTTTAGTCACCTATGGTTCGATCGTGACCGACGACGACCTCGTTTTCAAAGCACTCGCTGATCCGACGCGTCGTTTCCTTCTGGATCTGCTTTTTCAGCGCGACGGCCGCACGCTGAAAGAGCTCGAATCCGGGCTGGAGATGACGCGCTTCGGCGTGATGAAGCATCTGAAAATTCTGGAGGACGCCGGGCTCGTCGTCACACGCCGGTCGGGCCGGGAGAAGCTGCACTTCCTCAATCCTGTCCCGATCCGGCTGATCCATGACCGGTGGATCGACAAATACAGGGAACGCGAGGTCTCGGCGCTGCTGGCGCTCAAGACCGAACTCGAGAAAAAGGACTAGGGATCATGACGGACAAGGCCAAGGTCGTGCAGGTCTACAAGATCGTCATCAAGGCGAGTGCGCAGGCGATCTGGGACGCGATCACGAAACCGGAATGGACGGATCGATACGCCTATGGCGGTCGCGTTTCTTATGAGCTGAAGCCCGGCGGCAAATATCACCATGGCGCCAGCGCCGAGATGAAGTCGTTCGGGTTGCCCGACGTGATCATCGTCGGCGAAGTGCTCGAGAGCGATCCACCGCGCAAGCTCGTGCAGACATGGCATCCCCTCTTCACGCCGGAGATGGTCGCGGAGCCGCCGTCGCGCCTCACCTACGAGATCTTCGAGAGTCCGAGCGGCGTCTGCACGGTCGTGTTGACGCATGACGTGACGGAGACGCCCCTGGTCGGCGGCATGGTCAAAGGCAACAACGATCCCGTGGAGAGCGGCGGCGGCGGCTGGCCGTGGGTGCTCAGCGATCTGAAATCGCTGCTGGAAACCGGCAAGCGCATGTAGATCGGATCGGGACGCGGAGGCGGGTGCCGTTCGCGATCGCGGCCCCGTCGCTGTGCCGTTCAGAGAAGTTGCGGCGCGGCAACGGTCGTGGGGGAAAACCTGTTCCTGTCACTATGTGGCGGCGTTGGTCCGGCATATGGATGGACATCGGCATCGGCCAAAGAGGGAGGCACCCATGGCAAAGCTGCATCGGATCGTGCTCGCGACGGCGGCGGCGGCATTTGTTGCTGGCGGTATGATGAGTGCGCCCGCGGAAGCGCGGGGGCATTGCGTGCGCGCCGGCGGCCAGGCGACGATGATCACCGAGGATCTGGCGAAATTCATGGCCGGGGCGGCGCTGAAGAATTCCATCGCCGGCATGGGCGCCAAACCGGTCGGCCCCGTTGTGATGAAATGTGAGACGGGCGCCGGTTTGCCGACCTGCATCGCCAAGCAGCGCGCCTGCAAGTAGGCGCTGGCGCTAAACCTCCAATCTGAACGCATCGCCGTCGCGCACGACGCGGCCGGCGGTGGGTCCGGCGAAGTGCGTGCCGATGACCAGCACAGGCCCGCCCGCGAGTTCGCCGAAGAGCCGCCGCCGCGTCGCCTCGCCGGCCTTGGCGTCGTAGTCCGCGGTCGACGCCCATTCCGGATGCGCCATCTGGCAGGGGTGGTGGGCGAAGTCGCCGGTGATCATGGCACGCTCGCCCTTCGAGCTGATCAGCACGCTGGCGTGGCCGGGCGAATGGCCGGTGCTCGGCGTGAGCCGCACCTCCGGACAAATCTGGTGATCCCACTCGACCAGTTCGGCGAGGCCGCGGTCGAGGATCGGCTGCACGCTGTCGGCGACCACGTGCAGCATGTCCGCGCGCTCGGTCTGTTTCGACCAATGCTCGAACTCGACGCGGCCAAAGAGATAGCGCGCGTTCGGGAAGGTCGGGACCCACAAGCCGTCGACCAGCATGGTGTTCCAGCCGACGTGATCGACGTGGAGGTGGGTGCACAGCACGGTGTCGATCGTCTCGCGCGCGAACCCGGCGGCTGCGAGATCGGCCAAAAAAGTCCCCTGGCGGTCGTTCCAGGTGGGTATGCGCCGGTTCTGCTTGTCGTTACCGAGGCAGGTATCGACGATGATCCGCTTGCCCGGTGCTTCGACCAGCAGCGCGTGGATGCTCATCTTGAGCTTTCCCAACTCGTCGGCGAAATGCGGAATGAGCCAAGATATCGGGCGGATCGCTTCGGGCGTCGCGTCGGGCAGGATGAAACGGCTGCCGCCGGTCATCTCAATTTCAACGATCTTGGTGACCGTCACATCGCCGATCCGCCATTTCATGCTCGCGTCCTCCCTGATGCGTTTGCCGGCAGCATAGCGGCGCGACCAAGCGGACGCGAGGTAGCAAACACGAGGCGCAAGGGCGCTAGCTGTGATGATACTCAGGTGATGGAGGAGGCGCGACATGGCGGACAACTCAATCGTTGCGCCCGACAACGTGGCCGTCGTGACCGGCGCGGCACTCGGCATCGGCCGGAGCATGTGCCAGCGCTTTGCGGAGGCCGGCATGTCCGTCGCCATGGCCGACCTCCCCGGCGATCATTTCAACGCCGCCGTCGATGCGGTTGCACGCGCCGCGCCGCGCCGGGGCGACGCGATCCTTGCCATGCCGGTAGATGTTGCCGACCCGCAGCAGGTCCAGCGGTTGCACGATGAGGTCATGGCGCGGTTCGGCAAGGTCAATTTCCTCGCCAACAACGCGGTGACGCGGATCGGGCGCGGGATCGACGCGAGCCTTGCCGAGTGGCGCCAGGCCATGGACATCAATCTGTTCGGACCGATCTATGGCGTGCGCGCGTTCCTGCCTGCCATGCTGGCGTCGGGCGAGCGCGGCGTGATCGTCAATGTCGGCTCCAAGCAGGGCATCACCAATCCGCCCGGCCATCCCATCTACAATATCACCAAATCCGCGCTGAAGACCTACACGGAGGCGCTCGAGCATGAGCTGCGTTCGCACCCCGACAATCGGGATCCGGCGCGTCACCGCACATCTCCTCGTGCCCGGCTGGACCACCACTGGAACGAACGACCACAAGCCCGGCGCATGGCTGCCGGAGCAGGTCGTGGACGCGATGCTCGCCGGCATTGCCCGCGGCGATTTCTACATCATCTGCCCGGACGGCGAAGTGACCGCCGATATGGACCGGCGGCGCATCCTGTGGGCGGCCGGCGATATCGTCGAGAACCGCCCACCGCTCTCGCGCTGGCATCCCGACTACGCCGAAGCGGCAAAGAAGGCCTGCTCCTGATCGCCCCCTTGGCCTGAACCGGCGCCATCGCCCCATTTGCGTTTTACGGGCTACTCCGACGCGGCGGGCAACCAACCAATCTCGCGCAATATCGCACGGGCCAGCTCCTGAGGCGACTTGCAGTCGGTCCGCACGACGACGATGCCGTCCGTTTTCTGGCTCGCCATTTGTTGGGACTGCCGAAGAGAACGCTGCTCCTGCTTTTCTGCGCCGGCGCCGATCTCGCGCCTCGCGAGACGCGCGAGAAGCGTCGCATCTTCCGCCGTGAGCCGGACGACGGTCATCCGCGCATCAGGAATTGCTGCCGCAATCCAGCGCCAATCAAAGTCCAGATGCATCATGACGCCCGACATGATTAGCCGCGAATGGCCAAGCGTGCGGTAAGTGGACCAAATGGCGGCCAGATTGATGGCGCTGACATCCGTCGTGCCCGGTCTGATCTGTTCGAGTTCCTGCGGCGTCGGGCGCGGAAATACGCGGTCGAGTTCGTCAGTCTCGACAATGGCGTCTTTGATGCCCCGGGCCGCCAATTGCAGCGCCCATTTCCAAGGTCAGGGTGGACTTGCCGATGCCGGCCGGACCGGTAACCAGGAGTATATGTACGGCGTCCTGCATTCGGCCATCCCATCCCTTGACACCATCTCCCCCGCCATGCCTAAAGGCCGGGAAACCGGGCGCCGGGGCCATGATCAGCGGGCGATCCGAACCGAAAAACAGCAGACGGATCCGAGCATGTCGAGAGCATTCGTCTTTCCCGGGCAGGGCAGCCAGGCCGTCGGCATGGCCAGGGAGCTGGCCGCGACCTATCCCGGCCGCCCGCGCCCTGTTCGACGAGGTCGACGAGGCGCTCGGCCAGAAGCTCTCGGAGCTGATGTTCGAGGGCCCGATCGAGACCCTGACGCTGACCGAGAACGCGCAGCCGGCGCTGATGGCGGTGTCGCTCGCGGTGATGCGCGTGCTGGAGCGCGAGAAGGGCCTCGTGCTCAAGGACCACGTCGCCCTCGTCGCCGGCCATTCGCTCGGCGAATATTCGGCGCTTGCCGCGGCCGGCGCGTTCTCGCGTCGCGGATGCGGCGCGCCTGCTGAAGCTGCGCGGGCCAGTCGATGCAGAAGGCGGTGCCCGTCGGCGTGGGCGCCATGGCGGCGCTGCTCGGCGTCGGCCTCGATGTCGCGCGCAAGATCGCCGCCGAGGCCGCCCAGGGCGACGTCTGCGACATCGCCAACGACAACGAGCCGACGCAGGTCGTGCTGTCCGGCCACAAGACCGCCATCGACCGCGTGCCCGAGGTCGGCAAGGCGCACGGCGTGCGCCGCGCGATGCCGCTGCCGGTCTCCGCGCCGTTCCATTGCGCCTGATGCAGCCGGCCGCCGACGCCATGGCCGAGGCGCTCGCCAAGATCGAGATCAAGGCGCCGGTCGTGCCGGTCGTCGCCAACGTGCTCGCGGCGCCCGATCAGCGATCCCGACGAGATCCGCCGCCGCCTCGTCGAGCAGGTCACCGGCACCGTGCGCTGGCGCGAGTGCGTGCTGGCGCATGGCCGCCGGCCGGCGTCACCGACCTCTACGAAATCGGCACCGGCAAGGTGCTGAGCGGCCTCGCCAGGCGCATCGACAAATCGCTGAAGGCGACGCCGGTCGGCACGCCCGCCGATATCGACGCGCGTCGCTGCGCAACTGCTGACGCTGAGGGCGAGCATGATGTTCGATCTGACAGGCAAGACCGCGCTCGTCACCGGCGCCACGGGCGGCATCGGCGGCGCCATCGCGCGAGGCGCTCCACGCCCAGGGCGCGACGGTCGCCATCTCGGCCGCCAGGCCGACAAGCTCGAGGCGCTGAAAGCCGAGCTCGGCGATCGCGCGCTGGTCCAGCCCTGCGACCTCGCCAACAAGGAGCAGGTGGCCAAGCTGATCGACGAGGCCGTGCAAGCTCGTCGGCGGCCGCCTCGACATCCTCGTCAACAACGCCGGCCTCACCAGGGACAACCTGTTCATGGTGATGAAGGACGAGCAGTGGGACGAGGTGATCGCCGTCAACCTGACCTCGACCTTCATGCTGATGCGCGCCGGCGTCCCGCCACATGATGCGCTCGAAGACCGGGCTATGGCCGCATCATCAATATCTCCTCGGTGTCGGGCATCATCGGCAATCCCGGCCAGGGCAACTACGCCGCCTCCAAGGCCGGCATGATCGGCATGACCAAGTCGCTGGCCCGCGAGGTCGCCTCGCGCGGCATCACCGCCAACTGCATCGCGCCGGGCTTCATCGAGACGCCGATGACCGACGCGCTGAACGAGAAGCAGACCGCCACCATCAAGGAGGCGATCCCGGCCCAGGTTTTCGGCAAGCCCGAGGACATCGCGGCGGCCGCGGTCTATCTCGCCAGCACCGAGGCGCGCTACATGACCGGCCAGACCCTGCACGTCAACGGCGGCATGGTGATGATCTGACGCCACGTCGGATCGTACGCACATCGGCATCGCGTCGGGCGCTCAGCGGCCGCTGGCCAAGGGGTTTGAAGTGTGTTAACGAGCCGAAAATTCGAGCCCGTGGGCTGGAGTTTGCACAGCGTTTAGCCAGTCCGGCTGGGGCGTAGCTGCCGCTACGGGCTGGAATTGGTTGTAACTACGAACGGAGCGCTGTTGCCCGATGGGCCGCAGCGGGCTATGGATCGCCGGAAACGCATTGCGTTTCCACGAGTTGAAGAGCGCGAGGGAAGTGAACATGAGCGATGTCGCAGAGCGCGTGAAAAAGATCGTCGTCGAGCATCTCGGCGTCGAGGCCGAGAAGGTCACCGAGAACGCCAGCTTCATCGACGATCTCGGCGCCGACAGCCTCGATACCGTCGAGCTGGTCATGGCGTTCGAGGAAGAGTTCGGCTGCGAGATTCCGGACGATGCCGCCGAGCAGATCCAGACGGTCGGCGACGCGGTGAAATTCCTCGAGAAGAGCGCCGCCAGCACCGCGTGATCGGTGCGCCGGCCTCAAGTCGGCCGGCAATCCGGGTGGGACGGTCGCGACGCGATACGCGGCCGTGATTGCAATAGGGGGTGTCGTCGCATCGCGCCGGCGGCACGAGGTGGAAGCGGCGGGGCGGCCTCAACCCCTGCCGGCAAACCGGGACAGGTGCCGGATGCAGAGAGTCGTCGTCACCGGGCTCGGCCTCGTTACGCCGCTCGGGTGCGGCGTCGAGGCGACTTGGTCGCGCCTGCTCGAGGGCCGCAGCGGCGCGCGCCGGATCGACCGAATTCGAGGTCGCCGATCTCGCCTGCCAGATCGCCTGCTTCATGCCGCGCGGCGATGGCAGCGGCGGCAACTTCAATCCCGACGAGTGGATGGAGCCCAAGGAGCAGCGCAAGGTCGACGACTTCATCATCTACGCCATGGCGGCGGCCGAGCAGGCGCTCAAGGATTCGGGCTACGAAGCCGAAGACGCAGGAGCAGCAGGAGCGCACCGGCGTCCTGATCGGCTCCGGCATCGGCGGCCTCAGCGGCATCGCCGACACCGCGCTGCTGCTCAAGGAAAAGGGCCCGCGCCGCGTCAGCCCGTTCTTCATTCCCGGCCGCCTGATCAATCTCGCCTCCGGCTACGTCTCGATCCGCCACGGCCTCAAGGGCCCCAACCACGCCGTCGTCACCGCCTGCTCGACCGGCGCGCACGCGATCGGCGATGCGGCCCGCCTGATCGTGCTGGGCGACGCCGACGTGATGGTGGCGGGCGGCGCCGAAAGCCCGATCTGCCGCATCGCCATGGCCGGCTTTGCCGCCTGCCGCGCGCTGTGCGACGACCTTCAACGACCAGCCGACGAAGGCCTCGCGCCCCTACGACAAGGACCGCGACGGCTTCGTCATGGGCGAGGGCGCCGGCATCGTCGTGCTCGAAAGCCTGGAGCACGCCAAGGCGCGCGGCGCGCAGGATCTACGCCGAGGTGATCGGCTATGGCCTGTCCGGCGACGCCTATCACATCACCGCGCCGTCCGAGGACGGCGACGGCGCCTTTCGCTGCATGCGCGCGGCCGTCAAGCGCGCCGGCATCACCGTCGACGAGATCGACTACGTCAACGCGCACGGCACCTCGACCATGGGCGACGAGATCGAGCTCGCCGCCGTCGAGCGCCTGTTCGGCAACAGCGCCGGCAAGCTCGCCATGTCGTCGACCAAGTCGGCGATCGGCCATCTGCTCGGCGCCGCCGGCGCGGTCGAGGCGATCTTCTCGATCCTCGCCATGCGCGACAACATCGCGCCGCCGACGCTCAACCTCGACAATCCCTCGGTCGAGACGGCGATCGACCTCGTGCCGCATACGCCGCAAGAAGCGGCCGATCAACACGGTGCTGTCCAATTCGTTCGGCTTCGGCGGCACCAACGCCTCGCTCGTCATGCGCCGCCTGGATAGTTAGTCGATTTCGTCGATCGTTTTTCTTGATGCCGTTGCGTACCAGTCCGGAACCGATCTGGCGCACGCCCGCGTTCAAGCGTGCCGCAATCGCGATCGCGGCCCGCTTTGGCCATATTTGACGGTAGCTTGAGGGCGTCGTCGGCGCCGCGCCAGACGCGCCGCGGCGCATTGCGAGCAGGAGAGAGACAACCCCGAGCATGAGGCAGGCCCTTCCCACCCTCGACACCGCCCGCCAGCGCCTCAATGCCCTGCCGCGGAGCCCGTCGGAAGCGCTGGAGCCCGGACGCGCGCCACGGCCGCCGCGACGGCTGCGCGAACGGCGCGAGCCGCGCCGCATGGGCGGGTTCGTCCGCTTCTTCAGCGGCTTGCTGACGTTCGCGTTTCTTGGGCTGTCATTCGTCGCCGTGATGGCGATGCTGCTGCGGGTCAACTTCTCGCAGCCCGGCCCCCTCACCCATTCCGCCGTCACCGTGATCCCGCGCGGCGAAGGCGTGCAGGAGATCGCCGCCCGCCTCGAGCGCGAAGGGATCGTCTCCGACCGCCGCCTGTTCGTCGCGCAGTACCTCGACGCAGGGCTTCATCGGGGGCAAGCAGATCACCCTCCAGGCGGGCGAATTCGAGTTCCGCCGGCAGGCAAGCCTCGCCGACGTGCTCGAGACCCTGGCGCAGGGCAAGGCCGTCCTCTACCGCCTCACGATCCCCGAAGGCCTGACCAGCCAGCAGGTGGTGGCACGGCTCAGGGCCGACGAAAATCTGTCCGGCGACGTCACCGACGTTCCCCCGGAAGGCTCGCTGCTCCCCGACACCTATCGCTTTTCGCGCGGCATGGCGCGCAGTGACATCCTCGAGCGCATGCAGGCCGACCAGCGCCGCTTCGTCGCCGCGATCTGGGACAAGCGGCAGCCGGGCCTGCCGATCCAGAGTATCGAGCAGGCCCTGATCCTCGCCTCGATCGTGGAAAAGGAAACCGGCCGCGCCGACGAACGCGAGCGGGTCGCCGCCGTCTTCGTCAACCGGTTGCGGCGCAAGATGCGGCTCCAGTCCGATCCGACGATCGTCTACGGCATCGCCGGTGGCCAGGGCACGCTCGGTCGTCCCATCACGCGCGCCGACATCGACACGCGCACACCCTACAACACCTACCAGATCGACGGATTGCCGCCGACGCCGATCGCCAACCCGGGCCGCGCCACCATCCAGGCGACGCTCAACCCGGCCAAAACGCAGGATCTCTATTTCGTCGCCGACGGCAACGGCGGCCACACCTTCACGACGACGCTCAAGGAGCACAACGAGGCCGTCCAGGTCTGGCGCAAGGTCGAGCGGGATATCCGCGCGCGGCAGGCCGCGGCGGCACCGCCCGGTTCGCCGGCGAACGCAAGCGACGCAAACGACGCGCCTTCGGTGACGACCGCTCGCGGCGGATCGCCGGACACCGCGGCGGGCCAGCCCACGGCCCAACCAGGCGCAACTGTTCCGCTACCGCTGCGCAAGCCCCGGCGCTGACTTCACGCCACTGTGATGCTCCCTTCCGCCACTTATTATTTTCGTGTCCTCAGCGCGACAGCGGCGACGTCACCAATTCGATACGCTATTGTCAAAGTCCGATCTCGCATCACGTGCGGATCGCGACCCGGATACGCCCCGCATGAGGCACCAGCGCGGGGCGGCGCGGCACGGCGGCCGCGCAGTTGAATACCGGGCGAAGAGGGAGAGTTGGAATGACTGTTCGTTTCGGTCCGACGCGGCGTGAGATCATCGCGGGATCGGTTGCAGCGCTTGGGGTTTCGCTCGCGGGCCTGCCCGCGTCCGCCGCAGGACGCCGCCGGCGTTCACACGTTCCGCATCGGCAGCATGGAACTCACCGTTCTGTCGGACGGCGTCCTCAACATGCCGACGCGGTTGCTCAACCGCGATATGGAACCGGCGCAGATCGAGGCGTCCCTCGGCGGCGCGCTCTCGGCGCCCGGACAGGTCCAATACGGCGTCAACGTCGCGCTCATCCGTCACGGCAAGGAGCTGATCCTGATCGATGCCGGCGCCGGGAGCACATGGGAGCCGACTGTCGGCAAGCTCGCCGATCGACTCGCTGCGGCGGGCATCGACCCCAAACGCATCACCAAGGTCGTGGTGACGCACGGCCACCCCGACCACATCTGGGGCCTCGTCGACGACTTCGACGAACTGCGCTTCCCGAATGCCGACCACATCATGCCGGCCGCCGAACTCGACTACTGGCGCAAGGTCGATGTCGCAACCCTGCCCGACCGCATGCAAGGCGTCGCGGCCGGCGCCAAGCGTGTCATCGACGACATCGGCGAGCGCCTGACCGCCGCGCCCGTCGACACCGAGATCCTGCCCGGCGTGTCCTACATTGCGACGCCCGGCCACACGCCCGGCCACTGCTCGGTGCGCCTCGCAAGCGGTGCAGAAGGCCTGATCGTCGCGGCCGACGCCGTCTTCCATCCGGTCGTTTCGTTCGCGCATCCTGAGTGGCAGCCGATCTCCGACATGGACGGTGCGCTGGCGGCGGCAAGCCGCCGTCGGCTCCTGGATATCGCCTCAACCGACAAGCTTTCAATGATCGCCTATCACATTCCATTCCCCGGCCTCGGGCGCGTCGAGCGCCATGCCGGCGCCTACCGATGGCGCAACTAGCGCCACTCGATCATTGTGCGCCCGCCCGCCGACACGAGCCCCGTCGGCACTCCATTCCCCACTCCACGCCAAAGCAATTGCACCCGATGACATATGGTTTACAGGCGCGCGTCACGACCCTCGCCAAGCTGCTGCGCCCACCGCGGACATTCGACGTGCCCGCCTTCCAGCGCGCCTACTCGTGGACCGCCCACGAGGCCGGCCAGTTGCTCGAGGATCTGCTGGTGGCGATCGGCGAGGCCGACGCCCAGGGCACGAACGCCGGCTACTTCCTCGGCCCCATCCTGTTGCTGCGCAACGATCAGGATCGCGATCCGCGCGCGCCCGCCGATGACGACGGTCCGGACGTCCGCGACCACCAGATTATCGACGGCCAGCAGCGTCTCGCGACGCTGACCATTCTCGCGTGCGTGCTGCGCGATCTCGCGCACGAAAGCGATCCCGACGCGCTCTCCTATCTCGATCCGATGATCCGCTGCCGCACCGAGAAGGGCGAGCCACGACGCTGGCGTTTGCAGATGCGTGGCGCCGCGCAGAGGACGATGGCGGCGAGCGTGCAGACGCCGGGCGCGACGCTGATCGAGACCACCGCCGACGCGCCGCGCGAAGCGCTCACCGAAGCGGAAGCGTTGCTGCTTGCCGTCCGCGACCATTTCGTCGAGCTGCTGAGCGATCGCGACCAGTCGGCGCTCGAGCGCATCGCCACGTTCATTGCGCACGAGTGCGAGATCGCGGTTCTCACGACGGGTGACGTCGATCGTGCCCACCGGATATTCACGGTGCTCAACAACCGTGGCCGCCCGCTCAACCGCAGCGACATCATCAACGCCCAACTCATGGATGGCGTCGCCGGCGGCGAGTTGGGCCGGCTGCAAGGCGAGTGGGAGCGGCTCAGCCATACGCTCGCGGGCGACTTCGAGGCGCTGTTCAGTCACGTCCACGCCGCGTTCGGCGATCCCCGGCTGTCGATCATCGCCGACTTTCAACGGCTCGCGAAGGCGGCCGGCGGCGGGGGCAATTTCGTCGACCGCGTGCTGTTGCCGTTCGGCCGGACCTTCATCACGCTCATGACGGCGAGCCATTCGGGCAGCCCGATGAGCGACGAGATCAACCGTCGCCTGCGCCACCTCGCCTGGCTGTCGAGCGCCGAGTGGATCCCGCCGGTGCTGCTGTGGTGGACGCGCAATCCCGACCAGCCCGAGCAACTCTCCGCGTTCCTGCGCCAGATCGACCGGCTGTCCTACGGGATGCGAATCCTCGGTCTCGGGGGCGACAAACGTCTCGCCCGGATGCATCAGGTTCGCATCGCGATCGAGAAGGGCGCCGCACTCGATTCCAGCGGCGGGCCGTTCGAGTTCACGGGCGAGGAAGTACGCAACATCCGCTACAATATGCGGGACCTGCACCGCCGCAGCCAGCCGACCTGCAAGCTGATCCTGCTGCGGCTCGACAGCGAACTGTCCGGCGGCGCGCACGAGTTCACCGACGCGAGATCTGACCGTCGAGCATATCCTGCCGCAGAACCCGGCCCGCAACAGCCGATGGCGCGACTGGTTCACCGACGCGGAGGAACGCCGCGCGTGCACGGCCTCGCTCGGCAATCTCGTGCTGGTGCCGCGGGCGCTGAATGCCGCCGCGCGCAACCAGGACTATGATCGCAAGCTCGCGATCTTCTTCGGCGCCGGCGGGCCGCCGCTGCCTCGATTGACCGAGGAGCTGCGCGGCCTGACCGCATGGACCCCGCCGCAGATCCGCGCCCGCGAGGAACGCCTGCTGGCCATCGTCGACCAGATGTGGCAACTCGGCAAAGCGGCGTCCGGTGCTGGCGGACCAAGCGGCGCGGAGGCTGTCCAAACGTCGCCGCGGGGCCCGCAAGCAGCAGGCGGCAAAGTAGCCCGCACGCCGCCGTTTGTTCCCGCCGTGCGGCTGTCACATGGCTGTCGCGCGCCGAAGTGCAGTGAGTGGGACCGGCGTCGACCAGGGCGCAATCGAACGGAGACCGCCGTCACGATGTCCGCGCGCCCACACACTGCGATGATCCTCGCCGCCGGCCTCGGCACCCGGATGCGCCCGCTCACCGCTGAGCTGCCCAAGCCCCTCGTGCCCGTCGCGGGAAAAGCCCTGATCGATCACGTCCTCGATCGGCTGGGCGCCGCCGGCATCGCGCGCGCCGTCGTCAACGTCCACCATCTCGCCGACCAGCTCATCGCCCACCTCGCGGCCCGCGGGCAGCCCGAAATTGCGATTTCCGACGAACGCGACGCACTCCTCGATTCGGGCGGCGGCGTGCGCAAGGCGCTCCGCGCGATCGGGCCCGATCCCTTCGTGATCCACAACTGCGATTCGATCTGGACCGAGGGCACGGCCACGAATCTCGGTAGACTGCTCGCGCACTGGGACGAGGATGCGATGGATTGCCTGCTCCTGCTCGCCCCGACGGTCGCGAGCCTCGGCTATCACGGCCGCGGCGACTTCGCGATCGACCCCGCGGCACGGCTGCGCCGCCGCGCCGAGCGCGAGATCGTGCCGTTCGCCTTCGCCGGCGTCTCGATCGCACATCCCCGCATTTTCGACGGGATGCCGGAAGGGCCGTTCTCGCTCAACCGGCCGTGGGATCGCGCCATTGAAGCCGGCCGCGCGTTCGGCGTCCGGCTCGAAGGCCACTGGATGCATGTCGGCGATCCCGCCGCGATCGCGGCCGCCGAGGACTGGATCGCGCATGCCGACGAATGCTGACAGCGCGTACAACGGGCATGACGCTGACGAGACGACATCGCGCGTCTGGAGCATCGCCGCCGGCCGATCCTTCCTCGACACGCTCGCCACGGCGGTTCTCGACGGCAACCTGCCGCGCGCCGGCGGCACGCCGCCCGATCGGCTCGCAGCTCGCCGGCATGACCATCCTGCTGCCGACGCACCGCGCCGTGCGCGCCTTGCAGGACGCCTTCCTGCGGGCCGCCAAAGGGCGCGCGCTG
Organism: uncultured Alphaproteobacteria bacterium; assembly: GCA_963775035.1. Classification (GTDB taxonomy): domain Bacteria; phylum Pseudomonadota; class Alphaproteobacteria; order Rhizobiales; family Hyphomicrobiaceae. Next base: position 17,652 of record CAVZHG010000003.1, on the reverse strand, counting down.
CTGCTGCCGCGCCTCGTCCCGATCTCCGACACCGACGAGGACCAGGGCCTGCTCGCGGACCTTGCCGGCGGCACCTCGCCGCTCGGCGCCGAGTTCACGCTGCCGCCGGCGATCGGCAAACTCGAGCGCCAGCTCGCGCTCACCCGCCTCGTACTCGCGTGGTCGCGCCGGATGATGATCCCGCAACCCGGGCCGGGCGGCGAATTCGTTCCCGATATCTCGACGGGCGCCGCGACACCGGCGCAGGCCGCGCACCTCGCCGCCGATCTCGCCGGCCTGATGGACATGGTCGAGACCGAGGACCGGTCGCTGGATGGCCTCGCCGATCTGGTCCCGGACGAATTTTCCGAGCACTGGCAGCGCACGATCGACTTCCTCGAGAATCGTGACGCATGTTCTGGCCCGCGCATCTGAGCGATCAGAACCTGCTCTCGCCGGCGCAGCGCCGCAACCGCCTCATCCGCGCCGAAGCCGAGCGGCTCACGCGCACCGCACCGACCGATCCCGTGATCGTCGCCGGCGTCACCGGCTCCGTGCCCGCGACCGTCGATCTCATGCGCGCCGTCGCCGCACTGCCCGCCGGCGCGATCGTCATTCCCGGCCTCGACCGCGCGCTCGACGACGCGAGTTGGCGGGAGGTCGGCACGCACCCGGAGCACCCGCAGCATGGCCTCGCAAAGCTTCTCGCGGCGCTCGGCGTCGCGCGCGCGGCGGTCGGCGAGGTCGCGGGCGCGCCGCCGGCAGCGGGCGCCGCCGCCCGCACCGTCTTCCTCAGCGAAGCGATGCGGCCGGCCGGCGCCACCGGCGACGTGGGAGGGCTACATCGCCAACGCCGATCGCGCCGCCATCCGCGCCGTCCCTCGCCGGCGTGACGCGGATCGACGCGCCCGAGCGCCGCCGACGAGGCCGAAGTCATCGCACTGATGATGCGCGAGGCGCTGGAGACGCCAGGGCGCACCGCCGCGCTCGTCTCGCCGGATCGCCTGCTCGCGCGCCGCGTCGCGATCCGCCTCGAAAGCTGGGGCATCACGGTCGACGATTCCGCCGGCCGCCCGCTCGCGAAGACGCCGCCCGGCGCGTTCCTGGACCTGATCGCGGCGGCTGTTGCGAGCCGCTTCGCGCCCGCCGACGTCATGGCGCTGCTGAAACATCCGCTGACCCGGCTCGGGCTCTCCGTGCGCGACGCCCCGCTTCGCCGCGCGCGGACTGGAGCTCGCCGCATTGCGCACGATCTATCTCGGCGATGGGCTCGATGGCCTCGCCACCAATCTCGATCGCGCCGAACGTGAGACGCTCGACCACACCCGCCGCGACCGCGCCGCACGCCGACTGTCGGGACACGGACTTCGCCAACGCCCGCGACCTCGTGCAGCGACTCGGCGAGGCGATCGCGCCGCTGACGGCGCTCGCCGCCGAGGGGACGCCGCGTCCGCTGCATGAGTTTGCCGCCGCTCATCGCGCCGCCGCCGAAGCGATCGCGCGCGGCGCCGACGACACACAACCTCACGACTGTGGGATGGCGAAGCGGGCGAAGCCGCCGACCAGCTCCTCGACTCGCTCGACGATGCGAGCCTGCCGGCCCCCGACATCGGCCCCGACGACTATCCCGACTTCTACCGCACGCTGACCACGGGCGTGACCGTCCGCCCGCGCGTCGCGGTCCACCCGCGCCTGTCGATCTGGGGGCCGTACGAAGCCCGCCTCCAGCGACCCGATCTCGTCATCCTCGGCTCGCTCAACGAGGGCACGTGGCCCGCCGCCGCCGATCCCGGCGCCTGGCTCAACCGGCCGATGCGCGCCACGCTCGGCCTGCCGGCGCCGGAGACAGCGATCGGCCGCGCCGCCCTCGACGTCACCGGGCTGTTCGGTGCCGAGGAGGTCGTGCTCACGCGCGCGGGCCGCGTCGACGGCGCGCCGACGGTGCCATCGCGGTGGCTGATGCGGATCGACGCCCTGCTCGGCGGCATGAAACTCACCGATGCGCTCAGGCCCGAGCGGCCCTGGCTCAGCTGGGCGCGCGCCCGCGACCGCGTCGAACGCACAACCGCGCCGCTGCGCGCGCCCGAGCCGCGCCCCGCGCTCCATCTCAGACCGCGCCGGCTCAGCGTTTCCGACATAGAACTGTGGATCAAGAACCCCTACGGCCTCTACGCCCGCCACATCCTCGGCCTCGAAGCGCTGGCGCCGCTCGGTGCCGCGCCGGGCCCGCGCGAAAAGGGCATCATCATCCACGACGCGCTGTCGCGCTTCACGCGCACGCATGACAAGGCGCTGCCCGCTGACATCGCCGGCGCGCTGATGGAAGCGGCCGACGCGGCGCTCACCGACTATGCCGCCAACGCCCGCGTGCGCGCCTTCTGGCGCCCGCGCATCGCCCGCTTCGCCGACTGGTTCGCCGCGACCGAGCCCGCCCGGCGCGCAGGCGTCGTGAAAATCGCGACCGAAGTTGCCGGCAGCCGCGTTCTCGCCGCGCCCGGCGGGCCATTCACGCTCCGCGCGCGCGCCGATCGCATCGACTGCTCGCCCGCCGGCCTCGTCATCACCGACTACAAGACCGGCGCGCCGCCGAACGACAAGGCGGTACTCGCCGGCACCGCGCCGCAGCTCCCGCTCGAGGCGGCCATCGCCAACGACAGCGAAAGCGGATTTGCCGGCATCGCCGCCGCCGCCGTCATCGGTCTCCGCTATATCCGCGCGACAGGCGGCGAACCCGCCGGCAAGGAGCATCTCGTCAACACCGACGACGCCGACGCGCTCGGCGCACTACGCCTTGCCGAACTTTCCAAGTTGGTCGCCGCCTACGACGACGAGGCGCAAGCCTACAAGGCGATCCGCCGCGCGCACTTCAATTACGACTACGACGACTTCGCCCATCTCGCGCGCGTCGCGGAGTGGAGCGGCGGCGAGGACGGCGACGACGATCGCGAGAGCGAAGGGGGTGCCGAATGACCCCGTCGCGCGCGCTGAACCTCAAGGATCTCATCGACGCCACCACCCGCGCGCAGCGTCGCGCCGCCGATCCCGCCGCCTCGGCCTGGGTTTCCGCCAACGCCGGCACCGGCAAGACGCACGTACTGACGTCGCGCGTGCTCCGCCTGCTGCTCGCCGGCACCAAGCCCGAGCGCATCCTGTGCCTGACCTTCACCAAGGCGGCGGCAGCGGAAATGTCGACGCGCGTGTTCGACCGCCTCGCGACGTGGGCCGGCGCGCCGCAAGCGACGCTGCACGCGGCACTGGTCGAGCTGCTCGGACACGACCCGACGCCGGTCGAGGTGGCACGCGCGCGCGCCCTGTTCGCGCTGGCGATCGAGACGCCGGGCGGGCTCAAGGTCCAGACGATCCACGCTTTCTGCGAGCGGCTGTTGCAGCGCTTTCCGCTCGAAGCTGGTGTGTCGCCGGGCTTCACCATTCTCGATGACGAGCACGGCCGCACGCTCATGCGCGAGGCGATCGACCACGCGCTCGATGCGGCCGCGGGAAGCGTCGGCTCGCCGCTGCACGCGGCGCTGCAGACGGTCGTCGTCCATGCCGTCGACGAGCGGTTCGACCAGTTGCTCGAGGCGATGATCGCATGAGCGCGACTGGTCCGATGCCGTGCCGCCGACCATGCCGCTCGGCAGGACACTCCTTCGCCGACGCCGAAGCGAGCTGTCGCGCCGCGCTCGGCATTCGCGAAGGGCGCGACGCTCGACGGGATCTCGCGATCGATATTTCGGCATTGCTCTCGCGCGAGCGACATGCAGCGCGCCATCGACGCGCTCAATGGCGGATCGGCGAACGACATAAATGCAGCAGCGCGGTTGCGGCCGGCGCTTCAGTCATCCAATGCCGGCGCCATCGATCGATGCGCTCGAAGTCCTTCTTCCTGACCGCCGGCGGCGAGCCGCGCAAATCACTGATGACCAAGTCGACGGCGGCCCGCCATCCCGACCTCGATACGGCGCTGACCCGCGCGCAGGGCCGCTTCGTCGCCCTCGACGCCGAACGCCGCGCGCTCATCGCCGCCGACGCGACGATCGCGCTCCTGCGCCTCGCCGACGTCGCACGCACCGACTATGCCGCCCGCAAGGCGCGCCGCGCCGCCCTCGACTACGAGGACCTGATCGTGAAGGCGGCGGCCCTCCTGACCGGCCAAGGCGACGATCCCGCCGGCGCCGCCCAGTGGGTGCTCTACAAGCTCGACGAGGGGCTCGACCACATCCTCGTCGACGAGGCGCAGGACACGAGCCCGACGCAATGGCGCGTGATCCGCGGCCTCGCCGAAGAGTTTTTCGCCGACAGCGCCGGCCACAGCGGCACCGCACCGCACGGTGTTCGCGGTCGGCGACGAGAAGCAATCGATCTACGGGTTCCAGGGCGCGGCGCCGCACATGCTCGGCGAAAGCGGCACCCGCTTCGCGGCCCACGCCCGCGACGCCTCGCGCGCCTGGAACGACGTCTCGCTCACGCTCTCGTTCCGCACGACGACGCCCGTCCTCGACGCCGTCGACGCGGTCTTCGCCGATCCCGCGTCGCACGCCCGGCGTCGCGCGCGAGCTGGGCGCACTGCGTCACGAATCCTCCCGCCAGGGCCATGCCGGCCTCGTCGAGATCTGGGAAACGGAACTGCTCGAGGCCGGCGATCGATGCCGACACCTTCATGCCGACCGACGAGCGCACCGCGCCATCGACGGCCGTCCGCCTCGCTGGCCGCATCGCGGACACGATCAAGCATTGGCTCCAGACGAAAGCGCGCCTCGAAAGCGAGGACCGCCCGATCCGCGCCGGCGACATCCTGATCCTGGTGCGGCGGCGCGCGAGCTTCGCCCCGGCCATGATTGCCGCCCTCAAGCAGCGCGACATTCCCGTCTCCGGTGCCGACCGGATGCAGCTCGACGGCCAGATCGCGGTGCAGGACCTGATCGCGGTCGGGGACGTCCTGCTGCTGCCGGAGGACGACCTCGCGCTCGCCTGCGTGCTGAAAAGCCCGCTGATCGGGCTCGACGACGACGATCTCCTGCGTGTCGCGCCTAATCGCCCCGGCGCGCTGTGGTCGGCACTGCTCGAGGCTGCCCGCAAAGGCGACGCGCGCCTTGCCACCGCCGCCGAGACGATCAAGCGCTGGCGCAAACGCGCCGACTTCATGCCGCCGTTCGAGTTCTATGCCGAACTCCTCGACGCCGACGGCGGCCGCGCCAAACTGCTCGCCCGGCTCGGCGCGGAAGCCGCCGACGCGATCGACGAATTCCTCAACCTCGCCCTCGTCTACGACGAGGACGCGCCGCCATCGCTGCAGGGATTTCTGGATTCGCTGCGCCAGCGCCAGCGCGTCATCAAGCGCGACCTCGAACACGGCGGCAACCAGGTGCGCGTGATGACGGTGCACGGCGCCAAGGGCCTCGAGGCGCCGATCGTGTTCCTGCCCGATACCTGCTCCAGCCGCTCCGGCGGCGCCCAGGGCGGGCTCGTGACGCTCGCGAACGCCAACCCGCTGCCGTCGAGAACCGGCGCCGCGCCCCGTCGTATGGCCGGTCAAAGGGACGGCGGACGTCGCCGCCATCGCCAACGCGAAAAGCAAGAACAAGCGCGAGGAGAGCGATGAGCGCGATCGCCTCCTCTACGTCGCGATGACGCGGGCGCGGGACCAGCCTCTACGTCTGCGGCTTCGAGGGCAAGCGCGGGCGCGATACCGGCTGCTGGTACGACCAGATCCAGGACGGCCTCGCGGGACGGCTGACATCAGACATCGACGCCGACGGCCGGACGATCCATCGCCTGAGCGAGCCGCAGCGCGCACAGGCCATCGTGCGCCAGGACGAAACCGGCCTCGACGCAGGCACGAAGCCGCTGCCCGGAGTGGGCGAACCCGACGCGCGCCGCGCGAACCCGGCATCGCCATCCCGCTGACGCCGTCGCGGCTCGCCCCCCTCGACGTCGATGGCGATGGCGAGCCGGTCGAGACGCCCCCCTCGCCCTTGGACAGCCCCCGCCGCGCGCCGCCACCCGGCACCACCGTCGGCGGCCCCAATCGCTTCCTGCGCGGCACGATCACCCACGCGCTCCTCCAGCACCTGCCGACCTTCGCGCCCGACCGCTGGGAGCGCGCCGCCGCGCGATTTCGTCAAAGAGCGGGGCGGCGTCCTCCCCGCGCGCGTCCGCGCGAGCATCGTCAAGGAGACGCTGGCGGTGCTCCGCGATCCGACCTTTGCCGCCGTCTTTGGGCCCGGGTCGCGCGCCGAGGTCGCGATCGTCGCCGAGATCCCGCCGCCGGGCGGCAAAGGGGCGTTGCTGCGCATCGCCGGCCAGATCGATCGGCTGGCCGCAGATCGGCGGCGGCGTCCTGATCGTCGACTACAAGACCAACCGGCCCCCGCCCCGCGACGCCGCCGAGGTTCCGCGCGCCTACATCCTCCAGCTCGCCGGTTATCGCATGGCCGTCCAGCGCGTTTTCGGGGCCGTCCCGGTGCGCGCCGCCTTGCTGTGGACGGAAGGCCCGGGGATCATGGAGCTCCCTGCCGACGTGCTCGATTCCGCGGGCAATGAGCTGTTCACGCTGTCCTGAAGCAACCTTGACGGGCCCCCCTCGGACCCCTACCTAAGATTTGAACAGACGGTTTCGTCGATCCCTCAGCGGGCATGTCCGCCCGCGAACCTCCCAAATCCAGGAGACAGCGCAATGACTGCGTTCGTTACCGACGCCAACTTCGAGGCTGAGGTCATCAAATCCTCCGAACCCGTCCTGGTTGATTTCTTCGCGGAGTGGTGCGGTCCCTGCAAGGCGATGGCGCCGGCGCTGGAGCAGGTCGCCCAGGAGATGGCCGGCAAGGTCAAGGTCGTCAAGGTCGACGTCGACCAGAACCCCGAGATCACCCAGCGCTATCGCATCCAGGCGATGCCGACGCTGCTGATGTTCAAGGATGGCAAGGTCGCCGCCCAGCAGGTCGGCGCGCTCGTTCAGAAGCGCAAGCTCGAGGATTGGATCAACGCCTCGATCTGATCGACGCAGCAGGTAGAAATGAGAAACCCCGCATGGAACGTGCGGGGTTTTTCGTTGCGCCGTCGCGCACGCCGTTGCACGCCGCTACTCGCGGAACCGGCCGTCGATATAGAGGCGCCACAGCTTCTCGCCGATCAGACAATCGGCTCGCTCCTCGGGCGCGGCTGCCTGGGTGCGGATAATGCGCGCCTCGCCGATCGATCCGGGCAATAGCCCCGCAATCTCGAGGATGAGCTTGCGGCGGATCGCGGGCGCGAACTCAGCTTTTGTCGCGCACGGGATGACGAACGAACCGAAGCCGCCGATGACGCAATCCTTGTAGTACTTGTCGAGATCGCGGATATCGAAGAAGCCGGAACGATGGTCCGGCTTCAGAATGATCGGCAGTCCGTTGATCACGATGCCTTGCTTGACAGCCTCGTCCCGGGCCGCCTCCACGGGGCCGCCCGAATTGTTGGGGCCATCTCCCGAGATGTCGATGACCCGGCGCATGCCTTGGAAACCGCCCGTCCCGAACTGCCGCGCCGAGAACGAGATGGCGCCCGAAACGACGTCATCCGGTTGCGCGAGATCGGCGCCTTCTCGAGCCGGCTCGGCAAACGCCTCGAGCGCCACCGGGCTGTCGATCAGCGTCCACGGGATGACGATCTGCTGGATGTGCTGGCCGGCCCATTCGACGTACATCAGCGCGATGCGGCTATTGCCACCGCTGCTGATCGCCCGCCACACCTCGGGGTCGCGCATGCGCGCCGATATAGCCCTCGCGCTGGAGCTGCTGCTCGTCGAGGTCCATCGACCAGGACACGTCGACGGCGAGCAGAAGTTCGAGATCCACGGCCTGCTGGGCGCGCAAAAACGGTCCCGCGACGACGGTCATTACCGTCGCGAGCAAGGCGATCATGCATGTCCGAAATGCCCACATGAACGTATCGATGCATGACGCCGAAGCGTGGGCAAATCACGAATTGTTTTGCGCGCCGCCCGCTTTTCACGTGCTGCTGTCACCGGCACGCTCTTCCGACGGGCCGCGGCGGGACCGGAATCGCATTCCGATTCCATCCGGTTATTTTTCAGTCGTCGACGCGGCGCGCGCAGCTTCCCGATCCGCAGCGTGGTGCGCACGGGAACGCATAGCTGGGTCAGCAACTCCTCGCGCGGCGTTGCCGCGGGATCGTTGAGGAAGATTTCCATGTAAGGCCGCGTCTCGTCGATCACCAGCGTGTCGGCCTCCGACCACTGCTCACGCATTCGCCGGAAATACTCGGCGATCTGGCCGTGGCAGCCTTTTACGTTGACCTGAGCATAGGCGCCACTCGGCGTCACCTTGCGGACGATGCCGCTGGAGGGATCGGGGGAGAAACCCGGCAGGAGTTCGACGCAAGCATCGTAGCGGCGCAGCGGCGGGGCGATCGAGCCGCTATGGTCATGAATGATGCCGAACCCGCGGGGCGCCGAGCGACGCAGATTGTGCGCCTCGAGCCAGGACAGCATCGTTGTCCCATGCCCGCCCGATCAATTCCTCGTAGGGGCCGACCGCACCGAAATACAGGACCGGTGTCGGCCGCATATACACAAAATTAATACGCACGACTCCCTCCGACGCTGCAAGCGGCGGCTGACCCACAGATGCCGCCCGCAGAATAGGAGTACTACGAATTGATTTAATGCCGTTTAAGTCGGCCGGGGCTTTCATGTCAACTTGAACCCACGCGCGTTAACGAATTTGCCAAAGTCCGCCCGCTCGGGCTCGGCGTACTGGCGCGCCTTGTCCTCCGACCAGCCGTAGGTGGGGCTGGTCGCCGAAGCGGGCGACATTGCGCTGGCTGCGGTAAGGGAATACGCTGTTGCGCCGGCGATCGTAGCCCTCGACAATCTCGCGGTCGCGTCCGTATAGCGATTGCGGTGGACGGTCGCCGAGAGTGGCAGCCGCGAGCTGATGTACGACGGCGCCGACGGCCAGCCGAAACCCAGGCCGGCGACCGGGAACACGTGATCCGGCAGGCCGAGCATGCCGCTCACCTCCTCGGCATGGTTGCGGATGACGCTGACCGGGCAGCAGCCGAGCCCGGCCGCCTCGGCCGCCAGCACGAACGCCGAAGCACGATGCCGGCATCGACCGACGGCGTTGAAGAAAGCGTCGAGGTGATCGTTGGCGAAGGGGATGCCGGTCCAGTCGTGGATCTGGCGCTGGCGGCGGTTGTTGCCGAGGAAGACGAGGAAGTGCGGCGCCTTGGGGATCCAGTCCTGGTCGGCGAGGAGCGTGTCGATGCGGTCGCGGATGGCGGGATCGTCGACGATCAGGATGTCGCGCTGCTGGAGGTCGCTCTTGGTCGGGGCCGACAGCGCCAACGCGGCGAGCGTTTCGATCAGCGCGGCCGATACGGGCTTCGTCGCGAAAGCGGCGGCAGACGCCGCGCGAGGCGAGGCCCTGGAGAAACGGCTGCTCCGCGATGCCGCGGATCGACCGCGTGGTCGAAGTCGCCGAATCGGTGCGCCAGCGCGTCCTTGATGCGTTCTCATGTCGTTATGTCCCCAATCTTCATGTTGCCTGGGCCGCGCGCAAGCGCTCCTGGATGGCCAGCAGATCGCGCCACGCCAGCCGCTTGGCGACCGGGGTGCGCAGCAGATAGGCCGGATGCAGCGTCGGCATGCGCCGGCACCGTGCGCCCGCCCGCCGTGAAATCCCGCCAGCGGCCGCGCAGGCGCATGATGCCGCCTTCCATGTCGAGCAGCGCGTTGCCGCGGACCCGCCCATGGTCATCAGGATGTCCGGCGCGACCAGCTCGATCTGGCGCTCGAGGAAGGGGCGGCAGACCTGCGCCTCCTGCGGCGTCGGCGTGCGGTTGCCGGGCGGGCGCCAGTAGACGATGTTGGTGATGTGGACGTCGTCCTCGCCGAGGCCGATCGCCGCCAGCATCTTGTCGAGGAGCTGGCCGGCGCGGCCAACGAAGGGCTTGCCTTGCAGGTCCTCGTCGCGGCCCGGCGCCTCGCCGATGATCATCAGGCGGGCCTTCGGATTGCCACGATAGAAGCACAGGTTCTTTGCCGTCGCCTTGAGCGCGCAGCCGTCGAACCGCCCAGCACCGCGCGCAGGGCGTCGAGATCCGGAGCGCTGCGCGGCCGCGTCGCGGGCGGCCAGGGCGGCCGCATCCGGCGCGGCGGTCGGAAACCGGCGCGGCGCGTCGGCGACGGGATCTGGGGCGCTGCGCGCGGGCGCTGTGGTCTCGCGACCGGGGCCGGCGGCTGAGCGGCGACTGCGAACGGCGCGGCGCGGCGGCGGGCGCGGGCCGCGATGCGGCCGGCGGTGCCACGCTCTCTGACCGGCCGATGTCATCCGACGGCGCCACCAGCGCATAGTCCGGCGCCCGGCGCGGTGTCGGCGCGCGCAAGCCAGTCGGTCGCCGCTCGCGTCGATCGCGCCGTCGACCCCCATCTCGCGCCACCAGGCGAGCAGGGTCGCCATGCCGGCCCGGTCCTCATCATCGATCATGGCCGCACCATAGCGGCAACGGCGGTGCTTGGCATCCCTCCGCCGTCGATGCAGACCGGCATCGGCTGCTTCCGACTTGACCCCGGCAACGCCGCTCGCCCTATCGAACAGCGGAGCCACATTGGAATGGATTGAAGGACAGCGGGACAATGACCGACGAGCAGGACGAGCTGCCGCCGCGCGAGGCCATGGAGTTCGACGTGGTCGTCGTCGGCGCGGGCCCGGCCGGGCTCGCCACCGCCATCCGCCTGAAGCAGCTCGCCGCCGAGCACGGCCAGCGAGCTCTCCGTCGTCGTGCTGGAGAAGGGCTCCGAGGTCGGCGCCCACATCCTCTCCGGCGCCGTCATCGATCCGATCGGCCTCAACCGCGCTGATCCCCGACTGGAAGGACAAGGGCGCGCCGCTCGAGACCGCAGTGACCGAGGACCGCTTCTACTATCTCGGGCCCGCCGGCGAGATGCGGCTGCCCAACTTCGCCATGCCGCCGCTGATGAACAACCACGGCAACTACATCGCCAGCCTCGGCAACCTCTGCCGCTGGCTCGGCGAGCAGGCGGCCGAACTCGGCGTCGAGATCTATCCGGGCTTTGCCGCCGCCGAGGTGCTCTACGACGAGGAAGGCCGCGTCGTCGGCGTCGCCACCGGCGACATGGGCGTCGGCCGCGACGGCAAGCCCAACGACAGTTTCACGCGCGGCATGGAGCTGCGCGGCAAGTACACGATCATCGCCGAGGGCGCGCGCGGCTCGCTGGCCAAGCAGCTGATCGCGCGCTTCGGGCTCGACGGCGGCAGCGAGCCGCAGAAGTTCGGCATCGGCCTCAAGGAGCTGTGGGAGGTCGCGCCCGACAAGCACAAGCCCGGGCCTCGTCCAGCACACGCTCGGCTGGCCGCTCGACGACCGCACCGGCGGCGGCTCGTTCCTCTACCACTACGGCGACAACCTGGTGTCGGTCGGCTTCGTCGTCCACCTCAACTACGAAAACCCCTACCTCTCGCCCTACGAGGAGTTCCAGCGCTTCAAGACCCACCCCGCCATCCGCGACGTCTTCGAAGGCGGCAAGCGCATCGCCTACGGCGCCCGCGCCATCACCGAGGGCGGCTGGCAGTCGATCCCGAAGCTCGTCTTCCCCGGCGGCGCGCTGGTCGGCTGCGCGGCCGGCTTCGTCAACGTGCCGCGCATCAAGGGCTCGCACAACGCCATCCTGTCGGGCATCGCACGCGGCGGAGGCGGCGTTCGAAGCGATCGTCGCGGGCCGCGCGCACGACCGCCTCGACGCCTACGAGGCCGCCGTCCGCGCGGGCCCGATCGCCCGCGACCTGCAACCCGTGCGCAACGCCAAGCCGCTGCTCGCGCGCTTCGGCACGCGGCTCGGCACGTTCCTCTCCGGCGCTCGACATGTGGCTCAACACGATCATTCCGGGCATCGGCCTCGGCTACACGCTGAAGCACGGCAAGCGCGACCACGCGACGCTCAAGCGCGCCTCGCAATCGAAGCCGATCGACTATCCCAAGCCCGACGGCGTGCTGACGTTCGACCGGCTGACCAACGTCTCGTTCTCAGCGACCAACCACGAGGAGGACCAGCCGGTCCACCTGCAGCTCAAGGATCCGCTCGATCCCGATCGCGCACAATCTGCCCGAGTACGCCGAGCCCGCCCAGCGCTACTGCCCGGCCGGCGTCTACGAGTTCGTCAACGACAGCGACGGCAAGCCGCGCTTCCAGATCAACGCGCAGAACTGCGTGCACTGCAAGACGTGCGATATCAAGGACCCCAGCCAGAACATCAACTGGGTGGTGCCCGAAGGCGGCGGCGGCCCGAACTATCCGGGGATGTAGGTTCCTACCCGCTCGCGCCGCCGAGACAGGCGCTCGGGCAGCGCGGGGCGCGGCCGAGCATATGGCCGAGCGCGCGGCCGTTGGATGGCGAGCAGATGTGGCGCAGGAACGGCTGGTCGTCGACCGCATAGCGCGGCACGGCGCACGACGATTCAATCGTCCGCTCGGCTTCCGACCACAGCGTCGTCACGAGATGCTTGACGTCGGGCCGGTGCAGGCCAGCCCAGGTGCGCGGCTCTTCCTTCTCCGCATACTCGACGTAGGCCATCACGAAACTCATCAGCGCCGCCATGCCGTCGCGGTGTCCGAGACGCGTGTCCTTCGGCGCCAGCGCTACCGTCTGCACGGCCGTGTTGAGGTCATGGACGTAGGCGTTGAACTCATCGAGAAGATACGTGAAATCGTCGGCCGACGATGCGCCCCCCGGCAGCAGATACGTCTTCACGAAATCGTCGGATGCTTTGAACTGCGCGGCGATCCGTCCGGGCTTTGCAAATCTTTCCAGCGCCCTGATCCGCTTGATCTGCCCGCCGTCGATCAGCGGATAAGCGTCGAGCTGTTCCGTCAGCATGTGCACGGCCTCGTGCACCGCCGTCGTCAGGCCACGCTGTCGTTCGTCGCAGAGGATCCAGGTCGTGAACATCTTCTTGTCGGCGATGCGCTCGTAGATGCGATAGCCGGAAGCGGAGAGCAGTTTGAGTTGCGCGAGCGCGTCGGCGCGGCACGGTGCGTTGCCGCTGCCTGGCCCCTTCTCGTTGCCTTCGGCGCGCCATGTGCCGCCACCGCTGCTGGACACGACCATCGGGATGACCACGTTGCGCGGGCCCGACCGTTCCGTCGCACCCGGCTCGGGCGCGGGCTCGACAGGCGCGCGCGTCACTTGCGCGGCGACCGATGGCAGGCCCGGCACGGACGCGAGCGCGGCAAGCTGCGTGCGCGTCTGCTGGGCTGCAGTCTCGCGCGGTTCAGGTGCTGATGCCTTGCGTACCGGCGGCGTCGCCAACTGGATCGGCTCGACGAGGACAGCGACACGACGCTTGATTTCGGCAGGCGTATGCGGCCCGAGTGCGGGATGGATGCGGATGCGACGCGCGGACTCGGCGAAATGATCGGTGCGGCTCGTGACAGCAGCCACGGTCTCGGCGTCCGCCACAGGACGCTCGGATATATCGAGATGTGCACCAAGTCGCGCAGGCTTCTCAGTGATGCCGTCGACCGCACTTTCCTTGCAGCCCGGTGCGAAACCCAAGGCAAGGCCCGCGGCAAGCAACGTCACACGCGCATAAACACGCGCGCTCACCGGCCGGATCATACGCAAATACATGAATGATCTCCGTGGTCGACCACGAATAGTTGACTGGGCGTTGGTTCTGCGCGTGGCGGAATAGGGGCAAAGCGGCGGCCAAACCACGTCGATTTCTGGCCACAATCTCGGTTGCGAGCATTAGCGGCGCCCGCTCGTGCGCTCGATCAGGACGCGATCTCCGCGCCCCGCAAAACCGAGGTGCCGCCGCGCGAGTTCCTCGACGTAATCGAGATCGGCGTTCGGCCCATCGAGGAGCGCCAGCTCGCGCTCCAAACGGGCACGCACGGTCTCGAGGGACTTGATCTCCCGCTCCAATGCGTTGGAGCGCTCGATCAAGCGTGAACGTGTCTCGAGACCGTGCCTGCCTTTGATCGTGTGATAGCCGAAATAGACCGTCAGCCCACCGCAGAGAAGCAACACCGACATCTGCCGCTTGCTGACCATCGTGCCATCAAACCCTTCAGCGTAACCGGATCGACGCGAAACTGGGACCGCGGTGACCAGGGCACTGTAGTCCCGTCAGGGTTAAACGAGGGTAAAGCGCTGGTTCGATTGCGGGCGCGGTTCACCGATCGCCGCATTCAGGGCGTCAGAACCGCAGGAGCGCGTTGGCGGTGGCGTAGAAGTGGGTCGCGTATTTCTCGTCGGCAGCGCCGGCGGAGAGCGAGATCTCGCCGCTGTTCCACTCGAAGCGGACGAACGCCCCATAGCGCCAAGCCGTAACGCCCGTGTCGGACTCAGCGTCGACGTTCGACCAGAAGCCGGCTTCCGGCCCGAGCGAGAGCGACGGCATGATCTTGTAGCCGAGGCGTGCGCGCGCCGTGATCGTATCGCGCAGGCTCGTCCAGCCGGCGTCGAGCTGGGCGAACGATACCGGCGTCAGATTGAGCCAGCTCTCGACCATGACCTTGGCGGCAAAGTCACTGCCCGGCGAGCCGTCATCGGCCCCGTCCTGAAGCCAGCGCTCGTTGGCGTAGGCGATCCCGCCATAGGCCTTCACCGTCAGCGGCCCGAGGCTCTTGTGGTAGCCAAGCAGCAGATCCGCGAACGACCCGTTCCGCTTCAGGTCCTACCCGGGTTTCACCGACGCCCGGTACCCACTTCACCGGCCGGTCTGAATACTGCCAGTAGCCGGCCCCGCTGCGCAGCCTCCAGCCGTCTTCGCGAATGCCACCCGGCCCGCCGATCCCCAGCGCCGACATCGCGACCGTGGTGGTGGCGTACGCCGACCATGCGGGCCCGACGACTTCGCCACCGCCGGAGATCTCGTAGTAGGGGAGCTTGTCGGCCTTCGCGGCGTCCTCGGCCTGCGCCACGCCGGACACCATGGCCACGGCGACCAGGCATACGCCCGCGCTCAGAGCAGCTCTTCTGCTCGCCGCCCACTTCTGGAGGCAACGCCACACGCACCCCACCCCGCAACATACACGCGGTTACGCACACCTCAGCCCAACGCCACATCGGCCGAGGAACGCTGTTAACCAAAATTGAATTAGGAATGCATTCCTCGTCAACGAGAAAAAGGAGGATCGCTGATTTATCGAAGTTATTTATCGCAGCTACCGCTGCGCTGTGCGCGGCCACGCCGCGATCAGCGCTTCCAGGCCAAGCGCCCGGGCCTCGCGATCGAGTCCGACGCCCTTGAGAGCCCGGATGACATCGCCGAGCGTCAGCAGATTCGCCTCCGCCGCACCCGCGGGACCCAGCGCCTGGGCGGCTCTCAGCACGGTGCGGGCGCCATCCTTCTTGTCGCGGGCCGATTTGAGGTCGGCCAGCACGCCGGTCTCCGGTAGATGGCCATCGGTCGGCTGCGGCGTCCGGCTGGCCACTTCCCACAGCGGGATCGGCACCTGCGTGTCGAGGGCATCGAGCACCGTCACGAGGCGGTGCAGCGCCGGCGCCTCGAAACGCCCCGCCAGCGCCAGGCGTTCGATCTTTGATAACGCCATACCCCCGGCTGGTCGCCGCGTCACCGTCGGCGAGCGCCGCGAGCAGGCGCCAGGCATCGAGATTGCCACGCCCCGCATCGATCCAATGGCGCGCCGCATCGCTCCGACCGGCCAGAACCAGCACCTCGATCGCGCTTTCGGCAAACCAGGCGATCTCCGGCACCGGCGGCAGGTTGGCAACCGTCGGCGCCACCATCCGCGCGATCGCCCCGCCGAGATCGGCCTGCCGGGCCTCATCGAGCAGCGCCCGCAGTGCCAGCGCCTTCTTGTCGGGCGCCAGCGCTTCTTCCGCGGCCCGAGCCAGCAGTGATCGCCGGAGCGCGCCGGTCTGGCGGGTGGCGAGGGGTTGCGCCAGTTCGTCGGGCGCGTGCGGGATGCCGCGGTATTGCTCCGCAAGCCGCTCGGGCGACAGCATGTTCATGCGTGCTGCGCGTTCGGCGGCGACCACTCGCAGCCCCGGGTCAAGCGTCGGCGCGGTCGCCAACACCGCCAGCAGCCCTGGCTCGGCCCGTTCGACGAGATCGGCCGGCCAGACGACACCGGCCGCCTCCCGATCCGGTAGTCGAGCGCACGGACCTGCTCCGGCAGTGCCGGCACGCCCTTGCCGCCCGCGCCGGCGCCCTCCAGCACCGCCAGCGCAAACGGGGCATCGAGCTTCTCGCCGTGGATCAGATCGGCGGTCAACTTCCTGGCTTCGGCATTGCCGCCAGCCATGGCGCAATAGCCCGCCGCCAGTACCGCATCCCGGCGGAAGCTCGCCGGCAGCGTTGCGCGATGGCGGATGGCCTCGCCTGCCAGCGCGCAGCCTTGTTCGCGGTCGCCGACCAGCAGCCGGGCGCGCATGACCACGATTGCCAGCACCGGCTCTTGCGGCGGGGGCAGTCGCTGCGGCACCGCCCTTCAGGTTTTCGACGTCACCCGACCGCGTAAGCGCCTCGATACGGATTGCCTCGAAGGCGGGGTGACAGCGATGCGCCGCGCCCCGCCTCGGCCCAGATTCGTCGGCCAGAGGGACGCGATCGCCGCCGATTTCGAGGGCTTCAAGGCCGCCGACGATATCCTCGAGGAGCTTGGCGTCGATATCTCCCAGGCCGCTTAGGGTCGACGGAACGACCCCACGAGTGCTGCGGCCGGGTGGCACCTGTTGACGCGATGGTTGTATCTGCGGTCTCCAGCCGGGCGGCGGCGCAGGGGCACGATCGCGCTGCACAGTGGGAGGGCTGCGTGTTGGCGGCACGGCGTCGGCGGAACGGGGAGAAAAGCGCGGCGACGGTGGCGGTCCAGATGGGACCGTCGACGGATAAGGCGATGAGGGCTGGGCCGGAGCAGGAGGAACTTCGACCGGCGCCAGTTCACCCCGTTCGACCGCTACAGCGCCGGCACCTGGCGGGGGGGCCGGCGACCTGTAGCCATCGCCAGCCGGAGGCCTTTCCGTGACCTGGCGCCCGCTCAGGCGCATCATCCCGCGATCCGGCCGGCATCTCCAGCGGCCGGTCACCCAACCTGACGCCAGCCCCATCCGTCGACGATGCCGGCGGCGCGCGCCCTCGGCGACTATCGCCCGCAAATGGATTCCAGCCGTCCTGGGCGGATACCCCTCCCGCATCCAGTAGCAGGCAGCAGACGGTGACCAACGAAAAGGCGACGGCCGGGATGCGGAGCGGTGCTCGGATACACGACCAGGCCATCGCCACAAAACACCTATTGACGTCGCACCTTCACGCCGGGCAAGGGCTGCGTGACTTCCTTCGCCTCGGGCTCGAAAAATTCCGACAGGACATAGAGGCCACCCATCGTGGCACCTGCCAGTACGGAAACCACCATCAGGAACCTGAAAAGACTGGGCATCGGATGTCCTGTACATTGTGCCGATAAGGCGGCGAGTTGGCGCTATTATGGCGCCGCAGCGGCCTCTGCCAAGCCGCGGCGGCTCAGGTGCCCTTGAACCTTGGGATGAATTCTGCAGTAACGGCGTTAGCTCCTTGCAATCAGGCGGATAGCGGGCAATGAGATGGACGATCAAAAGCACCCGGCCCGGCAAGACGGTGGGCGTGACCGCGACGGATGCCGGGTCGCGACGCGGAACCGCGCAA
>CAVZHG010000002.1:0-68950 GCA_963775035.1 uncultured Alphaproteobacteria bacterium | reverse complement strand
GCGCCCCTGCTTCCAGCAGGGCATTGCAGGCGTTGATCAGCGTGCCGCCGGAATCGACGATGTCGTCGACCAGCAGGCAGCACTTGCCGCTGACGTCGCCAATGACGTTCATGACCTCGGATTCGCCAGCCTTTTCGCGCCGCTTGTCGCAGATCGCGATCGGCACGTTGATCCGCTTGGCGAGCGCGCGCGCGCGTACGACGCCGCCGACATCAGGCGATACCACCATCAATTTGGAGAGGTCGTGGCGCTCCTGGATGTCGCGCGTCATTGCCGGCGCGGCAAAGAGATTGTCGGTCGGAATGTCGAAGAAGCCCTGGATCTGGCCAGCGTGCAGGTCGACGGTCATGACACGGTCGACACCGGCGCGCTCGATCAGGTTGGCAACGAGCTTTGCCGAGATCGGCGTGCGCGGACCAGGCCGACGGTCCTGACGCGCATAGCCGAAATAGGGCATGACAGCCGTGATCCGCCGCGCCATCGAGCGCTTCAGCGCGTCGACCAGGATCAGCAGTTCCATCAGGTTGTCGTTGGCTGGAAACGAGGTCGACTGGAGGACGTAGACGTCCTCGCCGCGGATGTTCTCCTGGATCTCGACGAACACCTCCATGTCGGCGAAGCGCTTCACCACGCTGCGCGTGAGGGGGAGCTTCAGGGCGGAGGAAATGGATTCGGCGAGGGGGAGATTGGAATTGCCGGCAACGAGCTTGATTTGCGGAGGGGCGTGGCCGCCCGGGTTCTGGCGCGCGTCGAGGGGCATGGCCCGATGCTCCTTGCTGGCTGCTGCATCGGGCTTCTAGCAGCGGCACCCGGCCCTGTAAACGGCACCCGGCGCCGAAGTCGGCGATTCGTTGCTTATAAATAACAAGGCGCTATTGCCCGACGCAAACGTGCGGCCGGAAGCGCGCCGCCTCACCCGATCCGTTTCGGGCGATAAACCTGCTGTGCCTCGTCCCACTCGAGCACACCGAGATCCTTCTCGATCGCGCCGGCCGCAGCCGCACGCCGGCGCAGCTCTTGCTCGGCCCGCATCGCGTCCGCCGACACGCGCTGCGCCATCCGCCCGAGCGCCTTGTAGGCCGCGTATAATCCGGCCCCGACCACCATCAATCCCACGAGTTGCGGCATGACTGGCCCTCCTTGGTTTCGATTTGGGGCTCCGACTTGGGCCTCCGAACCGGGGCTCCGATCCCGAAGCCCCAACCTGCGGACATGATATCACACTCTCAAAGGCCGAAACGCGACCATAGCGCGCGCGCTTCGAGCGCCGAAATAATGTCGCCGGGCAGCGACGCCCCCCAAATGGACGACACCTCGCTTTGCGCTTGCAGGCTGAACCCCGGCGACCGGCGCAGGCGCGACAGGAGCCCGCCGCCACCGATCGCCACGACGCGCAGGCGCACTTTGTCGCCGTGCAGCTCGCGCATCTTCGTGCGCACGTCCGCGATGCCGTCGATCAGTCCGAGATTGACCGCCTTGGGCCCGGCCCAGAACGCGCCCGAAAACAGCTCGGTGTCGGTCGCGCTCAAACGCGCGCCGCGCCGCTCCTTCACGACCCCGATGAAACTCTCGTGCACGTCCCGCTGGATCGTCTTGAGCCGCTCAACGTCCTGGGCCTTCTCGGGCTTGAAGGGATCGAGAATGCTCTTGGTCACGCCGGACGTATAGACGCGCCGCTCGATCCCCAGTTTCTCGATCGCCTTGTCGAAGCCGAAGCCCGCCGAAATGACCCCGATCGAGCCGACGATCGAGGACGGGTCGGCGTAGATCTCGTCACCCGCGAGTGCCAGAAAATAGCCCCCCGACGCGGCGACATCCTCGCAGAACACGTAGACGCGCTTGCCGCGCTCTTGTGCGAGCTGGCGGATGCGCCTGAAAATCAGATGCGACTGGACCGGGCTACCGCCTGGCGAATTGATCAGGATGGCAACGGTCGGCAGCTTCGAGGCGGAAAAGGCTTTCTCGATCGCAGCCGCGACCGTCGCGAGCGCGAGGCCGGGTCGCAATGGCGTCGCCATGCCGATGGGCCCGACGAACCGCAGGACCGGGACGACGGGGCGACGCGAAAAGAGGGACATCGTTTGGAGACCTCGGTGGATTGAAGGCCCTGCGGGCGGTTGGGGACAAACTCGGGCGGGCGCCCGATTCTGCCGTGCGCCCAATTCTGCCGTGCGTACGACCTCGCATATAGATATGGCCGCTCCGCGCCGGCTTGCAAGGCGGCGGGCGCGAGACGATCCGCTGCGCCAGGCGCCACAAAGCCTCAGCGGATCAGTCCTCGTTGCGCTTCAATCGCGCCAATTGGGCGAACGGGTGCGTCCGCGCGGCACCCTCCTTGTCCTCCCAGTCGACGGCGGCGCCGTCGCGGCGCGGAAAGGGATCGATGGCGCTCACGAGTTCCTCGTAGACGATGCGGCCGACGTCGATCCGGCCATCTTCAATGGGTTCGCGATCGGCGCCGAGGGGATCGATGTCGCCGTCGGCCTCATCGGCGAGCGTTTCGGCCGGCCAGAACTCCAGGTCCAGCGGTGCCGAATAGCGGCGCTCGATTTCCTCGAGCGTCACGACGCACGTCTGCGTCACAGTGACGTCGACGGTGCCCTTGAGCACGAAGCGATTGGCCGCCGCGGGCGTGATCTCATAGCGCGCGACGAGGCCGGCGCAGGCGAGGAGGTCCATCGCCGCCGCTACGGCCGCGCGTTCCTCAGCCGTCGCGTTGCGGGTGACCGGTAGCCCCGCCTCGGGGATCGCGCGCGTGTCGTGTTTCCAGTCGAGAATGGCGTCCATCGTCGGCTCCATAGGCTTTCCGCCGGCTGCTGGGAAGAGGATCTCCACGTCCTCTGTGATGCTATGCCGGCGCAGGCATCGGCTCTGGGAACGTCACTGTTCCCGCAACAATCCGCTCGCCTGGCTGCGCGTCGAGCGATGCCACGGCCCGGCGCACATAGTCGGCAAGCGCGCGCCGGCCGGCCGGATCGTCAGGGAGCGGCTCCCCCCAGGCGTGCGCGCCGACCGCATCCGCCAGCGGGTCGTCGCTTGGGCTGCGTGGCGCGGCCATCGCGGTGCGATAGATCGTGCCGCGCTCCAGCACGGCGGCGGTCGCCTTCTTCACATGTCGCGGCACGCCCATGTCGCCGATCCCGAGCCGTCGGCAGGCATCATCAACGTCGGCGACAAACGCCTCGAGCATCGCGCGGGCGAGTTCCTGACCGTCCTCGCCTTCCGCCTGCAGGCGCGCGACCACTAGCGCCACATGCAGCACGATCATCTCGAAGCGGCCATTCACGGTGTCGGGCACGCCCTGGTCGCGGTAGAATGGCTCGGAGCGCGCTTGTGCCACAATTGCCTCGTAGAGGCTGAGGCCGGCGCGGCGCTGTGGTGCGCGTGCCGAAAAACGCGGCAGTCGGGGCCAGAAGGACGGGACTAGCGTCTTGACGGGCGGCATATCTCTTGGTGGGCTCCGGACATCGAACTCGATCGGTTGCGGGTTCGGCCGATGCCATGGCGGAATTGTCGCTGCGCAACCGGCACCACGCAACCGGGGATCGATGGCGGGGCGGCATTGCCAGTGTTGGAGGGCCACGCTAGGCGAATGTCAAGGCAGGTGTCGCCGTGATTCGGGGCACTCGGGTAGTTGTTTCCTGCCGGGACGGCCGTTCGGATGAAGAGGCTCGGGGGACGATAACGTGATGACGAGCAGGCAAGGTTCGCATCGTCGACAAGGCCCCACTCCGGTTTGGGCTTCGGCGCGGCTGCCGATCATCGCCGCACTGTGCGCGGCCCTCGGCGCGGCAACTGTCGGCTGCTCGCCGACGACGCTGCACCACGGGCACCACTTCCAGCCCAGCGATATTCAGCAGGTCCAGCCGGGCATGGCCCAATCGGCCGTCCGTCTCGCCTTGGGCACGCCGGATACGACATCGGCCGTCTCCGGCGGCACGGCCTACTACTACATTTCCAGCACCACCCAGCAGACGGCATTCATGAAGCCGACCGAAACCGACCGCAAGGTTCTGGCGGTCTATTTCAATCCCGTCGGCTCCGTTGAACGCGTCGCCCAGTACGGCAAGAAGGACGGCAAGCTCTTCGACTACGTGAAGCGCGAGACGCCGAGCCAGGCCCGCGATACCGGCCTCATCGGCCAGATCCTGCGCGGCATCGGGCCGGTCAATCCGTTCGGTAGCGCCAACTAGTTTGCCCTCAGGTCACGTCCGCCCCGCCAGCGCGTCGCAATGACTTTCGCGTGAGCGGGCGAAATGCTGAACTTCGATCACTTGAAGTTGCCTCGCCCAAGGCGTAGCTACGATACAAGCCCCCATGGCGACCACGGCACCTTGTGCTATTGTTTGAATTCATTGCTGCTGACGTTCAGATAATGAGCAGTTTCTCGCGCGAGACCGCTGATGACGACGGCGACCATCAAGGCACTGCTCGCGACCGGTTTCGCGTGCTGCATGGTCGTGCCCGCGGCGGCGCAGAAGCATGTCGCCCTCGTCCTCGATAACGGCGCGATCCAAGCCCTCGCGCCCGCATCGTCCGCCCCCCAGGGATCGCACGCCGCACGCATCGCGGAGGGCCTCCAGCGGATGCGCTACCAGGTCATTTTCGGCCGCCAGCAGAACCAGGCGGGTATGCGGAAATACATCAACGATTTTCGCGGCGCCCTCACGGAAGCCGAAGTGGCGCTGTTCTACTTCAAGGGCGTGACCTTGGATTCGAGCGGACGCAACCTGCTGATGGCCAGCAACGCCGCGCCCGGCCAGCCGATCGATCAATCGGCCATCGCGCTCGACGAAATCGCCGACCTGATGAACGCCAGCCGCGCCAATGTGCTGCTGGTCGATGCAGGTATTGCCGATCGCGCCGCGGAAGCACTCGCCCGCGCCAACAGCGGCCTGTCGCCGACCATGGCCCGCCTGCGCGACCGCAGCCGCTTCATGGTCGCCTTCGCCAATATGCCGGGGAAGCTCACGCGCTCGGACGCCGAGAGCCCGTTTGCCGAACTGCTCGCGTCCTATCTCGTCGGCAACGATCTCACCTACGCCGATCTCGGACGCAAACTGCGCCAGGACGTTTTCGAGCGCACGCGCGGCAGCCAGTTGCCGTGGGTACGCAGCGATCTCGGCGAGGTCCGGCTTGCCGCTCTTCCCACGACCCCGACGCTGCCGCAGGTCGACGTGCCGGCGGTGCCGGCTTTCGATCGCGGCGCCCTCATCCGCGAGGTTCAAGTCCAGCTTACGCGCCACCAGTGCTACAGCGGGTCGATCAACGGCAACGCCGCGCTGGCGCATCTCGGCATCGAAACGCTCGGCAAAACCGCCAATGGCAGAACGTCGCCCAAAATCCTTGTCGCTAGTGCGGGCCGGGACGAATTCGAGGCCTGGCTCGACTGGATCCGCAGGCTCGAGCAGCCGATTTGTGCGCCGCTGCCGCCGGCCGTCCGGCCGCCGCCGCAGCCCCGTGTCGTCATTCAGCAGAGGGAGGCGCCACAGCCGCGGGCCGCACCGCGTGAGCGCCAGGCACCGGTGCAGCGGGCCGAGCCGCCGCGCTCGAGCGGTGGCGGTGGCCGCGATCCGTTTGCCCCGACACGATAGCCGTCGCATCGGCATCGAGTGACGAGTTGGTAATGGCACTGATTGTAATGACATTCCCGTGATGGAACGGAATGCTGAACGATGGTCACTTGAACTGACATCTTTAACGCCATAACTACAGTCGAACAGCCATGGGCGGCCCGCCTGTGGTATCGTGTACGTCCTTTGCGACCGACCTGAGGAGACGAGCAGACGCTCGTAGGAGACCGCCGATGACGACGGCCATCACCAAGGCGCTGATCGCGACCGGCTTCGCGTGCTGCATGACCGCACCCGCGGCGGCGCAGAAGCATGTCGCGCTGGTGCTCGACAACGGCGGTATCCAGGCCGTCGCACCGGCGACCCAAGCCTCGCGCATCGCCGAGGGCCTGGAGCGCTTGCGCTACCGGGTGATCTTCGGCCGCCAACAGGACCAGGCGGGCATGCGGAAGTACATCAACGACTTCCGCGGTGCCCTCAATGATGCGGAAGTGGCGCTGTTCTACTTCAAGGGCGTCACCCTCGACGCGAGCGGCCGCAATCTGCTGATGGCGAGCAATGCCGCCCCGGGCCGTCCGATCGAACAGCACGCCGTGCCGCTCGACGAGATCGCCGACCTGATGACGGCGTCGCGCGCCAACGTCCTCCTCGTCGATGCCGGCAACTCCGACAGCATGGCCGAGACTCTCGCCCGGTCCGCCTCGGGCGTCTCGCCGACCATGGCGCGTCTGCGCGACCGCAGCCGCTTCATGGTCGCTTTCGCCAACATGCCCGGCAAGATCGGCCGTTCGGACGCGGAGAGCCCATTCTCAGATGTCGTGGCGTCCTTCCTGACGAGCCGCGCTCTCACCTCGGACGACCTCGGCCGCCATTTGCGCCAGGACGTGTTCGAGCGCACCCGCGGCAGCCAGCTACCATGGGTCCGCAGCGATCTCGGCACGGTCGAGCTTGCCGCGCTGCCCGACGCCTCGACGCCGACGCTGCAGACGCCGGTTGCGCCGAGCTTCGACCGCGGTTCCTTCGTGCGCGCCGTGCAGATCGAGCTCAAACGCCACCAGTGCTACAGCGGTGCGATCGATGGCGACGTCGCGCGGGCGCATTCCGGCATCGAAGCGCTTGGCCGCGCGGCCAATAGCGAAAATGCGCCGGAGTTCCAGGTCGCGAGCGCGAACTTCGATGAATTCGAGGGCTGGCTTCAGTGGAGCCGCGGGATCCCGCAGTCGATTTGCGCGCCGCGCGCCGGGCCGTCGGCTCCGACGGTCTTCCGGCAGCGGCCGGCGCCGCGCGAGCGCATCGTCGTCGCGCCCCGTCGCGAACGTCAGGCCACATCGCGGCGCGGTGGTGAAGACGTCCGCAACACCGGTGTGATCGGTCGCGGCAAGGGCGACTACTTCGCGCCGTCAAACCCGTTCTTCTCGCCGTCGCGCTGACGCTGTCGCCCGTAGCGCGTCGGCGCCACACTACAGTGCCGGCAGCAGCGCGAGCCCGGCCAGCGTGAGCACGTTGAGCAACGTCGAGAGATTGACGTCGCCCGGAGCCTTGACGCGGATGAAACGCACCTCCGGCACGCCCCGCGCAGCGTCGTACGCGCCAGCCTGACGCGGCTCGCGCGACGCAGCCCAGCGCCACAGCCAGCTCGCCACCGGCTTCGCGCGCAGCGCGATTTCGAGCGGCGCCCGGCGCCAGCCGTACTTGAAGGCGAACACGACGAAGACGATCACCAGGATCTGCGCGAGCGTCGACACCCAGCCGCCGAGCAGCAGCCACGCGATCGACCACATCCAGCCCGCCAGCGCGGCCAGCAGCCACACGATCCAGCTCACGATTTCCATGGGCGTTTCCCCCCTGTCGCCAATGGACCGAATGCTTAATGACGCGCGGCCCGGAATGCGTATAGTGCCGGCTGATCGATACCCGGTGACTTAGCGAAATCCGTGACCATGCCCCAATCGACTGTGAAAAAGTCGTCTCCCGATGCCGCGACGCCGGCAATGGGTGGCCTCGATTCCGAGCATTCGTTTCAGGACCTGATCCTGACGCTGCAACGCTTCTGGGGCGCGCAGGGCTGCGTGATCCTGCAGCCCTACGACATGGAAGTCGGCGCCGGCACGTTTCATCCGGCGACGACGCTGCGCTCGCTCGGGCCGAAGCCGTGGAACGCCGCCTACGTGCAGCCCTCGCGGCGCCCGAAGGATGGCCGCTACGGCGAAAATCCGAACCGGATGCAGCACTACTACCAGTTCCAGGTGATCATGAAACCATCACCGCCGGATATCCTGGATCTCTACCTGAAAAGCCTCGACGCGATCGGCGTCGACACCACGGTCAACGACATCCGTTTTGTCGAGGACGACTGGGAGAGCCCGACGCTCGGCGCCTGGGGCCTCGGCTGGGAGGTGTGGTGCAACGGCATGGAGGTGACGCAGTTCACCTACTTCCAGCAAGTCGGCGGGTTCGATTGCAATCCCGTCTCCGGCGAGATCACCTACGGCCTCGAGCGCCTCGCGACGTACGTGCAGGGCGTCGACCGCGTCTACGACCTCAACTTCAACGGCCGCACCGACGCGCGCAAACTCACCTACGGCGACGTCTTCCTCCAGGCCGAGCAGGAGTATTCGCGCTACAATTTCGAGTACGCCGACACCGCGCTGCTGCTCCAGCATTTCAAGGACGCGGAGAAGGAGTGTCAGGCGCTGCTGGACAAGGGCAAGCCGGCTGCCGTGAGCGGTGGCCATCATCTGCTGGCGCTACCGGCCTACGATCAATGCATCAAGGCGTCCCACATTTTCAATTTGCTCGACGCCCGCGGCGTGATCTCGGTCACCGAGCGCCAGAGCTACATCCTGCGCGTGCGCGAGCTGGCCAAGGCCTGTTGCGGCGCCTGGCTTCAGACCGAGGGAGGACGGCCATGAACGCGAAGCGGGCCAAGGCAGCGGCTGTATCGGCGAAATCCACCCCGCGCGCGGCGCCGCTGTGGATGCGCGTCTTTTCCACCGTCAGCATGATCGGCATCGTGGCAGCTGCCGCCGTCGGGGCGTGGATCGGCTTCCAGTCCGGCGGCCTCGGTGTCGGCTTTGCGGGGCTCCTGCTCGGCGGCGCGCTCGGCTATTTCGCGACCTACGTCGTCGGCAACATGCTGCAGGAGATGATGCCGCTGATCCGGGTGCTGCTCGTCCTCGCCATCATCGCCGCCACCGTCTACGTTCTGCACCTGCTGGGCGTTTCGCTCGGCATCAACCCGAAATGAGTAAGTGAGTCCCGTGACCAATCTGATGAGCGAGCGGGCTCGTCGCATGCGGCGAGACAAGAGCGACGCCGAGCAGAGGCTCTGGCGCTGGCTGCGCGATCTCAATGGGCGCGGCTTTCAATTCCGCCAGCAGGCGCCGATCGGCCCGTACATCGCGGATTTTTGCGATCACACAGCAAAGTTGGTTTTGGAAATCGACGGCTCACAGCACGGCGAACCAAAGGGGCTGGCCTCCGATCGGCAGCGCACCCGTTGGCTCGAGTCAAACGGCTATCGGGTTCTGCGATTCTGGAACCACGAAGTGTTCGTTAATTTTGGCGGGGTCGAAACAGAGATTCTCGTTGCCCTCGGCGTCTTGGGTGATGACGGCTACGATGGCCCTCGCGCATTCGACCCAATCCCCTCCCCCCAGCGCCGGAGGCGCGCCTCCGGCGCGACGGTGGGGGAGGGCAAGGGAGGGGGGGATTGCAAAACATCAGCGGTAGCGGATTCCCCCCACCCCTAACCCCTCCCCACAAGGGGGAGGGGGATTGCCGACCCGTGCGCGGAAAGCGCGAGGATCCCGTCATGTCTGAGCTTTTGCTGGAGCTGTTCTCCGAAGAGATCCCGGCGCGGATGCAGGCGCGGGCGGCGGAGGACTTGCGCCGCCTCGTCGTCGAGGGCGCGCGGGCGCAGGGCCTTGCGGTCGGCGAAGCGATGGCGTTCGCGACGCCGCGCCGGCTGGCGCTCGTCGTGCAGGGCGTGGCGGCGCGTTCTCCCGCCGTCTCCGAGGAACGCAAGGGGCCGCGCGTCGGTGCGCCCGAGCAGGCGCTCGCGGGCTTCCTGAAAGCCGCCGGCCTAGCCTCAATCGGCGACGCCGAAGTCGTCAGCGATCCCAAGAAGGGCGACTACTACGTCGCGAAGGTTGAGAAGCCGGGCCGCGCCGCGCGCGACATCATCGCCGAGGTGGTGCCGGCCGTGCTCGACAAGTTCCCGTGGCCGAAATCGCAGCGGTGGGGCAGCCGCCCGGAAGTGTGGGTGCGGCCCTTGCACGGCATCGTCTGCCTGCTCGGCGGCAAGGTCGTCCCGTTCGCGTGGGCCGGCGTCGAAGCGTCGAACATGACGCGCGGTCATCGCTTCCACGGCGACACGCCGTTCGCGGTGACAAGCTTCGAGGACTATGGCACCAAGCTGAAGGAAGCAAAAGTGCTGCTGCCGGCGTCCGAGCGCTCGGCCATGATCCACGAGCAGGCCCTGGCGCTCGCGAAGAAGCACAAGCTGGAGCTGGTTGCCGACGACGCGCTGCTCGCGGAGAACGCCGGACTCACCGAATGGCCGACCGTGCTGATGGGCCACTTCGACGAGGCGTTCCTCGAAGTGCCCGCCGAATGCCTGATCACGTCGATGAAGGCGCACCAGAAGTGCTTCTCGCTGCGCGACCCGAAGACCGGCGCGCTCGCCGCGCGCTTCCTCGCGGTGTCGAACCTGATCGCGGCGGACGGCGGCAAGCAGATCGTCGCCGGCAACGAGAAGGTGATCCGCGCGCGACTGACGCGACGCCCGCTTCTTCTGGGAGCAGGACTTGAAGCGTCCGCTCGACGAGATGGCGCAATCGCTTGACGGCATCACGTTTCACGAGAAACTCGGCAGCCAGCGCGACCGCGTCGAGCGGATCGCCGAGCTGGCGTTCCAGATCGCCGGCGCCGTCGATGCGGTGTCGGAGGACGCGCGGCGCGCGGCGCAGTTGTGCAAGGCCGATCTCGTTTCCGGGATGGTCGGCGAGTTCCCGGAGTTGCAGGGGCTGATGGGGCGGTACTACGCCGAGAAGCCGGGCATCAAGCCGGAGATCGCGCGCGCCATCGAGCTGCACTACAAGCCGAAGGGGCCGACCGACACGGTGCCGCTCGCGGCGAACGGCGATGCGGTGGCGATTGCGGTGGCGCTCGCCGACAAGCTCGACACGCTCGTCGGCTTCTGGGCGATCGGCGAGAAGCCGACCGGCTCGGGTGATCCGTACCAATTACGCCGCGCTGCACTCGGCGTGATCCGGATAGTGCTGGAGAATGATTTAAGGTTGCCGCTAGTCCACGCAATCTCGCGCCTCTCAGGAGCAATATCAAGAAGCAAGGCCGCTGGCCAAAACAGGCTCGAACGGGCGGCGAGAAAGCGAAGACGAATTTCTGGCACGTGTCTATGATGCCGTCTCACGGTCTCCTCTCCTTCTTCGCCGACCGCCTGAAAGTGCACCTGCGCGAGAAGGGCGCGCGGCACGACCTGATCGATGCCGTGTTCGCGCTCGGCGGCCAGGACGACCTCGCGCTGATCGTCAAGCGCGTCGAGGCGCTCGATGCGTTCCTGAAAACCGACGACGGCGCGACCCTGCTCGCGGGCGTCAAGCGCGCGTCCAACATCCTCGCCATCGAGGAGAAGAAGGACAAGACCAGCCACGCCGGCGACTACGACTTGAAACTACTCACCGCGAAAGCCGAACTTACCCTCGCTGCCGCGATCGAGAGCGTGAAGCAGGACACCATCGCCGCGATCAACGTCGAGAATTTCCGTGGCGCCATGAACGCGCTCGCCGAATTGCGCGCGCCGGTCGATGCCTTCTTCGAGCACGTCACCGTCAACGCCGACGATCCCAAACTGCGCATCAACCGCCTGCGCCTCCTCTCGCAGATCCGCGCCGCCACGCTCGGCGTCGCCGATTTCTCGAAAATCGCGGGATAGCGCACCGATCTCGATTGGTTGGTCGTTCGCGTGGTGCACAAACGCGATCCCTCCCCCCAGTGCCGAAGTCGCTCCTTCGGCACGACGTGGGGGAGGTTAGGAGGGGGGATCGCAGATCATCGGCGGTAGGGATTCCCCCCACCCCTAACCCCTCTCCACAAGGGGGAGGGGAATCTCAAGTTTCTTTCTTCCTCGCCATCGGAACGGCAATGCTCGCGATCATCACGCTCGTCGCGCCCGTCTTCGGGCTCATCGCCATCGGCTGGATCGCGGGGCGCATCGGCTATGTCCCGCTCACCGCCGGCCCCGCGCTCAGCGAATTCGCCTATAAAATCCTGATCCCGGCGCTGCTGTTCCGCGCCATGGCGACGATGGCGCCGACCGTGCAATCGCCGTGGCTGCTCGCGGCCACCTACACGTCCGCCGTTGCGATCGTGTGGCTCACCGCAACGCTCGCGACGCTGCTGCTGCTCCGGCGCCCGGCGGTGGACGCGCCCGCGATCGCCATGGCCGCCTGCTTCGGCAACGGGCTGATGATGGGCATCCCGATCATCCTTCTCGCGTTCGGTCCCGAGGCCGCGACGCCGGTCGCCATCCTCGCGACCTGCAACTCGATCATCCTTTGGATGCTCGGCACATTGCACATGGAACTGGCGTTGCGCGGCATCGGTCCGTCGCTGCGATCGCTGGCGACGACCACGGCCGACCTGATCCGCAATCCGATCATCGCCGCCATCCTGATCGGCACGCTGTGGCGCTGGACCGGTATCGCCACGCCGGACCTCGCCGACAAGCTCATCACACTGCTCGGCGGCGCCGCGATCCCGGTCGCGCTCACCGCGCTCGGCGTCACGCTGGCGCGCTACGAGATCAAGGGCCAGACGCCGACGCTCATCCTGATCACGGTACTCAAGCTCGTCGCGTTCCCGGCGTTCGCATTGTGGATCGGCATCGCCGTGTTCGGCCTGACGCCACTATGGGCGGGCGCCATCGCGGCCTACACCAGTATGCCGGTCGGCGCAAACGCCTTCGTGTTCGCGGCCCGCTACGAACGCGCGGTCGGCTCGGTCTCCGCCGCCGTCGCGATTTCGACGCTGCTCGCCGTGCTCACGGTGACCGCAACGCTCGTGGTGCTACAGGCGATGGGGCTGCCGGTGAAGGTTTGAGGTGCTGGCTCGGTCGCGCCTCTGGCGCGAGTGGGGCCTTAGCCCCACACCCCAATCGGGGGACACCCCCGAACCCCCGCCTTTTTATGATTTGGAGCCCGATCATTCTGTAGCGATCGAAGATCGCGAGGTCAGAATGCGATCCGAGGGGCACGACGCGCGGCGCGTGTAGGCGTCGCGCAGAAGGCGCGCCTCTGGCGCGGGCCGTACGCGACCGCGAAAAAAAACTAAGCGGCGAGCGCCTGCCGCTGGCGACGCGCAGGCAGCGAAACCAGCTCGGCGCTACGCGCGGCGACCGGCATCGCGACGGTCATCACCGAGGCGAGTTCGCGGCGCAGGTTCTCGATCGTGAGGTCGAGCAAATCGAGTTCGCGGCGGATTGCCTGTTGGTCGCGGGCGACCGCCATCACGCGCTCGGCGCCGCCGGTCACAAGACCCGACATGGCCTGCCACTGCTCGGCGGCCGTAAGGCGCGCCGCGGCGGGCGTGACCGCCACGATCTCGCGTATCACGACCGGCGCAGGTCCAACCTTCCGCGGGGTGTCCGACAGGTGACACGCCGCCGCACGACGCGGCTTTGCGCCACCGATTTCGATGATCTTCTGGGTGCCGCCACCATCGGGCACGGGGGCGGCGAGGAACGCGAGCACCAGCGCCCACGCCAAGAGGTCGGCGAGCGGCAGGCCGAGCTGCGCCGGCATCGTGCCAAGGAGGAGGGTGGTCTCGAGCATTCGCCACTGCCACTTTTGAAGCGAGTTTATCGATAATTTTACATGCAGTTATCAAGTCTTGCTCACAAACATTAAGAGATGATTAAAGCGCTCGCCTACAATGAAAGCGGAAACGGCGCACGCCGAGTGTCAGTTGTTGCATTCAAAACCAACCCGCCGCCCGACCCCGCGGCATGGGCGAGAGAGCAAGCTCCGAGTCGATCTAAAATATTGATATATATGTTTTTATCCCAAGTCGGTTGAGTCGCAAAATCCCTACAACTGGCCGTCGACGGCAACAGTGGAAACCTGAAACGGGCAATCGCTCCCGGCGCCGCAGCCACTAGAATGCGGATCGATTGTTGATTCACCGCCTTGACCGATCGAGTTCGACTACTGGGGCCTTGATGCATGCGATGACCGGTGGCTGGCTGCTCGTGGTTGTGCTGTGCGCCGTCGCCGTGATCGGGGCGAACGCCGCCCTCTATCGGTGGACCGCCAGCCGATCGCCTATGGTCCGGCGGGCGGCGCAGCTCGTGTTGCCTGTGCTGCTGCTGAGCGCCACGATCACCGCGGCGAGTTTGCGCGCCCCCGTCCCGTTGCCCGAGGCGCAACCGACGACGCTCGGCGACGTCGGAGCCATCCCCGTTCGCCTCGCCTGGACGGCTGAGGCCGCCCAGCGCCTGGTTGAGAGCACACAACCATCCGAGGGGCGCGCCATCATCACCGGCGCGCTGAGGCCGAGGGAGTCGAGCGCGATCGCCGAGCGGTCGTCGCCGCCCGATCGCCGCGACGTCGTCCAGGTCTTCTACGGCACCGACCGCGCCCGCGCCGACAAGACCAACCGGATCGCCTACGGAGCCGGCCGCGCGCAGCGTCTCGAACTCGGGCGCGCGTTCGTCACGATCCCGACGGCCCACCAGACCCCGTCGAGCGCGCGACAATGGTCGATCAAGCGCCCCTATTTCAGTGCCACGCTCCGCAACTCGACCGTGGATACGAGAACGCACTTCACCGTGTCGCAGATCGACATGCTGACGCACAGCGAGATGCTCGAGCTCGTGGCGGAGCGATTGCGAACCTCGAAGGACTACAAGGACCACGCGGTCGTCTTCATCCACGGCTACAACAACGACTTCGATCACGCGCTCTATCGCGCCGCGCAGATCGTCTACGATCTCAGGTTCGACGGCGCCGCTTTCATGTATAGCTGGCCGTCGGGCGGCTCGTTCACCGCCTACACCTACGATCGCGACAGCGCCCGCCAGACCGTGCAGGTTCTGCGCGACTTCATCGATCTCGCCGTCATCGAGTTCAGGCGCCAGCCACGTCAGCCTGATCGCCCACGGCATGGGCAGCCAGCCGCTGCTCAGCGTCCTCAGCGATCTCAGACAGACGTCGCCCGGCACGCCGCGCATCCACCAGATTGTCCTCGCCGCACCCGACCTCGATCGCGACGCCTTCGAAATCCTGGCCGGACAGATCAAAGGCCTGGCCAAGGGGATCACGCTTTACGCCTCGTCGAGCGACCTGGCGCTCGGCGTTTCCAGGCGGTTTGCCGGCGACATCGCGCGGGCGGGCGATGTCGGAGAGGGCGGCCCCGCCATCGTGTCCGGGATCGACACCATCGACATATCCGCGCTGAATACCGCCTTCTTCGCCATGAACAACGCGACCTATGCCGAGCAGTCAGCGCTGATCCGCGATATCGAGCTGCTGCTGCTGCCGGGCGCGCGGCCGCCGCACCAGCGCCTGCCGATCCTGCAGCGGATCGCGGGGCCGTCCGGCACCTACTGGCGCCTGCCCTGAGCGGACTTTCAACGTTGCGGCGGGGCCGCATCGCGCCGATAATCGCAGACTCCAACAGCAGGGGATTCCTCAATGATGCTCGCGCGCGCCGTGATCCGCCGGGCGGCGGTGGCGGCCAAGTCCCGCCCGCCGGTCGACACCGTGACGCTCGATCGGCAGGCCCGTTTCCGCCGCCGGATCGTCATGACCACCGATCGCGGCGGCGAGCTGCTGCTCGATCTGCCGGAGGCGACGTACATCGCGGAAGGCGACGCGCTGGAACTGGCAAGCGGCGATCTCGTCGTGGTGAAGGCTGCGCCCGAGGATCTGCTGGAGGTCCGCGCTCGCGATCCGCACCACCTGATGCGCATCGCGTGGCACCTCGGCAACCGCCACACGCCGACCGAGACTCGCAGACGGCGCGATCTATATCGCAGCCCGATCACGTGCTCGCCGACATGATCGCCGGGCTCGGCGGCAGGTGCAGCGCGGTGCGTCGGCCGTTCGAGCCGGAAGGCGGCGCCTATGGCGGTCAAGGGCCGCTGCACAGCGGGCATCATCACCACGGGCACGGCCGCGATCACGATCATGACCACGCGCACGATCATCACCACGCCGAAGCGCACGCCCGGCGACGCGCGTCTGGCGGCCGGCCTGAGCTCGAGACGAAAGCGCTCCATCGAGCACGCGAGCGAAACCCGCCGATCCTTGCCGTGACGCTCGGCGACGTCCCGCGCGCAATTGCTGCGGTGTGGCTGTCGCCGGCGTTCCCGGTCGGCGCGTTCGCCTACAGTCATGGCCTGGAGCAGGCGGTCGAGCGGGGCTGGATCACGGATCGCGCGACGCTCGGCGGCGTGGCTCGCGCGATCTCATCGCGCTCGGCTCGCTGCGCAACGACCTGATCCTGCTGGCGGCGGCCTGGCGCGCGGCGAGCCGGCGAACGCGGCGGCGACTTGCCGAGGTTGCGGAACTCGCCGCAGCGCTGCAACCCTCCGCCGAGCGCCATCTCGAAACCATCACGCAAGGCGGATCGTTTCTCCTGCAGATCGATGCCGCCTGGCCGTGCGCCGCGGTCGGCCTGTTGCGCGCCGCGCACCCGGGCGATGTCGCCTATCCCGTGGCGGTCGGCGTCGCGGCGGCGGCACACGGCATCGCGCTCGACGCCGACGCTGCATCGGCTATGGCATGGCTTTCGTCGGCAATCTGGTCTCGGCGTCGATCCGCCTCTCGTGATCGGCCAGACCGACGGGCAGCGCGTCCGCAGCGCTGCTGCCGCACCTGCAACAGGCCGCGACGCGCGCTCAGCGGACAGCACGCTCGACGATATCGGCAGCGCCACCTTCGCCGCCGACCTCGCCTCGCTGCAGCACGAAACCCAGTACACGAGGCTCTTTCGCTCATGAGCACGGAGACTCACACCAATGGCCCGCTTCGCGTCGGCATCGGCGGCCCGGTCGGCTCCGGCAAGACGACGCTGACCGCGGCGCTCTGCCAGCGCTTTCCGCGACCGCTACGACATCTGCGCCATCACCAACGACATCTACACCAAGGAGGACGCCGAGATCCTGATGCGCATGCAGGCGCTGCCGCTCGAGCGCATCATGGGCGTCGAGACCGGCGGCTGCCCGCATACCGCGATCCGCGAGGACTGCTCGATCAATCTCGCGGCGATCGAGACCATGCGCGGCAAGTTCCCGAAGCTCGACCTGATCCTGCTCGAATCCGGCGGCGACAATCTCGCCGCGACCTTCTCGCCGGAGCTCGCCGATCTCACGATCTACGTCATCGACGTCGCGCAGGGCGAGAAGATCCCGCGCAAGGGCGGCCCCGGCATCACGCGCTCGGACCTGCTCGTCATCAACAAGACCGATCTCGCCCCTCACGTCGGCGCCAGCCTCGACGTCATGGAGCGCGACGCCCGGCGCATGCGCGGCGACAGCCCGTTCGTGTTCGCGCAAGCCCGCAACGACCGGGGCATCGACGAAATCGCGTCGTTCATCGAGCGGATGGGCGGGCTGAGGCAGGCGGCATGAGGGGCGGCGCGTTCATCGTACGCGAGGCCACCGCGGCTGACATGCCGGGTATATCGGACGTCCGGCAGTCGGTGATCGAGAACCCGCTCTCGATCGAACAGCTCGCGGCACGCGGGATCACGAACGAGAGCGTGGCGGCGTCGTTCCTGGAAGACTCGAAAGGGTGGGTGGCTGTCGCCGACGGCCAGATCGTCGGCTTCTCGATCGCGGATCGGAAGGAGCAGACGATCATGGCGCTGTTCGTGCGCCCGGAGCACGAGGGGCGCGGCATCGGCGGCCGTCTATTCGAACTTGCCGTGCAATGGCTGTGGGACAACGGCGCGCAAAATCTATGGCTTACGACATCCGCCGGGACGAAGGCCGCCGCATTCTATGAGCGCCGCGGCTGGATCGCGACCGGCGTCGCCGAGCACGGCGACGTGCGGTATGAGCTGAGGGGGCCGGTAGAATCGTAGAACGATCTGAGCAAGCGCCGCCTCACTTCTCCCTCTCCCCATTGGCTTCAATGGGGAGAGGGTCGGGGTGAGGGGCGGCGACAAATTCCGACAACTCCTCGCTCGACGGTTGAGCGAGTCGCATCGAGATTTGGATGACACGAAGAGAGTGTTGCCGCCCCTCACCCTAACCCTCTCCCCGTGAAGAACGGGGAGAGGGAAAATTAATCGCGGCGCCAGCCCTACCTCGCCAATTCCTTGAGCCCGCGCCGTATCAGCTTCGCCGTGTCGGCGTCCGTGCCCAAGTCACGCGCGGCGATGGCGATGGCTTGCGAGGCCTGCGCGGGATTGTAGCCGAGGTTGGTGAGCGCGGAGATCGCCTCGGCGGCGGCGTGGGCTTCGGCAGATTCGGCGGCACCCTTCGACGTCCCCCTGCCGGCGCCGTTGATCGACGCCGGCACGTGCAGACCAGCCACCGCAAGCGCCGGCGCCTTGTCCTTCAACTCCAGCACAATACGCAGCGCCAGCTTCTTGCCGACGCCCGGCGTCTGCTCGACTGTCGCCCAGTCGCCGAGCGCGATGGCGTTGGCGAGATCCTGCGACGACAGCGTGCCGAGCACCGCGAGCGCCACCTTCGAGCCGACGCCCTGGACCGCCTGCAGCGCCCGGAACCAGCTCCGCTCGACCTCGCTCACGAAGCCGAACAGGCGGATCGCGTCCTCGCGCACGTGCGTGTCGATGACCAGCGTCGCGGTCTGGCCGATCTCCATGGTGCGCAGCGCCCGCGCCGATGCCTGAACCTCGTAGCCGACGCCGTTGACGTCGATGATGCAGTGGCTCTCACCGATGGCGTCGACGATGCCCTTGAGCTTGCCGATCATTTCGCGGCCTCCCGCAACGCCCGCGCGGCGCGCGCGACCGGGCTCGAGCGATGGTTGGCGTGGCAGATGGCGATCGCCAGCGCGTCGGCTTCGTCGGCGCTCTGAAAACGCGCCTTGGGCAGCAGGAAACCGATCATCGCCTGGATCTGGCGCTTCTCGGCGTGACCGGCGCCGACCACGGTCTTCTTGATGACGTTCGGGGGATATTCGGCGATCGCCAGCCCTTTGGTCGCTGGCGCAAGCAGCGCCATGCCGCGGGCCTGTCCGAGCTTCAGCGCCGCGCGCGGATTGTCGTTGACGAATGTCTCCTCGACGGACGCCTCATGCGGCTGGAACGCCGCGATGACGCTGGTCAGGCCTTCAAACAGCTCGCGCAGACGATAGGCGAGGTCGTCCGACGCGTCCGATGTAACGTGGCCGCTCGCGACGTAGATCAGCCGCACGCCATCGCTGTCGATGACGCCCCAGCCGGTGCGCCTCAACCCCGGATCGATCCCGATGATGCGAATCAGTTCGCCCCGTCATGCCAACGGCGATAGCACAGGCGGCAGCAGAGAGCGTTAGCGCGAGGGCAACGGAGGCACGCGACGTGCGTAGCGCCCGCGGTTTTGGACGAGATCGGTGGCCGAATTCGACATCGTGATGCCGCGTCGTGAGGTCGACGCGATGACCGCCGAGGTTTGCAAGCGTCCGCTCCAGGGTATCGGCCTGCGACCACGGCACGCATCCGCGGTAAGGGTCGATGACGCGCGGCATCCGCTTCAGCCCGACCAGCCAGAAGCCACCATCCTCGGCCGGCCCGAATACGGCATCGGCACGCCCAAGCTGCCGGAACGCGCGGCGGACGTCGGCAACCGAGATATCCGGCACGTCGGTCCCGATCAGGCACAGCGGGCCGGGTGGCAGCGTCCGCATCGGCCGCTGCATCCGCACGCCGAGATCGCCGCGCCCCTGGCCCGCCCGCGCAACGCCTTCCGGCAGCATTTGGCTCGCCACGCCCGTATCGGGATCGACGATCACCACCGTCCGCCAGAACGGTTGGCCCGCCAGCCGCGCGATCACGTTCCGCATCGCCACGCGATAGAACATCGTCGCACCGACGACGCCGATCTCGCGCGCGAGCCGCGTTTTCACTCGTCCGGCGACCGGCACCTTGGCCATGATCACGAGCCGGCACGCGAAAAGCGCCGCCCGTTTCGGCGACGCCTCCACGCTCGCTTTGTTCTTCGCCGGACGACGCATCATCCGTAGAGCCGCGCGATCACACGGGGCGGCACACGGAGGAAGAAGAGGGTGAGACACGAGAGATTGCGGGCGCTGCGCCGCAGATAGCCGTCGCGCCGATAGCGCGTCGCACTCGTCACCGCGCGCGTGCGCAGCACCATGATGCGCTTGCGGCCAATACGGCGCGCGAGATCGACATCCTCCATTAATGGTAGCTGGCTGTAGCCGCCGGCCTGCCGATAGAGCGATCTCGGGATCAGCAGTCCCTGGTCGCCATAGGGCAGGCGGAGCAGCGCACACCGAATCGCGACCCCCACTTCGATCATGCGCGGCCAAAAGCCAATGTCGTCCAGGGTGAAGCGGAACGCCGCTGCAGTCGGCGCGCGCCGACCGCTGTCGATGCGCTCGATCAGCGCTGCCACTTCGCGCTCCCAACCGGGCTCCAGGACCGTGTCGGCGTGGAGAAAGAGCAGCCACGGCTGGCGGGTCTGCGCGGCGCCGAGCGCGAGCTGCCCACCCCGCCCCGGCGCGGCGTGCACCACCTCGGCCCCCGCCTGCTCGACGATCTTGAGCGTTCGGTCGCTCGACCCGCCGTCGACCACGATGACCTCGCGCACCATTCCTTCGACCGCTGCCGGCACCAGCGCCGTCAGACAGGCGGAGAGCCCCTCTTCAGCGTTCAGTGTTGGAATGACGACAGAAATCATCGTGAGGTCCCGATTCGCCGCACTTTCACGGCAGCGCATCTCGTGAGCAATAGCGCGCTTGCCGGAGGCGTCAAACGTTGAACACGGTCTATCCGAACCGGTCGTTCGCGGCGTTGCGCGCCGTCCAAATGTTCTTGTTATGTTCAAGATGCGATGCTATGGGTTGCATGAACCCAGGAGCTGGCATGTCGCACGAGGACGATCGCAGCATCGAACCGGAGCCGCCGGATGAGACGGGCCCCGCAGCGCATGGCGCGCCGCGCCCCGACGCCGAGCGCCGACGAGGCCGCGGCGCGCGCTCGAACCGCTCCAGCCGCTACGACGCCGGCAAACGGGAGGACTATGACGACGGCTGGGAGTCGCTGGCGACGCTCGACGCCTTCCGCACCGAGGTGATGGAGGAGCGCGCGAAAAGCATCATCTCGACCAACGACAGCCCCGACCTCAATTTCAGCCAGTCGATCAACCCCTACCGCGGCTGCGAGCACGGCTGCATCTACTGTTACGCGCGCCCGACCCACGCCTACCTCGGCCACTCGCCTGGGCTCGATTTCGAGACCAAGATCTACGCCAAGGTCAACGCGCCGGAGCTCCTGGAGCAGGAGCTGGCGCGGCGCAACTACGTGCCCCAGACCATCGCGCTCGGTGCCGTCACCGACCCCTACCAGCCGGTCGAGCGCGAACGCGGCATCAGCCGGCGCATCCTCGAGGTCTTGGACGCCGCCTCGCACCCGGTCGGGATCGTCACCAAGTCGGCCGGCGTCGTCCGCGACGTCGATATCCTCGCGCGGATGGCTCAGCGCGGGCTGGTCAAGGTCGCGCTTTCGGTGACCAGCCTCGACCGCCATCTCGCGCGCAGCATGGAACCGCGCGCCGCGACGCCGGCAAAGCGCATCGAAGCCATCCGGCGGCTGGCAGAAGCCGGCGTGCCAGTCTCGGTCATGGTCGCGCCGATCATCCCCGCCCTCAACGACAGCGAGATCGAGGGCATCCTCGAAGCCGCCCGCGATGCCGGCGCGCGCGAGGCGGGCTTCGTCGTGCTGCGGCTGCCGCTGGAGCTGAAGGAGCTGTTCCGCGAGTGGCTGGAGACGGATCACCCCAACCGCGCGGCGCGGGTGATCTCGGTGCTGCGCTCGATGCACGGCGGGCGCGACTATGTCTCGGAATTCGGCATCCGCCAGCGCGGCACCGGCCCCTACGCCGCCCAGATCGCGACGCGATTCCGTCTCGCCTGCAAGCGCCTCGGCCTCAATGAGCGCTCGTTGAAGCTGCGCACCGATCTTTTCACGCCACCGGTTCCACAAGGAGGGCAGATGCGGCTGCTGTAGCGGGCCGACCCGGCGTCGCGGTATAACGCGGGCAGGGAACAGATGCGGGAGGGAGCGTCATGCGCCGACTATGGCTGGCCGTTGCCTGTGCGGCGGCAGTGCTCGCCTCCGGGCCGCTTGCACTCGCGGTCGCGCAGGACGGCGAGGGCGTCAAAGTCGGGCGCGTTTCGTTCGTGCGCCGCTTGGTGCCGGTCGCGCAGATCGAGCAGGCGGGCGCGCAGCAGTACCTCACGCTCAAGAGCCAGGCCAACGCCAAGCGGGCACTGTTTCCGCCCACCCATCCGCAGGCGCAACGCCTGAAGCGGATCTTCGACGACATCCTGCCTCACGTGGCGAAGTGGAACGCGCGGACCAAGGAATGGAAGTGGGAGGTGGCGCTCATCTCCTCCCGCAATATCAACGCATTCTGCCTGCCGGGCGGCAAGATCGCATTCTTCATCGGCATCCTCGAGCAGCTCCACCTGACGGACGATGAAGTCGCGATGATCATGGGCCACGAGATGGCGCACGCGCTGCGCGAGCACGCTCGCGAACGCGCCGCCAAAACCACCATCACCCAGGTCGGCAGCCGCCTGATCGGATCGCTGCTGTTTGGGCAGGCAGGCGAGGCCATCGGCGCCGCGGGCAGCAGCCTGCTGACGCTGAAATTTTCGCGCGACGACGAGAAGGAAGCCGACCTGATCGGCATGGAGCTGGCGGCACGCGCCGGCTACGACCCAGCGGCCGGCATCACCCTATGGCGGAAGATGGACGCCGCCGCCAAAGGCGCGCCGCCGCAGTGGATGTCGACGCATCCGGCGAGCGCGACGCGGGTCAAGCTGATCCAGGACAACCTCAAGGACGTCGTCCGGCTCTACGAGCGCGGCAAGGCGGCGCGGCTCGCACGCCAAGGTGACGTCGCAGTCACGCCACCACCGCCACAGCCGTCACCTCGGGCGTCTCCGCCGCCATCGCCGCAGCCGAACTCACGCCCCTCGACATTTCCGACGCAAGTGCCGCCGCCAGGCCCGCGACAGTGACCGGGCAGACCCGCTTCAGCTCGCGACCGCGTGCGCGACGACGGCGGCGCTGCTCTTCATCAGCTTGTAGTTGATCGAATTGACCAGCGCCTCGAAGCTCGCGTCGACGATGTTCGGCGCAACGCCGACCGTGAACCAGCGTTCGCCGGTGCCGCGGTCGAGGCTTTCGACCCGCACCCGCGTCACCGCCTCGGTGCCGCCGGTCAGAATGCGCACTTCGTAGTCCACGAACTCGAAATCCTTCAAGTGCCGCTGGTAGCAGCCCAGCGCCTTGCGCAGAGCCTGTTCAATGGCCTCCATGGGGCCGGCGCCTTCCGCAGTCGACCAGAAGGGGTTGCGATCGCCGCTGACGTGCACAAGCATCGACGCCTCTGCCGCGAGCGCCGGGCCACCCCCCGCTGCATAGCGAACGTCGATGAGGTTACAGCTTTCGACCGCGAAATAGCGCGGCACCTCGCCGATGAGCCCGCGCACGACGAGTTCGAACGACGCGTCCGCTCCGTCGTAGTTATATCCGCGCGCTTCGCGGGCCTTGATCTCATCGAGAATGCGCACGACGCGCGGATCGTCCTTCTCGAAACTGATGTCCAGGCGCTCGAGCTCTGAGTGGATGTCGAACCGCTTGCGGTGGCGGCTCAACCGGGCCGCGACCCGCTGTCCCCACATCTGCAGCTCGTCGATCCCGCGGGCGGTAGGTTTGTCGGTGGACATGCGCTCAGAAGATCCCGAAAAGGCGGAAGGCGAGATAGACGGCCACCGCGAGGATCGCGACTTTGAGCGCAGGGTAGTAAATTTTGTGCTTCTGAAACGGTGGCCGCTCGGAATGATTGTCGGTCATGGTTTCACGGTCCAAGTCTCGGTGTCGTGGTCGGGATGCTGATAGGTGACCACCCGCGCGAAACGCTCAGCGATCCCCGTCGCGATGGCCGGATGCAGCGGCAGTGCCGCCAAATGATCGCCCCAAGGGAGACGCGCCTCGCCGGCGAGCTGCACGATCGGCGGGACGTCGGCCGGACGGTCGAAGGCGACGATCGCGAGATCGACGGACCCGCCACCCTCGAACGTCAGCGGCGTGCCGCAGTCGCCACAGAAGCCGCGCCGCGCGAGGTTGGAGCTGGCGAAATATTTCGGCGCGCCGCGCGTCCACTCGAACTCCTCGGCCGTGATGTAGAAGCCGCCGAGGCCGGCGGTCGCCTTCTGGCACATGCGGCAGTAGCAGACCGAGCCGCGTCCAAGCTTCGTCACGCGGAAGCGCACCGCGCCGCACTGGCAGCCGCCGGAATGGGTGTCGTCGCTCATGTGGGCGCCGCGTTTCGATCGCGCCCGACGCTATTGCCGAGGCCCGGCCCGAGCGGATCAGGATTGAGATTCTGGCCGAAATAAATGGTGTGGCCGTCAGGGACGACGACGATGAATTCGCGGCAGTTGTAGGGTTGCGTTTCCGGTGGATACGGCAGGGGCACGCCGGCCGCCTGGATACTCGGCATAGAGCGCATCGACGTCCTTCACGAAGAGGTAGGCCGCCATGTTGCGGCTGACGGCGATCTCCTCTTGCGGCCGGCGCGCCAGCCCGACGGATACGGTACCGCGCTGCAGGATCGCGAACGTCGGCGGCTCACCCCAGGTGCCCGCGTCGAAGCCGAGCTTGTCGCGCCAGAACGCGATGCCCGCCGCGATGTCCGAGCAGTCCAGCACCGGCATCGATCGGATGAAGGGGAAGTTTTTTGGGGCGGTCATGGTGCTGTCTCCACGCGTCCTCCAGCACAACCAAATCCCCCTCCCCCAGCGCCAAAGGCGCGCCTCACGGCTGTCCGGTTCAGCATAGAGCGAGATCCAGCTGGTTGGGAATGTAGAGTATTCGATCTGGCGGCTTGTGGAGGTCGCGGATCGATCTGCGGTGCATGAGATTGGCGCGGACGAGGCGCGCGAAGGTGAGCAGTCCCTCGACGGCTGATTGTGCCGCCTGGGCAATGCGCAGCAGGAGATAGGCGATGAGCGCCACCGCGATCTGGATGCGGACGGCGTTCTCGGAGGTGCCGAGGAACTTGCGTATCCGCAGCGTCTGCTTGACCCAACGGAAGAACAGCTCGATTTCCCAGCGGGTCTTGTAGAGTCCAGCGATCTTTTCTGCCGAGGCGCTGAGATCATTGGTGACGAGCCGCAGCGTCTTGCCGGTGTCGATGACGACGTGGATCTCCCGCACCGGCTTCTCGCCGAGGCGATGCGTCCGCGTGTTGCGAAGCCTCGTCGGCAGCATCACGACGCGGTCGAGCACGATCCGGCTGCCCTCGGCCACAGCACGCTCCTCGACAACGCGGGTCGGCGTATAGCGCTTCAGACGCGTGACGAAGCGGCAGCCCTTGGCGTCGAGATCGCCCCACCACTGGAAGCTGTAATAGCCCATGTCGAAGACGTAGGTGGCGCCCGCTTCGATCGGGAATGCCTTGGCCGGCACCATGTCGTTCTCACGGGCGAGGTTGATCGCGAAGCGAACCGGAGCGGCGGCGTCGGGGTCGTAGACGATGGAGACCTTCACACCGTTCGAGCGCACGTCGTAGCGCGCCCAGCTTGTCGACAGGTCATTGAGGGGAATGCGGGTGGCGTCGATCAGGCGGATGGCGTCCTGCGAAGCCTTGCGCAGCCCCCGGTGCGCTTGGGCAAGCAGGACGTCGAACAGCTCGGCGAACAGTTTCGCCGGCCGCTTCGCGTTGGCATCGGCAAGCGTCGAGCGCTTCGGCGCCGCCGCGCCGAGGTGATAGAGGCGGCTCTCGTGGCTCGCCATGGTGGCGACCACCTCGCGCAGGCTGACGGCGCCGGAGAGCTGGGCGTGCAGCA
The DNA here is from genome assembly GCA_963775035.1 of uncultured Alphaproteobacteria bacterium. GTDB lineage: Bacteria > Pseudomonadota > Alphaproteobacteria > Rhizobiales > Hyphomicrobiaceae. Next base: position 43,296 of record CAVZHG010000002.1, on the reverse strand, counting down.
GTGCGATGAGCTGGCTCTTCGTGCTCAGGGTCCGGATGCTGCGGTCGGCCTCGTACTTGTCAACAAGCGCCTCGAACCGGCTCCACGGAAGGGGCTTCAAAAGGTCGTGCATCACGGTAGTCTCAGGTCGCATGGCGTTGGTCCCCTTCCGTGTCCGATGAAGCCGGCAAGCTCTCGAATCACAGAAAATCAACGCCATGCCCCGTGTCCATCAAAACTCAACCGGACAGCCGTGAGGCGCGCCTTTGGCGCGACATGCCGGAGGCGTGTCTTCGACACGACGGGGAGGGGTTAGGGGTGGGGGGAATCCCAACCGCAAATGTTCTGCAATCCCCCCCTCCTAACCTCCCCCACAAGGGGGGAGGAATTCTGTGCTGCTTGGGGAGAGGCCGCGCCCAACCGATAGCTGGCGTGGTCATCGCTTGACCTCCCACTCCGTCTTGATCTCGCCAGTCGCGGGGTCTTTGACGTCCTTGAGCTGGATGCCCATCGCCGCGAGCTCGTCGCGGATGCGGTCGCTCTCGGCGAAGTTTTTCGCCTTCCGCGCGGCGAGGCGGGCGGAGATCATGCCCTGTACCGCATCACTGGAAATACCGCGACCTCGATCCAAAATCTCGTAGCTAGCGCCACCGTCATCGCGAACTGCAACCGAAACACCGTTCGCGGAAAGGCTGTCGGTCAGCGCCTGCTGCCGCGTAACGTCGCCATTCGCATAGGCCGTCTGTACTTCGTCGAGCAGCGGCTTCAATTCTTCAGAGATAAGGATCGAGCCCCGTCGAACATGGTGCGGATTGTGGACGAACAACTTGTCCGCACGGAGCAGGCCCATGAATTCCAGAGTCTCAAGAAACGCTGACGCATCGTCTGTATTGGCTTTCGCCTTGGATGCCGATGCTCTTAACACCGCAAGCGCCCGTGGAGTGTTGAGATCATCCTCAAGGGCATCGACAACGTCGCTCACCGGCTTTGGAGCAACGCCCTGCGCTCGACGTGCCATCGACTTGAATGCGGCCTCCGAATTGACGAAGAACGCGGCCCAGGTCCGCAACTCAACTTGCGCCTCAATCAACGCTGCCATTGTCCAGTCGATCGGCTGACGATAGTGGGTCTTCAACATGGCGAGTCGGAGCACCTCTCCGCTCCAGGACCTTCCAGCGAAACTCGTCGTCGCCAGCAGCTCCCTAATCGTCACGAAATTGCCGAGGCTCTTGGACATCTTCTCGCCCTCGACCTGCAGGAAGCCGTTGTGCATCCAATAGTTCGCCATCACGGACGTGCCGTGCGCGCACCGTGATTGCGCGATCTCGTTCGTGTGGTGCGGGAAGACGAGATCAATGCCGCCACCGTGGATGTCGAACACCTGGCCCAAGTGCTTCTCGGCCATCGCCGAGCACTCGATGTGCCAGCCGGGACGGCCGGGCGTCGCGATTCCCCCGGGTGACGGCCACGCGGGTTCACCCGGCTTCGACGGCTTCCACAGCACGAAATCCATCGGGCCGCGCTTGTAGGGCGCGACGTCGATGCGGGCGCCGGCTTCCATCTCCTCGAGCGAGCGGCGCGCGAAGGTGCCGTAATCCGGCATCGAGTTCACCGCGAACAGCACGTGATCCTCGGCGACGTAGGCGTGGCCTTTGGCGATCAGCGCCTCGCAAATATCGCGCATCCCGGCGATGTGGTCGGTCGCGCGCGGCTCGACGGTCGGCTGGAGCACGCCGAGCGCGGCGATGTCCTTGTGGAACTGCGCCGTCGTCTCCACGGTGAGCTTGCGGATCGCCGCGATCGGATCGAGATCGGGATACTGCTCCACCGCCCGCGCGTTGATCTTGTCGTCGACGTCGGTGATGTTGCGCGCGTAGGTGACGTGCTTCTCTCCATAGATGTGGCGGAGCAGCCGAAACAGCACGTCGAATACGATGATGGGCCGCGCGTTGCCGATGTGCGCGAGGTCGTAGACCGTCGGCCCGCAGACGTACATGCGCACGTTTTCGGGATCGATCGGCTGGAACGGCTCCTTGCGCCGCGTCAGCGTATTGTAGAGCGTGAGCGTCATGCCGCACCTTTAGCCAAGGCGTGTCACCAAGGCTGGCGCGATGGTCTCTGTGCTCGGGATGTCTGGCAAAGAAACGCGGCCGCGCCAGCAGTCTGCTAAAGCGTCGGACCTTAAATGCGACCCACACCTTGGTCGGTCTCAACGTCGCATTTAAGGTCCAAAGACGCTTTAGAGTCATGGCGTTCTAAAGCAACTTTGGACTTGAAATTCACTCCCCGTCTAGCCTCGAGGTGAGGTGAATTTCAAGTCCGTTGCTTTAGCCCGCGATCAGTGTAGCGCCGCAACAGGAAGCGGCAGCAAATTTTTGCGCGTTTCGGTCCATGGCGGGCAGCTTATCCGCCGTTGCGCTGATGCCGTCAAGTCACGACGCGCATCAAACCGCGATCGGCGCTTTGATGGCGGGATGCGGGTCGTAGCCCTCAACGCGGAAATCCTCGTAGCGGAAGCCGAAGATCGATTTGCACGTCGGGATTGACCGTCAACCGCGGCAGCGGGCGCGGCGCACGGCTGAGCTGGAGGTCGGCCTGCTCGAGGTGGTTCGAGTAGAGGTGCGCGTCGCCGAAAGTGTGCACGAACTCGCCGGGCTTCAGGCCGGCTACTTGCGCCATCATCACCGTCAGCAGGGCGTAGCTCGCGATGTTGAACGGCACGCCGAGGAAAACGTCGGCGGAGCGCTGGTAGAGCTGGCAGGAGAGCTTTCCGTCGGCGACGTAGAATTGGAACAGGCAATGGCACGGCGCCAGCGCCATGTCCGGAATGTCGGCCGGGTTCCACGCCGTGACGATGAGGCGGCGACTGTCCGGGTTGGTCTTGATCGTCTCGACGACTTCCTGGATCTGGTCGATCGTGCGGCCGTCGGGGGTCGCCCAGGAGCGCCACTGGCGGCCGTAGACCGGGCCGAGATCGCCGTTCTCGTCGGCCCATTCATCCCAGATCGAGACGCCGTTCCGCTTGAGATAGGCGACGTTGGTATCGCCGGCGAGAAACCACAGCAGCTCGTGGACGATCGACTTCATGTGCAGCTTCTTGGTCGTGACGAGCGGGAACCCGTCGGCGAGGTCGAAGCGCATCTGGTGGCCGAACACGCTGAGCGTGCCGGTGCCGGTGCGATCGGTCTTGCGCGACGCCGTGCCGCCGCACCCGTTCCATGAGGTCGAGATATTGATGCATGGCGCGATATTAGCCCGATTCTACGGCCGAGAGCACCACTCGGCGGGCCTTGCCCACAGTCCCTCATTGCATGGAGTAAATGGCGAGGATCGCCAGGAATACGCAGTTCGTCGCCGCGTGACAGATGATCGGCAGCCAGATCGAGCCCGATCGCCACAGCAGCCACGACATATAGACGCCTCCGACGAACACCTCCAGCAGCCCGACGACCGAGTAGCCGATATGAAAGGCGGCCCATACGGTGTTCACCAGCAGCGCCGCCGGCCAGAAGCCAAAGCGCCATTGCGCCAGCGCCGAGAGCACGAAGCCGCGAAACAGCAGCTCCTCCGAGATCGGCGCGCCGACGCCGACGCTGAGCGCCGTCAGCGGCCAGGACGGCCCCCGGATCATGGGCACGAACTGCTGCATGTCGGCGAAGAAAAGGTCGGGGCGCAGCAGGTAGACCAGCGCGTTGAAAATACCGAGAGCGAGCGTCAAGCCGGCAATGGCGACAACCACCTCGCCGACGCCCGGCGCGCCACGATCGGCCTGCAAGACCTCGCGCCGGATGCCGCCAAAAAGGCCCGCCGCCCACCACGTCAATGCGACGATGCACACCTGCGAGAGGAGCAGGAAGGCCAGCAGGCCCGAGAGCATCTGCTGCTCGCTCAAGCGGTACGGCGAGACCCCGGCCAAGGCCGCGCTGGCCAGCGTCCCGACCACGCCGGCCGCGAGCTGGAGGCTCGTCTGGATCAGCAGCGCAAAGACCACCGCCCACAGCGGCGGCCACGATCCACGGGCGACATAGCGCGGTGGGCCCGTCAGCAGAGCGTTCGACAAGCAGGTGTCTCCCCGGCCACAGATTGGATTTGGTTTATCACTGGAAATTCATCTTAACGCGTGGCTTGCAACCCACATGTGTGGCGGAGCGCGCTTTCATTTGTTGGCCGACCATCCTATATTGAGGGTGCCGGATTCGTCCGGCTATGGCGATAAATGGACATCGGAATAAGCCTTTCGGACCCGGGGGCGGTACCCGGCGCCTCCACCATCAGCCCACTGGGATCTGGCCACACGTCCCGGTGACGACCTGGGATTTTCGACATCCAGCGGGCTGCTGATGGGGGCGAAATAGGATCGACGAGGGTGTAAAGGGTGCTCTTTTGCCCGGCATGATACCGCCGTTATCGGGTCACCAGAATAGTTGCCAATGACAACTATGCTGAGGTTCGCCTCGCCGCGTAATGCGGTTGGGTTAGCCTGAACTCTACAGCCCTGGCGTTTAGCAACGTCAGGCGCGGTTCGGAGGGCACCGGGCAACAGAAGCCCTCCACTTAATCCTCCATGGTGTTTGCATGGGGCGTGTAGCGGGTCGGCACGAAGACAGATCATGACGGCAGAGCTTGAGATCGACTACGACGCTCTGGCCCAGGAGGCCATGCGTGGCGTCGTGCGCGCGGTGTTGACGCGTGTGCAAAAGACGGGTCTCCCGGGCGAGCATCATTTCTATATCGCATTCGATACGCGCCACTCCGGCGTGGTGCTGTCCAAGCGCCTCAAGAGCAAGTACGCCGACGAGATGACGATCGTGCTCCAGCACGTGTTCTGGGATCTCATCGTCACGGACGTACGCTTCGAGGTGAAGTTGACGGTTCGATGGCGTTCCGGAGCGGCTGGTCGTGCCCTTCGCCGCCGTCAAAGTGTTCTTCGACCCGAGCGTCCCCTATGGCCTGCAGTTCGACGAGGCGGGCGGAACGCGCGATACCGGCAGCGTGGTCGGCATCAACGAGGACACCGGCATCGGTCCGGACGGGCCGACGGGCCTGCCGCCGGGCATCGGCGTGCCCGCCATCGCCCGGGACGGCGGCCGCGCGTCGACGCGCGCGCCGGCCGGCGAGCGCGCCGAGCGCAAACGCCCCGCGCGCCGCGTCCGCAACGACAAGGACGAAGACGGTGACGCGATCGGCGAGAACGTCGTCGACGGCGCTCACAACCGCCGCGCGGAGCCGCAACCGGTGACGCGCGTTCCGCCCGTGCTGGCGCCGGTGCCGTCGACGCTCGACAACGAGGCCCATGCGACACCGGGACCGGACAACGTCATCAGTTTGGATCGCTTCCGCAAGAAGCCGTGAGACGCGCGCGCCTGCCGGAACTCGAACTTGAGGCATTGCGCGATCGGGGCTGATGCGGAAATCCTCCAGTAGCCCGCGGGGCCCACGATGCCCTATAAATTCCTCCACGCGCTGACCACCGAGGTCGCCAAAGTCCTCATCATCCTGGTGATCCTGTTGTCGCTCGCCTATCTTCGCGACGTCACTTTTTGACGACGACGCCGCGCGCGCGACAGCAACGGAGACCACGCCATGACGCCGATCGGGCTCTTCACCGGGCAATCCGCGCTCGTTACCGGATCGGCCTCGAACATCGGGCGCGCGATCGCGGAGGCATTGGCGGCCGAAGGCGCCAAGGTGCTACTTGCCGATGTCGACGCCGACCGCAACGCCGCGACATCAACCGCGATCGAGCAAGCCGGCGGTCAGGCCGACGCGATCGCCGCCGATCTCTCGACGCCCGACGGCTGGCGCGACCTCCTGGCCACCGTCCGCGATACGCCGCTCGATATGTTCGTCCACTCGGCTTGCCCGCCACGCAAGGAAGCCGATGACGCTGCCACCGTCAGCGCCGAGACCTGGGACGCCTTCCAGAACGTCAACGTCAAAGCCGGCTACTTCCTCGGTCGCGAGATCGCCTCGGCCATGCAGGCGCGCGGCGCCAAAGGCCGGATCCTCTTCATCACCTCGCTGCACGCCTACTCGCCGCGCAACCTGCCGCACTACTCCGCCGCCAAGGCCGGCCAGACGATGGTCGTGCGCGAACTCGCCCGCCATTTCGGCCCTGCCGGCATCCGCGTCAACGCCCTCGCGCCCGGTGCCGTCCCCGGCGGCGGCTTCAACGCCAGCGCCTTCGATTTCGACGGCAAGATTCCGCTCGGGCGGCTGGCGCGGCAGCCGACATGGCCGGCCCGGCGGTGGCGCTGCTATCGGACCGCTTCTCCGGTTACGTCACCGGCACCACCCTCGCCGTCGACGGCGGTATCGCACTGTTTAATTGGATCAAGCCGCCTTGGGCGTAATTTTTTTCCGCCGACGCGTACGGCTCCGCCTACACGCGCGGCGGCGCTGCCTCTCGGTCGCATTCTTGCCTCGCGGCCTTCGGCCGCCTCTCCGAACGTGCTGGCGAGGGTTAGAGTGAAGGATGATATCGGTGTCACTCACACGACAATTACGCGATATTCGATGAGAAATTTGAACGCGGGAGGAAATTATGCACGTCTCAGGTTCAAGATTCCACGGCAAGTACGATGTGAGCCGCATTGTTGCTCAAGCAATTGCTGCGCTTGGATGGTTGATCGTACTAGTCGGAGGCTCGTTCGCTGCATTCGGCTTCATATCCTTATCGTCATCCGCTCCTCGGATTGGTGGTCTCGTATTGGTAGGAGAACCTTATGGGGTGTTGGGGATTCCAATTGGAATCACCATTATGGTCATTGGGCTGATCCAAGTCGCGGTGAGCCAAGGCGTACGCGCTGCCCTAAGACTCTGCTGACTACGCACGGCAATCCTTTGCTCTTCAGCTGGCCCAAGCGATGGGCGTCCGAGAGCTGGACCTACGCAGGCCTCACCGTTCCATGGCTGATAGCATTCGTATGCATCAATGAAATCGCTGTTAGAAAAGAGCCGCCTGAATAGTCGGTTCGATAGTCAATACTTTTCGGGCCCATCAACGTGCCTATCCGAAGCGTCGTAGCTGGGTTGGTCGGGCCTTCGCTGCAGCGTTCTTATCGTGCTTGTCGTAGAAATCCAGTTTGGCACAGACCTTCTCGCCGTTGATGTCGAGCGTGCGTAAGTTGGCCTCGATCCATTCGAACATTTTTCTTGCCAAACTTCGTAGCCGGTGAGGGAGTTCCAGCGCGTGAGGGCATCACGACAAAGGCGTGCTTGCAGCACGAAGCGACCGCGGCAAACTAGAACTCCGCTTTTTGCCCATAGCTCGCGAAGCGCTCCAGCACGCGGGCCATTTCGTCGCGGTCGAGGATGTGCGGCGCGCCGAGCGTCAGCACCTTGACGTACTGCTCGGCCAGCATTTCGACCTCGGCGGCCAGCTCCAGCGCCTCGGCACAGGTCTCGCCGACGGCGATCTGGCCGTGATTGGCCATCAGGCAGGCGTTGCGATGTGCGAGGCCCGTGCGACGTGGCGCGCCAGCTCCTCGGTGCCGAAAGTCGCGTAGGGCACGAGCGGGATGTCGTCGCCGCCGGCCACCGCGACCATGTAGTGGAACGCCGGGATCGCGCTTCTGTGCGCAGGCAAGCACCGTCGCGTGCAGCGAATGCGTGTGCACGATGGCGCCGATGTCGGGCCGCGCGCCGGTAGGCGGCGAGATGGAAATGCCATTCGCTCGACGGCTTGCGCTGGCCCGCCGCAACGTCGCCGTCGAGCGCCCACGCGCACGATGTCGGCGGGCGGATCGTCGTCGTAGGCCATGCCCGACGGCGTGATCAGCATGCCTTCCGCGCCAGCGCGCGCGAGACATTGCCGGACCGGCCCGGCGACAGGCCCTGGCGGCTCATGGCGAGCGCGGTTTCGAGCACCTCGCGGCGCGCGGCCGTCTCAGCGACGGCGTTACGACCGCCGCGCGTGCCCGCTTCCCGCTTTTTGCCGGCTTCGCGCGCCATCATGCGAACTCCCTTTTCCAGCGGTGACCCGTTACTTTGCCCCGAAATACACGCACGAGGCCCACCATGAACATAACGCCCAGCACCGCCATACCGCTGACCGTGCTGACCGGCTTCCTCGGCTCCGGCAAGACGACGCTGCTGAAGCGCCTGCTCGACGACCCGGCGATGGCCGGCACGGCCGTCATCATCAACGAGTTCGGCGAGGTCGGCATCGACGACGCGCTGGTCGAGAAAATCGACGAGGACGCGGTGCTGCTGCCGTCGGGCTGCGTGTGCTGCGCGGTGCGCGGCGATCTCGTCGCAGGCGCTCGAGCAGATGCACGCGCAATCGCTGTGGGGCGACATCCCGCCGATGCAGCGCGTCGTGCTGGAAACGACCGGCCTCGCCGACCCGACGCCGATCGTCCACACGCTGATGACCGAGGAGAGCCTCTACCGCATCTACCAGCTCGACGCGCGTCGTCACGACGGTCGACGCGCCAGCTCGGCCTAGAGCCAGCTCGACGACGCATTTCGAGCCGGCCAAGCAGATCGCCATCGCCGACCGCATCGTGATGACCAAGACCGACCTCGCCGAGCCGAGCGCCGATCGCGCGCGGCTGGAGGCGCGCATTCGTGCGCTGAACCGCAGCCGGCGGAATCCGTCGCGCCGTGAAGGGCGACATCGCGCCAGCCGAGCTGATCGGCCTCGGCGCGCACGAGCCGGCGCTGGCCGGTGCCGATCCCGATCGCTGGCTGGCGGCCGAGACGCTATCACGGCGCAACCCGCACGCTCATGCGCACGATCATGACCATGCGCATGGCGACGCACTGCGCCCCCGATTGCGGCCACGATCACGCCATGCGACCACGATCACCACGACCATGCCTGCGCCGATGCCGCGCTGCGACCACCCCGATCCCATCAGGGCACCTGCATGGTATCGGCTCGTTCTGCCTGACATTCGACAAGCCGCTCGATGGCGCAGGAGATGTCGAACGCCACTGCAGCTCCTCGCCCAGCTCTACGGCGAAAGCTGCTGCGCGTGAAAGGCATCCTCAACATCAAGGACCAGGAGAAGCCGTTCGTCGTGCACGGCGTGCAGCACATCTTCTATCCGCCCGACACGCTCGAAGCGCTGGCCGGGCGAGGACCGCCGCTCGCGCCTCGTCTTCATCACCAAGGACCTGCCGGAAGAAAGCATCCGCAAGCACTTCCGCCCCTTCATCGGTGAGGCGGATGGAGCGGTGGTGGCGAGCGCGGCGACGTAGGCGTCGCGCTTGCAGCGCGAGTGGGGCCACATGCCTCTGGCATGTCTCCGACATGACCCCACGCCCCAACCACGCCGGAGGCGTGTCTTCGACACGACGGACACCCCCGGAGCCCCCGCCTTTTATCTACTTGGAGATTGCGCGAGCGGACGCGCCCTGCGCCTAACGCCGATACTGCAGGAACGGCGACTTGGTCGCGACCTGGTCGTAGAGACCGCGGGCGCGATAGTTGAACTCCTGCGTCGACCAGTAGGTTCGCGTCGCGCCGCGCGCGTCGGCTTCGGCGTAGACCGCCTCGATCAGCGCCGGCCGGCATCCTTGCCGCGCGCTTTCGGATCGACGAACAGGTCTTCGAGATAGCAGTACCAGGTCGGCGACCACGTCGAGCGGTGGAACAGCACGTGCGCGATGCCGATCGGCACGTCGTCATCGCCGACCGCGACGAGCCCGATGTGGAAACCCTCGGCGCCGCCCAGCAAGCGGCCCCACGTCGTCTCGATGACCTCGTCGGCGACGCTCGACTTGTAGAACTCGATATAGGCCTTGAACAGCGGCAGCCACGCCGGCTTGTCCTTGGCTTCGAGGCGGCGGATGCGAATGCTCATGCGGTCGGTCCTGTGGTTGCGGTGATCGAGCGACCCAGCGTAGCGCACGTATGGCGCGTCACGAGCCCAGCGACGGCGCCACGATCGCCCCGATCGATGCCGCATCACGGTGCGGTCCGATCGGGGCGATCATGCTCTAGGGGCAGAGGAAGACGGTCGAAGATCAGCCGCGCAGGCGCGTGCGCACGATGCGCGGGAATTCGTCACTGGCGAACTCGTCCGCGGTTCGCGCCGCGCCGCCCGGCGAAATGGGGGCGCCCGCGCGCGCGGCGTCGTTCTGCGGCGGCGTATAGGCTGGTGCCGTGGCGGCGGCCCGTGCCGTCGTCGGTGCCCCGTTGCCGACGAACCAGGCCTCGATCAGGTCGAGTTCGTCCGCCGACAGCTTGAGCCCCTGGCCGCGGCAGCGCGCGACGACGAAGTTGCGGAACCGGCCGGCGAACAGGTTGGCCGACGCGCCCTGCTCGAACCACGGATCGGCCTCGCTGACGACGTCCATCACGAAGCGGACGTCGTCCTTGCGCAGCTCCAGCCCGTGCTCCTGGGCGCGCCGCAGCATATTCGTGGATCGTCTGCGCGCCGAGCAGGTTGTTCTCGTTGATCTCGAGCGCCATCACCTCGAACAGCGCGCGATACTCCGGCGGCGCCAGCGGCGGCGCCTGACAGGCTTCGTGGATTCGCGCGATCGACTGCTGGATCGTGGACGTCGTCTCCTTTGCCCGCGGTGTCGGTGCCGCCTGGGCGGCCTGAGCCGGCATCGCCGGGGCCTGCGCCGTCGGCCGGGCCGGCGGGATCGGCATCGCCGGTTGCGGCGTTGCGAGCGCTGGATTGATCGGTGCGCGCGGCGTGAGGCTGCGAGGGCTCAGCTCGCGATGGGCTTGATCGCCATGCGTCAATTCCCGGGACATGAGTTCGCGCGGCATCGGCTCGCGCGGCATCGGCTCGCGAGAGATGGGCTCGCGGTGGACCGGCTCGCCTTGGCCATACCGCGGTGGCGACGACGCACCGAGCGACTGCGCCGCACCAAACGACGGCGGAGCGGGCAGAGCGCGTTCGGGCCGGAAATCATCATGAGGATCGAGGCTGATCGGCGGGCCCATGGCGGCGCGGCGCGCGTGCTCGGAGGGCGCCGGCTGCGCCGCGATCGGCGAGCGAGCGGGCATCGATCCAAAATCCGGCAGCTCAGGGAGCTGCGCGGTGCGCGACGCCGGGAGGTGGCGGCGCGTGTCGATAACCAGATACGGCGGCTGTTCCGACAGCCGCATGTCACTCGGCAGCGTCTGCGCGAGCAACTCGCGGAACCCGCCCGCGCCGGCCCAGGCGGTGGCGACGGTACGCTCGTGTCCGATCGTCCGCACGGCCCGGTCCGCCAGCACTTCGAGTGGCACCGGCGCCGGCGCCGCATGAACCGCCTCGATGACATCGGCGATGATCTCGTGGCGCAGCGCCGCCCGATCGGCCTCGGTGAGCGGCGCGGACTTCGCCTGAGCGGCGATCGCCGGCGCCGACGTGGCGCCCGCTTCGCCCTGGAATTCGAGCAGCAGCGCGATGAGGTCGGATTCGCGAACCTCGCCGTCGCTGATCGCCGTGTAAGGCGCGGCCGTGTAGTCGTTGGCGAAGATCACCGTACGGCGCGCGTGCGCCCGCAGACGATGCAGAACCGGCGTGAAATCGGCGTCGCCCGACAGGATCACGAACTCATCGAAGTGCGTGCCGTGGCCGAGAAAGTCGACGACGTCCATCACCATGCGGATGTCGGACGAGTTCTTGAGCTGGGCCGTGAGAGGCGGGCAATCGATGATCTCGAAACCGGCGCGCAGGAAATGGTGCCGCACGAACGGAAACGAGTTCATGTCGGTCGAATTGTCGGTCTGATTGCGGCGCGGCACCGGATTGCCGTAGCAGCGGTTCATCACGATGCGGCGCGGCTCGGAGGTCGATGGGCCGTTGGTCGACGTGATCAGGGCGCCGGATTCGATGGCCTTGGTCCACACTGCGGCATCGCGGGCAAAACGCTTCGCGGCTTCCTCGTTCTTGCGCTTCAACGACAGATAGATGTTGTCGTAGTCGACGAAGACAGCGCTTAGAAACGGTCGCCCTGCTTCACGCCTTATCATCCAACGCCCCCTCAGTCCCGCTCGCGTAATCTCCAACGCCCGCCGTCACTGTTTATGAGTCGCATTGCTGCGGCAAGGTCCGGACCGGTGTGTCTAAATTGAGTTCGGGATTTAGCTGTTGATTGCCCCGACGCTTGCGCGCGCACGCTCGGCCGAGCGTGGCCAAAGCGTCACAGGGATTGGCCAGTGGCCACCTGAGGCGCGGCCCAGATCGCTGCGGCCGAGCCGCGTCCGCGATCCACACGCCGCTTAGTCATCCATTAACCGAGTTTCGACATAGTGACGCCTCGTCAGTCCTGTTGCTTGGTTGCGTGAAAGGCGTTTCGAGATGCGTCCTGCGTGTTGTGGCTGCACGCCACGATTTTTTCGTCGACATACCCCGCGCGTTGTCGCGGTCGGCCTGCTGCTGGCCCTTACCGCGTGCGCGTCGGACAAGACCGCCCAGATCCCGTCGGCCTTCGGCAATTCCCCGCCCGCCTATACGGCCGAGGTGCGTCCACCGCGGATCACCACCGAGGACGATGGCCTGCCGGCCCAGCCGCCGCCGCTCCGCGGCTCGGCCATGGCCGACGATCCGCGCGAGCCGTGGAGCCCCAACTACGGCGGCGCCCGCGCGTCGAGAACCGCCGAACTGCCGGCGCCCGCGCCGACATCGGCACCGGTTCCGACTTCGGCGCCAACGCCGATACTGACGCTGACACCCGCCAGGGTCGCCATGGTCATCAAGGAGCGCTTCCCGCTCTTCGACGCCCGGCCCATTGACGAAGACGACATCATCCGCCGCGCGATCACCGCGCATGAAATGCGACGGGAGGATTGAATGAGCGAGTTTGCGAGAGTATCCGCGCCATGCGCCGCCATGTCTACTGAGCACAGCCCGAGCGCGCGCTACTCAGTTGAGCGCGACGAGCCGCGCCTTGTCGGTCAGAACGAACATGCGGCCGTTCGCGACAATCGGCGGGATGTATATCGGTGCGCCGATATCGAGCTCAGTCTCCACCTTGCCGCCGGTCGCGTTGACGCCGACAAGCTTGCCCGTATCGGACGTCAACCACAGCCTGCCGCCGGCCAGGAGCGGGCCCGACCAGCTCTTGGCGCCCGCAAGGCGGGTCGTCCATAGCGCCTTGCCGTCGCGCCGGTTCATCGCGATGAGCTGGCCGCCGGTGTCAACCACATAGACGGCGTCGCCGCCGACATACGGCGTGTTGATGCCCGGAACGTTGGCTGACCAGAGCCGCTCGCCGGTCCGCGCGTCGGTCGCGATCATGCGGCCGGCGTGACCGATGGCGAACACGATGCCGCCGTCGATCGACGGGCTCGCCGCGTCGCTCATCGAACCGAGCGACGAGGCGGTGCGTGTGCGCGCCAGCAAATCCGTCCACACCCCGGTCCCACTGGCGGCCCGCAACGCCACGACCTCACCCGAAGGATAGGGGACGACGACGACGTCACCATCGAGCGCCGGGCTCGAGCCGATCAGCAGGCTCGCGCGCTCCGGGAGGCCGCGATGGACCCACAGCTCGGCGCCGTCGTGCCCGGCCAGAGCCACTGTGCGGCCGTCGGTGGTCAGCACGAACACGCGACCAGACCCGACGGTCGGCGCTGAGCGCACCGGCGAGCCGACACTCTTCTCCCACAGCTTCTTGCCGCCCTGCGTATCGAGCGCGGCGACGATCCCGTGCCCGGTGGCGACGAACAAGCGGCCGCCTTCGGCCGCGAGACCACCGCCGAAAGCCTTGTAATCCTTGTCCTTCTCCGGCGTCAGCGTGGCCCGCCAGACGACCGACCCGGTCTGGCTCAGCGCCGTGACCAGCCCCGCAGCATCGAGCGTGAACACGCGGCCATCCGCTACCACCGGGCTCGCGGTCAGGCGGCCGAGCTTGCTCGAGCCCTGGCCGACATCGGCGCTCCAGGCGGTGCGGATGCTTGCCGGCAGCGCGAGATGGCCCGGCGCATGGCTGGCGACGCCGCCCGGCAGCGACCAGGCTTCGTTCTGGCGCGGTGGCGGCAATGTGAGCGGGCGATCGGCCGGCGCGAGTTCAACGCTGCCGGTCGCCCCGTCGGCGAGCACCACGGCGACCCGCTTGCCCGGCAGCGGCACCTGCTTTTCGGCAAAGGGGTTCAAGGCGGTGATTTCGTTCATGCTGGGCAATCCGCCCGAACACCCGGCGAGGCCCAGCATGGCCAGCGCGCTCGCCAGTGCCGCCAGTCGCTCAGTGCGCACGATGCCCAAGGTCGGCTCCCTGCCCTGCCATTTCAAGTTCTCGCGGCCCCCGTCTCGTGACGCCGGCCTTCATGGCCCAAGCCGTCGCCGGCCTGCGTCATTCCTGGCCTACTTCTTTTCTGGAGCGGCTCCAGGCGATGCGTCCGGCTTGGTCGCGCCACCCGGCGGTGTCGCCGGCTCCTTGGTAGACGCCGCTTTCGCCAGCGCCGCCTCCGTCAGGATCGTCATCATGACTTGCGCCCGCTGCGCGGTTGCCGGAGTTGCCGAGCTGTCGCCCAGAATCTGCTCGAAGGCTTTTCGCGCCTCGTCGTCGTTGCCGGCCTTCATGGCGGCGAGGCCACGCAGCTCACGGGCCGATGCCCGCCATGCATTGCCGTCATTTATCAGGTCTTTGAGGCGATTCTGCATCTCCGTCCAGTCGGCGGTATCGACTCTCAACAGCGCAGCTTGAATGGCAGCGTAGTCCCGCAGCAGCACATCCGCGCCGCCATCCTTCGCCACGGCATCATAGGCCGCCACGGCCTCGGTCCGCTTGTTCTCGGCAGCGAGTGCACCGGCCGTCCGCAGGCGAGACAGCGTGCCGTAGCCGGCCGGCGCCGTCTTCGCCAGGGCTTCGAACGCCTGCTGCGCCTCCTGCGCCTTGCCCGCCGCAACAAGCCGCGTCGCGGCCTCGAACTGCTGCCCGGCAGCCTCGCGCGACTTCAGGCTGCTGTACTCGACATACTTGTAGCTGCCGACACCGACCACGAGGAGCGCCGCCAGGCCGAGGGCGATCACGCCATACCGGTCCCAAAGCTGCGCCAGTCGCTCGCGCCGCATCTCCTCCTGGACTTCGCGGACAAAGGTGTCGGTCTGCTCAGACATATCGGTCCTTGGTTCTCGTGCCGCTGTCGGATCAATGGTGCGCCCGATCCGGG
The DNA here is from genome assembly GCA_963775035.1 of uncultured Alphaproteobacteria bacterium. Lineage (GTDB taxonomy): Bacteria > Pseudomonadota > Alphaproteobacteria > Rhizobiales > Hyphomicrobiaceae. Next base: position 28,250 of record CAVZHG010000002.1, on the reverse strand, counting down.
CGGGAATTTGCCAAGCGCACTCTATAACCCGCCGAACCGTCGCGCGAAAGGCGATCCGCGATAGGTTGGATGAACAATGTTTCCGGCTATTTCGTGGCCCCGCCGGTCACACTCGGTTGCGACCTCAGAGCAGCCCCAGCTCGGCGAGTTCGCGGCGCAGTTTCGCCGGCATCGCCTGGAGATCGCCGCCGCGCCCCGAGGAGATATCCGCCGGAACGTCGTCGGCGGCCAGATAGCGCCAGCCCTGGAAGGCGCGCCGGGGGGTCGGGCGGACGTGGACCAGCGTCCGATCGAGGATGAAGAGCGCGCATGGCGTCCCATCCGGCCGGTTGCCTTCGCGCAGATCGACGAGGCGCTGGCGGACCTGGATCACGCCCTTGATCACCCAGTAGAGCGATCCGCCATCGAGCAGTTCGTCACGCCGCTTCGGCATCTGGAAGGTGCGATGGAACAGCTCAGGCTTTTTCTTCTCCGCCTTCATCTGCTTCAGCCGCTCGGTCTGCCACGCCGCGAGATCTTCGATCGAACTCGCAGCCGACGCAGAGCTTTACGAGATGAATGGTCACGAAACGGCCTCCCCGGATTGGAGTACGGGCTCGCCGCCGACGTTCGGCTCGAGGCTGACCAGGAGCGCGCCCTGATTGACCTGCTGGCCTTCGCTCACCGCGACAGCCGCGACGACGCCGTCGCGCACGGCGAGCAGCACATGCTCCATCTTCATCGCCTCGACGACCGCGAGGCGATCGCCCTTGACGATGGTGTCACCGGGCTTGACGAACACGCGCGCGACCTTGCCGTTGATCGGCGCGCGCACCGTATCGCCAGCCTCGCCGTCGTCGATGTCGTCGGCGTCATAGACCGGCCATCGCACCTCGACCTGCTCGCCCTGAAACAGCGCGTAGAGCCCGCCCGCAACATCGATGGAGGCGTCCGGCGGCTCGCCTGCGGCGGCCGTGTCGCCCGCGAGAGAAACGCGGGGCGCGGCGCCATTGCCGGCCCATGTCGCGTTGAACGTCCGCGCCTCGCCGTTGACGACCAGCGGCACTGCGAGCGTGCGCGCGTTGCCGATCTGGAACCCGTCGCCGGCATCCCACGGTCCGCCGCCATCGACCACCGGCACGTCGACCGCCGGCGCCAGCAGGCCCTGCACCGCGGCCAGAATTTCCGGCGTGCCGATCCGCGACCGTGTGAGATCCGCGATGTCGCGTCCGATCAGCCCCGTATCCATGCGCAGCGCGCGCACATCGCCGTGCTCGAGGAGCGCGCAGAGAAACGCCGTGTTGACCCGCGGCCCCGCCACCTCGAGGCGCTTGAGCACCGACACCATCGCGTCGGCCGCAGCGTCGCGCGTGGCGCCGTGCGTGATCAGCTTCGCGATCATGCTGTCGTAGAACGGTGAGATGACGTCGCCGGCCCGGATCGCGGTTTCGAGGCGCACACCGTAGGCTTCTGGCAGCGCGAACGCGGCAACCCGGCCGATGCTCGGCAGAAACCCCTGCGCCGGATCTTCGGCGCACAGCCGTACCTCGATCGCGTGGCCCGCAAGGCGGATCGCTTCCTGCCCCAGCGGCAGCGGCTCGCCGGACGCGACACGAAGCTGCCACTCGACGAGATCGAGCCCAGTGATCTCCTCGGTCACGGGATGCTCGACCTGCAGCCGCGTGTTCATCTCGATGAAGTACCACGGCGCGTCGGCGCCGAGGCTGCCACCCTCGACCAGGAACTCCACCGTGCCAGCGCCGGCATAGCCGACCGCGCGCGCGAGCCGGGTCGCGGCGGCACACATCTTTTCCCTGAGCGCCGCGGACATGCCCGGCGCCGGCGCTTCCTCGATCACTTTCTGGTTGCGCCGCTGCAGCGAACAGTCGCGCTCGAACAGGTGCACGACGCGGCCGTGGCGGTCGCCGAACACCTGGACCTCGATGTGGCGCGGCCGCTGCACCACCTTCTCGATCAGCACCGTCGCATCGCCGAACGACGATAGCGCCTCGCGCTGCGCGCTTTCGAGTGCCGCAACGAACCCGTCCGTGCTTTCGACGAGCCGCATCCCGCGCCCGCCGCCGCCGGAGACCGCCTTGATCATCACGGGGTAGCCGATGCGGCCCGCTTCGCGCTGCAGGAGCGCGGCCTCCTGCGATGCGCCGTCATAGCCCGGCACGACCGGCACGTTCGCTTCGCGCGCCACCGCTTTCGCCGCGGCCTTGCCGCCGAGCCGCCGCATGGCATCGCCGCTCGGCCCGATGAAGGTGAGGCCGGCAGCTTCACAGGCATCGGCGAAGTCGGGATTCTCGGCGAGGAAGCCGTAGCCGGGATGGATCGCCTCGGCGCCGGTCGCCTTGGCCGCCGCAATAATGCGATCGCCACGCAGGTAGCTCTCGGTCGACGGCGAGGCGCCGATGTGGACGGCCTCGTCGGCCATCGCGACGTGCCGCGTATCGCGATCCGCATCCGAATAGACCGCGACGGTCGCGACGCCGAGCCGCTGCGCCGTGCGGATGATCCGGCAGGCGATCTCGCCGCGATTGGCGATGAGGATCTTTCTCAACATCGGCACGCTCTCTGTCGCCCGGAGGCGACACCGTCACGACTCGATGCGCCTATGTCAGACGTTTCCCACCCGCGTTCAAGAGACAATAGACCGCCGTCCGCACCTAACCGATGCTGCCGATCGGGCGCGGCGGACACTGGTCCGGCTCAGAGGGGTGGCTGATTCTCGGCCAGGATGCCGTTGGTGACATTCGAGTTCAGCGCGAACGTGCCGAGGTGCTTGAACTCGAGCCGCAGCATCACCGCCTTGTCGGGCTCGATGCCGAGGGCCGGGTTGGTGATGAACGATTCGGTATAGGAGGCGGTCAGCACGAAGCAGTCGTCGGCGTAGCGGATCTGGATCGTATCCTGCAGCCGCTGCTGCGTGTCGATGTCGAAGCGGATGCCGCCGAGCAGCGACCAGTGCTCGGAAAGGCGCAGCGCACCACCGACCTGCACTTCCTGTTCCGCCCGCGCGATCGGCAGCTCGGGGTTGAAGCGCATATAGGAGTACTGCACCTGCGCCGTCAGCGGACCCGCCGTGAACGAGGTGTAGGTGTCGTTCCGCCGCAGTGACAGATCGCGCTCGTCGAAGCGCGCCTGCGAGACCATGCGGAAACCGGCCGCCGGTGCGAGATAGGCGCCGATCACGTAATCCGAACGCGCCGTTTCGAGGCCGCTGTTCGGATTGAAGATGAACGGGTCGCCCGGAAGGGGACCGATCTGGCCGGGATCGCGATACGCGTTGGTGCCGTCGAGATGATAGCTCTGGCCGACGACGATGCGGGCCGATCCACCGCCGGTCGACTGGAAGGTGTACTGGACGCCGACGTTGGCGCGCGTCCCGGTCTCGAGACGATCCCAGCCGGAGAACTTGTCGACATCGAACAGCAGCGTGTCGTCCCACACGAGGCTCTTGGCGTCCTCGTCCGGCAGACGCCGTTGCGAGGCGATGGCGGGTCGTGTCACCACCTGCGCCATGGGCTCGACGATGTGGCTGCCGAGCGGCGCGTGCTTGATGAAGGGATAAGCATAGGTCAGCGCGGCGATGGCTTGGGCGCGCGTCGCCGTGTCGTTACCGATCGGCGCGCCGAGGTCGGGATCGAAGCCGTTGCTGAACTGCGTCACATCACCGCGCACCTGAGCCTGCGGCGTCCACACCTGACCCAATCCGATCGACGATCTTGCGCCGCCAGCGGCCCTCGACCGAGGCGCGGTTCATGTTCTGGCCGTTGGTGCGCGTCATGGCGAGCGCGTTCAGGCCGAAGCTCATCTCGCCGCCGATGATCGGCTGGTTGAGTACGTAGTTGTAATCGATGACCGGGTGGACGCGGCTCGCCGCCTGCGCCGTGTCCTCGATCAGCAGCCCGCCGAAGTGATAGAGCGTGGCGCCGAAGTAGTTGCGCTCGCTGATGCCCTGGAGGTAGGCGGCGTTGACGCGGTCGGTCTGCAGCACGCTGTCGAGCTTGTAGGTGCGGCGGAACGAGTCGTCGCTCTCGATGGTGACATCCCAACCGAAGCGCCACCACGTCGACAGCGAGAACAGGCCCTTGGTCTGCGATGCTGCCGCGCCATCCGTCGAGCGAGGCCACGCTGCCTGCCGGCAGCGTGCTGAGGCTCTGGTCGATGCCGGCGAGCTTGACGTTATAGGTGCCGCGAATGCCGTCCCAGTTGACCTTGTGGCGCCACTCGCCCTGCCACAGCATACCGTGCTGCGAGGTGTACATCGGGTTGAACGTGAAGTCGTAGTTCGGCGCCAGCGCGAAATAGTACGGCGTCTCGACCTGGAAGCCGAGGCGTGGTCGAATGGCCGTACTCGGGCATCAGGAAGCCCGACGGCGCTTCACCGACGGATCGGCGTGCGAGAAGTACGGCGTGTAAAGGACCGGCACCCCGAACAGCTCGAACTGGGCGTCCTGGTAGGTCACCGTGCCAGCCTGCTGATCGTGGACGACCTTGGCGGCGCTGATGCACCAGAGCGGCGGGCTGCTGCCGTCGGTCTTGCACGGCGTGAAGCTTGCCCTCCTCGAACTCCGTGACGTTGCCGTCGCGGCGAATGGCGCGCCGGGCCGTGATGCGCGTGTCGTCCTTCGCGGTCACGCTCAGCGACTGGACGAAGGCTTCGCGGAAATCGTCGGTCGCGGTCAGCTTGTCGGCGCGCACGACGTTGCCGTTCGGCTCCTTGAGCTGGGCATTGCCTTCCGCCGTCAGCGTCTGCGCGGCCTGATCGTAGACCACGCGGTCCGCGGTCAGGATGTAATCGTTGAACACGATCTCGACGTTGCCGACCGCGATCACGCGGCTGTTGGCGCTGTCGTAGATCAGCTCATCGCCCTGCAGGTAGAGCGGCGCGACCTTGTCGACCTTCTTGGCCGGCGTGCCGAAGATCTTGCTCTTGGATTTCTTGAACACCGACTGGTCGCCGGTGGTCAGGTTGCGGACGGGATCCTGCACCTTGATGCCGGTGCCGATCGTCACGGGATCGCGCGGATCGCGGGCGGAACCAGGCGTCGGGGCGAAGATCGCGGCGGCGGTCACGACGAGGCCGAGGGTCGTGAGCGCGCACAGAATCGGGCGTGCACGCAGCCGCAATGGCTTGCGCGGAGATACCCCTCCCGCCCGAGACTCATGCCCCGTCACTACCACCTCAGCCGTCCTCCTGGTGCAACAGCACCGTCAACGACCCGCACAACGCAACAAGCACGGGCACCCAGACCGCCATCATCGATGGTGTCAGTCCGGCCACCCCAACCTGCCGAGAAACTTCGGAGAAGAGGAGAAATCCCAACCCCCCGATCGCACCCATCCCCACCATAGTCTGTAAGCCACCTGAGCGGAATGACCGCAAAGACACAGAAGCCGCCAAAAGGACCATGACCGCCAGCAACATAGGGCGGCTCAGATGCATGTCGTACTGGACCCGGAAACGGGACGCCGAAAGGCCCGCCCGCTCGGTCTCGTCGATGACGCCCGGAAGCTGCCAGAACGACAGCGAAATGGCCGAGCCGAGCGCGTCGCCGATGCGGTCCGGTGTGAGGTAGGTGCTCACGGTGTACGTCTCGAACTGCTCGGAGTCGCGCCCCGGACGGGCGACGCGCGCCTGCTCGAACTGCCAATAGCCGTCGCGCAGCAGCGCCCGCACCCCCTCGACCCGCTCGACGAACCGGCCCTCGGCGTCGAATTGCACCAGCGTCGGGTTGTAGATCGTGCGGCCATCGCGCGACGCCGCGCTCGCATTCAATACCGACGATCCGTCCGCGCCCTGCTGGCGCAGCCAGGCACCGCTGGCGCTGCCGCCGAGGACCGATGCCTCGCGGCCATAAAGCTCAGCAAGCAAACGATCAGCCTCCGCCCGCGTGATCGCAGCGAGCGGATTGAACGCTGTTGTGGAAAGCACCCCGAGGATGCCTGATACGACCAGCGCCGGCCCGATGAATTGCCATGCCGACATCCCCGCGGCCCGCATCACCGCGAGCTCCGACCGCCGGTTGAGCTGGATCAGCGTTACGCCGGCGCCGACCATCACACAGAACGGCAGCAGGACCTCGATGTGGCTGGCGAGCCGCAGCGAGACGATCAGAGCCACCGACACGATGGGAATGGTACCCGTCCGCCCGGTCATGCGCAGCAGCTCGACGAGATCGATCATCACGATGAGCGAGGCACACACCGCAAACGTGCCGAGCATGGCGATCGTGAAGCGGCCGGCGACGTAGCGGCCCAAGGTGCCGAATGCGAGCCTCATCGCCCGGCCCCCCCTGCCGCATTGGCGCCGCGGGGCGCGCGCCGGCGGTGATCGGTGGATCGCGACTGCCAGCGATCGGCGAGGCCGGCGACGCGATCGCCCAAGGCCGCCACCGCCCGCGAAACCCACGAGTCCGGGCGGCGCGGCCGCATCCCGGCCTGGGCATACACCGCCGCCACCAGCGCCACGCCGAGCGGAATGGCATAGACGAGCGGCGCCGTCGCCGGGCGAACGCTGATCATGTTGGTCACGGTGAGGCCGCCGACGCGGGCAACGGTCGCCAGTACGAAGGCGAGGATGAGAGCCTGGCCGCGGCCTTGTCGTGTGGTCTGAGCCTGACCTAGTAAAGCCACGGCAATCAATACGAAAGTCAGCGGATAGATCGGGCCCGAAAGGCGCTCGTGCAGCTCCTCGACGATCAGGTTGCGCGCGCGCGGCGTCGTTACGTCCTCGGGCGCGGGATTAAGCAGCTCATCGAGGTAGCGCTCGCGCGGCCGCATGCCCCGGTTGTCGGCCTTGGCCTCGAAGTGGGCGAGGTCGACGCCGTAGCTGTCGAAAGCAATGATCTGCGTCGGCTCGCCGGGGGCGGAGCGGCGCAGGATGTGCCCGGTCTGCATGAGCATGAACGCTTCGCTGCCCTGCTTCACGATGCGGGCCCGCTCGGCGAGAAACGTCGTCGATTGGGCGCCGTCGCGGGCGTCGTGCAGGACGAGGCCGAGCAATTCGCCGGACGGGGCGCGGTCGCGAATGTGAAAGGTCAGCCCCTTTTCCGGGCTCGTGAACCGGCCGGGCTGGATGACCTGCGTGATGAGGTCCGTGCGGACGGCGATGACGGCGTCGCGCAGCGCCCGGTTGCTCCACGGCATGACGAGGAAGTTGAAGGCGACGACGACGAGGCTCACGATCACGGCGAGCAGCAGCAGCGGTCGCGCCGGCGCCCAGACCTTGGCCCCGGCCGCCGTCATGACGATCAGTTCGCTGTCGGCGCTGAGGCGGTTGAGGAGCTGGATCGTGGCGATCAGCAGCGCCACCGGCGCGATCACCGCCATCAGGCTCGGCAGTCCGAGCAGCGTGATCTTGAGGAACGCGATCGAGTCCTGGCCTTGCGCGGTGACGAGGTTGAGCTGGCGGAGCGCCAGCGCGATCCACACCACCGAAGTCAACGACAGGACGATCAGCACCGTGGTGCCCGCCGCCTGACGGAAAATGTAGCGTGAGAGCGTGCTCATGCCCCATCCGACGAAGCGTACCGGACACGGTTCGGCGCGAAACCCGACGCGTTCACCCTGACTTCCCCCTTCAACCCTGCGAATCGCGACTTTGCCGCTGACCGCTCCCCACCTATCGTTGCGGGAGCAAGGTGGCGGAAATTCGGCCCCTGATAATGCCTTTACCGATTAATCGGCCGGTGTTGTTCAGGGCCGCCGGGCCAGGAACGCGAGCACGCCCTCCTTGTAGCGGCGGTCGCCGACGGCCTTCATGTGATCGCGGCCCTCGATGACCAGCGCCTCGGCCCCCGGGATGAGGGCTGCGAGGTCGACCGCCGAGCCGCCGATCACGTCGTCGCTGCCGACCGCGACCAGCACCGGACAGCGCAACTGGGCCAGGGCCTCGGGCCGGATCGGATCCCGCGCGCCGCGGATGCAGGACGCCAACGCCTTGAGATCGCTGCGCGTCTGCTCGGCGAAGGCGCGGAACGTGCGCGCCGTGGCGCTCACGACGTCGTCGATGTCTGGGGCTTCGAGCGCGGCGGCGATCGGGCCGGTTCCGGCCATCGGCCTGACCATGTTGATGCCGAGGCCGGCAAAGATCGCCGAGCGGACGCGGTCCGGGTGCGCCATCGCGAGGAAGGCCGTGATCCGGGCGCCCATCGAGTAGCCCATGACGTCGGCGCGGGCGAGGCCCAGGTGGTCGAGCAGCGCGCGGGCGTCCTCGGCCATCGCCGGCGCAGTGTAGGCTGCGGGGTCGTAGAGCTTGGCGCTGGCGCCGTGGCCCCGGTTGTCGATGGCGATGACGCGCCGGCCGTCGGCCACCAGCAGCTTGACCCATCCGGTATCGATCCAGTTGACCGTCCGGTTGGAGGCGAAACCGTGGATCAGCAGGATCGCGTCGCCGGCTCCCTCGTCGAGGTAGGCGATCTCGACGCCGTCATGGTTGAACGTCGGCATGAAACTTCTACTTTTTGCTCGCGCAGGTGGCGCGCTGACAGGCGCCCGCTGCTCCCCTACCATTTCGCGACCTGAACCGCTATGGTGCGCCGCACTTCATACCGGGCGAGCCGATCGGCTGCGCCAAAGTCCAGGGGATATGTCGATGGCCGCGAGCGTCGTCCCGCATTTCGCCAACGATCTCGGCGTCGAGAAGATCTTCGTCGGCGCCAAGGAATTCCAATGCATGGGCGCGCGCGCGCCTCATGATCACCCCCACGTCTACCTCGACATGGGCGCCGACGCCCAGATCCTCTGCCCCTACTGCTCGACGCTCTACGTCCACGACCCGCGGCTCGGCGCGGCGGATACGGAGCCCAAGGGGTGCCTCGTCGATACCGAGGCGGACGCCGCGGCATAGGGTCGCCGGGCGCGCCGGCACGTCTCAGGGCCCGGCTCCATGCCACACGAGGAACCCGTCCTGATCGTCGGCGGCGGGATCGCCGGCCTCGCTGCGGCGCTGGCGCTGGCCAAGCAATCGATCCCCTCGCGCATTCTCGAACAGCGCGCGCACCCCTCGGAAGCCGGCGCCGGCATCCAGATCGGCCCCAATGGCATGCGGGCATTGACCGCGCTCGGCGTCGCGCCGCATCTCGCCCCCCACGCGAGCCGACCGCGCGAGATCGTCGTGCGGCAGGGGGCAACCGCGCGCGTCCTCGCCCGGATGCCGCTCGGCGATTGGATCGAAGCGCGCCACGGTGCGCCCTACTGGGTGGTGCATCGCCGGGATCTGCAGGCGGCGCTGCTCGCCAGCGTAAAAGCTGAGCCGTTGATCGAGATGGCGACCGGGCTCGCCGTTGCCGCGACTACCTCGCATGGCGACGCGATTGAAGTGCACAGCACGACCGGCGAAACTCTGCACGGACGCGCGCTCATCGGCGCCGACGGCATTCGCTCGACCATCCGCGCGACCGTCGCACCGGAGGCTCGCCTGACATTCTCCGGAACCGCTGCATCGCGGACGCTGCTGCCGGCCGCCGCTGCGGGACCGCTCGGCGATTCGAACACGATCGGCGCCTGGCTCGCGCCCGGCGCCCACGTCGTCCACTATCCGGTGGAAGCGGGCGCGAAAATCGCCGTCGTCGCGATCGTTCCCGACGGCCGCAGGGTCGACGACTGGGCGGCGCCGAACGACTGGGCGACGCTGGCGCCACACCTCGCGGTCTTCTCGCCTGAGCTGACGCGACGTCCTCGCCGCCGCGCCCGAGTGGCGCCGCTGGGCGCTATTCGAGACCGACCCGCTCCCGCACCTCGTGGCGGGTCGCATCGCGCTCGTCGGCGATGCCGCTCATCCCGTGCTGCCGTTCCTCGCGCAAGGCGGCGTGATGGCGCTCGAAGACGCGGTGGTGCTTGCCCACTGTCTCGCCGGAGAGCCGACCGACATTCCGCGCGCGCTGAAAAACTACGAGGCGGCGCGACAACAACGCGTCAATGCCATCGTCGCCGCGTCGCGCCGCAACGGGCGCATCTTCCACCTTTCCGGTCCCGCCGCACTGGCGCGCAACCTTGCGATGGCGGCTGTTCCAGCGACGCGCCTCATGGCCCGTTACGACTGGGTCTACGGCTGGCGGCCACCGGCGTGACGACGGCAGCGATCAGCGCGGGCTCTTGCCGCTCCTGCCGTGCACCACCGGCTCGTCCTTGCAGGAGAACGTCCGCGCCGCGCTGTCCGCCACCTGCCGCGCCAACGCCATCGCCTCCGGCTCCGCGAGCGCGTCGATGATGCCGGCCTGGCACGTCTCGCGTTCGTCGACGTGCAGAATGACCAGCACCTCGCCCGTGCCGGTGTCGTTGCGCGTGTAGTAGCGCAGGATCGTCGCGTGCGGGATCATCTTCTCGCCGTCGCTGTGCACCCGCCATTCGAGCGTCGCGCGCCGGGACGTCCCCTCGAAAATCGTATTGAGCGAAGAGAGCGTTTGCTCCTGCGCCTTGCGCTGTTGTTTGTAGGGATAGGTGCCGACGCTCACGAAAGCGCGCCAGGTCGCCCTCGCGATAGATTACCGGATAGTCAGGCAAGCCTTTGCACGAGAACGTATTTCCGTTGGGACGGCCGTGCACGACGTAGCACTCGTCGAGGTCGATGGTGGTGACCAGGCTCTTGGGCTGCCGCGCGAATGCCGCCCCAGCACCTGCGGCGAGCGCGAGTGCCGCCAGCCCCCATGCCGCCGCGATTGAACGCCTGCTCCTCATGGCATCGTCCTTCCGCAGCGTGCGGCCGCCCGTCGCCGTCAATCCAGGATACTCCACCGTGCCGCATTGATTGCATCCGATCCGTGGCGGAAAGGTGCGGACCGCATGATATATCCTCGTCTCGCGACCCTGGATGGAGATCTACCCCATGCGACTTGACGCCGTGCCGATCGGCAAGAACCCGCCCGAGGATATCAACGTCATCGTCGAAGTGCCGGTCGGCGGCGAGCCGATCAAGTACGAGATGGACAAGGCGTCGGGGACGCTGTTCGTCGACCGCTTCCTCTACACGCCGATGCGCTACCCGGGAAACTACGGCTTCGTGCCGCACACGCTTTCAGCCGACGGCGACCCGATCGACGTGCTCGTCTGCAATACGCGCGCGATCGTCCCCGGCGCCGTGATCAACTGCCGCCCGGTCGGCGTGCTGGTGATGGAGGACGACGCCGGCGGCGACGAGAAGGTGATCGCGGTACCGTCGGCCAAGCTGACGCGCCGCTACGAGCGCGTGCGGTCCTACGCCGATCTCCCCGACATCACGCTCCAGCAGATCCAGCACTTCTTCGAGCACTACAAGGATCTCGAACCCGACAAGTGGGTGAAGATCCACCACTGGGGCGATGCCGATGAGGCCAAGCGCATGATTTCAGACGCGATCGCGCGGGCGAAGCAGGACCACAAGTGATCCCGCCGCCGCCCGCGCGCTGATTGCGGAACGTCCGCGAACTGCTGCGCGGCTACTTGTCGAGCCAGACCTCGTCGAGGCGCCAGTTGTTGTAGATCGAGTTCTCGTGCAGGACCTGGTTCTTCACGTGCGGGTGCCAGCAGGTCCCCGCGAAGCCGTGGAAGATGATCGGGCGGGCCGCATCCTCGATCAGGATCTTCTCGATATCCCAGACCAGTTCCAGGCGCCGCTTGGGGTCGATCTCCTGCGACTGCTTTTCGATCAGCGTCGTCGACGTCCTTGTTGCAGTATTTGGTGTAGTTGCGCTCTGAACCGCAACTGTAGCCCTCGACCAAGGTCACGTCCGGATCGTCGACGCCGGAGCCGGTCAGGTTGAGCACCACGGCATAGTCGCCGCGCGCGACCCGGCCATAGTAGAGCGTCGATTCGATGATCTCGAGCTCGGCCTCGAAATAGATCTGGTTGAGCTGATCGACGAGCAGCACGGCCGGATTCTTGAACGACTGGAAGTCGCGCGTGCCGACCTTGACCTTGAGCTTCTTGTTCGGTCCATAGCCAAGGCTCGGTCATGATCTTTCGGGCCTTGGCCCGGCGCTCATCCATGGTGCCGGCGTAGGCGGCGAACTGCATCAGCTTTGCCGTCGGCATCGGCCAGTTGCCCTCGGGCTCGCCCATCATCGCACCCGAAATGCTCGCCTTGCCGGCGGTCACGATCTTGACCATCGCATCTCGATCCAGCGCCAGCGTCATGGCCTCGCGCAGCTTCGGATCGTCGAACGGCGGCTTGGTCCGGTTGACGAGCAGGTTCGTGCTGACACCCGTCGGCACGAGTTTGCACTGCGCCTGCGGCGAGCGGCTCATCACGTCGCCGATCAGCGGCCCCGTCACGTCGGCGACGAAGGTGATGTCGAACTCGTTGGCGCCGAACGCCAGGATGCGCGTCGAGTGGTTGCCGATGATGCGGATTTCGACGCCGTCGAGGTAGGGCCGCCCCGGCCGCCAATAATCCGGGTTCTTTTCCAGCCGGATCACGTTGTTCGCTTCGAAGGCGACGAACTTGAAGGGCCCGGTGCCGATCGGCTTGGTCCGCATGGCGGCCGTCGTCACGTGACACGGATAGACCGGCGACAAGTTCGAGGCGAGGAGACTGAGAAACGCCGCGTGCGGCCGGCTGAGCTCGAACGTCACCTCATGATCGCCGTTGGGAACGATCTCCTTGATGGTCGTCCACCACAACTTGCGCGGATTCTTGCGGAAGGCGTCCTTGTCCTTGCCGAGGATGCGTTCCCAGGTGCACTTGACGTCCTGCGCCGTGAAGGGCTTGCCGTCGTGCCATTTGGCGTCCTGGCGCAGCTTCATCGTCAGCTTGGTATTGGTCTGGTCCCAGGCCCAGCTCTCAGCGAGTTCCGGCCGGATCGTGTTCGGCTTGTTGATCGGCTCTTGCTGATCGAAAATGACGAGGTTGTTGAACACCGGCGCGAAAGCGAACGCGGTCGCGATCGTCGCTTCCTCGATGATCGAGGCGCTCGGCGGATTGGAGCTGTTGTAGGTCCGCAGGATGCCACCCGACTTCTGGGCCAGGGCTGCGGTCGGCGCGAGAATACAGGATATAGCTAATACAGCGGCAATGCCGCCGCCCGTGCGGTAATTCATCGTCTCCTCCCAGATCGGATTCTTGTCGGCGAGCGCCCGTACGTTGACGGGGCACGGTCTCACTCTTTCATCCATATGGCGGCGCGGCAAGCCGAATGCGGCGCCCGCTGCGGCCCGCGCACCGACACAGGTCCGCTGTATCGTGCTAGCTTGGGAAAAAGCCGGAGGAAGCCATGGCCACCGAACTCGACGATCGCGAAAAGCTGCGCGTGCTGAATGAGAACTATGTCCGCTCCGTCGCGCAATCGGACGTGCGCTGGTTCGACGAGAATTTGTCGGACGACTTCCTCAATACCAACCCGGACGCCTCGCTCGTCGACCGGGCGGGCTTCCTCGTCCGGATCGCCCAGCCGGTCGGCGTCACAGGGCTGCGGCCCGATGACGTCAACATCCGCCTGTTCGGGGACGTCGCGATCATCCATGCCCGCACCGTCTATACGAAGCCCGACGGCCAAGCCGGCACTGGCCGCTACACCGACATCTGGGCGCGGCGGGGCGGCCGCTGGGTCTGCGTCGCGGCACAGGTCGCGCGCGGCTGATCGGGCCTTTCACCCGGTTGCCGCCGGGTGCTATAGGGCCTCAGTAAATTCAATCGGGGCAGACCAATGAGCGAGATGAAGCTTGCCGTGATGGGCGCCGCCGGCCGCATGGGGCGGAGCTGATCCGCGCCGTGCACGCGTCGATGGCGCTGCGTGATCGCCGGCGCCATCGAGCGGCCGGGCTCCAACGCGCTCGGCCAGGACGCGGGGCTGCTCGCGGGCGTCGGCCAGCTCGGCGTCACGATCACCGACGATCCGCTCGAGGTGATCGCCAAGGTCGATGGCATCCTCGATTTCACGGCGCCCGACGGCAGCGGTCGAGTTCGCCGGTCTCGCCGCCAACGCCCGCATCGTCCATGTCATCGGCACGACCGGCTGCACGCCCGAGCGACGAGGCCGCGATCAAGGCCGCGGCGCGCCACGCCACGATCGTCAAGGCCGGCAACATGAGCCTCGGCGTCAATCTGCTGGTCGCGATCACGCGCAAGGTCGCCGCGGCGCTCGACGCCGATTTCGACATCGAGGTCGTCGAGATGCATCACAAGCACAAGGTCGACGCGCCGTCCGGCACCGCGCTGATGCTGGGGCAGGCGGCCGCCGACGGCCGCAAGATCGAGCTCGAAGGATCAAGCGTCCGCGCGCGCGACGGCCACACCGGCGCCCGCAAGCGGGCGACATCGGCTTTGCGACGCTGCGCGGCGGCAACGTCGTCGGCGAGCACAGCGTCATCTTCGCCGCCGACGGCGAGCGTATCGAGCTGACCCACATCGCCACCGACCGCGGCATCTTCGCCCGCGGCGCCGTCAAGGCCGCGCTGTGGGGCCGCGGCAAGGGGCCGGGCCTGTTCACCATGGCCGACGTGCTCGGGATCTGAATTGCGCGACAGGCCGTCAGAACTCAGACAACGCCAGACATTTCGGAACCGATCGCGACCAATGACCAGCAACGTCCTCGTGCTCGTCCGTCACGGCGAAAGCGAGTGGAACAAGCTCAATCTGTTCACCGGCTGGAAGGACCCCGACCTCACCGAGAAGGGCGTCGAGGAAGCACAACGCGCCGGCCGGCTGCTCAAGGCAGCAGGGCTCGGCTTCGACATCGCCTTCACCAGCTCGCTGATGCGCGCCCAGCACACGCTACGGCTGATCCTCGCCGAGCTCGGCCAGGAGGGCCTCGAGACGATCCTCGACCAGAAGCTCAACGAGCGCGACTACGGCGACCTCTCGGGCCTCAACAAGGACGATGCGCGGAAAAAGTGGGGCGAGGAGCAGGTGCTGATCTGGCGGCGCAGCTACGACGTGCCGCCGCCCGGCGGCGAAAGCCTGAAGGACACTGCGGCCCGCGTCCTGCCCTACTACGACGCGGAGATCTAGCCGCGCCTCGCAGCCGGCAAGAATGTGATCGTGGCCGCGCACGGCAATTCGCTGCGCGCGCTGATCATGAAGCTCGAAGGGCTCACGCCGCGAGCAGATCCTCAAGCGCGAACTCGCGACCGGCGTGCCGCTGGTCTATGAGCTCGATGATGCCGGCAAGATCATCAGCTATCGCGCGCTGGAGGGCTGACCCTTCAACCCATACCGCGGGCTCCAGTCGCCAGGATCAAGGGTAGCGAACACACCGGTCTTGATCCCAGCGAGCGTGCGCAGCATCTGGCCCTCCGCGAACGGCACCCGTGACGCGAGCCCGAAGGTCGCGTCCCGCAGCAACCCCGCCGCCCGGCTATCCGACTGAAAGAACGGCGTCAGCCAGCGGCTCGCGATTTGGTAGAACGCGACGTGGCGCCGCCGGCGCTCGTGGTGGGCGGCGAGAGCGGCTTCGACCGTCGCGCCAGACTTGAGCGCGTCGGCCAATGTCAGCGCATCGATCAGAGCGAGGTTTGCGCCCTGTCCGAGTTGCGGGCTCGTCCCATGCGCGCCGTCACCGATGACAGCCAAGCGCAGGTCCGGGCAGTACGGCCGCGCCGACGACGACATCCGAGTAGGAAACGAAGGTGAGGTCGGCAGGCGTGCGTACCGCTTCGAGGATCGGCGCAACGGCCGGCCACAGCGACGTGACGCGCGCCTTCCAGGCGTCGATCCCGGCGGCCAGCCACGCCCCGTGCTGGTCGGCGCGCATACTCCAGAAAAATGCTGCGCGCGGCGTCGGGTCTTGCGGCATCCGGCCGATCGGCAGCACGCCGATCATGACCGGCGCACCGTCGTAGCGCTGCGCTAGCGTCGCACGATCCAGCCAGCCATCGGTGATCGGCAGTGCCGCCCAGATAGCGCCGTAGGTGAACGGCCGATCGCGGATCCGTCCGCCGACCGCGGCCCGCAGCGCCGAGCGCATTCCGCTCGCGTCGACCACCAGATCGTAAGGGCCATGATGCCGTCCGTCACGGTCGACCACGACCGTGCGCCCGCGCGCGTGGCACTCGACGCGGACCGCGTCGACGCCCGTCGCAACCGGCACGGCAAGGCGCGCGACCTCATCATGCAGCAGCGCGAACAGGCTGGCGCGATGGATGCCGAGACCGAACAGATGCGGGCGCAGGCGCCGGTAGTCGATCGCCAGGACCGGCCATCCGCCGACCGTGCGGCCCTGGATGTCGTGGATGACAGCGCCGAGCGCCAGGGCGCCTTCGTCGAGGCCCAGCCGCGCCAAGCACGCGAGGCCGGTCGGCTGCAGCAGCAGGCCAGCGCCGACCGGACGCGCCTCGGCGAAACGCTCGAGCAACTCGACCCGGTGGCCATCGCGGGCGAGGAACGCCGCCGCCGCGAGGCCTCCGGTGCCGGCCCCGACGACGCCTATCCGGAGGTTTTGCATGGCAATCCGCGCGGCCGACCGTCGATCGCAACCACGCCCGCGGCGCTCACGCTTGCTCGGGATCGGGCGTGGCGGCGGGCGCGTCGGACGGTGTAGATCGTGACCGACCCGCGGTGCGCCCCGCGACCAGCCAATAGACGATGCCGGCCGCGAAACCGCCGCACAGGAACGCAGCGAGCGCGTAGTTGTTGACGATGCTCGGCTGACCCTGCAGCTCGCTCACGTATTGCGCGAGGAAGCCGACGACGGCGATCAGGAGCGCCACCGCGGCAAAGTAGAGCCACTCGCGGATGCCGCGCCATTCCGAGATCAATGCCGCGACGAGCGCGAGGGGCGCGGCGATGATCGCGACCTGGGTGGCGCTCAGGAGCACGTGTTGGCCGGCCATGGTGAGCCGGTTGCCGGCGACGTCGGACGGCAGTGATGCCATTTCGGCCGGCGTGAACACGAACGCGACGATCACAACCGCGAACGCCAGGCACGCGAGGGCATAGCCGATGAGGATCCCGAAACTGCGTGCGAGCATCTCACGCCCCCTTGCCGTAGTGTCTCCGCCCGACCAGAGCCAGCCGGGGTGATTTGGCCGCGATTATAGGGCGAGCCCACAGCGCAGCAATGGCTTTCGTCCCCGGTCGCATCGCCCCTGGAAAACCTCAGTGGTCGCCCTCTGCATAGGCCATTGCCGAGGTCGGACTTGACGCGCGGGGGCGCAGGCGTGAGGTTCAGGCGCAATCAAGACTAGTGGAGCATTGATTTGACATTCGCTACCCACCCAGCGGCGGGCTCGCTAGGCGAATGTCAAATCCAATGCTCCTGGACGTTATATTTCTAGTGGTCCTTTGATTTAACATTCGCAAACACGCCCACCGAGAAGGAATGCGAATGTTAGATGGACCGCTAGCGCACCGCAGGGAGTTCCAGGAGAGCATGACCGGATGAGCACCAAGGGCAAAGCGTACATTGTCGGGGCCTACGAGCACCCGACGCGGAAGGCGCCGGACACGTCTCTGGCGCAGCTGCACGCCGAGGTCGCCAAGGGCGCGATCGAGGACGCGGGGCTCACCAAGGACGACATCGACGGCTATTTCTGCGCCGCCGGCGACACGCCCGGCCTCGGCGGCAATTCGTTCGTCGATTACATGGGGTTGAAGCTCAAGCACATCGACACGACCGACACCGGCGGCTCGTCCTATCTGCTCCATGTCGGCCATGCCGCGAAGCGATCGCGGCGGGCAAGTGCAACGTCGCGCTGATCACGCTCGCCGGCCGGCCGCGCTCGGAGGGCGTGCAGACCGGCACCGCGCCGCGGATGGGCAATCCGCAGCAGCCGGACCTCCAGTTCGAGTTCCCCTACGGCCCGGCGACCGCCAACATGTACGCCATGTGCGCGATGCGCCACATGCACCAGTACGGCACCACCAGCGAGCAGCTCGCCTGGGTCAAGGTCGCGGCCTCGCACCACGCCCAGCACAATCCGCACGCCATGCTGCCGAAGGTCGTGACCGTCGAGGAAGTGGTCAACTCGCCGATGGTCGCCGATCCGCTGCACCGGCTCGACTGCTGCGTCATCTCCGACGGCGGCGGCGCGCTGATCGTCGCCAAGCCCGAGATCGCCAAGAGCCTCAAGCGGCCGCTGGTCAAGGTGATCGGCGTCGGCGAAGCGATCAAGCATCCAGATGGGCGGGCGTCGATCTCGACCTGACGTTCTCGGCCGGCCGCTGGTCGGGCAAGACGGCCTTCGACGAGGCCGGCGTCAAGCCAAGCGACATCAAGTACGCCTCGATCTACGACAGCTTCACGATCACCGTGGTGATGCAGATCGAGGATCTCGGCTTCTGCGAGAAGGGCCAGGGCGGCAAGTTCGTCTCCGACGGCAACCTGATCTCCGGCGTCGGCAAGCTCCCGTTCAACACCGACGGCGGCGGGCTTTGCAACAACCACCCGGGCAACCGCGGCGGCATGACCAAGGTGATCGAGGCGGTGCGCCAGCTTCGCGGCGAAGCGCATCCGAAAGTGCAGGTCAAGAACTGCGATCTGGCGCTGGCGCACGGCACGGGCGGCTCGCTCGGCACGCGCCATGTCGGCGGCACAGTGATCATGGAGCGGGAGTAAGCGACGATGAGCGAAGAAAAAGTCTATCAGGCCGTTCCCGCCGACCCCCGGCTCCGAGCCCTACTGGGAAGGCGCCAAGGCCGGCAAGCTGCTGCTCGGCCACTGCAAGCCGTGCAACAAGCCGCTCTACTACCCGCGCGGCGTCTGTCCGCATGTGCCTGTCGACGAACGTCGAGATGGCGCAGCCAAGGGCACCGGCACGATCTACACCTACTCGGTCATGCGGCCGGCCAAGCCCGTCTACGTCATCGCCTACGTGACGCTCGACGAGGGCGTCTCGATGATGACCAACATCGTCGATTGCGATCCGGCGACCGTGAAGATCGGCCAGAAGGTGAAGGTCGTCTTCAAGCCGCGCGAGGATGGCACCAAGATCGCCTGCTTCGCGCCCGCCTGAAAGGCGGTGGAGAGGAAAGCCTGAAGGGCGGTGGAGAGGGAAGCCTGAGCAAAGCTCTGGCGGCTCGAGCGTTGCAGGCCCCATATTCGGCCCCGTCGGAGCAGATCCGGCGGGGCCGAATGGCATTTCGGTGCCGGGCGTGGAACCTGGGGTGTATCGGAGGGTTGTATCTCCGATTTGCCCGCCATCGCAGCGATAAACGTCTATGAGATGAGCAATTTGCCCGCCCCCGGAGCAATCGGCGTCGGATTCGGCCTGTTTTGCAGGCAACGTCGTTCGGTCGCCTAATATTTAATCATTGACATCTCCAGCCGGCGACCTGCCGCACATCCCCCTCCCGCCCTAGTACGCTGAATTTAATACATTTTTAACTTCCTCCTCGCGTTGGCACACGGCTTGCGACCGACGTTAACCGTCAGAAGCAGTCAGAGGAGGTAGGCATGCCGAAACGTCGAAATGTGCTCGCGGGATTTGCAGCCGCGGCACTGACGGGAAGCGCGTTGCTATCGGGCGGGACCGTTGCTCTCGCCCAGGATACGGTCAAGGTCGGCATTCTACATTCGCTGTCCGGCACCATGGCGATCAGCGAGACGACCCTCAAGGACGTCATGCTGCTGCTCATCGAGGAGCAGAACAAGAAGGGCGGCGTGCTCGGCAAAAAGCTCGAGGCCGTCGTCGTCGACCCCGCATCGAACTGGCCGCTCTTTGCCGAGAAGGCCCGCGAGCTGATCACGCAGCACAAGGTTGCGGCCACGTTCGGCTGCTGGACCAGCGTCAGCCGCAAGTCCGTGCTCCCGGTCTTCAAGGAGCTGAACAACATCCTCTTCTACCCCGTCCAGTACGAGGGCGAAGAGAGCGAGCGCAACGTGTTCTACACCGGTGCGGCTCCGAACCAGCAAGCCATCCCCGCCGTCGACTACCTGATGAGCAAGGATGGCGGCGACGTGAAGCGTTGGGTGCTCGCCGGCACCGACTACGTCTATCCACGCACGACCAACAAGATCCTTGAAGCCTACCTCCTCGCGAAAGGCGTCGCGAAAGAGGACATCATGATCAACTACACGCCGTTCGGACATTCCGACTGGCAGACGATCGTTTCCGACATCGTGAAGTTCGGCTCGGGCGGCAAGAAGACGGCCGTCGTGTCGACCATCAACGGTGACGCCAACGTGCCGTTCTACAAGGAACTCGCCAACAAGGGCGTCAAGGCGACCGACATTCCCGTCGTTGCCTTCTCGGTCGGCGAGGAAGAACTCGCGGGCCTCGACACCAAGGACCTCATCGGCCATCTCGCCGCCTGGAACTACTTCCAGTCGGTCAAGGACCCGAGCAACGATGCGTTCATCAAGCTGTGGAAGGCCAAGATGGGCGCGAAGCGGGTGACGAACGACCCGATGGAAGCGCACGTCATCGGCTTCGCCATGTGGGTGAAGGCGGTCGAAAAGGCCAAGTCGTTCGACGCCGACAAGGTCATCGACGCCTTCCCGGCATCGAGGCGCCGAACCTGACGGGTGGCATCTCGAAGATGCTGCCGAACCACCACATCACCAAGCCGGTGCTGATCGGCGAAATCCGCGCCGATGGTCAGTTCGACGTGGTGTGGCAGACCAAGGGTCTCGTCCCCGGCGACGCCTGGACCGACTACCTCGACGGCTCGAAGGATCTCGAGGCCGACTGGGTGGGCAAGAAGTGCGGCAACTTCAACACCAAGTCTGGCAAGTGCGGCTCTAACTGACGTCTGCCACTGACCGGCGTGGCCTCCACCACGCTTTCAGCATGTAAGCGTGCGTCTCCCCGCCACGTTGGCGGGGAGACCGTCTCAGACGACCCTCAAGCGACTACTCGGCGCACGCACCACGGCGCACTCAACCGAATAGAGGCCTCATGCACCGGTTCACTTGTGTCGCCCTTTTGATCGCGACACTGATAGGCGGTTGGTTCGCGCTAGCCGAGCGCGCCGCGGCATCGGCCGAGGACTTCGCCGCAGGCCTCGCCCTCATCGCCAAGGACAGTTTCAACGATACCGCAGCCGGCATCGACGCTGTCGCGCGCCCAATCGTCGCCAATCCCCTGCGCAAGGACTCTAGGTGATCGGCGGACGAGTCCGGGTGACGGCCCCTGCGTCTGCAAAGGCGTGGGGGTCTTGGGGTTTCTCTTGGGCTAAACCTTCCAAATATGATCCCGGCTGTGCTGTAATGCACCTCTGCAAGTAATTCTTGTAGCGTGTTGACATATACGATGAAGCCTGGACGAGTGCCGAAGCTGCCGTCTGACGCTGCGCGTGAACTGACCAGTTCCGAAATGCATATATCATCGTTGGAAGATCCAGCGAAGTTATACGTCCGGATTTGGCGGCGGTATCAATCGCTTCCGCGACTGCCCCTCCAGTTGCGGCATGCTCAAGGTACTTCGTTTGAATTGCATTAAGAGTGGAAACAGAGGTACCTTTCGCAACTCCAGGCATTCGTGGTGAAGTGTTCTTCATCAACAACGCGTGCAGCGTTGCCTCAATGCCGGTCACGTTAATGGGGGTGGCATTAAACAGGACCTTGAACTTTTCAAATTCTCCCTTCGGCGGTGCTCCCTATGAGCTGAACAAAGTTGGCCTGAATAAATCGCATTCAGCCCAAACCACATGAAGTTGAATCTTAGCAACTCGATAAATGAGGGCTTGTGTTCTGACCGGTTGAGTTGCTTTCCTAGAAATGCAATGTCGTCCATCTCTGCTGCTCTACGCACCAGTCAATGGCGACGCCAATCCCTATGACCTGTTCTGACAAATTCTGAGTCAAGCTCGTCGCCGCAATGCTCCCCTCAATGGTTCTCGCGAATCGGAGTAAATCTTTCTTGCCTGCAAGAGTCGTCTTCGTTGTGGCGTCATTAGGATACATCTCACGTACGGTAGTTGCTGCGACCTTATCATTGGACGGGCAATAAATTCTCTATCATCAGCGGGAGCACCCGGTTGCCGCCCCAGCGGCTACCGGGGCGCAGCCCAAGAAGCAATTACGAACAGTCTGCAACGATTGCCGGCATCATTGTCAGGATGGCCTCCCGCGGCTTCGCCGCCCAGGTAGGCTGAGTACGCCAACCTGGGCTACCCGCTACCCGCTACCTCACGTCAGCTATCTGACGAAGTGTTGTTTGCCAACCACCGCGGATGATCAGCCCCCCGATCTTCCCAACCCCGCGTCAGCCGCCGCGCTTCGCCGCCGTCGGAGTTCATCACCCACAGCGCCGGCGCCTCGCCAGTCTTCGCGCGACAGAACGCAATCCAGCGGCCATCGGGTGACTCCGTCGCCCGAAAATCCCACACGCCCGGTTCGTTACGCAGCAGCGGCTCGCACGAGCCGTCGCGCGGGTCGAGACGGCAGATCTCCGTGCCGCCGTGCGCCAACTCCGGTTTGAAGTCGCGATTGAAGTGATCGACGTCGGGACGTTGCGGTTGGAACTCCCACGCCACTTTCGAGTCAGGAAGACGGCGCGGAAAAAGAATCTGTGCCGTCGTGCGTCCAGGCCGGCAGGTTTGAACCGCCGCCGCGCGTTTCGGGATTGCCGTACGTCGCCGCGAACCACATCGATTGATCTTTGGTGAGGACGCGGTGGGGAGTTCCGTCCTCGGTCCCCACGCAGACGTCGGCCCAGTCGTGTCCCGGATCGTCATGATAGTGGCAATCGACGAACAAGATCGACTTGCCGTCGGGCGACCAACTCGTCCCGAAGTAGAGATGAGCCGGATCGGCCGCGACGAGTCGGCGATCTTGGCCGTCGAGGTCGGAGGTCCAGATCTGATAGCCGGCGGGGCTGGCCAGATGGAACGCGACGCGCTGTCCGTCGGGACTGCAGGCTGAGCCCGTACGGCAAGCCTTCCCCCGCGCGGTGAACTCGCGCGCGTCGGAGCCGTCGAGGTTGACGCTGTAGATTTGCCCGACTCCCTCGCGCACCACCTGAATCGAGCAGCCGGTCGTCGCCGAGCAGCAGCGCCGGCGTGATGAACGGCGCGGGGCGATCCTTCGTGCAAAGCTCGCGCAGGTCGCTGGTCTTGAGATCGTAGAGCCAGAGATGCGTCGGCGTTTGGGTGTAATACTTATCGAACGACTTGCCATCGCCGTCGCGCCGCGACTCCATGCTGAGGAAAATCAATCCTTTGCCGTTCGGCAGGATCGGGCCCGGCTGCCAGGTCGCTTGATTGGGGATTGGAAGTCGAAATAGCGCGGCTCGCCGCCGTTGAGGCCGATGGCGCCGACTTGCCTTGCGTCGTGTAGAGCAATTCCCATGACGCTTCCGGGCCGAGGCGCGCCGAGCATCGGCTGCGACGGAGTTTCCGACGTAGCGTTCTCCGCGGACCAGCCGCGTCGCGGCGGCGTGACAGCCGCATCGCGAACGTGGTCATTCCAGCGGCGGCGACGCGGAAAGAAATTTTCGACGGTTGTCGGCAAGCATGGCAGGAGGGCCTTTCCGTTGGCGACGAGCGGCAGGCCGACGCGGGCGGCGGCGTGCGGGGCGATGGTTGGCTTCTGCTGGGAGTCGGCCTGCTGCGCGAACGGCGGCAGGCCTGGCGCCCGTCGCAGTCTACACTCCTTAGCGACCACTGGCGAGTCCCAACTGTCGTCGGCGGCTCGTTCGGCCTAAACTGCATGCTCGTGCCGAGAACTCCCGCGAGCCCCTGAACGCCGACTCCCGTGCGAAACATCGAGAAAACCTACGCCGACCCCCTCGCGCTCATCTGGATCCACGCGGCGGCGCAGCTGGGAATCCGCATCGAGCGCAGCGCCGAGGTCAACGCCTCGTGGAACGGCGACGGCGTCCTGACGATCGGCACGCCTGAGACGCTCGATCCCGACGACTCGCTGGCCCAGATGATTCTCCACGAAGTTTGCCACGCCCTCTGCGAAGGGCCCGAGAGTTTGCAGAAACCAGACTGGGGGCTCGACAACTTTAATCCGGCCAAGCGCGTCCACGAACACGCCTGCCTGCGGCTGCAAGCGGCGCTGGCCGACCAGGTCGGGCTCCGCGCGTTCTTCGCGTCGACGACGATGTTCCGTTCGTACTACGATCGACTCCCCGCCGACCCGCTCGCCGCCGGCGATGATCCGTCGATTGAGATGGCCCGAGCCGCCTGGAAGCGCACCGAACAGGGCCCCTGGGCCGCCCCGCTGCGCGAAGCCCTCGAGCGGACGGCCCTCATCGCCCGCGCCCTGAGCGGCGCCACGACCCCAGACTCGATTTGGCACCAGTAGGTCGGGCTTTCAACCCGACAGCCCCGCCAAAAGACGAACCGCCAGGGACGCCAAGAGCGCCGTGTAGTCGTTGAGTGACTTAGGTCCGAAGGAGCGGCAGATAATAGCCAGGGGCGTCAGCCCCTGGTAACGGCCCGAACGTAATCCAAAGCCCCAGAGGGACGAAAGAAATCCTAGCGTCGCGTCTGAATAGGGTGTCGCCCCTCCGGGGCTCAACGCGTTACTACCGTACTTGCTCCAGGGGCTCACGCCCCTGGCTATTCAATGCCGCCCCTCGCGGGGCTCATGCACGGCCACTTACTTCACCGCCTCCGCCGCGGGAACGTCCACTTCCCTCGAGAATCTCCGCCCGCGGCCGATAGAGCCGCACCATATAGTTCCACCCCGGCATGATCGGCAAACAGTTCGGCGTCTTCCCGTCGCAGCCGCCGAACTGGATCGTGTACGAGCCGTCGGCGTTGGGCTTTGCCGTGACGTTGTTGAGCGTGTAGGCATTCTGAGCGTTCTTCACGAAGTACCCCTCGGCGTTGTAAACGCTGATCGACCAGAAGCCGTCGACCGGCACGTCCTTCACCGTGAGTCGATAGACCGTCTTGCCGTCGTTCTTCGGCGGTACGACGCCGAAGTACGTCGCTGCCGCTGCGGGTTGCCTCCCCACCCTGCGGCGGAGCCGATGAGATGCTGAATCGGATCGACCTGATCCTTGCGGCCGAACATCCGCGGGAGTCGATCCCTCCGTTGGCCGCGGCGAGATTGAGCAGCGCGTCGCGGATTTTCGTTTGAGAATTCGGGGTCCCAGTTCTGGAGCTTGAAACTTGCCCAGCGACTTCTGCTCAACCTTGATCTGATCTTGCAGCTCGTGAACGGCCTGTATGTCGGCAGGGTCGCTCGGATTGACGAACGTCCGCACCGCCAAGGCGACGTACGGCGTGCCGGCGGATTCCTGCGTGATCGTGAACTTGCCCGGCGCGTAGTAGACGTCGTTGGCGTACTGGTCTTCGTTGATGACCTGCAGCGACATGAACCGCTTGCCGACCTCCGGCAGCGTCACCGTCACCGGCCCGGCCGTCAGATCGAAGACGCCGAAGGAGTAAAGCGTGTCGCGATTGAGCCGGACGACCGTTTGGTCGTCGATCGAGGCGAGTTCGCCGCTCGTGGCTGAACTTGCCGAATCCCCCTTCCTTCACGAAGCGGGCGAAGTACATGTCCGACTCGAGCGCGATTGAAGTTGTCGACGGTGAGGCGGATCGCTTCTTCGCCTCGAGAAGACGTTTTCCCCAGGCAGGCGACGACAGCGATCGTGAGCACGACTCGATGCAACCACTTAAGTTTGTTCATCACAACTCCGTACACAACTGACGAGGCATCGTCGGCCGCCGGAATCGTCCCCCGAACGCCGCCAGAGCTAGCAGGGCTAAGCAAATCGAATGCGGCTCCGGGACGGCGGTAAGTCTCCACTGAAAGTTCTTCAGTGCCAGCTCGTCGCGGTTAAAGATTCCATTCGCCGGGTCGACCAGGTAATTGTCGCCCGCCCAGTAGCTGTAATCACTTCTCGTCCAAATGCCGCCACTAGCCATCTCATCGACGAAGATCCGATGCGCAGCGGCCAAGAACGATGATGGAATGTCGGTATTGAACTGACTGTTTTTCAGCGGAGCGTCTGCCCGAGCCGAGCCTTGAAAGTACTACATTGGGCGTTCCTGTGTTGAACTGCCAAGTGGTGTAGAAATTGGCCGTGGCAAGCGCCGAGACGACAGGACCGATTTGAAAGTTGTTTCCCGACAGCGATCCCTCGACCTGGATCGGAATGGAAGCAGCGGCCTCCCATCGCACCCAATCGCCGGCGTCGTGTCTCGCGGAGCCAATTGTCTGTGTCGTAAGTAAATGAAAGGGTTACCGTTTCACCGGCAATTCTTCTTGTGTTCCGTCTCGTACGACGCCGACGCCATGAAACTTGAATGGAGCCGCGCCATTGCAGTGGTGAATGCCATCACGAAAAAGGCGACGCTTAGTACTGCTTGGACATGGTGAGATCACGAGGGGCGATGGTGCGTGGTCATTAGCATCTCCTGCTGTCAGTATCGAAGGATGAAGTCTCTTTTGCTCGATATTAGCAGACAATGTGGGCCAAGGAACAATGCGGGAGCCTAGTAAATCTGAGCAATCGTCTCGAACGTCTCGGGTAAGGCATTGCCACGGCAAGTGGCCAAGAATAGTTTCCCATATTTGCCTCACTATATGTTATGGTGCGACTGTCCCAGGCGATGCCGCCCGCCAATCCGTTCGTTAGCTGGCTCGACTTCAACAGGAAGAGATCGGCACCAATGGCAGCTACAGCAACTCGGCCACGAGACTTAGCGCCTATCAAGGGGATGCCGGAATGGTTCGCTTGCACACGTCAATGCTGTTTTTGGCGTCGTTGTCGTCGTCGCCATGCGATTTGTTCTAAATGACGATGACAGAATGACTTGCGATTACTGTCGCGAAAAATCGATTTGGGCGACATGATCGCCCGCAGCTAATTCATCAGTAACGACAAAGGCGACATAATTACCAGCGGCCAAGTTACCACAACTATTGTTCATGCCACAACTTACGACCTCACCATTCTGTCGCCAAAAATCGATCCGCGACAGAAAGGCCCATGGCGACACAATTCGATTGCAGTCGCCCGGCGCTAACTCGTTCACTCCGCTCCCAGCCGCTCGCCAAGGCCGGCGAGGCGAAGCTCCAGCTGTAGGAACTTTTCCTGTGTGTTCAGCTCCGCTTGTTCGATCCGATAGTTGAGCCAGTAGACGCCGGCGCCGATGAGAAACGGCAGACCGCCGGCGATGAGGAGCAAACCTTGCAGGCGGTCGTCCGCCGTCATCCCGGCGGCGAGAAAGAAAGTCATCATCAGCACGGTAAACGTCCAGACCATCGCCGCGATCTGACGGGCGTCGCGTTTGAGATCGAGCGCACCGCGCCAACAGATGCGAGCAGCGACGACGGCCCAAGCGAAACCGAAGAGCGAGCCGACGACCAGCGCAATGCGCGGGAGCGTCGGGAGGTCGGGTTCGGTCAGGGCGAGCGCCCCGGAGATGCCGCCGCTGACGAGGGCTCTGGCGGCGACGGCGCCGAAGAAGCTGCGTCGCGTCGTCGTAAGTTCGCGTTGGAACATGTGAGAGAGATCCTGTTCGAGTTGTTGGCGGGAATCGGGGCTGAGAGGTTCGACGGCGAGCAGACGCTGGCCGAGCGAGTTGGAGTTAGCGTTCATGACGTGCGGCCTCCTCATCGAGAATGCGGCGGAGCGACGAGCGCGCTTTTCGACAGTCGCGACTTCACGGTGCCTATAGGGATTTCGAGCACGGAGGCGATTTCGGCGACAGCGAGGTCGTCGAGGAAATAGAGCGTAAGGATTTCACGCTCGGGGAGCGGAAGGCGGCCGAGTCCAAAGTGGATCTGCTCGGCGTTGTCGACGTCGAGTTGCTCGTCGCGGTCGCTGATTGGTTCGTGTGATTCAATGTCGACGGCGGCCGCTTCGTCGTGGGCGTAGCGGCCGCGGTAGTGGTTCATCGCGGCGCGGCGGGCGATGGTGTAGAGCCAAGGGGCGAGGCGGGCGTCTTGCTTCAAGTTGCCGATGTTGCGGAAGGCGCCGAGCCAGACTTCTTGCAGGACGTTGGCCGCGTCCTGCTCGTGGTCGATCAGCCGGCGGAGAAAGTAGTGGAGCCGCTCGTTCCAGCAGGCGACGAGCTCGTTCCAGGCGGCCAAATCTTGACGACGGCAACGGAGAACGAGCAGTTCGTCGCGGATCTGTTGGCTGGTGCGTTCGATGGGGCGTCCTCCGGCTGATTCGGTAGGATAGTCGTGCGAGGCGGAGGGGCGCGGTTCATCGAACGCGGCGAAAATCACCGTATTTTTTGAAAGAGGGGGGGTGCCCGCTACTCCGGCAACTTGTAATCCCGCCACAACCACCGCAGCGACTCCGGCATCAGCGTGCCGCCATGGTTGCCGTTGTGGGCGCCTTCGCCGGGGACGAATTTGTAGTCGTACTCGGCGAACTTCGATCGCCGCTTCCATTTGCAAGTTACCGAGCCACCAGTTGCCGTGGGCATTGTCAAGGTCGTGGCTGCCGTCTTGGAGAAAGATTCGCATGGGACGTTTCGAGCAAATGC
>CAVZHG010000001.1:0-166111 GCA_963775035.1 uncultured Alphaproteobacteria bacterium | reverse complement strand
CCATTGCTTTACTCAGATCATCTTGCATACCTGCGATACCGGCGGCGCCTCATCGGGCTCGCCGATCCTCGCCGAGGGGCCGCAAGGCCCGGTGGTGGTGGCCGTGAACGTCGGTACCTACGTCCAGTCCCGCGTCGTCACCCAGCAAGGCCAAGTCACGCATCGCCAGCAGACCGAGACGATCGCCAACACGGCCGTCAATGCTACCGTCTTCGCGGGGCACGTCGCGACGTTCCGGGCGGCGCAGATCCTCGCGACCGGCGCCCCGCTCCGGCAGCTCCAGGAACATCTGGCGGCCTTCAACTTCTATTCCGGCCGCGCCGACGGCGACTATGGACCCGTCCTCAAAGCCGCCATCGTCGATTATGAGAGGGCACAAGGGCTGCCGGTGACGGGGCTCGCGACGGCGCAGCTCCTCTCGCGCCTCGTGGCGCAGGTGGCGACGCGGCATACCCCGACCTCGGCGCCGCTGCCGGATGCTTCGCAGATTCCCGCGCCAGTACCCGCGCCGGCGCCTCGATAGCGCCGCTATCGCGCCGGAACGTCCGCAGCCGCGGCGTTAGAGCTTTTCTGGTTTAGTCAGAACCGCCCGCTCCCTCGCCCGGTCACCCATAAGTATGATGCCATTGGGTGGCCGGGTGGGGGAGCGGGCCGGCCAAGCGCTTCCGCCGAGGGCGGAAGACTCTAGACCATTCGCGGCACGCAAGCGATCAGCAGCACACGGAGACGCGCCATGTTCGACCCGGCACTATTTGCATCGATGACATGGCTCGATTGGACCATCGTCGGACTACCGGCCGTCTTTGCCCTGATCGGCCTTCTGATCGGCGGGACGAGCCTGATGCTGTTCGGGCTGGTTCGGTTTTTGACCGCGGTGCCTGTGGCGGCGCTGCCGGTGGTCTACGTCGCGATGAACCAGAAGGACCTCCTCCAGCAGCTCGCCGCGCAAACTGGCCTGTCGTTCGCGGCCGCTTCGAGCATCGCCTACGCGGCAATTTTTATCGTGGCCCTGATCGTCGTCTACAGCCTGCTCGGCATCCTGTGGCGGGGGCTGCGCGACGTGCTGTCGTCGTCGGGCATCGGCCGCGCGATCGATCGCCTCGTCGGCATTCCGTTCGGAGCCTTCATCGGCGCGCTGCTCTGCGCGATCGCCGTCATTCCTCCCGCGGTGCAGTTCCGCGCGACGATGCCGCAATCGGACCAGCCGCCCGGATTGCGCAATTCCGTCCTGTTGCCGATGGCTGAGCAGCAGATCCAGCAGTTGATCCGCTACGTGCCTGTGCCTCGTTGAGGGGGGGACTTGGGGCGCACACCACTGCGATCCATGGCCTCGCCGAGGTGCGGAAGAAAGATCTTGGTCAGCGGCATCGTCAGCGCGGTCGAGGCCAGCGCCACCAGGACCAGGGCCGAATAGGTCTGGCCGCTGACGAGGCCGATGTCGCGGAACACGGTGACGATGACGAGTTCCATCAGTCCCTTCGTCTGCAGCAGGATGCCGGACATGATGCCGAAGGCGAAATTCTCGCCGCCGAGCCGTGCGGCGATTGTCGTCGCGAGCACCTTGATGAAGGTGCAGACGACCATGCCGGCAAGGAAGATCGTCCACACGGTCGTGTCCGAGCCGCTGATGCGCGCGTCGAGACCGGCAGACAGGAAGAAGAACGGCAACAGCAGCATCGACGTGGGCATGTCGAGCTTGTCCGCCGCCATGTGACGGATCTTGTCCGGCAGCAGCACGCCCGCGGCATAGGCGCCGAGCACCATATGCAATCCGGCCGCTTCCGTGATCGCCGCGGTCCCAAAGATGGCGATACCCACGAGGATCATGAGGACGCGCTCCGGGGCATTGGTGCGCAGTGCCTGTCGAAGCAGGGGGTTGACGATCAGCAGGAGGAGCCCCAATGCGCCGGCGCCACCGGCGATCGTCAGGCCGACCGACGTTACCATGTCGCCCGATTTGGTGAGGGGCAGGATGATCGCCATGGCGCCCCACAGCACGATATCGCCGACCGCAGCGGCCGCGAGAGCCACCGCGCCGACCCGCCGGCGATTGAGCCCGAGTTCGCCAAGGATTGCCGCCAGGACCGGCAGCGCTGGGACGGCGTTGCACAGCCCGAAGGCGACGGCAAACAGGAGGATGCCGCCGTCGCTGCCCATCGCAGACGGATATTTCAGGGCGAGCTGGTAGCCGATGACGATCCCGACGAGCCAAGTCACGGTCAGTCCGCCGACGCCGATCGACATCACGGCGCGGCCGGCGCTGCGGATCACGTCACGATCGGTCTCGGTCCCGGCCAGGAAGGCGAACAGGCAGATCGAGATCGCGGCCAGGGCGCGGATGCCTTCGAGCTGCTTCCCCGCGAAAAGGACTGCATGCAACTCGGGCGCAAGATGGCCGAGGATCGTCGGCCCAAGCAGAATGCCGGTAAAAATCTGGATCACCGCCAGCGGGATGATGCGTCGTAGCCGGAGCAGCCACCAGAGCACGAAAGGAATGAGGACGATGAGCGTGGCTGCGATAAGCAGTACCGCCTTGGGTTCAATATGCTTGAGCCACATTTTTCCCCCTCCTCGCGCGCCGAGTTTCCGGCACCGCCAGGTCCGTGTAGAACAGCTCGTGGAGACCGGCAAAGCCGTGCGGATCCATGCAAACTGCATCTGGAATGAGCCAGCAGGAGCTGATATTTATCTAGTAATCGCTTGGAAAGCAACTCGAACCACACCAGATGCTAACCATTGGTCAGTCGGTTCGATGCCTTAGCGGGCAGCAAGGTCGCCCCGTGGCGGGGTGATGCAGCCGTTTCGCTATTGGGAGGCTCCGGCTGGGGTATGATATTGTGAATCGAGACCACGTCCGATGACCGAGAAGCTGTATCTTTCCATCAGCAACGACGTGACGGGCGAGCATTATGTCGCCAGTTGCCGGTTGCCCGTGCGCCTCGGCAAGCACCCCGACAGCGACAACCAGGTGCTGTTCGATGCGAAGTTCCGCACCATTTCGCGGGTGCATGGCATAATCGAAAGCACGACCCGCGGCCTGCACTATACCGACAGCAGCTCCAACGGCAGCCGCGTCGGTGGCCTCGTCGTGCGCGATGCGAAAGTGGCGTTGTCGCCGAGGTTCGACATCGAGATCGGCGACTACCACGTCCGCCCGATCGACGCGACGCCGCTGACGATCCTGTCGACGGAGGCTGCGCTACTGGAGCTGCAGCGGATGGATCTGCTGCCCGGCCGCGGCATCGGCGTCGTCCGGCGCGGCTCGACGTTGGCCCTCGCCGACCTCAATCGCTGGACCGAGTGGGACAAACCGCGGTGGCAACATTCCAGGTGGTCGCCGATCAGAGCCTGCTGGTGGTCGAAAACGGCGAGAACGGCCCGCCGATCCTGATCAACAAGTCGAAGGTGAACAAGCCGCGCGCGGTTCTCGCACCCCTCGACGTCGTCGAAATCAGCCACATCCGCTTTGAGGTGCTCGACCCGCATATGAAGTCGATCGTGTGCTCGCACGAGACCTGTCAGCTCCTCAACCGCCCGCCTCACGAGCAGAACTGCAAGTGGTGCGGGCGCCACCTCGCCAACACCGGTGCCATTTCAAGGATACTGTAGCGGGCCTCGAACCGGCTCACCTCTTTCGTTTCGCGCGCAGCGCGGCGTTCCGATCCCGCGTCTTGATCCATAGGCGATTGTCATGTCCATCGAAGTCACCTGGCGCCCTGCCGAGAACGTAAACGATGTCGCGCCCGGCCGCATCACGCTGACCGGCAAGGGCCCGTTCCAGATCGGCCGCTCGTCGGCGAGCGAAATCCTGCTCGACAACTCCCAGGTGTCGCGCAAGCACGCCACCGTGACCGTCGACGGCGATAGTCGTTACGCTGGACGATGAAGGCAGCCAGAACGGCACGCTGCACCGCGGCCAGCGGATCAGCAGCCTGCAGTGGCGGCCCGGCGCCGAGATTTCGGTTGGCCCGTTCATCCTGACCTATCGCTTCGTCGAGACGCGCGTGCCGGTCGAGGCGACGCGCCTTCCGGGACAGGATCCGGCGGCGCGTCCGACATTCCCCGGGCGGCTGTTCGATCAGCGGCAGGTGCCGTTCAAGGAGATCCAGGCGTCGGGCCGGATGACGCAGGAGATCGAGTATCTCGCGATCGGCGGCGGCAACGGCAGTTTCGCCTGGGTCGATCACCTGCGGATTTTCGGCGTCGACAAGAAGAATATCCGCGTCATCGGCATCGCCGACAACAAGAGCCCCTATTCGAAGTACGGCCGCCTCTGTGCCGCAACTCGCAGATCCCCGATCACGAGCGCATCCGTTCGAACTCGATCTCGACCCCGACAACCTCTGGGGCTTTCCCGGCTACGCCAGCCGCGAGACGGTGCGCAATCTCGCCAGGGGCCAGCTCGTCGGGCTGAAGTATGTGTTCCAGGTGTTCGGCGAGCCGACGGTGTCGGAGACCTACACACCGCGTTTGATCGATGTCTTTCAGCTCCATCGATCGCGAGGCCAAGCGGATCGGCTGGGAGGACATGTGGATCACCGGCCGCGTGATCGCAATCCGCAAGACCGATGACGAACGCTACGTCATCGCCTACCGCGCTGCGAGCGAAAGCGAGGCGGACAACAACTCGCAGGATCGTGACCGCTTCATCGTCGCGCGCTACGTGCAAATTGCCACCGGCTATCCGGCGTCGAACTTCCTCGACGACCTCCAGAAATTCCGCCGCGAGCATCCGCAGTCGACCGCGGTCGTCAACTGCTACGAGCCAGCATGAAGAGGTCTACCGCAACCTTGAACAGAAGGGCGGAACGGTCCTGATCCGCGGGCGCGGCATCGTCGCCTCGCGCATCATCCAGCGCGTCTACGAGGCGCGGCAAAAGAACTCCGAACATCCAGATCCTGCATCTCATCCGCAATCCGGATCACCGAAGGGTCGAATTGGGATCTCGCCCAGCGCGAGGTCCACAACGATACCGAGCATCAAGCCTTCAACTGGCCGAAGTCGTGCTGGGGCGGTACTTATCTCAGGGAACTCGATGCGGCGACGCCGGAAGAGCGATCGAAGATGATGGCGGCGTGGGGCGGCACCACCACCGCCTATCGCGACGACTGGCTGGACATCATTGCGACCGGCAAGAAGGAAGGCTGGTTCAAAGTCTTCTACGGCAACGTCGAAGAGCATGAGCGAGCGCGGCTCGCGCGTCGTCACGCGGCTTCAGGGCAAGGCGAGCTATCAGGAGAACCTGGAGCTCGTCGCGGATTACATCATCGACTGCACCGGGCTGATCTCGAAGATCGATGAATCACCGCTGATCGCCGATCTCATCAAGACGTACGATGTCGGTCGCAACCGCGTCACGGGCAAAGGCCCTGAGGCCGGCTCGCCGGCCTCAACGTTTCGAGCGACTTCGAAATCCCCGCCCTTCAAAACGGGCGGGCCATGTGTATGCGGCCGGTGTCGTCACATTTGCATGGCCCGCACGCTGCGGTCGACAGTTTCCTCGGGCTTGCAGTATGCGGCGTTCGCTCGGTCGATCATCTTGCGAGCCTGCGGGCACCCGGGGTATCAGCCGCTTCGGTCCGCTCCGTTCTTCCTATCAGTGGATCAAGTGGTGCACGAACGCGTCTCCTTGATGCGACTGTGCCGACCTCCTTTCCGTCGCGTCTCTTCCGCCCACTCCTTAACCTCGTCGATATGGTCCTAGGCGCCCCATGGTCCCCACGCTCGCAGGCCGCTGGCAGACACGCATTCTGCTCTACATCTTCATCGCTCTGCCGGTGACGTTCCTCTATGCGATGTACCTGACCAACTGGCGCTGGCCGCCGGCGATCGACCTCACCGCCTTCACCGATCCCTTCGTCTTTGTGACGGCGATCCTCGTTCTCGGCCTCATCCTGGACATCGCCTATATCCAGGCGCAACGGTTCGATGGGAAGGCGATTGGCCGTTCGCCTTCCAGTTCTTCTTCTCCATCATGGAGTTCTTCGCCGTCTATGTCGGGATGGAGTATTTCGGTGTTCTCGACTACTTCCTGCCCGACGGCCGGATCCCGTTCGAGACCGCGGCGTGGCACTTCACGTTCGTGTTCGTGCCCTCGTTCATCGCCATTCTCGCCGTCGTGCAGATCTTCATGGTCCGCTGGCGCTACAGGGGCGGCGAGCTGGGAAGATTTTAGAGGCTAAAGCGCTCTTCTCGATTTCGCTGATAAACGCTGCCGCGGCGGCGCGCGGGTCGTCGGCCTCGGTGATGGGGCGGCCGACGACGAGCAGGTCGGCGCCTGCAGCGATCGCTTTCCCCGGTGTCATCACGCGAGCCTGATCGCCCGCGACGCCGCCCGCGAGCCGGATCCCCGGCGTCACGATCAGCACGCCGGGGCCGACCTCGGACCGGATCAGCGCCGCCTCATGTCCCGAAGCAACGATACCGTCGATGCGGGCTGCGCGCGCCAGCCGCGCCCGGTGCGCGACGAGGTCGGCCGGCGCCATGTCGCGGATGCCCTGCTGTTCGAGGTCGGGCTTTTCGAGGTTCGTGAGGACGGTCACGGCCAGGAGTTTCAGCCGGCTCGCGCCGCGACCGCGGGCGGCGGCTTCGAGCGTCTTGCTGTCCGTGCCATGGATCGTCAAATAGTCCAGACCGAGGCTCGCGATGTTGGCGGCCGCCTTCTCGACGGTATTCGCGATGTCGAGCAGCTTCATGTCGAGGAACACGGTCTTGCCAGCGGCCTTGAGACCCTGGGCGAACTCGAGGCCGCCGCCGAACAGCAACTCGAGCCCGACCTTGTAGCAGGAGACGGTATCGCCGAGCGCCGTCACCAGGACACGTGCGCGATCGACGCTTGCGACGTCGAGCGCCACGAACAGGCGGTCGCGGGCTGAGAGCTGTGCGCTCATGGCGGGCTGACCTCCTGGCGCATGATCAGTGAAGCGCGCGCGAGCTTCTCGATCGTCGCCTTGAACATGTCCATCGCCGCCTTGTCGATGAGGTGCCCGTTGTCGGCGAAGGCGGTGTTGGCGCGCGGCACCGAGAACTGATCGGGCAGCACCAGCGCGCCGGTGCCGATCTCCAATGTCTGGCGCAGGACTGTCAGCCCGCGAATGCCGCCGAAAGCGCCCGGAGATGCCGAGCCGAGCGCGAACACGCGGGTCTTGAAGACGGCGAGGGGTGGCTCGCTGCCTTCTCGTATGCGGCTCACCCAGTCGATCGCATTCTTGAGCACCGCCGGGATCGAGGCGTTGTATTCAGGCGATACGATGAAGATGCCGTGGTGGACCTCGAACAGCGCCTTGAGCTTGCGCGCGTTCTCCGGCGGTCCTTCGGCGGCTTCGAGGTCGCCGTCGTAGAGCGGCATCGGATAGTCGCCGAGGTCGGCGAAGGCCGAATGGATACCGTTGGCGTTGGCGATCTCGGCGCCGAGGTGCGCAAGCCGCTTGTTGAGCGAGGCCGCGCGGGTCGCGCCGGCAACGAACAGTAGTCTGGTGGAGTGGGGCATAGAGGGGCGGGCTCTTCCGACTGACGATTGGCCCATGCTTTAGACGAGACCGGGGGGAGTTGCCAGAATAGATCGTTCGAAATGCGTGTGCTGATCGCTCGCTGCTCGGATTGGCTGCGTACGCGGTGGAAGCGGAGATATTCCGAGCGCACGAAGCGAGCGCCCCGTGCAGCGGTCAATTCTTCGCGATCTATTGCGCCTTTCGGCCTTCGGTATACCGCACACCAGGGAAGTTGGATAAGGTCAGGCCAGCCGCCGGAAATGGGCCGGCTGTCAGAGGAGCCGATCTAAGCTCCCGCTCAACGGAGGAAAAACATGTTCGACATTAGCCGTCGCAGTCTTTTGACAGGTTCCGCCGCCGTCACGGCCGCCGGGCATTGTTGCCGATGAATGGATCGCCGGCCTGGCGCAAACGCCGCCCGTCGGGACGCAGAACGCCGGATGGTATCGCTACAAAGTCGGCACGCACGAGATCACCGTCGCGACCGACGGTGTCAACCGCTTCAAACTCCCCGATACGTTCGTTTCGAACAAGAGCCGCGACGAAGTGAATGCCGGCCTCGCCGCCGCCTTCCTGCAGCCGGCACCCGATATGGTCGCGATCCCCTATTCGCCGATCGCCGTCAACACGGGTTCGAAGCTGATCGTCATCGACACCGGCACGCGGCGAGGCCAGTTTCGCGCGCAGCAAGGGCGCCACCGGCCAGTTCCACGGCAACCTGAGAGCCTCGGGCATCGACGCCGGCCAAGTCGACACCGTCATCATCTCGCACTTCCACGGCGACCACATCAACGGTCTCCTCACTGCCGAAAACAAGCCGGCGTTCGCCAAGGCGGAGATCCTCGTCCCCGCGGCGGAGTGGAAGTATTTCATGGACGACGCCGAGATGGGCAAGCAGACCAGCGACCGCATGAAGGGTGTATTCTCGAACGCGCGGCGCGTGTTCGACGCGCTCGGCCGCAAGGTCACGCCGTATGAGCCGGGTAAGGAGATCGCGCCCGGCATCACCTCGGTCGAAAGCTTTGGCCACACACCGGGCCAAAACTCTCACATCATCTCGTCCGGCAACAGCAAGGTGTTCGTCCAGGCCGACGTCACCAATATTCCGCTGTTCGTGCGCAACCCCGGCTGGCATCTCATGTTCGACCAGGACGCCGCAGTCGCCGAGGCGACGCGCCGCAAGGTCTACGACATGCTCGCGGCCGAGCGCATGATGGTGCAGGGCTTCCACTATCCGTTCCCGGCCCTCGCCTACATCGAGAAGACCAGCACCGGCTATCGCGAGACGATGGTCCCCTGGAACCCGATACTCTAAGCCTGAATTGACGGATGCCCCCGCTGCGGCAATGCCGCCGCGGGGCGCTCGCTATCGTATTTCTGCGCGCCGACGCGCAATCGAGTTGCGCGCGCCGCCGTGGTCCGCCGCGCGATGTCGCCGGCGCGGGTCCCGTTGCCAGAGGAGTCAATATTCTCATGTCTGCAATCAGGAAAGGCGCCGTGGCGCTCGCCCTCGCGATGCTGCTGGCCGGCCCGGCGCTCGCGCAGTCCTACCCGTCGAACCGCATCCGCATCATCGTGCCGTTCGGGGCGGGCGGCCCGGCCGACATCTACGCCCGCGTGATCGCGCACCACCTCTCCCAAACGCTGAACCAGTCGTTCGTGATCGAGAACCGGCCTGGCGGCGGCGCTGTGATCGGGACGACCGAGGCGGCCAAGGCGGCACCCGACGGCTACACGCTGCTGATGATGTCGAACACCCACACCGCCAACGAGACGCTGATCCCGAAGAAGAACTACGCGCTGATGAAGGATCTGGTGCCGGTGGCGCCGGTCAACTATTCGGACCTCGTCATCGTCGTACATCCATCGGTGCCGGCGAAGACGCTCGCCGAGTTCATCGCGCTCGCGAAGGCGAAACCGGGCGAACTCAACTATGCGTCCTCCGGCCCCGGCACGCCCTATCATCTCGCGGGCGAGAATTTCAAATCGACGAGCGGCACCTCGATCGTGCACGTCCCACACCGCGGCAGCGGCGAAGCGCGCAACAACGTGATCGGCGGCCACGTCCAGATGATGATGGACGCCGTGACGACGATGGCCCCGACGATCGAAGCCGGTCAGGTCACCGCGCTCGCCACCACCGGGCCCGTGCGCTCCGGCGTTCTCCCGAACGTGCCAACAGCGGCGGAAGCCGGTCTCCCTGGCTTCGAGGCGACGATCTGGCTCGGCATCATGGCGCCGGCCGGCACGCCGCAGCCGATCGTCGATCTGCTGAACGCGGAGATCGCGAAGGTCGTGGCGTTGCCGGAAGTCAAGGACGCCTGGACGAAGCAGGGCGCTACGGCCATGAAGATGAGCCCGGCCGAATTCAAGGCGTATCTCGAAGCCGACATCGTCAAGTGGGCGAAGGTTATCGAGACGGCAAAGATCACCGTGAAGTAGGCGGCGGGGCCGCGAGGACGCGATCGCGATGCAGAAGCTGACGGTGTTGAGCGGAGGCGCGGCGCAGGGGCTGTTCGCGTCGATCGGCGCGGCGTTCCGCGAACGGCACGACTGCGCGATCGATGGCACGTTCGGGGCGGTGGGCACCATGCGCGCCAAGCTCGCCGATGGCCATCCCGCCGACGTTGTCGTTCTGACGGCTGCGATCCTGCGCGATCTCGCGGCCGCCGGCGACGTCATCGTGGAAACCGTCGCTGATGTCGGTCGCGTCGAGACGGCGATCGCGGTGCGCGGCGACGATCCGGCGCCGGATGTGGCCGACGCCGCGCGCCTCAAGCAGGCGCTGATGGGCGCCGACGCGGTCTACTTCCCCGATCCCGTGCAAGCCACCGCTGGTATCCATTTCGCCTCGGTGCTGGAGCGGCTCGGCATCGCCGCTGAGCTGAAATCGCGCCTGCGCACATTCCCCAACGGCGCCACCGCGATGCGCGCGCTCGCGGCGTCGACGGAGCGCCGGCCGATCGGCTGCACGCAGGTGACCGAGATACTCTCGACGCCCGGCATCCGGCTGATCGCGCCGCTGCCGAAGGGTTGCGATCTCGCGACGACCTATACCGCCGGCGTGGTCGCGCGTTCGTCGAACAAGGACGCAGCCCGCGCGCTGGTCGCGATGCTGGCCGAGCCGGGTATGGCGGACATCCGGTCGCGCTGCGGGTTCACCTGAGCGGCTTCAGCCTGCGGACCGCGCGCGGGCACGATCGCGGGCGGCGGGCTTGGGCCCCCACCGCTTGCGGGCATAGGCCTGAAACCGGAACAGCAGCAGCCCCGCAACGAGGGCCACATAGATCAACGGCTCCAGCGGCCACACCTTCACCAGCATGATGAAGTGGAGCGCGCCAGCGGCGGCGGCGATGTAGACGAGGCGATGCAGGCTGTTCCAGCGGGCGCCGAGGCGGCGGATCGACGGCCCGTTCGAGGTCACCGCCAGCGGCACCAGGACGATGAACGCCAGCATGCCCACCGTGATGTACGGCCGCTTGACGATGTCCGCCCAGATCGCGGCGAGATCGAGCCCCTGGTCGAGCACCATGTACACCGTCAGATGCAGCGCCGCGTAATAGAACGCGAGCAGCCCGATGGCGCGGCGGTAGCGGATGAGACTGGGGCCGCCGAGCCGGCGCAGCGGCGTGATCGCGAGGCTCGCGACGAGGAAGCGCAGCGCCCACAGGCCGAGCGCGCGTTCCAGCACGTTCAGCGGATCGGCGCCGAGCCGATTGTTGATGCCGGCATAAAAATACCAGACCGCCGGGACCATGCCGATGATGTAGATCGCGCGGCGCACGGGATCACTGCCGAGCGCGACCCGCGAAAGCGTCGAGCGCTGCTGTACCGCGCGCGCCATCGTCAGAAATTCTTCTTCAGGTCCATTCCCTCGTAGAGGCTCGCGACCTGATCGCCGTAGCCGTTGAAGATCAGCGTCGGATGGCGCTTGGCGAACAGCCCGCCGAGGCCGCCGGTCACGCCGCCGATCCGCCGCTCCGTCGCCTGGCTCCAGCGGGGGTGGCTGACGTTCGGATTGACGTTGGAATAGAAACCGTACTCGCGCGCGTTCTGGACTTCCCACGAAATCTTCGGCTGCGTGTCCGTCAGGCTGATGCGCACGATCGACTTGATGCTCTTAAAACCGTATTTCCACGGCACGACCAGCCGCACCGGCGCGCCGTTCTGGTTCGGCAGCTTCTCGCCGTAGAGG
The DNA here is from genome assembly GCA_963775035.1 of uncultured Alphaproteobacteria bacterium. GTDB lineage: Bacteria > Pseudomonadota > Alphaproteobacteria > Rhizobiales > Hyphomicrobiaceae. The sequence goes on along the minus strand of CAVZHG010000001.1, from coordinate 154,425 downwards.
CCGACCGCGAGAATGGTCAGCGGATGCATCGCTTCGTCGAGCCGCAGGCCTTCGATGTACGGCCACGGCAGCGCCTGGAACAGACCCTTCTGGCCGGGCATCTCGGACGGCCGCACCAGCGTCTCGAACGCCACGTACTTGGCGCTGCTCTGCGGCTCGAGCCGCTTGAGCACGCTCGCGAGGGGTATGCCGACCCACGGGATCACCATCGACCAGCCTTCGACGCAGCGCATCCGGTAGATGCGTTCCTCGAGCGCGATGTCCTTGATCAGGTCGTCGAGATCGTACTCGGCCGGCTTGTCGATGAGGCCGTCGGCCTTGATCTTCCACGGCGTCGTCGTCAGCGTGTGGGCGTGCGCGGCGGGGTCGTCCTTGTCGGTGCCGAACTCGTAGAAATTATTGTAGCTCGTGATGTCCTTGAGCGGCGTCTGCGGCTCGTCGGTCGAGAACGGGCTTTTTTCGGCGGTGAGCGCGGCCCAGGCGGGACCGAACGGCAGCGTCGCCGCCACGCCAAGTGCCGCCGCGCCGCCGAGGAACTCGCGCCGCCGCAGATACACCGACTTCGGCGTGATCTCGGAGGCGCGGATGTCGGGCGGGCGGCGGATCAGCATGACGGAAATCCCTTTCTGGGAGTGATTCCATCTCACATTAGAGGAATGCCGCCGCAGGCAAAGGGTGCGATGGCGCCATAACGCGTAAGTGAATCTGTGAGCGTGGAGGCGTGCGATTAAGCCTTCCGCCCGAGCGCGACGGCGCGCCGCCCGACCAGCCGCAGCGCGCGCGGCGCGCCGAACACCAGCACCGCCGCCAGCAGCCACACCACCCAGCCGTGCTGGCCGCTGACCAGCACGCGCGGCAGGTAGCCGCCGAGGTAGAAGCCGGTCACGGCGATGGCGACGAGCCGCAGGACCATGACGGCGCCTCCCTCGAAGGCGGCGGGGGCTCAACGCGTCCGCGCGGTTTGCGTTACCGCGGCTGCGTGACGACGCGGGCGAGCAGGATGACGGCGACGGCGCCGATCACCGACACGGCGAGCTGTTCCAGCAGCGGATTGCCGATCTTCATCAGGTCGAGCTTGGCGTATTGCTGGATGTAGCCGCCGACGAACGCGCCGGCGACGCCGGTGACGACGAAGCTGATGAGGTCGCCGCGTCCGCGGTTGACGAGCTGGCTGGCGATCCAGCCCGCGCCCAGGCCCATGAGGCCCATCATGATCAATGGCATGTAGTCCATAGTGCACCTTTTCTGAAATGATCGAGCCGTTATTGGTCGATGTTCAGTTCGGTGCGGCGGGGCGGGATTTCAAGGGGGGAGGGTGCGAACGCTTAGCCGCTTCCGGCGGGCAGGGGCTCTACTCTTCCTCAGACCGCGTTTGCTTTTCATAGCGACTACCAACCCGTTTCCACCAAGGCAGGACGTTCCCGATGTCAAATGGGTACTGCTTCGGTTTGCCGAGTTCGCTCGCCGCCCCAATTTCACGGTGAACTTCCCTGAGCATCCAACCTTGATACTTCGGCTCCTTTGATGCGCTAAGCGATGCAAGCAATGAGTTATCGGAACCGCGCGAAAGAATAGACTAAGATCATATATGGGGCAAATGGCCACGAACTTGCGATCCGCTGGAAATATATTTCCATCTTCGTCAGCCAAAGCATTGGCTTCAGCAAATACCTTGTCTAGTGGGTTCCGCGCCATTTGCATAAACGCATCCAATGTGAATACGACTGCGTGGCAGTCGGTTGTCAAATCTTCCTCCACGACGCCGCGGCGCACATGAGAGAAGAATTGCCAAAGTTGAAATACACCCTTTGCAATTTGTTGGTACTGTCTTTTGGCGGCCTCAAACGGATCTTCCGCGAACTGAGCCAGATAGGTAAGTTTAGTGGCTTTGCATTCCGCTAGGATTGCAACCTTGCCTTGGTCTTTTATTAGGACGTCTGGTGAGGCAAGTTGCGCGCCTTTGGGCCCATAATGGTAAGCGCCCGTTGCCTCAAATCGCCCGGTCATGGCGTTGATCAGGTCGATGCAATATTGCTCGAAGCGCAGATTTGCATCGTTTATGATGTCCTGCCCACCCGGCACGAGGTCATGATACAATCCAGCGGTCGCGCGAAGGAGGATTGTTTCAGGAATCGGCGCGATCATTCGGTTAGGATCGTCAACGTAGATAAGAGGTGTTTTGCGGAGGATACTCGGGAGAAGTGCAGTTGGGATGGGCGAGCCATGCTCCGCCTGCGCTTGCGCTACCAGAGCGGCGGTCCCTATGCGGGCTTCATCGCGAGAACAAGACATCATCTGGAGCGCTTGACGAACTATCTCGTCGCTCAGACCAATTTCTGGGATTGAAGTCTTCCTGGGAATCCAGGGCTGTCTAAAATGGGTGGCAAAAAGACAAAAAGCCACAAAAATGAGATCAGCAATCTCGAAGCGGAAAGTTCTTTTAAAGTAGTCGGCGCATTTTCCTTGGGCGTACATATAAGCGTAGCGGTAAACCTGAGGCGGATTTATATAGCCGCGCTGCCAGTGAAACTGCCGCTGCCCAATTCGGTGCATCTCGCTCCAGATATTGAAGTCCCCCGACATATAACGTGCGGCTTCAACATCTTCGAGCGCGCGCAGGCGGTTAATCGTTTGCCGAATGGCTTCAAATTTCGAACAGTCCAGAACTAAGTTGCCCTGTGCACGCGGGAGCTCTTTTGGAGCGAGAAACAACTGCACGATGAGCGTCTCTAGCTCCCACCTATGAATGCCGAGCTCGGACCGCGTCGAAGACGACACCGCTGCTTTCGGTGGGTATGATGAAAAATAAGGCCTGGATTCCGCCTCTCGCCCGGACTGCAAAGCGTCGACGGCCCAAATCATTTGCAGAAACGCTGCGTCGCTAGCGCGGCCGAATATCTTCAAGAGTTGGTTCAGATGGTACGCAACTTTTGCTTCGCTAGCCCTGGGTGGTCTGCGTTCATCCGGCATACGAGTCTCCCACGAACTAACGTCCGTTAAGGGCTACACTTGCTGAGTGATGAGTTAGTGCCCTGTGCCAGGGAGTAGCGAGCCCTCGGTAGCGGAATTTGGAACAGGCCCCCTACGCCCCCTTGCCCTCGAAAAATTCCTTCACCCGGGCGAAAAAGCCGGACGAGGCGGGGTTGGTTTCCTTGTTGGACTCGCGCTCGAATTCCTCGAGCAGTTCGCGCTGACGCCGCGTGAGCGCCTTGGGCGTCTCGACCTCGACCTGAATGTACATGTCGCCGAGCACCTTCGAGCGCAGCACCGGCATGCCCTTGCTCTTGAGGCGGAACTGCTTGCCCGTCTCGGTCCCTGACGGCACCGGCATCCTGACGCGATTGCCGTCGACCGTCGGCACGTCGACGTTGCCGCCGAGCGCCGCCGTCGTCATGGAAATCGGCACGCGGCAGAAGATGTCGGCGCCGTCGCGCTGGAAGAACTCGTGCGCCTTGATCGACAGGAAAATGTAGAGATCGCCGGTCGGCCCGCCGCGCTGGCCGGCCTCGCCCTCGCCGGCAAGCCGAATGCGCGTGCCGTCCTCGACGCCCTGCGGAATGGACACCGCGAGCGTGCGCTCCTTGGTGACGCGGCCCTGGCCCTGGCAGGTGGGACACGGGTCGTCGATCGTCTCGCCGCGGCCCTGGCACGACGGGCACGTGCGCTCGATCGTGAAGAAGCCCTGGCTCGCGCGCACCTTGCCCTGGCCGCCGCAGGTCGCGCACGTCGTCGGCTTCGAGCCGGCGCGCGCGCCCGATCCGGTGCAGGTCTCGCAGGTGACGCTGGTCGGCACGCGGATCTGCGCCTGCTTGCCGCGTGAAGGCTTCGGCGAGCGTGATTTCCATGTTGTAGCGCAGGTCGGCGCCGCGCTCGCGGCCGAGCGCTGGCCGCGGGCCGCCGCCGCCGCGCCGTCCGCCCATGAACTCGCCGAAGAGATCGTCGAAGATGTCGGACATCGAGGACGAGAAGTCGGGGCCGAAGCCGCCGCCGGGTCCGCGGCTGTTGCCTTCGAAGGCGGCGTGGCCGAACTGGTCGTAGGCCGCGCGCTTCTGCGGGTCCTTGAGGACCTCGTAGGCCTCGTTGATCTCCTTGAATTTCTGTTCGGCGGTGGTGTCGTCCGGATTGCGGTCCGGATGGTGCTCCTTGGCGAGGCGGCGGAACGCGGATTTCAATTCCGCTTCGCTGGCGCCCCGCTTGACGCCGAGAACGTCGTAATAGTCGCGCTTGGCCATAAGATCGTCATCCAATCCCGCCGTCGGGTCAGGCCCGCCAAGGCTGCCATGCATGCGCTCCAAGCAAAAGAATACCCCTGACCGGCCGTCCTGAACCTTGCCGTGGGGCGTCCGGTTGGACGTCATGCGGGCGGTCGGCCAGGTGCTCAGCCGGTCAGGGGTCTGCATCGGTGGCTCCGAGGTCAGCCGGACTTCTTCTTGTCGTCCTTGACCTCTTCGAAGTCGGCGTCGACGACGTTGTCGCCGCCGCCGGCCCGCTGCGCCGTCCTGGCCTTGCGGCGGCTCATCGGTGCCGCCGCCTTCGGCCGCTTCCTTGTTGGCGCCGTAGATCGCCTCGCCGAGCTTCATCGACGGCCTGCATCAGGGCCTGCGTCGCCGCCTTGATCTGCTCGACGTCGTCGCTCTTCATGGCCTCCTTGAGCGCGGCCAGCGCCGTCTCGATCGCCGTCTTGTCGGCGGGGCCGACCTTGTCGCCGTGCTCCTTGAGGTCCTTCTCGAGCTGCGCGGCGAAGCTGATCGGCCTGGTTGCGGGCCTCGACCAGCTCGCGCCGCTTCTCGTCCTCGTCCTTGAAGCGCTCGGCCTCCTCGGCCATGCGCTTGATCTCGGCTTCGGAGAGACCGCCCGACGCCTGGATGCGGATCGACTGCTCCTTGGCCGTCTTCTTGTCCTTCGCCGAGACGTGGACGATGCCGTTGGCGTCGATGTCGAACGTGACCTCGATCTGCGGCACGCCGCGCGGCGCCGGCGGGATGCCGTCGAGATCGAAGCGGCCGAGCATCTTGTTGTCGGCGGCCATCTCGCGCTCGCCCTGGTAGACGTTGATCGTCACCGCGCGCTGGCTGTCCTCGGCCGTCGAGAAGACCTGCGACTTCTTGGTCGGGATCGTGGTGTTGCGGTCGATCAGGCGCGTGAACACGCCGCCCAGCGTCTCGATGCCGAGCGACAGCGGCGTCACGTCGAGCAGCAGCACGTCCTTGACGTCGCCCTTGAGCACGCCGCCCTGGATCGCCGCGCCGACGGCGACGACCTCGTCCGGGTTGACGCCCTTGTGCGGCTCCTTGCCGAACAGCTTCTTGACCTCGGCCTGCACGCGCGGCATGCGCGTCATGCCGCCGACCAGCACCACTTCGTCGATCTCGGCGGCCTTGAGGCCGGCATCCTTCAGCGCCTGCTCGCAGGGCGGCAGCGTCTTGACGATCAGGTCCTCGACCAGGCTCTCGAGCTTGGCGCGGGTGAGCTTCATCGTCAGATGCAGCGGCGACTGCGTCTGCGGGCTCATCGAGATGAACGGCAGGTTGATCTCGGTCTGCTGGGCGCTCGACAGCTCGATCTTCGCCTTCTCGGCGGCCTCCTTCAGGCGCTGCAGGGCGAGCTTGTCGTTCTTCAGATCGATCTGGTTCTCTTTCTTGAACTCGGCCGCGAGATACTCGACGAGGCGCATGTCGAAGTCCTCGCCGCCGAGGAAGGTGTCGCCGTTCGTCGACTTCACCTCGAACACGCCGTCGCCGATCTCGAGGATCGAGACGTCGAAGGTGCCGCCGCCGAGGTCGTAGACCGCGATCGTCTTGGCTTCCTTCTTCTTGTCGAGGCCGTAGGCGAGGGCCGCCGCGGTCGGCTCGTTGATGATGCGCAGCACCTCGAGGCCCGCGATCTTGCCGGCGTCCTTGGTCGCCTGGCGCTGGGCGTCGTTGAAGTAGGCGGGGACGGTGATGACGGCCTGCGTCACCGGCTGGCCGAGATAGGCCTCGGCCGTCTCCTTCATCTTCTGGAGAATGAAGGCGGAGACCTGCGACGGCGAATAGGGCTTGCCGTTGCGCCTCGACCCAGGCGTCGCCGTTGGTGCCGCCGACGATGTTGTAGGGGACGAGCTTCTTGTCCTTCTCGACCAGCGGATCGGCGAAGCGGCGGCCGATCAGGCGCTTGATCGCGAACAGCGTGTTTGATCGGGTTGGTGACCGCCTGGCGCTTGGCCGGCAGGCCGACCAGCCGCTCTCCGTCATCGGAGAAAGCGACGATCGACGGGGTCGTGTTGACGCCTTCGGCGTTGGCGATGACTTTGGGCGTGCCGCCTTCCATGACGGCGACGCAGGAATTGGTCGTCCCGAGATCGATCCCGATGACTTTGGCCATGAGCTGGTTAGTCCTCTCGTTGCGGCAAACCGGCCGGGTCCGCTAAGGCACCCGATAACACCCTTACCCGCTTGGGCTGCAGGTCCGGTCCCCTGGAGTTGGTGAGTTCGTTGATCGGTATATAGGGGGGCCTCCGAGGCCCTGCAACGCCTGCACCTCACGCGCTTGTGACAAAATTGCCATGCCGAGGTGCATGTCCCTATGCACCAGCCGAGGGCTCGGACGGTCCGCCATTGGCGCCGTTATCGTTGCCCGCTTCGGGCGCCCCGTCGGCCGTTGCTGCTGCATCCTGAGGCGCCGCCGGCTTGGCGGCCTTGGGCGCCCCTTTGGCGACCATCGACCGAGGCCGGGCGCAGCACCCTGTCGCCGATCATGTAGCCGGCTTCGAACACGCGCACGATGGTGCCGGACGGGAACGGACGGGTCGGGGTGCTCCATGACCGCCTGGTGCTGGTGGGGGTCGAACGGGGCGCCCTAGGGCCTCGATCCGCGTGATGCCGTTGCGCTCGAGAATGCCGACGAGCGCCCGCTCGGTCACGGTCACGCCCTCGATCAGCCCCTTGAGGACGGGGTCGGCGGCTTCGCTCGCGGGGGCCGCGGCGAGTCGCGCGCTCAAGATTGTCGGCGACCGACAGGACGTCGCGGGCGAACTTCGATACGGCGTACTTCTGCGTATCCTGGCGCTCGCGCTCGCCGCGCTTCCTGACGTTCTCCATCTCGGCGTAGGCGCGCAGCACCTGGTCCTTGAGGTCGGCGACCTGCGTTTCGAGCGCCTGCATGGGCGAGGGCTGGGTGGTCTCTGCGGACGTCGCGCCCAGGCGCCCGAGGTCACGCCCTGCGGGCCGTACTCGGTGGCGTGGGTCTCCTCCCCGGCCGGCGCGGATGGATCGGGGGCGTTTGGCCTCGGCGCCGTTCGCCGGCGGGTGGGGATCACGGGTCTCGTTGGTCATCTGGCCTCGTGCACGTCGGAATAGAGTAGGCGACACGTCGGAGCGACACTGGCAATTCGGGATCGCGATCCCGCGTCCGCCCGGACCGTGCGTCCGCTACGGTGTCGCGCCTGACCCCCGCATATCATGCGGAAGCGCGCCAAAATCAAGTCAAAGTGCGGCTGATCAGGCGTGCGGTGTAGTCGACCATGGGGATGATCCGGGCATAGTTCAGCCGGGTCGGCCCGATCACGCCGAGCACGCCGACGACCTTGCGCGAGGAATCGCGGAACGGCGAGACGATCAGGGACGATCCGGAGAGCGAGAAAAGCTGATTTTCCGAGCCGATGAAGATGTGAACGCCGTCGCCCCGTTCGGCGAGGCCCAGAAGCTGGACGAGTTCGCGCTTCGCCTCGAGATCGTCGAAGAGCTGGCGGATCCGTTCGAGATCGTCGAGCGCGGTCAGGTCCTTGAGCAGATTGCCCTGGCCACGCACGATCAGGCTCTTGCGCTCGTCGTGGGCACCGGACCAGGTCGCGAGGCCGGCCTCGATCACTTTCTTGGTCAGCGAATCGAGTTCCGCCTTTGCGGTCGTGAGCTGTTTCTCGATGGTCGACTTCGCTTCCACGATGCTCAGGCCGCGAATTTGCGCGTTGAGATAGTTCGACGCCTCGACCAGTGCCGATGGCGGCAGGCCGCGCGGAACGGCGATCACCCGGTTCTCGACCGACTGGTCCTCGCCGACCAGGATGACCAGCGCCTTGCCCGGCTCCAGCGGCACGAACTCGATGTGCTTGAGGTGCCTGTCGCGCTTCTCGCTGATGACGAGGCCGGCGCAATGCGAAAGGCCTGAGATCATGTCGCCGGCCTCGGCCAGCATCTGGTCGATCGGCTTCTGCTGCTTGACCTTGAGCTGCGTCTCGATCTGGCGGCGTTCGTCGTCCGACAGGTGGCCGACCTCGAGCAGCCCGTCGACGAACAGCCGCAGGCCCGTCTGCGTCGGCAGCCGGCCGGCGGAGGTGTGCGGCGCATAGATCAGCCCGAGGTGCTCGAGGTCCGACATCACGTTGCGCACCGATGCCGGCGACAGCGTCATCGGCAGATGGCGCGACAGGTTGCGCGAGCCGACCGGCTCGCCGGTGGTCAGGTACAACTCCACGATGTGGCGAAAAATCTCGCGTGTGCGCTCGTTGAGCTGGATGAGCCCGGTCGAGGTATCCTTTTTCGGATGATCCAAACGCCATTCCTCCCGGCGGCCGCATCGCGACGACAAGGCGTCGGAGCGGGCGTCATGTTAGGAACCGCCCGGTCGTTCGTCAAACCGGCGGGCTTCGCTAACTGGTGATCATTTGCCGATTTTCAATGCCTTGCGCGCCATTGCGATCTCGCACCAGGGGCCTATGCTCGGCAAATGTTCCAACTGGCCACGGCCAACAACTGGAGGCCCACATGAGCCAACTCCCCGACCACGACCCGATCCCTGGCGATGCCAGGTCCTGCGATGCGATCGAGCACGTGATCGTGCCGCGCGCCCGCGATATCGGCGGCTTCGAGGTGCGGCGCGCGCTCCCCTCGGCGGCCAAGCAGATGGTCGGCCCGTTCATCTTCTTCGACCAGATGGGACCGGCCGAGTTCCTGCTCGGCAAAGGCATGGATGTCCGCCCGCACCCCCATATCGGCCTCGCGACCGTGACCTATCTGTTCCAGGGCGAGATCTGGCATCGCGACAGCCTTGGGACGGCGCTGCCGATCCGGCCCGGCGAACTCAACCTGATGACCGCCGGCTCCGGCATCGTCCATTCCGAGCGCACCGGCGCCGACGAACGCGCACGCCCTCACGATCTCTACGGCATCCAGGCCTGGGCGGCGTTGCCGAAGTCGCACGAGGAGGGCGCGCCCGCGTTCGTGCACCACGGCGTCGACGACCTGCCGCGCATTTCAGGCGAAGGCAAGCGCGTGCGGCTGATCATGGGCGAACTCTACGGCCAGCGCTCGCCGGTCGAATTCCCGCACCCGAGTTTCTATGCCGAAGCCGTGCTGGCGCCGGGCGCCGTGCTGCCGCTCGATCCCGCCTACGACGAGCGCGCGGTCTATATCGTTGCCGGCGAGATCGACATCGCCGGTGACAAATTCGAAGCCGGCCGGCTGCTCATCTTCCGCCCCGGCGACCGCATCTCGATCCTCGCGCTCAGCAACGCGCGGCTGATGCTGCTCGGCGGCGAGCCGATGGACGGACCACGCCACATCTGGTGGAATTTCGTTTCGTCCTCGAAGGATCGCATCGACGCCGCCAAGGCGGATTGGAAAGCCAAGCGCTTCGGCAGTGTGCCTGGAGATGCGGAGGAGTTTATCCCTCTACCGGAGTAGCTTTTTCTTGCCGCGGTCGCAGACGCCTTCGCCTACCGCGGCCGCGGGTCGTATCGTCCTCACGGTCGGCACATTTCACTTCGCGACCTTCGGCCGCCACCAATACGCTATCGACGCGTCGTTCGCCGCATTTGGTAGCGGTCGAAGGCCGCGAGGTGAGAATGCGACCAGCCGGCGACACAGTCTCCGCGGCGCGTGTAGGCGTGCGCAAGGCGCGCCTTGACGCGGACCGTACGCGCCAGCGGAACACTAATAAGCCGAAGCCGTCGGCCCGACGCCGTCGCGCTGGTAGAGGTCGCGGCGGAACTGGATCACGCCATCCTCGGTCGCCCAAGCGGTGATGTAGGCGAAATAGAGCGGCATCGGCTTCTTGAGGCGAACGTCCAGCCGCTCGCCCGACTTTTTCATCGCGAGCACGCGCTGCTTGTCCCAGCCCTGCTCTTCCATCAGCCACGCGGCGAGATTCTCGATCCCCTGCACGCGGACGCAGCCGGAGCTGGCGGCGCGGAAGTTGCGGCCGAACATGCGGTCCGACGGCGTGTCGTGCATGTAGACCGAGTGGCTGTTGTGGAAGTTGATTTTTACAAAGCCGAGCGGGTTTTCCGGGCCCGGCTGCTGGCGGTAGGTGAGGCCGTTGACGCCGGCGCCCTCCCACTTGATCTTCGTGCTGTCGAGTTTCTTGCCATCGCCGCCGTAGGCATCGATGCTGAATTTGGCGAGGACGTCCTGGCCCTTCTTGGCCATCTCGCGGCCCTTGGGCACCAGGTCCTTGGTGATCACGGTCGGCGGCAGATGCCACACGGGATTGAAGTTCAGCTCGTGGATCTGCGAGCGCAGCAACGGCGTCTGGCGGTCGATCTTGCCGACGACGCCGGCGTGACGGGAGACGACCTTGTCGTTCTCGACCGCCTCGATCTGTGCCGCCGGGATGTTGACGACGATGTACTTCTTCGGGAGCGACCGCGCCATCTCGTTGAGCCGGCCGAGGTTGGACTGCAACTGGCGCAGCCGTGCCGCGGCGGGCACATTGAGCGCCGCAATCGTGCGCTTGTCGACAATGCCGGTCGGCGTCAGGCCGTTCGAGGCCTGGAACCGGCGCACCGCGCGCTCCAGCGTGCCCTCGAAGAAGCCCAAGTCGTAGTTGTCCGAATCGCGAAGATCCCCGGAGAGCTTCAGTCGGTCGCGCAGGATGGCGACGCCCGCGCCGCTGCTGCCGGGTTGGAGTTGTCCGTCGGGAACGGTCTTCCAGCCGCCTGCCGCGACGATGTCGGCGTAGCGCTTGATGGCCTCTTTCATCGCGTTCAGGTTTTCGCGCGACAGCGTCGGAAAGCCCTTGGGTGGATTGGCTTCCCATTCGCGCGCGAACGACTGGTCATAGCTTTGCTGCGAGGGGCTGCCCGAGATCGCCGCAGCGGGTTGGCCAAAGCCGTAGGCCCATTGGCTTCCTTCCGAGGCCTGCGCCGGCGCCGTGGGCGCGATCAGCGCGAGGGCGGCAACACCGCTCAGGATGCTCACACCCAGCCGTACTCGGGCGGCGGTTGTACCGCTGCTCTTCCTAGTCCCAGAGATCATCGCCGCATCCGCTTCTTTTCGTTCTGTTACAACGACGTACCGTGGCCGGGATTGGCAAACAATTCCCTAACTCGCCGTCGATGACATCCCGGCACGGTATCAAGTCTTTGTGTGGCCAGCCCCCGCCATGTCGATGCGGCACCCCTGCGCCTCGACATTGCCACACTGTCTTATTGAGCGAGTTGGCCTGAAATTGGAAGCGCCGACGCTTATGCACAAGCCGCTTGCCGCGTATCTGATGCAAACGCGTCACGTTGCAGCGCAGGTGCACGCGGAACGGACGTGCCGTGCACACTAATCAGTCCGACGCGGCCGTTCAGTGTGCGCTTGCCTCGGCGCGGCACTCGCGACATGCTCCGCGCGCGCGGCGGGCGCGGGACGATCGGAGTTTCGAGGCTATGCAACAGTCCATTCGGAAGGTGGCGCTCGTCGGCGGCTCCCGCATTCCCTTCTGCCGCTCCAACACGCTCTATGCCGATCTCGGCAACCTTGAGATGCTGACCGCCGCGCTCACCGGCCTGGTCGACCGCTTCAATCTTGGCGGGGTCCATGTCGACGAGGTGGTGGGCGGCGCCGTGGTCACCCATTCGCGCGATTGGAACCTGGCGCGCGAGGCGGTGCTCGGCACCAAGCTCGCGCCGACGACGCCCGGCGTCACCATGATCCAGGCCTGCGGCACCAGCCTGCAGGCGGCGATGGGGATTGCGGCCAAGATCGCCATCGGCGAGATCGAGTGCGGCATCGCTTGCGGGTCCGATACAACCTCGGACGCCCCGATCGTGGTCTCGCGGCCGCTCGCCAAGCGGCTGGTGGCGGCGCAGCAGGGCCGCTCGTTCGGGCAAAAGGCCGGCGCGTTCAAGGGATTCGGGTTCGGCGAGTTGGTGCCGCAGCCGCCGTCGGTCGCCGAGCCGCGCACCGGGCTGTCGATGGGCCAGCACGCCGAGTTGATGGCGCAGCACTGGAAGATCACGCGGGAGGCCCAGGACCAGCTTGCCTACGAGAGCCACATGAAGGCGGCGGAGGCCTACCGGGTCGGCTATTTCGACGATCTGATCGTGCCCTGCGCCGGCGTCTTCCGCGACAACAACCTGAGGCCCGACATGAGCCTCGAGAAAATCGCGACGCTGAAGACCGCGTTCGACAAATCGGAGCGCGGCACGCTGACGGCGGCCAATTCGACGCCGCTGACGGATGGCGCATCCGCGGTGCTGCTCGCCTCGGAGGACTGGGCGCGCGCGCGCGGGCTGCCGATCCTCGCCTACCTCACGCACGCGCAGACGTCAGCCGTCGATTTCGTCGCCGGCGAGGGGCTTTTGATCGCGCCGGCGATTGCCGTCTCGCGGCTCCTCGATCGCGCGGGCATCACGCTCCAGGATTTCGATTTCTATGAGATCCACGAGGCGTTCGCGGCGCAGGTGCTGGCGACGCTCAAGGCGTGGGAGGATCCGGCCTACTGCAAGGAGCGGCTCGGCAAGGATATGCCGCTCGGATCGATCGATCGCGCCAAGCTCAACGTCAAGGGATCGTCGCTCGCGGTCGGCCACCCGTTTGCGGCGACCGGCGGGCGGATCGCGGCGCTGCTCGCAAAGCTGCTCGGCGAAAAGGGCGGCGGGCGCGGCCTGATCTCGATCTGCACCGCCGGCGGCATGGGTGTCGCCGCGATCATGGAAGGCGCGCGCGCCTGATGCTCGCGCGTTCCCGGCGTCCGCGTCGGCGCGCGCACCGGGAACTTGATCACGCGGCGACCGGCTCCGGTTTTCGTCGTCAGTAGATGTGCTTACTTGAAGACGACGGGCATGCCGGCCTTGGTCAGCGCTGCGGCGCGGACCTTGAGCCATTCCTCGGCGAACTTGTCGTCGGCGACGGCCTTGCCCGGCATTTCCTTCCATGCGTCGGCAAGAACGTCCTGGCGCTTCAGGATCGCCGCGTTGTGCGCATCATGTTCGGCCTTCCAGACGCCCTTTTCCTTGTAGTACTTGATCGCGGCGGGGTGATACGGGAACACCCACATCAGGTTTTGCTTGGAGAGCTGATAGCCGTCCATGCTCGGGCCGCTGTCCTTGATCTCCGGATAGTTTTCCATCACCGCCTTCACGAGGCCGTAGGCGAGATCATCCGGCGTATCAGACATGGCGACGAAGATCGGGTAGGGATAGTTGGTGCCCTCGTACGGCGTCTTGTGCTTGTAGCCGGCGACGACCGTCGACACCTCGGACTTGGTCCACCACGGGGCGAGTTCGAGCGCACGTTTCCAGGCCGCGTCGTCCGAGTGAGCCAGCGGCGGCAGGAACAGCCCCTGCGGCGAGTTGATAATCTGGGCGTACATGCTCGAAATGGTGCTGCCCCAGGCAGCATCGGCTTGACCGTTGAGGACGGCTTGGATTGACTGGCCCCAGCCCGGGACCTCGACCTTCTGCACGTCGCTCCAAGTCAACCCGGCGAATGCGAGCATCGCCTCGGTATTCTGATTGAGCGCGGGCGCCCCGCGCACGAACGTGACGCGCTTGCCCTTGAGATCGGTCGGCACCTTGATGCCGGATGCTTCGCTCACCGCGAGCTGCTGGCCGTTCGATCCGATGTTGTTGAACAGATTGTAGACGCGCTGCGGTCCCCAGGTTTTTTCGGCGAACATCAGCACGCCTTCCTGGGAGAAGTAGGTGGCAACTCCGCATCCGCAAACCTTCGACTGGCCTACCCTCAGGGGTGTCTGGCGGGAGACGTCGTTCTTGCCCGGAATGATGCGCAGGTCGACGTCATACATTTTCTTGAGCATGTTGCCGATGCCGATCGACTGGGAATAGCCGGACGAGCCACTTTCATAAGCAGTCCAGGAAATCTCGTTCGGCATTTTCACGTCTCGCGCGTGAGCCAGATACATCGCGCTAATGGCGAGGCTGCACACAGAGCCGAGGCCAACGAGAATTCCATGTTCGTGCCAATCACAACTGTCTTCCTCCCTTTCGAACCACGAGCCATTGACCCGAAGCGTTGAGCCCCGTCTGATGCAGGGTTGCCGAAAGCTTGGAGACGACGTCGTGGGAGGTCAACCGCCAAAGCGCCCATGAGGCGCACGGCTTGACAGTACGAATGCGTATGGCCGCTCAACTCTTGCGGTTCGTGGCCGCTGTGGCCGCCGGCATCACGGGCTCGGATGAACGACGCGCGACCCGCGCAATCTGCCGGCGGCAACGAAAGCTCACTGCTTCTGCTGGACGGCGTCCTTGGCCTTGTCGTAGGCGCCCTTGGTCACTTCTTTGGCCTTGTCGTAGGCCTCCTTCGCGGCTTCCGACGCCTGGTCGATGGTCGGCTTCGCTGATTCGAGGCTGCGGTCCGAAATCTCGCGCGCTTTCTCCGAGGCCCTCTCGAGCAGCGACTTGCGCGGCGTCTTGCGCTCGTAGCCGGGCACTGCCGCGATCACCTCTTTTGTCAGTTCGGGTACGGTGACCTTGCCCTCGGGCCAAAGCGAAGCGCGGAGAAGCGCAAACCGATCCGCTTTTCACCGGTACCGAGAAATCCACCCGTGCCGATGATGACGCCTTCGACACGCATGTCCGAACTGAGGATCAATTCTTCGATGTCGGCGATGATCTTGCCATCGGTGCCGTGGATCTTGGCGCCGATGAGATTGTCGCTCGACAGGATCTGGCCGTCGACCTGACCGCGAAGAAGACGCCGCGCGGGATCGGCACGCTGGAGGTGGCGCCGGGCGTGGACGGTTTCTGCTGGGCGTACGCGGGCATGCGGCCGCGATCGCAGCCGCGGTGACAAGAGCAAGGAGATATGTCTCACGGCACGAGTATCCTTTTTTCACACCGAGGAAGTTTATAGTCGATCTGCCGCGCAGTCCGCTGGCAGATTCGGGCGAGCGGTCGCGCAGGGAGCGGGTGGATACGCTCCATTTGCATCCGGAATAAGTCGATATCGGCCGTTATTGGTTGCATACCTGTTTCCTACGCTTTTTGCAGCGCGCGGGCGGCGGCGAGGACCGCGTCGGCATGGCCCGGCACGCGGACTTTGCGCCAAGCCTCGCGCGACGCGGCCGCGGCCGTCGATCAGGAACGTGGAGCGCTCGATGCCCATGTACTTGCGGCCATACATCGATTTCTCGACCCAGACCCCGAAGCGTTCGGCGATCGCGTGGTCCTCGTCCGCGGCGAGGCGCACGTCGAGTGCATGCTTGGCGCTTGAATTTCTGGTGCTTCTTGATACTGTCCGGCGATACCCCGAGGACCGCGATTCCCTGCTGAACGAAAATCAGGCGCAAGGCGCGTGAAGTCCTGCGCTTCGGCGGTGCATCCGCTCGTGTCATCCTTGGGATAGAAGAACAGCACGACCAGCGTACCGGTGTGCGCGGAAAGCCGGAACACGTCCCCGTCATCAGTCGGAAGCTCGAAGTCGGCCACCCCAGTTCCTGATCTCGACCGTCTTGTCGATCATGGGGATTGCCTTCCTTCCGTCCATTTTTTGTAACGAATTTGCTGCTATGGCCTCAGCCAGTGCGGCGCGATCGCGTAGGCGTCTGGTACCGGATCATGTTGTGCATGCCAAGGCCTGGCCCCGCGCGGCGGTGGACGAGCTCTCGGCTGTGTCCCTCAAGCATCTGGGGAGACGCAATAAAGTCGTATTGCTCGGGCCTTTTGAGGAGAGCGGCTTCGGGGTGATTCTGGTGCCGTTGCGAGGTCGCGGGTCGACCTTTTTATCCATGGGCGGCGGCGCGATCTGATTGGGGCATGTGACGTACGACTAGGGGACATCCGGCGATGCTGGGCCGCATCGGCCAGGCGAACGAGGTGACAGGCAGGGAGAACGGCTCGGCGGAGGACGCCGTGACGACGCCTGTGCGTGCCCGCCCGCCTCCTCTTGCCTCAACCTCTTTCCGTGCTCGGCGCCGCTTGGCTGCCCCGAGCCGGATCCCGAACTGGCTCCCGACCTGGTCGTTCGGCACTGGTGCGCATGACGCTGCGGTTTGCCGCTGTCGTTGTGCCGATCGCGGCCCTCGCGATCGGGCTGCTCTACATGCGGCTGCACAATGGCCCGATCTCGCTCACGTTCATGGTCGAGCCGATCCAGCGCGTCCTCGACGAGGAAATGCCGGGCATCCAGTTTCGTATCGAGGATGCCATCGTCCAGCTCACGTCCAGCGGCGCGATCGAGTTCCGGCTGACGAGCGTCAGGATAACCGAGGATACCGGCAGCATCGTTGCGCTCGCCTCGCGCGCTACTGTGCAATTGAGCCTGTCGGCCATGCGCAAGGGACGTATCGCGCCGTCCCGGATCGATCTGCTGCAGCCGCGCATCGTGCTGTTCGAGGCTGATCGGCCGTCGTATACGCTGGGCTACGGGCGCGACCTCCAGGGCCGGACGCTCACGATACCGCCGCAGCACCCGACGACACCTCCGCGCGGTCCTCCCGCGAGACTGAAGTCGTCAAGACCGTGACCATCGTGCACGGCCGCATCGACGCCGCGCGTCGGGTCGCCGACCTCGCCGCCCAGATGCGACGGCGCACCGGGGCGGCCTCGTTCCTCGAGACGCTTGGCCTCAAAGACGCATCGCTCGTCATGTCCGACGACGGCCAGCAGACGGTGCTGCAAATTCCTAACCTCGAGCTTTCGATGCGTCATACCACGCGGCACAGTTTCATCGAAGGGGCGGGCACGATCGCAGCGGGCGGCGCGCCGTTCAAATACCGCTTCCGTACCGAAGACTTGGAGCGTGAAGACCGCATGAAAATGACGGTCGACGTCGAGGAACTGGTGCCGAGGTCGCTGGCGCAGGCGCGGCCTGGGTTCGAACTTCTGGAGGGCATCGACTGTCCCGGTCGCCGGCCACGGCACGCTCGAGCTGTCGCGTCAGGGAGACGTCATTCGTGGCACGTTCGACGTTGCGCTCGGCGCGGGCCGCGCCCATCTGCCATGGCTCGGCAACGTACCGCTGGAACTCTCCGGCGGCGAGGTCAAGGCGACCTATGCCGGCGATACCCAGAAGCTCGTCGTCGAGCCCTCGACGGTGCGCTGGCGATCGAGCCACGCCACCGTCAAGGGACTGATCGAGCCTGCGACCGGCCCAGATGGTGCCGCCGGCTGGCGGTTCGAGATCGACGGCGTCGACGGGCAGTTTGCCGCCGATGAACTCGGCGCCCGGCCGCTGCCGCTCGACAAGCTGGTGGTGCGCGGGATTGCGTTCCCCGACAGCGGACGGGCGGAGGTGTCGCAATTCCTGATGAACGCCGGCCCGGCCAACGTCGCCATGGCGGGCACCATCGCCACCTCCGGCACCAATCGCCAGACACGCCTCGACGGGCGCATCGGTCCGATGCCGCTCGATGCCTTGAAGGCGATGTGGCCGCAAGGACTGGCGCCGCAGACGCGCCAATGGGTCGCCGGCCGCGTCGTCACCGGGCAGCTCACCGGCGGCTCGTTCAGCATCGTCAGCCAGCGTCCGAGCGTGCGCGACGTCGGCGGCGCGACGGCGCCCGTAGACCGCGAAATCGCCCTCGATCTCGAAGTCGAGAAGATCGGCATCGAATACCTCAAGGGAATGCCGCTGCTCGAAGCGCCGAATGCGCGCCTCACCATTAACGGAACCGCCGCCACCTTCTTCCTTCCCTCAGCCGCCATCAGGTCCGCACCTGGCCAGCAACTCCAGATCCAGGATGCCCGGCTGCTCGTCAGCGGCATCGATCAGGAACGCCCGCTCGCGCATGTCGGCGCCCGGCTGGCAGGGCCGGCTGGCGCGATGCTCGACCTGCTCGGTCGCCAACCGCTCGGCCTCCTGCGCAATACGGCTCTGGATGCGAGCGGGTTCGACGGCAAGCTCGATGCCCGCTTCAGCGCCAAATTCCCGATCCACGATGCCCTCTCGATGAAGGACGTGCAGATCATCGAGGCCAAGGCGAGCATCGTCGAGGGGCAAGCCCGCAAAGTGATGGGGCGCTATACCATCTCCGGCGCATCGATCAGGGCGGAAGCACGCGACAATGTCATCGACGTCGCGGGCGAGGCGCTGCTCGAAGGCGTGCTCACGCGCCTGAGCTGGCGCCACGCGCTGCTGGCCGATCCCAAGGAGCTGCAAAGCCTGAAGCTGCGCGCGATGCTCGGCAACAGCGAGCGCGCCGCGCTCGGCATCAACCTCGGCGACCTCGTCAGCGGCGACGTGCAACTCGACCTGACGGTGCGGCCAGGCGACGACGAGGCGCCCCTTGTCCGCGCGGTCGCCGACCTCACCGCCGCCGAGATCAATCTCTCACGAGGTCGCCTGGTCGAAGCCTCCGGGGCAGCGCGCCGAGCTGCGGTTCGACCTCGGCAAGCGGCGCGACGGCAATGTGGTGCTGCAGAATTTCAGGCTCGACGGCGACACCATCGGCATCAGCGGCTGGGTCGCGCTCGGCGCCGACAACCGGCCGATCGAGTATCTGTTCACCGATTTCTCGCTCAATACGGTGAGCAACCTCACCGTCCGCGGCTTGTTCAGGCCGGATCGGGTTTGGGAAATCAAGGCGAGCGGGCCGCGGTTCGACGCCCAGGACCTGTTCCGCGGCTTCCTCAATGTCGGCAAGGTCAAGCGCGAAAGTGCGCCATCGCGTACGGCAGGGATCGATATCGAGGCCACGTCTCGACACGGTATCGGGCGTGCCGGACGCGACCAGCGCCGCGACGGCGGATCCGCTCCTGCGGGCTGTCCATCTGCGCATGAGCCGTCGCGGCGACGACCTTCAGGATCTCCAGTTCAGCGGCCGCCACGACAATGGCCGCCTCCTCAAGGCGTCGATGCGGACGACAGCCGGCGCGCCGCGCGTTCTGGTCGTCGAGGCGGCGGACGCCGGCGAAGCGCTCAAGCTGATCGGGATCTACCGCCATATGGACGGCGGCGACGGGCGCCTCGAGATCAATCTCGACGGCGCCGGCGCGGCGGAGCGGCGCGGAGTGATGAATGTGCACCGATTCCGGGTCTTGAGCGACCCGATCGTCAGCGACGTCGTCTATGCCTACGACGAAGGCCAGCCCGCGATCCAGCGCGGCACCCGCGCTGCCACCCAGCGAAAGGTGCGCGAGCAGATCGACTTCGAGCGCTGCGGACCGCGTTCGCGACCGGCAGCGGCCAGCTCGTGATCGAGGATATGGAAGTCACCGGTCCGGTGCTCAGCGCGACGCTGCGCGGCACCCTCGATTACCGCCGGCGGCTCGTAAATCTCGGCGGCACCTACACGCCGCTCTCCGGGCTCAATCGTGTCCTGTCCAACGTCCCGCTGTTCGGCGAGGTGCTGACGGGCCCGCGCCGCGAGGGCGTCGTCGCGATGACGTTCGCGATCCAGGGCCCGATGACCAATCCGCAGGTCATTCCCAATCCGCTGTCGCTGATGACGCCGGGGTTCCTGCGCGAAATCTTCCAGATGGCGCCGAACAACCCGACGGTGACGCCGGAGCGTGCAGCCCCGGTCGTGCGCCGGCCGCCGCAGACGACCGCCAGTCCGCCGGCGACCGGCCCGTCCGCGCCGCAGGCTGAGCCGTCACCCGAAGCGGCGCCCGGCAAGTCGCGAAGCGGACCCGCGCGCGGACCAAGGAAGTGACGCCGGAGGTCACCGACGGCTGGGCCGCGACCACCGACCCCCGCGCCAAGCCCTCCGAGCGGAATTGAGCGGCGCCGTTAGCGCAGCGCCCTACACCGGCCGCAGCAGTACGTGCTTCTTGCGACCGAAACTCAGTTTGATCACGCCGTCGGCAGAGATGTCGGCGGGGCGCAACTTCGCCTTCTCGTCGGTGACGACGGCGTCGTTGACGCGCAGGCCGCCCGCCTGCACTTGCCGGCGCGCGTCGCTGTTCGACTTGACGAGGCCCGCGGTGACGAACGCGGCGAGCACGCCGAGCTCGTTCTCGACGTCGGACATCGGCACTTCGATGGTCGGCAACCCTTCCGCGGTCTCGCCCTGCTCGAACGTCTGCCGCGCGGTCTCTGCGGCGGCATTCGGCTTTCTCCGCGCCATGCAGTAGCGCCGTCGCCGCCGTTGCCAGCGCCTTTTTCGCCTCGTTGATCTCGGCGCCGCCGAGGGCCGCGAGCTTGGCGATCTCGCCGAGCGGCAGCGTCGTGAACAGCTTCAGGAAGCGGACGACGTCGGCGTCCTCGGTGTTCCGCCACATCTGCCAGTAGTCGTAGACCGGCATCTGGTTCTCGTTGAGCCACACGGCGCCGGCCGCGGTCTTGCCCATCTTGGCGCCGGACGCCGTCGTCAGCAGCGGACACGTGAGCGCGTACAACTGATGCGTGCCCATGCGTCGGCCGAGGTCGATCCCCGAGACGATGTTGCCCCACTGGTCGGAGCCGCCCATCTGCAGGTTGCACTTGTAGCGCCGCGCCAGCTCGACGAAGTCGTAGGACTGCAGCAGCATGTAGTTGAACTCGATGAACGACAGCTCCTGCTCGCGCTCGAGGCGCATCTTCGCCGAATCCATCGACAGCATCCGGTTGACCGAGAAGTGCCGGCCGACGTCGCGCAGGAATTCGATGTAGTTGAGCGGCGCCAGCCACTCGGCGTTGTCGGCCATGACGGCGTCGCCGCGCGCCTCGCCGAAATTCAGGAACTTCGAGAAGACCGCCTTGATGCCGTCCTTGTTCGCGTCGATCTGCTCGATCGTGAGAATGCGCCGCGTCTCGTCGCGGCCCGAGGGATCGCCGACCCGCGTCGTGCCGCCGCCCATCAGCGTGATGGGGCGGCCAGCCCCGCTCTTCTGCAGCCAGTGCAGCATCATGATCGACAGCAGGTGGCCGATGTGCAGCGACGGCGCGGTGCAGTCGTAGCCGACGTAGCAGACGACGTCGCCCTTCTTCGCGAGCGCGTCGAGCCCGTTGAAATCCGAGCACTGGTGGATGAAGCCGCGCTCGGCCAGTATGTTGAGGAAGTCGGACTGGTATTGGGTCATGGTGGGGCGGCTTTCGGCTGGTTCGGCGCCGGCATGTGCCTGAAAACGGGCGACAGCGTCCGCGCAAATTGCACAGGAAGGCGCGCGATGGGCAAGATCAGGCGCGCTTTGGGGTTGATGAGCGGGACGTCGATGGACGGGATCGACATCGCGCTGATCGAGACCGACGGGGAAAATCTGGTGCGCCGCGTCGCGGCTGGTGGCGTCGCTTATGAGCCGGCGTTTCGCGAGCGGATCAGGGGGGCGTTGCGCGACGCTCAGAGCATATAGAGAGCGCGAGGATCGGCCGGGCAGCCTTGCCGCGGTCGAGGCCGAGCTGACGGTGCTGCACGCCGACGCCGCCATGCGGTTCATCGGCGATCGGATGCTGCAGCCGTCGGCGATCGATGTGATCGGCTTTCATGGCCAGACGGTGCTGCACCGCTGGGAGGCCGATCGCCTCATCACCCCGCCGACGGGAGTGTCGGCCGGGATCGCCCAGCAGCCACTCGTTTTCAGACCCACTCAGGTTGGCGGCATGTTGACCGTTCAGATCGGCGACGGGGCGGCGCTCGCGGCGGCGACCGGCATCGATGTTGTCCACGACCTGCGCGCGGCCGACTGTGCGGCGGGCGGCCAGGGTGCGCCGCTGGTGCCGCTCTATCACCGTGCGCTTGCGGCGAAAGTGTCCGGAGCGTCCGATCGCCTTCGTCAACATCGGCGGCGTCGCCAATATCACGTACATCAACCGATTCGATTTGCCGAGCTGATCGCCTTCGACACCGGCCCCGGCAACGCCATGATCGACGACTGGATGATGAAGCGCACAGGCGCTGCGCGCGACGATGGACGGCGCGCTCGCCGCGAAAGGGACGGTGCACGAGGACTATGTGTCGGCGTATCTGCGTCACAATCATTTCGGCGCGGCGGTGCCGAAATCGCTCGATCGCAATGCGTTCGATTCTCGCCCTGGTCGATCCGCTCTCGACCGAGGACGGCGCCGCAACGCTCACGGCGTTTACCGCGGCGGCGATCGCCAAGTCGCGTGAGCACCTGCCCGAGGAGCCGCAGCTCTGGGTCATCGCGGGGGCGGACGGCGCAACCGCACGCTGATGGCCATGCTCGCCGGTCTCGTGCAAAATGCGGTCGTCCCCGTCGAGGCGCTGGGCTTCGATGGCGATTCGGTCGAGGCCGAAGCCTGGGCCTATCTCGCGGTGCGTTCGCTCGACGGTTTGCCGATCACGTTTCCCGGCACGACCGGCGTGCCTGCGGACATGACAGGCGGCGTGCTGAGCCGCGCCTGACGGCGTGCGGGCAGCGCCACCGCAACCGGCCAAATGAGTGCGCTCCACCGGTTTCCGACCCGTGCACGTTGCGAAATCAAGCGGAATTCGCAACAGTGCGACGCGTAGGGAATCTGTGGAGGCGGTACGATGTCCATTTTCGAGGCCATGGAGCGGCTGGCAGGTGCCGCACTGCTCGCCTTGGCGCCGGCCCTGAAAGTGGCGGTGCCGACGTCGCAGCGTGGCCGCGGCATGGATCTCGTGCAGATGCTGCGCCAGCGCGGCGCCGGCGATCTGATCGATGGCTACGTCGGCGAATTGACCCGCGAGATCTGGGTGGGGGCGGAAACGCGCAGCCTGCCTCAGGAGGCGCTCGAGCGGCACTTCCGCGATCTTGCCGCGATCATCGCCGTCTGCGACCTCTCCGACGAGGCGATTGCTGGCGCGCTGGCGCCGGGAGCGGGTGGCGATCGGGCGCGCGCGCATCGCCATCGACCTCTTCCTCAAGGCGCGTGACGATGGCGCGCTCGAAGCGCACGCACTGTCGGAGGACGTGGCGCTGTTCGTTCTCGAGCGCAGTTTTGCCCGCCTGCTGCGCGATCCGCAGCGGATCGCGGCGCTGTCGCCGCTGGTGGCGGAATTCGCGGCAACGCCGGAACCGGCATCAAGCGCGATATCCAATGCGATGCCGGCGGCGGAGCAGCCGACAGCAGCGGACGCAGCGACTGGAGCATCGGCCCCGGTTGCGGCACCAACGGCGCAATCCGCGCCTGCCGCACCGTCTTCCCCGGTGACGGCCACGGCGGCTGCTTCAGTCGCTGGACCGACGGCGCCGCAGGCCGCGCACCAAGCATTCTCGCAGGTCGCACCCGCACTCGCACCCGCAGCGGCTGCGCCACAGCGTCGCGAAGCCCGCGAAGCCGCCGAATTGGCGCGCATCCGGGAGAAATACGAGATTTCCGAGATCGCGCAGTCGCGCATCCTGGTGCTGTTGGACAGCCAGGGTGTCACCGGCGATCAGCGGCTCGCCCGCTTCGAGGCTCTCGCTGCCTGGCTGCAGGAGGCGCGCGCGCAGCTCATGCGCCCGACCAACGAGGACGGCGATCTGCGCAAGCTCAAGACGCGCGCCGCCGACGCGCTTGCCGCCGGTGACCTTGTGCTGGCGATGGAGACGTTGAAGCACGTCCGCCGCGCGCTCCGCGACGGCCGCCGCCGGATCGAGGCGCGGCTCGAGGACGAAGTTTCCGCACTCAAGGTGCAGATGACGGAGGAGGCCCGCGCGGCGGCGCGACTCGCCGAGCTGGCAGTGGCGCGCCGCGACTATATCGTCGCGGCGGATCTCTTTTTCGAAGCCGCCGATTGCCTACCGAAAAGCGCTCGCGACGAAGTGTGGCGCTATCATCTGGCGCGCGCCGACGCACTTTTCCGCAAGGCCGACGAGGATGACGACGAAGCCGCGCTGGGTGAAGCGCTGGCGGGCTATGGCGGCGTGCTGAAACTTCTCGCCGACGGATCGAATGCGCGGGCTGCGGCGCTCGCCAATCTCGGTCTCGGTCGCGCGCTGCATCGCCAGGCCGAGGGGACGACCGGCGTCGGCCGGTTGGCGGATGCCATCGGTCGCGTTCCGCAAGGCGGTGGCTCTGATCTCGGTGGACGACGCGCCGGTGCTGTGGGGCGAGACCCACGGCGCGCTCGCGCGCAGCCTCTCGCTTTCCGGGCAGCGCGCGCGGCAGGCGCCGATGCTGCGCGAAGCCGTCGACGCCTATCGGACGGCGCTCTCGGCGGTGCCCGATGAGTTGCCGGCGAGGCTGCGGGTCGAACTCCAGACCGGGATCGGCGCCACGCTGCTGGAAATCGCCGAATACGACAAGTCGACGGACGTGCTCGAGGCGGCTGCGGCTGCCTACACTGCGGCCCTGACGATGCTGTCGCGCGATGAAAACCCGAACGCCTGGGCTGACGCCAGCCTCAATCTCGGCAGTGCGTTGCTGGCGATCTCCGAGACCAACCGCGATCCGCGGCATCTAAAGGCGTCCGTCGACGCGCTCGGCGGCGCCCTCGAGGTGCTGACCACCGAACGCGATGTTGAAGCCTGGACCACCGCCACCGTGGCCCTGGCCGACGCCCTTGCCGCCCTCGCCGAGGCCGAGGCCCCGAACGTCGATCGCCTGCGCATGGCGATTGCCAGCTATCGTCGCGTGCTCGCGGTGGTCGACCGCGCCGCGGCTCCGATTTCGTGGGCGACGGCGAGCATGAACCTCGGCTCGACGCTGATCCGCCTCGGCGAGCTGGAGGACAAGCGCAACAACTGGCTGGCCGCCGCCGGCGCCATGGTCCCGGCGCTGGAAGTGTTCGAGGCCGAAGGTGCGACGGCACATGCCGACCTCGCGCGCCGCACGCTCAAGCGTTTCCACGAGGAGTGGGTCGGGCTGCTGGCGCCGCCCGCTCTCGGGGCCCGTGGCGCCCGCTGCGACGCCGCACCTTTCCCAGGTTGGTTGAGGCGCCTCCCGCGACCGACTTTTGTGCGTGCCGCGCGGGCCGGAACAAAACCCAGCCGGCGCTGTTCACCCTAGGCACACACAACTATACGGTGGGCATCGCAGCCCTGCGCGCCCGGCACGCCTTTTGCGTGTTCGCACTTCCGTCCGCCGCCGCCTGGGCGTCCATCCCCGTTGAGGATCTCCGCAATGCCGCGCATCTCGCTTCGCCAGCTTCTCGACCACGCCGCCGAGCACAGCTATGGCGTGCCCGCCTTCAACATCAACAATATGGAGCAGGCGCTCGCGATTATGGAAGCGGCCGACGCGACCGACGCGCCGGTCATCATCCAGGCGAGCCGCGGCGCGCGGTCAGCTATGCCAACGACATCATGCTCCGCCATATGATGGATGCCGTGACCGAGATTTATCCGCACATTCCGGTCTGCGTACATCTCGACCACGGCAACGAGCCGGCGACCTGCATGACGGCGATCCAGGCCGGCTTCACCTCGGTCATGATGGACGGATCGCTCAAGGCCGACGGCAAGTCGCCCGCCGACTGGGACTATAACGTCGGGGTGACCAAGGCGGTCGCGGACATGGCCCATCTCGGCGGCATCTCGGTCGAAGGTGAATTGGGCGTGCTCGGCTCGCTCGAGACCGGCAAGGGCGACAAGGAGGACGGCCACGGCGCGGAAGGCACGCTCAGCCACGACCAGCTCCTCACCAACCCGGACGAAGCCGTGAAGTTCGTGAAGGAGACTAAAGTCGATGCGCTGGCGATCGCCATGGGCACCAGCCATGGCGCCTACAAGTTCAGCCGCAAGCCCGATGGCGACATCCTCGCCATGCACGTGATCGAGGAGATCCACCGCAAGCTGCCGAACATGCATCTGGTGATGCACGGCTCGTCCTCGGTGCCGCAGGAACTGCAGGAGATCATCAACACGTTCGGCGGGAAGATGCCGCAAACCTGGGGCGTGCCGGTTGCCGAGATTCAGCGCGGCATCAAGAACGGCGTCCGCAAGATCAATATCGATACGGACAACCGGATGGCGATGACCGGCCAGATCCGCCGTGTGCTCCAGCAGTCGCCCGGCGAATTCGATCCGCGCAAATATCTCAAGCCGGCCATGGAGGCGATGGCCAAGCTTTGCCGGCAGCGGCTCGAAGAGTTCAATACCGCTGGCCAGGCTTCGAAGATCAAGCGAGTCATGACGCTGGCCGAGATGAGCAAGCGCTACGCCAAGGGCGAACTCGATCCGAAGTTCGCCTGACGACACGCTCGGCCATCGGGGTACGAAACGCGCGACGTCGGCTGCCGGACGCGGTGAGCACGCGGCCTGGTCTGCTTGATTTCGCGCGCCACAGGACGTTTCGCCGGCGCTGGACAAGCCTGGCCTCTCCAAAATTGTCTTCTCTTGCGGCAAGCCCCGAGCCGTGATTGCATATATTTCGTCCAAAATGCCGACTTTTCAGGCTGAATTTGCTTGAACTTCGCGCCCTAAAATCCGGCATGTTGGGCTAACGTGCTGGCCGATCGGCGCATTCTGTTGCCCGTCGGCTCTGGCACATCGTCTGCTTAACCTTGAGGGAAGGCAGACACGCAACCGCCGGTATTATTGAGATCGCAGGCAGACAAAACATGAAAAAGATCGAAGCCATCATCAAGCCGTTCAAACTCGACGAGGTGAAGGAGGCATTGCAGGAGATCGGCCTGCAAGGTATCACCGTCATCGAGGCCAAGGGTTTTGGCCGCCAGAAGGGACACACCGAGCTCTACCGTGGCGCCGAATACGTGGTGGATTTCCTGCCCAAGGTAAAGATCGAGGTCGTGCTCGCCGACGAAATGGTTGCCAAGGCCGTCGACGCCATTCAGAAAGCAGCGAAGACCGGTCGCATAGGCGATGGCAAGATTTTCGTGTCGAGTATCGAGGAGGCCATTCGCATCCGTACCGGCGAGACCGGCACCGACGCCATCTGACATCCACACCTCTTCGAATCCCGGCCGCTCGAGACGGTGCGAGGTTCGCACTTGCACGCCTTTTGACACTCGCAATCACAAACTGGGGAAACGCACATGGCTACCATGACCGCTGCCGATGTGATCAAGACGATCAAGGACAAAGACGTCAAATTCCTTGATCTGCGGTTCACTGATACCAAAGGCAAGATGCAGCACGTGACCGCCGACGCGTCCTGCGTCGACGCCGACATGTTCGCCGACGGCTACGCGTTCGACGGCTCCTCGATCGCCGGCTGGAAGGGCATCGAAGCCTCCGACATGACGCTGATGCTCGACCCGACGACCGCCCACATGGACCCCTTCTTCGCCCAGAGCACGATGGCGATCTTCTGCGACGTCATCGAGCCGTCGACCGGCGAGCTCTACGAGCGCGATCCACGCGGCATCGCCAAGAAGGCCGAAGCCTACATGAAGAGCACGGGCGTGGGCGACGCCATCTACTTTGGCCCCGAGGCCGAGTTCTTCATCTTCGACGACGTCCGCTTCACCGTCCGACCCCTATAACACCGGCTTCTCGATCGACGGCTCCGAGCTGCCCTCGAACATGGGCACCAAGTACGAGACCGGCAATCTCGGCCACCGTCCGCGCACCAAGGGCGGCTATTTCCCTGTGCCGCCGATCGACAGCGCCCAGGACATGCGCTCCGAGATGCTCTCGGTGATGGCCGAGATGGGCGTCGTCGTCGAGAAGCACCACCACGAGGTCGCCTCCGGGCAGCACGAGCTCGGCATCAAGTTCGGCCCGATGATCCGCATGGCCGACCACATGCAGATCTACAAGTACGTCATCCATCAGGTCGCCCAGGCCTACGGCAAGACCGCGACGTTCATGCCGAAGCCGATCTTCGGCGACAACGGCTCGGGCATGCACTGCCATCAGTCGATCTGGAACGGCAGCACGCCGACGTTCGCCGGCAACAAGTACGCCGATCTCTCCGACACCTGCCTCAGCTACATCGCCGGCATCCTGAAGCACGCGAAAGCGATCAACGCCTTCACCAACCCGTCGACGAACTCCTATAAGCGCCTGGTGCCCGGCTACGAAGCGCCGGTGCTGCTCGCCTACTCCGCGCGCAACCGCTCGGCGTCCTGCCGCATCCCGCACGTCACGAACCCGAAGGCGAAGCGCGTCGAAGTCCGCTTCCCCGATCCCGCCGCCAACCCCTACCTCGCGTTCGCGGCGATGCTGATGGCCGGCCTGGATGGCATCCAGAACAAGCTTAATCCCGGCGAGGCGATGGACAAGAACCTCTACGACCTGCCGCCGGCTGAGCTGTCGAAGATCCCGACGGTGTGCGGCTCGCTGCGCGAAGCGATGATGAGCCTCGACGTGACCGCGGCTTCCTCAAAATGGGCGGCGTGTTCTCCGACGATATGATCGACGCCTATATCGAGCTCAAGATGGCCGAGGTGGAGCGCATGGAAATGACGCCGCATCCGGTCGAGTTTGACATGTACTACTCCGTCTAAGACGCTCGGGGGGAAGCCCGGAAACGGGCTCCGAGGGGGGCCGGACCGCGAGGTCCGGCCCATTTCTTTTGGGTGCGGGCGGCACGTGGCCGCGCCCTTCTTCGCCGCGTGCTGACCCACGCTCTCGCTTGCGATCTGCGTTCCCGGATGCGCCTTGGGCCGCGCGTCGACGCTCGCTGACGCCCGCTGCTCTTTCACCCGGCCCGCGCCGGTTCAGTGGCGGATCGGGCGATCGGGCCGAGGAGCCGTCGTTACAGCGGGAATTTCCATGGATGGAAGTTTGCCCATCGGCGATCGACCTGTTACAAGGCCGGCGGCGCGCGGGCTCGTCCCGCACGCGCCTCTGCGCTCCCTTCGTCTATCGGTTAGGACGTCAGATTTTCAATCTGAAAAGACGGGTTCGACTCCCGTAGGGAGCGCCATGATTTCTACATAATCGAGCTGTAGCGCCGGCTGTTTGCCACGTCTTCCGAGGGGCGTTTGCCACTCAGGGTTCATCGGCCCGTTCTCGAGCTTGAGGATCGCCGCCTGTGGCGCGCTTGTTGCTGGTTCGCGCCGCTTCGTGTAGTGCGAGACCATGCGGCTCGTCAGGTGGCCGGTGATCGACTTGATTTCCTCCTCGCTACAACCAGCATCGGCGAGCCGGCGCGCTGCGGTCTTGCGGAGCCCGTGAAGACGCAGTCGTCGGGAAGGCCGGCCTCGTCGATGGCGTCGGCGAACCAGGCGCCGAAGTAGACCGATCGAACGACTTCCCCTCGCTCGTCGTCAGCAGGCTCATGTGGCCCTGCGAACCGCGGGCCAGCTCAGCGGCCAGGTCACGATGTTCCGGGATCCAGACTTCCTCGCTGCCTTGCCCTGTAGGACGCGGATAGTGCCCTGCCGGCGGTGAGCCCGCGTCATGCTGACAATATCGGCCTTCCGCTGCCCTGTGCAGCTCGCCAGCATGTACGCGCGCCGCTCCATGGTGCCTGCCGGCCACCTCTTCTCGAATCGGGCGCACTCGTCGTCACTCCAATCGCGCCATTCGCCGACACGGAGAAGCTTCATCTTCGCCGCCGGGCTCGATTCGATCAGCTCTTCCTCGACGGCGAAGTTCAACACGATCTTGAGCATCCGGACGATGGTGTTGGCGGCGCCGGGCGTTTCCGCGCGCTCATCTCGCATCCGCCGGATGTGGCGCCAGCGGAGCGCTCGAACAGGCTTCTGGCCATGGAGTTTCTGCAGCGACTCGAGCACTCGTTTGTATTCAGCCCGGACGCGAAGCTTCTTCTCCCGGTAGCTCGCTGCCGAGAGGTACTCGTTCACAAGAGCGCCGAACGATCCACGCGGATACGACTTGCGATCTGGTCCCGAACCGGCATCTGGAGCCGCGGATGTCTCCGCCAGCAGTCTGCTGTACTCCTCGGCAAAGCGGATCTCTCCGGGCTTTCCCGGCAGCCGCCAGCGTCCAGGGTCAATCACGGCGAATGGCCGCGCTGCGGTGCTCGGCTGCTTCACCCTCGGCAGCGGACGCCCGGTATGACAAGGGCAAAATTAGTAAGGCGCTTTGAACTTCTTCGACTGGCAGACAGCCTCACCCCCGCTGCGCCGGCACCCGCTGCAGCAGCATGGCGAGCGGCACGGCCACCGCTGCTGTCAGAGCCATCATGTAGAAGGCGTTGATGTAGCCGATCATGGCCGCCTGCCGCTGCACCTCGCGCGAGATCTGCATCAGGCCCGCAGTCGTCTCAGGATTCCAGTAACCGGAAGGCTCTGGTAGTACAGCAACGGCCGGTAGGGCGACACGAACTCCACCAGTTGGGCATAGCTGATCGACGACGATCTCACGAACACCAGCACCGCCAGCGATATGAAGAGGCTCGAGCCGAAGTTGCGCATCATCGTGAACACGGCCGCGCCTTCCGTCACCTTTTTCGCGGCAGCGTCGAGAACGTCATCACGGCCATGGGTGTGAACGCGATGCTGTTGCCGAGCCCCATGAGGTAGTGGCTCCAGAACACGCTCGACTCCGGCACGTTGATGTCGAACTGCGACATCCAGAAGCTCGCTCCGGCCTGGATCGCGAGCCCTGCTCCGATGGCGAAGCGCGGCGCTGCCCGTGTCAACTGCGTGATGAACAGGAACGCGGTCCAGTTGCCGAGACCGCGCGCCGCAATAAGCAGGCTGATCACGTTATCCGGGTAGCCGCGCAAGTCATGTAGCAGCGTCGGAAATAGCACCAGGCTCGTAAAGCTCAACATGCCGATGACGAAGGCGATCAGCGTGCCGATCGCGAAATTGCGGTCGAGCAGCAGGCGCGGATCGAGAAACGGCTCCTTCGCCGTCAGGCAGTGGACCACGAACACCCAGAACGCCAGAACGCCGACCAGCGCGCAGAGCGTGATCTCGCGCGAATCGAACCAGTCGAGCCGCTGCCCGCGGTCGAAGATCAGCTGCGCGCAGACGAGCGCCAACGACAGCGCGATGAAGCCGACCCAGTCGAACTTCGGCTTCGCGGCTGTCGTGTGATCCTTGAGCGCGAACCAGATGCAGATCAGCGTCACGATGCCCGGCGGCACGATGATGAAGAACGCCGCGCGCCAGTTCCAGGCCTCCGTCGCCATGGCGCCGAGAATGGGCCCGACCACCGGCCCGAATACGGATCCCACGCCCCACATCACCAGGGCGAACGGCTGCAGATGACGCGGAAACGTCGCGAGCAGGATCGCCTGGCCCAGCGGTGCGATCGGCGCGCCGAACGCGCCTTGCATCACACGCGCGAGGATCAGCGTCTCGAGGCTGTTGGCGAGCCCGCACAGGAACGAGGCGAACGTGAACCCGGCAACCGTCCACATCATCATATTGCGCCAGCCGAGCCGGCCCGCGAGCCACGCCGTCATCGGCGTCGCGATCGCTGTCGCCACGAGATTGAGAGTGATCACCCAGGAGATCTCGTCCTGGGTCGCCGACAGCGTGCCGCGCACCTGCGGCAGCACCAGGTTCGCCAGCGTGATCGTCATGTTGAAGACGAGGTTGGAGAGCTGAACCATCAGCAGGATCAGCCACTGCTGACCCGTGAGGCTCAGGATCCCCCCTTGGGGCGCGCTGGCCGCGTCGGCGCTGGCGCTGCTTGTGCTCATGCGAGGCCCCCGCCCGGCCACCCGCCCCTCAAACCGGCAGCCGCGGCTGCGTCGAGTGGCCTGCCTCTAGTTGTGGTACCAGGAATTAAGTTTGAGTCGGGCCGCCATCGGCCAGCATCTGGTCTGGCCGGAGCGGAGCGTAGGCGAGATCGGATGCTGACGGCAAGATCGTCTCCGGGGCCGGTGGTCGATAGCCGAGAGACGAGTGCGGCCTGACGGTATTGTAATGCCGTCGCCATCGCTCGATCAAAACCTGTGCCTCATGGAGCGTCGAGAACTGCTCACTGGCCAGAAGTTCGTCGCGGAGCTTGGAATTGAAGCTCTCGCAATAGCCATTCTCCCACGGTGGTCCTGGCTCGATGTAGAGCGTCTTGACGCCGATCCGCCCAAGCCATCCGCGCACGCGCTTGGCGACGAACTCTGGACCATTGTCCGAACGAATGTGCTCCGGTGGGCCGTGCCGGCTCATGAGATCGGTCAGGCAGTGGAGGACATCATCCGATCGCAAGCGTCTCGCCACGACGATCGCCAGGCAGCGCCGCGTGTATTCGTCGATCACGGTGAGCATCCGAAACGATCGCTTGTCCTCGGTCTGATCCAGCTTGATCAATGCCGCGATCAGAAGAATAACGACCGCCGCTTTGTCCCTGTGCAGATGCGGTCGCGCGAGGTGGATGCCCGTCACGCCCGCAACTTGATCTTCTGGAACGTGCTCCGCCACTAAAGAGAAATGCGCGCCGGCCGATCGGATAATCGATCCTGATTCGGCATCGCAAGTCCGCTCATGATGCAAGCGCGCTGCTACGCGTCGCGGGTACAGCATCGTTCTGGCGCGTTGGATGTCTAGACAAACCCCAACCCTTCAAAGCCGCGTAGATCGCGGGAAATAACGACCAGCGTCAGGACGGTCGACGAGATCATGCCACCGATCATCGGTACTGCGATGCGCTGCATGACTTCCGAGCCGGTGCCGTGGCTCCATAGAATTGGCAGGAGACCGGCCATGATGGCGATGACGGTCATGATCTTCGGCCGCACCCGCTCGACCGCACCATGCCTCGACCGCCAGCCGGAACTTTGTCAGGCTTGCGTTTAAAGGATGCTAGTCGGCCCACGCAGGGGACTGTTCGTTACCCCTTTGCAGGCGAATTCAGGGCAATTGCCGATACCGATGATGATCGCGCCGGCTTTGCGCATTCGCGCGATAGCTATGGCGTCTTCAGGCGCGATGTGATCGAAAAAAGAGCCGTGATCCCTGGGAGATGCATCGCCCCTTCACCCAAATGTTGTCTTTGACGACGACCGGTACGCCCGCGAGCGGCATGATCTCCCCGACCCGTTTTCGTCGCCTTAAATCGAGTGCTTCGCTGCGCGAAACCTGCGGATCAAAGCGCACGAGCGCATTCAGGCGGGGATTTATTTCGCCAATTCGAGCGTTGTACGCATCAACGATCTCGACCGGATCGGCCGTGTTGCCATTGACGGCAGCCGCGGTCTCCCGCGCGCTTTTGCGAAGCATCAATCAGTCCTCAGCAGCGATCATTGACTTGCCGGACGCAATACACACTGTTGACCGCTCTGCTAGGCTTCGCGTGTTCGATCCGTAGCGCCCGCCTCGATGGGGATCAGTCTCGTGAGCCGGCTAGGATTTGGTTCGGCGAGGTAAAGGCGGCCTTGCTTGTCGCCCCAAATTCCGTGTGCACCGTTGAGGACGGGGCGACAACGTCCAAGTCGTCGGCCATCAGGCGCGAGCATTGCGAGCGTCGGCACAAGGTCCGTGACGTAGAGATTGTCGTCCGCGTCGCCCCAGACGTCCATGGGCTTGCGAAACCCTTTCCATATATCGAGTAACTCGCCATCCGGGGTGAACACCTGCAGGCGATCGTTTTCTCGATCAACGATGACCACTCTCCCATCGCTCATGACCCAGACAGCATGGGGATTGACGAATTGCCCCGGCTCCGATCCGAGCGCACCCCAGGATCGCACCAACTGCCCATCTGGTGAAAAGCGATGCACACGATGTCCAGCATATCCATCGGAAACATAGATTGCTCCCGTGGGTGTAATCGCTACGTCCGTTGGGTGATTGAATGGCTCCAACGGCGCATTTCGCTTGCCGAGGCCGCCAATGCGCTCGCCATCGGAACGGAAAATGATGACTTCATGGGCATCGCGGTCAACAACGAAGAGGCGATCATCGGGCGCTGCAGCAAGCATGTGGGAGTCGGAGATCAGCTTCTCCCCCCAGGCTGCAAGGCGTCGACCATCCGGCGAGAGTTCGACAATGCGTGGGCTGCTCATATCTGAGAGAGAGTCCCAGCGGAGGAGCACGAATACATGGCCGCGCGAGTCGACGGTCACGTCGCTGACCGGTCCCGCCGGAAGGTCCCCCCAAGGCCGCTCCACACGATAGCGCCGCTCCCCGAGGGCGACCACATGAGTGCCTGTTATCATAGCGGTCTCCTGCAAACCTTTAGTGCATGCCCATTGCTCTGGCACGTGTTAGATGCTCATATTGCAGCCGGAATTTCCAGGCCGGAAGGGGGAAGGAGAGTTGGACTACGATCTGCTCATACGCGGCGGCACCGTCGTCTCTTCTCAGGACATGGCCAAGGCTGATGTCGCAATTCTTGCGGGCCAAATCGTAGCTGTTGGTGCACTGGTTGGCAGCGCGCGCGAGGTCTTGGATGCGAGCGGTATGCTCGTAATGCCTGGCGGCGTCGATACGCATGTCCACCTTGCACAACGATCTCGTGGCCCGGAGATGTGCGATGACTTCCGGACCGGCAGCGCGTCGGCCGCGGCCGGCGGCACGACGACGGTCGTGTGCTTTGCTTGGCAAGGCCATGGCAAATCGCTTTCTGAGGTCGTGAAGGACTACCATCAGCGCGCGCGACAATCGATGGTGGACTACGCTTTCCATCTTACCATCACGGATGCAACGCCCACGGTCCTGGAACAGGAACTTCCGGCTCTGGTCGAGGAAGGCAACCGCTCGATCAAGATTTTCATGACCTATGATGGCGTTCGCTTGGATGATGCGGCTGTCATTCGTGTTCTTGCCGCGGCCCGGCGCAACAAGGCGCTCGTCTGCGTGCACGCAGAACACCATGAGCTCATCTCCTGGATGGGAGAACAGCTCGTCGCCGCGGGCCTAACCGCTCCCAAGTATCATCCTTGGGGTAAGCCGATGATCGCCGAGCGAGAAGCGGTAAATCGGATCATCGCGCTGGCGGAAGCGCTGGACGTTCCGATCCAGGTCTTCCATGTGTCGGGCGCGCAGTCCGCCGAGGAGATTGCGCGTGCTCAAGCACGCGGCCTTAAGGTCTGGGGTGAGACCTGCGTGCACTATCTGACTCTCGTGGCCGAGGACCTCGATCTTGCTGGCTTCGAGGGCGCCAAGCTCGTATTCGGCCCGCCTGCCCGAACGAAGGCCGATCAGGAGGCTCTTTGGGACTACATGCGTCGAGGCATTATCGAAGTCATTTCGTCGGACCATGCGCCAACACGCTACGATGATCCCAAGGGCAAGAAGTTTGCCGGTGAAGACGGCCCGTTCACCCAAATACCGAACGGCATCCCGGGCCTCGCCGCGCGATTGCCAGTTCTGTTCACAGAGGGCGTGACGAAGGGGCGAATTGATCCGCCGACGTTCGTCCGGCTTGTCTCGACCAATCCGGCCAAGCTTGTCGGATTGCATCCTAAGAAAGGCGCGATCGCGCCGGGCAGTGACGCTGATGTCGTCATCTGGGATCCCGCCAAGTCAGTGACGATTACAAACGAACGCATGCACCACGGTGGCGATTACACGCCCTACGAAGGTTATCAGGCGACCGGATATCCTATTCGGGTGCTCGTTCGTGGCGTGACGGTTTTCGATGATGGCAAGGTTGTCGGGAAGTCGGGGCACGGCCAGTACCTCGCTCGTGCGCCGTACGCGAAGATCACACCACTCGGCCGCTTCCCTACGCCATTCAACCCAGTCGATCGCAAGATCGTCTGAATAGCCTGGGCTTTGTCTTGGCGGTAGACATCGCCTTGGAGCAAGGTTGACAGGATCCTGCGAGCGACCAATCGAGCGCTGCAGTTCATGACGAAATAAAGGAGCACACCCCATGACCAAGCAGACCAACTTCTCGCGGCGCCAGGTTTTCGCAGGCGCGTCCGCAGTAGCTGTTGTCGGCTTTCCCAACATTGGTCGCGCACAGACCCGAGAGATTTTTATCGGTGGCCCCGCAACTCCGGGCCTGACCGACGGGCTCTTCCCGCTGATTGAGAAGAAGCTCAATGTCAAAGTGCTCTACGAGGGGACAAACTCACTCATCAACCTCGAGAAGATCCGCTCTAACAAGGCGCGTCCGACAATGACGCTGACGATGATGGACGACCCCGTCCTCATCCTTGCCGAGCGAGAGAAGGTCATCAAGCGGCTGCCGGCCGACTTGACAAACCTTGCTGACCTGCCCGCCGGCGCCAAACCGCGCGACGCGATGTGGGCCAACTGGTGCCAGCCCCTGTGCAGCTTCTCGTACAACACGCAGACTGTGCCGAAGGGCCTCGAGTCCTATGCTGAGGCCTGGGATCCGAAGTTCAAGGAGCGCATCATTATCATCTCGATGCGCATTACGCAGGCCATCGCCCCGCTGCTTGCCGCCACGCACTACGTTACCAAGAAGCCGCTCGCTCAGTGCATGCCCGACTGGCAGCAGGGCATCGAGCGCATGAAGCAGCTCAAGCCGAACATCATACAGGTGTCGACGAACGCGCCGCAGGCCCAGCAGCTTCTTGAAACCGGGGAGTGTGATCTCTACATGGCGCCCGACTCGCGCACGACCCTGCAACGCAAGTCGAAGGGTGCGCCAGTTGATCAAGGTAGGCCTAAGGAGGGCATCCTCGCCATGCCGGCCGGAATCGCGCTCGTCGAAGGCGGGCCCAATCAGGACATCGGCCTCCAGTTCCTGAACGAGATGCTCAACCCCGATATCCAGGCGTACATCGCCAAGACCTTCTTCTCGAAGCCCACCAACACCAAGACGGTACTCCCAGCTGATCTCGCGTTCCCCGAGCTGGTATCGCTCGACTGGGAGTATTTCGCCGACAACCGCAATGCCATGATAGAGCGCTTCGAGCGGGAGGTTTCCACAAGGTGAATTTCGTCGCTACCGAGGCTGCTCAGAAGCGGGCAGGATCCGCAAACAAGCGCTATCTGGACGTGGCCGCTGTCACCAAGCGGTTCGGGACGGCGACTGTTCTGAAGGATCTCGATATCAGCGTTGCCCGCTCCGAGTTCATCTCGCTGCTCGGCCCGTCAGGCTGCGGCAAGACCACATTGCTGCGCCTGATCGCGGGCCTCTTGAAGCCAGACGCCGGTCGGATTGCAATTGATGGGAGCGATCTTACGCAGGTGCCAGCGCACAAGCGAAATATTGGAGTGGTGTTTCAGAACTATGCGCTGTTCCCGCATCTGACGGTTGAGCAGAATATCGCTTTTGGGCTCGAAGCGCAGAAGACACCCAAGGCCGAGATTGGTGGGCGCGTGCAGAACGCGCTCGCTCTCGTTCGCATGGAGACCTTCGCTGATAGGCGCGTTGCCGCGCTTTCAGGTGGTCAGCAGCAGCGTGTCGCCGTGGCGCGAGCACTGGTAGTCAAGCCATCGCTCTTGCTGCTCGACGAGCCGTTCAGCGCGCTCGACCGAAAGCTGCGAGAGACTATGCAGATCGAACTCCGCCACTTGCTGAGAGACCTCGAGATCACATCCATCTTCGTCACGCATGATCAGGACGAGGCGCTCGTGATGAGCGACCGCATAGCCGTGATGAACGAAGGACGCATCGAGCAGTTGGGGACGCCGGACGAGGTCTACAGCTCGCCGGCGAGCCTGCACGTTCTCGAGTTCGTCGGTCAATCGACGCGCATTGCCGGAACTGTCGGAGCAGCGGGCCCTGGCGGAACTGTCAGCGTAGCAACGCCGGTTGGCAAGATACTCGCCCGATCGCGCGATGACGCAGGCGCGAGCGGCAAGGTTGTGCTTGGCGTGCGTCCGGAGTGCATTGCACTCGGCGAGCGGCCGAGTGCAGACTTCAACGAGATTGCGGCCCAACTTACCGATATCGTTTTCTTCGGATCAAAGAGCGCTCTTTATTTCCAGCCACCAGGAGCTGATGATCGCATTCAGGTAGAAGTTGCGCGCCTTCCCGCAAACATCACTCCGGGTTCGGCCCTCAGGCTGCACTGGCCGATTGCCGAAACAATGGTGTATCCCGCGCCATGACTACCATTGGGTTGGAGACGCAGCAACAGCCGCGCCGCGTCGCCGCTTCATCAAGTTCGATACTCCGGCAATCATGGTACTGCCCGGCCTCGTCTTCATGGTCTTCGCGTTCGCGATCCCCGTCCTCATCCTGGTGGCCGACAGCTTCCGCGACGCGGGCGGGTTCACCCTGGTTGGCTATCGGTAAAGTGCTCGGCGATCCCTACTACGTCGGGATCATTGGTAATTCATTGCAGCTCGGCCTGATCACCACGCTCGGGAGCCTACTGATCGGCTATCCAGCGGCCTTTGCGCTGTCCCGAGCGCCTCCGCGGCTGCAGGTACTTCTCTTCGCACTGATCTTTCTGCCGCTGACCGTCAGCATCATCGTCAAGACGTTCGGCCTCGCGATCATGATGCGAAGAGACGGTATCCTGAACTGGCTGCTCCTTACCCTGGGCTTCATCGATCGCCCGATGCGCTTGGTGTTCACGGAGTTCGCCCTGTACTTCGGTATGATCAACGTGTTTCTGCCCTTCATGATCCTACCAATCTACTCGGTAATGCGGCAGCTCGACCCACGGCTCACGGATGCCGCCGCGTCTCTTGGCGCAGGGCCGGTCACAATTTTCCGCAAGGTCACACTGCCCCTTACCATGCCCGGTGTCGTCGCTGGCACCTCGCTGGTGTTCTCGATATCGGTGGCCGCCTACGTGACCCCTGGCCTACTGATCGGCGACCGCTTCATGACGATGTCGCAGGTCATGGCGAAGGCATACCTCAACATCCGTGACTTTAATCTCGGCGCTAGCATGGCAGTCGTCATGCTGATCATTGCGGTCACTATCGTGTTCACGTCGACCTATTTCGCTGAACCTGCCAGCCGCAGGGGACGCAAGGAATGATGATTTCGCGCATCTCGTTCGCCTTTTGCTGGGTCATGCTTGGCTTGGTCCTTGCGTTTCTGTTCACGCCTATCGTGATCGTCGTGGCGGTTTCGTTCACTGAATCCGCCGTGTTCTCGTTCCCACCGCAAGGCTTCTCGCTAAAATGGTACTACTCCATCAGAAACGCAGACG
This sequence comes from uncultured Alphaproteobacteria bacterium, assembly GCA_963775035.1. Taxonomy (GTDB): domain Bacteria; phylum Pseudomonadota; class Alphaproteobacteria; order Rhizobiales; family Hyphomicrobiaceae. Next base: position 115,588 of record CAVZHG010000001.1, on the reverse strand, counting down.
GCCTAATGGCCTCGGCATGGCTGTCTGCTCAGGTGGCCTTCATCTCGACGTGGATTTCCCTGGTACTCGGGACGCTGTGCGCGATCGCGGTCGTCCGCCGCATGGTTCCAGGCGGTGACACTATTGCGACCTTCATGGCGTCACCGTTGATGATCCCCGGACTGGTTCTCGGTATCGCCTTCCTGCAGTCCGCGCGACTTATCGGCCTGAACGATGCCTACACCACCCTGCTCATCGCGCATGTCGTGCTGACGATGCCGTTCATCATGCGGACGGTGCTCGCCAGTCTGTCGATGTTCGATTTTACAATGATCGATGCAGCGCGGATGCTGGGATGCTCGTATCCGACCGCACTCTGGCGCGTTCTTGTGCCAAATATTCTTCCAGGCGTCATGTCCGGTGCACTGTTCGCGTTCATCGCGTCATTCGACAACTATCCGATCTCAATCTTCCTGGTCGACGTGCATACGAAAACGCTGCCCATTCAACTCCTGAATCAACTCGAAATGTCGCCGGATCCAACCGTCGCAGCAACGTCGGCACTATTGATCCTGGCGACAGTATCAGCGTTGATCATATGCGACAGGCTCGTTGGCTTGAAGAGAATGACAACGATCTAGGCGCTCGTGTAACGCCCACGAATCGGGGCGAACGAAACCGAGAGCGTCAGCACATACAGCTGCGATCTCGTGCGTCTGAGATGAAGGCACGAGCTGAAATCAAATGGAAACGGGTCTAGTTCTGGCGATGCTAGCGGTTGCGCACGTCGGCGTGACCACATTGCTCCAGTTGTTCGTTGCGCGATGGTGGCGCGGACCATTGAACCGCAGGAACCCTTCGACCGCGCTCTGCGAACTTGCCAAGTGGTATCAAGTGGTGGTATCGATCTTTCCTAGAATGGCACTGTAAGTTATTGATAAAGCGTATTTAATCGGCGATCCGCCCCTCCCGTAGGGAGCGCCATTGAAAAATAATAACAGAATACGGTTGGCGATGGTCGCCTTTTGCCGCTCTGCAAGCAGTTTGCAAGCAGGCGCGCCGATGTTTGAGGGATAAGGAAGGGCTCACTATCCGGAGCCAAAGTTCGCCTGGCCGAGTATGACCGCCGTAGTCCGGGGTCGTGCTGCGCGGATTGCTGGGGCATCGACTAGGCCAGCTCCAAGTAACGATCTCCCCGCATCACTCGAGCACATCAGACGATCTCGGACTGCCGCTGCACTTTCCAAAGCCGACGTTCTCATGCAACGAAACGGGCCACGTCTGGACGTCGTATCGCATCGGGCGATCGAACGTTGAGAGTTGCAGACCGGTGAAGCGTTGACGTCGAGGCATCAGTCGTTCCGAGAGACGAGACGATAGCCGATGCCCGCTTCGGTCTGGATCAGCTCAGGCTCGCCTGGCGCGCCTTTCAGTTTTTGCCTGAGCTGGCCGACGAAGACGCGCAGGTATTGGAGGTCTTCGGTGTGCGCTGGGCCCCAGACGGCGGTCAGGATCTGGCGGTGCGTGACGACGCGCTCCGCGTTCCGCGCGAGGATTGCGAGCAGTTCGAATTCCTTCGGCGTCAGTTTGATCGGCTTACCCGCGCGCGTGACCGAATGCGCTGGCGATATCGATAACAAGATCGCCGCTCACGACTTTCGCGACTTCACCGGCGCCTTGGTCGGCATGTCGTAACGCCGTCCTTAGACGCGCCATCAGTTCGCCGATGCCGAACGGCTTGTTGACGTAGTCGTCGGCGCCGAGATCGAGGGCCGCGATCTTCTCCGTCTCGCGATCGCGAGCCGACAGCACGACGATCGGCACTTTCGACCAGGCGCGCAACTCGGCGATGACATCCTTGCCATCCATGTCGGGCAAGCCGAGGTCCAGCAAGATGGCATCCGGCGCTTGCGTCGCAGCGGCTTTGAGCGCATCCGCCCCGTTGACGGCGGCAATTACTTCGAAGCCAGCGGCCGTGAGACTGGGCTTGAGGAACCTCTGGATCTGCGGCTCGTCGTCAACGACCAGGATACGATGACCCGTCATCCGTGGACTCCTATCTAAGCCGGCGTTCCGTTTGCCTCGACCGGAAGCGTGATGCTGATGCGCGTCCCTCGATTATTCGCGATCGGGCTCTCCGCCTTGATCGAGCCACCCATGCCTTTGACGATGCCGGCACAGATCGACAATCCGAGGCCAGTGCCGGGCGCACGGCCGTCGCTGCCGGCAACACGATAGAACTTGTCAAACACCTTCTCCAGCGCCTCGGCCGGGATGCCGATCCCGCTATCGGACACGGCCAATGTGATCTCGGTCGCCGCTGCCGTTACTCGAACCTCGGTGCATCGTGCCCGGGTCGCTATACTTGTGCGCGTTGTCGAGCAGGTTGAACAGGACCTGCTCCAGCAGAACCGCATCGCCCCGGATGAGCGGCAGTTTGTCCGGAATAGTGCTTTCGATCTTTCGCATCGGAAACGCCTTGCGCGCGCGATCGACCGCGCTTGCCACCACATCCCTGGCATCGACCCAATCACGGCGGATATCGATGGCGCCGGCCTCCAGGCGCGTCATGTCGAGCAGGTTCGAAACGAAGCGCGACAGGCGACCGGCCTCCTCCTCGATCGTCGCCAGGAGTTCGTCGCGGTCGGTCTTCGACATGCGATCACCGAGCGTCCGCAGGCTTGTGACCGAGCCGACGATCGAGGCGAGCGGCGTGCGCAGATCGTGCGAGATCGACGACAGAAGCGCAGCCCGCAGGCGCTCGCCTTCGGCGGCGGTCTCGGCCTTCGACGCCTGCTCGACGAGCGCGATCCGCTCGATCGCGACAGCCGCCTGCTCGATGAAGGACTGCAGCGTCGCGACGATCGCGTCGCTCATCATGTCATCGGCGTCACCCGGATCGATGCCGACGGCACCGATCGACCTTTTCGATCCCTGCATGGGTCGGAAATGGAACCGCGCCGAGGGCAGCGTGTCCGTGCCTCGTCCGGCGGGCTCCTGCTTTTCATGGGCCCATCGTGCCGCCGCCCAGTCCGATGTCGCCAGCTGATCGTCGGGCGGCCAACTCGACTGAATGGAGAGACCATCGCCGCGGTCGAGAAGAACGACCGACTGGCCCTTCGCGACGGCCGCAACCTGGCTGGCCAAAAGCCAAATCACATCGTCGAGCTTCGGCACGCCGGAGAGCTTGCGGGAGAAGTCGAACAAGGCCTGCGTGGCCTCTGCGCGCTCGCGCGTGGCGGTCGCCTGTTCGCTCAACCGCCCCGCGAGAGAGCCGGTCACGAAGGCAACGGCCAGAAATATCGACAGCGACAGCAGCTCATGGGGCGAGGCGATGGTGAAAGTGTAGCGTGGATCGATGAAGAAGAAATTGTAGGAAAAAAACGACATGACCGACGCCGCAATCGCGGACGCCATGCCGAAGCGCATGCCGCACAAGAGGACGGCAAGTAGAAAGACCATGGAAAGGTTGGGCAATCGCGTGATTTGCTCGAGCGCGACGCCGACCAGAACGGCCACAGCGACTGAGCTTGCGGCAGCCGCCAGAGTTGTCGCCAAGGGACCAGTCGTCGGCGAGGCACCGCTGGGCGCGGCGGCGACGCGCCCTTTCGACGGCTTCGCCGCGTCCGGGGCCACGATCAAGACCGACAAGCCCTCTGCGCGCCGAACGAGATCACGCGACAAGGAGCGGCCGAGCAGTCGACCGAGCGGCCCGGCTTTCGAGCGCCCGATGATGATCTGCGTGATGTTGTTGCGCTTGGCGTAGGCGAGGATCTCGCCGGCGAGGTCGGTCGCGTTCAGCCGAACCGTGGTGGCCCCCAGCCGCTCGGCGAGCCGCATCATTTTCTCGGTGCGGCGCACGACACCACGATCGGCGATCTCGCGATCGCTCGGCTTCAGATGCAGCGCGATCCAGTCGGCCTTCTGAGCGGTCGCCAGCCGCGCCGCCGTGCGGATCACGGCCTCCGAGACGGCATCGCTACCGACGCAAACCAATATGCGCTCGGCCGTCGGCCAAGGGCCCTCGATCCCCTGCTGGCGAAGCTGGGCCAGCATCTGCTCGTCGACGCGATCGGCGGTGCGGCGCAAGGCCAGCTCGCGCAATGCCGTCAGGTTGCTCGGGCGAAAGAACTGATCGATGGCGCGCCGCGCATTCTCGGGCAGGTAGACTTTGCCTTCTTTCAGCCGCTGGATCAGTTCCTCCGGCGGCAGGTCGACGACGACGATATCGTCCGCCTTCTCGATCACCTTGTCGGGCACGGTCTCCTGGACGCGGATGCCGGTGATGCGCTGGACGACATCCTGCAGGCTTTCCAGATGCTGGATGTTGAGCGTGGTCCACACATCGATGCCGTTGCGGAGGATCTCCTCGACATCCTGGTAGCGCTTGGGGTGGATCAGGCCTGGGGCGTTCGTATGCGCGAACTCGTCGACGAGCAGCAGCTTCGGCCGGCGCGCAATCGCAGCCTCGACGTCGAACTCCATCAGTGTCCGGCGACGGTACGAGACAGGCTTGCGCGGCAGAACGTCGAGCCCATCGAGCAGCGCCGCCGTCTCGGACCGCCCATGCGTTTCGACGACGCCGACCAGAACATCGACGCCTTCGGCTTTCTGCGCCCGGGCCGCGGTCAACATGGCATAGGTCTTGCCGACACCCGGCGCCATGCCGAGAAACACCTTGAGCTTGCCGCGACTTTCCTTCGCGGCAAGCTCGAGCAGCGCCTTGGGGGAGGGGCGCCTTTCGTCCGGAGGATGTGGTGTTCGGGGTCGGCCATCGCGCCCTATCCGGCGCCGCCGGACAGGCTCTGCGTCAAGAGCAAGATTCAATCGGAGCACGTTAACCCGCGACTCTCCGAAGAGCCCAAGGACAGGCCGCTCGATCGCCGCTTCGACAAGCGCACGAATTTGAGCCTCCGGCATCCTCCGGGCGCCCGCGACGCGCGCGATCTGCAGAGTCGCGAAGGCCGGCGAGATGTGCGGATCGAGCCCGCTCGCCGACGTGGTCACCGCGTCGGCGGGGATCGTGGTTGCCCCGGCCTTGCGCAGAGCGGCGACATCGCCCTCGACCCGCTCGATCAGCTTCTTGGACAGCGGTCCGAGGTTCGAGCCCGACGAGCTGGCGGCATCATAGCCCTTCTCGCCGGCGGCCGATGGCCGCGACCAGAAATACCGGTCAGACGTGAAGGACTGGCCGATCAGCTCGGAGCCGACGACCGCGTTGCCGCGGATCACGAGGCTGCCATTGGCGGTCGAGGGCAGCGTGAGCTGCACGAGACCGGTCATGGCGAGCGGGTAGACGACGCCGGTGAGCAGGGTGAAGATCACGATCATGACGAGCGCGGGGCGGAGTTGCGTAAGCATGACAGGCTTCCTTCAGGCGAGCCGCAGGGCCGAGACGACGATGTCGATGAGCTTGATGCCGACGAACGGCACGATGAGTCCGCCGAGCCCGTAGACGAGCAGGTTGCGGCGAAGCAGAGCCGCGGCGCCAATCGGGCTGATAGCCGATGCCTTTCAGCGCCAGCGGGATCAGCGCGATGATGATGAGGGCATTGAAGATGACCGCCGACAGGATCGCGCTCTCGGGTGTCGCGAGGCGCATGATGTTGAGCGCGCCGAGCTCCGGGTAGGTCGCAAGGAACAGCGCCGGGATGATCGCGAAGTACTTGGCGACATCGTTGGCGATCGAGAACGTGGTCAGCGAGCCGCGCGTCATCAAGAGTTGCTTGCCGATCTCGGTCACCTCGATGAGCTTGGTCGGATTGCTGTCGAGATCGACCATGTTGCCGGCCTCGCGCGCGGCCTGGGTGCCGGACTGCATGGCGACGCCGACATCGGCCTGCGCGAGCGCGGGCGCGTCGTTGGTGCCGTCGCCGCACATGGCGATGAGGCGGCCCTTGGCCTGCTCGGCCTTGATATAGGCGAGCTTGTCCTGCGGCGTCGCCTCGGCGATGTAGTCGTCGACGCCCGCCTCGGAGGCGATTGCCGCGGCGGTGACCGGATTGTCGCCGGTCACCATCACGGTCTTGATGCCCATGGCGCGCAGTGCCGCGAAGCGCTCCTTGATGTCGGGCTTCACGACATCCTTGAGGTGGATGACGCCAAGCAGCCGCTGGCCATCAGCGACGGCGAGCGGCGTACCGCCGGACCGCGAGATGCTCTCGACGGCGTCACGGAATGCTGTCGGCGTCGCGTCGATGGTAAGTGACATCGACTTCAGGATCGCATCGACGGCGCCCTTGCGGATGCTGCGGCCATCGATATCGACGCCGGAGATGCGCGTCTGCGCCGAGAACGGGATGAAGGTGGCGGCCAGATCCTTAGCGATCCGGCTCAGCCTGCCCATATTGGCCTTTGGCCAGCGCGACGATCGAGCGACCTTCCGGCGTTTCGTCGGAGAGCGAGGAAAGCAACGCGGCAGCAGCCACATCGTGATCGGCCAAGCCCGGCGCCGGAATGAATGCCGTCGCAAGGCGGTTGCCGTAGGTGATTGTGCCGGTCTTGTCGAGCAGCAGCGTGTCGACATCGCCCGCCGCCTCGACGGCGCGACCCGAGGTCGCCATCACGTTGAAGCGGATCAACCGATCCATGCCGGCGATGCCGATGGCGGACAGGAGCCCGCCGATGGTGGTCGGAATGAGCGTGACCAGCAGCGCGACGAGCACGGTGATCGACAGCACCGTGCCGGAGTAGCCGGCGAGGCCCCACAGCGTCACGACGGCGATCAGGAAGATCAGCGTCATGCCGGAGAGCAGAATCGAGAGCGCCAGCTCGTTCGGCGTCTTCTGCCGTTGCGCACCTTCGACGAGCGCGATCATCCTGTCGAGAAACGACGAACCGCGCTCCGCCGTGACCCGCACCTTGATCCAGTCCGAGATGACGACGGTGCCGCCGGTGACAGCCGATCGGTCGCCGCCGGATTCGCGGATGACGGGAGCGGACTCGCCGGTGACCGCGGACTCATTGACCGAAGCGATGCCCTCGATCACCTCGCCGTCGGCGGGAATGGTGTCGCCGGCTTCGACCAGCACGATGTCGCCGATCTTGAGCAGATCCGCAGATTTCGGCTCCCAGCGTTCGTCTTTGGGATCGTCGGGATGCAGCAGCAGCTTGGCGAGCGTTTCGCTGCGCGTCGACCGAAGCGCATCGGCATGCGCCTTGCCGCGCCCTTCCGCGATGGCTTCGGCAAAGTTGGCGAACAGCACCGTGAACCAGAGCCAGGCTGCGATCTGGCCTGAGAAGAGCAGACCGCCATTGCCCATCAGCAGGTCGCGAACGAACAGCAGCGTGACGAGCAGGGCGACGACGGCGGTGACGAACATCACCGGATTGCGCACCAGCTTCGCTGGCGCGAGTTTCGGCAGTGCATCGAGCGCCGCTTGGCGCAGGATGCCGGCATCGAGCAGCGGGATTGCTTTGGTGGACATATGCGTGGCTCCTTCAGAACGTCTTGCCGGCGTGCATCAGGAAATGCTCGACGATGGGTCCAAGTGCGAGCGCCGGGAAATACTGCAAGCCGCCGAGGATCAGGATGACGCCGATGAGCAGGCCGATGAACAGCGCGCCGTGCGTCGGGAACGTCCCGGAAGACACGGCACCTTTTTCTTGGCCGCCAGCGCGCCCGCAATCGCCATCACCGGCACGACGTAGGCGAACCGCCCGAGCAGCATCGCGATGCCGAGCGTCGTGTTGTACCAGGGCGTGTTCGCGGACAGCCCAGCGAAGGCCGAGCCGTTGTTGCCGGCCGCCGACGAGTAGGCGTAGAGGATCTCGGTCAGTCCGCGCGGACCTGCGTTGGCGAGGCTCTCGCAGCGCCTTCGGCAGCATGGCCGCCGCCGCCGAGAAGCCGAGGATGGCGAGCGGCAGGATCAGCAGCGCCAGCATGGCGAGCTTCATCTCGCGCGCCTCGATCTTCTTGCCGAGATACTCGGGCGTGCGCCCGACCATCAACCCGGCGATGAACACGGTCAGGATCGCGATCACGATCATGCCGTAGAGGCCGGAGCCGACACCGCCGGGCAGGATCTCGCCGAGCTGGATCAGGAACAGCGGCACGAGCCCGCCGAGCGGCATCAGCGAGTTGTGCATGGTGTTGACGGCGCCGCAGGAGAGCGCCCGTGGTCGCGACGACGTAGAGCGCGGAGAGCGCCTGCCCGAAGCGGACTTCCTTGCCCTCCATGTTGCCGGCGGCAATTTCGACGCCGGCCTTGGCGAGCAGCGGATTGCCGGAAGTCTCGGCCCAGTAGACGACGGCCGTCGCCGTGATCAGCAGCGCGTACATGGCGATGAGCAGCGCCGTGCCTTGCCGCCTGTCGCCGACCATGTGCCCGAACGTGAACGTCAGTGCCGTCGAGATCAGCAGCATGCTCCAGATCGAGAGCATGTTCGACCAGGCGTTGGGGTTCTCGAAGGGATGCGCGGCGTTGGCGTTGAAGAAGCCGCCGCCGTTGGTGCCGAGCTGCTTGATCGCTTCCTGACTGGCGACGGGCCCGAGCGCGATGGTCTGCTTGACCCCTTCGAGCGTCGTCGCCTCGACGCTGCCGGCCAGCGTCTGCGGCACGCCGGTGAGTGCGAAAGCGATGGCGAGCACGATCGACAGCGGCAGCAGCACGTAGAGCGTGGCGCGGGTCATATCGACCCAGAAGTTGCCGAGCGTCTGCGCCGAGCTACGAGCGAAGGCGCGCGTGACGGCAATCGCGAGCGCGATGCCGGTCGCAGCCGAGAGGAAATTCTGCACGGCGAGGCCGGCCATCTGCACGAGATGGCTCATGGTCGTCTCGCCGCCGTAGGCCTGCCAGTTGGTGTTGGTCGTGAAGCTCATCGCCGTGTTGAAGGCGAGATCGGGCGCGACGCCGCCGAAGCCCTGCGGATTGAGCGGCAGCACGGCCTGCAGGCGCATCAGCGCGTAGAGCACGAGAAATCCGAGCGCGTTGAACGCGAGCATCGCGAGCGTGTAGGCGAGCCACGACTGCTCCTTCTCCGACTTGATCCCGGCGGCGCCATAGAACGCGCGCTCGACGGGAAGCAGCAACGGGCGAGAGGACTGTCCGCTCGCCCTGGAACACGCGCGCCATGTAAAGGCCGAGCGGCCAGGCGCAGACGAGGACCGCGCCGAGCACCAGCGCGATCTGCAGCCAACCGATGAATGTCATGAGGTCACCTCCCGAGGTTCAGAACCTCTCGGGCCGAAGCAGGGTGTAGACGAGGTAGGCGCCGAGCCCGATGGCGACCAGCAGCCCGATGATGGGATCGCTCATGGTCGCCTCCTACAGCCGGTCGCAGAGCGCGGCGTAGGCACCCATCAGAGCGAAGCCGCCGAGGCCGAGGGCGAGAAAGACGAAGGTCGAGCATGCTGCTCCTCCAGTTTCGTGTTGTGGAGGGCAGATTGGCCGGAGCGGCATAAGTTATCGATTGGGAATGCAGCGCACAGGCATAAGGACGGCATAAGGATCGGTTGTGTGCTCGTCCCCGTGTCGTCGGTTATCGAAAGCGACGTCGTTGTTCTTAGAATGTCGTGCGAACGCGAGACATAGGCAGTATCTTGGCGTTGTTGGCGCAGCTTTGGCGGCGCTCGCCACGAGCTCGACTCCAGAACAGTTCGCGACGCAGGAAGATTCTTGGTTCGGATGGTGTCAAGATTGTACTTGGAGCCGACCAAGACGCGCTCGTATCTCCCGGGTCGCGACGCTTAGCCCGTGGCCACGCTCAATTCGCCCAGCATGGTTTCAGTGGGAGTTGGTATTGTCCCGTCGCCGGCGTAACCTCAGACCCAACAAGCGGCAGTTAGCGAATGTTGGATCCAACACCAGGGAAGGCACATCATGCTCACAATCTACCACTCGCCCGGCACCCGCGGATTTCGAGTCATGTGGGTGTGCGAGGAGCTGGGGGTTCCCTATGAGATCCGCCCTGTGAATTTCTCGGCTGATTACCGGCGTTCGACCGAGTGGCAGGCGATTTATCCTGTCGGCAAGGTTCCTGTCATGGACGACGGCAGTCTGCGGATGCACGAGTTGTGCGCCATGATCCAATACATCCTTGAGCGCTATGGCAATGGCCGCCTGAAGCCCACTGCCGACGATCCAGCTTATGCCCATTTCCTGCAATGGCTCTGGTTCTCTGAGGCGACTTTCCAGCGGCCGCTTGGCGAGATCACCAACCACCGCCGCGAATTCAATCCGGAACTGCCGAACGTGGTGGCTGAGATGAAAGGCCGAGCCTCTGCCTGTGTCACGGCTCTTGACCACGTGTTGGCGGGCCGCCCGTATCTACTCGGGGACGAAATGACGGCTGCAGACCTGAGCAATGCCTATGTGCTCCGCGGCTACCGACGCTCGGTAAGTGAGAATCTGCCGGCGAACGTGAAGGCTTTTTGGGATCGTATGACAGCGCTACCTAGCTACAAACGAACGGTTCAGCGGGACGCAGAGACGAAAGAAAGGTTAGGGTAGGCTGAAGGATAAGCGGTGGCGCCACTGGCTTCGACCGTATCGGCCCATGATCCGAGTTCCTGCGCGAGACGGCTGTTGTAGGTATGCGAGCGCTCGGCGTACGGGAACCCATCAGGCCGGCGGCGGTCCCGCTACGCCCCGATCTTCGAGAGTATCTCCGCGCCGGCACGGACCTCGTGGCTGGAGCCCTCGAAATCGCGACCAACCGGCTCGCACGCCCCGCCAAGATGATGCGCGAAGAATGCCTCGGCGATGGCGAATGTACGACAGCCGGTTCGGCGGCTTTTGGAAGCCGTGCCCTTCGTCCGGGTAGACGACGTAGGTCACGGGAATACCTTTCGCCTGCATGGCCGCGACGATCGTATCGCTCTCAGCGATCTTGCAGCGCACGTCGTTGGCGCCGTGGAAGATCAGCATCGGCTTCTCGATGCGGTCGACCTTGTGGATTGGTGAGCGCTCGGCCAGCAGGGCGCGCCCCTCGGGAGTGCGCGGATCGCCGTAGCTGCGATACATGAACTCGGCAAACCCTGCCCAATAGGGCGGCATGGACTTCAAGCAGAGTCTGCAGGTTGGTAATGCCGACGACCGGCACGCTGCAGCAGAATACGCTCCGGCGTAAATGTGGCACCGATGAACGAGGCAAGGCCGCCGTACGAGCGCGCCGAAGATTGCGACCTTGTCGCGCTGAGCGATGCCGTCGCGCGATTGCCCATTCGACCATGTCGATGAGGTCGTCGTGCATCTTGGCCGCGTGCTGTTTCTCGCTCGCGGCGACGAAGGCTTTGCCGAAACCGGTCGAGCCGCGATAGTTGACCGAGAGCACGGCATAGCCGCGGTCGGCGAGCCACTGGTGGTCGGCGCGATAGCCGTAGCTGTCGCGGGCCCAAGGCCCGCCATGGACGACAAGCACCATCGGCAACGGTTCGGGCGGCCGAGTCACCTTCGATGTCCGCTGGCAGCGTCAGGTAGGAGACAAGATCGAGACCGTCGCGCGATTTTCCCTGCACGGGATGCATGGGCGCTAAGCGGTAGGGCGCGAGCGCCGGGCGGGCGCGAAACAGTTCGGTCACGGACTGCTTGTCGCGATCGAGCAGATGGTAGGTTGCCGGTTGTTCCGCCTTGTGCGCGGCGACGATCCAGCGGCGATTGTCGCCCGTTTTGCTCTGGACGCTGAACTCAAAGCCGGCGAGCCGTGTCTGCAGCAGCGCGAAATCGGCAGCGATGTCGGGCGCAACATGGATCCATTCCTGCCGGGCAGCCGCAACTGACATGGCCTCGACCTCGAAGGTTGTAGGATTCAGGACGACCTGTGAGCAATCCGCCTTGGGATGCGCCGCTACAAGAGTTTCGTGACCCGTCGCCCAGTCGTGCCAGATGCACGCGGCCGTATCGCGTCCAATGCTCGTGAACAGGAGCGCGCGTTCGTTGTTCCGATCAAAGTGACCGACCCCGGTCGTAAGGTTGTCTTCGTAGGGCACGTCGCGCCAAGGCGCCAGAGTCGTCCCTTCGATGCGCCAATACTTCGAGCCGCCGTCGGGGGCATTGCTGCGCGCATACCGGGGCCGCAACTGCCAATCGAGGCCAATATCGCCGAGCTCCTGTGTGTTCTCCCAGATCAGCGTCCGCTGCCCGGTCTCAAGGTCGATACGATAGAGATCGTGCCAGCGCGCATCGCGGTCGTTGATCCCGACCGCGACATCGCCTGGTACATCGCGCGACCACAAGCTCAACGCAGTGCTGATGTTGGCAAGCGGCGTGAGGTCGCGGATGGCGTGCGTAACAGGATCGACGATGAACAGGTGACGGTTCTCATCGCCGGTCTCGTCGTTGAGGAACATCAGGAAGCGGCCATCCGCGCGTCCAATCCTGCCAGTTGATCGGCCGGCCTTTAGTACGCGTCGCGGGCTCGCCGGACCTGACGTCGTCGGCGGGCGCTATCCAAATGTTGAGCACGCCGTCCACCGGCGCGAGCCAGGAGATCCAACGGCCATCCGGCGAGAGCTTTGGGCCGAAGAACGTGGGGTTGTCGAACAATGTGCGGCGGGGAATGAGTGAACGCTCGCTCCGCATGAAATGGCAACTCCTCGGCAAATCGGATCGCACTGTGGCCAACCAACCAACCGCACCGCGGAAGTACGATGCCCTTCCCGCCACGGTCTTGTTCTTTGAGGCCACATTGAGGCCCGCTCTTCACCAAGGCTGACCAGACGTCCGGGCATATCGGTAGGCGTTGATGCTATTTCGAAAGGCGCTGCTTGCTTGGGAACCATGCGTCTGCGGCTGAATGCGATCGAGGTGGCTTAACGACCCGACACGAACACTCTCGTCGTAGAACCAGGTTCGGACCGAGCCGATAGGGTAACCCGAGGCTTTGCCCAGGAGCACCTCATCCGGGGCAGCCGACACCGACTGCGAGAAAACAGACGCCAGAGTAACACTCGCGAGCAATGAATAGAAACGCGCTGGAGAACGCATCCGTCTTCCCCTTCACTCCCTTGAAAACGGCTCACGTGCATTGATAGAGAGCGCGAAAGCACCGGAATGGACCGGCTTCAAGGTGGTGCTCTACGGATTGAGCACCACGATTCCTGCATTGAGAGTAGTCGCGTAAGTGACCCAAGCGATGTAGGGAACGAGAAGCCAACCAGCAGTGCGCTGTGCCTTGAGCGCGAAGACGATCGTCGACGCGATGGTGATGACGAGAAGGCCTATGATCACGAGCGCTTCAGCGGTACGGTGCAGCATGAAGAACACCGGAGACCATGCAGCATTCAGAGCCAGCTGGAGCACGAACAGCGCAATGGCCTTCCGCGCGGCGCTCGGATCATGCGGTCGATCCCACAGCAGCCAGAGGCTCACGCCCATCAAGGCATAGAGGATGTTCCACACGACAGGAAACGCCCAATTCGGGGGCGTCCACGAAGGTTTCACAAGGGATGCGTACCATGTGGGGATCTCCGGAGCCGTCATTATGCCTGCAGTAAAGCCGACGCCGAGGCAGAGGGCTAAGCACAGCAGCAGTCGAATGAGTGAGCGAACGGTCATAGCGTGGAAGCCTTTTTTAGGTGGGTCGCGCGACGGACTAGGAACTTCTGACAACCACCATAGTTCATTCGTCATTCGTCTCATCGATGATAGCCGGCGCCGGTTCAGCAACAAGACGACGCGAGCGAAGAGGACACACCATGTTCCCCATCCCCAAGAGCTTCTTCCTCACGCGAGGCATCGGCACTCACAAGGAGCAGCTGACGGCATTCGAACTGGCGTTACGTGATGCGGATATCGAGCAGCAGAACCTCGTAACGGTCTCTTCGATCTTGCCACCCGGATGCATTGAGTTGGAGCGACAGGCAGGAGTCGCCACGCTCCACCCCGGTGAGATCACCTTCGCGGTCATGGCACGCACGGAGACGAACGAGCCCGGCCGGCGCATTCACTCGAGCATCGGGTTGGCGCGTCCTTCCGATCCGTCGATGTACGGCTACATATCGGAGCATCACGGATATGGCATGGGGGAGGAGCAGAGTGGCGACTACGCAGAGGACCTCGCGGCGTCCATGCTGGCTTCGACCCTGGGGATCGAGTTCGATCCTGATGCAGCATGGAACGAGCGAAAGCGTGTCTACGAGACGAGCAATTTGATCATCGGCAGCACGTCCATCACGGCGTTTGCTGAGGGTGATCGCACGGGGCTCTGGACATGTGCCGTGTCAGCGGCCGTGTTTCGCTTTACCTAGAGGATGACTGGAACTGAGGCACTAGGCAGAAGGGCTTCCGCGCTCGCTTCCGTGCGGTATTCTGATTTTGTCTCCACCATGGCGACGCATTGACCGTGTAAGGGCGTCTCGGCATCTGGAAAACTGGAGCAGTCCATGGATCTGGAGCCTCTTAGTGGCCCTTGTCTCCAGCAAGCTCCCGCGGCCGGATCCACCAGAACGCGATCAAGGCGAGAAGCATCAGCACGGCGACGGCGGCAAACGAAATGCCCCAGCCGAAGGTCGACATGCCGCCGCTGAGATCCAGCGTCCAGCCCATCATGAGTGGACCAACGAAGCCACCCGCATAGCCGAGCGTCGAATGGACCGCGAGCGTTGCGCCGCGCCGAGAGGGCTCCGCTGTGCCTGCGGCACCGGCCGTCAACGATGACGAGTTCGAGCCAGATCACGAACCCATAGAAGAGCATCAGTCCGGCCGCGATGGTGTAGGACGCCGTACCCAGAAACCCGATCGTGCCGCCGAGGAGAACCGACGCAAACATCGCCGACTGCACGAGTTTGCGCCGGCCGAGGCGGATAGCCATTTCATTGCCGAAGAGGCTCGCGAAGGTTCCGATCAGGCCGAGCGCCGTCACGAGCACGGCCGGCGAAATCACCGCTTCCTTGTTCGCCGGTGCTGGCCGCCACGTACGCCAGGAAGGCCACGCCCCAGCCGCGCAGTGCGCTCATCTCGAGCGTGTGGACGCAGTAGGCGAGCGCGTACGCCATCGCCGAGCGGTTCTTGAACACCGGGCCGAAGTCATAGAGCCCCTTGCCGTCCGCGGCCTTGGCGCGGCTTGTGCGATTGCGCTGGCACGACAATCGCAATGATCAACCATGCGCAGACGGCGCTGAGCGACGCGACGAGAAACGCGGACTGCCAACCGGCGAGATACGTGAGCCACTCCGCCGTCGCAAAGGACAGTGCGCCGGAAATGCCGATGCTCGCGGCGTGACCCGCGGTCGCTCGCGACATCATCTTGGCATCGACACGATCGGCAAGAAGCTTGAGGCCCGTCATGTACGTGCCGGCCCAGCCGATGCCCGTCAGCGCCCGGCACCATAGCGCCGACCAGAAATCATCCGCCAGGAGACCGAACAGGCCGTGCCCGACGATCGTCAGGCCGACGCCAAGCAGATAGATGCGCTTGGGGTCGTAGCGGTCGGTGAGGGGCACAAGGATCGGCACGGCGAGCATGTAGGCGCCGTAGAACGCCGCCGTGATCCATCCAGCGCCGCTGTTGGAAAGCCCCCACATCGGTGCGAGCCGCGGCAACAGCGCGGGCCAGAAGAAGGCGCCGATCTGAACCAGCACTTGTGCCGCGCACACGAGCGCCACCAGGCGTCGCGCAGCAGCGCGATCGATTTCACCGGCGCTTTGCATCCCATCCCCCCAACGACCGGAACCGATGGCGTCAACCGCAGCAGGCGGTGACCTTCTTCGATTGCGTGCTTGTATCCGGCCCGCAACCGCATCCGGCTTTGGTGTCCAGCTTAGCGCTCTCGTCATCCGCGCAGCAAGCCGATGCATCTGCCTTCGCCGGACCGCCGCAGCAGCTCTGAGCGTCTTCGACAGGCGAACGCGAGCAAACGCCGGTTTCTGGCAGGACGAGTTCGACCCGTTCGGCGGCTTCCTTGTCGCCCGCGATGTCGGCGACGATCGAGCGAACCTGCTCGTAGCCCGTCAGCATCAGAAACGTCGGCGCGCGGCCGTAGGATTTCATGCCGGCGATGTAGAAGCCGGGCTCCGGATGAGCGAGTTCCCGCGCGCCGTGCGGACGCACGGTGCCGCAGCTGTGCTCGTTGGGATCGATCAGCGGCGCCAGCGCGGTTGGACAATCGAGCGCCGGATCAAGTCCGAGGCGCAGCTCGCCGAGATACGTCAGGTCGGGCCGGAAGCCTGTCGAGACGATCAGTTCATCGGCGACGACGTGGCGGCCGCAGCAGGCCGATCCCGCACCGATGCGCATGCGCTCCTGCGCGGCGCTCAAGTGCGTAACATGAAAGCCCGCCTCGACCCGGAGTGCGCCCTCCTTGACCAGCCGCGCAAATGCAGATCCCGAGTTCCCCGCGCGCCGAGAGCTTGTCGTTGGCGCCGCCGCCAAAGGACTTCGTCGCATCGGTGCCGCGGAGCAACCAGATCACCGTGGTCTCCGGCACGGCTTCCCTCAGCTTCACGAGATCGATGAGCGTACCGATCGCGGAATGCCCTGCGCCAAGCACGGCAACCGTCTTTCCCGCATATCTGTGCGCGGTCGCGACCGAGCACGTCCGGCATCCCATACGCCACATGCGCCGCCAGCGTCACGCTCGCCAATGGCAGGAAGCCCGTTGTCGCCGGCAGGATTGGGCGAGTACCACGTACCGGAAGCGTCGATCACCGCATCGGCGACGAGACGTTCCGGCCCCTTGCCGTTCCGATAGCGGATCTCGAATGGCGCGGCCTCACGGCCCTTCGATTTGACCTTATCGAAACCCATGCGGCTGATCGCCGTCACCGTCGATCTCAACCGGATGCGATCACGAAGCGCGGTGCGCGTCGCGAGCGGCTCGATGATACCGCGATATCAGTTCACCGCCCGTCGGATAGCTCTGCGGGTCGGGCGAATTCCAGCCGGTCTCCGCAAGCAGTCGCGCTGCCGCCTTGTCGACGTTGTACTCCCAGGGCGAAAACATGCGGACGTGGCCCCACTGGCGCACGGCATGGCCAGCTGCTCGCCGGCCTCGAGAACGATCGGCTCCAGGCCGCGCTCGAGCGCATGTGCCGCCGCGGCCAGCCCAACCGGACCTGCACCGACGATTGCGACTGGTCTTGCTCATCGTGTGCTTCCTTCTCGTTGAAGATTGAAGACTAGCCTAGCCTGCTTTCGCATGTCAGTCGGCGCGCAGGTCGTCTTCACGCAGCACTCGTCGACCAGGAACGCGATGAGCCCCTGCATGAGGTCGTAGTTGGCCCGACAGATCAGCGTTGTGGACTGACGCTCCTGTGAGATGAGACCCACGATCAGCAGCGTCTTGAGATGGTGCGACAGCGTGGACGCCGCCACGTCGAGCCGCGCCTGCAGCCTGCCGACACTCAGGCCGTTGTCGCCAGCCTTCACCAGCGCCCGATAGATCTTGAGGCGTGTCGGGTTGCCGAGGGCCTCGAGGCGTGCGGCTGCGTCATCGAGTTTCATGCATGCGACATCCGGCGTTGACGCTTGAGCTATCTAATTCTAGAATTATAGAAATACATTCGGGAGTCAAGTGTCGAGCTGAAGCGCCGCAACTTTGGAATCAGGGAGCATGACCGTGTCCACTTTCGAACGCTATCTGACCCTTTGGGTCGCCTTGTGCATCGTCGTCGGCATCGCCATCGGCTGGCTGGCGCCAGGGCTGTTCCAGACCATCGCGGCCGCCGAGATCGCCAGCGTCAACTTGCCGGTCGCAATCCTGATCTGGCTGATGATCATCCCGATGCTGGTGAAGATCGACTTCGGCGCACTCCGACGCGTCACCGAGCATTGGCGCGGTATCGGCGTCACGCTCTTCATCAACTGGGCGGTGAAGCCGTTCTCGATGGCGCTGCTCGGCTGGATCTTCATCTCATGGCTGTTCCGGCCACTGCTCCCGCCAGATCAGATCAACAGCTACATTGCCGGCCTCATCCTGCTCGCCGCCGCGCCATGCACCGCGATGGTGTTCGTCTGGAGCAATCTAACGGACGGCGAGCCTCACTTCACGCTGAGCCAGGTCGCACTCAACGATGTGATCATGGTCTTCGCGTTCGCGCCGATCGTCGCGCTCCTGCTTGGCCTGTCGGCGATCGTCGTGCCCTGGCAGACGCTGATGCTCTCGGTCGTGCTCTACATCGTCGTGCCCGGTGATCCTGGCGCAGATCATTCGCCGCGCGACGCTCGGCCCGCGCGGGTGAAGCGGGTCTTGCGCGATTGCTCGCCGCCGTGCAGCCGGTTTCGCTCCTGGCGCTGCTGGCGACGCTGGTGTTGCTGTTTGCATTTCAGGGCCCGCAGATCCTTGCGCAGCCGCTCGTGATCGCGTTGCTCGCGGTGCCGATCCTCATCCAGGTCTACTTCAATGCCGGCCTCGCCTACGTCCTCAACCGATGGACCGGCGAAGCGCACTGCGTGGCCGCACCGTCGGCGCTGATCGGCGCGAGCAATTTCTTCGAACTCGCGGTCGCCGCCGCCATCGGCATCTTCGGTCTCAACTCCGGTGCCGCGTTGGCAACCGTCGTCGGCGTGCTGATCGAAGTGCCGGTGATGCTGACCGTCGTGAAGATCGTGAATGCATCGAAGGACTGGTACGAGGCCGGCCCAGCCGTCAACGCACGGCTGCTTCGAGGTTGAAGGCGTGAGTCTAAGCGTGCTGGCTCGCAACGTCCGGCGATCTGCAATGTTTGGCCAACGGCGAGCATGCGTGGAATGTCGAAGCGCATTGCGTGGCCGCGCCTTCGGCGAGCGGACCGCGCGCCGCCACCTTGAACAGCTCGTTGACCTCCTCCGGGCTTGTCTCGCGCTTCAGCTCGAAAGCGCTGTCGGTGAGGCTCGCGTTGAGGATCGGTGCACGAATGGCGTGACCATTCAGCTTTCCCTTGAGGCCGGGATAAATCAGGGCGATGGCGGTGGCGCTGCCTGCCGTTGTCGGCTGCAGGGGCAGCATCGCCGATCGGGCGCGGCTGGCGTGCTTTGCGTTCGCGATGACTTCGCAATGGGATCGGACTATCGCAGCGCGGTCAGTCGAGTTCGTAGGATTATCAGCGTGAGTTGCCGCTCGATCGCGCGAAGACCGGCACCTGGAATCGTCGACGGTAGGCGCCCGGGGTCATGCCGGTCACCCGCTTGAACAAGCGGCGGAAGAATGCGGCATCCTCGTAGCCGACCTTCCAGCTGATCTCGTCGGCAGACGCTTCCGTCCGCTCGAGCCGGCGCTTCGCATCCTCGATTCGCAGGCGCTGGACATAGTCGATCGGTGAGAAGCCGGTCGCCTCCGTGAAACGACGCTTGAATGTGCGCTCAGCGAGTCCGGAGCGCCGCACCATCTCGTCCACCGGACTTGCGATACCGGAAGTGTGTCGAGAGCCAGTGCCTGCGCGTCCGCGATAGCGGCATCGCCATGGTCCTTCCGGCCTTCGAAGACGATGTAGGGCGCCAGCCCGTCATGATGCCATTGCAGGGCGAATGTTCGCGCGATGGTCTGCGCCGCCGTCGCACCGACGTGACGCGCGATCAGATAGAGCACGAGATCGTGCCACGTCATCGAGGCGCCCGAGGTTATCAGTTCCTCGCGCGCGCCCGAAACCACCAGCACGCGCTCGGGACTCAGCGGGACCCGGGAAACGCGCGTGCGAACTCTCGCGCGTAGCCCCAGTGAACCGTCGTCTCCTGGCCGTCGAACAGCCCGGTCTCGGCAAGGAGAAAGATTCCCGAGCAGGCCGAGCACAGCAACGCGCCGTCGTGCATGCTTGCGCCGGGCCCAATCGACGATCTCGGGGTAGCGGCCGGTCACCCAGCCGCCGGGCTCCAGCAGCACGGACGGCACGATGATGATGTCCGTCTCCTCGATTTCTGCGGCAGCACGACGTGCGTGCACGGGAATGCCGCTCGCCAACGTCACGCTTCCGCGCTTCTCCCCGACAATCTCGATGTGAAGGGCGGCTCGGCAGGAAGTCGACGGCTCGAGCGAAGCCGAGCATACGGAACGCGCCCAGCACGTCGAAGATGCCGCTCAACGTCGAGACGACGGCGTCGGGGATCGCCACAAGGCTGACGTGGAGGGGCGCATGTTTCTGCATGAAGGGCGTCGTGGCACAAATGAACCGTTCCTGGCCAGTTTCGCACTCACGGTGAGGCCCGCCAACCATCATTCTCCGGTCAACGTCGGTGCACGAGGCGCCGAACGCCAAAGAGGAGAACAAGACGATGGTCGATCAGCAGAAACTGGATGCGCTTGTCGGGCGCCTCTTCGGAGAGATCTCAGCCGGATACGGCGGTGTCATGGTCAGTCTCGGCGACAAGCTCGGGCTCTACAAGGCCATGGCGGGCGCTGGCCCTTTGAGCTCGCAGGAGGTCGCAAAGCGCAGTGGCTGCGCGGAACGGTATGTCCGCGAATGGCTCAACTCGCAGGTAGCCGGCGGCTATGTCGACTATCACCCGACCTCCAAGACGTACGAGCTGTCGCCGGAGCAGGCCACCGTACTCGCCGACAACCTGAGCCCCGTCTTTCTGCCGTATGCCTGGCAGATCGTCTCATCCATGTGGGCGGATGAAGCGAAGACGCTCGCTGCGTTCAAATCGGGTAAGGGCGTGAGTTGGGGCGAGCACGATGAGCGGCTCTTTTGCGGGATCGCTGCCTTCTATCGCAATGCCTACAACGCAAGCCTCGTCGGGACCTGGCTGCCGGCGCTCGACCGGCGTCACCGACAGGCTGGCGCTGGGTGCTGCCGTCGCCGATGTCGGATGCGGGCATGGACATTCGACCGTGCTGATGGCGAAGGCCTTTCCCAAGAGTCGGTTCTGGGGCTTCGATGTACACGAGCCCTCGATCGCAACGGCCCGACAGGTCGCAAAGGCGGCCGGTGTCGAAGACCGGGTTCGTTTCGAGGTGGCGAAGGCTGATACCTACGAAAAGCACGACTACGACCTGATCTGCTTCTTCGACTGCTTGCACGACATGGGCCGTCCGGTCGATGCCGTCCGGTACGCTGCCAGCGCCATGGCAAAGGATGGCACGCTCATGCTGGTCGAACCGTTTGCTGGTGATCGCGTGGAGCAGAATATCGGCCCGGTCGGTCGGCTGTACTACGCCGGTTCGACGACGATGTGCTGCGCTCACGCGATATCGGAGAATGGCAGTCACGTGCTCGGCGCGCAGGCGGGGCCCCGTCAACTCGAGGACGTGCTCAAAGCGGCCGGACTGGGCTGGGTGCGCCGGGCAGTCGAGACGCCCTTCAACCTGATCATCGAAGCTCGCCATTGAACTCGCGTGGACGCACGAGCGAGCGCCGCCAATTGCCTTTCCAACCGCCAGCCGCCAGCAAACGTCCGTCAGTCACCCGGACAACTGTGGTCACAGAACGGTACGTCTGCTGCGCGGCTGTCAATCCGAACGAAGTCATAGGAGATGATCATGAACACTCAATTGTGTGTGGAGCGCGGTCGCAGCGCTCGTCTCGTTGTCGCGACCGAATGGTGCACTCGCGTCATGACTGACATGATATCGCGAGCGGGGCAGATGCTGGCCCGACGCATTCTTGAACGGGCGTACCGCAAGGCCGAAAGGAATTCTCATGGATCTCGACGACCGGATGCTCAAGGACATCGGGCTGAGCCGCGGCGAGGTCGCCTCGGCGGCCCGCAATTCGAGTCAAAGGCTGTAACCGAAGCAACGCCCACCTCGTGCTCCCGCAGGATTCGCGCCGCTGGTCCGCTTCGATCGGGCGCGTGGACGTGCGAACTCGGCAGGCCCATCAAAATCGACTTGGCGACGCTCAAAGCCAAAGAACTTTGCGTCGCAGTTCGAGATCGTCGCGGAGAGCTTTGGACTCGCCCGTCCATTGCACCTCGCCACGCTCCAACGCCACCGTCCGATCCGATAGCGCCAAGCGCGAGATCGAGATGATGGTCGACGATGACGATGGCGACTTCCTTGCGCAGTCGGTCGAAGCTCTCGAACAGCTGTTCGACGACGGCTGGCGCCAATCCCTCGAATGGCTCGTCGAGCAGGAGAACGCGAATATCACCGGACAGTGCGCGCGCGACGGCGACCATCTGCTGTTCACCGCCGGAAAGGAAGTCGGCGGGAGTCTGCAGACGGTCCCTGATGCGTGGGAAATATTCGAGAATACGATCCTGATCCCAGCGCACGCCGATCCCAGTCTGGCGCTTGAGCCGGCCAAGTTCGAGGTTGTGCGCAACTGTCATGCCCGCGAACAGCCCGCGGCCCTGCGGCACATAGCCGATGCCGAGACGTGCCGCGCGCGCCGACGGCAGGCGAGCGATCTCCGTGCCATCGAGCTTGATGCTGCCCGTTGCCGGCGGCGCGATGCCGACCAACGACTTGAGCAGTGTCGACTTGCCGGCGCCGTTGCGGCCAAGCAGGGCGACGACCTCGTGCTCGCGCACCTCGAGCGAAACGTCGCTGAGGATATGGCTCTTGCCATAGAAGGTATTGATGTTTCGACGGTGAGCAGAGGCTTGGTGCTCGGCTGCGCTGACGCGCTCTTTCGAGGCCACATGCGCCGATCCCGAACCGATGTAGACCTCCTGCACGCGCTTCGATGTCCGCGCATCCTCGACTGTGCCGTCGAGCAGCACTTTGCCCTCGTTCATGACCGTGACGTGGTCGGCGAGGCGGAAGACGCGGTCGATGTCGTGCTCGACGAGCAGAACCGGCACGTCGGCCGACAGTGCTTTGACCAGCCCGCCGATGCGCTCGCGCTCGGCCGTGGCAAGTCCAGCGAGCGGTTCGTCCAGCAGCAGCAGGCGCGGCTTGGTCGACGAGCGCCAGCCCCATGTCGACGAGCCGCTGGCCGCCGTAGGAAAGTGCGCCGGCTTCAGCGCGTCTCGATGCCATTCAGCCCGAGATAGGCGATCAGGGCCGTCGTTTCCGCCTCGATCTCGATCGATCGATCGCGCGCCGGCACCCACACATTGAAGCGCTGCGGGTGGCGCGCCTGCACGCGCCAGTCGGATATTTTCCGCGATCGTGAGCGTCGGGAACAGATTGGTGATCTGGAACGAGCGGCCGATGCCGGCCCGACAGATCTGGTCCGGGCTCAAGCCCGCGATGTCGCGTGCCGGCGAGCAGGATCGTGCCGGCATCCGGCGCGAAACATTCCCGAAGACGAGATTGAAGGCGGTGGTCTTGCCAGCGCCGTTCGGGCCGATCAGCGCATGCAGCGTACGGTCGCGCACGGAGAAGCCAGCGCCATCGACGGCTTTGATGCCGCCGAAATGCTTCACCACGCTATCGACCTGCAGAACCGGGCCGTCGACGGCTTGGACCGGCTTCAGGAACTCCGGCAGCGGAGTATCGCCAATTTTGCGGCTCGGCCATCGCCGCGGCCTCGACGATCTTCTTGCGGAAGGGCGCGAGGAGGCGCTCTGCGACCCCGACAAGGCCACGTCGGCGAGAACAGGACGAAAACCGACGAACAGCAGGCCGAACCAGAGCAGCCAGTTCGCCGTGAGACTGGACAGGTAGTCTCGGAAGATCACGAAGAACAACGCACCGAGCGCCGGTCCGAGGAACGAGCGCATGCCGCCGATCACGACCATCGCCAGCAGTTCGCCGGAGAAGGCAACCGATATCGGCTCCGCCGAGGTCATGCGATTGTTGAAGAGCAGCAGGCAGCCGGCGAGGCCGGTGATCGTGGCCGAGAGCGTGAAGGCGATCAGCTTGTAGCGATCCGTCGGATAACCGATGAACTGCGCGCGCTGCTCGTTCTCGCGGATGGCGATCAGCACGTGTGCCCGACGGGCGAACGATGAAACCGCCACAGCAGGTAGACCACGAGCAAACCGACGGCCGCAACCAGCGCGTAGTAGGTCGGATTGCTTTCGAGCCGGATGCCGGCGACGTCGGGCCTGACAATGCCGCCGAGGCCATCCTCGCCGCCGGTCACCGCCGTCCAACGGAACGCGACGACGTACATCATCGCCGACAGCGCCATCGTCAGCAGCGCAAAGTAGACGCCGCGCCGCCGCAGGATGAGGTAGCCGAAAGCGACGGCAACGATCGCGACGATCGCCAGCGCCGCCGAGGATCGGCAGCAGCATCGAGCCGGGCATCAACTCGCGCTGCAGGATGCCGGCGGCGTAGGCGGCGAGCCCGAACCAGGCGCCGTGACCGAACGAGATCAAACCCGTGTAGCCGACGAGGATGTTGAGCGCCATGCAGGCCATGGCGAAGACGACGACCTCGGTCGCCGACGTCACGCCGAGCCCGATGGTGTCGAGAGCAAACGGCAGTGCGACGAGAGCGGCGGCCGCGATCAGCAACGGTGAGCGGTCCTGAAGCTTCATTTCGCTCACTCGAATCTCTGGATGCGCTCGCCGAACAGGCCGCGCGGCCGGAACAGAAGCACAAGCATCATCATGAGGTAGATGGCCGCGGTCGAGAACGCCGTGTAGCCGAAGGCGATCATCAGGCCCTTGACCAATCCGACAAGGAGCGCCGCCACGACGACGCCCCAGAACGACCCGAGGCCGCCGATCACGACCACGACGAAGGCCGGGGTGATGATCTCCTGGCCCATTGCCGGATGGACGCGCGTAGATCGGCGCGAGAAGCACGCCGGCCAGTCCAGCGAGCCCGATCCCGAGGCCTGCGACACGCCGCCATGTAGGGCTCGAGCGAGATACCAAGCGCGCCGACCATGTCGGGGTTCTGCACGCCGGCGCGCACCACGCGGCCGAACGCCGTCTTGTGGAGCAGGACCCAAAGACCTGCGACGCAAACGACGGCAACACCGAGCAGGATCGTGCGGTAGTAGGAGTAGCTGAAGTCGCCGATCCAGATCTGGCCGCGCAAGCCCTGCGGAATGGAGAAGGACAGCGGCGCGGCGCCGTAGATCCAGCGCAGCGTCTGCTCGGCGACATGCGCCAGGCCGAACGTCAGCAGCAGCGAGAGCAGCGGGTCCGATCGATAGAATGGTCGGAACAGATAGCGCTCGATGACCACGCCCAGCAGGGCGACGGCGATCGGTGCCACGACGAAAGCGCCGCCGAAACCGAGGTATTCCGCGAGCGTGACGGTGAGGTAGGCGCCGATGGCGAAGAAGCCACCGTGCGCGAGATTGACGATGCCACCGAGACTAAAGATCAGCGACAGACCGAGCGCGATCAAAAGATAGTAGACGCCATCAAGCAGGCCGTTCAGCACCTGCTGCACGAACAAAGCTGTCGTCACGTCGAGCGAACTCCGATGACGCCTACCAAGCCTCTCGGAGAGCGCTGTGCTCTCCGAGAAATGCTACGGTTAGAGAACGACTTCACGTCATCTTGCAGGCGTTCTCTTCGGGCGTTGCCGCGATGACGTCGAGCGGCTCGCTGGCCGCCGGGACAGGCGCGCTCGGACGATAGATGTCCCACTGGTTCTTCAACTCGTTGGCCTTGAGAGCCTCGACCGCATACATCTCGTGCATGAGCTGATGATCGTACTTGCGGAAGTAGCCCGGGCGCGTCTTGAGCAGGTCGAACTTCGGCTCCTTCTCGAGGTGCTCGATGATCTGTACCGCCTCGATGGACTTGGCGTCATTCATGGACTGCGCGAGGATCTTGAGCGCGATGTAGTCACCCCAGGCCTGGTTCTCCGGCGGCTTCTTGTAGCGGGCCGTGAAGTCCGCGACGAATTTCTTCGATCCTGGTGTGTCGATCAGGTGGTGCCACACAAGCGGCCACGTGCCGAAGAAATTGCCCTTGCCCGCACCCCACGCAACGGCCGTATCGAAGCCGAAGCCAGCCACCGGGAATTCGAGACCGAATTCGGAGAATTGCTTGAGGAAGTTGGTGATCTGGTTGCCGGCAAGGTTGGACACGACCATGTCCGGCTTGGCGTTCCTGATCTTGGTGAGGATGCTCGAGAAGTCGGACAGATCGGTCGGCACCAGCTCGTCGGCGGCGAATTGGCCACCGTTCTGCTCCATGAACCGCTTGGCGACGCGAAGCAGGTCATGTCCGAACGCGTAGTCGGCGGTCAGCGAATACCACTTCTTGCCCTTGACCATGTTGGCCGCGAGCAGCGAGCGCCCGACCGTCTTGACGTACATCGAGTTCTGGCTCTCGACGTGGAACATGTACCTGTTGCAGTTGGACCCGCGCAGCGCATCGGAGTTGCCACCGGTGTTGACGAACAGGTTCTTGGTGCGCTGCGCCACCTGCGCAATCGTCAGACACGAGGCCGACGAAATTTCGCCGACGATACAGGCGACCTTGTCGCGCTCGATCATGCGCTCGGCCTTCGTCGAGGCCGTCTGAGGATTGACTGAATCCTCCTTCAGCAGCTCGATCTTGCGCCCGAGAATGCCGCCGGCGGCATTGATCTCGTCAGCGGCCTGATCGGCGGCCATCACCGCGTAGTCGCCGAGTACGCCGAGAAACCCGGTCCGCGGGGTGAGGTGGCCGATCCGGATCACGTCGGACTGCGCGCGGCTGATCGCCGGGAAGCCGATAATGCCTGTAGCGGCGGCTGCTGCGCCGGCGCCTTTGATGAGCGCCCGACGCGTGGGACGAAAAAGCTTCTTCATAGTGCCGTCTCCCATTGGAGTTTTCCATTCCCATTGGCAGGCCTCTTCAAGGGGCCTTGCCGCGGTCTGTGATCACAGTTAGCAACGCATGGAACAGTTTGTCCAGCCTGGAGCCGAGGAGCTAGCGGTGGGCAGCCCTGCACTTACGCGCAGACCGGGAGAAGCCACGGGAACGCTGGCCGATCACGTTTATCGCTTTTTGGCCGATCGACTGATGGCCGGTCGTGCCGCCCCCGGGGACAAGCTCTCGCTGCGCGCCGTCGCCGAAACGCTCGGGGTGTCCATGATGCCTGTCCGCGCGGCCGTGTCGCGGCTGGCGGCCGAGGGCGCGCTCGAGGTTCTGCCAAAACGCGCCGCGACGGTTCCGCTTATGCGCGCGGATCAATTTCGCGACATCACCCGCGTGCGCATCGAGATCGAGGGCGCGGCCGCCGTCATGGCTTGCCAGAGTGCCAATCGCTCGGATCTCACCACGATCGCCGACCGGGAGCGAGCGTTCCGCATCCTTAGCAGGGAGCGCGCGCCTGATCTGGCGCGGGCAGTCGCCGCAAATCAGGAGTTCCATTTCGCGATCTATCGGGCGGCAAAGTCCCCAGAGCTGCAGGCCATCATCGAGCGACTGTGGCTGCGTGTGGGGCCGATCCTGAATTTCGATCTTCGTGCGTCGCCGGAGCGCCTGAAAATCGGTGACGCGGTCAGATGTCACCAGGCGATTCTCGCAGCATTGCAGGACGGCGATCCTCAGGTGGCGCGCACGGCCATCGCAGCCGACATCCGCAGCGCGGCGCAATTCATTCTTGCCAGCGGTCGCCTCGGTGAAGGCGTCGTGGGCTGAAGTCCGCACGTATCGGAACAAAAGGCAACGGTCCCCAGACGCTGGCGCTGGTAAGTGTGCCTGCGCGCTTCTCTACCCGCGAAAATCACCGCGCCGTTGACGAACCATCCAACACTCGTCAGTTCGATCGTCAGTGACATTGCTATTCGTGGCGCGAGCTTCTGCCGGATGACTTTGAGCACGAGAGCTGAACCATTGACCTCCGCACGCGGTCGGCGCATTGCTCTCCATAAAACGGGAGGATCTTCCATGTTCGAGGTACGTGAGATCGAGACTGCGCCAGGGTTGGTGTTTGATGTCTCCGTAGGCGGTCCCGACGACGGCGCGCCTGTGCTCATGCTGCACGGTTTTTGCGTTTCCCGGCACTACTACCAAGCGCAGGTCGAGGCACTCGCGGCCGCGGGCTATCGCGCCATTGCTCCCAACCAGCGCGGCTATGCCGCTGGTGCGCGTCCCGACCCGAAGGACCTCGACGCGTATCGCATGGATCTGCTGATCCGCGACGCTCTCGATATCGTTGAGGCGGCAGGCCGCGGCGCTCCCCGCTTCCATCTCGTCGGCCATGATTGGGGCGGCAGCCTGTCCTGGAACATCGCCGACCGCTGGCCTGAACGCGTTGCTTCGCTCACTATGCTTTCGCGCCCGCATCCGCGCGCTTTTCTCCGCGCCCTCGCGATGCCCGACGGCGAGCAGGCAAAACGCTCCAGCCATCATAAATGGTTGCTTGAGCCTGACGCAGTGCCAAGGGTGCTCGCCGACAATGCCAAATGGGTGCGGGATCGGCTGGCGCGCAATGGCGTGCCATCTGCACAAATCGATGCGCACCTTTCAGTGCTTGGCAATCCGGCAGGAATGGAGGCGGCGATCGCTTGGTATCGCGCGCGCGGCGCCCCTCACGAACCGGTGGCACCGACCACAGTGCCGACGCTCTACATCTGGGGAGACAATGACGATACCGTCGGTCGTGCGGCGGCCGAAGGCACTGCTGAGTTCATCACAGCGCCCTACCGCTTCGAGCCCATGGCCGGAGTTGGGCATTACCCGGCAGATCAGGTGCCGGGTCACGTCAATGCGCTGCTGCTGGAGCATATCAGAAAGTATCCGGTGTAAGGGGGGCTCCATGCATTCGCTCGCTCGGCAACGAAGCGCAGCGTCGCCACAGGCATAGCCAAGCCGAAATTCTGGCTCAGGTGCACGGCCTCAATGTCCTCAATCTGCTGATCAACTGCGACGCCGAGCGCCTGCCTCGATCACCAATCGCTCGATCGACTCATAGGGCTGTGCGCCAACGACACCGGCGCGGCCCGCGACAAAGGTCGGCACGGCGGTAACGCCATAGGCCCGCGACTTCGCCCAATCGGCATCGACGACTGCTCGGAACGTCCGCTCATCGATCACCTTGCATGCGTCATCTCTGGCGAGACCGACGCTTTGCGCAACGCCGAGCAGGACGTCCCTATCGCCGATGTTGCGCCGGTCGACGAAATAGGCGCGATAGAGCGCGTCGTGAATAGCGCCACTGGCATCGACCGTATCGGCCCATGATCCCAGTTCCTGCGCGAGGCGGCTGTTGTAGGTATGCGAGCGCTCGGAGTACGGCAGCCCTTCGGCCTCCATCAACGCCTTCATGCGAGCGTACTTGGCGGCGATGTCCTCAGGGCCGCTGCGAAACAGATCCTGCAGCGCACGGCCTTCAACAGGCGTGTCGGGATGCAGCGGGAAATGGACGAGCTTGACGACGATGTCGAAGGTCTGGACCAGCTTGCTAGTACGCACGGTACATAGATAACACCAGGGTCAGACGTAGTCGGTGAACATTTCCAGGACGGCGGGTTTGTCGGACACAACGGCCCCTCTCGCGGTTTACCAATAGCAGCGAAGCTCAGGCTCTTGTCGCACAATGCCGATAGAGGCTCGAGCCGTCAACTCAAGCAGCCGACGAGTGAATAGGCCCGCCTGCAAACAACACTGCGGCGAACGTCCGCCGGTCGGCGTGAGCCGATCTCGGTCAGCGTTCGTCTCGACGTCGTTCGTGACGCGGAGCCGACGGTATCACTTCGGCTCCTTGCGGGCCCGGATGCGGTATTTGAATTTCATTTGCTCAGCTACTCGCAGTGACCCCAGTAGCGCACTGAACGGTTTCAAGCCCAACTGCTTGTGTGACAGCTCAATCTCCCCCGACGCCTCCAATTGATCCCCCTCCAACTTGAGGGTGGCGGGAATAGTCAGCTTGCTCTCCTGGCCCGCGAGAAGCACGGAGAGATCGAGCATGGCGGAATTCGCGGCGTCGACCGGACCGCTCGTGCCAGTCACCTTGATCGCCGGGAATTTGATCGCATTCAGGAGGGCACTGCTCAGCATGTTTGCGCGCGTTCCCGCGATGTCGTCTTTCGAAGGCTCGTTGGCAAAATCCGGTCCTTCCTGACGACGTACCGCGGCATCATCGACGATCAGCCGATCGACGAGAATCTCGAGTTCCAAGCGCGACTGGGCGAGTTTTGGCTGAAGATGGATGGTGCCCGTGAAGTCTTTCAACGAGACCACGTGGTTGTGTCCGAACGTCGAAAGAACACCATCGCGATAGACAAGCAGGCGGATGTCGGAGGTTTGGGGATCGATGCGGTAGATTTCGGTGCCTTGCTCGCCACTCCTTTGCGCCTGAACGACGCTGCCCAACAGGAGCAATGCGAGCAAGGACAGCGAAATGGCTCTGGCCAGGGCTGTTGACATCTGAACACCTTCGATCGTGGGGTGTGAACTCGCGACAATCACGCGGACTGACACGGTGCCGCTGCCGCCATCATTCACGGCCCGGCAGTGGAATCAAGCGGCGCCATCTTGCTCGTGCGCCTCGCCGATCGCCACGGTCGACGCCGTACTGCTGGACGCACCGCACGCCTCGATGTCTCATGGTGGTCCAACTCAATCAATCGGGCCCTAGAACGGATAGTGGCGCGGGCCGGTCTGGATGGTGATCCAGCGCAGTTCCGTGAACTCGTCGATCGCCGCCTTGCCGCCGAAGCGCCCGTAGCCCGACGCCTTCATGCCGCCGAACGGCATTTGCGGCTCGTCATGCACGGTCGGCCCGTTGATGTGGCAGATGCCACTCTCGATGCGGCGCGCCACGGAAAGCGCGCGCGCGATGTCGCGGCTGAAGACGGCGGCCGCGAGCCCGTACTCGGTGTCGTTGGCTACCCGGATCGCCTCCTCCGCGCTGCCGACGCGCACGATCGTCGCGACCGGGCCGAAGCTCTCCTCGCCGTAGATGCGCATGTTCGGCGTGACATGATCGACGATCGTCGCCGGCAGGATCGTGCCCGGCATAACGCCGCCAGCGACCAGTTTGGCGCCCTTGGCGATGGCATCGGCGATCAGCGCGTTGACCCGGTCGGCCGCCTGCGAGGCAACGAGCGAACCGAGCACCACGTTGCCTTTGCGCGGATCGCCGGACGGCAGCGACCGGACTTTTTCGGCGAATTTCCCAACGAACGCATCTGCAACCGTCTCGTCGACGACGACACGCTCGGTCGACATGCAGATCTGGCCCTGGTTCATGTACGAGCCGAACGCAGCCGCCTTCACGGCTTCGTCGAGGTCGGCATCATCGAGGATGACGAGGGGTGCCTTGCCGCCGAGTTCGAGCAGCACGCGCTTCAGGTGCTTCGCCGCCATCTCCGCGATCACGCGGCCGACCCGCGTCGAGCCCGTGAAGTTGACGCGGCGAACGGCGTTATGGCCGATCAGCGCCTCGACGATCGGCTGGGCATCGTCGGGCGCGTTGGTGATCACGTTGACGACGCCGTCGCCGAGGCCGGCTTCGGTGAGGCACTGGCCGATCAGGCGATGAACGCCGGGACTCACTTCCGACGCCTTCAGCACGACCGTGTTGCCGCACGCGAGCGGCATCGCCACCGCGCGCACGCCGAGGATGACGGGCGCGTTCCATGGCGCGATGCCGAGCACGACACCGACGGGCTGGCGGAAGGCCATGGCGAGATTGTTCGGCTTGTCGGTCGGGATCACCTCGCCGGAGATCTGCGTCGTCATGGCGGCGGCTTCGCGCAGCATCCCCGCGGCGAGCATCACGTTGAAGCCCGCCCAGCCGGCAGTGGCGCCGATCTCGGCCATCATCAGGCGTGTGAATTCGTCGGCTTTCGACGCGAGAATGTCGGCGCCCTTGTTGAGGCGCGCGCGTCGCTCGCTGGGCCCTAGCGCCGACCACGCGGGGAAGGCTGCCGCCGCCGCGTCCGCCGCGCTGATCGCGTCCTCGACCGTCGCCGCGGCAACCGTGCTCGCGACCTCGCCCGAGATCGGGTTGTTGCGCTGATAGACGGCGTGACCGGTGGCGACACGATCCTTGCCGCCGATGAGAAGGTTGATCGCGTTCATGGGGTACGCCTTCTGTGGCTCGATTGACGGGGATTGAGGGGTGTCGTTGGCGGGCGCGAGGCGGGCTGCGGGACCGGCGTCGTTGGCCGGCTCGCTCAGCAGTGTGACGCGCGCGCGCAATGGCCGGGCGGCCGTAGAGCCGCGCATCCCGCCGCCGAGATAGGCCCGCTGCACGGCGTCATCGCCGGCAAGTTCGGCGGCGCGGCCTTCGCCCGCGATGCGGCCGTTCTCGATGATGTAGCCGCGATCCGCGATGGCGAGGCCGGCGCGCACGTTCTGCTCGACGAGCAGGATGCCGAGGCCGGTATCGCGCACGCGCCGCAGCGCCTGGAACAGCTCCTTCGACAGGAGCGGCGACAGGCCGAGCGAGGGCTCGTCGAGCAGCAGCAGCTCCGGGTTCGACATCAGCGCGCGCCCGATCGCCACCATCTGCTGCTCGCCGCCCGACATGGTGCCGACGCTCTGCGTGAGCCGCTCCTTGAGGCGAGGGAATACGGCCAGCACCTCGGCGAGCATCTTCTGCTCTCCGGCGCGGGCGCGTGCGGCGTAGGCGCCGAGGAGAAGATTTTCCCGCACAGTCAGCTCGGCGAAGATGCCGCGTCCCTCGGGAACGAGCGCGATGCCGGCTTCGACGATCTCGTGCGGGCCGAGTGCGGTAAGATCCTGGGCGGCGAAGGTCATCCGCGCGCTTTTGGCCGGTTTCAGCAGGCCCGCGATCGCTTTCAGCAGCGTCGTCTTGCCGGCGCCGTTGGTGCCGAGCACGACCGCGACCTCACCCCGCTCGAGCGTCAGGGCGACGTCGGACAAGGCCCGATGCTTGCCGTAGGAGACGGAGAGGGATGCGATCTCAAGCATCGGGCTCTCCGAGATAGGCGCGCACGACCTCGGGTTCTGCCAGCGCGAGCCGCGGCGCGCCTTCGGCGATGACGCGGCCGGCGTTCATCACGACGCAGCGATCGCATAGCGCGTGGATCGCATCCATCACATGCTCGACCATGACGATGCTCATGCCATCGAGCCGCAGTGCCTGGATGAGGGCGATGCCTTCCTCGAGTTCGGTCGGATTGAGCCCGGCCAGCCACTCGTCGAGCAGCAGGAGCTTCGGATCGAGGGCCAGCGCGCGAGCAAGTTCCAGCCGCTTCTGGTCGATGTAGGTCAGCTCCGCCGCCGGCAGTTCCGCCTTGTGGTGAAGGCCGACGCGGGCGAGCAGCGCCGCGGCCTCGTCGCGGGCGTCGGCCCCCGTCATTGGGAGCGCGCGAAACGCCAGGCCCGGGGCCACGTTCTCCGCGACGCTCATGGCGGGGAGCACGCGCACGAGCTGGAACGTGCGGGCGATGCCGTAGCGGGCGATGGTCTCGGGGTTCTCGGCGGCGATCGCGCGGCCCATGTAGCGGATTTCGCCGCTGTCAGGCTTGAGCGCACCGGAGATCATGTTGAGGACGGTGGTCTTGCCCGAGCCGTTCGGGCCGATGAGGCCGACGATCTCGCCGGGTCGCACCTCGAACGACACGCCGTCGACCGCATTGAGGCCGCCGAAAGAGCGTTTTAGATCGGTGATCGAGAGAATACTCTGCTCGCGGGTGGGTCGCACGACGAGCGCGCCCGCCGGCCGCGGTGGCGCCGGCCGCCAGTCCTCGACAAGGCCGATGACGCCGCGCGGCAGTCCGTAGACGATCACGATGAAGACCGCGCCGAGCAGGATCGAATAGGCGTTGGGGAAGTTGGCCTGCAGGATCTCGAACAGCAGCACCAGCGGCACGGCGCCGAGCAACGGCCCGAACAGCGCGCCGGCGCCGCCGAGCAGTGCCATGATCACGACCTGGAACGAGATCATCGGATTGAAGGCGATGGCCGGGTCGATATACGTCCAGCGCGGCGCCATGATCGCGCCGGCGAGCGCCATGATCGCGGAACTCAGCGCAAAGAGCGCGATCTTGACCCGCGTCGTGTCGATACCGGTGTGGCGCGCCACCGTCTCGTCGGCGCCGATGACGCGCGCGGCGAGGCCCAGGCGCGAGCGGTTGATCAGCCAGCCGGCGATCAGCACGGCGATGGTGAGTGCGAGAAGTTGCCAGTAGATCGCCGATTGCGGGATGTCGAGAAAGAGATAACGGCCGATCGTGCCTTTGACGTTGACCTCGTACCAGGTGACGAGCTGGCGGATCAGCTCGGTGAGGCCGAACGTGAAGATGACGAAGTAGACGCCGGAAAGCCGCAGCGTCGAAAGGCCGACGACGAGGGCGACGGCGAAGCCCGCGAGCGTCGCGAGGATCAGCACGACCGGCCATGGTACCAGCTCGGCCGTCATCGCGGCGGCGTAGGCGCCGATGCCGAAGAAGGCGGCGCTGGCGAGCGAGATATAGTGCGTCGGGCCGGAGAACTGCGCCCAGGCCGTCGCGAGAACCGTGAACTGGAGCATCCCGATCGCGACGGCGAGCACATAGCCGCTGGCGATCAGCGGCAAGCCCACCAGCAGCAGCGCCACGAGCAGCGCCAGCGCGACGAGGGGCGCACGCGCGAGGGTCATCGCGCCGCACTCCCGAACAGACCCTGCGGCCGGATCAGCAGCACGACCATGAACAGGGCGTAGGTGACGGCGAGGGTCAGTCCCGGATCGACCAGTCGCGTGACGCCGGTCTCGATCACGCCGAGCGCGAGGCCCACCGCAAGCGCACCGATGACGTTGCCGACGCCGCCGACGATGACGACGATCAGCGCCTTCATCGTGAAGACGACGCCCATCGAGGCGTTGAAGGTCAGGAACATGCTGACGAGGACGCCGCCGGCTGCCACCAGCGCGCCGCCGAGCGCGAACGCGAAGGCGGAAGCGGTCCTGACGTCGATCGCAACGAGGCTTGCGGCCGTCGGGTTGATGGCGATGGCGCGGATCGCGGTGCCGGTGCGCGTCCGGGTCAGGGCGAGGTAGAGGCCGACGCCGATCACGCCCGCGAACAAGAACGCGATCAGCCGGTTGAGCGCCAGCGTGATGCCGAAGATGGAGACGGGCACGGAGAGGTAGCCGTAGCTGTAGTACTGGCCGCCGAACGCGACGAGTGCCACGCCCTGCACGATGAACAGCAGCCCGAAGGTCGCGAGAATGCTGTCGACTTCGAGCTGGCCGCGGCTCTTCGCGCGGTTGACCAGCGGCGTCAGCAGATAGCGGTAGATCGCCCAGTTGGCGAGGAACGCGAGCGGCACCGCGATGATCAACCCGGCGAGCGGGCTGATGCCGAGACCGCTGTACAGCCAGAAGGCCATGAACGCGGCGCCGACCAGGAACTCCCCGTAGGCGAGGTTCATGATCCGCGCGACGCCGTACTGAAGCGTCAGCCCCATCGATATGAGCGCATACATGCCGCCGAGCACGAGGCCCGAGATGAGGATGTCGATGAGCAGCATGGTTCACGCCACCTGATGGCTGGAGCCCCGGGCACTCTCCCCCGAAAGCGGCCGAGGCTCCAGCGCTGCTGTTCCCCTATTTCGCCCAAGCGGGCTTGGGGAACAGTGGTGCCTTGGCGCCTTCATAGCTGGTCGGCGCGAGACCCACGAACTCGCCGCCCTGCCACTGCCCGACCCACCACACGATCGGCATGATGTTGTCGGCGAGCTTGATCTTGCCCATGATCGTATCGAAGGTGCCGGTCTGCAGCTCCTTGATGATGGCGGCGTTATCGATCTTGCCGACCTTTTCGATCGCCTGCTGGAGCATCTGGAGGCTGACGTAGGTGACGGGGCTCGCCCAGCGATCGGGTTCACGCCCGATCGATTCGGTGTGGCGCTTGAAGTAGGCCTGAAGGGCCGGACTAGAGACGTTCCAGCCGCCGACGCCCATCACGCCCTCGATGCTGGCGCCGAACTTGCCCTTGAAGACGGGGAAAGCCGTGCCGACGGCGGTGTAGAACACCTTCGGATTGTAGCCGAGGATCCGCGCCGCATCGGTGATGCCGATGGTGTCGGGCGGATAGCTGAAGGCGACGAAGCTGTCGGCGCCGGTTGCGATCGCATCCTTCAGCAGCGCCTGCAGGTCCTGCGTGCCGATCGGGTAGGTCTTGTCGAGGGCGAGTTCGAAGCCGGCCGACTTGAACGCGACGCGTGCGGCAGTGGCGAGTTCGATGCCGAAGGCGTCGGCAACCGAGACCATGGCGATCTTGGCGCCGATCTTGTTCTCGGCCTTGAGCTTGCCGAGTACCTCCGCGAGCGCGACCGCGCCGGGCTTCGACGGCCCGAGGAACCAGAAGCTATTCGGCCACCGCTTGGCCATCTCCGGCGAGCGATCGGTCGCGGCGGTGACGGCGAGATGCGGATAGCCGAGCCGGTTGAAGGTCGGGCCGACCGCGAGATTGAGGCCGGTGCCCCATGGCGGCAGGATGATGTCGACCTTGTCTTGCGTCGCGAGCCGCTCGATGGCTTTGACCGCTTCCTCCGAATTCGAGCGGTCGTCGTACTCGACCACTTCGACCTGGAGCTTCTTGCCGCCGACCGAGATGCCGCCGGCCGCATTCACGTCCTTCACCCAGAGCTGATAGTTGGGGAGCGTGGTGACGCCGGCGCCACCGGCGAAGGGGCCGGTTTTCGAGATCGCGTAGCCGATCCTGAGTTTGTCCTGGGCCTGGGCGAGGCCGGCATGGCCGGCGAGCAGCGCCGACACGGCCGCAGCCAATGTCAGCCTGCTGAGAGACGTTCGCAGCATATCGAAGGTCCTCCTGAAGCCGGCGCCGGCCGGACCTCGATCCAGCACCAACGCGCAGCACGTTTCCTCTCTCGAGCCGGGCTCTTGTCATGCGCTGCATGGGCCCGTGCTTGACTGAGTGAACACCATGTGATCGCCTCTGGAAATGGACAAAACAGGCGAAGAGTTGCACAAAACAATTGAACATGGGCGGCGTGGGGCGGCACCACGCGGCGCTGGCGGCAGCATCCCGCAGACCCGGCCGATGACCGCGCAACCCTCCGAAACGATTGCCGCACGCCTGCGCTCGATCCCCGTGGAAAGCCATTTCGAGGCCCGCGAATGGCGTCTCGGGTCGGGAACCGCGGGTGCGTTCGATCACGGTCTGCTGCTGCAAACCGGCGAAGCCTGGCTCCACCACGGTGACGAGCGCCGGCATGTCCTCGGCCCGGCCTTCGTGTGGAGCCCGGCCCAGGCGGCCGATCGGCTCGTCATCGAGGCGGGCGGCAGCGGCCACATCCTCCAGATCCGTCGCGACCTGATGGAGCAGACGTTTCGCCAGATCCCGGAAGTGAGCGAACTCGTCAATCTGCTCGCAGCCGAGCAACCGCTGGTGCTCGCGATCGAGACCAAGAGCGCGACGCAGCTCTCCCGAGCGATGTCGCTGATCGCGAGCGAATTGCGCGAGCCCGGCCCCGGCGCCGAGACGATCATCTCGTCGGCACTGGTGATCGCGTTCGTGCAACTGTGGCGCCTTGTTGGCGCGCACGCCCTCGCGCGCGGCGAAAGCAGGGGCGCGGCGGCACTGCTGATGCGCTTTCGCCAACTGGTCGAGGAGCGATTCCGCGAGCCGTGGCGGGTCGAGCGCTATGCCCAAGCGCTCGGCGTCACGCCCGGCCGACTGCACGCAGTCGCCACGCGCACGCTCGGTCGCGCGCCGCGTGTTCTGATCCAGCAGCGCCTGCTTTACGAGGCCGTCGTGCGCCTCGAACGGTCCGCGATCACCATCAAGCAGTTGAGCTTCATGCTCGGCTTCAAGGACGCGGCCTACTTCAACCGCTTCTTCGCCAAGCACGTCGGCCTGCCGCCCGCCCGCTATCGCCGCGCCTGCATCCGCCGCGACGTTGCCGGACGCGCGCCGCAGGTGCCGTTTACATTCTACGATTGGCCATGATCGGCTGGGTGCGCCGCACCGTTTGGCGGCGGCGTCGGCTAATGCACTGCAGCAATAGAGCCGCAGTGAGTAGAAGACGAACGCGTCCGATCGGCCGCGCCTCTTGTCCTTTACCCGCCGGTAAGTGCCTGCAAGTCGGAGGTTCACATGGCGATCCGCGAGCGAAAAAGAAGACGCACGGATATCGACGCGGTTGGCAGTTTTGCGGTGGTATGATGTAGTTGCTCGGTGGTGCGAGTTATCGGCTACAGTGGATGAACCGCCGCGGCAGGGCAACTGTCGGGCGGAAGGTAGTGGTCGAACGAGCCACGGAAATTCAGCAATCCTTTGGGAGGATTCGGCATGAAACGAGTAATCGGGGCGGCTGCCGCCCTGGCGTTGATGCTGCCTGGCGCAGCAGTGGCGCAAGACACGATCAAGGTCGGCATCCTGGTTGCCCTCGAGGGAACCTTTGCGGCCGGTGGCGCGGACGGCGTGCGCAACGTCGAACTGGCGCTCAAGAAGGTCGGCTACATGGCCGGCGGCAAGAAGATCGAGACGATCGTCGCCGCGACCGACACGACGCCCGCCACCACGACGCGGCAGGCGCGCAAGCTCATCGAGCAGGACAAGGTCGATATCATCCTTGGCCCGCTGTCGGGTTCGGAGGGCATCGCCATGCGCGACTACTCCAAGACCGTCCCGGACAAGACCGTGATCAACGGCATTTCCGGCGCGCTGGAGACCACATGGGTCAACCCATCGCCGAACTTCTTCCGCTTCAATCTGGACGGCTCGCAGTGGGGCTCGGGCCTCGGCGCCTACGTCGTCCAAAAGAAGGGCTGGAAGCGCGTCGCGACC
This sequence comes from uncultured Alphaproteobacteria bacterium, assembly GCA_963775035.1. Classification (GTDB taxonomy): domain Bacteria; phylum Pseudomonadota; class Alphaproteobacteria; order Rhizobiales; family Hyphomicrobiaceae. The sequence continues at coordinate 77,252 of CAVZHG010000001.1, read as the reverse complement.
GTGTCGGCGGACTATTCGTTCGGCTACACGAACTTCCTCGGCTTCGCGGTCGACTTCTGCAAGGCTGGCGGCGAGATCGCGGAGCGCCTCTGGGTTCCGCTCGGCTCGTCCGACTTTGCCGGCGTGATCGCCAAGTTGCCCGATAACGTCGATGCCATCTACCTCGGCATGGGCGGCACCGACTCGATCAACTTCCTCAACCAGTACCAGCAGGCCGGCGGCAAGGCCAATCTGATCGGCGGCACCATCATGGCCGACACGACCGTGTTGACCTCCAAGGGCAAGGCCAAGGATGCCCTCATGGGCACCCCGACATCGGGGCCATTTGCTGCCGACAACCCGGCGCCGGAATGGCAGAGCTACGTCAAGGAGTATCAGGACGCGTTCCCGGCCGATAAGCGGTTCCCCATACCGTCGTTGTTCGGGGTGGGCTACCATGTGGCTACGCTGGCCATGATCGCCGCATTGAACGAGGTCAAAGGCGACCTCGGCGACGGTCAGAAGAAGTTCCACGCCGCGCTGTCCAAGCTGAAGCTGCAGACCCCGCTGGGTGTCGTCACGCTCAATGAGAACCGTCAGGCTTCCGGCTCGGTTTTCATCACCGAAGTGAGCGACAAGGGCGACGGCACGCTGACGAACAAGATGGTCGGCCGTGTCGACAACGTCACTCAGACGCTCGGCATGACGGCGGATGCCTTCCGTGCGATGGGTCTGCCGTCGCGCACGACGCCGGATTGCAAGGCGCTCGGCGGCAAGTAACCCGTCGAGGGGTACGCCAGACGCGTGCCGGGGGCCTGTTTTGGTCCCCATCCGACACCACGCCCCGGGATCGAACCCCATGGTTCGGTCCCGGGGCATTTTTGTTGCCTACCCCGGAGCGACCCCTCGATTGCCGCGCGGCGCGGACGCCTCAGGGGCAGTCCACCGGGCGCCTGGCCATCGTTAAGCACATTTGGCGCGACGCACCGACGACCACTTGCCACGCAAACGCAATCCAATATAGTCGCTGCTAATCAACACCAAAAGAATGCCGATGGGAGGACGATGAGTGAAGCTGTTGCCGTGCTCCATGGCGCATTCGGGCGCGTCTGCCTCTATTGCATGGACCGCACGATGGTGTCGCACGCGCATCGCGAAGGGCACCTGTTATTCCATGTTCAAGGCAGCCCCGGCGAAGTCTATGTCGATGGATGCGCCATACCGTTAGGGCCGGGTCAGGCGGTTGCCGTTAACCCGTGGCAGACCCACTACTACAGCCAGCCCGTCCCCGGCAGCCAAACGCTGCTGCTGGTGCTCTACATCCGGCCCGCCTGGTTCTGGCGTGCGGTCGGCAGCCGGATGTTCGCGTTGCGATTTGGTCGCGCGTCGATTCCGGTATCGGACGAGCTTGCGCGGCTCGTCAACGTGAACGCGATGCTCGATCGCGAGCAGGGTGATCCCGCGATCAACGATTGGCTGCTGACCCTTACCGATTACTGTTTCGATCAGTCCTGGCGCGGCAGCGATGCCGCCGAGCGCTACGCGAGCGTGCATGATTTCCGGCTGCGCAAAGCCATCCAGCTCCTCGAGCAGCGGGTGTGCGAACCCGTCGATCTCGACCGGGTCGCGCGCGAGGCGGGCCTGTCTCGTCCCCACTTCTACAAACTGTTCCGCCAGCAAGTCGGTGTCACGCCGAACATCTATCTGAATTCGTTGCGGATGGAGCGTGCGATCGAACGGCTGACCGCGACCACCGAGGCGGTGGCGGCGATCGGGCTCGATCTCGGCTTTTCCAGTCAGGCAAGCTTTTCGCGCTTCTTCATCGCCAATGGCGTCGTCCCGCCCAGCGCCTATCGGCGCAGCGCTCAGATCGCCTACTCGTAGTGAACCATAAGTTCGGTTCCCGCGGGCGCCAGTCGGCGAAAGCATTAGACTGTCGGATATGACGAATCCGGCCGGAAGTGGCTAGTCTGTCGGTTAAGCATATGGCATTCCGCGGCGCGCTCGGAATCAAGGGTGATGCCCCGCGCGCGCTGACGTTCTCTCCGCGTGGGGCGTGTACCGGTTGTCTCGAAACGCGGGTTCGAGGCTCCGGCGCCTGTCCTGCTTTCGCAGCCGACGGATGGCCGACGGGTCGCACGATCGATCGATGACGCCGGTCGGCATTATTTCTACTGGTGGCAGCATGGGTACCTTGCAGAACCTCAGTACGCGCCATCCGGTCTGGACCCTCGTCGTCCTCGTCCTGGTCGTCGGTCTGGCATGGCTGATCATTGCGCCGTGGCCGCCCGGCCTCGAGCAGGCCATGGGTCGCAAGCGGGTCTTCCTCAACGCGATCCTGTCCGGCATCACGCTCGGCGCGCTCTATTTCCTCGTCGCGTCCGGCTTCACGCTGGTGTTCGGCCTGATGCGCAACGTCAACCTCGCCCATGGCTCGCTCTATCTCCTGGGCGGCTACATCGGCTTTGGCGTCGTCGAGGCAACGGGCTACTGGCTCCTCGCATTCCCCGTCGTCTTCATTGTCGTCGGCGCACTCGGCCTCGCTGCTGCAGCATCAGGTGTTCCGCCGCATGGAAGGCGAGGAGTTGCGCCAGACGCTGGTCACGATCGGCATCTCGATCGTGCTCGCCGACCTGATGCTGTGGTACTGGGGCGGCCAGAGCTATCAGGTGCTCTCGCCGAGCTTGGCTCAGCTGGGCCGATGACGCTGCCGCTCATCAGTTCGGTCCGCTCCGACGGGCAAGCGGTGTACCTGTCCTATCCGCAGGTCCGCATCGCGATCCTGGTTGCCGCGATCGTCATCGGCTTCGCCATGTGGTTCGTGCTCAACCGCTCGCGGCTTGGCATGCTGATCCGCGCCGGCGTCGACGATCGCGACATCCTCGCGGCATCGGGCGTCAAGATCCAATATGTGTTTCTCGCCGTGTTTGCCTTCGGCGCCGGCATGGCGGGCATGGCCGGCAGTCATCGGCGGCACGTTCCAGTCGCTGTCACCGGGCGAAGACACGCGGTTCCTGCTGGCCTCCCTCGTCGTCGTGATCGTCGGCGGCATGGGCTCGATCCCGGGCGCGGCGCTCGGCGCCGTCATCATCGGCCTCGCCGAGCAGATCGGCCTCGTCTACGCGCCCACGTACTCGGTCGTCTTCACGTTCCTGATCATGGCGCTCGTCCTTGCGTTCCGTCCGCAGGGCCTGCTGGGGGACGCAGCGCTGATATGGCCGACGTCATGCCCTCAACAAACGCACCAGGCAAGCTGGTGCTGATCGAGCGGATCCCGCCGCAGGTGTGGGTGGTCGGCTTGCTGCTGCTGGTGATGCCGGCGTTCGCCAGCAACTTCGTGCTGTACCAGATCTTCGGCTGGAGCTTCATCCTCGGGATGATCGCACTGTCGCTGATGGTGCTGGCCGGCTATGGCGGGATGGTGAGCCTCATTCAGATGACGGTCGCCGCGCTCGCCGGCTACGTCGTCGCGATCCTCGGCACCAGCGGCGTGACGGAGATCAGCCTGGGCTGGCCGTGGTGGCTCTATATCCCGATCGCGATCCTGGTCGCGACCTTGTTCGGCACGCTGGTCGGCACCCTCGCGGTTCGCACCGAGGGCATCTACACGATCATGATCACGCTGGCGATCGCGGCGGCGTTCTTCTATTTCACCCGCCAGAACTACGGCATCTTCAACGGCTACACCGGCTTCAACAACGTCATCCCGCCGCGCCTGTTCGGCATCGACTGGCGCCAGTCGGTGCCGTTCTACTATCTGACGCTCGGCTGCGCGGCGCTGTCGTATGGGGCGGTCGTGTGGATGGCACGCACGCCGTTCGGACTGGCGCTGCAGGGCGTGCGCGACAACCCGCGGCGCATGAGCGCGCTCGGCTTCTCCGTCACCGCCCATCGCATCGTCGCCTACTCGTTCGCGAGCGTCATCGCGGCGGTCGGCGGTATCCTGCTCGTCTGGCAGAATGCCCAGGTGGTGCCCGGAACGGCCGGCATTCCGCAGGTGATCGACATTCTGGTGATTGCCGTGGTCGGTGGCCTTCGGCGCCCGATCGGCCCGTTCATCGGTGCGATCATCTACACGATCCTCAGCGTTTTCGCGTCCGATATCCTGCACGCATTCGGGATGTCGGGAGAGCGCTTCAAGCTTGTCGTGGGATTGGGCTTCCTGGCCGTCGTGGGCTTCTCCCCGGATGGCGTGCTCGGCCTGTGGGACAAGTACAAGGCGCGACGCGATGAGAACCGCGATTCCCTGCTCGGCGGGAGGCGCTGACGATGGCGGAGCCGCGCGCCCATAACGCGAATGGCACGGATCGAGGCGCCGCCGAGCGTCTCGGCTCGGTCAGCACCGGCAATGCGCTGGAGCTGCGCGGCGTCACCAAGCTGTTCGGCGCGCTCGCCGCCATCTCGGACGTGACGCTGTCGGTGCGTCCGGGCGAGCGGCGCGCGGTGCTCGGATCCAACGGTGCCGGCAAGACGACGCTGTTCAACTGCGTGACCGGCGACTTCCTGCCGACGTCGGGCACGATCCGCCTGTTCGGCGAGGATCTCACCAATTTCCCCGCCCACGAGCGCATTCGCCGCGGCCTGCGCCGGACCTATCAGATCTCGCTGCTGTTCGGCGGCATGTCGGTCGCCGACAACGTCTACCTCGCCTGCCTCGGCGTTTCGCGCGGGCGCTTCTCGCTGCTGCGGCCCCGCCCGAGCGACGCGATCGTCGCGCGTGCCGGCGAGCTGATCGAGGCGGTGCACCTGACGTACGTCCGCGACACGCCGGTCGCGTCGCTGTCCTATGGCCAGCAGCGCCAGCTCGAGATTGCGCTGGCGCTCGCCGGCGCGCCGCGCTTCATCCTGTTCGACGAGCCGGCCGCCGGCCTGTCGCCCGCCGAGCGCGCCGAGCTGGTGGCGATCCTGTCGGGACTGCCCGATCACATCGGCTACATCATCATCGAGCACGACATGGATGTGGCGCTCCGCGTCGCCGAGAGCGTGACGATGCTGCACAACGGCCGCGTCTTCAAGGAGGGCACGCCCGAGGAGATCGAGAACGACGCCGAGGTACAGGAACTCTACCTCGGAGGTGGCCATGGCTGATCGTACGACGCCTGGGCGCGGCCGCGCACCGACCCTCGAGATCCGCGCGCTCAACGTCTACTACGGCGCATCGCATGCGCTGCAGGGCGTCGACCTCAGCCTCAAGGGCGGCGTCCTCTCCGTCGTCGGCCGCAACGGCATGGGCAAGACGACGCTGTGCAAGGCGATCATGGGCTTCGTGCCGGTCGCGTCCGGTTCGATCAGCTTCGCCGGCCAGTCGCTCGTCGGCCTTGCGGCAGCCGACATCGCCCAGCTCGGCATCGGGTACGTGCCGCAGGGCCGGCGGTTGTGGCGCTCGCTGACGGTGGATGAGCACCTGCGGCTCGTTGCCGGGCGCCGCAAGGGGCCGTGGACGATCGATCGCGTCTACGCGACGTTCCCGCGCCTTGCCGAGCGCAAGTCGCAATGGCGGCGGGCAGCTCTCCGGCGGCGAACAGCAGATGCTGGCGATTTCGCGCGCGCTGCTGGCCAATCCGCGGCTCCTGATCATGGACGAGCCGACCGAGGGCCTCGCGCCCGTCATCGTCGCCCAGGTCGAGGAGATGCTGCAGCAGCTGGGTGAGGAGGGCGAGATGGACGTCCTCGTCATCGAGCAGAACATCGGCGTCGCATGCGCTGTCGCCGAGAACGTCGCGATCATGGTCAACGGTCGCATCAACCGCATCCTGCCCTCGGCCGAACTGTCAGGCGATCGCGAGCTGCAGCAGCGCCTGCTCGGCGTCGGCCGGCATGGCCACGAGGATGCAGCGCCGGTGGCGACCGCGTCGTCCGCGGCCGCGGCGACCGGCAGCGCCGGCGCCGGGCCAGCCGCCGTCAAGATCTACAACTCCAATCCGGTGATGCCGACGCGGTGGTCGCAGCCGGTCCCGGTCCAGCGCCTCGAGCAGCTGGCCCGCGTCGTCACGACCCGGCCCGTTGCCGGCGCAGCAACCAGCGTCGAGATCCGACCGCTCGCCGGCGCCGGCCGGCCGGTGGTGCTCGTTGCCGGAACGCTCGACACCAAGGGCGACGAGCTGCGCTACATGCGCGACCTGATCCGCGCGGCCGGCCTGCCGGTGCGCATGGTCGATCTCTCGACCACCGGCGGCCATTCCGGCGCCGAGATCCCAGCCCACCAGGTCGCGGCGTTCCACCCGCGCGGCGCCGCCGGCGTCTTCACCGGCGACCGCGGCCAGTCGGTGGCCGGCATGACGGAAGCATTCCGCCGCTGGATGGTGCGCCAGAGCGGCATTGCCGGCGTGCTCTCGGCCGGCGGATCGGGCGGCACGGCGATGGTGGCACCGGCCATGCGCGCGCTTCCCGTCGGCATCCCCAAGCTCATCGTCTCGACCGTCGCGTCCGGCGAGGTCAGCAAGTATGTCGGCCCCTCCGACATCATGCTGCTGCCTTCGGTCGCCGACGTGCAGGGCCTCAACGCGATCACCGAGGAGGTGCTCGGCAACGCCGCGCAGGCCATGATCGGCATGGTCGCCGCGCGCCAGACCGCCAAGCCGCGCCGCGCCTCGAAGCCGGCGATCGGTCTCACCATGTTCGGCGTCACGACGCCTTGCGTGCAGCAGGTCACCAAGCAGCTCGGCGCCGACCCACGACTGCCTCGTGTTCCACGCGACGGGCATCGGCGGCCAGGCGATGGAAGAGCTCGTCGACGCCGGCAAGCTCGTCGGCGTCATCGACATCAGCACGACGGAAGTCTGCGATCTGCTGATGGGCGGCGTGTTCCCGGCGACCGAGGACCGCTTCGGCGCGATCATTCGCACGCGCATGCCCTACATCGGCTCGGTCGGCGCCCTCGACATGGTCAACTTCGGCGCGCCGGAAACGGTGCCCGAGCGCTACGCCGGGCGGCTTGCTCTATCGGCACAACCCGCAGTCACGCTGATGCGCACGACGCCGGAGGAATGCACGCGCATGGGCCGCTGGATCGGCGAGCGGCTCAACCGGATGGAAGGCCAGGTGCGCTTCTTCCTGCCCGAAGGCGGCGTCTCGGCGCTCGATGCGCCGGGCAAGCCCTTCCACGACCTCGCGGCCCGCTCCGCGCTTTTCGCAGCGCTCGTCGCGACCGTGCGCCAGACGTCGTCGCGCCAGCTGATCCGCTTGCCCCATCACATCAACGCGCCGGAGTTCGCAGCCGCCCTCGTCGCTGCATTCCGCAACCTGCACGGCGACGGCCGCGCGCGAGCCCGCGGAGAGACGAGCCGGTGATACCGCGTCAGAAAATCCTGGAGAAGTTCCGCGCCATGATGGCCGACGGCGTGCCGATCATCGGCGGCGGCGCCGGCACCGGGCTGTCGGCCAAGTGCGAGGAAGCCGGCGGCATCGATCTCATCGTGATCTACAATTCCGGCCGCTACCGCATGGCCGGCCGCGGCTCGCTCGCCGGGACTGATGCCCTATGGCGACGCCAACCAGATCGTCGTCGAGATGGCGGCCGAGGTGCTGCCCGTCGTCCGCCACACGCCGGTGCTCGCCGGCGTCAACGGCACCGATCCGTTCCGCAACATGGCCGTGTTCCTCGACGACCTCAAGCGGATCGGCTTTTCCGGCGTCCAGAACTTTCCGACCGTCGGCCTCATCGACGGCATCTTCCGCGCCAATCTCGAAGAGACCGGCATGTCCTACGGGCTCGAAGTCGACATGATCGCCGACCGCCCGCGCCAAGGACATGCTGACGACGCCCTACGTCTTCAACGCGGACGATGCGACGGCCATGGCGCAAGGCCGGCGCCGACATCATCGTCTGCCATCTCGGGCTGACGACCGGCGGCAGCATCGGCGCCGCGACCGCGCTCAAGCTGGCGGATTGCCCGGCGCTCGTCGACGCCTGGTCGGAGGCGGCCCTCAAGGTCAATCCGGACGTGATCGTCCTCGTCCATGGCGGCCCGGTCGCGATGCCCGAGGACGCCGAATTCATCCTGAACAACACATCCAATTGCCACGGCTTCTACGGCGCGTCTTCGATGGAGCGCCTGCCGACCGAAATCGCCCTGACCGAACAAACGCGCATGTTCAAGCGCATCGCACGCCGGGGCCGAGGCGGACAGTAGCCGCCGAGTGAGTACGCGTAAGGAGGAACGGACATGTCCATTTCCGGAGAAGTGATCGGCCAGCTGATCCTCTGGCTCATCATAGCGGTGGTGGTGATCGCCATCATCTTCTGGGTGCTGCAGCGGCTCTATCGCCGCTCGACCAAGGAGATCGCGTTCGTCAGGACCGGGTTCCTCGGCGAAAAAGTCGTCATCGACGGCGGCGCGTTCGTCTGGCCGATGATCCATGAGATCACGCCGGTCAACATGAACACGTTGCCGCTCAAGGTGTCGCGCGTCACCAGCGAGGCGCTGATCACGAAGGATCGGATGCGCGTCGACGTCGAGGCCGAATTCTACGTGCGCGTCCAGCCCGAGCGCGCCGCGGTCGCGATGGCCGCCTCGACGCTCGGACGGCGCACGCTCGAGCCCGAAAGCCTGCACGCGCTGCTCGCCGGCAAGTTCGAGAGCGCGATGCGGGCGGCCGCCGCCGCGATGGACATGAGCGGGATGCACGAGAACCGCACGATCTACGTCGAGCGCGTGCGCCAGGCGGTGGAGGTCGACCTGTCGCGCAACGGTCTCGAACTCGAATCCGTCGCCATCCTCGACATCGACCAGACCAGCCTCGAGTTCTTCAATCCGTCGAACCGGTTCGATGCCGAGGGTCTCACCGTCCTCATCAAGGACATCGAGTCCCGGCGCAAGCTGCGCAACGACATCGAGCAGGACGCGACGATCCAGATCCGCGCCCGCAACCTCGAAGCCGAGAAGCAGGCGCTGGAGATCGATCGCGCGAGCGAAGAGGCCCGCCTCGAGCAGGAACGCGACGTCGAGTTCCGCCGGGCCCAGCAGCGGGCGCTGCTGGCGAAGGAACGTGCCGAGCGCGAGACCCAGGCGGAATCGGCCCAGATCTCCGCCCGCGAGGCCATCGAGCGCGCGCGCATCGCCAACGAGCGCGGCATTGCGGAGGCGCGGATCGCGTCGGATGTCGAAATCCGCCGGCGCGAGATCGCCCGGACGCAGACGGTCGAATCCGAGGAGATCGCCGCCCGCGAGCAGGTCGAGACGGCCCGCATCCTGCAGGAGCGCGCGCTCAAGGAAGCGCGCATCCTCAACGAGCAGGAAACGACGGCGCGCGAGATCGAGCGCACGCGCACGCTCGAAGCTGCCGAGATCGCGGCGCGCGAATCGATCGAGCGCGCGCGCATCATGCAGGAGAAGGTCCCTGACGGAGACGCGGATCCAGAAGGATCGCGAAACGCAGTCGATGGAAATCGAGCGCCAGCGCACCGTCGAGCAGGCCGAGATCGCCGCCCGCGAGGAGACCGAAAAGGCGCGGATGGCGCAGACGCTGATCCTGACGCAGACCCGCATCCGGGCGAAGAGGACATCCGCCGGCGCGAGATCGCGCGTCAGCAGGGTCTCGAAGAGGCCGAGATCGCCGCGCGCGAATCGACCGAACGCCAGCGGATCGCGCAGGCGGCGAAAATATCGGAGTCGCGCATCGGCGAGGACCTGCGCATCCGCAACCTGGAGATCGAGCGGCAGCAGGCGGTCGAAGCGGCCGAGATCGCGGCCGGACGCGCGATCGATGCGGCCCGCATCGCGCGCGAGAAGGGCGTCGCGGCCGAGCGGATCGAAGCGGAACTCGCCACCCGGGCCGAGGAGATCGCGCGCGACAAGGCGATCGAGGCGGCCGAGATCGCGCGGCGCGAAAGCGTCGAGCGGGCGCGGATCGCCGCCGATCTGGCGCTGGAACAGGAGCGCATCGCGAGCCAGCAGACCCGCGAAGTGATCGACATCCAGCGCAAGCGCGAGGTGGAGGCGGCCGAAGAAACGCGCGTCGTCGAACTCGCGCCGACGAAGGCCGCGCGCGCGGCCGCGGAGGCCGAAGTCCGTCGCGCCCAGTTCGACCGCGCAGGCGTCCGTCGAAACCGCCGAAGTCCAGCGCGAGCGCGCCGTCGAGGCGGCCAAGGTCGAGCGGCGCCAGTCGCTCGAGCAGCTCGAAATCGCCCGCGTCCAGGCGCTGCGCGAAGCCGAGATCGAAAGCCGCGAGGATATCGAGCGCGCCCGCATCGCCTCCGAGCGCGGCCTCGACGAGGTCCGCATCTCGCACGAGGCGGAGCGCCGCCGGCTCGAGGTCGAGCGCGAGCAGGTCGGTCGAGACGGCCCAGATGGACAAGGCGATCACGCTCTACCGCAAGTCGCTCGAGGAATCGGCGGCCCGGCTCGAGGCCGACACGGCGCGCGCCAATGCGGTCGAGGCCGAGGAGCGGATCGCGACCGGCGCGCGAAACCGAAGTCGCCAACCGGCGCAAGGCGATCGACGTGCTGCTGGCCGAGAAGACGGCCGCCGAACGCACGATCGCGGCCGGCGCCGAGAAGGTGCGCCTCACCGTCGAGGCCGAGGCCCAGCGGCTCCTCAACGAGGCGGAGAACGTCCTCACGGATCCGGCGCGCGTCTCGCTGTTCCGCCGCAAGCTGCTCGAGCATGTCGAAGGCATCGTCGCTGCCTCCGTCAAGCCGCTGGAGAAGATCCAGGACATCCGCATCATGCAGCTCGACGGCATGGGCGGCGGTGGCGGCGAGGGCCGCTCGGCAGCCCGACCGACGAGGTGATCAACTCGGCGCTGCGCTATCGCGTGCAGGCGCCGCTGATCGACAGCCTGCTCGCCGACATCGGCATCGACGGCGCCAATCTCGCCAAGCAGGGCGGCCTCATCCGCGAGGCCTCCGACATGCAGCGCATCGCCAGCGACGCCCGCAAGAGCGAGGCTGGCGGCGGCGATGGCGGCAAGCCGAGGCGGGTCGAAGCCCGACACAGGAGGCAAGGCGTAAATGCCCCGCGTCTATGCCTCGTCCGTGATCGATGCCCCGGCCGCCAAGGTCTGGGAGAGGGTGCGCGACTTCAACGCGCTGCCGCGCTGGCATCCGCGCATCCGCGAAAGCCGGATCGAGAACGGCGAGCCGTCCGACAAGATCGGCTGCGTGCGCGATTTCCGCCTGCAGAACGGCGATCGCCTGCGCGAAAAGCTGCTCGGGCTTTCCGACTACGACATGTTCTGCACCTACGCGATCCTCGAATCGCCGATGCCGCTCACCGACTACATGGCGACGCTGCGGCTGACGCCCATCAGCGACGGCAATCGGACGTTCATCGAGTGGACGGCCGAATTCGACTGCGCGGCGGAGGTGGCGGCGGATCTCGTCGACGGCATCGGCAATAACGTCTTCCAGGCCGGCTTCGACGCGCTGAAGCGGCAGATGGCGGGCTGACATGGTGCGCATCGTCGAGAGCACGATCCTTGACGCGCCGGTCGAAGCGGTGTGGGCGGTGCTGCGCGACTTCAACGGCCACGACCAGTGGCATCCGGCCGTCGCCGACAGCCAGATCGAGCGCGGCTATTCCGTCGGACAAGATCGGCTGCGTGCGCCGGTTCCATCTCGTCGACGGATCGGAACTGCGCGAGCAATTGCTGACGCTGTCGGATGCCGACATGGCGTTCTCCTACTGCCTGCTGGAAACGCCGGTGCCGCTGCTCAACTACGTGGCGCATGTGCGGCTCGCGCCGGTGACCGACGGCGACCGCACGTTCTGGCATTGGCAGTGCCGCTTCGATACGCCGCCGGGCCGCGAGACGGAGCTGCGCGACATGGTGGCCGAGAACATCTACCGCGCCGGCTTCCAGGCGGTGCGCGAGCATATGGGCCTTGCGGCTCGCGCGCGACCAGGGGGCAACGCATGATCCAGGTCGGTCGAAACGCACGTCGACCATGGCCGAGGCGCAGCGCGCCATGGGCGCCGATGCCATCTTCATGGCCGGCGGCACGCTGGTGATGCGCGACGTCAACGCCGGCGTCGACGGCGACGCGCATCGTGCGCAGCACCGACCCGGCGCTCACGGACATCCGCCTGTCCGGCGACGGCGTCACGATCGGCGCCGGCGTCACCATGGCGCATGATCGCGGCGCAATCGCGACCTGGCGTTCCTGGCGCCCGTCGCGCGCGCGGTCGGCGGGCCGCAGATCCGCAACATGGCGACCGTCGGCGGCAACCTGTTTGCGCCCCATCCCTACGGCGATTTCGCGGTGGCGCTGCTGGCGCTCGGCGCGCGCGTGAGTGTCGCCGGCCAGAGCGGCGCGGCGCGGCCGCTCGCCGATGTCCTGCGCGATCGCGAGCCGGGTCGGGTCTCGTCGCCGTCGATCCAGGTGCCGCGACCGCAGGCGCCGGCGCGACTTCGCTTTCCTGAAGGTGAGCCGGATCAAGCCGAAGGGCGTCTCGGTGCTGTCGATCGCGGCGCTACCTGCCGCGCCAGGGCGGGCGCATCCGCGGCGCGCGCGTGGCCTTCGGCGCCATGGGGCCGATGCCGCTCCAGGCGACCGCCGTCGAGCGGGTGCTGGACGGCCAGAGCCTCGACGCAGCAACCATCGCGCGCGCCGCGCAGGTCGCGGTCGAAGGGCTCGATCCGCCGACCGACGCGCTGGCGAGCGCGTGGTATCGGCGCGAGGTCGCGGGCGTGCATCTCAAGCGCCTGCTCGAACGGATGGCGCGCGGCTGATGGCAAAGACACCCGTCGTGTTCACCCTCAACGGATCGGAGCGGGCGTCCTTCGCCGAGCCCGGCCAGAACCTGCTCGAGTTCCTGCGCCGCGGCGTCGGCGATCTGAGCCCGAAGTACGGCTGCGGCCAGGGCACGTGCGGCGCCTGCACGGTTTCGATCGATGGCGAGACGCATCTCTCCTGCCTGACGCTCGCCGAGAGCGTGGCGGGCCGGCGCGTCGACACGGCCGCGGGGCTGGCGACCGGCGCGACGCTGCACCCGCTGCAGGAGGCGTTCATGGAGAACTTCGCCGCCCAATGCGGCTACTGCACGCCGGGCATGCTGATCTCGGCCAAGGCGCTGCTCGATCGCAATCCGGCACCGACGCGCGAGGACGTGGTCGAGGCGATCTCAGGCAACATCTGCCGCTGCACGGGCTACGAGCCGATCATCGAGGCCGTGCTGGCGGCGGCGAAGGGGAGGGCGCGGACATGATGCGAATTTCGCAAGGAGTTCTTCGCCAACGAGCGCGACGACAACCTGAATGAGATCGGCAAGCCGACCCGGCGCCAGGACATCCTCGGCCACGTGACGGGTCGCTCGCCCTACTTCGACGACCACCTGTTCGAGGGCCTGCTGCACATGCGCTGCGTGCGCAGCCCGCATCACCATGCCCGCATCCGCCGGATCGACACGGCCGAAGCGCGAGCGCATGCCCGGCGTCGTGCGCGTGCTGGTCGGTCGCGACGTGCCGCGCAACCTCAACACGCTGCTGAGCCTGCTCGACTTCGGCATCGACGACGAGCCGCTGCTGGCCGAGACCAAGGTCGCCTACAAGGGCGAGCCGGTCGCCGCCGTCATCGCCGAGACCGAGGCGCAGGCGCGCGCGGCCGTGGCGCGGGTCCGCGTCGACTGGGATGTGCGCCCGCATGTTCTCGACGTCGAGGAAGCGATCAAGCCGGGCGCGCCCGTCGTGTGCGAGGTCTACCCGACGAACAAGTTCATCTATCACGGCAAGTACGACCACCAGAAGCTGCGCTACGGCGACGTCGAGGCCGCGTTCGCGCGCGCCGACCACATCGTCGAAGGCCGCTATCAGATGTCGCCGATCGAGCAGGCGCCGATCGAGACCTGCGGCGCCATCGCCGCGCCCGAGGTCAACGAGCGCTTCGTCTGCTACACCTCGACGCAAGCGCTGTTCTTCTCGCTCGGCACGGCGGCGAAGATGCTGACGATGCCGTCGAACCGCCTGCACTTCATCGGCGGCACGGTCGGCGGCGGTTTCGGCGGCAAGGTCGACAGCCTGCACGAGCCGATCGCGATCCTCGGCGCGATGCTCACCGGGCGGCCGTGCAAGTTCGCCTGGGACCGCGAGGAGGAGATGCAGGTCGGTGCGCCGCGCGGGGCGGAGCGCTGGTACATCAAGGACGGCGTCGCGCGTGACGGCCGCATCCTCGCGCGCAAGTTCACCGGCTATTTCGACAGCGGCGCCTACACGCGGCTCTCGTCCTACGCGATCATCAAGGGCGTCGGCCACCTGCCCGGCCCCTACACGATCCCGAACGTCTACGCCGACGTCTACTGCGTCTACACCAACCGGACGCCGGCGACCGCCATGCGCGGCTTCGGCATCACCGGCGTCGATTTCGCGATCGAAGCGCACATGGACAAGGTGGCGGACGTTGTCGGGATGAACCCGATCGATCTGCGCATCCTCAACTCCTACCGCGACGGCGACATGAAGGCCCATCGCCGCGAGGCCAAGAACTGCGCGCTCATCGAGTGCTGCCAGGTGGTGGCCGAGAAAGCGGGCATTGCGCTGCAGCCGGCGTCGCGCGCGGCGTCGTCGCTGCGCGACGGCGGCGGCGAGCGGGCGCGATTGCCGGCCCACACCGCGCTCGACCAGCACGGCACGGTGACCGGCATCGACACCGGCGGCTATGCGCGCAAGAGCGGCGGCTCGCGCACCGTCCAGCCGATTGCCGCCATGCCGGGATTCTCGATGCCGGCCGCAGCCAGCGCGGCACGCACGCCCGCCCGGCCCGCGGCGCCCGCGCCGTCGTCCGCCGCATCGCAGTCGAGCACGACGACACCGCCGCCGCCCGCGGCACCGGCCACGACAACCGACCGCCCGCGCCAGGGCGCGATGCGGTTCTCGTCGATTTCCGGCTTGAGGAGGCGCTGATGGGCCTGCACCGCGGCCGCGGCTTTGCGGCAATCAACTATCCGATCGGCATGAACCTCGGCGGCGATCCGTCGCCAGGCGCTCGTCCACTCCAATCCCGACGGCAAGTTCACCGTCGCGCTGTCGTCGATCGATCTCGGCCAGGGCATGAAATCGGTCACGCGCCAGATCGCGGCCGAGACGCTTGGCATTCCCGTCGCCGACGTCTACGTCGACACCGCCGACAGCGACACCGGCCCGCACTGCATGGGCTCGTTCGCCTCGCGCGGCACGCACCGCGTCGGCAATGCGGTCATCCAGGCGGCGCAGGAAGCGCGCGCCGTGATGCTCGAAGCGGCCGCCGAGGAACTGGAAGTCGACGCCGCCGATCTCGTCACCGACGGCCGCGGCAACATCCACGTCAAGGGCGCGCCGTCGCAAATCGATCACCACCATGGCCGCCTGCCAGGCCGCGCAGTTCAAGCAGGGCCGCACGGTTTCGGGGCGCGGCATTTTCCTCATCCCGCTCTCCGAGGTCGATCCCGATACCGGCGAGATGACGCCGGTGTCCTGCTTTGCCCACGCGGCGCTGATCGTCGAGATCGAGGTCGACGACGAGACCGGCGAAGTCACCGTGCGCGACATGAAATCGGCCTATGAGCTTGGCCGCGCGCTCAATCCGAAGCTCGTCGAGCAGCAGCTCGTCGGCGGCGCCTGGATGGGCATGAGCCATGCGCTGTGGGAGACGACCGAGCCCTACTATCCCGACCGCAGCCATGGCCCCGTCGACTTCAATCACTACCTGATGCCGGGGCCCGGCGACATCGCCCCGCATCACATCTCGGTGCTGGAGCGCCCGGCGCCCGATGGCCCGTTCGGCGGCAAGGGCCCGGGCGAGATGTGCGCGAATCCGGTGCTGCCGGCGGTCGCCAATGCCGTCTACGACGCGGTCGGCGTGCGCATCGACGACCTGCCGATCACGCCGGAAAAGATCCTGCGCGGCATCCGCGCCAACGGCGGCGCCAAGCCCGCAGCGGCTGGCCGGAGGATGCGTTAGTGTGATGATCGAGCAATTCGCCAATCTGCGCAGGTATCGAGCGAATTGCTCGACTGGATCACACAGCACTGCGATCAGTGTCCCTTCGATCCCGAGTCGCTCGGACCCACATCGAGGTAGGCGAATTCGGATCGGGACACTAGCCATGCCGGTGCGCCGCTCCATCCTCGGCATCGATGGCCCGCAGCCGCTGGCGCGCTCGCTGCGTGACGCGCAGTACATTGCCGACGAGGGCCTTGCCACGGCCGCCTATCTGGCGCTGGCGTTGGGCAAGCCGCTGCTGCTCGAAGGCTCGCCCGGCGTCGGCAAGACGGAGGCGGCGAAGGCGATCGCCTCGGTGCTGGGCCGCGAGCTGGTGCGGCTCCAGTGCTACGAGGGCATCGACGCCTCGGCTGCGATGTACGAGTGGAATTTCCCGCGCCAGATGCTGGCGATCCGGCAGGCCGGCACCGACTACGTCAATCTCTACGCCGACGAGTATCTGGTGGCGCGGCCGATGCTGCTGGCGCTGCAGACGCCGCGCGATCGCATCCTGCTGATCGACGAACTCGACCGCTCCGACCACGAGTTCGAGGCGTTCCTGCTCGAATTCCTGTCCGACTTCTCGATCTCGATCCCCGAGCGCGGCACGATCCGCGCCGAGCGAACCGCCGGTCGTCATCATCACCTCGAACCGCACGCGCGAGCTGCACGAAGCGCTGCGGCGCCGCTGCGTCTATCACTGGATCGGCTACCCTGATCCGGCGCTCGAAGCCGAGATCGTGATGATGCGGTCGAGCGTCGTCGCGCGCGATACCGCCCATCGCGTCGTCGCCGCCGTCGGACGGCTGCGCGCCGAACCGCTTGCCAAGCCGCCGGGCGTCGCCGAGACCGTCGAGTGGGCCGAAGCCGCAACGATCCTCAACGAGCAGGGCGTGCCGTGGCCGCGCGCGTTCGCCCGCGCGATCGGCGTGGTGCTGAAGGACCAGGACGATCTCGCCTATGTGGCGCCGAACCTCGATCGCCTGATCATGGGGAGCGCCGCATGACGCTGCCGCGCCCGCTCGCTCCGTTTCTGAATTTCGCGCAGGCGCTGCGGGCGGGCGGGCATTCTCGCCGCGCCCGAGCAGACGCAGACCTTCATCGCCGCCGTCGGGCTCATCGGACCGTCGAGCCTCATGGACATTCGCCGCGCCGCGCACGCCACGTTCGGGCCGGCGCCTGAGCGGCGCGAGGAATTCGATGCGCTGTTCGACGAGATCTTTCTCGGTCGTGTCCTGATCGCGCCGGCGCTGGGCGAGCCCGAGGACATGCCGAACGCCTTCGATGCCGGCGCCTTCGAGCCGATTTTCGCGCCGGAGGACGAAGAGCCGTCGGGCGCCGGACGCGTCGGTCGCCGAGCGGCTGTTCGCGCGCCGCTTTGTCGATGACGAGGCCGCGGCGCTGCGCGCGTTCGCCAGGAGCCTGCCGCACGCGCTGCCGCGCCGACGCGCCCGCCGCATGACGCGCGGCAAAGGCCGCACCGCCGATCCGCGCCGCACGTTCCGCCACATGATGCGCCGCGACGGCGAGGTCGTCCGCCTGCTGCGCCGCAAGCGCAAACAGCGCCAGCGTCGCGTACTGCTGCTGATCGATATCTCCGGGTCGATGAAATCCGGCACCGAAGGCGCGCTGCGGCTGGCCCACGCGCTGGTCCACGCCGGCGAAGCAGGTCGAGGTCTTCACGATCGGCACGCGGCTGACGCGCGTCACCCGCGCGCTTGGCCGGCGCAATCGCGAGCAGGCGCTGGAGCTTGCCTCGGGCCTCGTCGCCGACTGGGATGGCGGCACGCGTCTCGGCGAGGCGCTGCAGGTGTTTCTGTCGGTGCCGCGCTTTGCCGGCTTTGCGCGCGGCGCGTTTGCGATCGTGCTTTCCGATGGACTGGAGCGCGGCGGCCCCGAGGCGCTTGACCCAGGCGATGACACGTCTCGACGGGCTTGCGTGGTCGGTGCTGTGGCTGACGCCGCTTGCAGCGGACGCGCAGTTCCAGCCGCGCACCGAGGCGCTGCGCGCGATCGCGCCGATGATCGACCGGCTCGGCAACGGCTCCAGCCCGCAGGCGGTCGCCCACGAGATCCTTCACTTCGCCAAGGGAGCGCGCCGATGAGGACGATCGACGCGCACTTCCACATCTGGCGGCAGGCCGACCTCGCGTGGCTCGTCGGCCCGATGCAGCCGCGCATTTTCGGCCCCTACGAGGCGATCCGCCGCGACTACCCGATGTCCGAGTACCGCGCCGAAGCCTCGGCGGCGGGCGTCGAGAAGGCCGTCTATGTGCAGGCCAACTGGCCGGTCGACAAGGCCGAAGCTGAAGTCGCCTGGGTCGAGACGGTGGCGCACGAGACGGGCTGGCCGCACGCGATCGTCGGCTATGCCGACATGACCGTCGGCCGATGTCCGTCCGGCCCTCGACCGCCTGGCGCGCTATCCGCGTGTGCGCGGTGTTCGCCAGCAGTTCCACTGGCACGAGAACGAACTCTATCGGTTCGCCGCCGATCCCGATCTGTGCCGCAGGCCTGCTGTGCAAGCCAACGTCGCGCGGCTCGCCGACTATGGCTGGTCGTTCGACCTGCAGGTGTTTGCCGACCAGATGCCAGGAGCCGCCGAACTCGCGCGCGCGTGTCCGAACGTCCCGTTCGTCCTCCAGCACGCGGGTATGCTGACGGATACGACGCCGGCCGCGTGGGCCCATTGGCGCGAGAACATCGCGGTCCTCGCCAACGAGCCCAACGTCTACGCCAAGCTCTCGGGCTTCGGCACCTTCATCCATCGCAACGACGAAGGCCATATCGAGCATCTGATCCGCGAGACGGTCGCCGCCTTCGGCCCGCGGCGCTGCCTGTGGGGCTCGAACTTTCCGATCGAAAAACTCTGGACGGACTACGCGAGCCTGATCGCCGCCCATCGGCGCGGCGTCAGTGAACTCGACCCCGGCCTCGGCCGCGATACCGACGCGGCGGCGCGCGCAATCTTTTACGACACAGCGAGCCGGGTATACCGGCTGTGACACAGGGAGCCTGACAGATGCCGTTGGAAATCAAGGTGCTCGACTTCGGCGATATCGAGCTTGAATTCGAGCTTTCTCGTGCTCGGCCGCGGCTGCGGCCGCACGAAGCGCGTGCCGGTCTATGGGTTCCTGATCCTCGGCGGGCAGTATCCGATCGTCGTCGATACCGGCTATCGCGACAACGCGATCATGGAAACGCTGGGTATGCGCGGATTGCAACACCACGAGAACATGATCGAGCAACAGCTCGCCCGCCACGGCGTCAAGGTCGGCGACGTGCGCTACGTCTGCCATACGCACGCGCACATCGACCACGCCGGCAAGGACGACCACTTCTCGATGAATACGACCGTCGTCATGAACCGGCGGGAACTCGAGTGTTCGGTCTCCGGCCTGATGCACCCGCAGTATCCCAAGCCCGACATCCAGCACCTGATCGAACGGCTGCACACGCGCCACGCGTTGCGGCTCGAGGATCTCGAGCTTTCCGGCCCGATCGAGCTGATCCCCGGCGTCGTCATGGAGGCGGCCAACGCCCACACCGAAGGATCGATGAACATCCACGTCGATACGGCCGAGGGGCTCGCCACCATCTGCGGCGACGTCATCTACGATTTCCAGGACCAGATCATCGAGCCCTACCACGTCATCTACTCGCACGAGGTGCAGGTGACGGGCAATCACGCCGGCACGAAGCGCTCCGAGAAGGCGGCGATCAAGAAGCTGCTCAACTCGTCGAAATTCCTGCTGCCGATTCACGACAAGCCGGCCAAGGTCGAGCGTGGCCAGATCGTCGGGCGGCTCGACTACGCGGTGCCGGGCCCGATCAGCCAGACCGTCCAGCGACGCGACTGGTTCCCGGTCTGATTGCCCGCAACCGCGGACCCGTGCGCCGCGGCAAACAAAAATTGGTTTTGGGAGGTTGCAGCCATGGCCCATGACGCGCTCGATCCCGCGTTCCGGCGACTGATCGACGAGCACGCGCCCGTGCGGCAGGTCGGCAGCGGGTTCACGTTCACCGAGGGGCCGATCTGGCACCCGATCGACCACTACCTGCTGTTTTCCGACATGCCCGCCGACGTGCGCCGCCGCCTCGATCGCAGTGGCACACGCGACGCGCTGCGACCGTCGAACAAGGCCAACGGGCTGACCTATGACGCCGAGCTCAACCTGATCGCCTGCGAGCACGCGACATCGTCGCGTCGCCCGCTTCCGGCCCGACGGCACGCGCGAAGTCCTCGCCAGCCATTTCGAGGGGCGCGAACTCAACAGCCCCAACGACCTGTGCGTCCATTCGAGTGGCGCGATCTATTTCTCCGATCCCTGGTACGGGCGGATGCCGCACTACGGCGTCGAGCGGCCGCGCGATCTCGGCTGGCAGGGCGTGTTCCGGCTTGCGCCAGGAAGTCGCGAGCCCAAGCTGCTGGTCGACCGCTACATGTTCTCGCAGCCCAACGGGCTGTGCTTCTGCCCCGATGAATCCAAGCTCTACGTCAACGATACCGAACAGGCCAACATCCGCGTCTTCGATGTCCGCGCCGATGGCACGCTGGCCAATCCGCGCGTGTTCGCGAGCGGCGTCCGCGACGTCATGAAGCCCGGCGTACCCGACGGCATGAAATGCGATGCGCAGGGCAATATCTGGGTGACGGCGCCGGGCGGCTTGTGGGTCTACGCGCCGGACGGCCGCCACATCGGCAAGGTCGCGATCCCCGAGCTCAGCGCCAACCTGCATTGGGGCGGGCCGGATTGGCGCACGCTCTATGTCTGCGCGACCACCTCGGTCTATGCGATCGACGTCAAGGTCGGCCCGCGCAGCGAACCCTTTATGCGCGCACGAGGTGCGGGGACGAGAGCCGCCTCATCGGCGTCCGCTTCCGCGTCATCGGCGTCGGCCAGCAGCGCCGACGCCGCCGGCGACCTCAAGCTCGATGCCTCGCGCTGCGCCCTCATCATCCAGGACATGCAGAACGATGTGGTGATGGACGGCGGCGCGTTTGCCAGCTCCGGCTCGCCGATCCATTGCCGCGAGCAGAATGCGATCGCCAACGTCCGCCGCCTCGCCGAGCATTGCCGGCGCCGCGGCGTGCCGGTCATCCACGTCTGGTTCTCGCGGCGGCCGGACGGCCGTGACCTGACCCTCAACGCGCCGCTGTTTGAAGGAACAGCGGACGCCAACGCGATGGTCGAAGGCACCTGGGGCGCCGAGCCCGTGCCCGGTCTTGAAGCCCAGCCCGGCGACCACATCATCCGCAAGACCCGCATGAGCGCCTGGGAGGGGACCAACCTCGAGACGATCCTGCGGGCCGAGGGCCGCGACGTGATCATCGAGACCGGTGCCTGGACCAACATGTCCGTCGAGCACACCGCGCGCACCGGCGCCGACAAGGGCTACGTGATGATCATCCCGGAGGACGGCTGCTCGACCATGAATGCCGACTGGCATCGCGCGTCGATCGAGTATGCGATGACGAACGTCGCCTTGGTGACGAAGGTCGACGCCGTGATCGCCGGGCTGAATTGAAGCGTCGTCTGCTGCGCTGCACGCGCGCCAGACGGCGCACCATGGGAGTGGCGGGAGCGGATCCGGGGGGGCACCGCTCCCGCGCCACGAACCTCCGACGACGAGGGATGTCGGGCGGCTCGCGAGTTCAACACGCAACTCGACGTGTCAGGTGGGAAGATACGGGCGAGCCCGAATAGGGTTTCGCGGGGCCTGGAATTTTTTTTGAGTGCCGAAGGTGGGCCGACGACTGGGGTCGCTCAGCTCGGCGTGACCCACGGTCCGGGGACGATGAACCGCGAGCCGACGGTATTGAAGCCGGTGTGCGTGCTGGTCAGCGCGGCGACGCGAAGCGCGCGCAGGAACTGCCCCGCGAGCGTCCGGTTCCAGAACCAGCGGTTCACTTGCGTGCCCGAAGGCTGCGGCCCGGC
Source organism: uncultured Alphaproteobacteria bacterium (assembly GCA_963775035.1). Taxonomy (GTDB): domain Bacteria; phylum Pseudomonadota; class Alphaproteobacteria; order Rhizobiales; family Hyphomicrobiaceae. The sequence continues at coordinate 55,438 of CAVZHG010000001.1, read as the reverse complement.
CGCCTGCACGGCTTCGCTGTAGAGGGCCTTGATATCGTCGGCGATGATGCGCAGAAGCAGCGCCGGCGACAGGCCCTCGACGATCGAGGCGGGAATCTCGCCGGCGACGAACTGCGACGCATATTCCGCCCACTGCCCCGGCGGCAGATGGGACAGGCCGACGGTCGTGCGGCCGAACCGGCGCTGCGCGGCGATCCAATGCGGGCGCATCAGCTCGATCTCGGCCGCCACCGCGGTCGCCCAGCCAGCGGCGTCGCCCGGCAGTCTGGACGGGAGGGCCGGCAGACGACCTGCGGCGTCCACCCGGCGGTGTCCGTCATGCTCGGGGCGTCTTCGGGAAAATCGACCAGCAGGACCGGGCCGTCGCGACGCTCGAGCAGGGCGAGGGCCGCCATCAGCACGCGGCGCTGGAAGGCTGGGTCTTCAGGTTCGCCGAGCGGTCGGCCGAGCGGGAACGGCACCCAGAGACCGCGGGGGGACTTGGTACTTTCGAGGTGCGGGCGCACGAGCCCGATCACGACAGTCGCGATGCCCCTCGCCTCGATCATATGACCTAGCGCGCTCACGGCGCGCGTGCAGAATGGTCAGACAGGGCACAGCAGGACGGCGTCGACCTCCTGCTGCTTCAGGAGCCCGACGATGCCATCCGCAGTCTCCACCATGGTCGCGGGATCGGTCGAGCCCATCACCGTGTACGTGCGTGTCGGCGACGGCGCCGATGGTGCCGTCCGCAGCAAGTTCGCGCAGGCGATCGATCGGATAGGCAATGTTGATGTCGCGTTGAAATCCGACCCGATCGAAGTTGATGGATATGTGGCTCATCAGGATGTCAGCGGGCGCTAGCGACGAGGGCAGTGTGCGGAACTCGGCGGTGCCTGCGGGAAATGGCATTCCCGACGCGCTCGATCAGCGCCGCGCTGGTCAGGATGGCGATCCGGCATTCGGAGAGCGGTTTGGGGACGACCCAGGGCGAGCCCGGCAATTCCGGACAGGCAAGCCCCAGGACGACGTCGCGGGTCGGCTGCGGGATATCCTCGATGCGCGCCATTGGCACCCTTTGTTATTGTTCTCTCGGCGCTCCAGCCGTCGCTATCGACCATGAAGTATCCGGCAGCCGTTGGCAACGCGGGGCACGACGATGTGATTATGCTCGCGCCGTTGGACGCGCCGATACGTCCGCCCACCAGCGTCCCAGATTTTTCAACTCGTCGGGGATCGGCATGCCCGTGCCCTTGCCGAGCAGCAGCGCGCACTGCGCTGTGATGTCCGCGACCGTGTAGCGCGAGCCGGCCACGATACGGCCGCGACGCCAGCTCCCGATCGAACCATGTCATCGCCTCGCGGGCCTTGCCTTGCGCCTGCGCGCCGTAGTCGGGGACCTGCTCGAGTGCGGCCCTTCCAGAACGGGTTCAAGTGGCGGAACTGGTCGACCAGGGGCCGCATCAGTTCCATCTCGGCGCGCCGGCTCCACATCTCGATCTGCGCCTGCTCGAGGGCGCTGTTGCCGAGGAGGTTCGGCTCGGGATGAAGGGCTTCGATGTAGCGGCAGATCGCCATCGAACTCGGTGAGGATGGTGCCGTCGTCGAGCTCCAGGATAGGCATCGTACCGAGCGGATTGAGGCCGAGAAACTCGGGCGTCCGGTTTTCGCCCTTCATCATGTCGACCTGCACAATGGGAATCGTGACGGCTTTTTCGGCGAGGAAAATGCGGACCCGTCGCGGGTTCAAGCCGGCCTTGAGATCGTAGAGTTTCATGTGTTCATGCCCTCCCAGCTGATTGCGCCCATGAAACGCCGATCCCGCCCAGCGGTCGAGCCCAAAAAAGCGATTGCCGGCTGTGCAGCCTCGTCACTTCAGCGCGGCCGCGAGAATCGCGGTGACCTCGGCGATGGCGGCGGCGCGGGCTTTCGGGTCGGTGCCCCGATGCGCGGTGCCGGATCCGTCGGCCGAGTAGGTGAGACCGCGGCGGACGCGGATCGGTGTGTCGCGTTCATCGAAGTCATGATAGGCACCCTCATACTCGATGTAGCGCACGCCCTTGCGCTTGCCGATTTCCCGACACGGCTCGGCAGGTGTCCAATCGTCCGCAGCGCCGATCAGAATGGTCAGCGGCAGCCGCGCGGCCCATGGCGCGCCTTCACGGAGCGCGCGCTCCTGCGGCGCCCGGCAGCCGGGATAGAATGCGATGGCGGTGCGAAAGTCGGGCGCCGGCGTCGGGCCGCCGGTGCGGACGGCATACAGTACCGTGCTGCCGCCATTCGACCATCCGACCAGCGCGATCCGCTTTGCATCGATGCCGGGTTGGCTCGCGAGCCACCTGGCTGCCGCCTGCGCGTCCTGCGCGCGCTGATGCGGGAAGACGGATCGCTTGCGCGTCTCGCATTGAGGGCCAAGCCTGCGCGAGCCGTAGCTATCCGGCCACAGCACCGCATAGCCGGCCTCCAGCCACCGCTCGGTCCAGTCGACGGTGCGCGACAAGGGGCGCCCGTCCGATCGCGTACTTCCACCGCAACCGTGCAGCGCGATGATCGCTGGAACGGGCCCTGTGGCACCGGCTGGCGGAAACCATTCGGCCTGGAGGACCGCGGGCCCCTTCGCCGGGCCGGCGAAGGTGACGTGCTGCCCCTCACCCGCCTGCGCCGAACCGTTGAGAGCCATCGCCGACGCAGCGCACAGCAACACCCATCGCCAATCCATGTTCGCGGCCTCGTATCGATTCGGCGGTCGAACTCTCGGCCGTCAGGTTCTTCGGTGTATTTGAGCACTTGCGCCCGCGGGCGCGGCCCCGGATGCGCCGGGCATGGTCCAGACTACTTCGTCCGCCGTGCGGTGTCGACGCGCGCCGCCGTTGCGTTTTCCTGAAATGGCCGAACCACGATCTCGTGCTAGCCCGAGCGGCGCGCGGCGTGCAAAGCTATGGGCCGAAGCAACTCCCTAGTGATCCGGAAAAGAGGCGGCCGACGCCATGGATACAATCGAATTTCACGTCAACGGCAGGTCGGTCGGCGTCGCCGTCGATCCCGACACGCCGCTGCTCTATGTCCTGCGCAACGATCTCGGTCTCAAGGGCACGCGCGCCGGCTGCGCCGAGGGCCAGTGCATGAGCTGCACCGTGCTCATCGATGGCCGGCCGATGACGGCGTGCATGGAGCCGGTAGGTGCGGTCGCGGGGCGGAAGATCGAAACGGTCGAGTCGCTCGTCGATGGCACCTCGCACCATCCGCTGGTCGAGAGCTTCATCAAGGAGCAGGCGGGCCAGTGCGGCTACTGCATGGCCGGGATAATGATGCGCGCCAAGGCGCTGCTGGCCGCGAAGGCATCGCCAAAGCGCGACGATATCGTCGCGGCGCTCGACGGTCATCTCTGTCGCTGCGGCGCGCACACGCGCATGATCCGCGCCATCGAGCACGCCGCGACCATCGGGAGGGCCGCGCCATGACCGCGCTCGCCTCCTCTCCGAGCCTCGACGACAATCCCAACTGTCGCGACTGGATCGACCTCTCGCGCGACGAAACCGTCGTCCTGAAAACCGGCAAGGTCGAAATCGGCCAAGGCATCACGACGGCGCTCATTCAGATCGCAGCCGACGAACTCGACGTTGCACCGAGCCGCGTCGCGCTGATTTCCGGGCACACCGCGCTCGGGCCGGCCGAGGCGGGCACGTCGAGTTCTCTCTCGGTCGAGACCGGCGGGCGCGCGGTGCGTCTTGCGGCGTCGGCCGTGCGCGCACTCCTCCTCGCCGAGGCCGCCAAGCTGCTACAGGCGCCGGTGGAGACGCTTGGCGTCGAGGATGGCCGCATCGTTGCCGGTGGCCGCGCGACGGATCTCACCTACTGGTCGCTCGCGCCCGCGGTCGATCTTGCAGCCCCGGTCATGGACCACGCGCGCCCGAAGGCACCGGCCGAGCGTCGCCTCGTCGGCATCTCCATGCCGCGCATCGATCTCGCCGCCAAGGCAACCGGTGCCGGCTTTATCCACGACATCGAACTCGACGGAATGCTGCACGGTCGCGTCCTCGATCCGCCGGCGCGCGATCGCCGTCTCGTGACGTTCGACGACGCGGCGCTGGGCCAGGCGTTTCCAGGTGTGCAAGTGGTGCGCGATGGCTCGTTCGTCGGCGTGCTCGCCGAGCGCGAGGATGTGGCGGTGCGGGCTGCCGCATCGGGTCTACGGCTCGCGACATGGACGGCGGGTGCGCCGGTGCCGGCTGACCTGCGCGCGGCCATCGCCGCCGATACCGCCGAGGTCGAAGTGGTGATCGCCAACGGCGACGCCGATGCGCCGGGTCGCCGGATCATCACCGAAATCGAGCGCCCCTATATCGCGCATGCGTCCGTCGCGCCGTCCTGCGCGATTGCCAAGTGGCGCGATGGCGGGCTGGAAGTCTACTCGCACACCCAGAGCGTCCACGACTTGCGCTGGGCGTTGGCGAAACAGTTCGCCATCGACGTCGACAAAGTCGTCGTGATCCATGCGGCGGGCGCCGGCACCTATGGCCACAGCGGTCAGGATGACGTTGCCTATGAAGCCGCGCTGCTGGCGCGCGCTGTTCCCGGTCGCCCGGTTCGCCTGCTGTGGTCGCGCGCGGCGGATTTCTCGCTCGCACCGACTGGGCCCGGCGCCATCGTCACGGCCGAGGCGACACTCGGGATCGAGGGGTGCATCACGTCGCTCAAGGTGCAATCGGTCTGCCAGTCGCATGTCTTTCGTCCGCGTCGCGGCGTCGGCGCCCACCTGATCGCCGCCGAACGTCTCGCCGAGCCATCGCCGAAAGGCGTGCCGGTCGATCCACCAGTGGCGCGCGGTGGCGGCGCCGACCGCAACGCCGTGCCTCTCTACGCCATCCCCAACGTCCATGTGTCGAAGCGCATCCTGCGCGACCTGCCCTATCGAACGTCGGCGCTGCGCGCGCTCGGCGGTTACGCGAACGTGTTCGCGCTCGAGACTCTGATGGACGACATCGCCGTCGAGACCGGCGCCGACCCGGTGTCGCTGCGCCTCGCCCACCTCGACAACGCGCGAGCGGCGGCGGTCATCCAGAAGGCCGCCGACATGGCGGGATGGCCGGGGCCGCGCGTGCCGGGCGAGGGACTCGGCATCGGTTTCTGCCAGTACAAGAACCGCAGCGCCTACTGCGCCGTCGTGGCGCGTGTCGTGTGCGATGATCGCGTGCGTTTGACCAACGCGTGGGCGGCGGTCGATGCCGGCGAAGCGATCAACCCGGATGGCATCATCAACCAGATCGAGGGTGGCATCGTCCAATCCGCGAGCTGGACGCTGAAGGAGCGCGTGGCCTTCGACGGCGACGCCATCGCGACGCGCGACTGGGAAGGCTATCCGATCCTGCGCTTCTCGGAAGTGCCGGAGATCGAGGTCTCCGTCATCGCGCGGCCGGAGGCGCCGCCGCTCGGGGTCGGCGAGTGCGCGACCGGCCCGACCGCGGCCGCGATCGGGAATGCGGTGCGTGCAGCACTCGGCGTTCGCGTGCGCACGCTACCGATCACGCGCGAGGCGATCGTCGCGGCGATGGGTTGAGGCCCGCGCTCAGCCGGCGGCTGGCAGCCAGCGCCGCGGTGTCTCGCGCTTGTCGTCGTAGGCTGCTTCGAAGACCGGCGACGCCAGGATCGCCTGCACCCGCAGGATCCCCGTGCCGGTATTGCTGAAGCCGTGCTTGCGGCCCGCGGCGATGAGCGCGGATTGCCCCGCCGTCAGGTGTCGGCGCTCTTCGTCGACCCAGACTTCGGCTTCGCCTTCGAGGACGGTCAAGATTTCCTCGACCGCGTGCAAATGCGCCGGCGCGCCGAGGCCGGGATCGCACCACTGCTCGAACACCGCGAGCTGCGAGGAGCCGACCGCTGCGGACGCCACCATGCGCGTCAGTACGCCCGGGCGCCACTCGTCCTTCGGCTGGCTCGCGTGGTCGATGATCGTCAGCGACATGGCGTGGCTCCATCATGGGTTCGGTTGCCGAAGGTCACACTCCGCTCGCGATTTGGCAACTGGCCATACGGCGTGCAAAGCTTGGCCAAACAAGCTGCGGGAGGATCGGCCATGCGCGTCATCGCACTCGAGGAGCATTTCACGGTTCCGGCTCTGATAAAGCGGATCGATCCAGCGGCGATCGCGCGGCGCGGCTTTCGCCAGCGGCGCGACCCGACGAGCGGGCCGAAGCCGCTCGAACTCGCGCCTGAGATCGGCGCGCAGCGGCTGCGCCTGATGGATGAGGCCGGCATCACCGTGCAGGTGCTTTCGAATACGGGCCCCGGCCCCGATCTCGTCCCCGGCGCCGACGGCATCGCCATCGCGCGCGAGATGAACGACCATCTCGCCGCCGCGATCGCCCGTCATCCCGATCGCTTCGCGGGTTTCGCCGTGCTGCCGATGCAGTCGCCCGACGCGGCGGCCGTGGAACTCAGGCGCGCCGTGAAGGAACTCGGCTTCGTCGGCGCACTCGTCAACGGCTCGACCGAGGGCCGCTTCCTCGACCATCCGATCTACGACGGCCTGCTATCGACGGCGGTGGACCTCGACGTGCCGATCTACATCCATCCGCATCTCGCGCCGGAAGCGGTTCGGCAGGCCTATTTCTCCGACCTCGAGCCGGGCGCGAGCCGGGTGCTGGAAGCGGCGGGCTGGGGCTGGCACTCGGAGACGGCGATCCACGTCCTCCGCCTCGTGCTCGCCGGCACGCTCGACCGCCATCCCAAGCTGCGGCTGATCATCGGCCATATGGGCGAGATGCTGCCGGTGATGCTGGCGCGGGCCGACGATGTCTTCGCGCTCGACATCGGCCACCTGCAGCGCCCGATCAGCCGCACGATCATCGATCAGGTGTGGATGACGACCAGCGGCATTTTCACCGAGCCGCCGTTTCTTGCGGCCTCATGACGTTCGGCATCGACCGCATCATGTTCTCGGTCGACTATCCGTACGCCGCCAACGCGAAAGGCCGCGCGTTCCTCGATCGCCTGTCGTTGGCGCCAGCCGACATGGCCAAGCTCACGCACGGCAACGCCGATGCTCTACTGAAATTGAAGCCGGCGAAATAATTCCGCCCCGCCCATTGCAGCACGGGGCGTTCAAAGAAAATCGTAGCGTGCTCAGTCGGCCGCGAAGCAGTAGAACAACCCGGCGCCGCCGGATGCTTTTCAGGTCGTCCTGGCTGCAGCTGAGCGAGCCATGCGACGAAGTTCCATGACGTCATGTGGCGGGTATCCTTGAGGCCGATCGCGGTCGTGATGGCCGAGGATCGCCGAGCCCTCGCCGTTCTTGGTCCAGTTGCCGCAGGTCGTGTCGCCACCCGCCGTCGAGTACATGCCGTCCGGATCGGAGCCGGTCAGCATGTCGTGCATATTGACGCCGTCGCCGCGAGCCGCTGACGGTCTCGCCCTTCTCGGTGAGTGCGGTCGCCTTGGTGATCAGTTGTTCGACGCCGAGTGCAGATCGCCGACGCTCGTGGCGATCACGACGCCCTTGGCGTTCTGCCACGGACCTTTGCCGATGCGGTCGCGCGCGTTGATGCCGGCCTCGCCGCCTGGCGCGGTCGTGCTGAGGTAGGCGCGCCAGTTGGTCTTCGTCGCGCCGGCCGCCTTCGCAAGTGCCTGGCAATGGGCGTCGGCGCCGTCGAGGCCGCCGAGGTTGGCGCCGTCACCCTTGCCGACGCTGGTGACGAAGAACGTCATGCCCGCTTGTTGCGCGTGGACCGCGGCCGTCAATCCGATCCCGATCAGTGTCGATGCGGCCCAAAGCCGAACAACCGTTCTTCTTCATTCCAAGAGCTCCCCGATGCATCGCCGAGCCGATCAATAAGGATTTGTCCGGCGCGTGATCTCTATCATGGGAGCCGCTGGTTTCATCCGGTGCCACCGATCTCTTTTCCGTGAGCGACGCGACGTCGCTTTCGTGCGATGCGGCGTCGCGTCGATTGACATCATGGACCATCGGAATAGAGGTTGGTTCATTGCGCTTGACGCGGTCGCGGAAATCTGGAGGCGCCGATGGAATTCGATCCAGTCCTGCTCGCCCGGATCCAGTTCGCGTTCACCATCTCGTTCCACATCATCTTTCCCGCCTTCACGATCGGGCTCTCCGCGTTCATCACCGTTCTGCTGCTGCTGTGGCTGCGCACGGACAACGAGAAATTTCATCGCCTGGCGCGTTTCTGGACCAAGATTTTCGCCGTCTCCTTCGCCATGGGCGTCGTCTCCGGCATCGTGCTCAGCTACCAGTTCGGCACCAATTGGAGCCGATTCTCCGAGTTCAGCGGCAATGTGATCGGGCCGCTGATCGGCTACGAGGTCCTGACCGCCTTCTATCTGGAGGCGACGTTCCTCGGCATCCTGCTGTTCGGCTGGAGCCGCTTTCCTCCCTGGCTCGTCACGCTCGCGGCGGCACTGGTCGCGATCGGCACCGCAACGAGCGCGTTCTGGATTCTCGCCGCCAACAGCTGGATGCAGACGCCGACCGGGCACGAGATCCGCAACGGCATCGCGTTCCCCGTGAGCTGGTGGGAGATCATCTTCAACCCGAGCTTCCCCTATCGCCTCGCCCATATGCTCAACGCGGCGTATCTGACGACGGCCGTCGTCGTGCTCGGGGTGGGCGCGCGCTATCTGATCGCCGGCCGCCATGTCGAGGAGAGCCGCACGATGCTGCGCATGGCGGTCGGCATGATCGCGATCGTCGCGCCGCTGCAACTCTTCATCGGCGACCTCCACGGCCTCAATACGCTGAAGCACCAGCCGGCGAAGGTGGCGGCGATGGAAGGGCATTGGGATGGCTCCAAGCCCGGCGCCCTCGTGCTGTTCGGCATTCCCGACGAGAAGGCGCGCAAGAACCACTACCAGATCGCGCTTCCAGGCGTCGGTTCGCTGGTGCTCACCCATAGCTGGGACGGGCGGTATCCGGGCCTCACGGATTTCCCCGAGCGCGACTGGCCGCCGGTCGCCAACGTATTCTTCTCGTTCCGGATCATGGTCGGGATCGGGATGCTGCTGATCGCCGTCGGGTTCTGGGGCACGTATCTGTGGTGGCGCGGCGCGCTGTTCGAAAGCCGTCTGTTCCTGCGCTCGACGTCGTACATGTGGCCGCTCGGCTTCATCGCCATTCTCGCGGGATGGTTCGTCACCGAGCAGGGCCGCCAACCCTGGTTGGTGCAAGGCCTGCTGCGGACCGCCGATGCGACGTCGCCCGTGCCGGGCACCAGCGTTTTCGGCACGCTGGCGCTGTTCGTTCTCATCTATGGCGTCGTCTTCGCGATGGGCGTCTACTATATCAACCGGCTGATCCACGCTGGCCCGAAAGGTGAGGCGACGGAGCCCTCGATGGGACTGCCGAACCGGCCACTCTCGGCCGCCGAGCAGGCCGCACGCGAGGCGACGGGGCGCGGCCCGGGCAGCGGCGTGCACCCCCTCACACCATCGAAGGGATGACGGCGATGGAACCCTATCTTCCCCTGATCTGGGCCGGTCTGATCGGCACGGCCGTCGCCATGTACGTCATTCTCGACGGGTTCGACCTCGGCATTGGCGTGCTGTTCCCGTTCACGCGTGAGGAAGAAGACCGCGACGTGATGATGAACTCCGTCGCCCCGTTCTGGGACGGCAACGAGACGTGGCTGGTGCTCGGCGGCGGCGGGCTGTGGGTCGCGTTCCCGACCGCCTACGCGGTGATCATGCCGGCATTCTATCTGCCGGTGATCGGGATGCTGCTGGCGCTCGTCCTGCGCGGCGTGTCGTTCGAGTTCCGCTGGGTCGCCAAGCCGTCGCACCGCATGTGGGACATTGCGTTCGCTGGTGGATCGATCACCGCGGCGTTTTTGCAAGGCGTCATCCTCGGTGGATTGCTGCAGGGCGTAAACGTCGTCGATCGGCAGTATGCAGGCGGCGCCTTCGACTGGCTGACACCGTTCGCGATCTTCGTCGGTCTTGCGGTGGTGGCGGATACGGCCTGCTCGGCGCGACGTGGCTCGTCATGCGCACATCAGGGCCGGCGCAGGAACTCGGCCGCCACTGGGCGACGATCCTGCTGTTGGTGGTGCTCGGTGCGATGGCGGTGATCAGCCTGTGGACGCCGCTGACCATCGACCGCATCGCGCAGCGCTGGTTCAGCCGGCCGAACTCTGTACTTCCTGTGGCCGATTCCGCTGGTGACGGCGCTCATCGGTTTCGGCGTGTGGCGCTGGCTCCGGCAGGGTCGCGAGAATCTGCCGTTCTTCGGCACCATCGCGCTGTTCCTGCTCGGCTACGCGGGTCTTGTGATTTCGACCGTGCCCTATCTGGTGCCGCCGCACCTGACGTTCTGGGATACGGCGGCGGCACCGTCCTCGCAGATGTTCCTGCTGGTCGGCACCGTGTTCCTGCTGCCGCTCATTCTCGGTTATACCGCTTTCGTCTATTGGATGTTCCGCGGCAAGATCGGCCCCGGCGAGGGGTATCACTAGACTGAGGAGTGGGCGCTCAAATGACGCCCTTGGCCTTCAGCGCCTTGATGTCGGCGTCGCCGTAGCCGAGATCCGACAGGACCTCGGCGGTGTGCTCGCCGAGTTCCGGCGTGGGCCGAGCGTCTCGGGCTGCGGGAAAGCGCGACAGGTTGATCGGCTGGCCGACGACCTTGATCTCGCCGAGCTTCGTGTGCCGCACCGGCGCGCGATGCCGAGGTGCTTCACCTGCGGCTCGGCGAAAGTCTTGTCGATCGTGTTGATCGGGCCGCACGGCACGCCGGCCTTGTTCAGTGACGTCGATCCAGTGCGCCGACGGCTTGGTGCGGGTGATCGTCGCCGATGCGCTGCGTTGAGCGCCTTGCGGTTCTGCGCGAGCGCTTGGCGCCGGTCGCATAGTCGGGGTCGGTCGAGCAGCTCGGGCGCGCCGAGCGCCTCGCAGAAGCGCTTCCACAGGCTGTCGCCGGAGGCGGCGATGTTGATGTGGCCGTCGGAGGTCGGGAAGACGCCGGTCGGGATCGCGGTCGGATGGTCGTTGCCGGCCTGCTTGGCGACCTCGCCCTTCATCAGCCAGCGCGAGGCCTGGAAGTCGAGCATGAAGATCTGCGCTTCGAGCAGCGAGGTGTGCACCCACTGGCCCTTGCCGGTGCGCTCGCGCTCGTAGAGCGCGAGCATGATCGCCTGCGCCAGCAGAAGGCCCGAGGTGAGATCGGCGATCGGAATGCCGACCCGCACCGGCCCCTGGCCGGGCATGCCGGTGATCGACATCAGGCCGCCCATGCCCTGCGCGATCTGGTCGACGCCGGGGCGCGTCGCGTCGGGTCCGGTCTGGCCGAAGCCCGGAGATCGAGCCGTAGACGATGCGCGGGTTGACCTTGGCGACGGCCTCGTAGTCGACGCCGAGGCGATGCTTCACGTCGCGCCGGTAGTTCTCGACGACGACGTCGGCGTCCTTCGCGAGCGCCATGAAGATCGCCTGGCCTTCGGCGCTCTTGAGGTTGAGCGTCATCGACTCGCTTGTTGCGATGCAGGTTCTGGAAATCGAAGCCGTGGCGCTTGCCGCCCATCGGGTCGACGTCGCCTGTCGGCCGGCGGCTCGATCTTGATGACGTTGGCGCCCCAGTCGGCGAGCTGGCGCACCGCCGTCGGGCCGGCGCGATGCGCGGTGAGATCGAGGACGCGGATATGCGAGAGCGGCAAGGCGGCGCTGGTGTCGGACATGGAACGTTCTCCTCGCGCCGTACCGCGGCGCGTGCGGTCAAATGCCGGCATAACGATAGGCCGCCGGGGCCCAGGCGATCAAGGGCGGCGCGATCCCGGCGCTCCCGCTACCGATAAAGATACGTCGGGCACGACCAGGGTCAGCCACGGAAAGACCGTGATCAGGACCAGCACGACGAGCAGCGGGATCAGGAACGGCAGCACGGCCCTGCACGGTGCGGTCGAAGGGAATGTTGGCGACGCGCGCCAGCACGAACAGCACCATGCCGACCGGCGGCGTGAGCAGGCCGATCATCAGGTTCAGCACCATGATGACGCCGAACTGCACCGGGATCGATGCCGGCCGCGTGATCGCCGGCATGAGCACCGGCACCAGGATGGAGATCGCCGCGATCGTCTCCATGAAGCAGCCGACGACCAGCAGGATCAGGTTGATGATCAGCAGCAGCACGAGCGGGTCGCGGGTGATCCGACAGCAGGCTCGCCGTCACCGTCTCGGTGACCCGCGTGGTGGTCAGCACCCAGCCGAACAGCGAGGCCGCGCCGACGATCAGCAGCACGGCCGCCGTCGTCTCGATGGTGTCCATGGTCATCTTGTAGAATTGCTTGAAGGTCAGCGACCGGTACAGCACGGTGCCGAGGAACATCGCCCAGGCGCAGGCGGCGATGGCCGCCTCGGTCGGCGTGAACCAGCCGATCGACATGCCGCCGATGATGATCGCCGGCGTCATCAGCGCCGGCAAGGCGCCGACGAACGTCGTGCCGAGTGCCGCAAGGCGGAAGACCTGGTCGCGGCCGATGCCGTGGCGATGCGCGTACCAGGTGACGTAGATCATCAGGAAGCCGGCCATCAGCAGGCCCGGCACGAAGCCGGCGGCGAACAGCTGGCCGATCGAGACGTTGGCCATGACGCCGAAGATCACCATCGGCAGCGACGGCGGGATGATCGGGCCGATGGTCGAGGAGGCGGCGGTGATGCCGACGGCGAAGTCGGTCTTGTAGCCATGGTCGCGCATGGCCTTGATCTCGATGGTGCCGAGGCCGCCGGCATCGGCGACCGCCGTGCCCGACATGCCCGCGAAGATCACCGAGCCGACCACGTTGACGTGGCCGAGCCCGCCCCGCAGCCAGCCGACGAGCGCGACGGCGAAGTCGTAGATGCGGTTGGTGATGCCGGCCGAGTTCATCAGGTTGCCGGCCAGGATGAAGAAGGGCACCGCCAGCAGCGGGAAGCTGTCGACGCCGCCGGCCATGCGGTGCAGGACGACGAAATCGGGGATGCCGGCGATGAAATGCGTGTAGACAGCAGCGAGGAGCCGGCCAGCGCGATGAAGATCGGCACGCCGATCAGCAGCAGTCGTGAAGAAGACGACGAACAGCAGTGTCATGCGTGTGTGCCTCAGTCGATCCACGACCATGCCGTCGCCGATCGTGCGGCTGCGCCGTGCGCCAGCCGTCGCGAGCGTTGCGCCAGAAGTTGATGCGCCTGCCGCACAGCATGCAGAAAGCAGCCGACGGCGATGCCGCCGTAGACGATGCTCATCGGCAGATCGATGATCACCATGCGCTGCCACTGCATGCGCTCGACGATGATCAGCAGAGAAGTACGGCAAGCAGCGCCATGAAGAACAGCTTGACGATGTCGATGAAGGCGAGCAGCAGGCGCGCGGGCACAGCGCGGCAAGGTAGTGCAGCAGCGCCTCGACGGCGATGTGGCTGTGTTTCTGGCGGGACGACGATCGCGGCGCCGATGAAGGTTACCCACATCAGCCCGTAGCGCGCGATCTCCTCGGTCCAGGCGAGGCAGTCGTTGAGCACGTAGCGGGTGAAGAACTGCAGGAAGACGATGCGATGCGAGCGCCCAGAACAGGCGAAAGCGAGCCAGTCCTCCGAGTGGTGCTCGATCTGCACTTCCTCGTCCTCGACGAGGATGAGGTGCTCGTTCTCGTCGGGCTTGGCGGCCGGATCGTTCGACATCGCGGGTCTCCCTTCAGCGGTACGGACCTGGGCGGGTGGCAATGTCCGCGCAAGGCTTCGGGCGCGGCGAAAGGCGGATTCGAGTCCACCTTGTCGCCGCCACCGCCTGCAACGCCGGACGTTCTCCGTAGTCCTACTTCAGGGCCTGCAGCGCCTCGTACTGCTCCTTCGTCCAGTAGGCAAGGCCCTCGGTGCCGAGATGCGCCGGCACCGCGACCTTCAGGAAGGCGCGCGCGGTCCGGGCGCGTCACGGTCTTGCCGAGCTTCTCGAACTCGGCCGGCAGCTTCTGCTCGGAGGTCGCGGATCGCGTCGGTGGCCTTGTCGCGCGGCCTGGGCCAGGACCTCGGCGAATATCTTCTTCTCGTCGGCGCTGAGCTTGGCCGAGCAGCGGCCTGCCGAGCACCGTCATCAGCGATTCGGTGATGTGGCCGGTCAGGTGGATGTACTTCTGCACCTCGTAGAACTTCTTGGCGAGGATGGTCGGCAGCGGGTTCTCCTGGCCGTCGACCGTGCCCTGCTGCAGCGCGAGATAGACCTCGGCGAAGGCGATCGGCGTGGCGTTGGCGCCGTACGATCTTGGCGAACATGACATAGAGCGGGGCCTGCGGCACGCGCAGCTTCATGCCCTTCATGTCGTCGGGGCCCTTGAGCTCCTTGTTCGACGTCATGTGCCGCTCGCCGTAGTAGGTCATCGCCACGATCTGGTGGCCGGTCTTCTTTTCGTAGCCGTCGGCGAGATCGCGGAACAGCTGGCGAGGCGCGATAGGCCTTCCAGTGATCGAAGTCGCGGAAGATGTACGGCGCGTTCGAGATCGACAGTGGCTTGTGCACGCCGCCGACGAAAGCGGCGCCGGTATAGATGATGTCGACGGTGCCGAGGCCGAGGCCCTCGTTGATCTGCGGCTCGTTGCCGAGCTGCGAGGCCGGGAAGACCTGGATCTCGTACTTGCCGTTGGTGCGCTTCTTGATCTCTTCGGCGGCCCACAGGGCCTCGGTGTGATAGGGCTCGCTGGTCTCGTAGACGTGGGCCCACTTGACGACCGTCGGCTTTGCCTGCGCGATCGCAGGCGTGGCGACGGCGGCGAACGTGCCGGCAACGGCGCCGGCCGAAGCGGCGGTGCCGAGGAACCGGCGGCGAGTGATGTCTCGGGTCGAGCGTTCAGTCATGGCGTATCCTCCAGAGTGGTCGATTTATGAGATTTTCGGTTTTTTGTTCAGTCAGGCAGAGACCGGCAGCGCCGGCGCACGCGGGGTGCGCCCGATGAGTTGGATCCCTTCCTGTCCGGCAGCCGGATTTTAGCCTTCAGTCAACACTATAGCCCGGCAGCGGGCCGGCAATCCACCGGTCACTTGCCCTACGGAGCGTCAGCATGCCCACGGGGGCGGCCGCGGCAACGCTATGCGGGTTCGGCGCGGCTGTCGCCGGGCTTTCACGCGTCGCATGGCTGATTGTCCGACGGCGATAGGTCTCGCTTAACCAGTGGCGCCAATAATGACTGGGCCCAAAGGTTGCGACGCCGCGCAGTTGGGGCTAAAGTTTGTGCAGTGCACGATATCTGATGAACGGTGGTGCGGTCATGCGTCGACAAGTGCAGATTGTCTGTATTGCAGCGGCGGCCGTCGTGGCCGGCGGCACTCTTTGGGCCATCGCCAGCAGCGACATGCTCGGGCGCTTCGGCCTATCGTCTCCCGACCCGGTCAAAGAGGCCTCGATCAACCAGCGCAGCGGCGAGAAAGTTGCCGCTGTTCTCGTGCCGAAGGTGCCGGGATCGGGCGCGGCTCGTCGCGCGGCTGAGGCGGTCGCAATCGAGACCGCCCGGATCGAGGCCGATGGGGCCTCGGTGATCGCGGGACGCTCGCCGCCGAACCATCGGATCGTCGTCCTCGCCAATGGACGCGAGATCGCGACCGCAGTCGCGACGGACGAGGGGCAGTGGTCGGTTATCGTGACCGACGGCATCACGGCCGGCCCGCTCGAGCTGTCGGTCAGCGCGACGCCCGCGAGTGGCGGACCGGCGGTGGTCAGCACGCCGCGGCAACTCGTTGTCGGCCCATCCCCGTCGACGTCGCGGGTGGCCGCGGCGCCATCTGCAAAGGTGTGGGCGCCACCGATGGCGGCCGGAGCGCCGGCGCCTCAATCGTCTCCCGGCAAAGCTGGAGTTGTTCCGGCCGAGAGCCGCACCCAAGCGGCTGGCGACAAGCGGGCGCTCGAGCAGTTCACCGCTCTGGTCGAGCGTGCGCGCACGGAAGCCGCCGCTGCCGCCGCGACCAAACGCGAGAGCCCCGGGACCAGTGCGCCCGGTGGAATGCCGTCGCTTGGCTTGGGCGCCACAGATGCCAGTCCCGCGCCGGCTACACCCGCGACTGTGACGGCGTCCGCCATCGCTCCCGGCCCGCGGGCGCGCGCAACGGACGCACGCCTCGATCCCGCGCAGGTGCTCATCCCCGTGCCGATCACGTTCGTCACCGACGAGATCGAGCTGACGCCCGATGGCGCTCGTGCCGCGGCGCTGCTCGCCGAGTACCTGCGGCTGAAGCGCCCGGAGGGCATCTCGCTTTCGGGCCACGCCGACAGCCGCGGTCCCGACGACTACAACATGGAGCTGTCGCGGCGACGGCTCGAGGCGATTGAGCGCTACCTTCGGCAGGCCGGATATGCCGGCAGACTGTCCCTCACCCCGAAGGGCAAGCGTGAACCCTACGTCGGCGTCGACCGGGTGCGGCTGTCGCAGCAGGAAGTCTACCAGGCGGACCGGCGCGTCGAGCTCAGGCTGACGCAATAGCCGGCGGCATGGCTGTGAGGCTGCCCCACCCGATCCCGTATCAGGGGTCCAAGCGGGCGCTGGCGCCATTGATCGGCGCGCACGTCCCGCACGGGATCGACGTGTGGTTCGAGCCGTTCGCGGGCTCGGCCGCGATGACGCTGTGGGCCGCCCATCATGGGATCGCGCGCCGGTACGTGATCGCCGACGCGCTGGAACCCATCGCCCACCTCTGGCAGGCGATCATCGACGCGCCCGAGACGACCGCCGAGCGCTATCGCCAAATCTGGCTCGGCCAGCGCGAGGGCGGCGCGGAATACTTCAATCGTGTGCGGGCGCGCTACAACGCGGCGTCCGATCCGGTCGACCTGCTCTATCTGATCTGCCGCTGCGTCAAGAACGCCGTGCGCTTCAATGCCAAGGGTGACTTCACGCAATCGGTCGACCGCCGCCGGCTCGGTGTGCAGCCCGATCGGATGGTGGCGGCGATCGCCGGGGCGGCGCGGCTGTTGCGCGGGCGGACGGAGGTGCGCCGCGGCGACTGGCTGGCGACGACGGCCGATGCGGGCACGAAGGATTTCATCTATCTCGATCCGCCCTATCTCGGCACGACCGTCGGACGCGACAAGCGCTATGCCCGGCAGCTTGGGCAGGACCGGCTGATCGCGGGGCTCGAAGGTCTGCTCGAACGGCGCGTGCGGTTCGCGCTCTCCTATGACGGCATGACGGGGGACAGAACCTACGGGCCGCCGCTGCCGGAGGCGCTTGGTCTCAGTCGGCTGCTGCTCGACGCCGGCACGTCGTCGCAAGCGACACTGTCAGGCCGCTCCGAGCGGACGGTCGAGAGCCTGTATCTGTCGCCCGGTCTTGTCGGGCCGCGTCGCATCCGCTCACCTGCGCGCGAGCTGCACGACCTGAGCCGACGGATCAGGCCTCCATGCGGCCCTTGTTGCGCTCGGCGACGATCGGGCGGACCATCCGCTTGAAGCGCAACGCCTCGTCATCGTGCAGGTAGCCCGACAGGCAGAACGAGTGGCAGCCGACGTCGATGAACTGCTGCAGGACGTCGGCGCACTGCTCGGGATTGCCGACGATGCAGATGCCGGCGCCGGGCCGCGCCTGCGTCAGGCCCGACCACAGGTTGGGTGCGATCAGATCGCCCTTGGTCTTGCGCAGCTCCTGCACGCGCTGGTTGGCGGCCGAATCGGCATAGTGCTCTTTGATGTACTCTTCGCGCTCTTCGGTGACGTTCTTGATGAGGCCGTTGGCGGCTTCCCACGCATCGGCCTCGTTCTCGCGGCAGACGATCTGTAGGCGCATACCGAAGCCGAGCTCGTCCTCGCGGCCATGTTTGGCGGCGAGCACGCGCAGCTCCTTCATGTTGGTCGCGATGCGCTCGATCGGTGTCGCCCCAGAACAGATGCACGTCGGAGTGCTTGGCGGAAATCTCCGCGGCCTGGCCGGAGCCGCCGCCGAGATAGAATTTCGGATGCGGCTTCTGATAGATCGGCGTCGGCGAGTTCGGCGCCCTTCAGCGTGTAGTACTTGCCGGCGAAGTCGATCGGCTTGCCGCCCGAGGTCCACAGCGTCTTGAGGATCTCGACCTCCTCGTCCATGCCTCGTAGCGCTGGTCCTTCTCGAGCTTGACGCCCTCGGCGATGTTTTCGACCTCGCTCTGGCCGGCGATCAGATTGATCGAGATGCGGCCGCCGGAGAGCTGGTCGCAGGTGGCGATCATCTTGGCGAGCAGCACCGGATTGATGTAGCTCGGCCGCGCCGCGACCAGCATGCGGATCTTCTTCGTGCGGCCGATCATCAGCGCCGCCGGTCATCCAGGCGTCCCAGCACTGGTGGCCGACGGGGATCAGCATGTACTCGAAGCCGGCAGCCTCGGCGGCCTTGGTGACGCGCTCGAACATCTCCGTCCCGGCCGCGATCTTCGAGCGGGATCGCCGTAGTCGTCGGTGTCGCCGCGGGTCGGCAGGAACCAGCCGAATTCGAGAGGGCGCATGAGGGTCGTTCCGCACGTTGGATTATGTCGATAGGTCCGTTGTGCGAGACGTTAGCGCATGAACTGCGGAACGTGAAGCCACCCCCGCGGAGGATCGCATTGCGGCCAGCGGGTAGCGTCGCCGATGCGAGACAACGGATGGATCCGACCGGAAAACGTCTTATCCGGCCGGCCGCTGTTGCGGCGCCGCCTTGAGCTCGTCGATCAGGATCTGCGTCTCGTGTGCCCGCGGCTTCGCGAGCGGCGCCAGGATGCCGTAGACGACGGGCGTCAGGAACAGCGTGAAAACGGTCGCGAAGCCGAGGCCGCCGATGATGACCCAGCCGAGGGCTAGGCGCGCCTCCGCGCCGGCGCCGGTCGCGATGACGAGGGGCAGCGCGCCGAGCACGGTCGACGCCATGGTCATCATGACAGGGCGCAGGCGCAGGGTCGCAGCATCGCGGATGGCAGCGGCGACGCTTGCCCCTTCGTCGCGCCGCTGATCCGCGAACTCGACGATCAGGATGCCGTTCTTGGCCATCACGCCGACCAGAAGCACCAAGCCGATCTGGCTGTAAACGTTCAGCGTGCCGCCAGTGAGCACGATCGCGAACGCTGCCGCCGCCAAGCCGAAAGGCACCGTGATCAGGATCACGAGCGCGCTGATCACGCTCTCGAACTGCGCCGCCAGGACGAGGAACACCACCAGCAGCGCCATGCCGAAGACGAAGGCCGTGCTCTGCGTCGTCTCGCCGAGTGTCTTGGCTTCGCCGAGCAGAATGATCGACATGTCCTGCGGGAGGGACTCGGCGGCCGCCGCGCGCATGGCCGCGACGGCATCGCCAAGGGCCATCCCGTCATCGAGCTGCGCCGTCACGGGGACCGCCCGCCGGCGACCCTCGCGCGCCAGTCGCGGCGCAATGGCGACCTCTTCCATTTTCACGAGCGTGGAGAGGGCGACGAACTTGCCGCCCGACGTCTTCACGAACAGGTTGTTGAGGTCCGAGGGGTCGTCGATCGGCCGCCCGCCAGCCTTGACCTGGATCTCGACGATCTCGTCGCCGATGAAGAGATCGGCTGCCTTGCCGTAGTCGACCATCACGTTGATGAGGCTGGTGATCGTCTCGATCGACACGCCGAGCTTGGTCGCCGCCTCGCGGTCGATGCGCACCGAGAGCTGCGGTTGCGATGTGTCGAAGTCGGTGCGGGCGCTGCGGAAGCCGGGTGTCTGCTGGAGCTTCTGGGCAAGCGCGTTCGCGGCGTCGGCGATGCGGCCATAGTCGGTGCCGGCGACCGCGAAGCGGAGGCCCTGCCCGCCACCGCGAATGCCGAGGCTGTTGGACGACGACATCGTCACGGAGACGCCGGGAACGTTGGCGAGTTTGGCCTGCAGATCGGCCTGGATCGCCTGCTGGCTGCGCGAGCGCTCGCTCCAGTGGGACAGCGGCGCGATGATGACGGCGCGATTGGCGCCGCCGCGGCCGATCGTGGTGAGCACGGCGGTGACCTCGCCGCTTTTCTTGTAGCCGGCCAGAGCCTCCTCGACGATCTTGGTCTTGGCGAGCATGTAGTCGAGGTTCGAGCCCTGCTGGGTGGAGAGGCGGACTTGGATCGTGCCGCGATCCTCGGCAGGCGTTATTTCGCGCGGGATCGTGAGGTAGGCGATCCAGGCGAAGCCGGCAAAGGCGGCGCACCCCAAAAGCACGATCCACCGCGCAGCAATGCACCAATCGAGGGTGCGCGCGTAAAATGCGCCGGCCGCTTCCGCGATCCGATCGAAGCGGCCCGATGTCTCGGTCTTGACCGCGCTCCCCGTTCCGAGCTTGGAGGCGAGCATCGGGCACAGGGTCAACGCGACGAAGGACGACATCGCCACGGCAAAGGCGAGGACGAAGCCGAACTCGGAGAAGAGATTGCCGATGACGCCGGGCATGAAGGAAACCGGAACGAACACGGCGGCGAGCGTCGCCGTGGTCGCGAGCACGGCGAAGATGATCTCGCGCGTGCCGTTGACGGCGGCGGCGCGCGGGCCGGCGCCCATGGCGCGGTGGCGGGCAATGTTCTCGATCACCACGATCGCGTCGTCGACGACGATGCCGGTCGCCACGACGAAGGCGAGCAAGGTCAGGATGTTGATCGAGAAGCCGACGGCCCACACCATGGCGAGCGTGCCGATGAGCGAGATAGGGATCGCCAGCGTCGGCGCAATCGTGGCGCCGATCGAGGCGAGGAACAGCAGGATCACCAGGATCACGATCACCGTCGCGATGAGGAGGCTGGAGATGACTTCGGTGACGGCTTCGCGGATGAAGATCGCGTCATCGGAGACGACGGCGATCTCGACGCCGGCCGGAAGTGCGCGCTTGAGTTCGTCGACGGTCCGGCGGACGGCGTCGGAGATGGCGATGGTGTTCGACTGGGCCTGGCGGATGATTTCGACGCCGATCGCCGTCTTGCCGTCGAGCCGCGTGATCGCCGTCGCTTCCTGGAAGGCCCAGCGGACGAAGGCAACGTCGGATACCCGGGTCGTCGAGGTCAGCTCCAGTTTGCCGACGTCATCGGGAGAGGCGACGGGTGCCTCGGCGCGCACGAGGAGCTGCTGCGTCGCGTTGTCGAGGGCGCCGGAGGGCGCGCTGACCGACGCCTTGGCGATCGCCGCCATGAGATCGGAGAGCGCGAGGCCGCGAGCCGCGAGCGCGACCTGGTTGGCGCGCACCTCGATCGTGCGGGCGCGCAGCCCGTAGGAAGTCGCCGACGCAACGCCCTCGACGGCCGACAGCCGATCCTCGATGACGCCCTTGGCGAGATCGGTCATCTCGCTTTCGGAGAGCTTGGCCGAGGTCACGATGAGGCGCATGATGGGTGACGCGTCGTCATCCGCCTTCACGATGCGCGGCTCGTCCTTCAAATCCTTGGGCAGGCGATTGCGAATGCCGCTGACGGCGTCGCGCACGTCCATGGCGGCCGCGTCGAGTTTTGTCGACCGGGAGAACTCGATCGTGACACGGCTCGAGCCGTACGACGAACTCGACGAGATGTTGCTGACGCCGGGCACGCGCGAGACGGCGGCCTCGATGATCGACGTGATCTGGGCGTCCATCGCCTGCGGTGTCGCGCCCTGGTAGCTTGCGCTGACCGTGACGACCGGGCGGTCGACGTCGGGAAGCTCGCGAACCTCGATCCCCTGTAGCGCCGCGATGCCGGCAACGATGATGAGCAGGTTGACCACCACCGTCAGCACCGGGCGGCGCACGAAGGTGCCGATCCAGCCGCCGTCATCGGCGGGTGCCGGGACGGGCGCTGGGCGCGGCCCCATCCCCGGATCCTGTTCTGTCGACGTCATGGCGGCGGTCCTCGGGGCGAAGTGACGGGAGGGGAGGGCGAAGGCAGATCCGGATCAGGTGCCCTGCGGCTCGACCGTCTGGCCGGCGCGGAGCTGATCGCCGCCTTCGTGGACGATCCTGTCGCCGGCCTTGAGCATGGCATCGACCATGACCTGGTCGCCATTGCGGGCGACGATCGCGATGTCCACGCGCTCGACGACGTTTTTGGCGGCGAGACGCCAGACGAAGGCGCCTTTGCGATCCCACTGCACGGCCAAACCCGGCACCTGCGGCGTGTCCTGGCCGGTCAGGCGGACATTGATCGAGAAGGTCGATCCGGGGATCAGTGCGAGCGTCGGATTGGGGATCTCGCCGCGCACCGCGAGCGTGCGCGTCTCGGGGTCGATGCGCGTGCCGACCGCGTCGATGGTGCCCTGATGAACCTCACCGGTGCGCGTAATGAGGCTCGCCCTGAGCGGCAGGCCCTTCTTGATCTGCGGCGCGATGGCCTCCGGCACCGTGAACTCGACGAGCAGCGCCGTGCGGTCGTCGAGCGAGGAGATGGGCGTGCCGACCGCGATATAGTCGCCGATCTGGAGATTGGTGAGGCCCATGATGCCGTCGAACGGCGCCCGGACCGTCATGCGGTCGAGTTCCTCGCGGGCGCGGCGCAGTGCGGCGTCGGCGACCTTGAGCGCGGTGTCGGCTTCCGAGCGCGAAACGCGCGTGACGACGCCTTCGGTGAGTTGCTTGAGACGCGCGACCGCATCCGCGGCCTGGGCATTCTGCGCCTCGGCCGTCTCGACGGCGATCTGCTCGGTCTCGGAGCGCAATTGCACCAACGGCTGCTGCGCCTTGACCATCTCGCCGCCCTGAAACAGCACCTTTTCGACGATGCCGGGCTGGCGCGTCGTGATCGTGACCTGGCGTCGTGCGCGGCCCGAGCCGACCGCCGCGATGCGCTCGTTGAGCGGCACGACCTGGACATCGAACAGGGTTACCGGCGGCGCCGCAGCGGTGCGGCCCTTGCGGCGCTGTGCGTCGGCGTCGGTAGCCGCGAGCAGCAGCAGGCCGCACGCGAGCGCAACAACCAGTGTGACGATAGACGAAACCTTTGGCCTGGACACGGGCGACGCCTGGATGTTCATGCCTTGATCCCCCCAAATTCCGGTGTTGTTCCGCGCTCATGCCATAGGGCATGGCCCGCTTTCGAGCACTATACGAGTTACCAACGCCGAGGGCACGCGTATCCGTCGCGAGCGGCGACGAGAACCTTGCGCCGCCGCGGTATGTTGACTTGCCTCTTAGCGGCAATATTGTGCGGCCATCCCCAGGCACGATCGGATCAGCGCAAAGGCGGACAACGACATGAAGACGTATACCATCGCGGCCATTCCCGGTGATGGCATCGGCAAGGAAGTGATCGCCGCCGGCGTCGAGGTGCTCGAGGCGCTGGCGGCCCGCGACGGCGGTTTCAAGCTTGCGGTGAGGTCCTACGACTGGGGCTCCGACTACTATCGCAAGCACGGGCGCATGATGCCCGACGACGGTCTCGATGCGATCCGCTCAGCCGACGCCATTTTCTTCGGCGCCGTCGGCGCGCCCGATGTCCCCGATCACATCACGCTGTGGGGCCTGCGCCTCGCCATCTGCCAGCCCTTCGACCAGTACGCCAACGTCCGCCCGACCCGCATCCTGCCGGGCATCGTGAGCCCGCTCGCGGGCGTCACGGCGAAGGAACTCGACTGGGTCATCGTGCGCGAGAATTCGGAGGGCGAATATGCGGGCGTCGGCGGCCGCGCCCATCGCGGGCTCCCCGAGGAGGTCGCGACCGATGTCTCCGTGTTCACGCGAACAGGCGTCGCGCGGATCATGCGGTTCGCCTTCAAGCTCGCGCGGTCGCGCCCGCGCAAGCTGCTGACCGTCGTCACCAAGTCGAACGCGCAGCGCCACGGCATGGTGATGTGGGACGAGATTGCCGCTGAAGTGGCAAAGGATTTTCCCGACGTTGCGACGGACAAGATGCTGGTCGACGCGATGACGGTGCGCATGACGCTCAAGCCCGCCTCGCTCGACACCATCGTCGCAACCAACCTGCACGCCGACATCCTGTCCGATCTCGCGTCCGCCCTCTCCGGCTCGATCGGTGTGGCGCCGACGGCGAACATCAACCCCGAGCGGCGTTTCCCATCGATGTTCGAGCCTATCCATGGCTCCGCCTTCGACATCACGGGGAAAGGGATCGCCAACCCGGTCGGCACCTTCTGGTCGGCCGTGATGATGCTCGAGCACCTCGGTGAGCCGGCCGCTGCGGGCCGCCTGATGCGGGCGATCGAGCGGGTGACGGCCAATCCCGAACTGCATACGCCGGACCTCAACGGCCGCGCGACCACGCGGGCGGTGACGGATGGTGTCTGCGCGGCGCTCAGGGCTGATAATACTTAAGACGGAAATGGGGGGACAGGGGCCGCCATCCCCGCTAATAGGGGCCATCGAGCATTGGCTGCCCCATAGGGCGCCGTTGCTCCGTCAATCCGTAGAGACCGGCGCGACAGCCGGCGGACCAAAGGGATGAAGTCGCTTCAACGCTCAAAGGAAAGATTACATGCGCTCTAAACTGACGATGCTTGCCCTGCCGCTCGCACTCTGGGGGCTTGCCGCCCCTGTGCAGGCCCAGACGCCTGATCCGAGCTGGCCGCAAAACCTGACGCTCGGCACGGCCTCGGTCGGCGGCACGTTCTTCGTCT
Source organism: uncultured Alphaproteobacteria bacterium (assembly GCA_963775035.1). Lineage (GTDB taxonomy): Bacteria > Pseudomonadota > Alphaproteobacteria > Rhizobiales > Hyphomicrobiaceae. The sequence goes on along the minus strand of CAVZHG010000001.1, from coordinate 30,978 downwards.
ACGGCCAGGTCTGGGCCTCGCTGGTCAACAGCAAGATCGGCACCAAGATCAGCACCCAGCAGACCCAGGGGCCGAACCAGAACATCATCCTCACCGACAGCCGCCAGATTGATTTCGGCATGACGACGATGGGCGTCGCGCTGCAGGCGTGGACCGGCGAGGGTGCCTGGACGAAGGGCACCAAGTACAACAACATCCGCGCGATGTTCCCGATGTACGACACGCCGTTCCACTTCATCACTCTTGAGAAGACCGGACTCAAGACTGTAGCTGACATCGCCGGCAAGCGGGCCGGCGTCGGCCCCCGCGCCGGTACGTGCGGGACCTACTTCCCGATGATGTTCGACACGCTCGGGATCAAGGCGACGGTCCGCAACGGCCAGGGCTCCGACATGGCGGCCAACCTCCAGGATGGCCTGATCGATGTCTTCCCGTTCTGCGCGGGCGTGCCGATCTCGGCCTACTCCGAACTCGAGACCACCAACAAGGTCCGCTTCTTCACCTACACCGATGACGAGATCGCGAAGCTCAAGAAGGCGATGCCCGAGCTTTCGGACTCGACGATCCCGAAGGGCACCTACAAGCAGCAGACCGAGGACCACAAGACGGTCGGCGTGTACAACTTCGCGATCGCGCACAAGGACGTGCCCGAGAGCCTCGTCTATGCTGTGACCAAGACGGTGCTCGAGAACCATCCCGAGATGGTCAAGGGCCACGCCGCGGCGAAAGAGACTGTCCTCGAGAACTGGACCCGGAATACCTTCCTCCCGTTCCATCCGGGGACGGTCAAGTATCTGCAGGAAAAGGGCATCAAGGTGCCGGATAAGCTGATGCCGCCCAAGGGTTGAGGGCGTCGGCAGGAGTACCGGACGGGTCGCGGCTTCCGCCGCGGCCCGTTCTGCTATCATGATTTCTGACGGCCAGATCTGACGGCCAGACCTGACGGCCAAGACCTGACGACACGTATCGTCAGCCAAGGGGGCGCCACCGTGAGCACGAGCACCAAGGACGACGACCTCGAGGTGAAAGCCCCGGTCAGCGACGAGGAATTCGCCGGCACGCGGCGCGTCCTGCGCAGCTGGGAAGCCAAGTTCGTGGCGGTGCTGTGCATCACCTTCACGGTATTCCACCTCTTCGTGCTCAACGTGTACTCGCTCGAACCGCTGATGTTCCGGGCGATCCATGTCGGCTGGGGCCTCGCGATCGGCTTCCTGATCTCGGCGCCGTTCATGCGGTCCGGCACCGAGGGCGTGCCGTGGTACGACTGGGTTCTCGCTGCGGCCTCCTTCGCGTGCGCGTTCTACATCTGGTGGGAGCTTGACGGGCTGCTCTTTCGCGCCGGCGCCCAGTTCACCAACGGCGACGTGATCACCGGCGTCATCGGCACATTCCTGGTGCTCGAGATCGCCCGCCGCATGACCGGATTGGCGCTGCCGATCATCGCCGGCGTGTTCATCGTCTACTGCTTCGTCGGGCCGTGGATGCCGGGCGTGCTCCGCCACAACGGCTTCGCGATCGACCGCTTCTTCACCTACATCTTCAGCGAGTACGGCATCTTCGGCGTCACCACCCAGGTGTCCTCGACCTACATCATACTGTTCGTGACGTTTGCCGCCTTCCTGACCATCTCGAAGGCCGGCGACTACATCAACGACGCGAGCAACGCGCTGTTCGGCTGGGCGCGCGGTGGCCCGGCCAAGGCTTGCGTTGCCTCCGGTATCGCGTTCGGCGCGATCTCGGGCTCCGCGGTCGCCAACGTCGTCGCCTCGGGCATGGTGACGATCCCGATGATGCGCCGCGTCGGCTATGACCGCTCGACCGCGGCGGCGATCGAGGCGACATCGTCGACCGGCGGCCAGATCACGCCGCCGGTGCTCGGCGCCGGCGCGTTCCTGATGGCCGAGATCACCGGCATCCCCTATTCGACCATCGCGCTCGCGGCGGTCATCCCGTGCCTGCTGTTCTACATCGCGTGCTGGATTCACGTCGACCTGCACGCCATCCGCCTCGGCATCAAGGGCTTGCCGTTCTCCGAGCTGCCGCCGGCCAAGGCGATGCTGCCGCGCCTCTATCTCCTCGCGCCGATATTCGTGCTGATCTGGGTGCTGCTCGACGGCTATTCACCGTTCCGCGCCGGTTCGCTCGGCATCCTGACGGCGATGGTGGCGGGCGCGATCGCGCTGTGGTTCAAGGACTTCGACGCCAAGGGGAACGTGAGTACGGACGGCGCTGAATCCGTCGGCGCGATCCTGATCGGCGCCGCTCTGCGCTTCTTCGCGCTCGCTGCGATCGGCTTCGGGCTCGCAGCACTGATTATGTACGGCACGGCATTGCTCTCCGAGAACCTGGCGCTGGTGGCATCGATCCTCCTGGTCGCCGTCCCGGCCGTGCTGTTTGGCTGGCGCCGCACGCTCGAGGCACTCGAGAAGGCGGCGCGCGACAGCATCCAGCTCGTCGCCGTGTGCGCCTGCGCCGGCATTATCGTCGGCGTCGTCGCACTGACCGGCGTCGGCGGCCGCTTCGCCGAACTCATCCTCGCCGTCGCGGGGACCAACGAACTGCTGGCGATGGTGTTCGCCGCCATGGTGGCGCTCATCCTCGGCATGGGCATGCCGACGACGGCCGCCTACGCGATCGCCGCCGCGGTGATCGCGCCCGGCCTCTCGCGGATGGGCGTGCAGCCGCTCGTCGCGCACATGTTCGTGTTCTATTTCGCGGTGATCTCGGCGATCACCCCGCCGGTGGCGCTCGCGTCGTTCGCGGCGGCCGGCATGGCGCAGGCCGATCCGTGGAAGACCTCGTGGATCGCCGTGAAATTCGGGCTCGCGACCTTCCTCGTGCCGTTCATGTTCTACTACTCGCCGGTCCTGCTGATGCAGGGCGAGTGGACGAGCATCATCCAGGCATTCGTTACAGGCGCCATAGGCGTGTGGTTCCTGGCGGGTGCCAGCGAGGGATGGTTCGGCGGCCGTCTGATACTGCCGTTGAGGATCGCGATGGGCGTAGCGGCGCTGTGCATGCTCCACCCGGGCTCCATTTCCGATCTCATCGGTCTCGGTATCGGCATCCCGATCTATGCATACCAGCGCATCATCGGCGGCGGCAGCAAGCCCGCGACAGCCTGATCCGCGGCTACAGCGTCGCGATGTAGTCGCGCAGCGCCGCAATCAATGTCGCGGTGCCGATGAGGCCGAGCATGATCAGCGCCGCGTTGCGGAAGTGGCGCTGGCCGCCGCTCGCGAAATAGCGGCTGCCGGCAAGGATTGCGCCGCCATACACCGGCAGCAGCAGCAGGCCGAGCACGATCGACTGCCGCGTGAAGAGCCCGAATAGACCAGATCGGGATCAGCGATGAAACCGAGACCGCCGTCATCAGCGCCAGCACGTTGCCGCGCTGCTGCGTCGCGGGTCCGGGGCGTGACAAGGCGACGGCGACGACCGGCGGGCCGCCGATCCCGGCTGCCCCCTGGATCAGCCCGCCGGCAAATCCCGGCCCCGACAGGAAGGGCCGGCCGACCTCGCGCTTCGAGCCGCCAGCCCCGGGCCAGCATCGCGACCATGACGATGACGAGGCTCGAAATGACGATCTTCATCAGCGCCGGACTGGTCCTGACGAGGATCCACGTGCCGAGCGGCGTCGCCAGCAGGATCGCGAGCGAGATCGGCAGGACGATCGGTCGCTCGGCGGTGCGCATCGCTTCGGGCAGAAGTTGGAACAGCGTGGGGATGCCGATCACGGTCATGGCGGCCACCGCGAGACGCGGCTCGTAGGCTAGGCTGAGCACGGGGACGGCGACCAGCGCGGCGCCGAAGCCGACGAAGCCGCGCATGAAGCCGCCGATGAAGACCGCCGCGCATACGATGGCGAAGCGGCCGTCCAGCGCCACCCCGAGCAGTTCCGGCCCCAACAGTTCCGGCACGTTGCTCTCCCGTGGTGCGGCGCCGACCGTTTCTGGACTGCGGCGTGTCGCGTGTCGGGACGCAGGATGACCGCTCGCGCGTCCGCTGACCAGCGCGCTGGCGCGTGGGCGCTCCCGCGCGCAAGCATGGCAATGACGGTCAGGAGGCCTGCGAGGCCCGCTTCTTCGCCAATGCCCGGTCGACGAAGCCGAGGCGGTCCTGGCCCCAGTAGATGACGCCGTCGAGGACGAACGAGGGCGCGCCGAACACGCCGAGCGCCAGCGCCTCGTCGCTATAGGCCTGATACAACTTCTGGACGTCGGGACTTTTCTCGGCGGCCACCAGCGCGGCGCCGTCGTAGCCGTTCTCGTCGGCGATCTGGCGGCGGACGTCGGCAACCGCGATGTCGCGCTCTTCGGCCCACACCGCGCGCAGGATCGCGTGCGAGAGCGGGAAGGCGTCGAGGCCGGCGTCCTGCGCCGCGATCACGGTCCAGCCCGCGTGCTTGTTCCAGTCGGGGTCGGTGATGACCTGCGGATAATGACGGGGCTTGAGCACCAGCGGCATACCCAGATATTCGCTCCAGCGGGCGAGTTCCACCTCGTGATAGGCGCGGCGCGGCGGCAGACGCGTGCGCAGCGGCATTCCGCCGGTCTTCAACACCACGGCCTGGAAGTCGTAGGGTTTGAGGAGCAGGCGCACGCGGTGGCGGCGGACGATGTCCTGGAGCTGCGGTCCGGCAAGATAGGCCCACGGCGAGGACAGGCTGTAGTAGCAATGCAGATCGATCATGGGCGGCGCGCCCTCGCGGGCATGAGGAAGACACTGGGGAACCGGGATGGACAGATGGCCGAGATCTGGCAGGGCGTGAAGAGCGCGCGGGACGATCATGCGCTTGCAGCGCTGGCAACGCGCGCCCGCCACGATCTCGAGATGCTGAATTTTCCTGCCGCCAACTGGGTGCCTTCGACGAATGGACCGGATGGGAAACCGATGCTGGAGGTGCTGGTCGTCGGCGGCGGCATGTGCGGGCAGACCGTCGCTTTCGGCTTGATGCGCGAGGGCATCCGCAATATCCGCACCATCGATCGCAATTCGCGCGGCGATGAAGGCCCGTGGGGCACCTACGCGCGCATGGAAATCCTGCGCTCGCCGAAGCACGCTGACCGGCCCCGACCTCGGCGTGCCGTCGCTGACGTTCCGCGCCTGGTTCGAGGCCCAGCACGGCGTCGAGGGCTGGGCAGCGACTGCACAAGGCCGGTCGGATCGACTGGCGCGACTATCTGCTGTGGGTGCGCGATACGGTCGGCATCGCGGTCGAGAACGGGACGGCGCTGGTGGCGCTGGAGCCGACCGCGGCGGGCGTGCGGGCGACGCTCGAGAGTGCGTCGGGCCGGAAGATGTGTGGGTCCGCAAGGTCGTGCTGGCCGGCGGGCGCGACGGCGCAGGTGGCATCGACTGCCGCCATTCCGGGCTCGACGCGGCCTGCGACCGGTGCGACCGGCGCGAGCGATGCGGCCGATCGCGGATGCTGCATTCGACCGATGCGATCGAGGAGGCACGGCTTGTCGGACAGCGCGTCGGCGTGCTCGGGGCGGGCGCGTCGGGCTTCGATTGCGCGGCAACGGCGCTCGAAGCGGGCGCGGCAGAGGTCGACGATGTTCGTGCGCCGGCCGCATCTGCCGCAGGTCAACAAATCGAAGGGCGCGTCGTATCCGGGCTTCCTGCGCGGCTTTGGGGGCTTGAGCGACGCCGATCGCTGGCGGCTGCAGTCGTACATATTCGGCGAGCAGGCGCCGCCGCCGCATGAATCGGTGCTGCGCTGCGACGCGCACGATGCGTTCTCGATCCATTTCGGCGAGGCCTGGACGGAAGTCGCGTCGAGCGAAAGCGAGGTTGTCGTGACGACCAGCAAAGACCGCTACGTCTTCGATACGGCGATCCTGGCGACCGGCTTCGAGATCGATCTGCCGATGCGGCCCGAACTCGCGCCGTTCGCCGACAATATCCTGCTCTGGAGCGACCGCATCGCCGCGGAGCTTGCCGCTGGGGATGCCGAATGCGCGCGCCACCCGTTCCTCGGCGCTGGCTTCGAGTTGATCGAGCGGTCCGCCGGCAGGACGCCGGGCATCGGGCGCGTCCACATGTTCAACGTCGGCGCGACCATGAGCCATGCAGCGCTTGCCGGCGACATTCCTGGGCTGCAGATCGGCACCAACCGGCTTGTCGGCGCGATCCTCGGCGATCTCTTCGCGGCGAACCTGCCGGCGCTCGAGGCGCGGCTGCGCGCGCACGATGAACGCGAGTTGACGCCGACGCGCTACCTCGTGGAGTAGTCCGCTACTCGCGGAACGCTTCCTCGCGGCCCTGGCGGATGGCCGGCAGCAGGACCGCGGCCATGAACAGCACGCTCAGGGCCAGGAAGCCGGCACAGATCGGCCGCTCGAGAAAAATCCCCCAGCTGCCGCGCGAGACGACGAGCGAGCGGCGGAAATTCTCCTCGATATGCGGGGCCAGAATGAAGCCGAGGATGAGCGGCGCCGGCTCGCAGCCGATCTTCGGCAGCAGGTAGCCGACGACGCCGAACAGGGCCATCACCAGGACGTCGAACGTCGAGTTGTTCACGCGTGTAGGCGCCGATGCAGCAGAAAACCAGGATGGCGAGATAGAGCCAGCGATAGGGCACCTGACAGCAGCAGCACCCAGATGCCGATCAGCGGCAGGTTGATGATGACCAGCATCAGATTGCCGATCCACATCGAGGCGATCATCGCCCAGAACAGATCGGGCCGCTCGATCATCAGCTTGGGGCCCGGCACGATGCCGTGGATGGTCATGGCGCCGAGCATCAGCGCCATCACCGCGTTCGGCGGCAGGCCGAGCGCCAGCAGCGGAATGAACGAGGTCTGCGCGCCGGCGTTGTTGGCGGCTTCCGGCCCCGCCACGCCCTCGACCGCGCCCTTGCCGAAGCGCGCGGGATCGCTGGCGATCTTCTTCTCGATCGACGTAGGCGCCGAACGAGGCGATCAGCGCGCCGCCGCCCGGCAGCACGCCGAGCAGCGAGCCGATGGCGGTGCCGCGCAGCACCGCCGGCCGCGGCCCGCGCTTCCTCCCGCGTCGGCCACAGCGAGGTGACTTCTCGATGACCGCGGGCGTGCCGCCGTCGCGCTCGAGGTTCGCGATGACCTCGGCGATGCCGAAGAGCCCCATGGCCACCGGCACGAAGCCGATGCCGTCGGCGAGCTGCGGAATGCCGAACGTGAAGCGCGTCTGGCCCGAGGCGATGTCGGTGCCGACCAGCCCGAGCAGCGAGCCCGGCGACCACCATGGCGACCGAGCGCACGACCGAGCCCTGGGCCAGCACCACCGCGGCGATCAGGCCGAACACCAGGAGGCCGAAGTAGTCGGGCGACTGGAACGTGCTGGCGATCCACGACCAGCGGCGCGGAGAAGAGCGCGACGACCAGCGTTGCCAACGCAGCCGGCGAAGAACGAGCCGAGCGCGGCGATGGCCAGCGCCGCGCCGGCGCGGCCCTTGCGCGCCATCATGTGCCCGTCGATGCAGGTGACGACGGAGGAGCTTTCGCCGGGAATATTGACCAGGATCGCGGTCGTCGAGCCGCCGTACTGGGCGCCGTAGTAGAGACCGGCCAGCATGATCAGCGCCGGCGACCGGCGGCAGCGTGAAGGTGATCGGCAGCAGCATGGCGATGGTCGCGACCGGGCCCGAGCCCCGGCAGCACGCCGACGAGCGTGCCGAGCAGCGCGCCGATCAGGCAGAACAGCAGGTTCTGCGGCGTCAGCGCCAGGCCGAAGCCGAGGCAAGTTGGCCGAGAAGATCGTCACGCGGTGCGCTCCCTCAGAACCAGAGACGGGGATCGGCAGCTTCAGCGCCTTGACGAACAGCGCCCAGCGAGAATAGCGGCGAGCACCGCGCCGAGACCGGACCGCACTGAGCCAGCCGTATTCCGGCCGCGGCCGATTGGCGACGCAGCACCGCGGCGAGGATCGCGGGCACCAGCCCGCTGCGGTCGAAGACCAGCGCGAAGGCCAGACCGAGGCCGAGTCACCAGCAGCAGCGGCCGCCAGGCGATGTCGGTATCGATCGGCTCGCGGGTCCAGCGCGCACGCACCAGCAGCAAGGCGCCGAGCCCGAAGCAGCAGGCCGAGCAGGCGCGGCACGTAGCCGGGCCCGATCCGACCGCCACGGCCCAGGGGCGTAGTCGGCGCCGATCCAGACAGATGGCCGCCCCGAGCGCGACGGCGAGCATCCCGCCCAGAGATCGGCGCGCTGACGGAGCCAGCCGCGCCTCGAGCGTGGCTGGCTCGTCGATCGGCAGGTCGCTCGCCATGCCCGCCGCTCAATCGATCGAGGCGCCGGACTTCTTCACGACCTCGGCCCACTGCGCGCGATCCTTCTTCACGGTGTGCGCGGAACTGCTGGCGACCGTCTCGGAGCGCAGGCATTGCCGAGTGCCGCCATCTTCTCGATGATCGCCGGCTGTCTTCAGGGCCTTCCGAACGGCGGCATTGAGCTTCTCGGCGATGGCCGGATCGAGACCCTTCGGCCCGAACAGGCCGTACCAGGTCACGCTCTGGAAGCCCGGCAGGCCGGCCTCGGCGATCGTCGGCACGTCCGGCAGGATGCCGACGCGCTCGGCGGTCGACACGCCGAGCAGCCGCAGCGTGCCGGCCGGTGCTGGCCGAGCATCGTCTGCACCTGCGCGAACATGCAGCAGACCTCTCCTTGGCGATCATGTTCTGGATCGCCTCGGGGCTGCCCTTGTAGGGGATGTGCACCATTTCGAGGCCGGCGACGGCGTTGAACTGGGCAAAGCCCAGGTGCGTCGAGGTGCCGTTGCCGGTCGAGCCGTAGTTGAGCTTGCCGGGCTGCGCCTTCACCTTGGCGATGAACTCCTTGACGTCCTTGGCATCGAGCGCCTCGGGATTGACGGTCAGCACGTTCGGCACGTCGACGATCGGCGCGATCGGCCGTGAAGTCGGCCTCGACGTCGAACGGGATCTTCTTGTAGAGCGCGGCGTTGATGCCGTGCGTGCCGGCGGTGCCGATCAGCAGCGTGTAGCCGTCGGCCGGCGCTTTGGCGACGAACTCCGAGGCGTCGTTGCCGCCGGCGCCGGACCTTGTAGTCGAACACGATCGGCTGGCCCGAGCGCCTTCTCCAGCGGCTCCTGCATGACGCGGGCGACGATGTCGAGGCCGGAGCCGGCCGGGAAGCCTTGCACGATGGTGATCGGCTTTGAGGGCCACTGCTGGGCTACGGCCGGCCGGATATCAGGGTCGAGGCGATAACCGCCAAGCCGATCGGCCGAACGGCGCGAAGGCGCGAAGACATGGTGACTCCCGTTGTGCAATGCAACCGGAGCAACGTTGGGCGGGCCGGCAAGCCGGCGTCAATCCGATTGTTGGCCGGGACTCTCCCGGATCGGGCCTTCGATCGCCCGTCCGGCGGCTAAGACGGTGCCAAGACCCCTCGAGCGCCCCGGAAATCGCGAGCATGCGCCGATCGGTGCCGCTGCGCCCGAGACCATCAGGCTGGTCGGGGCGTCGCCGGGCCGGTTCATCGGCATCGAGATCGAGCAGCCGTCGAGCATGTTGAACATCATCGTGTTGCGCAGCATCAGCATGTTGATGCGGATGTAGTCGTCGTCGTTCTTCGCATCGGCGATGCGCGGGGCGACGATCGCGGCGGTCGGCATGATGATGGCGTCGTAGTCGATCGTCGCGGCGTCGTAGGCGGTGATAGCGGCGCGCGCGGCGCTCGAGAATTCGATATAGTCCGCCGCCGCCTGCTCGGCGCCGCGCAGGATGCGGGTCCGCACGCGCGGATCGTACTCGTTGCCGCGGGTGGCGATCAGCTTGCGGTGCCAGGCGTAGCTCTCGGCGGCGGAGAGGCCGCCCTTGGCGATCATCTCGGCGATGCGCTCGAGGACCGGCAGCGGCGCGCGCGTAATGACGGCGCCGGCCTTCGAGATGCGCCGCAGCGCCGCGTCGAAGTCGCCGGCAACATGCGGATCGAGGCCGTCGAGCACGATCGTCTCGGGCACGAGCAGGCGCAGCGCCGTGACGGCGCCGGGCGAGCGGGTCGGCGTCTCGTCCGCTCATGACCGCATCCATGACCGCGCAGCAGTCGACCGTCCGCGCGAGCGGGCCGATCGAATCGAGGCGACTTCGAGAGCGGCACCACGCCCTCGGTCGGCACGCGGCGCGCGGTCGGCTTGCAGCCGACGACGCCGTTGAACGCCGCCGGGATGCGGCACGAGCCGCCGGTATCGGTGCCGAGCGCGCCATACGCCATGCCGTCGGCGACCGCCACGGCGGAGCCCGACGATGAGCCGCCGGGAACGCGCTTCGATGCGCGGTCCCAAGGCGATGCTCGGCGTGCCGTAGTGCGGATTGATGCCGAGGCCCGAGTAGGCGAACTCGGTCATGTTGGTGCGTCCGATCAGGACGAACCCCGCGGCCCGCAGGCGGGCGACGGATGGCGCATCGGCGGGCGCGGCGGGACTATCGCGCAAGGCGCCGTGAGCCGGCGCACGTCACCTGCCCCTTGATGTCGGCGAGATCCTTGATCGCCATGGGAATGCCCGCGTAGGGCGACGGCGCGGCATCGGCGCCGCGCAGTTTGTCGATGCCTTCAGCGGTTGCGCGTGCCTGTTCGGCATCGACGCGGATGAACGCGCGCGCGCCCTCGCCGGCGGTGTCCTCGATCCGCGCGAGGCACGCCTCGACGAGCGCGCGAGCCGTTGTCTTGCCGCTGGCGAGTTCACGCGCGAGCCCGGAAAGTGTCGCATGGCGAAGCGTCATCTGGAGTGTCCTGCCGCTGTGACTGTCCGGTGGATTGTATCTTGTATCTCACGCGATCCGAAGCCGCGCAGCCCGGTCGAAATTGTCAGGGCGAATTGTCGCCGTCGCCCGGTGCGAGTGTGCGGCATCGAATGGTGCAGTGCGCGCACAATCTTCGGGCAGGACGTCGTCGGCGCCCTGCAGGATACGATTCGGTCGCGGCGCATGTCGCCATGTAGATGTCGGCCTTGCATATGGCATACCTGCGTGGCATCCTCACGCCAATTGAGACATTGCCGGCATTCAGATCGGCAAGATTTGGGAGGAAGATCAATGGCTAAATCGAATGAACAGACGCCCGTAAACCGCCGCCGCTTCCTGAAAGGTGGGGCGCTTGCGGCCGCCGCCGCGGCCGGCACGGTCGCGATGCCCAACGTATCGCGTGCCCAGACGGTGACCCTGAAAATGCAGGGGTCGTGGGGGGCGAAGGACGTCTTCAACGAGATGGCGCAGGACTACGTCAAGCGCGTCAATGATATGGCCGGTGGCCGCCTGAAGATCGACTATCTGATCGGCGGCGCCGTCGTACATCCCTTCCAGGTGTTCGATGCCGTCCATGGCGGCCAGATCGACGCCGCCCACACGGTGCCCGTCTATTGGTACGGCAAGCACAAGGCGGCATCGCTGTTCGGCACTGGCCCGGTGTTCGGCTTCAACGCCAACGAAGGTCTCGGCTGGATCCATAACGGCGGCGGCTACGCGCTGTATGAAGAGCTCCAGACCCAGATCATGAAGGTCGACATCAAGAGCTTCTTCGTGATGCCGATGCCGACCCAGCCGCTCGGCTGGTTCAAGAAGCCGATCACGGACGCGAGCCAGATCAAGGGCCTCAAGTACCGCACCGTCGGTCTTGCGGCGGACCTGTTCCAGGCGATGGGTGCCTCCGTCGCTCAGCTTCCCGGCGGCGAAATCGTGCCGGCGATGGAGCGCGGCGTGATTGACGCCTTCGAGTTCAACAACCCGACCTCCGATCGCCTGTTCGGCGCGCAGGATGTCGCCAAGTACTACATGATGGGCAGTCACCACCAGGCCACTGAGTACTTCGAGGTCATGATCAAGCGCTCGAAGTTCGACAAGCTGCCGGCCGAGCACAAAGCCATCCTGCAGTACGCCGCCGAGGCCACGTCGTCGGCCAACGAGTGGAAGGCGATGGACTACTACTCAAGGGACCTGCAGGAGCTCATCAACAAGGACAAGGTCAACGTCGTTCGCACCCCGCAGAGCGTGTTCGATGCCCAGATCAAGGCTTGGGACGGCCTCATCGAGGTGCTCGCGAAGGATCCGTTCATGAAGAAGGTGATGGAGTCGCAGAAGGAGTGGGTCCGTCGCGTCGTGTTCTACGGCATGAACAACTCGACGGACTACAAGGGGGCCTTTAACCATCACTTCCCTGGCGTGCTGAAGATCTAGGCTCGATCCGCCGGACAATGCAATAATTCAGTATCGGGCGGCGTAGACGAGACGCCGCCCGATATTTTGACGTGAACAGGATAGGGCGGCGCACCGCGGATTGGTCGCAGATGAAGAACTTCCTCTTTTTCATCGACTCCTTGAGCACCTGGGTCGGCAAGGCTTTTGCCTGGCTCATCATGGTTCTAACGCTGGGCGTCAGCTACGAGGTTCTGGTGCGCTATGTATTCCGCGCACCGACCACCTGGGCCTTCGATTTCAGCTACATCAACTACGGCGCCATGTTCCTGATGGCCGGCGCCTATACGCTCTCGCGGGGCGGGCACGTCCGGGCCGACGTCCTCTATCGGTTCTTCAAGCCGCGAACGCAAGCGAGCCTGGATCTTGTGCTCTACATCATCTTCTTCCTGCCGGCAGTCGCAGCGCTGATTTATTCAGGCTGGAATTACGCGAGCCTCTCGGTGCGTTTCCGGGAAGTAAGCATTTTCAGCCCTGCGGGCGTTCCGATCTTTCCGCTTAAGGCGCTCATCCCGGCGACCGGCGTTCTTCTCCTGTTGCAGGGGATTGCCGAGATCATCCGCTGCATGTCTGCATTCGCGAAGGGAACTGGCCGCAGCGGCTCCATGATGTCGAGGAGACGGAAAGCATAGTCATCCGCGAGCACCTGGAACACCAGGGAGTCTCCAGTCGCACCGGCCAGAAGGGGGCTTGGCATGACCGACCCACAAGTTGGCATGCTGATGCTGGGGCTGTTCATCTTCATCATCATGCTGGGATTTCCGATCGCATTCACGCTGATGGCGATGGGCGTCGGCTTTGGTTTCTATGCCTACTTCATGCCCGACCAGGCGTTCTTCGAGAACCGCATTTTCACGCTGCTGGTGCAGAAGACGTTCGAGGTTATGTCGAACGATATGCTGATCGCGGTCCCGTTATTTCTGTTCATGGGCTACCTGGTCGAGCGGGCCAACATTCTCGACCGGCTGTTCCATTCGCTGCAACTCTCGATGAAGAGCGTTCCGGGCGCCCTTGCCGTGGCGACGATGTTGACCTGCGCGATGTTCGCGACCGCGACCGGCATCGTCGGCGCGGTGGTTACGTTGATGGGGCTGCTTGCGTTTCCCGCGATGCTGCGCGCGGGCTACGACGTCAAGCTTTCGGCCGGCGTCGTCTGTGCCGGCGGCTGCCTGGGCATCCTGATCCCGCCGAGCATCCTGCTGATCGTCTACGCGGCGACCGCGGGCGTCTCCGCGGTCAAGCTCTATGCCGCGGCGTTCTTTCCCGGCTTCATGCTGGCCGGGCTGTACATTGTCTACATCATCGCGCGCGCGATCATTAACCCGGCGCTCGCGCCGAAGCTGCCGAAAGAGCAGACCGACGTTCCCTACAGCGAAGTCATGTGGGCGCTGGCGACTTCGTTTCTGCCGCTGGCGATGCTGATCGTCTGCGTGCTCGGCGCCATCCTGTTCGGCCTTGCGACGCCGTCCGAAGCGGCGCCGCCGGTGCGCTCGCCAGCCTCGTCTTGGCCGCCCTCTATCGGCGCGCTCAACTTCAAGATGCTTAAGGAGTCGGTCTATCTCACCGCGCGCGCCACGGCGATGGTCTGCTACTTGTTCATCGGCTCGTGGACGTTCTCGTCCGTTTTCGCGCTGCTGGGCGGCCAGCAAGTAGTCGAGACCTTCATCCTTGGCCTCAATCTGTCGTCGATTCAGTTCCTGCTGCTGACGCAGGTGATCATCTTCATTCTGGGCTGGCCGCTCGAATGGACGGAGATCATCGTGATCTTCGTGCCGATCTTCCTGCCGCTGCTCGACGACTTCGGCATCGATCCGATCTTCTTCGGCATTCTGGTGGCGCTGAACACGCAGACTGCATTCAACACGCCGCCGGTGGCGATGGCCGCTTTCTATCTCAAGGGCGTCGCGCCGCCGCAGGTCGAACTCACACACATCTTCCGCGGCGCCCTGCCCTTCGTCGGAATGGTGTTCCTGACGATGATCCTGGTCTACATCTTCCCGGGTATCGCACTGTGGCTGCCTGACTACCTCTACACGTCGCGATGAGAGTGACACGATGGCTCGGGATCGCGGCCAATGAGTCTCGGGACTGGGCGTAGCGGAGCGGCAGCGGCAATCCGCGAGGGCCGCGTCAGTTCCGCGGAACTGGTAGAGGACTGCCTGAGCCGAGTGCAGGAGGTCGACGGCGAGATCCAGGCCTGGGCGTTCCTCGATCCCGACCACGGGCGTCGCGCGGCGCGCGCGGCGGACGAGCACCGCATGGCCGGGCGAGCGATCGGGCCGCTGCATGGCGTTCCGATCGGCATCAAGGACATCTTCGACACCTCGGACTATCCGACCGAGTTCGGATCGGCGCTGTGGAAAGGACGCACGCCGCGCAATGATGCTGCAGCCGTCGCCCGGCTGCGCGCCGCCGGCGCCATCATCATGGGCAAAACCGTCACCACCGAATACGCCTATTTCCATCCGGGCAAGACCAGGAACCCACACGATCCGTCGCGCACACCGGGCGGATCGTCGAGCGGGTCGGCCGCCGCCGTCGCGGCCGGCATGGTCCCTGCCGCCATCGGCTCGCAGACCAACGGCTCGGTCATCCGCCCCGCCTCCTTTTGCGGTGTCGTCGGTTTCAAGCCGACGCACGGCCTGATCCCGCGATCGGGCGCGCTGCTGCTCTCGCGCGCGCTCGATCATGTCGGCGTCTTCGCGCGTTCCGTCGACCGATGCCGCGCTGCTCGCCGATGTCCTGGTCGGCCACGACGACGAGGACCCCGACACGCGTCCGATCGCGAGCCCGCAACTCGCGCTGACGGCAGCCGGCGAACCGCCGCTGACGCCGCGGCTGGCCTTCGTGAAAGGACCGGCGTGGAAGGCGGCCGAACCGATGCCCGACGAGGCGTTCGGCGAACTCGTCGCAGCCCTCGGCGACGTCGTTCAGCCGGTCGAGCTTGGTGGCGAGCTTCGATCGAGCAATCGAGTTTCATGGCACTGTCATGGCGGTCGAGATGGCGCACAACTTCCGCCGCGACCTGGCGCAAGGGGGCGAGGTGCTGAGTGTCCAGCTAAGGGAATTGCTCGAACGCGGTGGCAAACTGACTGCGCTCGCTTATCTCGAGGCGACTTCGGCAGCGGAGACCTATAATCGTCTGCTCGACGACATCTTCAACGAGTACGACGCCATCCTGACCGCCTCGGCGCCCGGCGAAGCACCTATCGGCACCGCGACCGGCAACCCGATCTTCTGCTCGACCTGGACGTACCTCGGCACGCCGGCCGTATCGCTGCCGCTGCTGGAGGGTCCGAACGGTTTGCCGATCGGCGTGCAGTTGATCGGCCGGCGCGGCAACGACGCTCGCCTCCTGCGGACGGCGCGTTGGCTTGCCGCGCACGTGAGCAAGGGCGCCGGCCGCAAGGCCTCATCGTCGCGTCACAAGGCTGGCCGCGGTGCTGCCAGCAAGAGGAGCCGCAAATGACGAACTTGATCACTGGAGTCCTGGGCATCGCGATGGTCGCGGCGTTTCTCACCGTGATGCTGATCTGGGTGCCGGCGCCGCCGCTGATCGTCATCGTCCTGCTCGTCATGGCGATGCTGGTCTACGATTTCGTGCGGTCGCTCAATTCAGGTGGCAAAGGCCGCTCGTAGCCGCAGCTCCCGACGACTGCCACCGACCGCGGATTTCCTCCGCTTGCCGCGTTTTGTGGTGGCGGGAAAGAAAGTCTTTGTCGGTGAATTGATCCGCGTGTACTTTAACCATGCGGTATGTTGAGATTATCCGACCATTGCTGTTTGGGACATGGTCCCAGGGGCAGCAGCATGGGTCGAGGCTGGGTGTTGTGCGTACGTTTGTCGATCGTGAATGCGATTTATCGAGCGCTTTTTGGTGTTGCTGTCGGCGCGGATGCGCCGCTGGAGCGCATCGAGCGCTGCCGGGCCCTGATCGGACCTCCGTGACCGCGTGTGCGGATCGGGGGGCGCGATGAGTGCCCGCATCCCGCTGCCCCATCCGGATCCGACGCCGCGTGACGCCTCGCGCGATCATGCTCAATCGACCGACAATCACGAAGCGGGTCGGCGCCACGGAAATGCCGCATCCACAGGTGCTGATGAGGGCGCTCGAGACAGCGCTCATGGCGTGCGCAAGGACTTCGGGTTGCGGTTGTCGCCCGAGCAATCTTCGGGGCGGCAGGCGGTCCCCGCGCCATGGACTCCGCGGGCGCGGACAGTCGACGAGCTTCGGGCGCGCTTCCAGGAGCGCGGGAGGGGACAATCCCGTGCGATGACGGGAAATCCGGTTGATCGGCTCGGCAGGCGCTTGACCGATTTCGATCTCGATGAGCAGGAGGAGCGTCAGCGTATGCCTGAGCCGATCCCCGTCGCATGGCAATCACCGATCATGCCGCGGTCGCCGAGCGCGCTTTCGCGGCATATGGGCGGCGCACTTCTCGGTCTCGTCCTTGGGCTCGCGATCGCGGTGCCGGGCGTGCTGTGGTACAAAGGGCGGTTCGACCCGATGGCGTTGGCCGGATTGACGGCTGCCGACCTCGGGCTTGCCGTTGCGGCGCCATCGAACGTGGCAGCGGTCAAGGAGCGCGAGCCTGTCGCCGAAGTGCGGCGGACCGTGGTCGCGCCTGTGGCGCCGGTCGATGTGGTGGGCTCGATCGTGCCGAGCGCGTCGTCTCAACCGAGAGCCGCGCCGACACCCATCGCGGTGCCGCGCGAGGAGCCGGCCAAGGTGCCCGTCGCTGAGCTGAAGCCGGTGCCGGTCGAAATCATCAACCCAGTTGTGCCGCCGCCGCCTGCGATCAAGCCCGAAGTGGCGATGCTCGACGACGCGCGGCGATTGATCGGCGACGGGGATTTTGCGGCTGCCCGCCGGCTGCTGGAGAACCAGCTCCTGGCGACGACGCCCGCCGCCCGCTTCCTCTCGCCGAGACGTTTGATCCAAACTTCCTTGCTGCGCGGGGAATCCGCAGCGTGCGTGCCGAGGTGCCGCGCGCGGTCGAGCTTTACCGGGAAGCGCTCAGCGGCGGCATCGACGCCGCCCGCCAGCGTTTGACGGCGCTGCGTCCGTAGGCACGTTACGGTCGCAGCCGGACTCTATTTCATAGAAGGCGGGGGCTCCGGGGGTGTCCCCCGGTAGGGGTGCGGGGACAAGTCCCCGCTCGCGCTGAAAGCGCGATATCTGTCGCCGAGATCTCACCCCAGCGAAATCGTGTCGATCTCGGCCATCTCGTCGACGGCGAGCTGCCGGCCCGCTCGCGAGCGGGAAGAACGGCAAGCGCCGATTGTCTGGCCCCGATCGGCTCAGTTGTCCATCATGCCGGAAATCGTGAAGCCGCCGTCCGCGGCATAGACGTGGCCGGTGACGAAGCTCGCGTCGTCGGAGGCGAGGAATGCGGCGACGGCGGCGATTTCCGAGGGGTCGCCGTAGCGGGCGAGCGGCATCCGCGTGCGGATATACTCGGACGGCTCGGCTGAGGCGTTGACGCGCGTCCGCGTCGGCCCCGGTGCCACGGCGTTGACGAGTATGCGGTGCTCGGCGAGTTCGATCGCCATGGTCTGGGTGAGATTGATGATGCCGGCTTTGCTGGCGCCATAGGCGGCGCGGCCCCGGCCGCCGAAGATGCCGGAGTTCGACGCGACCGCCACGATGCGCCCACCGCCGCCTTGCGCCACCATCTGGCGGGCCGCGGCCTGGGCGCAAATGAAGGTGCCGTAGAGGTTGGTGCCGATGACGCGATCCCACAGGTCGTCGGTCATCTCGAGGAACGGCTCGCGGTCCATGAGACCGGCGTTGGCAACCAGTATGTCGAGCCGCCCGAAGGCCTCGACGGCGCGTGCGACCATTGCCGCGGCGCCCTCGCGTTTGCGCACGTCGACGACGAACGGCTCGGCCGCGCAGCCGGAATTGACGATCTCCTGGACTATATTTGCGGCGCGTTCGGCGCTCATGTCCGCGACCACGACCTTGCATCCGTCCGCCGCCAGTCGCCGGGCGATGGCAGCCCCGATGCCGTTTCCCGCCCCCGTGACGATCGCTACCTTGCCACTCAATCCGCGCATGTCGCTCTCCTCTGCCCTTTTGATCCAGGTTGCGACGGGCGGCGCTCTCTGCCAAGAGCTTATCGCATTGGCGCATCTCCGAGGATCCCGCATGAGCCGCCCGACGCCCCCCCCGCTCGATTACCTCCCCGCCGAGGAGAGTTTTCATGACCCGTTGCGCGCCGATGCCGGCGCGCCGGAGAAGGCGCGGGCGGTGGTGATCCCGTTCGGGCTCGAAGCCTCGGTCAGTTATGGCGGCGGCACGGCGGCGGGGCCGGCGGCGATCCTCACTGCAAGCCACCAGCTCGAGCTGTTCGATGAGGAGGTGTGGCGCGAGCCGTACCTCGACTACGGCATCGCGGCCGTCCGCGCGCCGGCAATTGCCGGGTCGATCGATGAGGCGCTCACGCAGCTCGCCACGTTGGTCGGGCAGGTGCTTGACGCGCGGCGCTTTCCGCTGGTGCTCGGCGGCGAGCATTCGCTGACGGCGGGTGCGATCCGGCCGTTCGCCGAGCGCCACAAGGATCTCGTCGTGCTGCAGTTCGACGCGCACGCGGATCTGCGCGACGGCTACCTTGGCGAAAAATACTCGCACGCGTCCGCGATGCGCCGTGTCCTCGACCACGCGCACGTCGAACTCGTGTCGGTCGGCATTCGCGCGATTTCCAAGGAAGAAGCGGACTTCGCGACCGCCAACCGTGACCGCGTGCACATCTTCTGGGGCAAGGACCAGGCGGTCTGGGACATCGATGAGATCGTCAAGCCGCTCGCCGGCCGCCCGATCTACGTGACGTTCGATATCGATGGCCTAGACGGCGCGGTAATGCCGGCAACGGGCACGCCGACGCCGGGCGGGCTCTCCTACCTGCTGGCGCTGGCGATCCTGCGGCGTGCCGCCGAAGTCGGCTCGATCGTCGGCGCCGACATCGTCGAGCTGGCGCCGATCCCCGGGATGCACGTCTATGACTACACAGCGGCGGCGCTGGCCTACAAGATCATGACCTACGCGCTGTCGGGGACGCAGCGGCGCTGATGCTTCTCAACTCCCGAGGTCGGCCTTGAGGCGTTCCATGGCGGCGGGGTTGGCGGCAAAGCGCAATTGCGTGATGCCGACGCAGAGCAGGATCATGATGCCGTTGAAGGTGAGCGTCGGTCCGATCCCGAAGCGCTCGGCGATGGCGCCGGTCATCAGGTTGCCGAGCGGCGCCATGCCGACGAAACTCATCACGTAGACACCGATGACGCGGCCCCGCCAGGCGTCGTCGACCGACTGCTGCATGATCGTGTTGGTGGAGGCGGACGTCATCAGGAGGGCGCCGCCGAGCATGGCGAGCAGGATCATCGACAGCGTGAGATTGCGCGACTGGCTGAACGCGATCAGCGTCAGCGCGACGACGAAGGGCGCCACCCGGACCACGATGAGTTGAACGCGCGAGCCGCTCTGCATGGCGAGCACGACGGCGCTGATCAAGGCGCCGGCGCCGACCGAGCTCATCAACAGCCCGAGCGTCGACGCGTTGCCATCGAAGAAGGAGGCGGCGATCGACGGCATGGTGTGCTGGTAGGGCAGCGCGAAGATGGCAATGGAGGTCACGGTCGGCAGCAGATAGCGGGCGGCGGGATGGGTTCTGAGGTAGGCGATCGTCTCGCCGAGCGCGATGCCCTTGCGCCCATCCTTGCGCTCGGGCTTGGGGTCCGGGAGCCGCATCGCAATGAGGGCGATGATGATGGCGCCGAAGCTCAAGGCATTCAGCGCGAAGCACCAGCTCTCCGGCAACCGCAACAGCAGAATGCCGGCGATCGTCGGGCCGATGATGCGGCCGATGTTGAACATCATCGAGTTGACGCCGATCGCACTCGGCAGCAGCGCCCGGTCCTCGACGATCGCCGAGAGCAGCGATTGGCGCGCTGGGGTCTCGAATGAAGTCGCGGTCCCGATGCAGAGCGCGATCGCCAGATAGATCCGCACGTCGGCGACGCCGATCGTCGCCATGATGGCGAGGAGGCTGGCGAGGCTAGCCAGCACACAATTGACGACGATGAGCATCCGCACGCGGCGCACGCGATCGGTGAGCGCGCCGGCGAATGGCGAGAAGATCAGGAACGGGATCTGGGTGAGGAACCCGGAGACGCCGAGCAGGAAGACCGAGCCCGACAGCCGATAGATCAGCCAGGACAGCGCGATCTGTTGGATCCAGCCGCCGATGATCGAGACGGCCTGCCCGGTCGCGAACACGCGGAAGCGCGGCTTCGACAGTGCGGGCGGCAGGAATGAAGCCATCGCCACCATCGGTTCGATCGTCCTGAATGTCGGCGGGGGCTGCGGATCGGAAGGGCTTAGGCAGGATCAGTCGGGTTTCAGTGCGGCGAGATGTGCGCGACGTGATGCACGCGGGAGGTGCGCGACAGCAAGGTTCTCGATCAACCGCCAGCCCATATGCCAATTCCCGATGCTGGGCGGCTCGACGTTACGCGAGTTCCTTGCGCGTGCGCCGCCCCATGGTGCGGACGTCGGCGCAGGGCAGCCTCACTCGGAAGCAGGCGCCGGCGATCTTGCCGCCCTCGATTCGGTTCTCGGCCCAGATCTGTCCGCCGTGTGCGGCGACGATTTCGCGCGAGATTGAGAGACCCAGGCCGGAATTCTTGCTGCTGATGCGATCGCTTTGCGGGCGATCGGAATAGAAGCGCGCGAAGATCTTGTCGATGCTTTCCGCGGGGATGCCGGGGCCCTGGTCGCTGACCGCGATCTCGACCGCTCCACCGATGCGCTGCACCTGCACGGTCACGGCGCCGTCCTCGGGGGAGAAGGAGAGTGCATTGTCGAGGAGATTGGTGAGCACGCGGCCGAGATTGTCTTCATGGCCATTGACGACGAAGGCATCGGAGCGCACCGCCACGTCCTGGATTTCGAGGAGGATGCGATGGTCCTCACCCTCGAGTGTGCCGCGGAACGTCTCGACGATCGACGTCAGGATGCCGCGGATGTCGATGGGCTCGGTCTTCTGGAGCGCCAGTTCGGCATCGAGACGCGATGTGTTGGCGACGTCGGTGATCAGGCGATTGAGCCGCTTCAACTCGCCCTGGATCTGCTGGACCACCTGATCGCGCTGCTCGGACGTGCGCGCGTAATGCAGCGACTGAGCCATCACCTGGGCGGCCGTGAGCGGATTCTTGAGCTCGTGGGCCACGTCGGCGGCGAACTTCTCGCTCGCTTCGATCCGCCTGTAGAGCGACTGGGTCATGGTGTGGACGGCCTCGGAAAGCTGGCCGACCTCGTCCTGCCGGTTGCCGAACTGCGGCAGATCAGTGCGCGCATTGATACTGCGACTGACGCTCTCGGCGCTTTCGGAGAGGCGCCGCATCGGCCCGGCGATGGTGCGCGCCAGCAGCAGCGAGGCGAAAATGGAGGCCGCCAGCGCCAGCAGCACGATCGTCAGCATGACGCTGCGCTCGCTATTGATGATCTCATCGATTTCGCCGGGGCGCGTCGAGAGCAGCAGGGCGCCGAGCACGGCGTTGCGCCGCTGGATCGGTATGGCGAGCGAGACGATCTTTTCCTGGTCGTCGGTCAGGAGAAGCATCGGGGGAAGAGCTGCACCCCGCAGCGCCTGGCGAACCTCGGGATAGCTCGTGCCGCTCGCGCCGCGTCCGATCTCGCGATAGATCGGCAGGTCCGAGCGATCGAAGAAGCCGGCGAGCCGTGTCCAGAAATTCTTGACCTTGACGCGTTTGGCCGGCGTCTCGGGCTCGGCCGCCGGGCGCGGATCGATCGCGGGGTCCAGCGGCAAGGGGAACGACAGATCGTTGAGCTCGTTGGAGTTGACGATCTGCTTGCCGTTGCGGTCGTAGATGCGCGCGCGCGTGTTGTGCGTCGGATGAATGAGGCGCTTCAGAACGGGGATGACGCGCTCGTGGCGGAGCGACAGCTCCATGGCCGCGAAACCATCGTCGCGGAAGGGCACGCGCAGCGCGTCGAGTTCCGGCAGGCGCTCGGGATTGAATAGGAGGCTCCCTCCTCCCCCGTCGCGGTCGATGAGGGCGCTCGATGCAATCGCCGACGCGATGATCTCGCCCTGGATCTTGAGGCTTTCATACTTCGCCGTGATGAGCCAAGCCTGCGTCTGGCTGAGCCACACCATGCCACTGACGAGGACGACGAGGCCGAGCAGGTTGGCGAGGACGATGCGGCGCGCAAGGGTCGAGAAGAAATAGCGCAGCGGCGGGCGGGACTGAAGAAACTGCCAGACCTCCAGCGTGCGCGCACGGAACGCCGCGGCGCTACGCCGCAACCGCTGGGTGAGCGAACCGGCATCGTCGTCCGACGCCGGCAGCTGCCAAATGCGGTCGCCTTCGAGTGCCATCTGATCGGTTCCCTCGCTCTCGCAGCTCGCGTCCGGCCCGAAGCCCGGTCGCGGCGCCCCCAAGAATCCCGAGAGCCCTTCGGCGGACCCCTAGGTCGGCAATGCACCCCTGATCTGGGCGCCCCTGATCTGGGCGCCCCTGAATCTGGCGGCGGCGCGGAATCAGCCGTTTCTCTGCCGCGATACTACAGCATGTGCCCGTATGCCGGTATCGCGAGTTTACAGGCCCGATCTCAGACCCGGTCTCAGGTCTCCTTGAAACGATAGCCGACCCCGTAAAGTGTTTCAATCACATCGAAATCGTCGTCTACCTGCTTGAATTTCTTGCGCAGGCGCTTGATGTGGCTATCGATCGTGCGATCGTCGACGTAGACCTGATCGTCGTAGGCGGCGTCCATCAGGGCGTCGCGGGTCTTGACCACGCCGGGCCGGGTCGCCAGCGCCTGCAGGATCAGGAATTCGGTGACCGTCAGGGTCACGGCGCGGTTGTCCCAGTGGCAGGTGTGCCGCTCGGGATCGAGGCGCAACTTGCCGCGCTCGAGGATGCGGGCGGCCTCGGTCGGCGGCGCCGTGCCGTCCTTGACCTGCACGCGCCGCAGGACTGCTTTCACCCGCTCGACCACGAGCCGCTGCGAGAACGGCTTGGCGATGTAGTCGTCGGCACCCATCTTCAGGCCGAACAACTCGTCGATCTCCTCGTCCTTCGAGGTGAGGAAGATGACCGGCATGTCCGATTGCTGGCGGACGCGGCGGAGCAGCTCCATGCCGTCCATCCGCGGCATCTTGATATCGAAGATGCCGAGATCGGCGGGTTCCTCGGTCAGAGCCTCGAGGGCGGCGGCGCCGTCCGGATAGGTCCGCACCTTGTAGCCTTCGGCCTCGAGCGCCATGCGGAGCGCCGTGAGGATGTTGCGCTCGTCGTCGACGAGGGCGATGGTGCTCTTTTCTTTCATGGCCTCGACATCCTGGCTGTGGACGCACGCTTTCGAGCCTCTAGGGCCTCAGCGTGGGCGAATTGTGACGGCGCTGGAAGGGTTGCGCCGAGGATTGGCGTCAATCGAGTGTATCCCTGCGGGACCGAATACCCAAGGCTCGCACACTCCGGTGACGCCAACGGAGCACTTATGCACAGCATCCGGCAAGAGTGCCGATCCGGGACCAGTCGCCGCACCGGGTCGGCCAGCCCATGCCAGCCCATGCCAGCCGGCGGCGACATTGCCCTGACACATAGCCCAACGGTATGAAAGTGCAAAGCCGTGCGTTTGCGCTCCTGCAGGTCTTTTTTCATGAGCTGCACTGAGGACTTGGCGTTCGGCCCAGCATCCGCTTGAATGTGGGGCTGCGGCGCGCGCCACCACCGCACCGGGTCCGGCCGCACTCTCTCTCCTCCCCCGCTCAGGATACGCATCGCATGACCGCCACCAGCTTCGACATCATCATCATCGGCGCCGGCCCCGGCGGCTACGTGGCGGCGATCCGGGCCGCCCAGCTCGGATTCAAGGTTGCCATCGTCGAGCGCGAGCACCTCGGCGGCATCTGCCTCAACTGGGGCTGCATTCCAGCCAAGGCGCTGCTGCGCTCGGCCGAGATCTATCACTACGGGACGCACGCCAAGGACTACGGGCTCAAGCTCGAAGGCACGTTGACGGTCGATACGGCGGGCGTGGTCCAGCGCTCGCGCGAAGTGGCGAAGCGGCTGAACGGCGGTGTCGGCTTCCTGATGAAGAAGAACAAGGTGTCGGTGATCTGGGGCGAGGCCGTGATCGAGCGGCCGGGCCAGGTCCAGGTCGCGGCATCGAAGAAGGCGGCCATGCAGCCACAGATCCCGGCACCCGCGGGCACGCTCGGCGCCGGCACCTACGAGGCCAAACACATCATCGTCGCGACAGGGGCGCGGCCCCGCGCACTCCCCGGCCTCGAACCGGATGGAAAGCAGGTGTGGACCTATTTCGAGGCGATGATCCCACAGGCGATGCCGAAATCGCTGCTGGTCGTTGGCTCCGGCGCCATCGGCATCGAGTTCGCCTCGTTCTATCGCACGATGGGGTGCGAGGTGACGGTGGTCGAGCTGCTCCCGCAGATCCTCCCCGTCGAGGACGCCGAGATCGCGGCGCACGCAAGGAAGCGCTTCGAGAAGCAGGGCATGAAGATCCTGACCGGCGCCAAGGTCGTGGCGCTCGAAAAGCAGCGCGACAAGGTCGTCGCGACGATTGAGGACGACAAGGGCAAGCGGACGACGGCTGAGTTCGAGAAGGTGATTTCAGCGGTCGGCGTCGTCGGCAATGTCGAGGGGCTGGGGCTCGAAAAAATCGGTGTCAAGTTCGAGCGCGGCACGATCGTGACCGACGGTCTCGGCCGCACCAACGTCCCCGGCATCTACGCGATCGGCGACGTCGCGGGAGCACCGATGCTTGCCCACAAGGCCGAACACGAGGGCGTCATCTGCGTCGAGACGATCAAGGGGATGCATCCCCACGCCATGGACAAGCTGCGGATTCCCGGTTGCACCTATTGCCATCCGCAGATCGCCAGTGTCGGCCTCACCGAGGCGAAGGCGAAGGAGCAAGGCCGCGCCGTCAAGGTCGGCCGCTTCCCGTTCGCCGGCAACGGCAAGGCGATCGCGCTCGGCGAGCCCGAGGGCCTGGTCAAGACGATCTTCGACGCCAAGACGGGGCAACTCATCGGCGCGCACATGGTCGGCGCCGAAGTGACCGAGCTGATCCAGGGCTTCGTCATCGCCATGGATCTCGAGACGACCGAGGAAGATCTGATGCATACGATCTTCCCGCATCCGACCTTGTCGGAAATGATGCACGAGAGCGTGCTCGACGCCTACGGGCGCGTCATCCACACCTAAGGGGGAAGTATCATGCTGAAACTCTACTACGGCGTCGGTGCCTGTTCGCTCGCCTCGCACATCGCGCTCGAAGAGGCGGGCGCCGAGTACGAGGCGATCCGCATGGACCTGAAGTCCGGCGAGCAATCCAAGCCCGACTATCTCGCGCTCAACGTCAAGGGCCGCGTCCCGGCGCTGGTGACCGATCGAGGGGTGATCACCGAGACGCCGGCGATCCTCGCCTATGTCGCGCAGACGCATCGCGGCGCCAGTCTCGCCCCGCTCGACGATCCCTTTGCATTCGCCGAGCTGCAGGCGTTCAACAGCTATCTCTGCTCGACCGTCCACGTCTCGCACGCGCACGGCGGCCGCGGCGGCCGCTGGTCCGACGATGCCGCGGTGGTCGAGGCCCTGAAGCTGAAGGTGACGAAGAACATGGGCGACCATTTCACCATCATCGAAGAGCGCATGTTCAAGGGCCCGTGGGTGATGGGCGGGGCATTCTCGGTCGGCGACGCTTATCTCTATACGATGGCGAATTGGCTCAGCCGCGACGGCGTCGACATCAAGCGCTTCCCGAAGGTCGCCGACCATTTCAAGCGGATGGAAGCGCGGCCGGCGGTTGCCAAGGTCCTCGCCGATGAACGCAGTGCCGCGTAAGGGCAGGGGGCAAGCGGCATGACGTGGTCGATCATCGCGCGGGACAAGGCAACGGGCCGCATCGGGATCGCGGTTGCGACATGCAATTTCGCGGTCGGCGCGCGCGTCCCCAATATCAAGACCGGTGTCGGGGCGATCTGCTCGCAGGCGATGACCAATCCGTTCTTCGGGCCGCGCGGACTGGCGCTGCTGACGGCAGGAGCTTCCGCCGAGGACGCGGTGCGGATGCTGATGCTGTCCGATGAAGGGCGCGATCATCGCCAGGTCCACGTGATGGATCGCGACGGCCGGTTTGCCGCCGCGACGGGGGCTGCCTGCGTCGAATGGTGCGGGCATCTCGCGCGCGGCACGCTGTCGATTGCCGGCAACATGCTGGCGGGGCCGCAAGTCATCGCGGCGAGCGCGGACGCGTACGAAGCGGCCATGGACAAGCCCTTCGCGCAGCGGCTGGTTGCGGCGATGAAGGCTGGAGAGGCGGCGGGCGGCGACAAGCGCGGGAAGCAGTCGGCGGCTATGCTGGTCCACGACGGCGAGGACAGTCCGCTGCTCGACCTCAGGGTCGATGATCATGCCGATCCGCTTGCCGAACTGGAGCGGCTGGAGACGGTATCGCGCCAGCGCGCCATCCACGCGCGCCGCTTCGGCCCGACGCGCGACAATCCTGCCGGGCTCCTCGATCGTGCGGCGCTCGACGTCGCGATCCGCAGCTCGATCGAGGAGGGCTTTGTCTAACTCCTCATCTTTCCGCGCCAGCCGGTGACGAGCGCGACCCCGGTAATCATCACGAAGAGCGCGGCCATGACGAAGGCTGAGCGATAGCCGAACGCTGTGATGACCAGACCTGCGAGCGGCGGCACCACGACGTAAGTGCCGAACACGAAGAAGGTCGCGCCGGCGGAGGCCTGGCTCACCTGCTCCGGGGCAAGGGATGCCACTTCGGCGACGAAGAGGCCGTTCCAGGTGGCGACCGCCAGCCCCGAGAAGATCGCGACTGCGGCGAGCGTCGGCAGCGACCACCCGCTGCCGAGCGACGCGATGGCAAGTGCCGACGCCGCCGACAGGGCCGACAGTGCGCACAGCACCGGCCGCGGCGAGCCGAGCGCATCGGCGATGAAACCGTATGCGACGCGGCCGGCGACGCTGGCTGCCTGATTGAGCGCATAGAGCAGGCCGGCCAACTTGAGGTCATAGCCGAGGCCGTTGGCGAGAAACGTGACGAAGAACGTGTTGAGAATGCCCTGGACGGTGGCGAAGCCGATGCTCGCCAGTGCGATCAGCCGCAGCCCCGGTATCGCGGCGATGGTCAGGAACGGCTGGCGCAGGTTCGACAGCGCGAACAGGGCGTCGAGACGGAATGGGCTGCGCGGACGAGTTTCGTTGAAGTGTCGCGGCGCCAGCAGCAGCGGGATGCTCGTCACCAGCACGAAGGCAGCAAACGCCGCGAGGGCGATGCGCCATCCGTACTGCGCCGCCAGCGCGCTGCCGCCGACGCCGGCGATGACGCCGCCGAGCGGCACGCCGGTCTGGCGGAGCGAGAAGATGCGGTTGCGCCGGGCGGACGGCGTGTTGTCGGCGAGGATCTGGGTGCCGGCCGGCGTCATCGTCGCGTAGGCAAAGCCGATCAGGATGGCGCCGGCGATCATCAGCGCGTAGATGCCGCTGGCGAACAGCGCGGCACCGGCGATGGCGACGAACGCGGCGACGATGAGCGCCTTGATGGGGCCGAGCGGAACCGTGAAGGCCGAGTTGGCCATGTAGAGCCAGACCGAGCCGAGGCCCGCGGCGCCGCTGACCCAGCCGAAGGCGGCGGGCGGCATGTCGGCGGCGACCATCAGCATCGGCGCCAGCACCGACAGCCCCAGCATCAATGACGACGAACCGACCAGGCCGATGAAAGCCAGGCCGAAGGCGGTCGCCGTCGCGTAGGCCGGTATGGCGGGTGACGGATCGGGGCGGTTGTCGTTCACGTCGCGCCGACCTGGAACGCCATCACTTGTCCGCCACGCTCGCGAGGATGCCGCGCATGCCCGCCGTGAGCAGCGCCTGATCGGGCCCGGCCGCCAGCATGTTGAAGCCGAGCTTCTTGTAGGCGCGTGCCCAGTCTTCGTTCGCAGCCATGAAGCCGAGGCCCTTCTTGTGACGGCGACCTGCAGCGACGATGCGCTCGACCGCTTTCACGTAGATCGGATTGTCGAACTGGCCGGGAATGCCGAGGAAGTTGGTCAAATCGAAATGGCCGACCCAGAGCACGTCGATGCCGGGGAGTGCGGCAATCGCTTCCACGTGTTCGAGGCCGCGCTCGGTCTCGATCTGGGCGATGACCAGCGTTCGGGCGTCCGCCGCCTTCATCTTTGATCTCGGATCGCCGGGCGCATAGTCGTCATGGGCAAAGCCGAATGCCGCGCCCCGCCGGCCGCGCGGCGGATAGTGCGTCGCCTCGACGATCGCGCGCGCCTGCTCGACGCTCTCCACCATCGGGATCATCACGCCGTGGCAGCCGATGTCGAGCGCACGGGCAAGGAAGTGGTACTCGCCGCGCGGCACCCGCGCCATCGGTGCAATCGGCAACCCGCGGCAGTACGCGATCTGCGCCTTGATCGTCTCGAGCGACATGCCCGTGTGTTCCATGTCGTAGATCACGTACTCGGCGCCCGCGTTGACGAGAAGCTGCGGGACGCCGGGTGCCACAAACTCGAAGATCATGCTGCCGAGCACGGTTTCTCCGGCGAGCACGCGCTGGCGCAGTGGCTTGCGAGCCATTTTTGAATTTCCTCCACTGGATCTGTCGCGGAGCGTTGGTCGCGCCCTCAGGTTTTGACGAGCAGGGCTCGACGGAATTGGCTGCGGGCCGCCGGCGCGTCGAACGACAGCTTGTCCTTCGGCGGGTCGGCGGTCGAGACGCGGACGACGACGAAGCAGGTGCCGCTGCTCTCGCGCAGCATCCGCGTGCCGGCCGCGATCTGATCCTCGCGCTCGACCGTCATCGTCGATCCAATGCCGGCGCCGATCGCCATGCGTTCGAGATCGACGCCGAGGCTGGTGTGGCTGCGCTGAAAACCGGTTTCGCCGTAGTGGCCGTTGTCGACGCAGAGGATGGCGAGGTTCGGGGGTGCCATGACGCCGACGGTGGCGAGCGCGCTGACGTTCATCAGCAACTCGCCGTCACCGGTCGCCACCAGCACGCGCCGCGTCGGCTGCGCCAGCGCCAGCCCGAGGCCCATCGACAGAGCCGCCCCCATCGCGCCGCCGAGCGCAAACAGGTTATCGCCGTCGTCGGTGATCGACGCGAGTTCGTACGCAGTCCCGGCGAGACCGGCGATCATGAGGAAATGCCTGGGGTCGCCGACGAGCGCAGGGACGGCGTGATTGCGGTCGAGAAGCATGAGGGCGTGTCTCCAGCAGGCGTTTGCGATACCGCTCTCGGCGGCTGCGTGCGGCCCGAAGCTGCTAGGATTGCGCGATCGGCGAGCGTCGGCAAGCGGTCTGGCCGCGCCCCGCCATGCGGCGGGGTAGGGCCTGCCGGACACGCCCCGAGGTAGACGATCAGCCCTGCGACCATCGGCTTGACCGGCCGGCGCGAAACGCGCAAGTGTGGGCCCGCCGCGCGTCCGCGCCCACCGCGTTCTCGCTCAGGTCCCGTAGCTCAGCTGGATAGAGCACCAGATTCCTAATCTGGGGGTCGCAGGTTCAAATCCTGCCGGGATCGCCAATCAGAACAATAAGATATGTCGCACGATCTCGCTGATACGGGGCAGATACTCCCGGCCCCAATAGTATCGCCATCCTCGAGGAGGAAGCTCGGGACGCCGAACACGCCTGCGGCCTCGGCGTCGGATTGGATTTCATCCAGAAGTTTGGTCCCGCGCCCTTGGCGTAGGCTGGAAATTCCACAGCTTCGGCACCACATTCGGCGAGCAGCGCTGCCAGCACCGGCACACTTTCGATGTCCAACTCACGTCGCCAGAAGCGCTCAAAGACACGATCGTGGTAGGCGTGAAAGATACCGTGCGCCTTCGCGCAGAGCATCCCGATGTTCGCCAACGAGGAATCCCAGATCTTCTGTGTCCCGCGGATGGTGAGCCCGCGCCGGTTGCTGCGGCGGCAGTCCATGTAGCTGTACTTGACTCGCCGACTGGTGCGCGTTCCAGCTCGCCTCGCGATGCCGCCACCCGTGTCAAGCGTGGCACTGCCGAGATAGGCGGGGATGTCGAGCGTGTAGGGAAGCCAGTCGACCTCGACGCCGGTGTCGCGCTCGAGGTCGTAGACGAGGTCCTTGGCGAGGTACGCGTAGGGCTCTTGTAGTCCGTATAGACCTTGATCGTTCGCTTGTTCATGGCGTACCCCTTCCGCTCGCTGCGCATCAAAGATCTCGCCCTGGTCTTCGCCCGCACGAAACAGGTACTTCTGTATTTTTTGACTTGGCGTCTTGGGCATCTCGCGTCGGAACTCTAGTCGCGCGGCACCCAAAACCTCGGCATGTGCTCGTCGCAGAACGCCCAAAGCTCGTCGGCGTCGGCCTGTGCACCGTCGCGCAACACAACCACGGCCTTGACCTCGTCCTCGCCGAGTTCCGACGGCGCCGCGATCACCGCACATTCGAGGATTGCCGGGTGGCGGTTGAGTGTCGCCTCGACTTCGGACGACGAGATATTCTCACCGCGGCGGCGGTATCGGATCCTTCTTGCGATCAACGAAGTAGTAGTACCCGTCCGCGTCGACACGCGCATTGTCGCCGGTGGAACCAGAAGTTCCGGCAGGCTTCCAGAGTAGCCTCGGGGCCGTTGGGAGAGGCCGAGAGCATCGCGAACGGCCGCTTCGGGCGCACCAGAAAGCTACCGCCGACCTCGCCGACGGCGACCGGCTCATCGTTGGGGTTGGCGATCATAACC